>NZ_RQZG01000001.1 GCF_003859805.1 Arachnia propionica
CGGTGGCGGTGTCGGTTGATCCGGCGGCGGTCACCCCGAAGGCCGATTTCGACGGTGTGGCGAACACCACCCTGGTGACCGACCAGGCGATCAAGGCCGGTGCCACCCACACCTTCACCGTCAAGGCGAAGGCCAAGGTGGCGCTGGATGCCACGGCCGAGGCCCGGGAGTGTGAGCTCCAGGCCGGCGAGACCGGGACGGGTCTGCTCAACCAGGCCACCATGACCAGTGGCGGCAAGACCGTCGAGGCCCGCGCCTGTGAGCCGGTCAGGCTGCCTGCGGTCCAGCTGGTCAAGACCCACCGTGACTTCACCCAGGACAACGACAAGGTGTCCATCACCTACGACGTCAAGGTGACCAACACCGGGGATGTCGCCACCTCCTACTCCTTGACCGACACCCTCAGGTTCGGTCCGGGGATCACCGTCGACGGTGTCGAGGTGACTGCGGTCGATCCGGCCGATGTGAAGGCCGCAGCCGACTTCGACGGTCGGGACAGGGTCACCCTGGTCACGGACCAGCGGATCGACGCCGGTGCCAGCCACACCTTCACCATCACGGTGACAGGTACCGTCGCCGAGACCATCTCGGCCGAGGCGACGAACTGTGAGCTCCGTTCCGGTGAGACCGGGACCGGGTTGCTCAACGGTGCCGTCCTCACCTGGGCCGGCGGTGAACTCGCCGACGAGGCCTGTGAACCGGTCAAGATTCCCGGCAGGCCGCAGGTGAACAAGGTGGTCACGGACTTCGAGCAGCAGGGGCAGGACGCCTCGATCGCCTATGAGGTGACGGTGACCAACCCGAGTGAGTTCGATGCGACCTACTCGTTGAACGACGAGCTGAGGTTCGGTGAGGGCGTGACCGTGGTGCCGGGCTCGGTGACGGTGACGGCTGATCCTGCCGACATCGTCCCGGCCGCCGACTTCGACGGTGTGGCGAACCCCACCCTGGTGACCGATCAGGAGATCAAGGCCGGGGCCACCCACACCTACACCGTCAAGGCGAAGGCCAAGATCAGGATCGGCTCCGCGGCAACGGCCCTGGAGTGCGAACTCCAGACCGGCGAGAACGGCACGGGTCTGCTCAACCGGGTGGAGATGGTGACAGGCGGCCAGTCGCAGACCGCACGGGCCTGTCGCCCCGTCGAGGTGCCTGACCTCCAGCTGAGCAAGATGCAGCGTGACGTCGCCCAGGACGGTGCATCGGTCGCCATCACCTACGACGTGCGGGTGACCAACACCGGTGGCATCGCCACCTCCTACTCCTTGGCCGACACCCTCGCCTACGGTGACGGGATCGAGGTCAGCACCGTCGAGGTGAGTGCGGTCGATCCGGCCGATGTGAAGGCCGCAGCCGACTTCGACGGTCAGGACAGGGTCACCCTGGTCACGGACCAGCGGATCGACGCCGGTGCCAGCCACACCTTCACCATCACGGTGCGGGGCAGGGTCACCGAGAAGGTCACGGCTGCCACGGCCGACTGCGAGGTCCACGGGGCCGAGCGGGGCACGGGTCTGCTCAACATGGCCGACCTCACCTGGATCGGGGGCGAGCTGAGTGACCGTGCCTGTGAGCCGGTCACCCCGCTCCCGCCGAAGCCGGAACCGACGCCGTCGCCCAGCCCGGCCCCGTCACCGACACCGACGGTGACACCCAGCCCGGCCCCGTCGCCGACACCCAGTCCGGCTCCGAGCCCGAGGCCGACCCCGGCGAAGCCGGAGCCGCCGAAGGTCAGGCCGGGTCTGCCCAAGACCGGTCGCTGACAGGAGAAACCCCGTGGGTCCCATCGGACCCACGGGGTTTCCCGTCCCTCGTCATCGGTGAGGTGGGGCGTGCGGGGCTCGAACCCGCGACCCAAGGATTATGAGTCCTCTGCTCTGACCGGCTGAGCTAACGCCCCTTGGAACGAGAACAGTCTAGAACAGGGCCTCATGCCCGGCTCGAAGGACGGTCACAGGGGGAGCACAGCGTCAGCCGTGACGGTTGACCCATGACGAATTCCACAGCCATGAAGAAGATCTCCCGCCGTGCGGTCATCACCGGCAGCGTCGGGATGGTTGGTCTCACCGCTGCCGGAGGCACCGCGTGGGCCCTCGACCGATTCCTCATCGAGCACGCCGATGTCACCTCGGCCTCCGACTACGAAGGGTTGCCCGGCACCCAGAGCGGTGGCACCACCGCGAACATCAGCAGTTCCGCCGACGACGGGGTGATCGACGGGTTGAGCTACACCTCGTCGGACAGGAGCATCACCATCACCGCGCACAGCTCGGGCAGTGGGGACTCGGCCCTGGCCTGGTACGTCGCCGATGTGCGCCTCGGTGATGCCACGTTCCTGGCCAGCGCCTTCGCCAAGGACACCTTCGGCACCAACATCATCGACACTCCCTCCTCGATCCTCTCCCAGGTGGGTGGGCTGTTCGCCGTCAACGGGGACTACTACGGCTTCCGTGACACCGGCATCGTGATCAGAAACGGCGTCGCATTCCGGGATGAACCTGCTCGACAGGGTCTCGCGATCATGCGTGACGGATCGATGGTGAGCTACGACGAGACCGCCACCAGTGCTGCACGGCTCATCGCCGACGGCGCGTGGCACACCCTGTCCTTCGGGCCCACGCTCGTCGACGGTGGCGTGGTGGTGCCCGGCATCGATGAGGTCGAGGTGGACACCAATTTCGGCAACCATTCCATCCAGGGCAGACAACCACGTACCGGGATCGGAATGATCGAACCCAATCACTTCCTCGTCATCGTGGCCGATGGACGCAGTCCTGGGTACAGCACAGGCACGACCATGACGGACTTCGCCGGTCTGTTCACCGATCTCGGTGCGCAGGTGGCCTACAACCTCGACGGTGGTGGATCGTCGGCGATGGTCTTCAACGGTGCCCTGGTGAACAACCCGCTCGGCCGCGGCAAGGAACGGGGCACCTCGGACATCCTGTGGATCGGGAGGTGAGCGTGGTGCTCGTCCTGATCCCTGCATTCGAACCCGGTGACTCGCTGATCCGACTCGTTCGGGACCTCCGTCGCCACCCCCGGCAACCGGAGATCCTCGTCATCGATGACGGATCCGGGCCGGACTTCGACGAGGTCTTCGCCCTGTCGCGTCTCCACGGTGCCGAGGTGCTCCGCCACCACGGCAACCGAGGCAAGGGCCATGCCTTGAAGACCGGTTTCGCCCACGCCCGCCGTGCCCATCCGGGTGAGGTCGTGGTGTGCGCCGACTCGGATGGCCAGCACGAGGTGGCCGACATCATCAAGGTGGCCGACGAGGTGGATCCGGGAGCGCATGAGATGGTGCTGGGGGGACGCCGTTTCACCGGACGGGTGCCGCTGCGCTCCCGGATCGGCAACACCACCACCACATGGCTGTTCCAGGCCCTGACCGGCATCGGCATCGGTGACACCCAGACCGGACTGAGGGCCTACCCGCCATCGCTGCTGGAGTGGCTGCAATCCGTGCCGGGGGAGCGTTTCGAGTACGAATTGCGCCTGTTGCTCCAGGCCCGCGACGCCGGTGTCGGGATCCGTGAGGTGGGGATCGAGACCATCTACCTGGCAGGGAACGCAGGCTCCCACTTCCGTCCGGTCATCGACTCGTGGCGGGTCTACCGTCCTCTGCTCGCCTTCGCGGGGGCCTCGTTGGTGGGCTTCGTCACCGACACCCTGGTGCTGCTGGCGATGATGACCTTGACCGGGCACCTGTTGCTGAGCGTGGTCACCGCACGAGTGCTGTCCGCGACGCTCAACTACCACCTGGGACGGCGGGTCGTGTTCCGGGCCGGGGACCGCAGTTCGGTGCTGCGTTACGGCGGACTCGCTGCCGGGTTGCTCGTGCTGAACTGTCTGCTCATCGCCGCTCTGGACGCGGTGATGCCGTTGGTGGTGGCCAAGGTGCTCACTGAGCTGAGCCTGTTCGCGGTGAGTTTCGTGGTCCAACGGGCCGTCGTCTTCACCGCTGAGCAACCGGTCGAGGTGGCGCCGGCTGGATCTGTCGGGCGGTGATGGCTCTATCCTTGGGCCATGCGCAACCCCTCCGCCATCGATGCCATCGCTGAATCCCATGTCGACGCACTGGTCGCCCACAACCCGGAACATGCCACCGACCTCGGTGTCCCGGGCCACGATGACAGACTCAGTGACCACGGTCCGCAGGTCGTGGAGCAGTGGGCTGAACACCTGCGGGATGTTCTGGGACAGCTGGAGGCGGCCGAGGCCGTCGATGACGTGGACCGGGCGACCAAGGCCGCCATGCAGGATCGCCTCGGGCTCGAGTTGGAGTGCATCGAGGCGGGTGACCACCTGTCAGCCGTCAACAACATCGACTGCCCACTGACCTGGACCCGCGACGTGTTCGACCTGATGGCCACGGACACCGACGAACACTGGGCCACCATCGCGGCCCGCTTGAGGGCCGTCCCGGGGGCCTTCGCCAGTTGGACCGAGACCCTGCGTCGGGGCATCGCCGTCGGCAACGTGCCGGCCAGGCGGGCCGTGCTGGATGCAGTCGGCCAGGCACGTGACCTGTCCCGGGACACCGGGCGGTTCCAGCAACTGGTGGGGGAGTCCGGACGTGACGGAGCACTCCAGGACGAGATCGAGAAGGCGGCTCTCACCGCCCGGGAGGGGGCTGCCGTGCTGGCCGAGTTCCTCGCAGAGGAACTGGCCCCGGTGGCGCGGGAGGCCGACGGGGTGGGCCGGGAGCGTTACCAGCGGGCCTCGCGTGAGTTCCTGGGGGCGCGCATCGACCTGGACGAGACCTATGAGTGGGGGATCGAGTCCCTGGCCCGCATCACCGCTGAGCAGGAGGAGGTGGCGAAGCAGATCTCCGGCGGCACCGTCGCCGAGACGATCGAGCAGCTCAACGCCGACCCCGCCAATGTCATCCACGGCACCGAGGCCCTCAAGGCGTGGCTCCAGGCCACCGCGGACGAGGCCATCGAGGCCCTCGACGGCAAGTACTTCACCCTCGATCCTCGGGTGCGCACCGTCGAGGGGATGATCGCCCCCTCGGCCACCGGCGGGATCTACTACACCGGCCCGTCGTCGGACTTCTCCCGTCCGGGGCGGATGTGGTGGTCCGTGCCGGAGGGCGTGACCGAGTTCACCACCTGGCAGGAGAAGACCACCGTGTACCACGAAGGGGTTCCCGGGCATCACCTCCAGGTCGGCCAGGCCGTCGCCCAGGGGGAGAGGCTCAACCGGTGGCGTTCGCTGGCCTGCTGGGTCTCCGGGCACGGCGAGGGCTGGGCGCTGTACTCGGAGCGTCTCATGGACTCCTTCGGTTTCCTCAGCCCGGCGGAGCGACTCGGGATGCTCGATGGACAACGGTTGCGTGCCACCCGTGTGGTGCTGGATCTCGGGATCCATCTGGGCAAGCCCGCTCTCGGCCAGTACGGCGACGGTGTGTGGTCCTACGACAGTTGTCATCGCCTGTTGCGGGAGAACGTGGCGATGGAGGAGAACCAGCTGCGCTTCGAGCTGCACCGCTACCTGGGCTGGCCGGGTCAGGCACCCAGCTACCTCATCGGTCAGCGGATCTGGGAGCAGATCCGCGATGACGCGGCCCGGCGTGGCGGGGAGGGCTTCGACCTCAAGGACTTCCACGACCGTGCACTGGCGGTCGGTTCCCTCCCGCTCGACGTGCTCCGGGAGGTGCTGGCCGGGTAACCTGTCCGCGTGTTGACGATGCAAGACGCCCTCAGGATCCTCTCCGACTACTGGACCTCCCGCGGTTGCCTGACCTGGCAGCCCTTCAACACGGAGGTGGGGGCGGGCACCATGAACCCGGCCACGGTGCTGCGGGTGCTGGGCCCGGAGCCCTGGGACGTCGCCTACGTCGAACCGTCGGTGCGTCCTGACGACGCCCGTTACGGGGAGAACCCCAACCGGCTCCAGATGCACACCCAGTTCCAGGTGATCCTCAAACCGGAGCCGGGGGATCCCCAGGAGCTGTACCTGGGGTCGTTGGAGGCGCTCGGCATCGATCTGGACGCCCACGACGTGCGTTTCGTGGAGGACAACTGGGCCCAGCCCGCCATCGGTGCCTGGGGACTGGGTTGGGAGGTCTGGCTCGACGGGATGGAGATCACCCAGTTCACCTACTTCCAGCAGGTGGGTGGGCAGGATCTCAACCCGATCCCGGTGGAACTCACCTACGGTCTGGAACGCATCCTCATGGCTCAGCAGGGGGTCACCCACTTCAAGGACATCGCCTACTCCCGCAAGCCCGACGGCACCGTGGTCACCTACGGTGAGGCCTTCGGGCAGCAGGAGTACGAGATGAGCCGTTACTACCTCGACGACGCGGACGTCGAGGCCAACAAGAGGCTCTACGAGGCCTACGTGTCGGAGGCGGGCCGGATGGTGGAGGCCAGGCTCCCGGTGCCCGCCCACCAGTACATCCTGAAGTCCAGCCACGCCTTCAACGTCCTCGATGCCCGGGGCGCGATCTCCACCACCGAGCGGGCCCAGGCCTTCGGGACGATGCGACGCCTGATGCGTGACACCGCGGCGTTGTGGATCGAGCGTCGTGAGGAGCTCGGCTTCCCCCTGCTCAAGGTGCAGCAGGAGGCAGAACCCGAGCCGCTGGAGCTCCCGGCCCCGACCACGGGCACGGCACAGACCTTCGCCCTCGAGATCGGGGTGGAGGAACTGCCCCCGCACGTCGTGACCACCACGGTCGGTCAGGTTCACGATGCCATCACCGCCGGGTTGGCGGCCTCGCGGCTGGGCCACGGGGAGGTCGTGGTCGAGGCCACCCCGCGTCGGGTCGTGGTGACGGTGACCGAGGTGGCCGCGATGGAGGAGGACTCCACCACACTGCGCAAGGGGCCGAAGTGGGCCGCGGCCTTCGATGCCGACGGCAACCCGACCAAACCGCTGCAGGGCTTCATGCGTGGTCAGGGCGTCACCGTGGAACAGATCGTCAGGGCGGAGGTCGGTGGCACCGAGCACGCCTGCGTGACGCTCGAGGCTCCCGGGCGCACCGTCCTGGAGGTGCTGCGTGGCATCGTCGAGACCACCGTCTCGGGGCTCCGGGCCGAGAAGAACATGCGATGGTGTGATCCGAGGCTGTCCTTCTCCCGCGCCATCCGCTGGGTGCTGGCACTGTGGGGGGAGCAGGTGGTCCCGGCGCGGATCTCCGATCTCGTCACGGGACGCAACACCTACCTGCAGCGCACCACGGCGGCCACCGCCGGATCGCTGCAGCGTGCCGACGGCGTGCCCGTCGGCATCCACGAGGTCGCCTCGGCCGATGACCTGGTGCCCACCATCGCCCGGGGCGGGATCCGGCTCGGTTTCGAGGAGCGCCGTGCCGCTGTCATCGAGCAGGCCACCCGGCTGGCCGAGGCGGCCGGGGGAGTCGTCGACTTCACGGCCAATGCCTCGCTGGTGGACGAGATCACCAACCTGGTGGAGGAGCCGGTGGGGGTGCTCGGTTCCTTCGACGAGCGCTACCTGGAACTCCCGGACCGGATCCTGGTCCAGGTCATGGCCAGGCACCAGCGCTATCTTCCTGTCCGGGACGCCCAGGGTCGGCTCATGGCGCGTTTCGTGACCATGGCCAACGGGTCCTGCGACCATGAGCTCGTGGCCAGGGGCAACGAATCGGTGCTGCGGGCCCGCTACGAGGACGCCCTGTTCTTCTGGAACCAGGATCTGGAGGTCGAGAACATCGAGCGGTTCGTGCCCGGTCTGGAACAGCTCACCTTCGAGAACCGCCTCGGTTCCATGGGGTTGCGCGCCCGCCGCATCGCCGAGGTCGCCCGAACCCTGGCGGGGCACCTCGGGGTCGATGCTGGCGAGGCCGCGACCCTGCGGCGTGCCGGAGAGCTCGCGAAGTTCGACCTCGCCACCAAGCTGGTGACGGAGATGACCAAGCTGGCGGGTTTCGTCGCCCGTGAGTACGCCCTGCGCAAGGGTGAGCCCCGGGAGGTCGCGGAGGCTTTGTACGAGATGGAGCAGCCGCACACCACCGCTGATGCGGTTCCGCAGTCGAGGCCCGGGGCGCTGCTGGCGCTTGGTGACCGGTTCGACCTGCTCATGGCGATGTTCGCCCTCGGGGCGAAGCCGTCCGGTTCCTCCGATCCCTACGGGCTGCGTCGTGCGGCACTGGGAGTGGTTCGGATCCTGCGGGAGGACACCGCCTTCACCGGGGTGTCGGTGCGTGATGGTCTGCTCGCTGCGGCAGAGGCGTTGCGGGGCCAGGGCGTGGAGGTCTCGGATGATGCGGTGGACCGGGCCGAGGAATTCGTCATCGGACGGTTCGCCCAGCTGATGCGCGACGAGGGCCGCTCGGCCGAGCTGGTGGCCGCGGTGCTGCCCGCCGCCGGGCACCCGGCGGATGCGGCCGCCAAGGTGGGTGACCTGGAGCAGCTGGTCGGGGATCCACAGTGGCGCCGGATCGTCGGGGCCCTGGTTCGTATCCACCGGATCGTGCCGGAGGGCACCGAAGCGACCATCGACCACGAGATCCTGGAGGACGAGGCCGAACGGACCCTGGCTGCTGCGGTGGCGGATCGTCGCCCGAGCCGAGAGGTGGCCCAGTTCGCCTCCGTCGCCCGTGAGCTGGTCCAGCCGATCACGGAGTTCTTCGAGGAGACCCTCGTGATGGCGGAGGAACCCGGGCTCCGGGCGGCACGGCTGGGGCTGCTCGCCTCGGTCGCCGCGCTCGCTCCTCGGGGGCTCGACTGGGCGGCCATCGACACGGCCACCAAGATCACCCAGTGACGCAACGGTCAGGAGGGACCATGGAAACGACACCCAGTCAGGCCGCTGTTGCTGCTCCGCTGGATGACGGTGAGCGCGTCTTCACCTGGGACGGGGTCGAGTTCCGGGTGGACGAGAAGCTCGCCCGAGAACTGGTCAGGGACAGAGCAGGGGCGAGGCTCTTCGACGAGATCGTCGGCGGCTACCTGGCAGCGATGCCCCAGGTGGCGGAGGCCATCCGTGCCGACCTGATGCAGTGGGGGGACTGGTTCGACCCGGCCGTCCTGGGAACCGGTCCACAGGAGATCGCGGCCTGCCTCGGCCCGGTGAGGGTGCACACCGTGTCCCGGAGGTGGGGAACCCGGTTGACCTACACGGAGCACCGACTCGATGAGGACCACCTCCTGGACCTGGAGATCGCCGGTGCCTGGGAGTCCATCGACGAGGTGGTCCTCGACGGGTGAGCGCCACCCCTGGTCAGAAATGAGCAGAAAAAACGTTCACTGGCCGAAAGGTTGACAGAACCACGGGTTCATGCGGGTTTCGCGCCGAGGTGGCTGGCCGAAGGGTGGGGTGCAAGCCTCAACCTTTGGTTGAGGCTGTTGACAGGTTGGATAACTTTCGTCAAACTCAAACATGTCGATTAGCCAAAAAGATGGCATGATCGCGTACCGACAGACGAAGGAAGACCATGTCCAGGATTGATCAGATCGAACAGTTGCTCAAGCGGCTCGTCGCTCTCACCCCGGATCTGGAGGGGGCAATCCTCGTCACCCTCGACGGCCTGCCGATTGCCTCGGCGCTGGCCGGAGGGACCGACGAGGACCGCGTCGCCGCCATGGGGGCCGCAGCACTCGCCACCGGATCACGCACGGTGAGCGAGCTCGCCCGCGGTGAGCTGGAGCAGGTGCTGGTCAAGGGCAGCGAGGGCTACATCGTGCACATCGCCGCCGGTCGAGAGGCCGTTCTCATGGGCATCTCCAACGGGCTGGCCAAGCTCGGGATGATCCTGTTCGAGATGAAGTCCACGGCCAAGGAACTGGCCCGCGAACTCGCATGATCCACATGGAGGACATGACCTGCGAGGGCGAAGCCCAGCAATGGACCTACCACGACGGCACGAGCCGTCGGGTGGTCGTGACCGATGTGGAGACCCTCTTCCCCTCAGGCGAACTGATCGTCTCCCAGACCGACCGTGACGGGATCATCACCACCTGCAACGACGCCTTCGTGCTCATGTCGGGTTTCGAGAAGCACCAGCTCATCGGTGCGCCGCACTCCATCCTGCGCCACCCTGACATGCCGCGGGCTGCCTTCGCGGACCTGTGGAACACCGTGAACCAGGGCAAACGCTGGTCCGGATACGTGAAGAACCTCCGTGCCGACGGTGGGTTCTACTGGGTCTACGCCACGGTGATCCCGAAGATCCGTGGTGGCGAGATCGTCGGGCACACCTCGGTGCGACGTGAGCCGTCGCGTGACAAGGTCGCCGAGATGTCAGCCATCTACCGGCAGATGATCCTGGACGAGGGGCGTTGAGATGAGCATGCACTTCGCCATCAGTCCTGACGTGAACATCAAGAACGTCACCGACTGGTTCATCCTCAACACCAAGGTGCAGCGGATCACCGGACTGGCGTTCACCCCGACCGCCTACACCGACTTCGCGGATCTGCACGCCGCTTTCGAGGACGGTCGAGCGGACGTGGTCTACGCGAACGCGGCAGACACCGCATACCTCGTGCGTGACAAGGGCTATCTTCCGGTGGCCTGGGCGCGAGGGATGGCCAAGGAGGCCGTGGTCGCGGTCTCCGAGGAGAGTGACATCACCGATGTCGCGAGCCTCAAGGGCCCACTCACCGTGGCGGCGACAGATGCCCCGGACGTGGAACGGGTGTGCCGCATCATGCTCGAACCGGCCGACATCGGCTACCGGGACCTGGAGATGACCATCCGCCCGAATCCGGTGCTCGTGGCGAAGGCCCTCATCCAGGGGCACGCCCAGGTCGGTTTCTTCCCGCAGGACGCCTACGACGAGCTCTCGTCGATGGTCCGGATGCAGCTGCGTGAGCTGGTGCGCAGCCGGATCTACGTGGTGCGCAGCAGCCTGCTCGCCAGCCCGCAGCTGGCCGACCACGTCGAGACCCTCTGGCGAGGACTCGACGACCTGGCCAAGGGAGGCACCAACGATGACCTGCTCGCCGCTCTGGGCGCCCCCAACGGGTGGGAACGGCTGGAGCAGGAGGACACCGAGTTCATGATCGACCTCATGGACGCACTGTCCCAGGACGGTGAGGAACCCCGCCGCCGAGCCTGAGACCGGATGTGACGTGTCGTCACCACCGCGCACGGTGGTGACGACACGTCGCGTTCCAGCATCAGGGACGATCCCCACCGGGTCCTCCGGGCCCTCCGCCGGGGCCCTGCATCCCACTGCGGTACTGGTTGGCCGCCACACTGCCCACCACGGTGCCGTCGAGGCTGACCCGGTAGGTGCCGTCCGGGCTGATTCCCGGACCGGAGTAGAGGACCGACGCGTACTGCTTGAGTGATGACTCCGTGGCGATGACGGTGCCCTGGGAGTCCAGGATCGAGACCTCACCCGTGGTGCTGCCTGCCAGCTCCGTGAACACGAATCCCTGGGTGGACTCCTTCGTGGGGGTCTCCGCCATCCCGGCGGAACCGAGAGCCCACAGTTCACCGCCGGTCATGACCAGTCCCTCCTGCACGTCGATCGCCGCATTGCCGTCGTCGACCGGTCCGTGGACCACGACGGAGCCCCCGGAGATGGTGGCCGTGGCGTTGGAGTCGATGCCGTCACCCGCGGCGTCGATGGTCAGTGAACCGCCGGTGACGAACAGGCCGGTCGGGGCGTCGCCGGAGATGTTGACCCCGTCATCGGAGCTGGTCAGAGCGATCTCACCTCCTGCGATGACGATGGTCTGGGCCTCCATCGCCTCCACCGAACCGGTGACCGTGACGGTGGCGTCGGAGATGGCGACATCGGTGAAACCCTTGATCCCGTCGTCACCGGCGTTCACGGTGAGCTCACCACCCGAGAGGAGGACGAAACCACGTTCCGTGTCGGTGTCGTTGTCGGCCTTCACCCCGTCCCCTGCGGCTTCGACGACCACCGTGCCGCCCTCGATGACGACGTAGTCCTTGCCACGGATCCCGTCATCGACAGCGGTGACCTCGATGGTGCCGCCAGCGATCACCAGGCCGTCAGCGGAGTTGATGGCGTCATTGTGGTTGCCGACCACCTTCAAGGTTCCGGAGCCCGTGATGGTCAGGTCACTGGCGGAGTCGATGGCTGATGACGGTGCGGTCTCGGAGGTGTCGGTGTACCCGGTGGCGTCACCCACGGTGTTGGTGGAGCCCGCTGCCAGGATCACGGTCACCTCATCCGCGGTGCTGACCACCAGAGGAGAACCCTCGGGGTTGTCGAGGTCCACACCGTCCAGGATCAGCTGGACGTCCTGACCGTCGGCCGCCACGGTGATCTGGCCCGAGAACGAGCCGGTGAGTCGGTAGGTACCGCCCGTGGTGATGGTCACGTCCGACTCCGCGATCTCCACACCCGAGCCGGATGTGGTGGCCGTGGTGCCGTCGAGGGTGACCTCCACCACTGATGCCTCATCCCAGGTGGCGTCCTGGGCGGTGTGGTGGGACTCCTGGTTGGCGGCGAGCAGGGAGGTCAACTGATCGTTCCCGCTCGTGGTGGAATCGGTCTGCACGATGCTTCGTCCTGCACCGGAGGTGGACGCTGTCGTGGTGTCCGACGTCGAGGCCTGACAGCCGACGAGACCGGCTGCCAGGGCGAGGGAGGCGAGTCCGAGGCGGAGTGTGGTGTTCATTGTCGTCCTTTCAGAAGTGACGGGTGAGGGTGGAGTGCCAACGATTGGTCGGCAGTTCAGGGTGGAGCGCGGCCAGCCCGGTCGCGTACTTCGAGATGCGACCTTGACGGTGCCCGGCGCGCCAGAGGAGCCGGTCCATCGCACCGGGGGAGGAGGCGGACTTCGTCTCGATGATGCTCAGTTCCGGTCGGTGCAGGACCTGTCCTGCACCGACCCAGGTCAGGTCCTGGTCCAGGGTGATCCGGGTGGCGCCGTCAGGGCTGAGCAGTGTGGTGCGGGTGTAGCTCGTCCCCAGACTGGGCCGCAACCATGACGGACGAATTCCGTGGACCCCGCCGGCGGTCAGGCATGAGCTGATGAAGTCGAACTGGCCGGGGGCAAGGGAGTGCAGGGAGTCACCGACGTGGGGGAGACGTCGCTTGATGGTCCTTCCCCGATGGCTGGTCTTGACCTCGAGGAAGACCTCACCCGAGTCGCAGTAGTGTCGAAGACGCACCTTGAACCGGGTGGGGCGACCACGAGCGGCCAGCAGGTAGGAGTCCCGTGCCGGGGTGTCGAAATAGACGGTGCTGTAGTGGAAGCTCTGTCTGCCATCGATCTCCAGCACCCGGGTCCTCGCTGGGAGCAGCTCGATGAGGGGGTGGACGGCACTCAGCGCGAGCGGGTACTTACGGTCCACACGGTCGAGCAGCTGAGAGGTGGAGTTCAGCTCGGTGAGGCTGACCGGGGCCAGGGCATCGAGGCGCATCAGAGGACCTCCACCCCGGGACGGGCGGTGAGGTGGGCACCGGGTCGATGGCGCACCTCGGCGAGTGTCGAGTCATTGACGAAGTCCACCCGTTGCACGTTCACCCCGAGGATCCGCCCACCGAGTCGGTTCGCCAGTTCGTGACGCAGCTCCTGGTCATCGGTGATGGCTCGGTCGAGATGGATGATCTCCCGGCGGGTCGCGGTGCGGAACGAGGGGCGATCCACGACCGCCAGCACTGCGACGATGACGCCCATGAGGATGTAACTGAGCACGGAGTTGGACAGGCCGCCGATCAATCCGAGGGCCAGGGCGCTGAAGTAGTAGGCGACCTCGTGCTGGGCGAGCTCGTCGGAGCGCAACCGGATGATCGACAACACCCCGAACAGGCCGAGTCCCAGTCCGGCTGCGACCTCACTGCCCGACAGCACGATGGACACGGCCATCACCCCGATGTTGACCCCGAGGTAGGCCACCGCGAGGTCGCGACGGTGGTGTCTGGGAAGGTAGACGGCGAAGACGAGAACTGAGATGGCGATGACGTTGGCGAGATGGGGCAGGTGTTCCATGACCGGGCCTTCGGTGATCGGGCGAGGGCACTTCCCTCGGTTCACACACCATCTCGCCAGCCCGATCTGTGTGGTTCCTGTGAGGCCAGGATGACTCAGGTGTGAGTCGTCACAGCTTTCGTTCCGGTGTCGGGCTGCCGGGACCGGACTCGTCGCCGGAGGGCTCCGTCATCGACGGGGTGTCCGAGCGTGACGGTGTGCCCTCATCGGGTCCGGAGCTGCTCTCCTCGGGGCTGCCGGGGCTGCTCCCGGACGGGCTGCCGGAACCACCACCGGATCCCTCACCCGAGGAGGGGATCGGCGGGGGAGGGGAGACCTTGGGCTGGTTCTGGAACACCAGGATCGCGAGCAGGATCGCCACCGCGGTCAGCAGCAGCATGAGCAGGAAACTGACCAGGATCGAGATCCAGCCCGCGCGGTCCTTCCTGCCCGGCCAGGGCAGTGGCCACAGCCGTGTCGTGCCACCCGCGGGGTTGCTCCACCAGTGGAGCAGGAAGTCCGGCCCCTTCGGGGTGCCGAGCTGCGGGGTGTGGACCAGGTCGACGGCTGCCAGGACCCGACCGGCCTCCGCCACGGCCCTGAGTGAACCGTCGAAGGCGAGGGCCACCCACGGGGCCAACGGTGCGTGCGAGGCGACGATCGGATCGTCGTTCTCGTCACGGAACCGAACCGCCAGGCGACCCTCGTCCTGACCCTGACCACCTCGGGCCACGACCGTGTCGATGTGCATGGCGTCCACCTCGCCCGCGAACCTGGCACGGGCTGCGGAGTCCTGGGCGGCGCCGTCGCCGAGCAGGATGAGCATCACGGCGTCCGAGTCGTCCGCGTGGGCACAGTACGCCACGCCGGCAGGAGTGGCGTGGAGTCTGGAGTCGAGCCAGAAATCACCCACCTTCACGGGATCGTGGTCCTGCAGCGGGTGGTGGTCGGCCAGCGCCTGGTGCGGATCGGGAGAGTCAGTCATCAGGGACTATGACACCACATCCGGTGAGCAGGTGGGGGCCGGGGACGGCTCTGGACGGAAATGCTCGCCCATGGCGGTATCGTGGGGGGCGATCGTGACAAGGAGCCATTGAGTGAACAGTCCCCATGCGCAGCCCGGGCTGCCCACCACCATCGCTGAAGCGGCCCATCTGCTCGGCACCGCCATCAGTCAGGTGCAGCGAGTCATCGTCGGTCAGGAACACATGGTCCAGCAGTTGATGGTGGCCCTCCTCGCGAAGGGGCACTGTCTGCTGGAGGGCGTGCCCGGTGTCGCCAAGACCTTGGCGGTGCGGTCGTTCGCCACTGTCGTGGGTGGTGACTTCGCACGTGTGCAGTTCACCCCTGACCTGGTTCCCTCGGACATCGTGGGCACCCGTATCTACTCGGCGACGGCGGAGAGCTTCGAGATCGAACTCGGCCCCGTCTTCGTGAACTTCGTCCTGGCCGACGAGATCAACCGGGCCCCTGCCAAGGTCCAGTCGGCCATGCTCGAGCTGATGGCGGAGAAACAGGTCTCCATCGGCGGCCGGACCTATCCCGCGCCGGACCCCTTCATCGTCATCGCCACCCAGAACCCCGTGGAGTCCGAGGGCGTCTATCCGTTGCCCGAGGCACAGCGGGACCGCTTCCTGGTCAAGGTGGACGTGCCGTACCCGAAGGGCAACGAGGAGTTCGAGATCCTGAGGCGGATGAGTGTCAAACCCCCGATCGCGGAACGGGTGCTGAACCCGGAGCTGGTCCGTCACCTCCAGGACATGGCCGCCAGGGTCTTCGTCCACAACCTCGTCAGTGAGTACATCGTCCGGTTGGTCCTGGCGACCCGGACCCCGTCGGAGTTCGGGATGCCGGATCTGGAACCGGTGATCCAGATCGGTTGTTCCCCGCGTGCCACGCTCGGTCTCGTCGCCGCCGCCCGTGCGTTGGCGCTGATCAACGGACGGGACTACGTGCTGCCCACCGATGTCCAGGCCGTCGCCCGGGACGTGATGGCGCACCGGATCGTGCTCGGTTTCGATGCCGTGGCTGACAACGTCAACACCGCGGAGGTCGTGGACCGGATCCTCGCCATGGTGCCTGCCCCGACCCCGGTGTGGAACGACCAGTCCAGGCAGCAGCGCCACCAGCAGCACGGCTACCAGTCGACGGCACCGTACCCGGGACAGGGCTGAGGCCGTCTTGGCGATCCCCGCATTCCACCCCGCTGCCCCGCCCCGACGAGACGTCGGGGCGGCGACGACGGTGCTGCGTGCCCCCAGCGGCCCCACCATCCCCTTGTCGAAGCTGGCGCCGGAGGCGGCACTGCGACGGCTCGAGCTCACTGTCGTCAGACGCCTCGAGGGTTTCCTCCACGGTGACCACATGGGGTTGCTTCCCGGTCCCGGGTCGGACACCAACGACGCCCGGCCGTACCAGCCGGGGCAGGATGACGTGCGCAAGATGGACTGGGCGGTGACGGCACGCACCACCATCCCGCACGTGCGTGACACCATCGCCGACCGGGAACTGGAGGTCTGGGGGCTGCTGGACGTCACCCCGTCGATGAACTGGGGGACCGAGGGGATCACCAAACGAGATCTGGGCATCGCCGCGATCGCCACGATCGGGTTCCTCAGCCAGCGGATGGGGGACCGGTTCGGCGGCATGCTCCTGCTGCCCGACCGGGTCAGGAGGCTTCCGGCGCGTTCGGGGCGAACCGCTTTGTACGGGCTGTTGCGGCAGATGCTGACCACCCCGATCGTGCCCGACCAGGCACCCGGTGAGCTTGACCTGGCAGAGGGAGTGGAACAGCTGACCCGCAGCCAGCGACGGCGGGGCATGCGGGTCATCGTCTCGGACTTCCTCACCGCGGGGGAGGCGGAACTCGACCCGGACCGGCCACCACCATGGGAACGGGCCATCCGACGGTTGGCGGTCAAGAACCAGGTGCTCTGCGTCGAGGTGCTGGACCGTCACGAGCTGGAGTTCCCGGATGTCGGGGAGATGCTGATCCGTGATCCGGAGACCCAGTTCCTGCGTTACGTCAACACGGCGGACCCCGTGGCGCGGCGACGGATGGACGAGGCCTCGCGGGCCCAACGGGAGCGGGTACGCATCGCACTGCGTCGTGCCGGTGCCGGACACATCCAGCTGCGGACGGACCGGGACTGGGTGGCGGACATCGCGCGCTTCGTGCTCAACTACCGGCGGGTGGCGAGTGTGCTGCATGCGCCGCCCCAGGGGGTGAGTCGATGACCTGGATCGAGTTCAAGACCCCGGAGCGGTTGTGGGTCCTGCTGGTGCTTCCCGCACTCATCATCCTGTACCTCGTGTTGATGAGGCTCAAGGGGCGCACCTCGATGCGCTTCACCAACACGGGTGTGCTCGGCCGGGTCATCGGGTCCCAGCGACGCTGGACCCGGCACCTGGCGGTGGCGATGTCGTTGTGTTCCCTCATCGCACTGGGCCTGGCCTGGGCACAGCCCCTGGGGACCGAGAAGGTGCCACGGGAACGGGCCACCGTCGTGGTCGTGGTGGACACGTCGTTGTCCATGGAGGCCACTGATGTGTCACCGAACCGCTTGGAGGCGGCGAAGGCGGCGGCATCGGACTTCGTCAGCGGCCTTCCTGCGACCTACAACGTGGCTCTGGTGGCCTTGGACGGCTCCCCCTCGATCGTGGTCCCCGCGACAACGGATCGCGGGCCGCTGGAGCGTGTCCTCCAAGGTCTGGAACTGGGCGAGGGGACTGCCATCGGGGACGCGTTGACCGTCTCGCTCGAGGCGATCCAGGCGGCCCCACCCGCAGAGGGTGGGGAACCCCCGCCGGCGATGATCGTGATGCTGAGCGACGGGACCAACACCGACGGGACCGATCCGAGTGAGGGCACCCGGCAGGCGAAACAGGCCGGGGTCCCGGTGTACACGATCGCCTACGGTACCGAGAACGGTTACGTCGACCTTGACGGCAAGCGTCACAACGTGGCCCCGGACAAGGATGCGTTGCGGACGATCTCGCAGACCACCGAGGGGGAGGCGGTCACCGCGGACAGCGTGGCGAGTCTCCAGGACGCCTACAAGAGGATCGGCTCCGCCGTGGGGCTGGAGGAAGTGAAGAAACCCGTGACGGCGCAGTACGCGCTCGGAGCGCTCGGGTTCGCCGTCATCGCGGCGCTCGGGGCCGTCATGATGGCAGCGAGGTGGCCACGATGACCGTGATTCTGGCACTGGAGTTCATGCGCCCCGCCCGTCTCTGGGCCATGGTCATCGTGGCCGGAATCGCCGGGCTCTACGTGCTGCTGGTGAGCCGGCGGCCACGTCCGGGACGCCGCAGCCGGATCCACCTGGTGATCCCGAAGGATGCAGCCTGGAAACGCCATGGTGCGGTGCTGCTGGCCCTGCTCAGCCTGGCCTCCCTCGTGGTGGCCTGGGCGATGCCCACGGACTTCGGCAAGCAGCCCCGTGACCGGGCGACGGTGGTGGTGACCATCGACGTGTCCTGGTCCATGGAGGCCGAGGATGTCAAACCGAACCGTCTGGAGGCCGCGAAGGAATCCGCGAAGGAGTTCGTGCTGAGCCTTCCCGAGAGGTTCAACGTGGCACTGGTCACCTTCGCGGGGACGGCGAACATCGCGGTGCCTCCCACTGTCGACCGAGGTGCCCTCACCCGTGCCATCGACGGCCTGAGCATGGCACCGTCGACGGCGACCGGGGAGGCCGTCTACACCAGCCTGGACGCGCTGCAACTGGTGCCGCCGAATCCCGACGATCCCGAGGACGTGGCACCCGCGGCGATCGTCCTGCTCTCCGACGGGGCCAGCAACATCGGACGGTCCTCCGCCGATGCCGCGAAGGTGTCCCGCGAGATGGGTGTGCCGATCTACACCATCGCCTATGGCACCCAGGACGGATACGTCATCTCCAACGGCCAGCGGCAGCGGGTGGCGGTCAACCACCACGAGCTGTACGTGATCGCCGACAACTCGGGTGGGAAGAAGTTCTCCGCCGAGTCGGCAGGTCAGCTCGGTGAGGTCTACGACGCGATCTCCACCGACATCGGCTATGAGCGGGTCCCCATGGAGGTCACGGAACGCTACGCGGGCTACAGCCTCATCTTCGCCATCCTGGCAGCGCTCGGGGTGATCTCCCTGGGGGCCCGCTGGCCGTGACTCAGCGCCAGCCCAGTCCCGGTGCGACCTCCTTGACCACCGTCTCCAGCAGACGGGTGTTGTAGTCAACCCCCAACTGGTTCGGGATGGTCAGCAGCACGGTGTCGGCCGCGGCGATGGCCTCGTCCTCGGCGAGCTGACGCACCAGCACATCGGGCTCGGCCGCGTAGCTCCTGCCGAACACGGCGCGAAGCCCCGGCTCGATGTAGCCGACGTGGTCCCTGCTGCCTCCTTCGTCGCCGAAGTAGAACCGGTCGATGTCCGTGGTGATCGGCATGATCGAGCGGCTCACCGAGACGCGCGGTTCCCAGTCGTGACCCGCGTCACGCCAGGTCTGGCGGAACAGCTCGATCTGCTTGCGCTGCTGGACGTGCAACGGCTCACCGGATTCATCGGCCTTGAGGGTGGAACTCATCAGGTGCATGCCACGCTCGGCGGCCCAGACGGCCGTGGCATCCGTGCCCGCACCCCACCAGATTCGCTGCCGCAACCCCTCGGAGTGTGGCTCGATGCGCAGGAGCCCAGGCGGGTTGGGGAACATCGGCCGTGGGTTCGGTTCGGCGAAGCCCTCGCCACGCAACACCTCGAGGAACTCCTCGGCCCGGCGACGTGCCATGTCCGACTCGGTCTCGCCGTCCTCGGGGCGGTACCCGAAGTGACGCCAACCGTCGATCACCTGTTCCGGGGATCCCCGGCTGATGCCGAGTTGCAGTCTGCCGCCGGAGATGAGATCGGCGGCCCCGGCATCCTCGGCCATGTACATGGGGTTCTCGTAGCGCATATAGCGGCTGCAACACCCGTTCACGTAAGCTTGGTTGCATGGTCGAACTGGTATCGCTGAGGAAGACGAACGAGGTTGCGGCGTACGTCCGCGCCTCGATGGACCGCAAGGGCGACCGATGGACCGTCGAGACCCAGCTGAGAAAGATCAGGGCGCTGGCCGAGGCCAAGGACTGGAAGGTCGTCGAGGTCTACGACGACAACGCGGTGTCCGCGACGAAGAAGCGCCGTGCTGGCACTCGGTGGGCCGAGATGCTGGAGGACGCCCGTGCGGGCAAGTTCTCGATGGTGGTCGCCGTGGACATGGACCGGCTCCTGCGTAGCACGAAGGACCTGAACACACTGATCGATCTCGGCCTGCGTGTCGTCACCGTTGACGGCGAGATCGACCTCTCGACGGCGGACGGGGAGTTCCGGGCGACGATGCTCGCCGCTCTCGCCCGGTTCGAGGCACGACGCAAGGCCGAGCGACAAATCAGGTCGAACGAGCGCCGACGCGCCGAGGGCATCCCCACGTCCGCCTGGAAGGCGTTCGGCTGGACGAGGGACGGCGAGTTGATCGAGGAGGAGGCCGCCGCCGTACGGCGGGCCTTCGATGCGTTCCTCGGCGAGCCGTCCCTGTCGATCCGGCGAATCCGCGAGGACCTGAACAGCGCCGGTCACTTCACCGCGCGTGGGTCGGAGTTCTCCGTCGATGCTGTGCGCTACCTGCTCGCGAACCCGCTTTACTGTGGCTACATCAAGCACTACGCGTCGGGCGAGCTGTACCCGGTTCAGGGCGAGGCGTTCCCGCCCATCGTCGGCGAGCAGACGTGGCGGGCCGCGGTGGCGAAGCTGGAGGACAACGTGCGGAGGTCGGCGAGGCAGGGGAACCACCCGAAGTATCTCCTGTCCACGATCGGGCTGTGCGGGAAGTGCGGCGCGACGCTCGTCTCGGGGACGAACAGCCGCAAGCAGCCGACGTACCGCTGCGGCGAGCAGTTCCATCTCACCCGCCAGCGCGAGCCCGTCGATGCGATGGTCACCGAGGCGGTGCTCACGCGTCTGTCCTCGGTGGACGTGCACGACCTCGTGATGCCACAGGAGGACGATGGGCCGGATCGCGAGGAGCTGCTGACGGAGCGGAACGCCCTGGTCGATCGGGTGAAGGAGCTGAGCCCGCTGCTGCGCGACATCCATCAGCCGGTCCTGGAGATAACGGCAGCGATCAACGACGTGAAGGCCCGCATCGACGAGATCGACGCGGAGCTGCTCGACCGTTCGGTGTCGGCGGCGGCGAAGCTGCTCGCGGACGTCGAGGAGCCGGTCGGCACCGCGGAGCGCCGCGAGGTGGTCGAGGCGAAGTGGAAGGTGTTGGACGTGGACCGCCGCCGGATGCTCGTGGACGAGCTGGTGACGGTGACCATCGAGCCCATCACGCCCGGTCACGTGAAATTCGACCCCGACCTGATTCGGATAGAGCCGCGTCGCGACTGACTCATGAGTCGACTCGTCATTGCAATGGTGAGTCGACTCGTGGGAGAATGGTTGCAGACAAGAAGATCCCACCGGGGCCGCGACTTAGAAGCGCGGGGTTCTGCTCCCGGATGAGTAGCCGGTCAAACAGCCCAATTACCGTGGCGGGGAACCGGAAGATACTCATGTCTGAGGACTTCCGATGTCTGTCGTTATCGACGTTCCCCGCGCATCCGCGCTCGACCGCCCTGGCCTCGATCAGGGCTCCACTCCTTCTCCGCAGGCAGACGGCCTCGATCCCGTCATCGCCGCCGCTCGTGCTGCTGGTCGTCTGGCCGGTGAACGCCTGGCTCGCACGCCCCTGACCCCGCGACAGCGCGCCGCGGTCGCCGCCGTGATGGGCGGTGGTCACTGATGAGCGCCAACTCCGCCGCCTTCGACCACGTGAACGGCTTCCGCTGGCGACAGGGCGACCCCTCCCTCGCCGAGTCCGAGGCACGTCTCTACGACCTCGGCGTGCTCCGCTCCGTGCTGGAGGAGTCCGTCGAGATCGCCGTCGCCGACGCCCGCGCCGATGGGGTGACCTGGGCGAAGATCGGCGACGCCCTCGGCGTCACGCACCAGGCTGTCATCAAGCGCTACGGCCGGGGCGGTGGTCGCTGATGCGCGCCGACGCACGCAACCTCAGCACCGCTCCCGCCGACCTGACCCCGCCCGGAGGGCCTGGCCTGGCACCCGCCGAAGGCAGGCTGCCCGTCGTCGTGATGACGGTCCGCAGCCGTGCTTCGCACTCTAAGAGTTTCGGGAGCCTCATTCGTTCCTACGGGCGCGGCAAGGGCTTGTCGATTGCCGCGCCCTGCAACAACGTGCCTGGTCAGCGGTCGGTTCCGCCCGCGCTCCGTCGCGTGGCCTCGTGGGATCATTTTGGGTCTCATTTGGGGGTCAATAGGGGGTCATTTAGGCGCCGCACTCTCTCTGAGGCCCTCCGCGCTGTCCGCGGCGGGGGTGGTCGCCGTGGCTAAGCAGGAGAACAACCCGACGAGCATCGGGGCCACGCAGTACCTCGATCCGTCGTACTGGACCTGGGCTGCCGAGGACCCGAACGGGGCCGCGCTGCTCCAGCAGGGAGCCGAGGCGATCCTCGCCTACGTGGTGCAGCGGCTCGAGGCCACCGGCTGCGAGGTCGTCGAGGCCTACGGCATCGTGCATGACAAGGACGAGCGCGAGGTCTGGAGCGACACGGAGAAGGCTCTGGTGATCGAGCCGAAGCCCGATCACCTGCACGCGGTCATCAAGTTCGCCAGCCGTGCGAAGAGCGCACCGCTGGATCGGCTCGCGTTCGGCATCGGCGTCGAGCCCCAGTACGTCGAGAAGCCGGGCCGCGGGCGGTACGCCTACGACAACATGCTGTCGTATCTGACGCACGTGAAGTACGCGGACAAGCACCAATACGCGCCTTCGGAGGTCGCTACGGTGCGTGGGCCTGACTACCTCGGGATCGACGCCCAGCGTCGGGAGACCTGGCTCAAGGGGCGCGCGCACGTGAAGAAGAAGGTCGTCGCCGAGAACTTCGAGGACATGCGCGAGCGCGTGCTCCAGGGCGAGTTCACGCGGGATCAGATCATGCTCACGGACGAGCTGTTCGACATCTACTCGCGGCATCAGCGGGAGATCGACGACGCGCTGTCGGCCTACGGCCAGCGCCGCGCATACCGGGCGGCGGCGAAGCTCCGCGCCGGTGAGTTCTCGACGCACGTGGTGTTCGTCCATGGGGATGCCGGGATCGGCAAGACCCGGTTCGCCACGGACTTCATCACCGAGGCGATCAACGCGGCGAACGCGCACGGCGAGCGGTGGCAGGTCTACCGGGCCGCGACGGGGAACCCGCTTGATGACTGGCGAGGCGAGGAGGTGCTGCTGCTGGACGATCTGCGGGCCTCGGCGATGGATGCGAACGACTGGCTGCTGCTGCTTGATCCGTACAACGCCTCGCCTGCGAAGGCTCGGTACAAGAACAAGGGCGAGGTGGCCCCGCGCCTTATCGTCATCACGGCGACGATCGAGCCTGTCGAGTTCTTCTACTACGCCCGCCAGAAGGGCAACGTGGACGAGGCGTTGGACCAGTTCATCCGCCGCTTGGCCTCGGTCGTGAAGGTCTATCGTGCCGACGACATCAATCGTTACCTCGTGCAGCACATTGGGAAGATCGAGCCCTACGAGTGGCACCAGTGCAGCATCCCGACCGCCGCACACACGCCCGGCATGTACGGCAACGCGTATCACCAGAACGTCGGGTCGCGGGAACTGACCTACGGTCCGGAGACCTCGGCGGAACATGACGCTGAGGGCGCGGTTGCTGAGCTGCTGGGCGGGCTCGCGGTGCGGAGCCCTGACGTGCCGCTGGCGCTGATCGGAGGTGCCGCATGAGCACCGAACGCGATGCGCTCTTCCAGGGGGTCGAGGGGGCCGGAGGCCCCTCGCAAGCAGCCGGGGAGGACATGAGCGCCAGCGAAATGTCCGACACGGCTACTGCTTGCCACTCTGGCGTACAGGTGGAGCAGCAGACCGACTCCCAGGTGAACACCGGTCGGGCTGATGCGGAGGCTGTGCGTCAGAGTCACGGCGGCGCGAAGCGTCGTCGTGGGGGCCGCGCGAAGCTCGATACCGACTTCGGAGAGGAGACGCTCGCGGCGCTTCGCACTCGTGCGAAGCGGCTCGGGCTGGCTCCGAGCACGTGGGTGCGGACCGTCGTCCGGGATGCCCTCCACGCCTCTCGGAGCGAGGAGTTGGACGCCGCCGTGGCCGCGCACCTGCTCGGGGTCGAGGCGCGGGTGCAGGCGTCGGCGGATGCTCGCGAGCTGGCCGCGCAGATTCGCCCGCTGGCGATCAACGTCAACGACCTCGACCGCCGGGCGCGGGCTGGTGAGTCAGTGGCGCTGTCGGCGGAGGTGCCCGAGCTGATCGAGTTGCTGCGCGAGGTCCGCGCCCTGCTCGGGGATCGGGCGGCCTCATGAGCACTACGCACTACAGCCCGAGCGCCAGCGCCGCCGACACGGAGCGCTATATCCGTGGCAAGGAGGACGAGCGGGGCATCGCGATCACGTGCGATGTGCCGGGAGGCCCCGGCGCGTTCTCGGCGCGCGCTCGGTCGCTCACGCAGAACACGACGCGCGAGGTCGAGGCGGTGCATTACCGCCAGTCGTTCAGCGACGAGGAGTTCGACCCGAAGAGTCCGGAGGACGTGCAGCGGGTGAACGATCTCGGTTATCAGCTCGCGAAGAAGATGCACCCGGATTCCGACTGCCTCGTAGTCAGTCATGTGGATGGGCGGGGCAAGAAGCCGCACAACCACATCTTGGTCATCAACCACAACAACCGGACGGGGAAGGCGCTCTCGGACTATCGCACGTTCCACGACCGCAAGGCCGGGAATCAGCGGGGCGTCCAGTCGGCGAACGACCAGCTGATGCGAGAACACGGGCTCTCGGTCGTGAAGCGGCTGGAGCACGCACCGAAGGACTGGGAGCTGCGCCGCGAGGACTTCGCCGAGGGATCGCTCGACCGCGAGATGGGCGACCGGATGAGCGCGGCGCTGGCCGATCCCCGGGCGGTGGACAAGGCCGGTCTGGTCTCGGTGATCGAGGAGCAGAACCAGCGGCTCGGCGATGACGGGGAGCGGGTGCCGCGGATGCGGTTGCACAGCCCCGTCAGCAAGAAGGGCAAGCGCGCCGGGCAAGAGACCTGGACGCTCTACATCGAGGATCGCCGCGGCGAGTCCGGCCGCGCCGAGCGCCGCAAGCGCGCGAGCGCCCTCTCGGCGGACTTCACCCCGGAGGGCGCGCAGGCGTTCTTCGACTACCACCAGCAGCAGAAGGAGAAGGAACATGAGCGCAGCGCTCGACAGGCTGAAGCAGCAGAACGAGCCCGAGCAGTCGCAGCAGCAGCTCGGCAGTCCGGAGACGATGGAGCTGTTGACCTCGATCCTCGCCGCCGTCGAGGCGCAGAACACGAGGATCGCCACGCTGACCGAACAGCAGAAGAAGCTCGCGGGGTTCGTGAAGGTCATGGACGAGGAGACGACGAGGCGGCTGGAGCGGATCACGGCCCCGGCGTCGACCTCCTCGCCCTCCAGCGACGTGTCCGCGAGGATCGCGAGTATCGAGAGCAGGCAGAACGAGATCGCGAGCACGCTCGGCGAGTTCGCGCAGAGTCTCAACGGCGAGAGCTTGAACGCCGCTTCGCGGAGCTTGGTCGCGGAGGCGCAGAAGAATCGCGCGGCTACGGCCTCGGCGATTGAGGGTCTGAAGGCGCAGGTCACAGCGAACCAGAAGCTCGTGAGCCAGGTCGGCGGCGCGGTCCAGCGGATCGAGAAGCGCACCGAGGAACGGGTCGAGAAGGCTGTCGAGCAGGTCGCCGGGGAGGCTTCGGCCACGATGACCGCGAGCCTCGACGCCTCGAACGCGCGGGCGGAGCGGATCATCGCCGCGACGGCGAAGCTGGAGGCGCGACAGCTCTGGTCCGCCGCCGCCGCGATGTGCCTCGTTCTCCTGCCGGTGGCCGTGGTCGTCGCCGGTCTCTGGATGGGCATCGCCGGGCTCATCACGGGTGTTCAGTGGGCGCTGGACGTGGACGGGAGCGTGTGGCTCGGCATCGGCCGGTGGCTCGTGGTCGGCGCTGGCCTCGCCGGGGCCGGCTACGGGCTCTTCGCGTCCGTCAGCTGGGTTGCGGGTCTCGTGGAGACCTGGAAGGGCCGCGGGATGCCGAAGTGGCCCCGCTGGCGCAAGAGGTGATCACGCCTCACGAGGGCAAGCGCGCGCAGCGCGTGCGGCAGCCGCGACAACTGGACATTAGGTCAGCGGCTGCTGTATAGTTCAGTGCATGCTGACCATTGCTTCGCGTCTTGACGTCATGAACCGGCTCGGCCGGGCCATGGCCGACCCGACGCGCTCCCGCATCCTGATGTCCCTGCTCGACAGCCCGAGCCACCCCGCGGTGCTCTCGCGCGAGCTGGGGCTGACCCGCTCGAACGTGTCCAACCACCTGACCTGCCTGCGCGACTGCGGGATCGTGGTCGCCGAGCCCGAGGGCCGCCAGACTCGCTACGAGATCGCCGACCCGCACCTGGCCGCGGCGCTGACGGCACTGGTCGATGTGACCCTCGCCGTGGACGAGAGCGCGCCGTGCATCGACCCGGCCTGCTCGGTGCCGGGCTGCTGCGCCGCGAGCAGTTCGGGGGACGCCTCGTGAGCGCCGCCTGCGGCTGCGACGAGCCGACGACCAGCCCCGCGGACGAGGCAGAGGAGGCAGAGCGCCCGTGGTGGCGTGATCCCGGCCTGGTCGTGCCGATCCTCTCCGGCGTCGCGTTCGGCACCGGCCTGGCGCTGGAGTGGTCGGGGCTGCACATCGCGGCGCTGGTCGCGTTCTGGGCGGGCCTGCTGCTGGGCGCGTACACGTTCGTGCCCGGTGCGATCCGGAATCTCGTTGTGAAGCGCAAGCTCGGGATCGCGCTGCTGATGACGATCAGCGCCGTGGGCGCGGTGATCCTCGGCTACGTCGAGGAGGCGGCCGCGCTGGCGTTCCTCTACTCGATCGCCGAGGCCCTGGAGGACAAGGCGATGGACCGCGCCCGCGGCGGGCTGCGCGCGCTGCTGAAGCTCGTGCCGGAGACCGCGACCGTGCTGCGCGACGGGACCTCCGCCTCGGTCCCGGCCAGGGAGATCGCTGTCGGCGACGTGCTGCTGGTCCGCCCTGGCGAGCGGGTCGCGACCGATGGGCTGGTCCGCTCGGGCCGGTCGAGCCTGGACACTTCGGCGATCACCGGTGAATCGATCCCGGTCGAGGTCGCGCCCGGAGAAGCGGTGTTGGCGGGCGCGATCAACAGCGCCGGCGTGCTGGAGGTCGAGGCGACCGCCGCGGGCACCGACAACTCGCTGACCACGATCGTGGAGCTGGTAGAGCAGGCCCAGGCCGAGAAGGGCGACCGAGCCCGGATCGCTGACCGGATCGCCCGCCCGCTGGTGCCCGGCGTGATGGTCCTCGCCGTCCTCGTCGGCGTGCTCGGGTCCCTGCTCGGCGACCCGGAGACCTGGATCACCCGCGCCCTGGTCGTCCTCGTCGCGGCCAGCCCCTGCGCGCTGGCGATCGCGGTGCCCGTCACCGTGGTCTCCGCGATCGGCGCGGCGACCAAGTTCGGCGTCGTCATCAAGAGCGGGGCCGCCTTCGAGCGCCTCGGCGGCATCCGGCACCTGGCCGTGGACAAGACCGGCACTCTGACCCGCAACCGGCCCGAGGTAACCGCCATCGTCGCCGCCCATGGGTTCGACGATGCGCAGGTGCTTGCTTGGGCTGCCGCCGTGGAGCAGCACTCGACGCACCCACTCGCCGCCGCCATCGCCGCCGCGGGCCGGGGAACCCCCGCCGCGCAGGACGTGGCCGAGGAGGCCGGGCACGGCATCGGTGGCCTGGTCGACGGCCGCAGGGTGGCGGTGGGCAGTCCGCGCTGGATCGACGCCGGTCCGCTCAAGGCCCGGGTCGAGGACCTGGAGGCCGAGGGGCAGACCTGCGTGCTCGTCACCGTCGACGGCTTCCTGGCCGGGGCGATCGGCGTCCGCGACGAGCTGCGCCCCGAGGTCCCCGAGGTCGTGCGGACCCTGCGCGACCAGGGCGTCGAGGTGAGCATGCTCACTGGCGACAACTCCCGCACCGCTGCTGCGCTGGCGAAGCTGGCCGGGATCGGCGACGTGCACGCCGAGCTGCGTCCCGAGGACAAGGCTCGCATCGTCGCCGGGTTCTCGGAGACGTCGCCGACCGCGATGATCGGCGACGGCATCAACGACGCGCCCGCCCTGGCCGGGGCGACCGTGGGCATCGCGATGGGCGCGACCGGCTCCGACGCCGCGATCGAGTCCGCCGACGTCGCCTTCACCGGCCACGACCTCGGCCTCATCCCGCAGGCTCTGCGCCACGCCCGCCGCGGCGGCAGGATCATCAACCAGAACATCGTGCTGTCCTTGGCGATCATCACTGTGCTGCTGCCGCTGGCGATCACCGGCGTGCTCGGCCTGGCAGCGGTCGTCCTCGTGCACGAGGTCGCCGAAGTCGTCGTCATCGCCAACGGACTGCGGGCTGCGCGTGCCCGCAAGCAATAGGTGTTCCGTCCAACGCCATAACTCAGACATGCGCTAACGCATGTCGATCACCCCGGTGCCGATCTCGATGCTGGAGGTCCGTGCCCCGACGGCGGCCAACAGCGGGAAGGGGGAACCCAACTGCTGCGCGAAATGGTGCACCCGGAAGTAGGCACCGTCGATGCCCACCTCCTCGGCGGCCACCGCCAACTCGATGGACTGCAGCAGCGTGTCGGCCCCGGTGCGCACGGCGGAGTGTGGCGAATCGGTCCAGTGACCGAAGTTCAGGAAGCCAATCTTCTTCATACCCGGTAAACAAGTTGAATATTGAATTTATTCCATGGGGGTGCCGCCACTCGAGAGGTTCTCGATGGTGAGCCTGGGAACGTCATCGCTGGGTGTCAGGTCGAGCACCTGCTCCAGGAAGGAGACCTTCGACTCGAGAGCGCTGCGACGAGCCGCCAGGGAACGGAAGCCGTGGCCCTCGTCCTCGAAGGTGACCAGGGCCACGGGGAGACCCTGGGAGCGCACCGCGTCGGCCAGTGAGAAGGCCTGGTCCGGTGGGACGACCTTGTCCTGCAGACCCTGGAGGATCAGCATCGGGGTGTTGAGGCGGTCCAGGTGGTTGATGGGGGAGCGGTCCCGATAGAGCTGTTCCGCCTCCGGCCACGGCCCCACCAGGCTGAAGGTGTAGTGGGACTCGGCCTTGTGGGTGCTGCTGACCAGCGTGGTGAGGTCGCCGATCCCGTAGGAGCTCATGCCTGCAGCGAAGATGTCGCTGCTGACCAGGGCCTGCAGCGTCGTGTAGCCCCCCGCCGAACCACCCGCGATGACCACCTTGCCCGGATCGGCCAGCCCGGCCCGGCAGACCTCCTGGACGGCGGCCTCGACATCGGCGACCTCCAGGACGCCCCATCGGCCCTTCAGCCGCTCCCGGTAGGCGCGTCCGAACCCGGTGGAGCCCGAGTAGTTGACATCCAGCACCGCCACCCCGCGGGAGGCCCAGAACTGCACCGAACGATCGAAACTCGGGTGGTGCACCGAGGTCGGTCCACCGTGGGTGAGAACCAGCAACGGGGTGGGTGCGGTGGCACCCGGCACCGGGTAGAACCAGGACTGGACCGGGCCGACCGGACCCTCGCACCACCGGGCCACGGGCTTCGAGGCGCCCTCCCAGCGCTGTGACGTGACGATCTCGTGGCGCACCCCCGTCGGTGAGATCTGGACCAGCGAGGCAGGCCGGTCCGGCCACTCTGCGATGACGAACAGCTCCTCGCCACGGGCAGCCACGGACTCGATCATCGCGGTTCCGGGCAGCGGGTAGGTGACCCCGCCATCGCTCGGTCTCACCAGGGCGAGGGCACCACGGCCACCGGCGATCTCGACGGTGGCCAGGAGGTCCTCCCCAACCGCCGCTGCAGGTGGTGCATCCAGTACCCAGGTGGGGATGCTGCAGTCATGGGGGACGAGCCACTGGTGGCGGAAGTCACCGTCACGCACCGTCCAGTTCCAGTACCCCGACTCGTCCGAGACCCAGGCAAGCGCCCCGTTGCCCAACCACAGTGGGTGCTGGGCGCTCACCCCATCGGTCACGGCCACCGCGACCAGTGCCGTCGGGTCGTCCAGAGGACAGGTGAACACCCCGGCGGTGTCCCAGCTCATGTCCGGGTGCATCCACTGGAACCAGGCGACCTGGTCGCCGTGCACGGTCACCCCGGCGTAGAAATCGGCTCCGGTGACGAGCACCCGGCCACCCTCGGTGTTGTCCCCGGTCAGGTCCAGGGCGACGATCTCCGTGCGCTCCTCGGGGGCTACCGCGTGGTCCTCCCGGACGCAGACGATCAGATCGTGCTCCGGGGCCAGCGCGAGGCCACCGTAGCGGAACCTCTCCGAGGTCGGGGTCACGGCACGGACCAGGCCGTCACGGGCGACCCAGACCTGCTGGGTGCGGTCGTCGCACCAGGCGACCACGCCGTCCGCCACGGCGTAGGCACCGCCGCCGTACTCCATGACGCGGGTGCGCACCTCGGATTCGGGGGTGAGGTCCTCGACGTGCTGACCATCCCACCGTCGGATGGTGGTGCGGCCATCCTCGGCTGCGATGCTGGCCAGCCAGAACACCCCGTCCCGGCTTGCCCGCACCTGACGAATCGAATCGGTCCCGAGCAGGGCTTCATCCAGAGTCATTCGGCGCATGTCCTCCATTAAACCCCAGACACTCCTGTTGTGCGGGGCTCTCCACTGATGCAGAATGGAGCCGTCCGCACTGTGTGGAGACGCCGATCGCAGGGGAAGGCAATCAGGCCGAACCCCACAGGAGGACACATGAATGCACACCAGGCCGCGACCGGCCTGCCCAGGGCGCGAGGGATGATCTTCATCCACTCGACGCCCGCCGCGCTGTGCCCTCATCTCGAGTGGGCAGCGGCATCCGTGCTCGGACCGGGGGCGGCATGGCACTGGACCGATCAACCCGTCGAACCCGGCACGCGTCGCACCGAGATCTCGTGGACCGCCACGACGGGCACGGGGTCGCGGCTGGCCTCAGCCCTGGGCGAGTTCGCGCGGATCCGGTTCGAGGTCACCGAGGACGCCACCCCCGGGTGCGAGGGAACCCGGTTCTGCTACACCCCCACGCTCGGCAGGTTCGCTGCGACGGTCGGGGTCCACGGGGACGTGTTGGTCCCGGAGGACAGGATCAGGCACGCCATGGCCCAGACGGCAGGGGACCCGCATCTGCTGAGGGATGCCCTCGACGGCCTCATCGGCACCGCCTGGGACGAGGAGCTGGAGGTGTTCCGCTACGGCTCGGAGGACGCCCCGATCCGTTGGTTGCACCACGTGGTGTGACCCGGGACGGGGAGACGACTTGGGGAGCCCGTCGATCGACGGGCTCCCCAAGTCGTCTCGGAGAACTCAGCGCGTGATGTTGGAGTTCGTGACGACCACGGCCACGTTGGCCCCGCCGAAACCGAACGAGTTGTTCACCGCCGCAAGGTCGCCCCCGGGCAGGTCCCGGGGGGCGTTCACCGCGATGTCGATGGGCAGACCCGGCTCCAAGTTCTCGATGTTGATCGTCGGTGGCACGGTCCGCTCCTTGAGGGCCATGACGGTGGCGAAGGTCTCCAGTGCTCCCGCGCCCCCGAGCAGGTGGCCGGTCATGGACTTCGTCGAGGTGACGATGCAGCTCTCGACCGCGTCCCCAAGAGCAGCTGCGATGGAATTGGCCTCGGTGACGTCACCGGGCGGGGTCGAGGTGCCGTGGGCATTGACGTGGACGATGTCGCGTGGTGTCAGCCCAGACGACTCCAGGGCCTTGCGCATCGCAGCCGCCTGACCACGACCCGTCGGCTCCGGCAGCACCATGTCGTGGTTGTCGTTCGAGATGCCCGCCCCGGCGAGGGTGCCGTGGATCCGGGCACCACGGGCCTTCGCGTGTTCCAAGGTCTCGATCACCATGATGACCGATCCCTCTCCGAGCACGAAGCCATCACGTCCGGTGTCCCAGGGGCGTGAGGCGTGCTCCGGGTCGTCGTTGCGGCGGGAGAGTGCCTGCATCTGGGCGAAGGCGTTGAGGGGCAGCGGGTGCACCACTCCCTCCGAGCCACCGACGACGGCGATGTCGCAGCGCCCCAGCCGGATCTGGTCGAGGCCGAGCGAGATCGCCTCATTGGAGGAGGCACAGGCACTCACCGGTGCATGGACCGCGGCAGCGGCTCCGAAGGCGAGACCGAGGTTCGCCGCTGGCGCATTGGCCATGAGCATGGGAATGGTGAAGGGGGAGACCCGTCGGGGGCCCTTCTCCTTCTGGACGTCCCAGTTGGCGATGATGGTGTGGAGACCACCGATGCCGGTGCCGACACACACCGACAGGCGTTCGGGGTCGATGGGGTTCTCCTCGCCCAGTCCGAGCCCGGCGTCGGCCCAGGCCTCCAGGCCTGCGGCCATCGCCAGCTGGGATGCTCGGTCCAGACGTCGGGCCGCGACCCGGTCCAACCGCTCGGTGGGATCACCGAGCACCTCTGCGGCGAAGGTCACCGGGAGGCTCTGCGCCCATTCGTAGGGCAGGGTGTGGGCACCGGAACGGCCTGCGAGCATCGCCTCCCAGGTGCTGGGGGCGTCCGTCCCGAGCGGGGTGATGGCCCCGAAACCGGTGATGACAACCTCGGTCATGAAAACTCCTGGGAATGCGGTGGAGGATGAGGGGTGGCAGGGCCGGGTGACCTGACGGGTCACCCGGCATCGGGCCTCAGGCCTGGGCCCGCTCGATGTAGGCGACGGCGTCGCCGACGGTCTTGAGGTTCTTGGAGTCCTCGTCAGGGATGCTGACCCCGAACTTGTCCTCGCAGGCGTAGATGATCTCCACCATCGACAGCGAGTCCACGCCCAGGTCGTCGACGAAGGACTTGTCGAGCTGCACGTCCTCTGCGGCGACCCCTGCCACGTCGTTGACGATCTCGGCGAGGTCGGTACGGATCTCTTCAGTGCTGGCCATGTTCTTCTCCTAGATGGTTGTCGGCCGATTGGGTCACGGCAGGACGACGACCTGGCCCGCGTACACGAGCCCGGCGCCGAAGCCGATGATGAGGGCGGTCTGCCCGGAGGTGGCCTCGCCCGACTCGAGCAGGGCCTCCATCGCCAGCGGAACCGAGGCCGCCGACGAGTTGCCCATGTGGACGATGTCGCGGGACACGGTCACGTTCTCGGGCAGCTTGAGGTGGCGCAACATCGAATCGGTGATCCGGTTGTTGGCCTGGTGGGGGATGAAGACGTCGAGCTGGTCCGGGGTGAGCCCGGCGGCCTCGAGGGTCTGCTTGGTCTTCTCGGCGATGAAGGTGGTCGCCCAGCGGAAGACGGCCTTGCCGTCCATCGAGATGTGGGGGAGCCGGTGGTCGGCCGCCTCGACATCGGACCAGTCCTCGATCTGGATCGCCTGCGCCTGGGCACCGTCGGATCCCCACACCAGCGGCCCCATCCCGGGGGTCTCACTCGGCCCGATGACGACGGCACCGGCGCCGTCGGAGAACAGGAACGCCGTGCTGCGATCGGTGATGTCCACCATCCGACTGAGTGTCTCCACGCCGATGACCAGCACATGGGTGGCAGCACCGGAACGTACCAGGGACTCCGCCATGCCGGTGCCGTGACAGAACCCGGCGCAGGCGGCTGAGATGTCGAATGCCGCAGGGCCTGCGGACAGGCCGAGCTCGTGGGCGACGTACGCGGCCAGCGCAGGGGACTGCTGGAAGTGGGAGACGGTCGAGCAGATGACCGCATCGATTCGTCCCGGCTCGAGCCCGGAGCGTTCGATCGCCTTGCGGGCCGCCTGGACCGCCATGAACAACGGGGTCTCCTCGTCGGTCGCCCAGCGACGCTCCGTGATCCCGGTGCGCTGCTCGATCCACTCCGGTGTCGAGTCGATCATCGTGCACATCTCATCGTTGTCCACCACGCGGGATCCGCGGTGACCACCGACGGCGAGGATGCAGGCGTGGGGGGCGCCGATGGAGGGGGTGATGCTCATCAGGGGGCCTTTCAGGCGTGCTCGGGGGCGGGGTGCGGGTCTGCCTCGGCATGGGCTCGGCAGAAGGCGCGCGCCTCGTCCAGCTGGTCGGGGGCATTGAGGTTGAACACCTCGACACCCTTGAGGTTGCGCTTGGCGATACCGGTGAGCGTACCTGCAGGTGGCAGCTCCAGCAGTCCGGTGACACCGAGTTCCGCCATCGTCGCCATGCACTGGTCCCACCTGACCGGGTTGGCGACCTGGTTCACGAGCCGGTCCAGGTACTCGCGGCCGGAGCTGACCACCCGACCGTCGGCATTGCTCAGCAGGCGGGTGTGGGGCTCACCCGTCGGGACGGCCCGGGCCAGGGAGGCCAGGCGTTCGACCGCGGGGGTCATGTGATGGGTGTGGAAGGCCCCGGCCACACTCAGCGGGATCAGGCGGGCGCGGCGCGGTGCGGCCTCCGAGAGAGCGGCCAACTGTTCCACGGTCCCGGCGGCAACGATCTGTCCGGTGCCGTTGTTGTTGGCCGGGGTGAGCCCTGCGGTCTCGATGGCAGCGAGCACCTCGTCACGGTCCCCACCGATGACCGCCGTCATGGAGGTCGGGGTGACCGCGGACGCAGCGGCCATGCCTCGACCACGTTCCCGCACCAGCACCATTGCGGACTCGTCCGAGACCACCCCGGCCAGGGCGGCTGCGGCCAGTTCCCCGACGGAGTGTCCCGCGACCACATCGGCCGACACCTCCTGTGCGGCCGACATCAACTGTCGTGCCGCAGCAAGGGCAGAGGCGACCAGCAGGGGTTGGGCCACGGAGGTGTCCCGGATGGTCTCGGCGTCGGAGACGGTCCCGTGGGCCACCAGGTCGACGTCCGCGGCCGCGGACAACCATTCGAGGTGGGAGGAGAAGGACGGGTCCTCGAGCCACGGTGTGAGGAATCCAGGGGTCTGGGCGCCCTGGCCCGGCGCGACGATAGCTAGCACGGGATCAACTCTGCCCCGAGGATCAGGTTTTCGCCGTCATGAATGAAACGAAAATGCTGGGAACGACTTTGTGGGGTTCCCACAACAGCCCCCGTGGTGGTCTCCTCCCCGCAGTCAGACCTGAAGCCTGCCCAGCGTGACCGCGAGGCGCAACACGTAGGCCTCACGCGCATCGGTCGGGTTGTAACCTGTCAACTCCTGGATGCGTTTCAGCCGGTACCTCACGGTGTTGGGATGGATGTACATCGCCCTCGCGGTCGCCTCGGTGGAGGAGCCGGCGTCGAGGAAACCGACACAGGTCTCCAGCAGCTCCTTCGAGGAACGCAGTGCCTCGAAGACCCCACGGGCCAGGGCACGGCGGGCGTGACCGTCACCGGCCAGGGCACGCTCGGGAAGCAGGTCGGACGACAGGAGGGTGCGGGGTCCCTCCGGCCAGGCCTTGGCCGCACGGAAGCCGTAGGCGGCCTCGCGGGCCGAGGTGGGGGCACCACCGAGCCCTGCCATGAGTGGCCCGACCACCACCGGCCCGTCGGCGAAGCAGTACTCGAGCTGTCGCACGAGCGCGCAGGCGGTCTCGGCATCGGTGAGGGGGGCGCCTGCCAGGATGCACACCAGACGTTCCCCCTGGGTCGCGGCCAGGACGTCCAGCCCCAGTCTCGAGGCCGCCCGGCGCAGGTCCTCCACACGAGGTTCCTCGGGGGCCGAGGCGAGCACGACGACGGTGGGGGCCTCGGAGTTCCATCCCAGGGTCGAGGCCCGGGAGAACACCGACTCGTCGGCCTCGTCGCGGACGACGGCGTCGATGACGGTGGCCTCGATCCGTGAGTCCCAGGCTCCTCGGGCCTCCGCGGCCCGGGCGTAGACGGCTGCTGCTGCGAAGGCGATCTCGCGGGAGAAGATGACGATCCCGATCTGGAGCGGCTGTCGGTCCGCGCGTGGCAGGAGCAACTGGATCTGCTCCTCGACGACATCGGTGGTGGTGCGCACCAGGTCCACCGTCTGCTGGAGCGAGATCCGGCCCGCCATGGCACGGGGCGCAGCATCGAAGACCCGCTCCGGGACGAAGTCCTCACCCGAGACCCAGTCGACGAAGCCGTCGATGCCCCCTCTGGCCAGGATGCTGATCCAGGAGCGGGACTCGGCGTCCAGCTCGGCGAACCAGGCGTGACGGGTCTCGAGGGCGGCGAGCGTGGCGGTGTTCATGGTGGATCGCGCAGCACGCAGGCGTTTCAGGATTCCGGCCCGGGTGCGGGTCGAGGCGACGGTGGCCGGCAGGGTTCCGGCGCGAGCAGGTGAAACGGACATGGCACCTCTCAGGGTACCGGGGGTGATCCCGGCGTCAGCCGGTCCTCGGCCAACTGGCCTCGATCTCGGCCAGGACCTCGACGCTGGACCGGTCGAGGGCGATCCAGTTGCTCATCCCCTTCGGGAAGGTCCCGGCCCCGACGGTACTGGGCATCAGGTCCGAGCCGTCGAAGCGGATGACGGTGTTCTCATCGGTCAGCAGCTCGAAGGCCAGCCGGTCGATGGGGGAGGACAGGTTCTCCGGGTCCAGGTGACGATTGGTCGACACCCATCCGGCCGGTGTGACCCTGGCCTTCTCGTTGCTCCACTCCGGGGAGGTGAGATAGGTCTGGAAAGCCCTGACCTCCTCGCGGTCCGAGAAGGCGGCCGCGAACTCCCCGCCGCTGAGCACCGGTCCGGGCTCGACGTCCTGGCCCGGAAGTCGGAACGCGAAGACGTCGCCGTCCTCGGCGATCCGGGTCCCGCTCGGCCAGTTCGCCTGGTAGAAGGACGCCTGCCGGTGCATGAAGCAGGTTCCCTCCAGGACGGGCAACCCCGCGTCCACGAATGGGACGTCAGCCGCGGACTTGACGTTGCCGTGTCCTCCGTTGACGTGGGCCGGGTTCTTGAGGATGGTTGCCACGCGGTCAAGGGCAGCCACGACCCGGGGGTCGTCGAAGGGCATCTCGTGCGCCACCCAGCTGTCGTACTCCGCCGGGGTGACCGTCCGCAGCATCATGTCCTCGAGCCAGTCCGTCGCGGGCCAGCCGGTGCTTCCGCCGGACTCCAGACCGACGCACCACGGCTTGGCCTCCGGGTGCTCGGCGGCGATCCGTTCGGTCAGGGACACCAACTCGTCCCAGGTGGCGGGGACCTCGTAGCCGTTCGCGGTGAACTGTCGCGGGGAGTACCACACCAGGGACTTGGCGCTGGCACCCACCGGCACCGCGTAGAGCCTGCCGTCCACCGAGCCGTGCTCCAGCCAGGTGGCGGTGTAGTTCTGCTCCACGTTGACCAGCGCAGGACCCGTGACCTCCATCACCTTTCCGGGGAAACGCCTGACCAGGGTGTTCAGGAGACCGGGTTGGGGAAGGTAGGCGATGTCCGGGGGGGAACCGGCCTCGATCTTGACGGGAAGCTGTGTCTCGAACTCCCGGGAACCCTCGTAGTTGATCTTCGCCCCCGTGCATTTCTCGAAGGTGGTGAACGAGTCGATGTGAGGTTGGTCCTCCGGGGCGACGATGGGGGTGTAGACGGTGACGGCCTTGCCCGTGAGATCACCGTACTCCTCGTAGCCGAGGCACTCGACAGGGGTGGAGGTCGTCGTCGAACCGGGTGAGGGGGCCGGTCCGTCGTTGCCGGGCACGCAGGCCGACATGGTCGTCAGGCACGCAGCGACCAGGGCGATGGCCACCATTCGTCCGCTGCCACCCGACATCAGTCACCTCATCCCTTATCCCTTGAGCCGGAACCCGCATCGTCACCGTTCATCACACCCGAGACGGATCGGGCCCGGCAAGCCGATCCGGTCACGATCCGGTAACGATTCGTCCCCATCCGGTGGCGAGGATTCGGGAACCAGGTGCCGGACAGTGTTGCCGAGGGCGTGTGCAGGGTATGTTTGATCCACCTGTGCTCAACTTCGACGAGAGGACTCATGTGAGCATCAACGACGAGGCGGGGCCCATCCTCAACGGGCTGCCGACGAACCTCCCCGACACGGACCCGGGCGAGACCGCGGAGTGGCTCGAATCTCTCGATGGGGTCATCGAGCACGGTGGACGCAACCGGGCCCGTTACGTCATGCTGAAGCTCTTGGAGCGTGCCCGCGAACTCCATGTCGGTGTGCCGTCGCTGACCGGTACCGACTACGTCAACACGATCCCCGCCGACAAGGAACCCGAGTATCCCGGTGACGAGGATCTCGAGCGACAGGTCCGCCGTCTCCTGCGCTGGAACGCCGCCGTCACGGTGCACCGTGCGCAACGACCGGGGATCGGTGTCGGCGGGCACATCTCGTCCTACGCCTCCTCGGCGACGCTCTACGAGGTCGGGTTCAACCACTTCTTCCGGGGCAAGGACCATCCGGGAGGTGGAGATCAGATCTTCTTCCAGGGGCACGCCTCACCCGGCATGTACGCCCGGGCCTTCCTCGAGGGTCGGCTGCAGGAGGTGGACCTGGACGGCTTCCGTCAGGAACACAGCCACATCGTCGACGGCAGGGTCCGTGCGCTGCCGTCCTACCCGCACCCGCACCAGATGCCGGACTTCTGGGAGTTCCCGACCGTGTCGATGGGGATCGGCCCCATGAACGCGATCTACCAGGCGCAGTTCAACCGCTACCTGCACAACCGCGGCATCAAGGACACCTCCGACCAGCGGGTGTGGGCCTTCCTCGGCGACGGTGAGATGGACGAGCCCGAGTCCCGAGGTCTGCTGCAGCTGGCCGCGAACGAGGAACTGGACAACCTCACCTTCGTGGTCAACTGCAACCTCCAACGTCTCGACGGCCCGGTGCGCGGCAACGGCAAGATCGTCCAGGAGCTGGAGGCGTTCTTCCGGGGGGCCGGGTGGAACGTCATCAAGGTGATCTGGGGACGTGGCTGGGACCCGCTGCTCGCCGACGACAGCGACGGTGCGCTCGTGAACCTCATGAACACCACCACGGACGGGGACTACCAGACCTTCAAGGCCAACGACGGGGCCTACGTGCGGCAGCACTTCTTCGGACGTGACCCGCGCACGGCCGCGATGGTCAAGGACTGGAGTGACGACCAGATCTGGGCACTGACCCGTGGCGGTCACGACTTCCACAAGGTCTACGCCGCCTACAAGGCCGCCACCGAGTTCACCGGTGCCCCCACCGTGATCCTCGCCCACACCATCAAGGGCTACTTCCTGGGGCGCCACTTCGCGGGACGCAATGCCACGCACCAGATGAAGAAGATGGCGTTGGAGGACCTCAAGTCGCTGCGGGACCGCGTCCACCTGCCGATCTCGGATGAGGTCCTCGAGGCTGATCCGTACCGCCCGCCCTACTTCCGGCCCGCCGAGGACGACCCACGTATGCAGTACCTGCAGTCGCGTCGTCGTGAACTGGGGGGCTACCTGCCGGAACGTCGGGGCGACCGGAAGTTCATCTCCCTGCCGGGGGACAAGGCCTACGAGTCGATCCGGAAGGGTTCCGGCAAGCAGGCCGTGGCCACGACCATGGCCTTCGTCCGGTTGCTCAAGGACCTGATGCGGGACAAGGAGTTCGCGCCGCGGGTGGTCCCGATCATCCCGGACGAGGCCCGGACCTTCGGCATGGACGCCTTCTTCCCGACCATCAAGATCTACAACCCCCACGGTCAGAACTACACCCCGGTGGACGCGGACCTGTTCCTCAGCTACCGCGAGGCGGTCAAGGGACAGATCCTTCACACCGGTATCAACGAGGCCGGGTCGGTCGCGGCCTTCACCGCTGCCGGGAGCTCCTACGCCACCCACGGCGAACCGATGGTGCCGATCTACGTCTTCTACTCGATGTTCGGTTTCCAGCGCACGGGTGACTCCATCTGGGCGGCGGCCGACCAGCTGACCCGTGGTTTCATCATCGGGGCCACGGCGGGACGCACCACCCTGACCGGTGAGGGCACCCAGCACATGGACGGCCACTCGCCGATCCTGGCCTCCACCAACTCCGCCGTGGTCACCTACGACCCCGCCTACGGGTACGAGATGGCGCACATCGTGCGGGAGGGACTGCGCCGGATGTACGGCGAGAAGCCCGAGAACGTCATGTACTACCTGACGGTCTACAACGAGCCCTATCCGCAACCCGCAGAGCCCGAGGGAGTCGACGTCGAGGGCATCCTGAAGGGCATGTACCTGCTTCGTCCCGGCTCCACCGAGGGTGTGGGTGAGGATGCGCGTCGAGCCCAGATCCTGGCCTCCGGGGTCGGGGTGAACTGGGCCTTGGAGGCCCAGGAGTTGCTCAAGCGTGATCACGGCGTGGTCGCCGACGTGTGGTCGGTGACCTCATGGGGTGAGATGGCGCGGGAGGGACGCCTCAAGGACCGGGCCCGGTTCGACGACCCGTTCGGTGAACACGAGCCCACCTGGGTGGAGCGGAAGCTCTCGGACACCCGCGGCCCCATCGTTGCCGTGAGTGACTACATGCACGCCGTTCCCGACCAGATCCGCCCCTGGGTGCCGCGCGGGTACACCACGCTCGGTGCCGACGGGTTCGGATTCTCCGACACACGGGCCGCGGCCCGTCGCCACTACAGGATTGATGGCCCGTCGATCGCGGTCGCCGTGCTGCAGCGTCTCGCCCACGACGGTGAGGTGCCGCAGGAGTGGGCCACCGAGGCGGCAGCCAGCTATCGGCTCGACGACGTCACAGCCGGGACCTCCGGCAAGGCCGGCGACGACGAGTGATCGGGAGCGGTCCGCTGTGAAAAGGATCACCCGGGTGCACAGCACCCGGGTGATCTGGCACTCTAGGAGCGTGGCACCGATGATGCAAAGGGAAGTCCCGTGAGCGCCGCGAGTGAAGCCGACGTGCTCGGACTTCGTCCGGGAATGCTCGTCCAGGAGCTGGGCTGGGATGAGGACACCGACGCGACGCTGCGTGAGACGATCATGGACGCGATCGACGCGGACATGGTCGAGGAGGCGATCGAGGCCGTCGACGTGGTGATCCTGTGGTGGCGTGAGGACGACGGCGACGTCGCGGACGGACTCGTGGACGCGATGACCGATCTGACCGGCACCGGATGGATCTGGCTGCTCACCCCGAAGGTGGGACGGCCCGGTTACGTCGGGCCCAGTGACATCTCCGAAGGCGTCACCACGGCAGGTCTGGCCCTCACCAGTCAGGCCAATGTCAGCACCCAGTGGCAGGCCCACAAGGTGGTGCGCCCCAAGGCGGGAACCCGCCGCTGAGACCACGAGCATGAGGGAGGACCCCATGACCATGACCACACGTATCGGCGTCCTCACCTCGGGGGGTGACGCCCAGGGCATGAATGCGGCGGTGCGTGCCATCGTGCGTGCCGCGATCAAGCAGGGCGCAGAGGTGTTCGCCATCCGGGAGGGATGGCAGGGTGCGGTCCTCGGTGGGGAGCACATCCGACAGCTCGGGTGGAAGGACGTCTCCGGGATCCTCAACAAGGGAGGCACCGTCATCGGGACCGCCCGGTGCCTGGAGTTCCGGGAGCGTGACGGCCGCAGGCAGGCGGTCCGCAACCTGGTGGAGGCCGGGATCGACCGACTCATCGTCATCGGTGGTGACGGTTCACTGAGCGGCACCAGACAGCTCCGGCTGGAATGGGCGGAACTGCTGGACGAGCTGGTCGAACGCGGTGAGGTCCCACGTGAGGTCGCCGACCGACATCCCGTGCTGAACATCGCAGGGTTGGTCGGCTCCATCGACAACGACATGATCGGTACCGACATGACGATCGGAACCGACAGTGCCCTGCACCGCATCACGGAGGCCATCGATGCGATCAGCGCCACCGCGGAGTCCCACCAGCGGACCTTCATCATCGAGGTGATGGGGCGCAACTGCGGCTATCTCGCCCTGATGAGTGCCATCGCGGGAGGGGCCGACTACACCTTCCTGCCGGAGTCGCCGCCACGTGACGGCTGGGAGGACCGGATGGCCGAGGTGCTCGAACGAGGTCGTGAGGCCGGCCGTCGGGACTCGATCATCATCGTGGCGGAGGGTGCCGCGGATCGTCAGGGCGAACCCATCACCGTCCACAGGGTGCAGCAGGCCCTCAAGGACCGCACGGGTGAGGAGGCCCGGATCACGATCCTCGGACACGTGCAGCGCGGCGGGACACCATCAGCCTATGACAGGTGGATGGCCACCGCATGTGGGGTGCGGGCGGTCGACGAGGTGCTCAGGGCGGACGCCGACTCGGAGCCGGTGCTCGTCGGCATGAAGGAGGACGCCCTCCACACGGTCCCCCTGCTCGAGGCGGTGGAGGCGACCCGGGAGATCGCGGAGCACATCGAGCAGGGCGACTACCAGGCGGCGATCGAGGCCCGAGGGGCCGGTTTCATGATGATGATCGACATCTACCGGACCCTCACGGAGGCCCGCCCGGTGGATGCGGACCCATCGGGCAAACGGATCGCGATCATGTACTCCGGTGCGTTGGCACCGGGAATGAACCAACTGGCGCGGGTCGCCGTGCGGACCGGCCTGCACCGGGGGCATCACATGCTCGCGGTGCGTGGTGGTGTCCCCGGTCTGATCGAGGGGCAGTTCGAGGAGATCCACTGGGCCGATGTGGAGGGCATGGCGAACACGGGTGGAGCGAATTTCGGCACCCGACGCTACGTGCCGAGTGAGACGGAGCTCTACTCGATGGCCCGCCAGCTGGAGGACCACCGGATCGATGCCCTCGTGGTGATGGGCGGCTTCCACGCCTACGCGACGGTCGACCTGATGGAGCGGGAGCGTCGCCGCTATCCCGCGTTCAACATCCCGATCGCGTTGGTGCCCGCCAGCATCGACAACAACCTGCCGGGCTGGATGATGGCGGTGGGGGCCGACACCGCGCTGGGCACGATCGTCGACAGCATCGACATGGTGCGGATGTCCGCCTCCGCGAGCGAACGGGCCTTCATCGTGGAGACGATGGGACGTGACTGCGGCTTCCTGCCGCTGGTGGGTGGCCTGGCCGGTGGGGCCGAGAAGGCCTACCTGCCCGAGACCGGCATCACGCTGGCCGAACTCGAGGAGGACATCGCGGCCCTCAACGACGCCTTCGACACGGGACGCAGCTTCTACCTCGCGGTCACCGGCGAGGAGGCGAGCAGTCACTACACCTCGGACGTGCTGGCGAAGTTGTACGAGGCGGAGGGGCAGGACCGGTTCTCCGTGCGCAAGTTCGTGGTCGGGCACATCCAGCAGGGGGGGACCCCCTCCCCGTTCGATCGGATCAACGCGACCCGGCTCGCCTGGAACGCTGTTGCGAACCTGGAGCAACAACTGTCGGACGGGCGAGCCGAGTACGTGGCGGCCGATGCCTTGACGGAGGGATTCTTCGCCCCACTGCGGGACGTGATCATCGACATGGACTGGGACAACAAGCGCCCCAGGACCCAGTGGTGGCGTCGACTCCGCGAGCCCTTCGACATCCTCAGTCGTCGTCCCGGGCAGGAGTGAGGCCGCTCAGCACAGTGGCAGGGTGACCTGGAAGTTGCGTCCTGCGGCGCAGTTCATCGCAGCCAGGTCACCACGGGCCCTCTCGCTCTCCGGGCTGTGCTCGAGGGAGTCCGGGATCATGCTGCGCAGTGACAGCAGGTGGCCGTCGCTGATCCGCAGCACCACGGTGAAGGTGACCGTGACGGCCACCCCGTCCCCGGCGCGGGTCCCGTGGAAGCCACAGGTGATCCCGGAACCCTGGGCAGGATCGATGCCGATCCCGAGTGTCGGAGTCGAGGTGACATCCGTGAATGACTCCTGCTGGGCGGTCGACAGTGTTTCGCAGGCCTCCGCGACATCGCCCTGGACCTCGGCGATGGTGGCCACCTGCAGCCGCACGTCCGTCTCGGCGTGGCTGAGCCGGATCACACGGCGGTCGTTCTCGATGGACTCGTCGCCGTAGAGCCGCCAGCCCGGTGGCGCTGTGAGACTGGTGTCGTTGACCTGGAGTTCACCGATGGCCTCCGGGGCACCCTCGGTGTTCTCCGGGTCGGGTGAAGGGGTCGGGGAGGTCGGCTCACCGAGTGTGCCGGTGGCCTCGTCGGTCGTCAGGATGGGGGAGGGAACGGCACGGTGCCTGATGACGAGGAACCAGCTCGCCACGCCGACGGCGATCACCAGCAGACCGGCCGCCAGGATCAGCAGCCATCGGCGATGAGGGTGGCTGCCGCTCGGTGCTGACGGTGGGTCCGTGACCGGTGTGGGTCGGCTGGTGGGCCGTGGGACGGGGTCCTCCTCGGCAGGAGCGAACCGTCGCCCTGCCCGATTGGGTGGCTGCTCCTCCTCGGGCTCGGGAAGTGCCCGCCGTCCGCTGTGTGCCGGGGGGACGGGGAGCTGATCCTCCGACGCAGGGGCTGCACCACGTCGGGGAACCGCATGCGACCACTCGTCGGCCATCAAGCTCCTTTCCACCGCTCTTCGGCGCACAAGTCTAGGGCGTGTCGGGCCGAAGTCATGCCGGATCGATCACAGCAGTTCGCACAGGACGTGCCCGGCCCGCTGCTCGGTGAGGAAACCGGTGACCGCGCTCCGGAAGGCCGAGGGTTGCTCCACCCAGGGGTAGTGCCCGGACTCGTCGATGACGACGACCTCGGCCCGTGGCAGCACGGCGGCAAGCGACCGGGCGGCGGAGGGGGTGAGGGTCGGATCCTTCTCCCCGGCGAGGATGAGGGTGGGGGCTGGCAGGTTCTGCAGGGCCTCCCGGAGGTCGACGGGGCCGGGAGCGAAGAACTGGGCGGCGGCCTCAGGGTTCCATTGGCCGATCCGGGAGTGCGCCGAGGTGGTGTCGTCCCAGCGTGCGTAGAAGGCCGGGGCCACGGCGTGCTGCCACGCGTGGTGGGCAGTCGCGTCGTGCAGGTCCGGGGGGTGTTCGAGGGTCCGCAGGGCTTCTCGGAACGCCTCGTCGTCCCGTTCGGCGATGATCGCCTCGATGTCGGTGTCGATCTCCAGCATCGGGGGAGGGGTGATGAGCACCAGCTGCTCCACGAGTCCCGGGTGCCCGCTGGCCAGTGCGACGGCGATGCGGCATCCGGCGGAATGTGCGATCACCGTGACGGGGGTGTCCAGGGTGCTGGCGAGTTCCGCCATGTCCTCGGCCTGGGCCCACCATGTGGCGCGGGACGAGTCGACCGGCTGCGGGGTGTCACCGACCCCACGCAGTTCGGGCACCACCAGGTGGAGGTCCTGGGTGAGGCCGGCCAGGTCCTGGAGGTAGGACGGGTGCCGCGCTGGGCCACCGGCGATCACCAGGGCAGGAGGCCCTGCGCCCATGACATGGTGGGCCAAGGGCAGGGAATCACTCAGCACGATGGCAGGCATGTCTCCACCATACGCCGTCCCCGGGTGGGCGCAGAGGGACTTGAACCCCCGACTCCCTGCTTGTAAGGCAGGTGCTCTGACCACCTGAGCTATGCGCCCTCGGGTTCACCGACCCGGCCACTGTAGCGGCCCCGGGTCGGTGAGCCCAGTCGAGGGTCAGGCCAGGGCGTCCTTCACCAGGGTGGCGACGGTCCTGCCCTCGGCCCGGCCTGCCACCCGAGCGTTGACGGCCTTGATGATCGCCCCCATCTGTTTCATCCCGGCTTCCGGGACCGCGGCCACCTCCTCGGCGACGATGGCCCTCACCTCGTCGTCGGTGAGTGGGGCGGGCAGGTAGGCGGCCATGAACTCGGCCTCCTGCTCCTCCTTCGCGGCCAGTTCGAGGCGCCCCGCCTCGGCGTAGGTGGCCGCGGAGTCACGACGCTTGCGCTGCTCCTTCGTGATGACCGCGATCTCCTCCTCGTCGCTCAGCTCCCGGGCGACGTCACCGGCCACCTCCTCCACGGTGATCGCCGCCATCATCATGCGGATGACGGATTTGGTGAACTCGTCCTTCGCGCGGAGGGCATCCGCGAGATCCTTCTTCAGGCGGGTCTTCGTCGCAGCCATGTGCTTCCTTTCTCTTGGCACCCAATTCAACCAGCCCGGCGGGGAGGGCTCTTGCAGGTAGAATGGCGCATCGTGGCTGAAGCAGACCTCTCCCTCGTGATCGACCAGTTGTCCAAGTCCCTCACCTCCATCGAGGCGGTGGCGGACCTGCCGAGGCTGCGCGCGGAGATCGCGCAACTCTCCGAGGAGGTCGCGGCCCCGAACCTGTGGGACGACCAGGACAACGCCCAGCGTGTGACATCGACGCTGTCGGCCCGGCAGGCGGAGGTGGAACGGCTGGAGTCACTGCGGAGCCGACTCGACGACGCCGGGGTGATGCTGGAGCTCGCCGCGGAGGAGGACGACGCCGAGACCCGCGGCGAGGTGGAACGTGAACTGGCGAGACTCACCGAGGAGGTCGAGGCCCTGGAGGTCCGCACACTGCTCTCCGGTGAGTACGACTCGCGTGAGGCGCTGGTGACGATCCGCGCCGAGGCTGGCGGGGTGGATGCGGCCGATTTCGCCGAGAAGCTCATGCGGATGTACCTGCGCTGGGCCGAACGGCACGGTTATCCCGTCGAGGTCTACGACACCTCCTACGCGGAGGAGGCAGGCCTGAAGTCGGCCACCTTCGCGGTCAAGGCCCCCTTCGCCTACGGCACCCTCTCGGTGGAGCAGGGCACCCATCGGTTGGTGCGCATCTCCCCGTTCGACAACCAGGGTCGCAGGCAGACCTCCTTCGCCGGTGTCGAGGTGCTGCCGGTGACGGAGGAGACCGACTCCATCGACATCCCGGAGGGGGACATCCGGGTGGACGTCTTCCGTTCCTCGGGGCCGGGTGGCCAGTCCGTCAACACCACCGACTCGGCGGTGCGGATCACGCACCTGCCCACGGGGCTGGTGGTCAGCTGCCAGAACGAGAAGTCGCAGCTCCAGAACAAGGCGGCCGCGTTGCGCGTGCTCCAGTCCCGGCTCCTGGAACTGGCCCGGGCGGAGCGTGAGAAGGAGATGAACGCGCTCAAGGGCGATGGCGGCAACTCCTGGGGGGCCCAGATGCGTTCCTACGTGATGAATCCCTACCAGATGGTCAAGGACCTGCGCACCGAACACGAGGTGGGCAATCCGGACGCCGTCTTCGACGGTGACATCGACGGATTCATCGATGCAGGAATTCGCTGGCGGAAGCGGACGGAGGCTGCTGCCAGTTGACAGGTGTGCCGCAGCGGCGTGTTGCTGTCGGAGGCATCTCGGTCGGTGTGCTTGACTTCATACTGACCGTGTCCTGGAAGAGTTCCAGGATCTTCCCCTAGTCGGTCGGAGAAACACAGTGATCACGTTCGAGGACGTCACGAAGTTCTATCCCGGGCAGGACCGCCCGGCGCTTCGGAACATCAACCTTGAGATCGGCAAGGGTGAGTTCGTCTTCCTCGTCGGCCAGTCAGGGTCCGGCAAGTCGACCTTCCTGCGGCTGATCCTGCGCGAGTACCGCCCCTCCCAGGGCACGCTCTACGTCGCGGGGAAGAACCTCAGCACCTTGAACCAGTGGAAGGTGCCTGCCCTGCGTCGTCAGATCGGCACCGTCTTCCAGGACTTCCGGCTGCTTCCCGGCAAGACGGTCTACGAGAACGTCGCCTTCGCGCTCCAGGTGATCGGCAAACCGAATCGGGTCATCAAGCAGCTGGTTCCCGACACCTTGAGGCTGGTCGGTCTGGAGGGCAAGGAGAACCGGCTCAACGAGGAACTCTCGGGTGGTGAGCAGCAGCGTGTCGCGATCGCACGGGCCTTCGTGAACCGGCCGAAGATCCTCATCGCGGACGAGCCCACCGGAAACCTCGATCCCGAGACGAGTGTCGGCATCATGAAGCTCCTCGACCGGATCAACCGCAGCGACACCACCGTCATCATGGCCACCCATGACTCCACGATCGTCGACCAGATGCGCCGTCGCGTGCTCGAGCTCCGCCAGGGGGAACTCGTGCGTGACCAGGCCAAGGGTGTCTACGGCAGCAACTGAGAACGAGGATTTCAATGAGGCATTCACTTCGCGAGACCTGGTCCGGGCTCAAACGCAATCTCGCCATGACGATCGCCGTGATCGTCACGACATCGGTGTCGCTCACGCTGTTCGGACTGGGCCTGCTGACCTCCCAGGAGGTCGAGCTCGTCAAGTCCCGCTGGTACGACAAGATCGAGATCTCGGTCTTCCTCTGCACCGAACGGACCACCGGTGGTACCTGTGAGGACGGCAAGGAGACCACCGACGCCCAACGGGAGGCGATCAGGACCGCCCTCGAGGCGAACCCGGAGGTCAAGGAGGTCTTCTACGAGACCAAGGCCGAGGCCTTCGCCGAGTTCCAGCGCGTGTTCAAGGACTCCCCGGTGCTGGCCTCGCGCACCGAGGAACAGATGCAGGACTCGTTCCGGATCAAGCTCGTCAACCCCGAGAACTACAGGGGGGTGGTCAGCGAGGCCCAAGGGCTGCAGGGCGTGCAGAACGTCCAGGACCTGAAGGGGGTCCTCGACCCTGTCTTCAGGGCGCTCAACATGCTCCAGTGGGCCACGCTCGGGATGAGCGTCCTGCTGCTGGTGGCGGCTGCCCTCCAGATCTCCACCACGATCCGTATGGCTGCCTTCACCAGGCGTCGCGAGATCGGCATCATGCGGCTGGTGGGCGCCTCCAATTTCTACATCCTGCTGCCCTTCCTGCTGGAGAGTCTCGTCGCGGCCCTCCTCGGCGTTCTGCTGGCGAGTGCCGCGCTCGGGACCACCTATGTCCTGGTCATCGACAACTACCTGCGCCAGAAGGTGCTCGCCCTGCCCTGGATCGGCCAGTCCCACCTGATGGTGACCCTCGGTGCCATCGCGGCCGTGGGCATCGCCCTGTCCATCATTCCCACACTTCTGGCTGCCCGGAAGTACCTGAGAATCTGACATGTGAGGAGACCAAGGTGAATCGGGATCTTCCCCCTCTGCCCGAGAACCGTAAGCTCACCCGAGTGATGCGTGGCGTCGTGACCCTTGCGGTCGGCATCGCGTTGACCTGCGCCCCGGTCCACGTGGCGGGTGCCGATGAACTCGATGATCGTCGGGACCAGCTGGACGAAGAGCTGAAGGAGCAGCAGGAATCCGTCGAGGGTGCCTCCAACGAGCTGACCGAGGCGGTCAAGGCCTACGAGAGCGCGAAGGGTGAGCTCAGCACCGCGGAGAAGGAACTGGACGAGGCTGAGGCCGCGCGCAGCAAGGCCCAGGAACTTGACGCCCAGCGTGCCGAGGAGTTGAAGGCAGCCGAGGTCCGGCTCGAGAAGGCCAAGGCGGATGTCGACTTCACCAGGGCCTCCTACGATGTCGTCGACCGCCGCACGAGTGAGGAGGTCAACGTCATCGCCCAGCAGAACGGTGGGCTCCTCCAACTCTCATTGTTCCTCAGTGATGCGGAGGCCAGCGAGTTGAACCAGCGTGCCCAGCTCTCCGACACCCTCTTCTCCTCCTCGGCCCTCGAACTCGACGAGTTGACCGAACGGCGCTTCGCGATGGAGTCCGCCGAGACCGAGGCGGCCGAGGCCGAGCAGGCGGCCGAGGAGGCGCGTCAGGCCGCTGCCGAGCAGCTCGAGGTGACCAAGCAGAAGGAGAAGGCCGCGGAGGACAAGAAGGCCGAGGTGGCGAAGAAGGTCGAGGAGAAGGACGCCGCCAAGAAGGCCGCCGACGATCAGTTGGCCGCGGAGAAACAGCGCCAGAGTGAACTGGAGAACGAGTCCGCTGACCTCGACCGTCGCATCAAGCAACGGATCGAGGAGCAGAAGCGGCAGGAGGAGGAACGCCGACGGGCCGAGGAGAGGGCCGCTGCCGAGAAGAAGGCCGCGGACGAGAAGAAGGCCGCGGAGCAGGAGGCCCAGTCGAGGAAGAAGTCCTCGGAGTCGTCGAACACCTCCGGTGGGGGTTCAGGGAACGGGACCGGGGGCGGCACCGGATTCATGCGTCCCGTGAACGGTCGGCTCAGTTCGCCCTACGGGATGAGACTGCATCCGGTGCTGGGGTACTGGAAACTGCACGACGGAACGGACTTCGCCGCCTCCTGCGGTGCCGAGATCCGGGCGGCCGCCGACGGCAAGGTGGTGGAGAAGTACTTCAACTCCGGCTACGGCAACCGCCTCATGATCGATCATGGTCGGGTGGGTGGCTCGTACGTCACCACCGGATACAACCACGCCACCCATTACGTGGTCTCCGTGGGGGAGCAGGTCTCCAAGGGAGAGGTCATCGGATACGTCGGCTCGACCGGGTACTCCACCGGGTGCCATCTCCATCTCATGGTCTGGGAGAACGGCTCCAGGGTGAATCCCATGAGTCGTTGGTTCAGCTAGGATTGACCGATGCCCAGAGAGACCGGACGCAAACTGGTTGCCCAGAACAAGAAGGCCCGTCACGACTACCAGATCGGGGAGTCGTTCGAGGCCGGTCTGGTGCTGACCGGGACCGAGGTCAAGACCCTTCGTCTCGGCCGGGTGAGCCTGGCGGAGGCCTACGCGACCGTGGACGACGGTGAGGTCTGGCTGCGCAACGTCAACATTCCCGAGTACGAGTTCGGTACCTGGCGCAACCATGCGGCCACGCGGTCCCGCAAGCTGTTGCTCAACAAACGGGAGATCGCGCGGCTGGCCCGGGAGACCGAGGCGAGCGGCCGGACCATCGTCCCGCTGTCGATCTACTTCAAGGACGGTTACGCCAAGGTGGAGATCGCGGTGGCCACGGGCAAACGTGACTGGGACAAGAGGCAGTCCATCGCGGAGCGGGACGCCAACCGGGAGGCACAGCGAGCACTGCGTGCCCGCAACCGGTTGGGGAGCAGCCGTCGACGGTGACCTGGGTCACTGCTGGCTGAGGGTTCGCTCAGGGCAATCCCCAATGGAAGCTGGACCGTGGACAGGGCACCATGGTCACCATGACCGATCCGATCCTCTCCGCCCCCGTCACCGATGTGCAACGGGACAGAGCGGTGGAGTACCTGCAGCGCGCCTATGCGGCGTCAGAGATCTCCGACGAGATGTTCGAACAGCGCCTGGGGCTCGCGCTGACGGCGACGACCCGTGCCGAGCTCAACGCCTCACTGCGAGGCCTGGCGCGGGTGGCGCCGTCGATGCTGGTCGGCCAACCAACGGCACCCCCGCAGCCGGTCAACGGGATGAACAACGTCCTGGCGGGGATCATCCATCTGGGCACTCTGCCCAGCATGTTCGTCCTGCCGGCCATCGCCAAGGGGGCGGCCTCACCGCAGTCCCGGATCTCGCTGGAGGCCTCCCGCGCGATGTGTTTCCAGTTCAGCGCCCTGATCTACGGGGCGATCGCGATCTTCCTGACGGCGATGGGGATCACCCCCGCGTCGTTGCTGTTCGTGGGGTTCGTGTCCTGGGCGCTGATGACGCTGTGGTTGGCGATCCGTGCCTTCAACGGGGATCACAGCACCAAGGCGATCGAGAAGTTGATGCTGATGCGTCCCGTGGAGGACCAGCAGCCACGAGTGCGCTAGACTGGTGCAGCACAACTCAAGAGGGGATGACTGGTTTCGACTTGGACGGTTGTTCGAGGAGAAGCGGGCCGAGGACCCACACTCATCTCGTGAACGATGTGTGGAAACCAACAAGTGCCAAGAACAATCGCACTGACTTCGCTCTCGCTGCCTGATCAGCGATCGAAGGGTCACGCCCGGGTTTGCCTTCGACCCGGTGCCTGGCCTCATTCCAGAAGGCTTGCTGGACGACCTGCGTCGCAGGGGTCGTTCGGGACTTCACTGCGACTGGGCCCGGCTGCAACTTGCTGACGTGAGTGCAGGGGCTGAGTGGACCGACTAGTCAGCTGCGCCCGGAGAAGCCCTGGTTCGCCTTTCAAGGACGCGGGTTCAATTCCCGCCATCTCCACCCCGGATGCCCCGGCCACCTGGCCGGGGCATCCGTGCGTTCAGCGGGTGCTCCACAGGGTCTCACCGGAGGAACCACGGATCCACGCCTGTGGGCTGTCGTTGACGTCCAGCTCGATCTCCAGGTGCTGCCCTTCGTCGGCCGAGACCCGGTACCGGTACCGGGTGTTGTCCAGGTGCAGCGTCGTGGTCCGGGCACGCACCAGCCACGGGTGCCTGCGCCTGAGCCCGATGAGGTCCTGGTGGGCCCGCAGCACGTGGGCACCGAGTGGGGACAGCTCCGCCGGAGAGCCCGGGAAGGCCGGACGGATCTCGTCGTCCCCACCGAGGCGGTCCTCCTTGATCCCGGCGAAGGCCTGTTCGTCCCCGTAGTAGATCGACGGTACCCCGCCGAGTGTCATGAGCAGGGTCAGGGCGCACACCGCTGCCTCGTTGCCGATGCGGGAGGCGATCCGGGTGACGTCGTGGTTCCCGATGAAGGTCTGTGGGATGAAGTGCGCCAGGAAACCGTTGTGGCGCTGGAGGGCCCAGTCCAGCTCGAAGAAGTTCCGGTCGTCGAGGGAGGACCAGATGGCCTTCCACAACTCGTACTGGGTGACCGAGTCGATCCGGGAGCGGGCCACGAAATCGACGTAGTCGCCGTGCAGCACCTCGCCGAGGAACCAGGCGTCAGGGTGCCGGTTCCTGGCCGCCGGGATCACCTCGGCCCAGAACTCGGGGGCGACGGAGTAGGCCGCGTCCAGCCGCCACCCGTCGATGCCGCGCTCCAGCCAGTGGTTCAGCACGTGCGTCACGTGCCGCACGGTCGCGGGGGAGGAGTGGTTGAACCGCACCAGTGAGGAGTGTCCCTCGAACACCCGGGGGACCGGGCCGCCGTCGGCTTCCCAGTCGATGTCGAACAGCTGGGCGGAGGGATGCCCGGGGCCTTCGGCCAGCGCGGCGCGGACGTCCGCGTGTTTGGCGCCGACGTGACTGAACACGCCGTCGAGGAGGATGCGCAGTCCGCGCTCCTTGCAGGCGACGACCAGGGCGTCGAAGTCCGCATCATCGCCCAGGCGGGGATCGATGCGCAACAGGTCCGTCGAGTCGTAGCCGTGGGTCTCGGAGGCGAAGATCGGGCCGAGCAGCATCCCGGAGCAGCCGAGCTCGACGGCGTAGTCGAGCCAGTCGATGAGGTGTCTCAACCGAGGACTGGGTGCGCCGTGTGCCTCACGGATCGGGGCTCCGGTGAATCCCAAGGGGTAGACGTGCCACCAGATGGCGTGATCGATCCAGGTCATGTCGACTCCTATTAGTGAACAAGATTCAGTAGTTGCTAGTGATCGTAGTTCAGTAAAGCTATGATGGCAACGTGGCCCGCACCGACAAGAAGCAACGTCTCCGCCTCGACCCCGGGTCCCGGCGGACAGCGATCCTCGACGCGGCCGGGAAGTTGTTCGCTTCACGGCCCTACCCGGAGGTGACGGTGGCGGCGATCGCTGAGGCGGCCGGGGGCTCCGGTGCGCTGGTGTACCGCTACTTCGACGGCAAGGAGGGGCTCTACGCCGAGCTGGTCCACAGGGCCATCGCAGGACTGATGGAACGTCAGGAAGAGGCGATCAGGACACTGGGGGAGCACACCTGTGCCAGGGACCGGGTCCGGGCGGCGCTCATCGTGCTCCTCGACCACATCGCCTCCCAACCCAGGGCCTGGGCCTTTCCCTTCCGTGAACCCGGCGGAGAACCGGCAGCGGTCCTGGAGCTGAGGGTGGATGCCAGGAAACGATACGTCGCCGAACTCGGGGCCCTCCTCAGTCCCAGTGAGCAGTGGCGGCACGACTACGCGTTGTGGGGATGGCTCGGTCACGTCGACGCGGCCTGCCTGCGCTGGGTGGACCAGGGCTGTCCTGCGGACCATAGATGGGCACTACTCGACAGCCTGCTCGGTGCACTCGAGGGAGCACTCGGGGACTGGGCTGCGTGATGTTGGCACAATGGCGACATGATTCCGGGTGAACCACGAGCAGGACAGCTGTTGATCGCGCGTGATCCCGGGGACGGGAGCTACTTCGACCGCAGCGTGGTTCTCCTCCTCGACCACGACGACGAGGGTTCGGTCGGGGTGTGCCTGCACCAACCCGGCGCCCAGCCGCTGCCGCCACCGCTGATGGAGCTGCGGCCGCTGCTCACCCCGCCGGCCGAGATCTTCGAAGGAGGGCCGGTCAACGAGCACGCCGTCATCGGGCTGGCCCAGCTGCGTCGTCCGGGAAGCCACCCCAAGGGCTGGCAGCCGCTGTTCCAGGATGTCGGGTCACTGGCCCTGGACACCCCGTACGAGGAGCTGGACGGCCACTTCTCCCACCTCAGGATCTTCATGGGACTCGCAGGATGGGGACCGGGGCAGCTCATCGGGGAACTGCTCCGGGGCTCCTGGTTCCGTACCCCCGCCACGCCGGAGGAGATCTTCGCGACCCCGGAGCGACTCTGGCAGCGGATCCTCAGACGGTGCGGTGGTCAGTGCGGGCTCTGGTCCACCTGGACCGACACTCCGTCCTGGAACTGAAAACCCGATCGGGACGACCGGATAGCATGGTGGGCAGGTCCGAGCAGGAGGTGGACGTTGGCAGAGGCACGCAGTCGCAGCCTCATCCTCATCGTCGATGACGACGCGGCGCTGTCCGAGATGTTGCAGATCGTGTTGCGTCAGGAGGGGTTCGACACGGTGCACTGCGGGACCGGGACCGGAGCCCTGTCCGCGATGCGGGAGTCGCGTCCCGACCTGGTGCTGCTCGACCTGATGCTCCCAGGACGTGACGGGGTCAGCATCTGTCGCGACATGCGGGCCGAGTCGGGGGTCCCCATCGTGATGCTCACCGCCAAGTCCGAGACCGACGACGTCGTGGCCGGACTGCAGGCAGGAGCTGACGACTACGTCGCCAAGCCCTTCAAGGCGAAGGAACTGCTCGCCCGGATCCGCACCAGGCTGCGGCGGGTCAGCACGGATCCCGGCACTGATCAGTACACCATCGGGGATCTCGTCATCTCGACGGCGGCCCACACGGTCAAGCGTGGTTCGACGGCGCTGTCGTTGACACCGCTGGAGTTCGACCTCTTGCTGGCCCTGGCCAAGCGTCCCACCCAGGTCTTCACCCGGGAAGCGCTCCTCGACGAGGTCTGGGGGTACCGCAATGCCACCGACACCCGGCTGGTCAACGTCCACGTCCAGAGATTGCGTTCCAAGGTCGAACAGGACCCCGAGCACCCGAAGATCGTGGTGACGGTGCGTGGCATCGGATACCGGGCCGGTGAGTCGCAGCAGTGGTGAGCGGGGAATCCGCCGCCTGATCCAGCTGTGGTGGAGTTCACTGCCGCTGCGGGTGCTGGCCAGCACCTTCGTGACCTCCTGCGTGATCCTGGTTCTTGCCGGTGTGTTCCTGATGCAGCAGACGGCCGATGGGATCGTCGACGCCAAACGGGCCTCGGCGGTGCGGGAGGCCGCTGGCATGCAGCGCTTCATGCAGGAGCAGCTGCTGTTGCCGGAGCTGAGGGGCGTGGCGACCTACGAGCAACTCAGCCGTCTCGCAGAGCTGGCAGGAGCCCAGGCCGGACAGTTCCAGGTGATCATCCAGGGCCCGGCATCCCGTGTCTACTCGGCCACTGACATCCTGTACGAGTCGATCCCCGATGAGCTGATCACCCAGGTCGACGACAGCGACGGGATGTTCATCGTGCCGACCAGGCTCTCCGCCTCGGCCACGGTGCTCAACCGGCAGCCGGGTCTGGTCGTCGGGTCCACGCTGGTCTCGCCGCTCGGCGAACGGTTCCCCGTCTTCTACGTGTTCCCGATGACCAGTGAGGTGGCGACACTCGGCAACGTGCAACGGGCCGTCTACTCCACCGGAGCCGTGCTCCTGGTCGGGCTGACCGCCATCGCCTACCTGGTGACCCTGCAGGTGGTCAGACCGGTCCGCAAGGCCAGTCGCACCGCGCTGCGGCTGGCCTCCGGGCGGCTGGATGAACGCATGACGGTGCGTGGCAGCGATGACCTCGCCTCCCTGGCGGTCTCCATGAACACCATGGCCTCGGACCTGCAACAACGCATCCGGGAACTGGAGGAGCTCTCCGCCGTGCAGCGCCGCTTCGTCAGTGATGTCAGCCATGAACTGCGGACCCCGTTGACGACCATCAAGATGGCGGCCGATCTGCTCTACGAGGGACGCGATGAGCTCCAACCCCAGGATCGGCGCACCGTGGAGCTCATGGACTCGGAACTCGAACGGTTCTCGGCGATGCTCGCAGACCTGCTGGAGATCTCACGCTTCGATGCCGGGGCGGCCGTGTTGGCCCTTGAGGAGGGCGACCTGATCGGACTCGTGGCCACGGAGATGGAGGCACAACGCAGCTTCGCTGCCAGCCAGGGCAGTGAACTGCGGCTGCACGTCGACGGTGAGGCCACCGCCGAGATGGACACACGTCGGATCAGTCGGATCCTGCGCAATCTGCTGACCAATGCCATCGACCACGGTGAGGGCCGTCCCATCGATGTCACCGTCGCGGGGGATGACGACGCCGTCGCGGTGACCGTACGGGACCACGGGGTCGGCTTCGACGCCGACCAGTCGGCCCGCGTCTTCGACCGGTTCTGGCGGGCCGACCCGTCCCGGACCCGGCATGCCGGGGGAACCGGACTCGGCCTGGCGATCGCCCTCGAGGACGCGCGGCTCCACGCGGGCTGGCTGTCGGCATGGGGACGCCCCGGCCGTGGGGCACAGTTCCGGCTGACCCTGCCGAGACGACCGGGGATCGTGCTGAACAGCTCCCCGTTGCCCATCATCCCCGTCGACATCATTGCGCGGAAGGAGTTGTGATGCGTCACCCGGGACTGCTGGTGGGACTCCTGGTGGTGCTGCTGTCAGGCTGCACGCCACTGCCGACCTCGGGGCCTGTGGTCGAGGTCTCGGTGAACACACAGGGCCGAGGGGTCCAGATCGCCCCGGAACCACCCGCCGAGGGCATGACACCGGTTCGCGTCGTGGAGGGGTTCCTCCAGGCGATGTCCGACCCGACCGGGAACTACGCGGTGGCTCGGCAGTACCTGGCGGCCCCGGCGGCGACGACCTGGGACCCCGGGGCCCGAACGGTGATCTACGACGGAGGGCTGACCGAGACGGACGGAGTCGTGACCCTCCAGGGGAGGGAGCGCGGACTGCTGGATCACGATGGTCGCTTCCGGGTGCTCAGTGGCGAGCTGGGGCACGACTTCGAACTGGTCGAGGAGGACGGTGAATGGCGGATCGGGGCGGCACCGGAGGGGGTCCTGCTCTCCGGCTACATCTTCAACCGCTCCTACGCGATGGTGAGGTCCTATTTCATGCTCCGTGGCGGCCAGGCCGTCATCGCGGACGTCGTGCACACCCCGGCGGTGGATCTCACCCCGGAACGGGTGCTGCGGGCGCAGCTCGCCGGACCCTCGCCAGAACTGGCACATGCCGCCCGCAACGCCATCCCGCACGGGGTCGCCCTCGGCCCGGGTGGGGCCGCCGTCGATTCCGAGGGCATCGTCTCCGTGGACCTGATCGGTCTGCCGGACAACCTCCCGGATGAGGCCCGTCGTGCTCTCGGGGCCCAACTGTTGTGGTCGTTGGCCTCCATCCCCCGCGTGACCGGGTTGCGGGTGAACGCAGACGGGGTGCCGTGGGCGATTCCCGGGCAGAACGCCGATCGGGTTCTGGAACTGACCTCCCAACAGGGGTACCGGTCGTTGTCGAGGGCCACCGCCGTCGACCTGTACGGGGTGCGGGACTCCAGGCTCGGCAGGCTCAGCCCGGAGGGCAACTTCATCCCCATGGGAGGGGACGGCGAGCCCCTCGACATGGCGGCGATCTCCCTCGACGGCGCCACCATCGCCCAGGTCGCAGCCGAACCCGGACAGGTGCGGATCGGTCCTGCCGCCGGGGCATTGACCTCGTTCGACAGCACCGTGCGACAGGTCAGATCGGCCCAGTTCGCCGCGGGGCTGCTGTGGCTGCTGGGAACCGACGAGACGGGAGACCAGCGTCTGGTGACCCTGTCGCCGCAGGGAGAGGTGGGAGTGATCGACACCTCGACGCTGCCCGGTGGGATCGTCGACATCGCAGTCGACCCGACAGGCACCCGCATCGGAGTGCTGCTCGAGGTGGAGGGACAGGTTCAGTTCGGTCTGGTCATGATGGATGACGCACGGCAACTCTCGCCGTGGCGGGCACTCACCGTGGCTGCGGACTCCGGCGAGGTGTTGTCAGGGTTCACCGCCCTCGACTGGACCAGCGAGATCGATCTCGCGGTGATCGCGAGGGATGGGGCGGGGGGCTCGGTGTTCCTCGTTCGCATCGATGGTTCCCGGGTCCAGGACATCGGCCCAGTGATCGGGGAGCCGGTCCAGGTGACCGCCCTGCCCCGGCCGAGTGGGGACTCCGTTGCGATCCGGCACCCTGACGGCCAGGTCGTGGTCTACAGTGCACATCGCACCTGGCAGACCGCCACGGCGCACTTCGACTGGATCAGCTATCCCGGATGACCTGTGGACAAGCGTCCTGAGCGGGAGCAGGTGCCCATGATGGGGACATGAGGTTCCTCGACGCAGCCGCTGACCTTCTCCTCGGGGCGAGCTGTCCTGGCTGCCGCATCCCCTCCCTGGGGGTGTGCGCGAGTTGCGCCGGGCAGCTCCGGCAGCACCCGACACATGTGGTCAGACGCCCCGGACTCGACACGACGGTCTTCGCGGCGGCACCGTACCGTCCCCTGCTGGACCGGATCATCCCGACGTTCAAGGACGACGGGGCATGGGGTTGTGCCGGTTTCCTGGCAGGACTGCTGGCCCGCAGCCTCCAGCACCATGACCTGCGGCAGGGAGTGCTGCTGGTGCCTGTCGCCTCCCGTCCCGACGCGGTGCGACGTCGAGGTCTCGACCACGGCCGGGTGCTGGCCAGAGGTGCGGCGCGTCGGCTCGGGGTCGGGTGGGCGGCCCTGCTCAACCGGCCCAGTGGTGGAGCCGCCCAGCGAGGCCTCGACCGCCGCGGCAGACTTGAACTGTCCGCGTCGAGGTTCAGCGTCAGACGAACCGGGCGGCCTGTCATCCTCGTGGATGACGTGGTCACGACGGGGGCGACACTGCGCTCAGCCATCGGTGCGCTGCGTGACGCGGGTGTGCAGGTGGCGGGTGCAGCTGTCATCGCGGATGCGAACACGTTCCCCATCTGACGAAATTGCCTTGCCATCGGCCCACGGGGGAGTAATCTCGAGGAATGGAGGACGCCAGCACCAGCCGACCGAAAGGTCGGTACGGGCTGGCGTCAGGCTTTGAGGTCCCTTGATCTCTCACTGCACATCAGGAGGAAGCATGGACATCGTCGTCACCGGTAGGCACTGCACTGTTGGTCCTGACCTGAAGGAACTCGTGCACGAGCGCATCGCAACGGTCGAGCGACTCCGGGATCGGGTGATCCGGGTGGAGGTCGAGTTCTCCGCATCCGAGGCACGCAACCCCTCCGACGCCATCGAGGTGCAGATCACGCTCCGGAGCAGGGGCCCGGTGGTGCGTGCCGAGTCCCGCGCCCACGACAAGACCCTCGCCTTCGAGCAGGCCTTCGACCGGTTGAAGGTCCAGCTGCGCAAGGCCGCTGATCGGCGCAAGACCCATCGTGGCCTGCGCACCGCCGTCATCGTCGAGCCGGCTCCCGCCACCGAGGTGGTGGAGGCGCCGGAGCCCGAGGTGTCCCGTCGGGAGGTGGCCGGACTCGTGGTCGACGGTGACGGTCCACTGGTGGTCAGGGAGAAGGAGTTCGACTCCGCCCCGCTGACCCTGGCCCAGGCCCTCGACGAGATGGAACTCGTCGGTCACGACTTCTTCCTCTACCAGGATGCAGAGACGGGGCGCCCATCCGTGGTCTACCGCAGGAAGGCCTACAACTACGGTGTGATCCATCTCAACGTGAACCAGTGACGTCATGAACAACGGCGGACCGGGTCTCTCCCGGCCCGCCGTTGTTTGTGGTGACGGTCAGGCTGGCTAGGATTGCAGGCGGTGCGCCGTTGGCCACACTCGTCAACCCGAAGGAACACAGCTGTGGGTTTCATGGATTTCCTGAGCGGTCTCGGATCCGGGGCTCAGCTCAAGAAGCTGAAGAAGGTCGCGGATCAGGTCAACCTGATCGAGGAGGACTTCTCGTCGATGTCGGACGCCGAGCTTCGTCAGCAGACCGACGAGTTCAGGAAGCGACTGGAGGACGGCGAATCCCTCGACAAACTGATGCCGGAGGCCTTCGCCACGGTTCGTGAGGCCTCCGTCCGAGTGCTCGGCAAGCGCCATTTCGACGTGCAGATCATGGGAGGCGCAGCGCTCCACTGGGGCAACATCGCCGAGATGAAGACCGGCGAGGGCAAGACCCTCGTCGGCACCCTGCCCTCCTACCTCAACGCCCTGGACGGCAAGGGGGTCCACATCGTCACCACCAATGACTACCTGGCCAAGTACCAGTCGGAGCAGATGGGGCGGATCCACCACTTCCTCGGTCTGGAGGTGGGGGTGATCCTCGCCTCCATGACCCCGGCCGAACGCCGCGTCGCCTACGGGGCCGACATCACCTACGGCACCAACAACGAGTTCGGGTTCGACTACCTGCGTGACAACATGGCGCTCAGCGTCGAGGACCTCGTGCAGCGTGGGCACCACTTCGCCATCGTCGACGAGGTCGACTCGATCCTCATCGATGAGGCACGAACTCCGCTGATCATCTCCGGGCCCTCGCAGGACAATCACGAGTGGTACCCGGTGTTCGCCCGGCTGGTCCGGCAGATGAGCCGCGACGTCGACTACGAGGTCGACGAGAAGAAGCGCACCATCGCCATCGGGGCCTCCGGCATCGAGTTGGTCGAGGACCGGCTCGGCATCGACAACCTCTACGAGTCGGCCAACACCCCGCTCATCAGCTACCTCAACAACGCGATCAAGGCCAAGGAACTGTTCAAACGGGACAAGGACTACGTCGTGCTGGACGGTGAGATCCTCATCGTCGACGAGCACACCGGTCGCAGTCTCGCCGGGCGACGCTACAACGAGGGTCTTCACCAGGCACTCGAGGCCAAGGAAGGCGTCAAGATCAAGGATGAGTACCAGACCTTGGCGACGGTGACCCTCCAGAACTTCTTCCGCATGTACGACAAGCTCGCGGGCATGACCGGTACGGCGAAGACGGAGGAGTCGGAGTTCCAGAAGATCTACGGCCTGGGGGTCATCCCGATCCCGACCAACATGCCGATGATCCGCAAGGACCAGAAGGACAAGATCTACCGCACGGCCGAGGCGAAGTACGAGGCCATCGTCGCGGATGTCGTGGAACGTCATGAGAAGGGGCAACCGGTCCTGATCGGTACCGCCTCGGTGGCCAAGTCCGAGATCATCTCCGGGCTGTTGAAGAAGGCCGGTGTCCCGCACGAGGTGCTCAACGCCAAGCAACATGCCCGCGAGGCCGCGGTGGTCGCCCAGGCCGGCCGCAAGGGTGCCGTCACCGTCTCCACGAACATGGCAGGTCGCGGCACCGACATCATGCTGGGTGGCAACCCGGAGTTCCTCGCCGACCTGCAGCTGCGCAAGCAGGGCCTGGACCCCGTGGAGCACCCGGAGGAGTACGAGGCGCAGTGGCCCGACACCCTCAAGGCGCTGGAGGAGCAGGTCGAGGCGGAGCACAACGAGGTGGTGGAGGCCGGTGGCCTCTACGTGATCGGCTCGGAGCGGCACGAGTCGCGTCGGATCGACAACCAGCTCCGAGGACGTTCCGGACGGCAGGGCGATCCGGGGGAGTCCCGGTTCTACCTCTCCCTGCGTGACGACCTGATGCGTCTGTTCACGCCGGACCACCTGGAACGTTCACTGCTGATGATGAAGGTGCCGGATGACGTGCCGATCGAGTCGAAGCTCGTGAGCAATGCCATCGAATCTGCGCAGAAGCAGGTCGAGTCGCAGAACTTCGAGATGCGCAAGAACGTGCTCCGCTACGACGACGTGATGAACCGGCAGCGCCACGTGGTCTACCGTGACCGGCGACGGGTGCTCGACGGTGAGGACATCTCGGAGCAGTTGCGTGACCGTGCCGGTGAGGTGGTCGAGGCGGTGGTGCGGCAGCACACCGTCGGGGTGCCCGAGGACTGGGACCTGGACATGTTGTTCAACGAGTTGCGCACGGTCTATCCCGTGGGCGTGGACCAGGCAGAGGTGGAGGACGAACTGCCGAGCCAGGACGAGCTGGTCGAGCTGCTCGTCGACGACATCGCCGTGGCCTACGCCGCACGGGAGGAGTCGTTGGGCGAGGAGACCATGCGTGAACTGGAGCGCCAGGTCCTGCTCTCGGTGGTGGACCGCAACTGGCGAGAGCACCTCTACGAGATGGACTACCTTCGCGAGGGCATCGGGTTGCGCGCCATGGCCCAGCGTGACCCCCTGGTCGAGTACCAGCGGGAGGGTGGCGACATGTTCGTCTCGATGCGGGAGGCCTCCTTCGAACAGGCCATCCAGATGCTGTTCAACGTTCCTGTCAACAAGCCGGAGCCGCTCGAGGTCGGTGTGGTCACCGATGCCGATGGCAGGCCGGAGGATGTCCTCGGCAAGGCGGAGGCCGTGCGGACCGGCAAACCTGCACCGCTGGCCAAGGGCCTCGAGGGCAAGAAGCAGGAGAACCTCACCTATTCCGCGCCTGACGAATCCGGAGAGGTGACCACCACTCGCGCCGGATCGAAGCAACCGAGGCGGACCACGTCGTCGGGCGGTGGCAACCGCGCAGCTCGTCGCAAGGCGGCCAAGAAGCGCCGTTGAACGAGATCACCCGGCGCCGACGAGGGCCAGGTCAGAACAGTTCCACGTCTCGGCCAGTTCCAGTCTGAGACACAGGGCGAGCCATCGCTCGCCACTCTGGATCGTGCCCGTGGCCTCGGCGACGCCGGGGCTCGGGCACTGCACGTGCATCCGGCCCAGACGTCCCGGGCGAAGATCCAAGGTGTCGACGTAGACGACCAACCGGTTGAATGCCTCCGGAGCGAGCCAGGGCCGGATCTGGTGCAGTGCGCGGGACCCGACGAGTGCCTCGCGGATGCAACGGGCGACGATGAACGCCGCCTGGGTGAGCTGGGGATGGGTCATGGGGTCACGTTAGACACGTTGGTGTCACCCCGGCCGGGGTTCGGCATCAGGTGACAACACCTCGGCCCGGATTGACAACACCTGACCGCGGTGGCGGCATCGGTGCCGCGGCAGGGCGTAGGGTGGTCGCGTGGTTGGAGAATTGGTGTTCATCCCCATCGCACGGGAGGAACTGGGAGCGATCGACGGCTCGGTGACCTTGCGCGACCGTGAGGCCCACCGCGTCACCCCTGAGCTGCTGGAGGCCCTGGGCTACACCACGGAGCAGCGCGAGGACGCGGAGTACGCAGCACTCGTGCTGGCCTCGGTGGCCGCATTGGCGAGGCATGGCGAGCGGCTGGTGCTCGTGGCGGACGTGGCCCCGGCCCTGGTCTCCCAGGGCCGGGACCTGGACAATGGCGGATGTGTGCTCTCAGAGGTCCCACAACGGTCGCTGACCTGCTGGTTCAGTGAAGCGCCGGGCGTCGACTGGACAGCCGCAGCCGTTGCTGCGAAAGGCCTCGACATCGACACTGCGTGGGGATTCGATGAGGTTCAGGAACTGCTCGCCAGTTCCGACCTGCTGTGGAACGACGTCGAGGAGTACCGTCGGGGGCTGTGAGCGAGGGCAGGTCAGGACTTGCTCAGCCAGGCCCGGGCACGACGCTCGATGCCCGCGAAGGCGGACTTGATCATCGGTTCGACCATGCCTTCCACCTTCTTCCCGACGAGTGGGATCTTCACCTCCAGTTCGCCGTCGTACTGGGCCACCGAGGCGTTCTCCCCGGCGGGGGAGAGCAGGGCGTTGGCCTCCACGGCCACGGGAGCGCCTGCGATGTCCACGGTGAAGATGCCCTGCCGGTTGCCGGCCTCGTCGGGCTGGCTCCAGGCGAAGGACTGGGCGATCTTGATGCCCTTTCCGAAGAACTTCGAGATGGATTCGGGGGCGGGCAGGGACAGCTTGAGGTGGGTGGTCTCCCCGTCGATGTCGACGGTGTGCTCGAGTGCACCGGCATGCCTGGCGATGTCGTCGATGAACTCGGGGTTGCGGAAGAGGGCGACGACCTCGTCGGTGGTGCCGTTGAACTCGTGGCGGTAGTTGAGTTTCATGGCGGACAATCTAGCGCTCATCCACCGACGCCACGAGCCGGGTTCACTACGATGGCGTCATGAGGATCGACCTGCACACCCACTCCCGGGTCAGCGACGGCACCGACACGCCGACGATGCTGGTGATGAAGGCTTTCCAGGCGGGGTTGGACGTCATCGCGCTCACCGACCACGACACCTTCGACGGGGTCCCGGAAGCACTGGAGGCGGGCAAACGCATCGGTGTGAAGGTGCTGCCCGGGATCGAGATCTCATGTCGTCTCGAGGGGCGGACCGTGCACCTGCTGGGATACGGGTGCGACATGTGGAACCGAGCGCTGAACGCAGAGCTCGCGAAGGTTCGGGTCGGCCGGACACAGCGTTTGCCGCAGATGTGCGCCCGACTGGCTGATCAGGGTATCACGATCACGGTCGACGACGTGATGGCGGTGGCCCAGGGCGCCCCGTCGATCGGCCGCCCCCACGTGGCGGATGCCCTGGTGGTCAAGGGGGTGGTCAAGGACCGGCAGGAGGCCTTCGACGGCTACCTGGCGGAGGGAGGACCCGCATATGTCCCTCGTTACTCGATCGACCTCGACCAGGGCATCGATCTGGTGCACGAGGCGAGGGGTGCGGCGGTGATCGCCCATCCCTGGGGACGCAAGAGCCGGGAGGTGCTGACGGCTCCTGTCATCGAGAAGCTGACCAGGGAACACCAGCTGGACGGTTTCGAGACCGATCACCGGGATCATGACCGGGACACCCGCCTGCTGCTGTTCGAACTGGGAGCACGCCTGGGACTGATCAGAACCGGTTCCAGTGACTACCACGGAGCGAAACGTCCTGACCGTGACCTGGGGTGCTTCACCACCCGGAAGAGTGCCTACCTGGAGTTGCTCAGCAGGATCCGTGCCCGCGGTGGCACGGCCTGAGAGGTGTGTGTCCCGACGTGGCTCCAGACGATAGGCTGACCCGCATGGAAACGGAGTTCCACGACCCTGACAGGACCCTCGCCCGCTCGGAGGAGCGCAGCCGCGAGATCGAGGCCCAGATCGCAGCGGACCCCTCCCGGTTCCGGCTGCTGACCGGTGACCGTCCCACGGGACGGCTGCACATCGGGCACTACTTCGGCTCGTTGATGAATCGGGTCCGGTTGCAGGACCGGGGCATCGAGACCTACCTCATCGTCGCGGACTACCAGGTCATCTACGACCGTGACGGGGTGGGGGAGCTCAAGGACAACGTGTTCAACATGGTGGCCGACTACCTGGCGGCCGGCATCGATCCGGAGCGCACCGTCATCTTCACCCACTCCGCGATCACCGCGCTGAACCAGCTCATGCTGCCGTTCCTGGCGCTCGTCACGGATGCGGAACTGCGTCGCAACCCGACGGTGAAGGATGAGCTGGCCACCTCGAACCGGCCGATGTCCGGGTTGATGCTCACCTTCCCCGTCCACCAGGCCGCCGACATCCTGTTCTGCAAGGCCAACTTGGTGCCGGTCGGCAAGGACCAGCTCCCACACATCGAACAGGCCCGGGTGATCGCCAGGCGCTTCGACGAGCGGTACGGCCGGGTCGATCCGAGTCGTCCCGTCTTCCCGGCGGCCGACGCGCTGTTGAGCCGAAGCGGGACGGTGCTGGGTCTGGATGGTCAGAAGATGAGCAAGTCCAGGGGCAACACCATCGAACTCGGCATGACGGCCGAGCAGACGGCGAAGCTCATCAAGCGGGCCGTCACGGACTCGGATCGTCACATCACCTTCGACCCTGCCAACCGACCGGAGGTGAGCAACCTGGTCAACATCGCCGCGATGTGTCTGGACCGGGAGCCGGTCGATGTCGCCGAGGAGATCGGCGACGGCGGGGGCGGCGGCCTGAAGAAGTTGGTGACCGCCGCCGTCAACGACCACTTCGCCCCGCACCGTGCCAGGCGTTCCGAGCTCCTGGCGAACCCGGATCACCTGTGGGCGGTGCTGCGACAGGGCAATGAACGGGCCAACGCCGTGGCGGAGGCCACCCTGGCGGAGGTCCGCCAGGCCATGAGCATGGACTACTGATCCTGGTCGGTGACGTCCACGCCGGCCCGGCGGCGACGACGGCGCCGCTTCGGGGTGGCTTCGTCGCTCTTCGGGGGCTGATCCCCCGGGCCCTCGGTGTGACGGCGGCGTCGACGCCTGGTGGTCCCCTCCGAGGTGGTCTCCGGTTTCGCCCTGTCCTTCCGGGCAGGGCGGGCCGAGCGTGGGAGCCTGCCCTTGGTGCCCTCGGGGATGTCCAGGTCCTCGTACAGGTGGGGTGAGGAGGAGTAGGTCTCGACCGGGGTGTCGAAACCCAGGTCGAGTGTCTTGTTGATCACCTTCCAGCGGGTCACGTCTGCCCAGTCGACCAGGGTCACCGAGATCCCGGAGTTGCCGGCCCGCCCGGTGCGTCCGATGCGATGGACATACGTGGCATCGGTGTCGGGGCACTCGTAGTTGATGACGTGGCTGACCCCGGTGATGTCGATTCCTCGAGCGGCGACATCGGTGGCGACCAGGGTGGTGACCGTACCCGCGCGGAACTTCTTCAGGGCGCGCTCCCGGGCCGCCTGGTTCAGGTCACCGTGGATCGCGGCCGCCGGGAATCCCCGGTCCACCAGCTCATCGGTGAGTCGCTGGGCGGCTCGTTTGGTACGGCAGAAGACCATGATCTTGCCGGCGTCACGGGCCTGGATGATCCGGGCCACCACCTCCGGCTTGTCCAGGTCGTGGGCCTGGTAGACGAACTGGGTGATGTCCGGGACCGTGGCCGAGGCGTCAGCCCCCTCGGCGCGGATGTTGACAGGGTGGTTCAAGGTGGCCCGGGCCAGCGCAAGGATCGGTGCCGGCATCGTCGCGGAGAACAGCAGGGTCTGCCGCGAGGCGGGGGTTCTCGCCAGCAGTTTCTCGATGTCCGGCAGGAAGCCCAGGTCCAGCATCTCGTCCGCCTCGTCGAGGACCAGCACCTGGATCCTCGACAGGTCGAGGGCACGACGGTTGGCCAGGTCGAGCAGTCGGCCCGGCGTGCCGACGGCGACATCAACGCCCTTCTCGAGTGCTGCGAGCTGCTCGTCGTAGCCGGTGCCACCGTAGATGGTGAGCACCCGGGTGCCCAGCCGGGAGCCTGCGAGTTCCAGGTCACGGGCCACCTGGAGGGCCAGCTCCCGGGTGGGGGCGATGACCAGTGCCCGGGGGCGACCGTGATCAGCCGGCTCATCCGGGTCCTCGGCCAAGGCCTCCAGCCGGTGCAGCAGGGAGGTGCCGAAGGCCAGGGTCTTGCCGGTCCCGGTCCGGGCCTGACCGATCAGGTCGGTGCCGCTGAGGGCCAGGGGGATCGCGAGGGTCTGGATCGGGAACGGGTGGACGATGCCGGCCGCGGCGAGGGCGGCGGTGATCTCCTCCCGGATCCCGAGATCGGCGAAGGTCTCTGTGGTGGGGGTTGTCTCGCTCAGGGTCAGACCTAACTGTCAGGCGGTCGCCGCAGGTGTGGCGACCGCGGGGCATCCAGCCTCCGGGCGAGTCCACCGCGACAACGCGGATCGGAAGTGGGAGGGCCGGGTTCTACAGTGCGCCGAAACCGACGGGGCGGGCATCGGCGGGGCCGAGGTCCAGGTAGGCCACCTTGGCGGCCGGGATGAGAACTCGACGACCCTTCTCGTCGGTCACCTCGAACAGGGAGCCATCGGCGAGCGCGGCACGCAACGAACCCAACACCTCGTCCGCGTTCTCCGTGGTGCGGAGCTGAAGCTCGCGGTTGATGTCGCTGATACCGATGCGCACGTCCATGTGGACAACCATAGCGAAGTCGTCACAGTTCGTGCCGCAACAGGGCCACGGTGATGTTGTCACGACCACCGAGATCGTTCGCCCAGGTGGCGAGTGCCTCCACGATGGCGACCAGGGTCTCACGGCCGCGGGTCTGGTACTCGAGCACGGCTCGCAGGGCATCCGGTGCGCTGGCGTAGTTCCACAACCCGTCGGAGCACAGCAGCAACCAGCCCGCGGAGGGTGGCCGGAGCTCGACGAGCGCGGGTGTGACGTCGGAGGCGTTGCGACCGAGCCAGCGGGTGATCGAGTGGGCCTGCAGTGAGGCCTCGGCCTCCTCCCTGGCCATGCCGAGCATCATCCGGGCCTGGGCCATGGAATCGTCCTGGGTGAGCTGCCAGGTGGCACCGTCATCGCCGAACCAGTAGGCACGGGAATCCCCGATGCTGCCGACCAGCAGGCGACTGCCCTGGACGGCAGCAGCGACGAGCGTGCAGGCGGAGGCCTCTCCCTCGGGGGCTGCGGCCAGCACCGCCTCGTGGGCGTGTCCGAAGGCAGCGCGGAAGGCCTTGGCATCCGGACCCGGGCCGGAGAGCGCCCCCATCAGTGTGGAGCACGCGGTCTCCGCGGCGATGAGGGAGGCTCTCTCGGATCCGTGGGCGGTGCTCACGCCGTCAGAGACCACCAGGACGGCCTGTCGCACCGCCAGGTCCCGTGCCGCGAGGTTGAGGGCGTCCTGGTTGGTGGGGTGGCGTCTGCCCCGGTCGCTGCACCCGGCGAGCCACGGCACCGGGGAGGCCACGTAGTGGTGCCTGGCATTCGGCGAGGCACCGTCCTCGACGTTGGTCACCTCACAGCGGGCGGACGTGATCCGCCTGCTTGCCCTTGGGTCCCTGGACGATCTCGAACTCGACGCGCTGGTTCTCGTCCAGGGTCCTGAACCCGGTGGTGTCGATGGACTTGTAGTGCACGAAGACATCCTCGCCGGGGGCACCGTCGACAGCGATGAAGCCGAAGCCCTTCTCCGCGTTGAACCACTTGACGGTTCCCTGAGCCATGTTGTTCTCCTGAATCGCTGGCCATCGCACGGTGCGACGAACTCCAGACAAACTCTTGCACATTTTGTGGGTGATGCATGCTTCGATGGGGGCATGACCTCGGTGAACAAGTGGCGTCTGCGGGCCTCGGAGCCCGCCGGGGTCATCCAACTGGATGACGCCCAACGAACCGCCGTGAATGTCCATCAAGGCCTTCGAGTGGTGCTCGGCGGGCCCGGGACGGGCAAGTCCACGGTTCTCACCCAGGCCGTGGTCGAGCGGATCCGGGCCGGGAGTTCACTGGACCGACTGGTGGTGCTCGCCTCCTCCCGGACCGCTGCCCAGAGCCTGAGGCGTGAGATCGTGAGGCAGCGCGGTGGGGCCGAGGTCGGGGCGAGGGTGACCACCATCCATGGTTTCGCTCTCGCCCTGATGCGTGAACTCGGCGATCCGGAGCAGGACTTCCGGTTGCTGAGGGCCCCGGATCAGGAACAGCGGCTGCGTGACCTGCTCGACGGGCTGCCACCCGAGTTCTGGCCGCAGGAGGTACGTGAGGCCGCCGGGACCCGCACCTTCGCCAGACAGCTGCGCGAGGTGCTGGCCAGGGCCAGACAGCTCGGGCTGGATCCCGACCGGGTGGAGGAGATCGCGGGTGATGAGGACCTGTACCGGGCCGTGGGACGGTTCTTCGAGCTGCACCTGACGGTGGGGGACTTCCACGGTGCGCTCGACTATGCCGAGCTGGTGCACCGAACCCGGATCCTGCTCACCGAGGAGGGGGTGGCCAGGTCCTGTCAGGCACGCTTCGACGGGATCTTCGTCGATGACGCCCAGGAGCTTGACGAGGTGAGTTTCCGGCTGGTGGCGGACCTGGCCCGACTGGGCCTGCCGGTGCTCGCCACCGCGGACCCCCAGCAGCGACTCGGGGCGTACCGTGGTGCCTCGGGCGGTGCGGTCGGACACCTGCTGGGGCTTCCTGAGAGCACACGTGTCGAATTGCGGACGGGATACCGCAACAGTCCCGCAGTCACGGCGGCCCTCGCCCGGTTGCGGTCCGCACTCGATGCCAGCGAGGCCCCACCCGTGCCCGAGCCGGTCCGTACGGAGCCGGGGACGGTGACGGTCACCTGGTTCGACGACCCGGCGGCGGAGCGGGCCCATCTGGCGGCACGGTTGAGGCAGGCGGTGCAGGAGGGGTACCAGTGGCGTGACCTCGCGGTGGTGACGCGCCGTGGCGGGGCGGAGATCGAGCTCCTGGCCCAGGAACTCAGCGCACGCGGCATCCCCGTGGACGTCGACGGGGAGGACCGGGCGCTCGGTGCGCAGAAGGCGGTACGGGCACTGTTGGCAGCCCTGGCCCATGCCGCTGCGCCGCACGAGATGGAGACGGATCTGCCGATGCTCCTCACCGGCCCTCTCGGCGGGCTCGACGCCGTGCAGCTGCGTCGTCTGGGACGTCGTCTGCTGAGTCCGGGGAGCGATTCGACGGCAGCACTGCTGGGAGCGGCTGCGAACCCGTCCCGCCTCGACGAACTGGGGGATGAGGACGCCGCGACCGCGGCCCGTCTGGTCCGTCTGCTCTCCCTGGTGGGAGCCGAACTGGCGGAGGGCTGTGACGTGGGACGCGCCCTGTGGCTGCTGTGGGCGGGCACCCCGTGGCCGGAGCGCCTCAGGCAGGCCGCGTTGAACGGGAACCGCAGCGCGGAGGAGGACCTCGACGCCCTGGTGGACCTGTTCGACCTGGCAACCCGCCGGATGGAGCTCCGCGGGATCTCCGGGGCCCTCACCTTCATCCAGGAGATCGAACGCGAGGAGATCGCCGGTGACACGACCAGGGAGCTCGCGGCCCTGCCGAGGGGAGTCCGGCTGCTGACCGCACACCGCGCCCGCAGCGGGGTGTGGCGTCAGGTCCACGTCGTCTCCGTCACGGAGGGGAGCTGGCCCAGGAGCCGCTGGCAACCGGGACTGCTTGATCCTGATCGGCTCGCCCCTGACCATCTCGATGCCGCCTCCACGGCTGGGCTCGTCGCAGCGGAACGGCGCAGCTTCTACGTCGCCTGCTCCCGCGCGAGCGAGGCACTGCACGTCTCGGCACCGATGCCCGGTGAGGAACACCCCGACCCGCCGTCGAGGTTCTGCCGTGAACTGGGGGTGACACCGCAGGAGATCCACGGTCCACCGGTCGGCTTGCTCACCCCGCAGGCACTGGTGGCCGACCTGCGCCGGGTGCTCGAGGACCCGACGAGCAGTCCGGGACTTCGCCGTGCCGCGGCGCTGAGGTTGGCACGGTTCCCGCACCGGGATGCCGCCGTGACGAACTGGTGGGGGGCGAGGCACCCCTCATCCGGGGACTGGACCATGGCGGATCCCGTGGTCATCACCGGTTCCTCCCTCCAAGGGCTGGTCCGCTGCCCCCGGAACTGGTTCCTCTCCCGCAGGGGCGGGGGTGACCAGGGACGGGGCACGCAGGCCACCGTCGGTGACGTGGTCCACATGATCGCACAGCGGGCGGCACGCGACGACCTGGACCTGGAGCAGATGGTCACCCTTCTCGACGAGGTGTGGCCGAGACTGCGGTTCCCGCGGCTGTGGCGCAGCAGATCGGAACGGGAACAGGTGGTGGGGATCCTCACCCGGTTCCACCGGTGGCATCGGGACAACCCGGGACGGCTGCTGGGGGTGGAGGTGCCCTTCGAGGCTGCCCGGGAGGTCTCGGGTACCCCGGTACTGCTGCGTGGCACCGTGGACCGGCTGGAACTGCACGGCGACCGACTGGTCGTGGTGGACCTCAAGACCACCCGCACGATGCCGACGAGGACGGAGCTGGCCGAACACTCCCAGCTGGGGGTCTACCAGCTGGCGGCCCGCCTCGGTGCCTTCGCCCACCTCGCCCCACCCGGGACCCGGGTGGGGGAGCCGTCGCTGCTCCAACTGCGACACGGGCTCCACATCCCTCAGCAGCAGTACCAGACGGTGCTGCCCGAGGGACGGTCCTGGCTGGACGAGCAACTGGAGCAGGCGGTGGCCACCCTCAGGTCGGGGCACTTCGACGCACGTGAATCCGTCTTCTGCCGGTGGTGCCCGTTCCGGGACTCATGCCCTGCCGTTCAACCAGGAGGTCTGCTGTGACTGCGTTCACCCAGCCCGAGGACGTGTGTCGTGCCACCGGCATCCCGTTCAGCCAGGAACAGCTCGAGGTCATCTGTTCCCCCTTGGAACCCCAGGTGATCGTCGCCGGAGCCGGCACCGGCAAGACGACGGTGATGGCGGCCCGGGTGGTGTGGCTGGTCGGCTCCGGGCAGGTGCGTCCCGAGCAGGTGCTGGGTCTGACCTTCACCCGGAAGGCCGCCGCTGAACTGGGGGCGCGTGTCGCGCAGGCACTCACCCGAGGTGGGCTCGCCCAGGCAGAGGTCAGGGAGGAACAGGAACTGGTCCTGACCTACGATGCCTTCGCCGGACGCATCGTCCAGGAGCACGGCATCAGGCTGGGCAGGGAACAGGGCCATCGGATGCTCACCGGGGCGTCCCGGTTCCGACTGGCGCAGCGTGTGATCGAGGAGTTCGACCGGCCCCTGCCGATCATCGAGAGACGCCATGCGACGGTGCTGCCGGAACGGCTGCTCGACCTGGATGCCGCCATGGGGGCGCACCTGGTCTCCCCGGAACGGGTCCGGGAGTTCACCCGGCAGAGCATGGTGCAGTTCGAGGCGGCCCCCACCCACCGGGGCAACCGGTACAAGGTGATCGAGGAGTGCCTGGCAGCGGCGGAGGAACGGCTCCAGCTGCTGGAGCTGGTGGAGGCCTACCGCGGCCTCAAGGCGAGCATCGGGGTGGTGGAGTTCGCCGACCAGTTGGCGAGCGCGGTCGAGGTGGCCCGGTACTTCGCGCCCGTCAGGGCGGCGCTCAGGGAACGGTTCAAGGTGGTGCTCCTCGACGAGTACCAGGACACCTCGTCGGCCCAGGCGGAGCTGCTGCGCACCCTGTTCAGCGGGCCTGACCCGGAACGTGGGCGTGGTTTCCCCGTCACCGCGGTGGGGGACCCGAACCAGGCGATCTACGGGTGGCGGGGCGCGGCGGCCTCGAACATCCTCGACTTCCCGCTGGCCTTTCCGCGGTCGGACGGCACTCCGGCGACCCGATGGTCGCTCACCATCAATCGACGCAGTGGCACCAACATCCTGGCGGTCGGCAACGCGCTGGCGGAGCCGCTGCGACAGACGGTGGGAGGAGGCGTCTCCCTCGTCGCTCCCGACGGGGTCGGCCCGGGAACGATCGTCGCGCACGGTTTCGACACCGAGGATGAGGAGTTGGACCACCTGGCCCAGGACGTGCTGGGTCGGCATGCGACCGGGGTCGCCTGGCGGGACATGGCCGTGTTGACCAGGCGAAACGAACTCCTGGGCAGGGTGTGGCAACGGCTGAGGGATCGTGACATCCCCGTCGAGATCGTCGGTCTCGGCGGTCTGCTCCACCTGCCGGAGATCGCTCCCGTGGTCGCCACATTGAAGATCCTGGCGGATCCCCTGGCCAACGCCGAGGTGGCGGGGCTGCTGACCGGGGAACGCTGGCAGGTGGGTCTCGACGACCTCGGACGGCTCGCCGAGCGAGCCAGGGAGCTGGTCGGTGCCAAGGAGGAACTCCTCGGGACGATGGACGTGCTGGAGGAGGTCGTGGTCCGCTCGGACCCGGTGCTGACGCCGTCGCTGTTGGATGCGGCCCTGGACCCGGGGGAGCGATTGAGCCCGGAGGGCACGGCCCGGGTCCGGCAGTTCGCAGCCGAGATCAGCCGGTTGCTGGCACATCGGCTGGATCCGGTCCCGGAACTGGTGACCCGCGTGATCGCGATGCTGGGTCTGGAGACGGAGATGCTCATCGAGGGTGACACCAGCCAACTCGCCCGGTTCGTGGCGGCCTGCGCCAGCAGCCCGGACCTCGACCAGACAGGCAACCTGGCAGGGCTGTTGGCGTGGCTCGATGCCGAGGACCTCCACGGGGACGGCCTGGAGCGGGCGTTGCCGAGCGAGGCGGACTCGGTGAAGCTGCTCTCGGTCCATCGTGCGAAGGGACTGGAGTGGGAGACGGTGTACCTGCCAGCGTTGAGCCAAGGCGTCTTTCCCAGCCAGGATCGCAGCGGGAACTGGACCACCAACGCGGCCATGCTGCCTTCCCCGTTGCGTGGTGACGCCCTGGGCATCCCTCAGCTCCTGGAGTACTCGAAGCAGGGGATCGACACCTACAAGGACGAGCTCAAACAGGAGTCCCTCCTCGCCGAGGATCGGCTGGCCTATGTCGCAGCGACCCGTGCCCGCAGCCACCTGCAGGTCAGTTGTCACCACTGGGCACCGGGACGCAGGAAAGCCTCCGGCGGCAGTCGCTATCACGCGGTTGCCGAGGCCTTGGCCGACACCGTCACCAGGAGCGAGGTGAGTGACACCAATCCCGTCCCGGTGGCCCTGAGGCAGGCCGCATGGCCAGGCCGGGGGGACCCGGTGCGCAGGGAGGCAAGGCAGCGGGCAGCACGTCTCGTCGAGGAGGCCCGCCACGTCGAGGGTGACGAGGAATGGGTGTGGCGCTCAGGGATCGCCTCGAGGACGGAGCTGGAACGGATCGCCACGTGGGACGCCGAGGCGGCCTTCCTCGCGGAGCAGGCGGCGCGCAGGGAGATCCGGGAGGTGTTGCTGCCTGATGGGCTGTCGGCCTCCGCGATGATGGAGCTCGCTGCTGACCCCGAGGCCTTCGCGGAGCGGCTGGCTCGTCGGATGCCACGGGAACCCAGGGCCGAGGCACTGCTCGGGCAGCGGTTCCACGACTGGGTGGTCTCCCGGTACCGGGAGAGCCCGGGATTCGACGAACTCGTGGCCTCACCTGCCCCGGATCCGGCCCTGCTGCGGCTGCAGGAGGCGTTCGAACGCAGTCGTTTCGCCCACCTGCAGCCACTCGGTGTGGAGGTGCCGTTCCTGCTGGACCACGACGGGCTGATCCTCAGGGGGAGGATCGATGCGGTGTTCCCCGCCGTCGATGACAGCCATGACGTGCTCATCGTGGACTGGAAGATCGGGAACGCTGATGCCGATCCATTGCAACTGGCCATCTACCGGCAGGCGTGGGCCGAGGCGTCAGGGGTCCCGTCGGCGCGGGTCGCCACCGCCTTCCATCACGTGATGGGCAATCGGACAGAGTTCGTCGCGGCCCCACCGAGCCTGATCGCAGCCGCAGCCGATGTGCTCAGGACCTGAGACGGGAGGTCTCGTCGTGGATGGCGGAAGCCACCTGGCTGAGCTTGTCGCGGTGCTGGTTGGCGTGGTGGGCGCAGAACATCAGTTCGCCGCCGGTGAGCAGGGTGACGCGGAGGTATGCCTGGGCCCCGCAGCGGTCGCAGCGGTCCTGGGCGGTCAGGGTGTGCTGGGCCGGGTTGGTGCTGATGCTGGTCATGCTCGCCCTTCCTGTGGTGTCGTCTCGCGCAGTGATCTCTTACGTTGATATCAAACGTAGCGCGCCTGTTGAATGTTCCCGTGCCTTCAGGAGTAGCCTGTGTCGGTGCCTCAGAAGTCCAGTTCCCACAACCCCCGCGACTACGGGGCGAAGAATCTGCTCGTCCTCGAGGGGCTGGAGGCAGTACGCAAGCGTCCTGCCATGTACATCGGTTCCACGGACACCCGGGGACTCATGCACTGTCTGTGGGAGATCATCGACAACGCGGTGGACGAGGCGTTGTCCGGCCACGGGGACCACATCGAGGTGACCCTGAACGCCGATGGATCGGTCCTCGTCGCCGACCATGGTCGGGGCATCCCCGTCGACAAGGAACCCCGCACGGGCCTCAGCGGGGTCGAGGTGGTCTACACACGTCTCCACGCCGGGGGCAAGTTCGGCAACTCCTCGTACAACGCCACGGGGGGGCTCCACGGGGTGGGGGCATCGGTGGTCAATGCGCTCAGTTCCCGCGTGGACGTCGAGGTGGACCGTGAGGGTGCCACCTGGGCGATGAGTTTCAGGCGCGGTGTGCCGGGAGTCTTCGACGGTGAGGGGCCGGAGGCGCCGTTCACCCCGACCTCCGGGCTGCGCAAGGGAAAACGGATCCCGAAGGACCGCACGGGCACCCGGGTGCGCTACTGGGCGGACAAGCAGATCTTCCTGGCCGACGCCGGGCTCTCACTGACCCAGCTCCACGACCGGGCGCGGCAGACCTCCTTCCTGGTGCCGGGGCTGAGGATCGAGGTCACCGACGACCGCTTCGGTGAGGCCAGCCGCGAGGTGTTCCACCACGACGGGGGCATCACCGAGTTCGCGGACTTCCTGGCCAAGGACGCGCCGCTGACCGAGGTGCTGCGGCTTCAAGGGCGCGACGCCTTCGTCGAGACCGTTCCCATGCTGGACGAGGCCGGGGCGATGACCGCCACGGACGTGGAACGCACACTGGACGTGGACATCGCCGTTCGGTGGGGCACCGGTTACGACACCACGGTGCGCTCCTTCGTCAACATCATCGCCACCCCGAAGGGAGGCACCCACGTCTCGGGTTTCGAGCGTGGCCTCACCCGGGCCTTCGTGAAGTCGCTGGAGGGCACCCGGCTGCTCAAGAACGGTGACGAGATCATCAAGGACGACTGCCTGGAGGGACTGACCGCGGTGATCACCGTGCGGTTGGCCGAGCCCCAGTTCGAGGGGCAGACCAAGGAGGTGCTGGGCACCCCGCCGGTGCAGCGCCTGGTGGCGCGGATCGTCGAGCAGGAGCTGATCGACTTCCTCACCTCCTCGAAGGCGGCGACCAAGCAGGTGGCCCGCACGTTGATGGAGAAGGTGGTCGGTGCGTCACGGACCCGGGTGGCGGCCAGGGCGCACCGGGAGAACCAGCGCCGCAAGAACGCCCTGGAGTCCTCCTCGTTGCCACCGAAGCTGAAGGACTGCCGCAGCAGCGACGGTGAGGCCACGGAACTGTTCATCGTCGAGGGCGACTCGGCCCTCGGTACGGCGAACTCCGCCAGGAACTCGGAGTTCCAGGCACTGCTGCCGATCCGGGGCAAGATCCTCAACGTCCAGAAGGCCTCGGTCGGTGACATGTTGAAGAACGCGGAGTGCGCCTCCATCATCCAGGTGGTGGGGGCGGGCTCGGGCCGTACCTTCGACGTGGACGCCGCGCGCTACGGCAAGATCATCTTCATGGCCGACGCCGACTCGGACGGCGCGCACATCCGCTGCCTGCTGGCCACCTTGTTCTTCAAGTACATGCGGCCCCTGGTGGAGGCGGGAAGGGTGTTCTCGGCGGTACCGCCACTGCACCGGTTCGAGCTCATCAACCCGAAGCGGGGGATGGAGAAGTACATCTACACCTACACCGACGGCGAGTACCGACGCAAGATGGCGGAGCTCACCAAGAAGGGGGTGCGGTTCAAGGAACCGCAGCGCTACAAGGGCCTCGGTGAGATGGATGCTGGCCAGCTGGCGGAGACCACGATGGATCCGAGGCGCCGTACCCTGCGTCGTCTCACCGTCGACGACGCGGCCCGGGCGGAGGCGATCTTCGAGATGTTGATGGGCAACGAGGTGGCCCCGCGCAAGGAGTTCATCGTCCAGGGGGCCTACGCGCTCGAGGCCGACCGCATCGACACCTGAGACACGGTGGCTCCGGCGACCCGCATCATCTCCTCGACGTGTTGGTTACCCTGAGAGGGTGCGAATCGGGTTGACAGGCGGCATCGCCTCAGGGAAGTCGACGGTGGCCAGGGAACTGGAGCGCTTGGGGGCCCACGTCATCGACGCCGACGTGTTGGCCCGGGAGGTGGTGGAGCCGGGGACCCGGGGCCTCGAGGAGGTCGTCGAGAGGTTCGGGACCGGGGTGCTGGGGCCAGACGGGTCACTGGATCGGGCAGCACTTGGGGACATCGTGTTCTCCGACGCGGCGGCCAGGAGCGACCTGAACGCGATCATCCACCCCCGGGTCCGGGAACGTGCCCGGGAGTTGGAGGCGGCTGCACGGCCGGGCGCGCTCATCGTCCACGTCATCCCGTTGCTGGTGGAGACCGGTCAGGTGGACAGCTTCGACGCCGTCGTGGTGGTGGACACCACGGTGGAGGAACAGATCACCCGCCTGATGCGACGAGGCGGTCACGACCGCGACGACGCAGCGCGACGGGTGGCCGCCCAGGCCAGCCGGGAGGAACGGCTGCGGGCGGCCACCCATGTCATCGACAGCTCGGGTCCGGTGGCGCAGACCATGGTGCAGGTCCGGGCCCTCTGGGAGGAACTCAGTGGACGCGGGACCTGTGATCGATCCAGGCCAGCCCCATCGCCGAGAGGATGAAGGCCATGTGGATGAACGTCTGCGTGAGCAGCAACCAGGTGGCCTGGGAACCCATCTGGTCGTAGTAGGTCTTCGCCTCGACGAAGGTCTTGAGCAGGTGGACCGAGGAGATGCCGATGATCGCCATCGCCAGTTTCACCTTCAACACGTTGCTGTTGACGTGGCTCAGCCACTCGGGCTGGTCGGGGTGGTCGTGGAGGTTGACCCTGGAGACGAAGGTCTCGTAACCGCCGACGATCACCATGATGAGCAGGTTCGCGACCATCACCACGTCGACGAGTCCCAGCACCGCGAGCATCATGTCGGCCTCGGTCAGCGAGTTGACGTGGGAGGCGGTGTGCCACAGCTCCTTCATGAAGGTGTAGACGTACAGCAGCTGCGCTCCGACGAGCCCCACGTAGAGTGGGGCCTGCAACCAGCGGGAGGCGAACAGCAGGGCGGCCAGGGTGCTGGAGAACTGGCGTGGGGCGGACTCAGGGGTCTCGGTGTCGCTCATCGGTTCCTCTCAGGGGACGGTGGGGCCAAGGCAGCATACCCGCACCTGAGAAGGAGTGGGAACTACCTGGTGGCCTCGATGAGCTGTCGCAGCTCCTTCTTCAACTCGGCGATCTCGTCGCGGTGCCGGGCGGCCAGCTCGAACTGGAGATCGGCCGCGGCCTGGTGCATCTGGGCGGTGAGGTCGTCGATGAGTCTCGTCAGTTCCTGCTCCGGGAGGTCCGCCGTCGCACGCCTCGACCCCCGGCCCGCCAGCAGCTGGGCGGTGTCCGCATCCTCCCGGCCGAGCATGTCGGTGATGTCGGCGATCCTCTTGCGCAATGGCTGTGGATCGATGCCGTGGGCACGGTTCCAGGCCAGCTGTTTCGCCCGACGGCGGTTGGTCTCCTCGATGGCGGCCGACATCGACGAGGTGACCCGGTCAGCGTACATGTGGACCTGGCCCGAGACGTTGCGGGCGGCGCGGCCGATGGTCTGGATGAGGGAACGTTCCGAACGCAGGAAACCCTCCTTGTCCGCGTCGAGGATCGCGACGAGGGAGACCTCGGGCAGGTCGAGTCCTTCCCGGAGCAGGTTGATGCCGACCAGGACGTCGTAGTCGCCGAGCCGCAGTTCCCGCAGCAGTTCGACCCGCCGGATGGTGTCGATGTCGGAGTGCAGGTACCGGGTGCGGATCCCCGCCGCCATGAGGTAGTCGGTGAGATCCTCGGCCATCTTCTTGGTCAGGGTGGTCACCAGCACCCGCTCGTCGCGTTCCGCCCGGGCACGGATCTCGGCGACGAGGTCGTCGATCTGCCCCGTGGTGGGTTTGAGGATGATCTCGGGATCCACCAGACCGGTGGGACGGATGATCTGCTCCACGGGCCCGGAGCTGCGTTCCAGTTCGTAGGGGCCGGGGGTGGCCGACAGGTAGACGGTCTGCCCGATCCGCTGCGTGAACTCGTCGAACTTCAGCGGCCGGTTGTCCAGCGCCGAGGGCAGGCGGAAACCGTGTTCGACGAGGGTGCGTTTCCGGGAGGCGTCGCCCTCGTACATGCCGCCGATCTGCGGGATCGTGACGTGGGACTCGTCGACCACCAGCAGGAAGTCCTCGGGGAAGTAGTCCAGCAGGCAGGCGGGGGCGGACCCTGCGGCGCGGCCGTCGATGTGGCGGGAGTAGTTCTCGATCCCGGAGCAGGTGCCGATCTGGCGCATCATCTCGATGTCGTAGCTGGTGCGCATCCGCAACCGTTGGGCCTCCAGGAGCTTGTGCTGCGCCTCCAGGTCCTGCAGCCGGGTGGCGAGTTCCGCCTCGATGCCCTCGATGGCCCGCTCCATCCGCTCGGACCCGGCGGAGTAGTGGGTGGCCGGGAAGACGTAGATCTCCGACTCGTCACGGATCACCTCACCCGTGAGCGGTACCAGGGTGGTGATGCGTTCGATCTCGTCACCGAAGAACTCGACGCGGACCGCGTTCTCCTCGTACATCGGATAGATCTCCAGGGTGTCGCCGCGCACCCGGAAGGTGCCGCGATCGGTCGAGAGGTCGTTGCGGTTGTACTGGATGTCCACGAGGTGACGCAGCAGGGTGGAGCGGTCGTGCTCGTCCCCGACCCGCAGCGTGATCCGTTGTTCCAGGTACTCGGCCGGGGTACCGAGGCCGTAGATCGCGGAGACGGTGGCCACGACGATGCAGTCGCGGCGGGTCAGCAGCGAACTGGTGGCGGAGTGCCGGAGCCGCTCCACCTCCTCGTTGAGGGAGGAGTCCTTCTCGATGTAGGTGTCCGTCTGCGGCACGTAGGCCTCGGGCTGGTAGTAGTCGTAGTAGGAGACGAAGTACTCCACCGCGTTGTCGGGGAAGAACTGCCGAAGTTCGTTGGCGAACTGGGCCGCCAGGGTCTTGTTGGGCTGCATCACCAGCACGGGGCGCTGCAGCCGCTCCGCCAGCCAGGCCACCGTCGCGGTCTTGCCGGTTCCCGTGGCACCCAGCAGCACGACGTCCTGTTCCCCGGCGCGGATGCGACGTTCCAGCTCATCGATGGCGGCGGGCTGGTCCCCGGAGGGCGCGAAGTCCGCCTGGACGCTCAGCGGAGCGACCTGGCGGCGCAGTTCGTCAAGAGGTCTCATCAGGCCCACAAGCTTACAATTCGCCGGGTGGCGGTGGTCGGCAACAGACGGTCATCCGACGATTCGCGACCACGTCACGCCTGAACGGGAGCCAGACCCTGGTTGAGACACGAATGGCCGGGACCGGCAAACCGGTCCCGGCCATCGAAGGAGTCGTCAGGCGACCGGCTCGACGCAGTAGGTCCGCTTGGCGGTGGGCAACGACCACGGCTCGCTGGGGGCCTCGCAGGTGGCGTTGGCCTCCTCGATCACCTTGCTGATCTTCGCGTTACCAGCAGTGCACTCGACTTCCTTGTAGGGAGTCAAGGCATCATCGACCTCCTGGTAGCACTTGCCCTCGTGGAGGTTGGGGGCAAGGCAGGCCACCTTGTCGGTACGGCTCGCACCGCGACGCGACTTCGACGTGACGGTGTACGGAACGGTGTCTTCAGTGGGGCAGCCTGCCTCGTTCGCGGCGATCGAGGCGACCTTCCAGGAGAAGGGCTCCTTGTCGCACTCGATCTTCTTCTCGCTGGCATCATCAGCGGTGCCGCTCAGTACGATGCAGTTGCCCTCCTTGAGGGCCTGATCGGTCTGGATCTTCTGCCAGAGGCCCCAGCCACCGGCACCGACGGCGACGACGGCGACCACGATGCTGATGATGCCGCGCAGGCCGAGCCCACCGGACTTCTTGGCCTCGGCGGCCTGCTGCTCCAGGTACTCCTGGTGGGCCTCCTCCTGCGCCTCCTGGGCGGCCTGCTGCTGCCACGCGGCGTGCTGCTGCCATGCAGCCGCCTGCTGCTGCTGTGCCCAGGCCGCGGCCTGCTGCGGATCGGTCGGGATCTTGTTCGGATCGAAGGGCTGCCCGTTCGGGACGTTCGGGGGCTGAGTCATTGGGTATCCTTCACCACTCACTTCTGGGAACGGGGAAGATCGTACTCACAACCCCACTGGTTTTGTCCAGATGACAATTCTGTTTCGTCAGCTCTCCTGGACCCGGTCGGTGAGGGCGCCTCGGGTCGCCCACAGGAACAGGTCCCCGGTGGGGCCGCTCAGCCGAGGTCTTCCGGGGCCACTGCCGATGGTGCGCACCACACCGTCGTTGCTCTCCAGCTTGACCGGGCCGATGGGTGGTTTGATGCAGGTCAGTTCGAAGTCCAGCAGGCGCCGCGCGATCTCCGGGGCCAGTTCCACCCCGCCGTCGGCGGGTTCCAGATCGAAGTGGTGCAGCACCACCTCACGCAGCCGCACCAGGGGAAGCTCGTGGACGGCGATGTGGAGGCCCTCACGCAGGTGGAAGGCCCCGGTCAGATCCGCCAACCCCGTCAGGGCGGCCAGGACCTCACCGGAGGTGGTGTCGAGGGCGATCTGCATGTCCAGACCGTCCGACATCGACAGGATCTCGTCCTCGTCCCCCAGCCTCGGGTCCAGCAGATCCGGGGTCTCGCCGGTCTGCAACTGTTCGGCGATACGGGTCAGGCGACGTGCGCCGGTGATGAGGTGCGCCGCGACGTGGGCCCGGGTCCAGCCGGTGAGCATCGACGGGGCGCTCCAGTCGTCGGCCGAGTAGGTGATGGTGCGGCCCAGCAGGAGATGGGTGTGGTCCCGGATGGCGTGCAGAACCGCCTCGAAGGGGGACTGAGCCGGGTCAGGAGTGCTGCTGGACATGGCCGCAAACCTATCAAAACCGTCAACCCGCGTGTCGTGCAGGAGCCAGCTGTCCCACCCCGGGACGGCCCTGTTCCGACGCCTTCTCCGTGACACGCCCTAGCATGGGTGCTCGTGAATGCTCGACCGTCCTCACGTGGCCTGCTCGTCCGGGGTGCCCGTGTCCACAACCTGAAGAACGTGTCCCTGGACCTGCCCAGGGATGCACTGATCGTCTTCACGGGGCTCAGTGGTTCGGGGAAGTCCTCCCTGGCCTTCGACACGATCTTCGCCGAGGGACAACGACGCTACGTCGAATCCCTGTCCGCCTACGCGAGGCAGTTCCTCGGGCAGATGGACAAGCCGGACTGCGACTTCATCGAGGGTCTGTCCCCGGCGGTGTCGATCGACCAGAAGTCCACCTCCCGCAACCCGCGCTCCACCGTCGGCACCATCACCGAGGTCTACGACTACCTGCGGTTGCTCTTCGCCCGGATCGGCGTCCCGCACTGCCCGGAGTGCGGGGCCCCCATCGGGAAGCAGAGCCCGCAACAGATCGTCGACCGGCTCATGGGGATGCCGGAGGGCACCCGGTTCCAGGTGCTGGCCCCCATCGTGCGGGGCCGCAAGGGGGAGTTCCAGGAGACCTTCCGTCAGCTCATCGCCGACGGGTACGCGAGGGTCCGTGTGGACGGCGCGCTCCACGCCCTGACCGAGGTTCCCGCCCTGGACAAGAAACGCAAGCACGACGTCGACGTCGTGGTGGACCGGGTGGTGGTCAAGGAGTCCGCGAAACAGCGGATCACCGAGTCCGTGGAGGCGGCGCTGCACCTGGCCCAGGGCGTGGTGGGGGTGGAGTTCGTGGACCTGCCCGCCGATGACCCGGAGCGGGAGAAGCGGTTCTCCGAGAAGCTGGGGTGCCCGAATGAGCACGATGTCGCCATCGACGAGCTGGAGCCCCGCCAGTTCTCCTTCAACGGTCCCTGGGGGGCCTGTCCGGAGTGCTCCGGGCTCGGCACCATGCTGGAACCTGATCCGGAGCTCATCATCCCGGATGAGTCACTGAGCCTGCTCGACGGTGCCATCGCGCCCTGGAACACCCCGCACCTCAAGGGACACTTCGAACACGTCCTGGAGGCGCTGGCCGCGGAGTACGGCATGGACATGCGGGCCCCGTGGCACGCTCTGTCCGCAGCCCACAAGAAGGTGCTGCTCCACGGGGTGCCGGGCGCGGTGGCGGTCTCCTTCCGCAACCGTTTCGGGCGGGTCCGCTCCTACTCCCAGAAGTACGAGGGCATCATCCCGTTCGTGCGTCGTCGTCACGGCGAGGCGGAGACCGATGCCGGACGTGAACGCTGGGGTGGGTACATGCGTGAGATCAACTGCCACGGCTGTGGTGGGGCCCGCCTCAGGAAGGAGACCCTCGGCGTCACCGTCGCAGGACGCAACATCGCCCAGGTGGCGGACCTGTCGATCGGTGAGGCCTTCGCCTGGCTGGACGGGTTGCAGCTCAGCGAACGTGAGGCCCGGATCGCGGAGCGGGTGGTCAAGGAGATCCGGGAACGGTTGCGTTTCCTGCTGGACGTGGGGCTGGACTACCTCACGCTGTCGCGTTCCGCAGGCTCACTCTCCGGTGGTGAGGCGCAGCGGATCCGACTCGCCACACAGATCGGGTCCGGACTCGTCGGGGTGCTCTACGTGCTGGACGAGCCGAGCATCGGACTGCACCAACGCGACAACCTGAGGCTGATCGAGACCCTGGAGCGGCTGCGGGACCTCGGCAACACCCTCATCGTCGTCGAGCACGACGAGGACACGGTGCGCGCCGCCGACTGGGTGGTGGACATCGGCCCGGGGGCGGGGGAACACGGCGGTGAGGTGGTGGTCTCCGGCCCGGTCGACGAACTGCTGGAGTCGGAACAGTCCCTGACCGGCAAGTACCTCTCGGGACGGCTCAGCATCGACGTGCCCGCCCTGAGGAGACCCGGCAACGGCAGGAAGGTCACCGTGGTGGGGGCCGCGGAGAACAATCTGAAGGGCGTGGACGTCTCGTTCCCCCTGGGGAAGCTCATCGCGGTCACGGGGGTCTCCGGCTCCGGCAAGTCGTCGTTGGTCAACTCCATCCTCTACACGGCCGCGGCGAAGCAGATCTACAACGCCAAGGCGGTTCCCGGTCGTCACCGCTCGCTCAAGGGATTGGATCACCTCGACAAGGTGATCCAGGTGGACCAGTCGCCCATCGGCCGGACCCCCCGCTCCAATCCGGCCACCTACACCGGGGTCTTCGACAAGATCCGCGGCCTGTTCGCGACCACGCCCGAGGCGAAGGTGCGGGGCTACCTGCCCGGCCGGTTCTCCTTCAACGTCAAGGGCGGGCGGTGTGAGAACTGTTCCGGTGACGGCACGATCAAGATCGAGATGAACTTCCTGCCCGACGTCTACGTGCCGTGCGAGGTGTGCCACGGGGCCAGGTACAACCGTGAGACCCTCGAGGTGCACTACAAGGGGAAGTCGATCTCCGAGGTGCTGGAGATGTCCATCTCGGAGGCGGTGACCTTCTTCGAGTCCATCCCCGCCATCGCCCGGCACCTGCGGACCCTGGAGGAGGTCGGTCTCGGCTACGTCCGGCTCGGTCAGCCCGCGACCACCCTCTCCGGGGGCGAGGCGCAACGGGTCAAGCTGGCCGCGGAGTTGCAGAAGCGGTCCACGGGTCGCACCCTCTACGTCCTCGACGAGCCCACCACCGGCCTTCACTTCGAGGACATCCGCAAGCTGCTCACGGTTCTGCACCGGCTCGTCGACGCGGGCAACACCGTCGTGGTGATCGAGCACAACCTCGACGTCATCAAGGCCGCCGACTGGATCATCGACATGGGGCCGGGCGGCGGCTCCCGGGGTGGTGAGGTCGTGGCCGTCGGCACCCCCGAGGAGGTCGCGGCGACGGAGGGCTCGGCGACGGGTGAGTTCCTCGCCCCACTGCTCACCCGTCAGTGACCAGGCGGTACGTCGCCCAACCGGTGCTGAACCCGACCGCGACCAGGTCCGGGCCCAGGGCCGCGAGACACAGGGTGGCGCCGATGTGCCGCTCGGCGAGGAGTTCTCCCTCCTGACGCCAGGCGCGCAACCATCCGTCCTCGTCCACGGTGACCAGGATCTCCCCCGAGGATCCCAGGGCGACGACGTCGAGCGGCATCGCCTCGCCCGGCATCGGGATGCGGGCCAGCTCCTCCCCGAGGTGGGGATCCCAGATGTGCAGGGCTGCGTCGTCACCGAGGCTGGCCAAGCGGCCCCCATCGAGCGGGAGCAGCCCATCGTGGAACGTTCCCTGCTCCTTCGCGCCGGGGAACAGCTCTCCCAGCAGCCCACCCGCGGCGTCCCACAGCAGGACCGCGTCCTCGCAACCCGCACTGGCGATCCGGACGGTGCCATCGGGATCGGTCCAGGTGGCGGTGGAGAGCACCCAGTCGGTGTGGCCCGCCCACGGTTCCCCGAGCTGCCCGCCGAGCGGATCCCACAGCCGCAGGGTGTGGTCATCGGCTGCTGAGACCAACCTGAGTTGGCCATCAACCGTCACCGGGGTGAGGGACGTGATCCAGTCCTCATGCCCCCGCAGTACGTTGAGCACCTGCCGGGTGCGGAGGTCCCACACGACGATGGTGCGGTCGTCTCCGGCACTGGCCAGCAGGTGCCGCCCATCCGGGCCGATCAGGGTGACCAGGGCCCGCACCGCGTCGGTGTGTGCGTCGAGGGCGTCACCCACCGGTTGCCCGGTCACCGGGTCCCAGACCTGGATGACGCCGGTCACGTCCCCCGTCAGCAGGAGAGCGCGACCGTCGAGACTGACCGGGGCGACGGCGAAGACCGGCTGGAAGGAGGGTTGGGTGACGGGCAGCCGGGTGGGATCCCACAGCCACAGCATTCCGTCCGCGTCGCCGACGACGAGGCGGCCATCGGGCATGGTGGCCATCGCGGAACAGTCGTGAGGTGTGCGCACCGGGCGGCAGCGGACCCGGCCGGTGCCGGGGTCGATGAGACGGAAGCCGTGCACATCCCCCGCGACGGCGAGCTCGTCACCCGACGCGGTCGGCAAGGCCGCCCACAGTGGGAACCCGTCAGGGGTGGACACCACGGTGACCCCGGTCTGGCCCAGGAACCGTACCGTGCCGTCGTAACAACTCACCGCCAGTCGCTCGCCCCGGATGTGGACCGAGGTCAGGAAACCGCCGCCCGGGTCGATGCTGTCCACCCGGGTGGCGGAGTCGAGGTCCCACAGCCGCAGCCGACCGTCCCCGCCGACGGTGGCCAGCCCGGAGCCGTCGAGCGCGAGGATCCCGCTGACGATGCCGTCGTGGCCGGGCAGCTCACCGGTCGGCGAGCCGTCGGCGATCCGCCACGACCGGATCCGACCATCCGTGCCACCGGAGACCAAGGTGTCGTCCGTGACGTGGAGCACGGTGACGCCACCCGGATGCGCAGCGCGAACCCGCCACCGCTCCTCCGAGAGATCGGGGTCGAGGAGCAGCAGGGTGCCGTCGGCGAGCCCCACCGCGATGCCCTCGCCGGGTGCCGCAACCGCGAGGACGGGAACGTCGAAGCGGCGCCAACTCAACTCCCAGGTGTTCGGATCCGAGGCGATGACCGCGCCGTCATCAGCGCCCGTGACGAGCCGCCAGGAACCATGTGGACGATGTTGGACCACGATGGCCCTGATCGTGGAGTCGTGCACCAGGTGGTGCCGGTTCGGTGGGGTCGGGTGCCTCAGGTCACACACCTGCCGCCACGTCGTCGGGGTCATGGGAGGTTCAGGCGCTTCTGGAAGGCGGCCAGTGGCCGCTCCGAGATGAGCACGAACCGGATCAGCTCCAAGCTGCCGGGATCGTTCTGGGCGGCCCGAGCGGCGGCCACCGCGGCCGCGGCCACGTCGTGGATGGACCAGCCGAAGGCCCCGGCCGAGACCGCGGGCAGGGCCAGGCTCGTGCAGCCCAGCTCCTTCGCCAACCGCAGTGAGTTGTCGAACGCGGCCCGCAGCAGGGCAGGGTCGTCCTGACCCGCTCCCCGGTTCGGACCCACCGTGTGGATCACCCACGAGGCGGGCAGATCGAAGGCAGGGGTGGCGACGGCCTCGCCCACCGGCAGGCCCTTCGGGTGGGTGGTGCGACGCAGCTCCCGGCAGGCGGCCAGCAGCTGCGGTCCGGCGGCCCGGTGGATCGCACCGTCGACCCCGCCGCCTCCCAGCAGGGTCCAGTTCGCGGCATTCACCACGGCATCCACGGCCTGCGTGGTGATGTCGCCGATCACGGCCTCGATCGTCGTCATCGCGACTCCTCTCACAGATGGGTGGCCAACAACTCGGCCAGACTCATCGACTCGCGGCCGACCAGCCCCTTGAGCTGGGTCTGGCAGCTGAAACCGTCGGCCAGCAGGATGGCCTCCGGATGTGCCGCCACCGCCGGCCCCAGGTCGTGTTCGAAGACCTTCACGCTCACGTCGTGGTGCCCGATCTCCACCCCGAAGTTCCCGGCCAGACCACAACAACCCCCCGCACGGATCACCTCGGCCCCGGAGCGTTTCAGCAACCGGTGGTCGGCCTGCCAGCCGATCACCGAGGTGTGGTGGCAGTGGGGTTGGGCCACGATGGTGTGACCGCTGAGGTCCGGTACCTGGAAGTCCGGGTCCTGCTCCAGGAACTCCGCCAGGGTGAGCACCTTCCCACCCAGGGCCGCGACATTGGGGTCATCGGGTAGCAGCTCCAGGGCGTCCGAACGCCACACGCTCGTGCAGCTCGGCTCCACCCCGACGATCGGCACCCCCTCGGCGACCACCGGGGCCAGCACCTTCGCGGCCCGGGCGAGCTGTCTCCTGGCACCGTCCAACTGCCCGGTCGAGATCCAGGTCAGTCCGCAGCACGCGGTCTGGTCGAGTGCCCGCGGCTCGTAGCCGAGCCGAGTCAGCAGCTGCACCATCGCTGCGAAGGAGGTGGACTCGAAACAGTCACTGAAGGAGTCCACCCAGATCAGCACCGGTCCCTTGACCCCACCCGGGGGCAGGGGAGTCCGACGACGTGCCGTCCGGGAGGCGAAACGCGGGATCTCGCGTCGCCCGTCCACCCCGGCCCCCCACTTGAGCAACGCGCTGAGGCCCGGGGTCCTCCCGACGAGGTTGATGAGCGGACCCAGGCCGGGGATCCGGGTGATGAGCCGTCCCCACCGTGGCAACCAGCCCAGGGAGTAGTGGTTGCGGGGGCGGAGCCTGCCCTTGAACCGTTCGTGGGTGACGCGGGCCTTGTAGGCCGCCATGTCGATGCCGGTGGGACAGTCCCTGGCGCAGCCCTTGCAGCTCAGGCACAGCTCCAGCGCCTCGGCCACCTCAGGGGAACGCCACCCATCCACGATCACCGATCCGTTGACCATCTCCTGCAGGACACGGGCCCGACCCCGGGTGGAGTCCTTCTCCTCCCTGGTGGCCTGGAAGGACGGACACATCACCCCGCCCGAGACCGTGGTGCTCGACAGGCACTTGCCCACCCCCGAGCACTGGTGGACCTGTGCCACGAAATGGGGGTCCGAGGTGTTGAGCGGGGACCGGGTGACCGCCACCATCCGAAGGTTCGCATCCGTCGGGGCAGGGTCGACGAGCACCCCCGGGTTGAGCAGGTTCTCCGGGTCGAACAGGTGCTTCACGGCACCGAACAGTTCCAGCGCGGCGGGGGAGTACATCTTCGGCAGCAGCTCGGAACGGGCCCGGCCATCACCGTGCTCCCCCGACATCGAGCCACCGTGGGAGGCCACCATCTCCGCCGCCTCCAGCATGAACGCCCGGTACCGGGCACGACCGTCGGCCGCCTCGAAGGGGAAGTCGATACGGGCATGGACACAGCCGTCCCCGAAGTGCCCGTAGGGCATCGAGTGGAGTCCGTGCTTGTCCAGCAGTGCCTCGAAGTCACGCAGGTAGGCACCGAGTCGTTCCGGCGGCACCGCGGCGTCCTCCCAGGAGCCGTAGGCCGGTTTGTCGAGGGACACCCCCGCCAGTCCCGCACCGTCGGCGCGGAGCTTCCACAGCTGTGCGGCGCGTTGCTGGTCCTCGACCACCCAGCCGGCCTGCGTGTCTGCCTCCGCCAACAACGCCTCGGCCCGGGCCCGGACCTCCGCGGGGTCCTCCCCGGCCAGCTCCACGAACATCCAACCCTCACCGGTGGGGAGTTCGCCGACGGCCTCGGCGCCCTGCTTGCGGATCACCACGTCGACGATCCGTCGGTCCAACCCCTCGCAGGCGGTGGGGGAGAACTTCAGCAGCCGCGAGATGTCATCCCCCGCGTCCGGCATCGAGGGGTAGCCGAGGGCCACCATGACCCGGTGCGAGGGATCGGGCGTGAGACGGACCGTGGCCCGGGTGATGACCCCGAGTGTCCCCTCGGTCCCGGCGAAGAACTTGGCGACGTCGAAGCCCTTCTCCGGCAACAGGTGCTCCAGCGAGTACCCGGAGACCTGGCGGGAGAACCGGCCGAACTCGGTGCGGATCGTGCCCAGGTTGGCCAGCACCAGGTCCCGCAGCTCGGGGAACTCGTCGCGCCCGAGCACCCTGAGCTCACCGTGACCATCGATGATCTCCAGCTCCACGACGTTGTCGGCCATCCGCCCGTACCCCAGCGCGCGGGGTCCGCAGGCGTTGTTGCCGATCATCCCCCCGACCGTGCAGCGCGACGAGGTGGAGGGATCCGGGCCGAGCCGCAGCCCGAACGACGCGGCGGCCTGCTGCAACTGCTCCTGCACCACCCCGGGATCGATGACCGCGGTGCGTGCCTCGGGATCGATGCCGTGGATGTGGGTGAGATGACGGCCGACGTCGATGACCAGGCCCTCACCGACCGCGTTCCCGGCGCAGGAGGTGCCGGCCCCACGCACGGTCACCGGGAGACGGCAGGACAGTGCGGCCCGCACCAGGGTGATCAATTCGTCGCGACTGCGGGGACGGGCGACGGCGCGGGGTGGTACGCGGTACAACGACGCGTCGGAGGAGTACAGCGCCCGGGTCAACGAGGAGTCATCGACGAGGTGGGCCAGATCACCCAGTTCAGCACGCAGTCCGCCGGTCACGACTCCTCATCGTAATCGGCCACGGCGAGGATGGCCTCGCTGGCCCGGCCGATGACCTCCAGATCCGCCGGGGAGACGACATCGACGAGGATGCGTCTGACGGCGGCGACGTGGCTGGGGGCCACCTCCTCCAGGAAGGTCATGCCCTCCTCGGTCAGCTCCGCGAACACCCCTCTGCCATCGGCGGAGCAGTTCTGACGGCGGGTGTGACCGCGTGCCTCCATCCGTTTGATGGTGTGGGTGAGGCGGGAACGTGACTGGCTGACGGCATCGGCCAGTTCACTCATCCGCAGCATCCTGCCCGGTGCCTCGGAGAGCCGGACGAGGATCTCGTACTCGGCAAGGTCCAACCCGACGCGGCGCAGGTCAGCATCCAGGTAGTTCTGCATCCGGTGCATCGCGGCCAGGAGATTCCGCCAGATCTGCTGCTGCTCGGCGTCCAGCCAGTTCACCTCGGTCATCACGTCATATTAACGTCACCGTGGGATCGGGTCCCATCTGATGCCCCGGTGCACTAGGCTCGCACCGCGACACGACGAGGAGAGGCCATGAGTCTGCAGGACGAGCTTTTGGGTTTTGCCAACTCCGTTGGCGACATGTTCCGCAACCGGGTGGCCGCCACCCCTGATGCGCTGGCCTTCATGGACCCCGACCGTGCCCCGGAGGGGCCGAACACCTGGCGGCGGATGACCTGGGCCGAGGCCAGGGTGGTGGTCGACGAGTTGGCGGCCGGGCTGCTGGCGCGTGGCCTCGGCCACGAGGAACGTGTCGGGATCATCAGCACCACCCGGGTGGAGTGGATCCTGCTCGATCTCGCGGTGGCCTGCGCCGCCGGGGCCACCACGACGGTGTACCCGAACACCGCCGAGGAGGACGTCGAGTTCATCCTCTCGGACTCGGGCAGCGTCGCGGTGGTCGTGGAGAACGCCACCCAGCTGGCCAAGGTGCGGGCCGCGGAGTCGTTGCGAGGGAGACTCCACACCATCATCGTGCTCGATGACGACGGGGTGGAGCTTGATGAGCAGGTGGTCTCCTACGGCCAGCTCCTGGAACTCGGACGCCGAAGGCTGGAGGAGGACCCGGAGGTGGTGGACCGTGCCATCGCGACCACCACCAAGGACACCCTGTCCACCCTCATCTACACCTCCGGCACCACGGGCCAACCGAAGGGGGTGCGCCTGCTCCACGCCTCCTGGATCTACGAGGGAGCAGGGACGAAGCACTGGGAGATCATCGACCACACCGACCTGCAGTACCTGTGGCTGCCGCTGTCCCACGTCTTCGGCAAGGCGCTCATCGCCTGCCAGATCGCCTACGGTTTCGCCTCCGCCGTTGATGGTCGCATCGACCGGATCGTCGCAGGACTCGGCGAGGTCCGGCCGACCTTCATGTGTGGGGCACCCCGCATCTTCGAGAAGGTGCGGGCCGCGGTGCTGACCGGCAGCACCGGGCTGAAGGGAAGGATCGCCCGGTGGGCGTTCGCCGTGGGCCGTGACTCCCGCAGTTACCGCCTGGAAGGGCGTCCCATGCCGAAGGGACTGGCCTGGAAGTACCGGATCGCCGACAAGCTGGTGTTCTCGAAGCTCAAGGAGAAACTGGGCGGCCGTATCAAGTTCCTGATCTCCGGATCGGCGAAGCTGTCCCATCAGGTCCAGGAGTGGTTCTACTCCGCGGGCCTGCTCATCATCGAGGGCTACGGCGCCACGGAGACCTCCGCCATCGCCTTCCTCAACCTCCCCTCGGAGCCGAGATTCGGCTCCGTCGGCAAGGTGATGCCGGGCATCGAGACGAGGCTGGCCGATGACGGTGAGGTGCTGATCCGTGGTCCCATCGTCACCCCCGGCTACCACAACCTGCCGGAGGTCACCGCCGAGGCCTTCAGTGACGGCTGGTTCCACACCGGTGACCTCGGGGTCTTCGACGACGAGGGCAACCTCACCATCACCGACCGCAAGAAGGACCTGTTCAAGACCTCCGGTGGCAAGTACGTCGCACCGCAGAAGGTGGAGAACGCCGTCACCACGAACATCCCCTACATCTCGCAGGCCGTCGCGGTCGGGGACGGCCGCAAGTACTGCTCCGCGCTGCTGGTGCTGGACCCGGTGCTGCTGCAGAAGTGGGCCGAGAAACACCAGCTGGGACACCTCAGCTATGCCGAGCTCAGCCAGCGTCCGGAGATCCGGGCCTCCATCGAGCGGCAACTGGAGAAGGCCAATGCCCGGCTGGAGCGGTGGGAGACCATCAAACGTTTCGTGATCCTGGACCACGAGCTCACCGTCGAGAACGACGGCGTGACCCCCAACATGAAGATCCGTCGCGCTCTGGTCACCAGACGTCACGAGGACCTCATCGAGTCCCTGTACGACGCCGAGGACTGAGATGTTCCACACCACCGTCCCGCTTCGCTGGTCCGATCTGGACGCACAGGGGCACGTGGGCAATCCCCTCGTCGTGGACTACCTGCAGGAGGCCCGTGCGGCGTTCTTCCGGGCAGGCCCCTGCTCGGCGTTGCTGGACTCCGGGGTGGTCGTCGTGGGGCATCAGATCCGCTATGACGCACCCATCCGGTACATGGACGCGGGCGTTGAGGTCGCATTGGGGATCTCACGGCTCGGCGGGGCACGTTTCGAGGTCGCCTACCAGCTGTACCAGGGTGACCGACAGGTGGCCGAGGCCCGCACGGTGCTGTGCCCCTTCGACTTCGAGACCCAACGCCCCACCCGACTGGCAGCGACCGACCGGGCGTGGCTGGAGGGCCACGCGGTGGTGGCTGAGTCGTTGCGTGAACTCACCGCCTCGTCACTCGACGGGCACGGCACCGTCACACCGTGCCCCGTGCGCTGGTCGGACCTCGACTCCTACGGCCACGTCAACAATGTCAAGGTGTTCGACTACCTCATGCAGGCGCGCATCACCGCCACCACGGCATGGGACCCCGCCATGACCCGAGCAGGGGCGGGGGAGTCCAGCCTGACCTGGCTCATCGCCCGCCAGGACGTCGACTACGTCAACCAGATCCCCCATCGGGTGAGGCCCTACGCGGTGCGGACCGCTCCCGTGGCCCTCGGCCGGTCATCCGTCACCCTGGCCGGGGAGGTCTTCGACCCTGACGACGACACCCTCTTCGCCCGGGGCCGCACCGTCCTCGTCGCCGCGACCGGTGGTTCCGCCACCGAGGGGCCGACGAAGACCGACCTCCCCGAGACGCTCCGCGCCACCCTGAGCGGCAGGCTCGTCACGGCTCGATGACCAGACCCTGAGGGTGGATCCTCGCCCCCGCCTGACGCATCACCTGATGCAGGGGGTGGGCGGTGGCCCGTTCCCCGTTGATCTCCTCGATCCGGAACCGCTTCAGCCTGCCCTCGGTCACGGCCGCCACGAGGCAGGCCACCACACGGCTGGCGGCCTCCTCGCCCTGGAACAGGGTGAGGGTGCGCAGCCCCCGTGCCAGATGAGCCAGGCACTCACCATCCGAGATGACCACGAAGGATCCACTCGACCTGGTGGGTCGGGCACCCGCATGGGGTGGCCACGCCAGGGACAGCCCGAACGCGTTCGCGGGATCCCGCGCGGCCAACAGATGGGCAGTCGGGTCGCCGGGCTCCCGGAACGGTGCGGTGCGCTGGATGAAATCGGGCGGGGCGAACTGAGCAGGCCCGAGGCCCTCCACGAAGACCCCACGATCGACCACCCCCTGCGCCTCCAGCTGGCGCAGGTCCCGGTAGACGGCCGACCAACCGCCAGGCAGCCCCGTCGCGACGGGCCGCGTCACCAGGCCGAACAGCCCGAGCCACTGCGCCAGGAACACCTCGGCTCCGGCAGGTTCGTCGCTGACCGCGTACCAGCGTCCCGGCAGAACGGTGTCGTCCGCAGCAGGTCGCAGGGGCCGCGCGATGCGTCGCCTCGTGGGTCGCGGCGTGGGCACAACCCGTGTCGTTCTCCCGAGCAGGGCACGCAGGGGGTCCATGGACCCGGGCGCGATCGTCCCGGCTGCCGCCGCGGCCCAGGCCTCCTCAGCCCGGCTGGCCGGGATGAGACCGTCGCCGAGTCGTGCGGCGAACTCCCGGGACTCGGCTCCCGGCTCAGGACGGGGTGGCAGAAGATCGAGGTCCCGTGCGTCCATGATCGCGATGGGGGGATCCTCTCCCGGGCCGAGCACCCGGATGGCGGCGGCTCCCCGGGCGAGCAGCAGATCGAGATCCCGGGGCTGGTACCCGGGACATCGTGAGGGCAGCAGGTGTGACTCCCACTCACTCGCGGGCAGGACGGTGCCCGCGAGCACCCCCAGCGCCTCCAGCACGGAGTCACAGCTGCCGATGCGGTGCACCTCCGTGAGGAGGAATCGCGCGTACGCCCTGCCGGGGAGTGGGGTGACCCGGGCGCGGGCGGCGGCGAGGCTCCGTTCGACGAGGCGTCGCCAGACGGCGGCATCGCAGTGGTGGACACCGTGGGCCGTGGGCACTCGGACCCGCACCATGCGTCCGGCGGAGACCTCCGCGTCGAGCAGCCCCTCCGCAACGGCGTGGTCGATCGCGAGGGCCGCGGTCAGTTCCTCGACGCGGAACGGAGTCCGGGTGCGGGCGAAGCGGTCCACCAGCTGCACCATGGGGTCGCGTCCCGGAACCTGGCCAGGGGCCCCGGTGAACAGCGGCAGGTCGCTGCGGGCGATGATCCGTCCCACCCCGGCCAGGTCGATCTCAGCCCAGTCCGCGGGCAGTTCGGCGGGGAGCGCCACCTCGGAACGGGAGGCGAGTTCCTCCCGCGTCAAGGGGCCGAGACGGCGGGGCAGTTCGATCAGCTCGTCGAGGTTCCGGGCCCGGCGTCCGGGCAGCGTGTGCTGGAGCTCGCCCCACATCCGCTCGACGACGGCCTCGTCGAGGATCCGGGTCGGGTCCCCTGCCAGCCCGATGGCCTCGAGGGACTCCGAGTCGACCGCGATCCCGGTGCCGCCCCGATCGCCGACGGGCAGGTCACCCTCATACATGAAGGCGGCGGCGTAGCGGTGCAGCAGTGACGCGGCGAAGGGCGATGGAGAAGTGGTCTCCACCGCCACCACCCGGTGCCTGCCCCAGGCGATGTGCTGCAGCAGCTCCTTGAGGGCCGGGAGGTCCCACTCGTCGTGCAGCAGTTCCCGTACCGCCTCGACGGTGATGGGGAAGCGAGGGTGCCAGCGGGCGACCTGATGGAGCTGGGCCGCCCGGTTGCGCTGCTGCCACAGCGGCATGCGTCCGCCGATCCGTCGCGGCAGCACGAGGGAACGTGCCGCCGCCTCACGGAACCGTGCCGCGAACTGCCCGGTGGTGGCGATCCTCGCGACGACGATCTCCTCGACCCGCTGCGGGGAGACGTGCACCAGCTCGACGATCCGTTCCGCCAGGTGCCCGTCCGGGAGGCGAAGGATGATGGCATCGTCAGCGACGATGGGCCGAGCATCCACCCCCGAGCACTCCTCGACCGCCGCAGCCATCGCCACGGCCCAGGGCATGAGGACCGCTCTGCCGAGCGGGCAGTGGACGATGACCCGCCAGTCGCCCAGCTCGTCGCGGCAGCGTTCCACCACGACGGTGCCGTCGTCCGGGACGATTCCCGTGGCGGCCGCCTGCTCCTGGACGTGGGAGAGCAGTTCCGCCCGGGTCGTCTCGTCGATCCACGGCACCTCCAGCCGGTCCTCCCCGGAGGCGACGCGTCGGTTCAGTTCCCCGATGCGTCGCCCGAGCTCGGCGGGGCGCGACGGTTCCTCACTGCGCCAGAACGGCATCTGCCCGCTGAGTGCCGGGGCCGGCACGACACGCACGTGGTCCCTGGTGATCGCCACGATCGTCCACGAGGAGGCACCGAGGGTGAAGGTCTCTCCGACACGGGTCTCGTGCACCATCTCCTCATCCAGTTCCCCGACCCGACGTCCCGGCCCTTCCGCGTCGTCGAGGAGGACCGTGTAGAGACCGCGGTCCGGGATGGTGCCGCCGGAGGTGAGGGCGAGCCGACCGGCGCCACGCAGTGGGAACAGCCGACCGTCCCTGAGCGCCAACCGAGCCCGCAGCTCCGCGAAGTCCGCACTCGGGTAGGTGCCGAGGAGCAGGGTCAGGACGTCGTCGAGGGAACGGTGTGTGAGCTGTCGGTAGGGGTGGCTCCTGCGACAGGTCTGCAGCCACCTGCCCACATCCAGCCCGGTCTCCGGGTGCACGGCCGTCTCGGCCACCGTCTGCTGGGCGAGCACGTCCAGCGGGATCTCCGGGACGTGGATCTGTTCGATCCGCCCGCCCAGGAGGTCCCCCGTTGCCACGACGGCGGCTGCGAGTTCCCCGCGGTGCAGCACCTCGATGCGGCCCCGGGAGGTCGCCCCGACCTGGTGTCCGGCACGGCCCACCCGCTGCAATGCGGAGGACACCGACGGCGGTGCGCCCACCTGGATCACCTGCTCCACCGCGCCCATGTCGATGCCGAGTTCCAGGGTGGCGGTCGCCACGACCGCGCGCAGCCGCCCCTGCTTGAGGTCGGACTCGATCTCCTCCCTCAGGTGCTTGCTCACCGAGCCGTGGTGGGCGCGGGCGATGTGACCGTCGCCCCCACGTTCCACCCACAGTTCGTTGAGGCGGCCGGTGAGGGTCTCGGCCGTCCGCCTGGCGTTCGTGAACACGAGGGTGGATCGTGCCGTGAGGATGTCGTCGAGGAGGCGTTGGTGGATCGTGGGCCATGGGTCGGTCAGGGGTGCGGTGCGCACGGCGACGTCCCAGTCCTTCATCGTCTCGGGTGCGACGACGGTGACGTCGCGGTCGCCACCGAGGAACCTGGCGATGGCGTCGATGGGTCGCACGGTCGCGGAGAGGGCGATGCGCTGCACGTCGCGCCCGACCAGCAGGTCGAGACGCTCCAGGCTGAGCGCCAGGTGGGTGCCCCGTTTGTTCCCGGCGATGGCGTGGATCTCGTCGATGATGACGGCCTCGACGTCGCGCAGGGTCTCCCGGGCCGAGGAGGTCAGCATGAGGTACAGCGATTCCGGTGTGGTGATGAGGACATCAGGTGGGGTACGTCGCAGCCGGGCACGTTCCCGGGCGGAGGTGTCGCCGGAACGGATCCCGACGGTGACGGGGTGGAAGGGCGTTCCGAGCTCAGATGCGTGACGGGCGAGCCCGGCCAGGGGAGGTTCGAGATTGCGCTCCACGTCCACGCCCAGGGCCTTGAGCGGGGAGACGTAGACCACGCGGGTTCCCTTGCCCCGTCGTGGCTGGAAGGCGAGACGGTCCAGCCAGTGGAGGAAGGCCGCCAGTGTCTTGCCCGACCCGGTCGGGGCCACCACGAGGGTGTGTTCCCCGGTGCCGATGGCCTGCCAGGCGGCGTGCTGGACCCTCGTGGGGGAGTCGAAGGCGGCCGCCAGCCACGACGAGGTGGCATCGGCGAAGCCTGGTGCTGTTCTGGTCATGGATCTCCTCCTGTGGCGGGTTCAGCCTAGGCCCTGCACGGCCCGGCCACGCACCGAACGGGGTGAGGAAGGCCCCGCCGTGCCGCAGGTGCCCGTCTGGCTGATTGACGAGCCCTGCCGGGGCCGTTAGCATCAAAAGCGCTGGTTCATGCGCTCGATCACACCACGACGTGTCCGGGACATGAGGCAACAGGGAACCCGGTGGGAATCCGGGACTGCCCCGCAGCGGTGAGAGGGAACGACCGGCGAGACACAGCACTGGCCTTCGGGCTGGGAAGCTTCGCCCAGTAGGACCACGCCACAGGCGTCCGCCCTCGAGTCCGAATACCTGCCAGCGCCGGGGAAACCCGGTATTCGACCCAGGGTCTCGCGGGAAGGCCAGGTGCACGACAGGTGTTCCACCCGTGAGGCCCACGCTTCGAGGAGCAAGCATGTCGAGCACCATGACGGGCAGACTCCACACGCTGCCGTCCAGCCCGCAGAACAGGACAACCCGGCACGTCCCGGGTCGGTCCGGGACGAGACGTTCACCAGAACATCCCGGCAGACCTACCCTCAGCCGTGTCGTTGAATGACCACGCTGCTGACCAGGGAAGCCGGTGCGGTCGTCCCCGTGGCCGGAGAACGTCCTGGCCACGCCTGTGCCTCGGGGCTTCCTGCCGATGAGGTGCAGGACACTCACCGGGATCACACCGACCGCGACACCGTCATCGTCCCTTCGCCGGAGGAGACGCTCGATCGCCTCATCGAGGAGGGGCACCACGATCCCCGCGTGTTCGATCGCTACGACCTCGAGTTCATCGAGTCCCTGTTCCGGCGGGCCAGCGCCAGAGGACCCGGGGTGGAGGTCACGCACCACACCTGCGACGCGCCGAGCACCCTCCAAGGCGCCGGATGCCCGGAACGATTCGAGGACCGGGTGTGCATGGTGGCACTGAGCCTGGCCGCCGGGGATCGCTGTCTCGCCGAACAGATCGTCGACGAGATCCTCTCAGGGCGTTTCCACCCCGATGCAACCATGTTCCTGAACGTCGGTCGGGTTTCCCGAGGCGAGCTCATGCCCTGCATCCTGCTGCGTGTCGAGGACACCCTGGAATCCATCGCGTGGGCCGTCAACTCATCGCTCCAGCTGTCGGGGCGAGGTGGTGTGGTTGCCCTGTCCCTCACCAACGTCCGTGAGGTCGGGGCACCCCCCAGAGCCGCTGAGAGCAGCTCAACGGGGATCATCCCTGTGATGAGGCTGCTGGAGGACTCGTTCGCCTGCGCCGGAGCCCCGGGGGCGGGCGCCGTCTGCCTGCACGCCCATCACCCTGAGATCCTCTCCTTCCTGGAGGCCGGACGGGCCGGGACGGACGGGAGAACCTGCCTCGAGAACCTGTCCCTCGGTGTGGTGGTCCCTGACATCACCTTCGAGTTGGCACACGACGACCAGGAGATGCAGCTGTTCAGTCCCCACGACGTGGCGCGGGTCCACGGGGTTCCCCTCAGCGAGATCGAGGTCTCCAGGAGGTACCACGAGTTGGTCGCCGACGACCGCATCCGCAAGACCACGATCAAGGCCAGGGAGTTCTTCGAGGCCGTGGCCAAGCTGCAGCTCGAAAGTGGCTGGCCCTACCTGGTGTTCGAGGACGCGGTGAACCGGGACAACCCGATCCGGGGATGGGTGACGATGTCCGACGCCGATGCCCGGATTCTCCAGGTGGCCACGTCCTCACACCACAACGAGGATCTGAGCAGTTGTGTGGTGGGCAAGGACATCAGCTGCCCGCTGGGTTCACTCGACATCGCCGCGGCCCTGGAGTCCCCGGACCTCGGGCGGACGGTGGAGACCGCGGTCCGGGTACTGACCGCGGTCTCGGATCAATCCGATCTCGGCTGCGTGCCGAGTGTGGATCGTGGCACCACCATGGGTCATGCGATCGGTCTGGGACAGGTGAACCTGCACGGCTGTCTCACTCGGGAGTCCATCCGTCATGGTTCCGATGAGTGCCGTGACTTCACCGACATGTACTTCCGGGTCATCACGTACCACGCACTGTGGGCCTCGTGCAGGCTGGCCAAGGAACGAAGGACGACGTTCGAGGGTTTCGAACGCAGCACCTATGCGACCGGGGAGTATTTCGACAAGTACCTGGAGCAGGACCGGCTTCCCAGGACGAAGAAGGTCGCCGAGTTGTTCACACGGTCCAAGATCGTGCTGCCGACGCGTCAGGACTGGCTGGAGCTGGCCGCTGAGGTGGCCCGTCACGGCCTGTACAACCAGAATCTGCAGGCGGTGTCCCTGCCCGGTCACGGGGTCGACCCGGAGAAGGTCATCGACACCTGTGCCGAGGCGGTGAAGCACGTCGACCAGGGGGTCTCGCCCATGCTGGTCCTCCCGGGGACGGCGACGACGCAGGACCTCACCCGGCTGCAACGTCGTGCCTGGCGGAGCGGCCTCAAGACCCTGTGCCGGGTCCGGGTGGAACGAGCCCGTCCGGCAGGAGACGGGGGTGGGGATCACGAGGCCTGAGCCCCCACTCCACGGGGGTCGAGTGTCGATGTCAGGGGCCGGGTCAGCCATCGGTCCGTCCGGCTGAACCCCGAGCGGTGTCATTAGACTCCTGACATGGCGCTCTACCGGTTGTCGCCCGCATGGCGGATCACCCCTGTCGGTGAGGACTACGAGCTGCACGGTGGTGATGACGCCCGCTACCTGCTGGAGGCATCCACGGTGGCACGACGCCTGTCGGCAGGGGAGGGGATCACCCGGGACGAGGTTCCCGCCGTGGAGATCGGGGAGTTCGAGCAGCTCCGCAGCGCCGGGGTGATCGGACCCGTGCTGGAGACGAGGAGCGGTACGGTTGCGCTGCTGGGAGATCCGGTGCCCGTCGAGATCGGGCGACATCTCGTCCTCGAGAGGAGGGAAGTGGCCGGGGCCGATCTGGTGGTCGTCGTGCGTCATCGTTCGACGCACCGGGAGATCCTGGAGCAGGTCCGGGAACTGGAACGGGTGCACCTGTATGCCGACATCTCGTTCCATCACACGGTCTCGATCGGCCCGTTGGTGATCCCCCACGAGACCCCCTGCATCGGTTGCCTCTACGGTCGGCTGCAGGAACGGTGGGGGGATCATCGACCCGCCCCGCAACCGGCGGTGGTCACCGAGTTCGGTCAGCTGGTCTCGGCCCTGCTCAGCACGGAGGTGGGGCGGGTCCTGGCGGGGGACACCGCACTGGTGGGCCGAACCATCGCATGGGACCTGGAACAGCGACGTGTGGTCAGCGAACGGCTGTTGACGGTGCCGATCTGTTCCTACTGCCAGGACTTCGAGAACCAAGGTGTGATCCCGTCATGAACGCTGTCCGGACCCACGTCGATTCCGGCGGTGCCAGCAGCGATGGCTGAAGCGCTGAGCCGTCTCCTCATGGAAGGAGCGGTGGGCAATCGGCACGGTCTGGTGCTGCAGCCACAGCGGGCGCAGCTCTCGATGGCCGATGTCGAGGGGATCATCCACTACGGTGTGCCCAAGGTGGTGGATGCACCGTGGGAGAGCGCGGCCGGGGGAGTGGCTCGCGATGAGGAGGGTGCGAGGCTCGCGGCCATCGGGGAGAGCATCGAGCGGGCCAGTTCCGCGCAGGCGGTCCTGCCGATGCGGCCACGCCGGGAGACTCCCGCACCCAACCGGGTCGATGTGGAGGAGTTCGCGCTGTTCACCCCTGAACAGCGGGCCGACCCGGCCTTCCCGCACGGCTCGCTGTTCGACGATGAGTGCCCTTACGCCATCGCGTACGACCTGCAGGACAACTCGCCGTGGTGGGTGCCGCAGCCCTTCGTGACCCTGCAGGACCCCCATCACACCGGTATGCCGACCTCCTCGGGTCTGGCCGCCGCGCCCACCGCGAGGGAGGCGTTGCTGCGGGGACTGCTCGAGTTGATCGAACGTGACGCCCTCATGACGACCTGGCTCCACGGTCTTCCCGGCCGGGCCGTCGCGCCGATCCAGCAGCATGTCGCAGAGGTGAGCAGACTCGGCGGAGAGTTCACGCTGTTCGACCTGACTCCTGTCTACAGCCCGTTCCCCGTCGCCGCGGTGATGGGCGGCATCCCCAAGCGCGGTACCTGGCGGTTCTCGCTCGGGGTGGCCTGCCGCACGAGCTGGGAGGCGGCTGCCGAGAAGGCCTTCCTGGAGTGGACCCAAGGGGTGTTGTTCGCCGGGGTCTACGGCGAGTTCGTCGATGTCAGCGAATTGACCGAGTACAGGCAGGTGCGAAGTTTCGATCACCATGCCATGTTCTACACCCGCAACCCGCAGCTCTGGCCGCGTCTGCCGATCCTGCGGCACGACGGGACCCTGCACCCCCTCCCGGTGCGGGAGCTGGGAGCGGACCCGCTGGAGACGGCCCGGCAGTCCCTGGCCCGGGCAGGGATTCGGGTCCTCTATCGCGACATCACCACCATCGATGCGATCCAGGCAGGACTGCACGTGGTGAAGACCCTGTCTCCGGATGTCGCCCAGATCTACGCCCACGAGGACTGGCCACTGTGTGGCGGGGTCGAGGAGATGCTGCCCGGTCGTTACCCCGAGCGGGTTCAGGAATCCGTGTTTCCCAACCGGATGCCCCATCCTCTGGGATGATGCCACCATGAGAGCGGTCCGGACCCAGTTCGACGCAGGGGAGTTCCGTGGCGCGGTGGCCACACCGACCTGCTGTTCGTGTTGTTGTTGCTGCTGCTGTGTGACGACCGCGGCCACCGCGAGCATCGTCGGGGCAGGTGCTGCCGTGGTGGCGGGGCGGCGTCGCCCGATGTCCGCGGTGAGGAGGGCCGCGGCTGTGTTCCTCGGGGTCATTGCTCCCTGGCTGGTCATCCTGCCGATCTGTGTGGCCTTCACGTTCCGGCTCCCGACCTCGATCGGGTTCCTCGAACTGCTGGGGCTCGGGCTGGTGTTGATCTGCGTGGGTTACCTCATCCTGCCGTTGCTGCTGGGGCGCCGTCACCCGATGCGTGCGGGCCTGGCTGCTTTGTTGTCGGTGCTGGTGCTCGGATTCGTGGAAGCCTTTGTCATGTTCCACGTCCTTGCCAGCTTCGCAACCGGTGATCTGCCTCACGGGTGGCCGGTGTTCTACGGCTACGTGCTGCTGGCGGTGGTGCTGGCCATCGTGATGGGCAGAGGGCTGATCGTGAATCGCAGCAGTGCCAACTCCCGGACCTTCGTCGAAGAGCTGGCCGGGGTGTCGCCCGAACCGCCGCACACCGAGCAGCCCGCCAGCGATGAGTGAGGGCCTTCCCGAGGTCAGGAATGAGACTGTCATGAGAGCGGTCCGGACCCGGTGCGACGCAGGGGAGTTCCGTGGCGCGGTGGCCACCGGAGCATCATCGGGGCAGGTGCTGCCGTGGTGGCCGGGCGGTGTCGTGGGTTGCACTGGTTCGCGATCTGCGGCGGGGCGCTCCCGGGGCTGCTCGCCCCGTGGTTGCTGATCGTGCCGTTCCTGCTGTGCGCAGTGTTGTCGGGGTTTGGCGGGGAGATCATCCTGCTGTTGGTCCTCGGTATCCTGCTGAGCTGGGCGGCCCACCAGGCCTTGGGCGCGGTGCTGCGTCCCCATGCCTGGTTCTGGGTGGGGATGGGTTTCACGCTGGTGATGTATGTGTTCGGTTCCCTCGAGGCCTTTGCTGTTGCGGGGATCATCGATCTCATGGAGACCAGTGGAAGTGTGGGAACTGTTGTGCTCCACATCTACCTGGGATCAGCCGCTGTGGTCGCCGTCGCGGTGGGCACGTTGATGCTGTTGATCCGTACCCGTGAGGGGCAAATCCTCATCAAGGTGATGACTGGGGTGCCGCCCCGGAGGCAGGGCGGTGAGCCTGCTGGTGGGGGTGGGAACGCGTCGTGACCCGGTTCTTCGGAGACTTCTGGCAGGCCTCCAGCATTGATGCCCACAACCTGACCGAGTTCGCGCAGCAGATGGCGGCCTTCGACACCGAGGGCAGACCACTGAGGCTCGAGTACTCCACCGTTCCGACGCCGCTGCCAGAGGTCAGGCGTGGTGCCGTGGACCGCGTTGCGGCTCGGCGTCACAGCACCCGGGAGTTTTCCGACCGGCCGCTGAGCGACAAGGAGCTGTCGCGTCTGCTGGCCTCCTGCCGGGCCTGGGGCGGGGAGGAGCACCGCAGCTTCCCCTCGGCAGGGGCCTCGTACGCGGTGGAGCTGTTCCTGGTGCAGTGGCGGCCGAGAGCACGCATGGCCTACTACGACGCCGTCGATCACGGCCTGGTGGAGCTACCTGATCCGGCCCCGGCGTGGGAGGAGGCCACGCACCGGATCAACGTCTCCGTGACGGGGACCCCGGCCGCGATGGTGGTCGCGGTGCTCTTCCCCGAGCGTTTGACCAGGAAGTACGGCGAGCGTGGCGGTCGTTTCGCCCTGCTGGAGGCGGGGGCCGTCATGCAGCAGCTTGCGCTGGCCACGGCCGAGCTGGGCCTGGCCGGGGTGGTGGCGGGCGGCCTGGTGGACCGGTACTGGCTCACCCAGCTGGGGGTCGAGCGAGCCGGTGGGATTCTGGCCTTCGGCCAGCTCGTCGGTCACCCACTGGTCATCGAGCGAAGATGGGGAACGCGGTGACAGTCATCGAGGCCTCATGCCGCAGGGTGCCGGGATTCGGGATCACCGGGATCGGTCGTGGGTTCTCGACACGGACGGTTCGACCAGCGGATGAACAGCCCGTGTCGCGTCTCGTCAGGACTGCACTGTTCCACGAGCCGTATGACAACGAGGAGGACCACACCGAGGTCTGGGGACCCCTGAGTGCTGCCGAGGGGCACGGAGGTTGTTCGCAGCGGTGGTGGTGCACCCCGGCGTTGGTTGTCGGGATTCCCGAGTGTCGAGGCCTGCGGTCCTCGATACGGTCGGTGACGAGGTGTGATGAGTAGGCTGGGTTGATGATCATCGCGCGTTCGGGCGAACCCATGGCTGGGGCCGCCACCGATTCGCCCTGTTACCGCATTCCGGCGCTCGCAGTCATGGGGGAGCGGATGCTGTTGGCCTACGATGTGCGGGCCTCAGCGCTGGATCTGCCCGGCGTCAATGGCATGGCCATCCGTCATGCGGACGATGCTGCGGCGAACTGGTCGCCCCCGCGCTGGTTACGATCCCCCGAACCCGGTTGGGGGTGCGGTGATGCGAGTTTCATCGTGGATGGCGACGAGGTGTTGTGCTGGTACGTCGGCTCCCGTGGGCTCTCGTTCTGGGATGACTCACGTCCCGGGCAGGGATGGCAGGTGTGGCTCGCCCGTTCCTCGGACGGCGGCCTCACCTGGGCTCACGATGACCGTTCCGGTGAGATCTGGCCGGACTGGGCAGGGAGCCTGTTCCCCACCTCCGGCAACGGGATCCGTCTCTCGAGCGGGCGCCTCGCCCAGCCCTTCGTGTTTCGCGAGGCAGGAGGTGACGGGCGTGTCGCGGCACTGGCTCTCTCCGACGACCACGGGCAGACGTGGCGACTGGGCGAGGCGGTGGCGGGAGCCGACGAGTCGAAGTGCGTTGAGCTCCCCGACGGCCGTCTCGTGCTGCACTCACGCGCGAGGCCGCATCGTCTCGTGGCGTTCTCCTCGGACGGCGGGGAGACCTTCGACGCGCCGCAGCCAGACCTCCCGGATCCCGGCTGCAACGGTGGCCTCACCGCCCTCCCCGACGGACAACTCGCCTGCACGCTCGTGCATCCTGACGGCGTACCGGGCGAGGCATTCACCCTTCCCGACCCGACTGGTGGCCGAGGTACCCACTCCGGCCCGGACTGGTCCGCCCGCAGGAACCTGGTGCTCCGCGTCGGCCGTCCCGGCGACTGGGGAGAACCTCACACCGTCGATCCCGGCCCCGCCGCCTATTCGGTGTGCCAGGCACTGCCTGACGGTCGGGTCGCCGTCGCGTGGGAGTTCGGAGCCTACGAGGGGATCCGCTTCACCGTGGCGTCCTCATCCTCGGTATCCTCCGGGTCGACGTAGTGGGCTGCTTTCTTCCTGTGGGCGCCGAGTGTCCCGGCCACATCGGGAACCTCGTCCTGCAGCTCGCGTGCGGTGCGCACGTAGCCCGTGGACGGCGGCCGTTCCGGCAGCTGGATCTTGGGCCGGTCGACGTGCTCGTAGGGGATCGAACTCAGCAGATGGGCGATCATGTTGATCCGCGCCCGTTTCTTGTTCTCGGCCTCGACCACGTGCCAGCGGTTGCCGGGAACATCGGTGTGCACGAACATCTCATCCTTCGCCCGTGAGTACTCCTCCCAACGGGTGAGTGACTCGAGATCCGTCGGCGAGAGCTTCCAGCGTCGCATCGGATCGGTCATACGGGAGCGGAACCTCTTCTCCTGTTCCTTGTCGGAGACGGAGAACCAGTACTTGCGCAGCAGGATACCGTCCTCGATCAGCATCTGCTCGAACTGGGGACACTGGCGCAGGAAGCGGACGTGCTCCGCCGGGGTGCAGTAACCCATCACCTTCTCGACCCCGGCGCGGTTGTACCAGGACCGGTCGAACAACCGGATCTCACCTGCCGCAGGAAGATGCTCGATGTATCGCTGGAAGTACCACTGGGTGCGCTGCCGCTCCGTCGGGGTGGGCAGAGCAACGATGCGCGCGACGCGCGGGTTCAGGTACTCGGTGATGCGTTTGATCGCTCCACCCTTGCCCGCTGCATCGCGTCCCTCGAAGAGCACGACGATGCGCGCTCCCGTGTCCTTCACCCATTCCTGCATCTCCACCAGCTCGTACTGCAGGTGGGTCAGCTCAGCTTCATAGACATCATTGTTCAACTTGCCGTTGCCCATTTCCCAAGTCTAGATGAGTGAGTCCGAATTTGGCGTGTCGGGTGTGGTGGTGCTGGAAGTCTGGGTGGAGGGCCTCCAGAGTCTGTGCATGGACACCCTCCGCAACCTCACGATCAGTCTCATCCGCCTCACCCACGGCCCCACAACCGGTACCGCCCACCGCCCTCAGACACCCAGCGAAGCTACAAAACACCTAGTCAACCCACCATGAACACGACTTCGCCGACCCCCTGCATCACTGTCCGAGAAACATGTAGCAGTTCCGACGCAGATGTGTGAGGATGGTGTTCACAGCTCTTCTCACGCTGACCGAGTCGGCCGCAGAGCCCGACGAGTTGGGCTGGCGTTTCAGCGTCGCGACAGGTCACAAGGAGGAACGATGACCGATGATGATGGTGTCGAGTTCACTGATCCGGTGGGCGCCGTCGATGTCCACTACGACGATCACGGAGCGGCCCGGGCGGCACTCGTGGTGGGCGATGATCCCTCCTTCTCGACGCTGCTCTTCGAACATGTCGCCGACATCCTGGAAGTCGCTCCCTACGAGCCGGGAGCGCTCTACAAGCGAGAACTTCCATGTATTCGCGCTGTCCTGGAGCTGGCCCCGCGCGTTGGGCTCCTGATCGTTGATGGCTACGCCACGTTGGATCCGCAGGGCCGCCCGGGGCTCGGCCTCCACGCTGCCCGTGCCCTGGGAATCCCTGTCATCGGTGTTGCGAAGACCCCTTTCCGCACGGCCACCCATGCTGTGCAGGTCATCCGGGGCAGCGCCACTCGACCCCTGTATGTCACAGCGGCGGGAGGAATCAGTGATGCCTGGGCCGCAGCCGTGGTGGCCTCCATGTCAGGCCCGCATCGCATCCCGACGGTGTTGAAACGAGTGGACAGCTTGGCCAGGGGGCTGGTGTCCCCGTCAAAACTTCTGCTTTGACATTCGGGGCGCGGTTCAGGTGTCACTGCGCCTGCTCCGTTGTCGAGACGCTGCCGTCAGTGTGGTCGAGGAACCCGATGTAGGACTGGGACCGACGTGTCCGGTCGACCTCGAGGACCGTGGTGATCCCGGTGCGGCACCACGCACGTCGGGTGAGGGCCTCATGCTCGATCCTCACCTCGTCAGCGGCGAAGACGAGGTGTCCCTCCTCGAGGGCATGACCGACCTGGGTACGGATCTGGTCCATCCGGGAGACCACGACACCCTGGGACGGCGCTGCTCGATCTGCCGAGGGTGTGGAGCCTGCGCGCTGCGCCAGGTGGACCCTGCGGAACATCTGGTACGACATGCTGTCCGTGACCGCCGTGACCTCGACGCCGTCGCTGCCGGAACCGTCGTCCCGCTGGTGGACTGATGAGGATGCCGCAGTCATGAAAGCCACGGAAGGGGCCTGTTGAAACCCGAGACGCCAACAGTGCAACGACGTGGCCGACCCGGCGCGCGCGCCCAACACCATTGCTGACGGCCAGTCGCCTCGGCAACCTCGAGGGCCTGCTGCGCTGCCTCCAGACCTCCATCCAGCGTGAAGGGGATGGTGGCGGTGAAGAAACTGCCCTCGAGTGGTCCTGAGAAACTGACTGCCCGCGACCCCGAGTTCTCCTCGAGGCCGTACACACGCAACAACGAGATGAGGGAGTTGGCGCACTGCAGCATCTCACACCTGGATCGGATCGTGGGGGTTGACCCGGACACACTCCAGACGGGGCTCCGCCTCGATGGCCGCCGCGATCTGCGCCGTGCAGCCGACGATGATGCTGGGCAGATCGGTGTCAGCATCCACCAGGAAGGTGCCGCCCTCATCCCACACCCGGTTCGGCAGCACCGGAGGATCGGCGGGCTCCGTCAGGGCCCGGCCCAGCTCCGGGGTGACCTCGACCACGAAGTAGCCCCGGTGACCACCGTTGATGACCACGTGCCGCGACCCCTCGGGCCGGGGGAGGCAGTACCCGTCCCACTGCCCGACACTCACCGCCCCCGTGGCCCGCTCCAACAGAACCTGCATCAGCGGCACCCGGGAGTTGTGGGAATCGGCCCCCTCGTCGGGCTCATGCACCGGGAAGGAACCGGGGTTGTCGCTCTGCCAGCGACGACCCGTCAGCGACTCCCAGCTCGCCCGGGCCAGATCGACCCCGGGGGAGAGCTCAGCCCACCGGACCGGGGAGTCGTCGTGGGCTTTCGCAGGGTTGAACACCCGCACGAAGCAGGGCCAGTCCATCCCGACCCAGGTTCCCCACGGACAGCCGCCCATCCGGTGCTCACCGTCGATGGGTGATACGGCCCTGCCACATGGTCAGCTCCACCGGGTCCGGCAGATCACGACCGTGGTAGGGGTTGTTGTGGCTGCGGGACGCGGTGGTGCCACGATCCACGACGGCGCGGCGGCTGGGATCGAGCAGCACCACATTGGCGGGCTCCCCGACGGCGAGTGGGCGGCCCTGCCCTGCGGCCTTCCCGATCCGGGCCGGGGCGTGACTCATCCGCTGCGCCACCTCGGCCCAGGTGAGACGGCCGGAATCCACCATCACCTCCTGCACCACCGCCAGGGCCTGCTCCAGGCCGAGCATCCCGGGTCGGGCATCGACGAAGGCGTGATCCTTGTCCTGCGGGGCGTGCGGCGCGTGGTCGGTGGCGATGATGTCGATGGTGCCGTCGGTCAGGGCGTCACGCACCGCCTCGATGTGCTCACTCGTGCGCAGCGGGGGATTGACCTTGAAGGTGGTGTCGTAGCCACTCAGGTTCGAGGTGTCCAGGTAGATGTGGTGCGGGGTGGCCTCGGCCGTGATCCGCACCCCCCGCTTCTTCGCCCACCGCACCACGTCCACCCCCTCGGCGGTGGAGATGTGACACACGTGCAGCCTCGCCCCGGTGGCCTCGGCCAGCGCAGCGTCGCGGGCGATGATGACCGACTCGGCCACCGGCGGCCAGCCCGGCAGTCCGAGCCTGCCCGAGAGCTCACCCTCGTGGCAGCAGGCGCTCGGCCCTGCCAAGGAGGCGTCCTGGGAGTGTTGCGCCAGCACCCCGTCGAAGGGTTTCACCCACTCGAAGGCGCGACGCATCAGGCCGGCATCCATGACGCAGGCACCGTCGTCGGAGAACACGTTGACCCCTGCGCGTGAGCGGTGCATGAGCAGCATCTCCGCCAGCTCCCTGCCCGCCAGGCCCTTGGTGATGGCCCCGATCGGGAACACCTGGCAGTTCCCGGCGGTGGTCCCGAGGTCGAGGACCCGCTCAGCGGTCTCCGCGGTGTCGGTCACCGGTTCGGTGTTGGCCATCGCGAACACCGCCGTGAAGCCCCCCCGGGCGGCGGCCAGGGAGCCGGAGGCCACCGTCTCCGCGTCCTCCCGGCCGGGCTCCCTCAGGTGCACGTGGAGATCCACCAGGCCAGGCAGCGCCCGCAGCCCGTCGGCATCGATGACCTCGGCCCCTGCGGGACGCTCCGCAACGAAACGACCACCCTCGACGAACAGATCGGTGACCGTGTCGTCGGGCAGGGTGACCGAGGTGATGGTGTAACTGGACACGGTTGCTCCTTCAGTGGTCGGTGAGGAGATGGTGGAGGACGCTCATGCGGACGGCCACCCCGGCCGAGACCTGGTCCAAGACGATGGAGCGAGCATCATCAGCAGCTGCGGAGCTGATCTCCAACCCTCGGTTCATCGGGCCGGGATGGGCGATCGCCGCGTGCGGTTTCAGCCTCGCCAGACGTGGCACGGTCAATCCGTAGGCCTCGATGTACTCCTGCTCGGAGGGGAAGTAGCCGTGTGCCATCCGTTCCCGCTGCACCCGGAGCATCATCATCACGTCCGCATCCGCGATCACCTCGTCGATGTCGGTGACGACCCTCACCCCCCACGTCCCGACGGCGGGAGGCATCAGGGTCTGCGGGGCCACGAGCACCACGTCGGCCCCCAGTCGTTGCAGCAGCAGCACGTTCGAACGCGCCACGCGGGAGTGGAGCAGGTCCCCGGTGATCGCCACCAGTTTGCCCGCCAGGTCGCCCTGGTCGTGGGAGTGGAAGTGGCGCAGCATGGCGTGCGCATCCAGCAGGGCCTGGGTCGGGTGCTCGTGGGTGCCGTCCCCGGCGTTGACCATTGAGGCCCGCACCCAACCCGCCGCCTGGGCGACGGTGCCGGAGCCGGGATGGCGCATCACGATGGCATCCACCCCCATCGCGTCGAGGGTGAGCAGCGTGTCCCTCAGTGACTCTCCCTTGGACACCGATGAGCCCTTGGCGGACATGTTGATGGCATCGGCGGACAACCACTTCGCGGCGATCTCGAAGGAACTGCGTGTGCGGGTGGAGTCCTCGAAGAAGAGGTTGACCACGGTGCGGCCCTTGAGATCGGGCAGTTTCTTGACCCGCTCCCCCTGGAGCCGGTGCATCCGCTCGGCCAGCTCCAGGAGTGAGGTGATCTCAGAGGTGCTCAGATCAGCGATGCTGAGCAGATGCTTCACGGTGTTCCTTCCGCCTCGTCAGCCGCGGCTTCGTTCCTGCACCCGCAGGCTGCGTTCGGCCTCGTCGAGTCGCTCGCTCAGCAGGCGCCGCACCTGCTCGCTCGGCTCCCCCTCCGCCAGGTAACGACGGAACCTCGCCGTGACCTCGGCCGTGACCAGGGGCTCGGGGAACAGCCAGCGCAGCACCGTGTCGATCGCCGCGTAGCCTCGGGCATCCCAGCCGTCCTTGCGCTGCGAGATCGCGTTCAGCAGGTCGGCGTAGGCGTCCACGTACGGGGCCAGCACCTCCTCCTGACCGTAGTGCATGAAGCCGGAGGCGATGCTGCGGTGGGTCTCGTTCGGCACATCCGGATCCGCGGTGGCGCGCTGCCAGGCAGCGGTCTTCGCCTGAGCCGTCGGCATCCCGGCCCTGGCACCAGCGGCATGCTCGGCACCGGAGTTGGTGTTGTCACGCTCCAGTTCGGCGGCGATCTCCTCCTCGCCGAAGACCCCGGCGCGGGCCAGGGCAGCGACGATCCGCCACCTGAGGTCGGTGTCCACGGCCAGGTCGGTCGGCACCTCCTCGCCACTCAGCCAGCCCTTGATGAGTTCCAGGGCGTCGGCGCTGCGGGAGGTGCTGATCAGGGTCTTCGCGATGATGAGCTGGGCATCCGAACCCGGCTCGGCATCCTTGAGCAGCCCGGCCAGCCCGGCGACGAGCCGGGCACCTGCCTGTTCACGCAGTTCCGGGGCGGTGAAGCGATTGCTGCAGGCCGCGGCCTGGGTGAGCACAGTGGTGACCGCCGCCATGTCCTGCTCCGAACCGACACCGGCCAACGCCAGGGAGACCAACTCCTGCGGGGCCACCTCGGCGTCACGGACCGAGTCCCAGAACAGGGACCAGGTGATGGCGCGGGCCAACGGGTCACGCAACTGGTTGATGTGGTTCACCAGAGCGGCGCGGGAGGCGTCGTCGAGCCTCACCTTCGCGAAGGTGAGGTCACCGTCGTTGAGCAGCACGACATCGCCACGGGCGTGCCCGACGAGCTCCGGCACCTCCGTGCGTTCACCGCGGACGTCGATCTCCACGTAGTCGATGCGCTCCAGTCCGGTCTCCCGGGCGGCGTAGATGCCGATCCCCAACCGGTGGGTGCGCAGCGTCGGGTGTGCCTCCGGGGCACTCTGCACGATCGCGAAGCGGGTGAAGGTGCCCTTCTCATCCACCTCGAACTCGGCACGCAACGTGTTGACCCCACTGGTGGCCAGCCACTGTGAGGCGAACCAGGACAGGTCCTTGCCCGAGGCGGCCTGGAGCTCGGTCAGCAGGTCGGACAACGTGGTGTTGCCGAACGCGTGCTTGGTGAAGTACTGGCCAACCCCTGTGAGGAAGGCGTCGATGCCGACGAAGGAGACGAGCAGCTTCAGCACCGAGGCGCCCTTGGCGTAGGTGATGCCGTCGAAGTTCTGCTCCACCTTCTCCAGGTCGCTCATGTCCGCGGCGATCGGGTGGGTGGTGGACAACTGGTCCTGCAGGTAGGCCCACCCCTTGCGCTCATTGGAGAACGACACCCACGGGTGGGCACCGGTTGCGTGCCTCCTCGCGATCTCGTCGGCGGCGAAGTGGCTCGCCCACTCGGCGAACGACTCGTTCAGCCACAGGTCGTCCCACCAGCGCATGGTCACCATGTCACCGAACCACATGTGGGCCAATTCATGGAGGATCGTGTTGTCGCGGGCCTCCAGCTCACGGGCCGTCACGCGGGAACGGAACACGTACTGGTCACGGAAGGTGACGCAGCCCGCGTTCTCCATCGCACCGAAGTTGAACTCCGGCACGAAGATCTGGTCGTAGGAGTCGAAGGCGTACGGCACACCGAAGGCGGTCTCGAAGACCTCGAAACCACGCTGGGTGGTGGTGAGGATGTTCTCGGCGTCGAGGAACTCCGCCATCGCCGCACGGCACGCCACGCTGGCGGGGAGCACCCCCTTGACGGAGGTGATCTCGCCCTTGACGACGTGGTACTCGCCCGCCACCAGAGCGGTGATGTAGGTCGACATCACCGGGGTCGGGGCGAACTCGAACCGGGCCACCCCGTCGCGGACCGGGACCCCGGCCACGCTCGGGGAGTTGGAGAACACCGCCCAGTGGGCAGGGGCCAGCACCGTCAACTGGAACGTGGCCTTCTGGTCGGGCTGCTCGAATGTCGCATACATCCGGCGGGCATCGGCGGTCTCGAACTGGGAGTACAGGTACACCTTGCCGTCGGTGTCGACGAACCGGTGGAGCCCCTCCCCGGTGTGGGAGAAACGCCCCGTGGCCTCGACGACGACGGTGTGGTCCCCCTCGGTGAGGTTCGGCAACGGCAGTCGGTAGCCGTCGTAGCCCTCCAGCGGCAGAGCGACCCCGTCGAGGGTGGCCAGACGGATCTCGTCGGCAATGACATCGAGGTGGGTGGTGCCGGACTTCGACGCGAAGTCGAACTCCGTGCGGGAAAGGAAGTTGTGCTCCTTGTCCTCCACGCCATCCCCAGTGACGTCGACGGTGACCCGGTAGGCCTTGGCCTTCACCAGCTCTGAACGGGCAGCTGCTTCTTCTCGCGTGATATTGGCGGTTGCCATGAACACCTTCGCTTCTTGAGATCAGTCATTTCCTGAACACTTGTACTGTAACGCGCGCACCCCGACGACGGGAACAGACGCTCTGTGCGAGCATGAATCCATGACCAACCCTGCGACCCGGTGGCAGGAGCTCAACCAGGAGCTCCTGGCCGCCAGCGATGCCTACTACGGCAGTGCCGAACCGATTCTCTCCGATGCCGCCTACGACGAGAAGCTGCGTGAGCTCCAAGCGTTGGAGGCCGATCATCCGGGGCTGAGAAGCGAGACCTCGGCCACGTCCCGGGTGGCCTTCGCCCGCACCACGGACTTCGCACCGGTGGAACACCGGCAACGGATGCTGAGTCTGGACAACGTCTTCAACCCCGAAGAACTGGCCGGATGGCTCGCCAGGATTCCGGCCGAAAGTTATCTGTGCGAGCTCAAGATCGACGGCCTGGCGGTGAACCTGCGCTACGTCGACGGACGTCTCGAGGTGGCTGCCACCCGAGGGGATGGTCGAGTCGGTGAGGACATCACCGCCAACGTCGCCACCATCGCGGGCATCCCCCACCGTCTGCAGGGGAGGGACGTACCCACACTGCTGGAGGTACGAGGTGAGGTCTTCTTCCCGACCCAGGCCTTCACGGAGCTGAACGAGGCGCTCGAGGTGGCCGGGCAGAACCGCTTCGCCAACCCCCGCAACGCCGCAGCGGGATCGCTTCGGCAGAAGGACCCCCGGGTCACCGCGTCACGGCCCTTGAGGATGATCGCCCACGGCATCGGGGCGGTCGAGGGGAAGGAGTTCCCCTCCCAGAGTGCCGCCTACGAGGCGCTGGCGGTGTGGGGGCTGCCGGTCAGTGAGGCGACCCGCGTGGTCCACTCCCCCGAGGAGGTGCTGGCCTACGTGACCCATCACGGCGATCACCGCCACGACGCCAGCCACGAGATCGACGGCGTGGTCATCAAGGTGGACGCCCGCAGCGAACAGCTCCGGCTGGGTGCGACGTCGCGGGCGCCACGGTGGGCGATCGCCTACAAGTACCCGCCCGAAGAGGTCCACACCCGGCTGCTCGACATCCGTATCGGTGGGGGCCGTACCGGCCGCTGCACCCCGTTCGGGATGATGGAGCCGGTTCTCGTGGCGGGCTCCACCGTCGCGATGGCCACCCTCCACAACGCCCACGAGGTGGTGCGCAAGGGGGTGAGGGTCGGCGATGTCGTGGTGCTCCGCAAGGCGGGAGACGTGATCCCGGAGATCCTCGCCCCGGTGGTCTCACTCCGTGACGGCACCGAACGGGACTTCGTCATGGCCACCCACTGTCCCTCCTGCGGCACGAAACTGGTGCAGCAACGCCTTGGTGACAAGGACCTGCGTTGTCCCAATGCCCGCAGCTGCCCGAGCCAACTACGGGAACGCCTGTTCGCCCTGGCGGCCCGGGGGGCCTTCGACATCGAGGCACTGGGGGCGGTCGGGGCCCGCGACCTGCTGGAGTCCGGGCTGCTCATCGACGAGGGTGGACTGTTCACTCTGACCGCCGACGACCTGGTGCGGACCTCGGTGTACTCGTCGCGTTCCGGTGGGGTCAACGCGACCGGGTGGAAGCTGCTCGAGAACCTGGAGGCGGTCAAGCAGCAGCCGCTGTGGCGGGTGCTGGTCGCTCTGTCGATCCGCAACGTCGGTCCCACCGCGGCCCGAGCCCTGGCGAGCAGGTTCGGCAGCATCGAGCGGATCCGCGAGGCCTCCGTGGAGGAATTGGCCGACACCGAGGGGGTCGGGGCCGTCATCGCCCAGTCCCTCAAGGACTGGTTCGAGGTGGACTGGCACGTCGCCATCGTCGAGTCGTGGGCAGCCGCGGGGGTCACGATGGCCGATGAGCTCCCGGAGGCCCCGGATACCGACGAGCCTGCCGGGAGCGCCGACGACATGCAGACCTTGGCGGGGCTCACCGTCGTGGTGACCGGCAGCCTGGAGGGGTTCACCCGCGACGGCGCGAAGGAGGCGATCCTCGCGCGGGGTGGGAAGGCCGCCGGGTCGGTCAGTCGGAGGACGAACTTCGTGGTGGTGGGGGAGAACGCCGGGAGCAAGGCCGCCAAGGCGGAGGAACTGGGGCTGCCGATCCTCGACGAGGCGGGTTTCGTGAGGCTGCTGGAGCTGGGGCCGGCCGGGCTCAGCGGCGGCGACGGCGGGGCACCAGTCGCGCCCTGAGGGCACGGTGCCGGTCCACGATGCCACTGATCCCGTCGCGGCCGAACTCCCTCGGGGGCACCCTGCTGCTCATGGCAGCAGTGTAGGTTCTGGGAGGTGATCAACCCCAGCGGTCTCGAGGTGAGGATCGCCCGCCGACAACCGAGCACCCCGCACCGACGCCTGGACGGGCACACCGGTCAGGTGACCGACCTCGCCGTCGCGGCCCTGCCGGATGGCAGACAGCTGTTGATCAGCGCAGGTGCCGACGCTGTGGCGGTGGTCTGGGATCCGGTCAGCGGGGAGCAGATCACGCACCTGAGGGGCCACGAGAAGGCGATCCGGGCCGTCAGTTCCTTCCGTCGACCAGATGGCACCGCGTGCGTGGTGACCGGTGGTGACGACGGCACCCTCAGGTTCTGGGAGCCGTGCTCAGGGCAACAGCTCGGTGTGGTGGTCCGTGGTGACGTCACAGCGGTGAGGGAACTCGTGGCCTGGTGCGACGGGACTCACCCGAGGATCTCGGCGCTCGTGGGGACCAGCCAGGGGCGTGACGTCGTGTGCACCGTCGATGCCGTGACGAGGCAATGGGTCGGGGACCCGATCCACGGCACGGGTGAACTCGGCCACCTCGGCGTGTGCGAACTCGAAGGGCGATCTGTGCTCGTGGTCCTGGCGAGCGGCGAGGAGGAGGTCTCGATCCAGTTCTGGGATGCGGCCACCGGGAGGCCCGCCCGGACCTCGATCGCCGTCCCGGAGAACTGCGCCGAGACCATGACCGTGCTCCCTGTCAGCTCGGGAGGGAACCTGCTGGCCGTGATCCTCGATGAGCGCGTGGTCCTGGTGGACCCGACAACTGGGGAATTCGTCGGTGACGTGCTCATGCACCCGGAGAACCAGACCTCGGCGCTGACCTGGTTCAGGACCGGCAGTGGGGAGTTGCGGCTGGTGAGCGTGATCTCCACGGTCAGTGACCTGTGGACCGCGAAGTTCCCGTCGGTCACGCTCTGGGACCCCCTCGCCGGGGAGAAACTCGGAGGATTTCCGACCGGGTACCTGGGGCTGATCGAGTGCGTCGTGGTCCTCGACGGTGGACTGCTGACGGCGGCCTGTGAGGACGGCAGCGTGCGATTGTGGCAGCTCGATGAGGCGCTCGGCCATCGAACACCGGGGCTGACCGGTCGGGAGGGATCGGGGGCGCCGCTGCATCACGTGCCGGAGGGGTACGGCCCTGGTCTGCTGCTGACCACCCGCGACCTGCAGGGGCTCGCCGGGCAGGGTTGGCTCGTGGACGACGACGAGTACGACCTGTGGGATGTGGCCTCGGGGGAACTCGTCGGTACCCTGTCAGGAGGGTTCACCGAGGCCGTGGTCCATCTCGGCCCCGGGGGGAGGGCGATGGTGCTCACTGTCAATGAGGCCGGTGAGATGGCCTGGTGGGAGCCGCGCGCCCTGACCCCGATCCGCTCGATGCCCACCGACGTCGAGGGGTACTGGTGGCTTCACCCCGAACCGGGCGGCCACCGCGTGGCCTGCCGGAGAGACAGGGCCGAGGTGGACGTGTGGGATCCGGCCACAGGGCGCATGGTGGCGACCATCGGCAATGCCGACCCCGAGTACGGCCGCAGGTTTCCCGACTGTGACCCGGAAGGCGTCGCCTGGGTGCGCACCGGGCAGGGGACGCAGCTGGTGGTGTGTCATGCGACGAACCTCACGCTCTGGGACCCCCGCACCGGTGAGCTGCGCGCTCATCGGCCGAAGGACGGGGCCGTGTTGACGGGGCTGCTGCTGCCTGGACCCGGCTGGCTCGCCGTCGGCGATCACGAGGGCCAGCTCAGGGTGCTGGATGCCGAATCGCTGGAGGAGATCAGCACCCTGGCCACGGCCGAGGGCATCCGCGATGCCGCGGTACTGCCTGATGGCAGGCTCGCCACCGGCAGCGAGAGCGGCGGCATCGATCTCTGGAACCCCCGGACCGGAACGCACCTGACCCACCATGACCTCGGGGTCAGGTTGCGCGGCCTCGCGGCGCTGCCCGACAGTGCCCTGGCCGTCGGGCTGCTGGACGGCTGGATCGTCGTCGACCCGGCATGGGATTAGTCTTGACCGTCATGGGTCGTGACGTCACGGACTGGGTCTCCCAGGTCACCGACGAGGACATCAAGCGGCAGTGGGGGGTGCCCGCACTGCTGCGCGGTCGTACCCACATGGTCGCCGGACACGTCATGGCCAGTGAATTCGACGAGCGCGGCGACCTGGTCGCGAAGGTCGGCACCACCGGGAACCGCATCTACACCACCCGGGTCAGCCAGGACCGGTACGGACTGGAGAGCACCTGCTCCTGCCCCATCGGTTCCGGGTGCAAGCATGCCGTCGCCGCGCTGCTCGCCGCGCGGGAGGCCCGGGACCAGGACGAGGGACGGGCCTGGGAGACGGTGCTGGCGGCGATGTTGCCACCACCCCCACCCGAGGGAACCGTGACCGCGCTGGGACTGGAGTTCTCCACCCGGGACGGTGGGGAGGGCGCGGACGTCATCCAACTACGAGCCCTGGCAGGAACCACGAGGGGCTGGGCGCGCAGCCGCGCCTCCTGGACGGAGCTGCTCTCCCCGTATCCCGACACCGACTGGGAACCGCGACAACTGGTTTTGTTGCAGCAACTGGCCCGGCTCGCCGGGCCCTCCCAGGCCACGGCGACGTGGTTGACACTGGGGGAGTTGGGACCCCTGGTGTGGCCACTGTTGCGTCGTCTGCAGGCGGTCGGGCTGCCCTTCCTGCCGGGAGAGGGGCTGCGAGCGGTCGACCTCGCACCTGACCCAGGACGGATCTGGTTGGAGTCCACCACCCTCGAGGACGGGGCGTTGCGTCTGACCGCGGACGGTTCCCTCGGTGTCCTCCCCGAGGGGGGACGACGTCTCCTCCTCGGCTCCCCGGCCCACGGGGTGGCGGAACTGGCCCCCGGCGGCAGACTCCGACTGACCCAGTTGGAGGAGACCCCACCAGAGGCGTTGCGCAGCTTCCTGACCTCGCGGGCAGAGCTGCTGATCCCCGTCGAGGACATCCCACGTTTCCAGCTGATGTACCTGCCGAACCTGGTCGGTGAGGGTCTGCTGGCGGACCACGGCGAACTCGCGGCGGACCTGCCCACCCCTCAGCTGTTGCTGGACCTGGCCCACGGACCCGGACACCGCCTGTCACTGACGTGGGGGTTCCGCTACCGCTCGAAGACCTGCAGCGCGGACGTGCCCCTCAGATCCGCTGTCGGCGGTCCACCCCGGGACCGGCAACAGGAACGGGTGCTGGTTCGGCGTGCCGTCTCGTTGCTCACCCGACCGGGGCTGGTCGACGAGGAGGACGACCTGGTGCCGTCGCAGGAACTCACCGGGATCGATGCGGCCCGGTTCGTCACCGACGACCTCCCGGTGCTCCTCGAGGCGGACGTGGCCGTCGAGGTCAGTGGGGAGGAGACAACCTTCCGTCGTGTCGAGGAGTCCCCGGAGATACGTCTCGCCACCCAGGACACCCGAGACCGTGACTGGTTCAACCTCGACATCGAGGTCCGGGTGTCCGGACACCGGGTCCCCCTCGCGGACCTGCTCCGGGCGCTCACCAGTGGCGATGACGCGATGCTGCTGGCTGATGGCACCTGGTTCGACCTCGACGTCCCGCAGCTGAACCATCTTCGCTCGCTCATCGACGAGGCCCGGGAACTGACGGGCACGGGGGCGGACGAGGATCTGAGGCTCAGCCCCTACCAGCTGGGGTTGATGGCAGAACTCGAGGACCTCGCCACCTGGGAGAGACACTCGAAGCGCTGGCGCAGTCGGGTCAAGGGACTGATGGCCGCCGTGGACGACAGCCCGACGGAGACACCCCCACCCGGGCTCCGGGCGGAACTGCGTCCCTACCAGGTCGAGGGCCTCTCCTGGCTGGCGAGGTTGTGGGATGCCGAGCTCGGCGGGGTGCTGGCCGACGACATGGGCCTCGGCAAGACCCTCCAGACCATCGCACTGCTGGAGCGGGCCCGACAGCGAGGTGAGCTCGATGGACATCCCGTGCTCGTCGTCGCCCCCGCCAGCGTCGTCGGCACCTGGGCCGAGGAGGCCGCCCGGTTCGCGCCCGACCTGAGGGTGGTCACCATCGGTGCGACGAGGGTGCGACGCGGTTCGGTCCTGGCCGACGGGATCCGGGGGGCACACGTCGTGGTCACCTCCTACACCCTGCTGCGGTTGGAGGAGGAGCAGTACCTGGGCACCTCGTGGCGCGGGCTGGTGCTCGACGAGGCCCAGTTCGTCAAGAATCACCGCTCCCGCACCCACCAGGTGGTCGGGAGGATCGGTGCCCCCTTCACGCTGGCGATCACCGGCACCCCGTTGGAGAACTCACTCGGCGACCTGTGGTCGATGTTCGCGCTGGTGGCCCCCGGACTGCTCCCACGTCCGGTCGGTTTCACGGAGCGTTACCGTTCCCCCATCGAGAACGACGGCGACCCGGCGGCCCTGCTCAGGCTCCGGTCACGGATCCGCCCCTTCATGCTGCGCCGCACCAAGGCACAGGTGGTGCAGGAGCTCCCACCCAAGACCGAACAGGTGCTGGGTCTGGAGCTGGACCCTGCCCACCGTCGCATCTACGACCAGCACCTGACGAGGGAACGCGTGCGGGTACTGGGGATGCTGGACGACCTCGGTCGCAACAAGGTGGCGATCTTCCGGGCACTGACCCGGCTGCGGCAGCTGGCGCTCGACCCGCGTCTGGTCGACCCGGACTCGCCGGTCGGGGACTCGGTGAAGATCACTGCGCTCCTGGAGCAGCTGAGGGAGCTGAGTGCCGAAGGACATCGGGCCCTGGTGTTCTCCTCCTTCACCGGCTTCCTCGGTCTGGTCCGCGACACACTCGCACAGGAGGGCATCGGCCACGTCTACCTCGACGGCCGGACCCGGGATCGGCAGGCCAGGATCAACCAGTTCCGCGAGGGTACCGACCCGGTCTTCCTGATCTCGCTCAAGGCCGGTGGGTTCGGTCTCACCCTGACCGAGGCCGACTACGTCTTCGTGCTCGATCCGTGGTGGAACCCCGCGGCCGAGAACCAGGCCGTCGACCGTGCGCACCGGATCGGCCAGTCCCGCAGCGTCAACGTCTACAAGATGGTGGCCGGTGACACCATCGAGGAGAAGGTGGTGGCCCTGCAACAGCGCAAACGCACGCTCTTCGATGCCGTGGTGGACACCGGTGAGTTCCGTTCCTCGGCCATCACCGCCGAGGACATCCGCGCCCTCGTGGAATGACCCGGTACCCTGTCCCAATGCCCGAGGGACATGTCATCCACCGCCTGGCCCACGCCTTCAACGAACAGCTGGCAGGCCACCGGGTCGCCGTCACCTCCCCGCAGGGGCGGTTCGCCGAGGAGGCGGCCCGGCTCGACGGGCAGGTGCTGGTCGGTGCCGAGGCTCTCGGCAAGCACCTGTTCATCGAGTTCGAGGTCCCCGAACCACGTCTCGTCCACATCCACCTGGGACTGATCGGGAAACTGCGCATCCATCCCGTGGCGGCCCCGGTCGGGGAGGTGCGGCTCAGGATCAGTGACACCCGGGTCGCGGCCGACCTGCACGGGCCGCAGTGGTGCCGCACGGTGACCACCACGCAGCGTGACGAGGTCCACAACGCCAGCGGTCCCGACCCGTTGCGCCCTGACGACGACCCGCTTCGGGTGCTGGCGCGCATCCAACGCTCGCGGCGCTCCATCGCAGCCCTGCTCATGGACCAGAGGATCGCAGCCGGGGTGGGCAACATCTTCCGAGCCGAGGTGCTGTTCAGGCACCGAGTGCCCCCGATGACCCCGGGGAACCGGATCGAGGAGGCGACCTGGCTGACGCTGTGGCAGGACCTGCAGCACCTCATGACCGTCGCCGTCGAGCGGGGACGCATCGACACCGTCGCCGAGGAGCACTCGCCAGAGGTGCAGCAACGTCCGCCCCGTGACGATCCCCACGGTGGGGAGGTCTACGTCTATCGCAGGGCCGGTCAGCCCTGCCTGAGGTGTACGACCCCCGTCAGTACGACGAGTCTGGAGGGCCGCTCCCTGTACTGGTGCGACAACTGCCAGCATGTCCGCTGAGTCACGGATAGGCTTGCGCCATGGATCTGAGCCAGTACGAGGCATACCTCTTCGACCTTGACGGGGTCATCACCCCCACCGCTGAAGTGCACATGCGTGCCTGGGCGGAGATGTTCAACGAGTTCCTCGCCGGACTGGGGGATCAGCCGCCCTACACGGACGAGGACTACTTCGCCCATGTCGACGGCAAGCCCCGTTACGACGGGGTGCGTGACTTCCTGGCCTCGCGTGGGATCACCCTGGACGAAGGGCACCCCGACGACGACGGTGGCATGCAGACCATCTGCGGGCTCGGCAATCGCAAGAACGAGGCCTTCAACGAGATCATCGCCCGAGACGGGGTCGACCCGTACCCGGGGTCCAGGGCACTCATCGAGGAGCTGGCCCGTCGCGAGATCCCCGTCGCAGTGGTCTCCTCCTCCAAGAACGCGGTCCCGGTGCTGCGTGCGGCCCAGCTGGACCGGTACTTCCCCGTCGTGGTCGACGGCAAGGTGGCGCTGGCCCACGGGTTGAAGGGCAAGCCCGCCCCCGACACCTTCCGTTACGCCGCCGATCTCCTCGGTGTGGCCCACGAGAAGGCCGTCGTCATCGAGGACGCCCTGTCCGGGGTGGCGGCCGGTGCCGCCGGAGGTTTCGGACTCGTCGTCGCCGTGGACCGTGGGGTCGGCACCCAACCTCTTCTCGACGCGGGTGCTGAGCTCGTCGTCGACGACCTCGAAAGGCTGATGGACTGATGCGCTGGATCGCCTCCGACCCCCTCAACCGCTCCCGGTTCCCCATCGAGCCGTGGCGGTTCGTCGAGCTGGAACCGAGCCTCGACGACCTCGGGGTGACCGAGACCCTCTTCGCCGTCGGCAACGGCTACCTCGGGATGCGTGGCAACCCGGAGGAGGGCCGCAAGTCGTACGCGCACGGCACCTTCATCAACGGCTTCCACGAGACCTGGCCCATCAAGCACGCCGAGGAGGCGTTCGGTTTCGCCCGTACCGGCCAGACCATCGTCAACGTGCCCGATGCCAAGCTCATCAAGATCTACGTCGATGACGAGCCGCTCACCCTCGGTATCTCGGACCTCGACTCGTACGAGCGGGCCATCGACTTCCGCACCGGGTGTCTCACCCGGGACATCGTGTGGCGCACCCCGGCGGGCAAACGGGTCCAGCTGCGCTCCCGCCGCATGGTCAGCTTCACCGATCGTCACCTGGCGCTGTTCGAGATCGAGCTGACGATGCTCGAGGGTGACGCCCCCGTGGTGCTGTCCTCGCAGCTGGTCAACCGGCAGGACGGGTTCGACGACTACCGCAGGGCCGAGGATGAGGGCTTCGACCCGCGTCGTGCCGGGAAGTTCAATGGCCGCGTCCTCCAGCCCCGGCAGCAGTGGGAGGAGGACCAACGCATCGCACTCGGCTACGAGACCAGCGAATCGGGGATGACGCTGTGCGTGGCCGCCGACCACCAGCTCGACACCTCCAACCCGTTCGAGATCTACTCCCGTGTGGAGGAGGACCAGGCCAAGCAGGTGTACCGGATCGACGCCCGCGCCGGGGTGCCCGTGGTGATCCGCAAGGCGGTGGCCTACCACACCTCGCGCGGGGTGCCCGTCATCGAGCTCTACGACCGTTGCCGTCGCACCCTCGACCGGGTGCGTGACAAGGGGTTCGAGTTCTTCTTCGAGGCTCAGCGGGCCTGGCTCGACGAGTTCTGGCTCGACTCCGACGTGGAGATCGGCGGTCAGCCGGCCATCCAGCAGGCCGTCCGTTGGTGCCTGTTCCAGCTGGCCCAGGCCGCGGCACGTTCCGATCAGCTGGGTGTGCCCGCCAAGGGGGTCACGGGCTCCGGCTACGAGGGGCACTACTTCTGGGACACCGAGATCTACCTCGTGCCGTTCCTCATCTACACCGCTCCCCGGATCGCCCGCAACGCACTGCGGTACCGGGTCAACCTGTTGCCGAAGGCCCGGGAACGTGCCCGTGTGCTCGGACAGGACGGTGCCCTGTTCCCGTGGCGCACCATCAACGGTGAGGAGGCCTCGGCCTACTACGCCGCCGGCACCGCCCAGTACCACATCGACGCGGACATCGCCCATGCCTTCGCGAAGTACAGCGATGTGACCGGCGACATCGACTTCATGTACCGCGACGGGGCCGCCGTGATGGTGGAGACCGCCCGACTGTGGGCCGATCTCGGGTTCTGGCGCACCGAGGCCGACGGCTGTGAACGTTTCCACATCCACGGGGTCACCGGACCGGACGAGTACACCGCGGTGGTGAACAACAACATGTTCACCAATGTGATGGCACGCGCCAACCTGCGCCGCACCGTCGCCCTGCTGAAGGAGATGGAGGTCAACGATCCCCGGGCCCACGACCGTGTCGTCACCGGTCTCGGGGTCACGCCGCAGGAGATCGCGGAGTGGGAGCGATGTGCCGACGGCATGGTGATCCCCTTCGACGAGACCTTCGGCATCCACCCGCAGGACGAGAAGTTCCTGACCAGCGAGTTGTGGGACCTGGAGAACACGCCAGCCGACAAGTTCCCACTGCTGTTGAACTTCCATCCGCTGGTGATCTACCGCTACCAGGTGCTCAAGCAGGCTGACGTGGTGCTGGCCCTGTTCCTCCAGGGCGACCAGTTCACCCGGGAGGAGAAGCGCGCCGACTTCGAGTACTACGACCCGATCACCACCGGGGACTCGACCCTGTCCGGCGTGGTGCAGTCCGTCATCGCCGCCGAGGTCGGGTATCAGGACATGGCGATGCAGTATTTCCTCACCGGACTGTACGTTGACCTGGCGGACATCCATGCCAACGCCCGCGACGGCGTGCACATCGCCTCCACCGGTGGGGTCTGGAACGCGCTGATCTTCGGTTTCGCCGGGATGCGCGACTACCACGGTCACATCAGCTTCGATCCACGCCTGCCCGCGGAGTGGACGGAGATGCGGTTCCCGCTCCAGATCCGGGAATCCCGGATCCGGGTGCTGCTGGAGCGTGACGCCATCACCTTCGACGTCGAGACCGGTGACGGTGCGGAGGTCGAGGTGCGCGGTGAACTGTTCCACCTGCTGCCCGAGAACCGGGTCCGGGTCCCACTCCACGGTCAGGGTGAACAGCTGCCGTCGCTGACGGGCCGCAACCCCGTGACCGGAGGACGTCGTGCCGACGGCTCCGTCGTCACCGCGATCGTTCCGGAGGCTCCTGAGCCCGATCTCCTCGGAACTGAGTGAACACACCACACCTGCACCTGCCCGATGCGGCGGTCGAGGTGCCGGACAGCGATCCGGTGGAGTACCGGCTGGGGCCCCTCCGGATCGAGGTGAGGCGTCACAGCGACACCCTCGACGTCGTGCTGCACAACACCAGCGGGAACGAGGTCGAGGCTCCGGGGCTGCCGCTCAGGTGGGAGAAGGACTGCCCGGTCGCCTGGTTGAGCGGTGGCACCGGCATGGTGCTCGCCCCCGACGGCAGGTCGATGTGGCGGATGCTGAGTGGCTGGTGCAGTGACACCGGACAGCGTGATGAAGGTCCGACGGCACTGCTCTTCGGGGAGGTGACGCGCCTGGCCGCCGGGCAGCGGGCATGGTCTCGGTGGCGCTGTGAGGATGTCACGGCCGGGATCACGCTGCCAGGCTGGGTACCGTCACGGCGACACCTGCCGACGGGTGAGGCACTCGAGATCACCGATCTGGACGTGGCCCTCTCCGGTGACGGGCTGAGTTTCGAGACCACCTCGACCGCGAGCCTGGTGCGGGGAGCCCCCGGGCTCCATCAGCTCACCGTCCACGGTCCCGGGGGAGCCACGACCCTTGAGGTCGGGTGGTTCCCGAGCGTGTCTGAGCTGGTGGCGACGGCTTTGACGCAGGATCCCGATGCGGGTGTGGCGGCCTGGCTGATGAGCTGGCTGCTGACCGATCCCGTGAGGGCCAAGGATGAGCGGTTGCTGGACCGACTCGACGTGACACTCGGGGCGTTGGAGGAGGCACCGACGCTGTTCGGCGTGCTCGCCGCGTTGCGTGTCACCGCGACAACTGAACTGCCATTGCGTGAGGTGGCACTCCGGATGACCCGTGACTTCCTGACCACGCACCCCGGTCACGGCGATGCAGTGTTCATCGCGGTGGCGGCCCTGCTCACGGGATGCCCGGAGGCGGTGGCGGGTCTTGCTCCGCCACGTGTCACGATGACCGGTGACAACCTGCTCCGGACCTTGGAGCATGGTCTGCCCAGTTCTGTCGGTCCCACCTGCACGGCCAGGGATGTGGCGTGGGCCCGGCTGTGGTCGGTCTCGCGTCCGGACTCGATCGACCACCTCGCCGTGACGGAGGCGACGGCCCTGGCACAGGCCCGGCTGATGTGCAGGCTCACGCAGGCCATGGACCCGACGGAGGTCGCATGGCTGCTCCTGTGGGAGGCGATGACCTGACAATCCCGGCATAATCGATGGCGGACGGGATCACTCCCGCCTGTTGTCGACCAGTCAGGAAGAACATGTCCCACGAGCCCCACGAGGGCACCACGGCCACGAGACAACACCGGATCAGCGAGACGGTGCGTGCCTCACTCGGGGCGACAGCGGTGCTCATGCTCGCCACCGTCGCGTTCACCATGGTGATGACGGGTGCGTATCTGAACTACCTGCAGCCATGGTTCGGTCCCTGGCTCCTGGCGGCCAGCATCGCTGCCGGGACATTGGCCCTGTGGAGTCTGCTGGAACTGGCGGAGCGGGCCCAGCAGGAGGCCGGTGCACACAGAGCCGCCAGCGGTCACGGCCACGGTGTGCCGAGGATCACGGCGCTGTTGGTGGTGCCGGCGCTGCTGTTCGCCCTGGCCGCACCCTCGTCGCTCGGGGCGGATGCGGTGAGCGAGGTGCAACTCCAGCAGCGCACCGACGAGGTGGAGACCATCGAGTTCCCTCCGCTGCCGGAGGACGAGGTCAACGAGTTGAGCCTCCAGGAGTTCTCCGACCGTTACGTCTTCGGGGATCCGGAAGAACTGGACGGCACGCCGGTTCGTCTGCTCGGTTTCGCTGGCCACCCCAGCCATCTTCCCAAGGAGCAGTGGACGGTCAACCGGTTCCGAATCTTCTGCTGTGTGGCGGACTCGACCCTGTTCTCGGCCATCATCACCGGGGTGCCGATGCCACAGGGGGACGACGTCTGGGTGGAGGTCGAGGGTGTGATCGACCTCGGGGCCAGTGACCGATTGCCGGTCATCGTGGCCACCAGCGTCGAGGTCGTGACCAGACCTGAGGAGCCCTACCTGTGAGCCCGACCTTCCGACGCGTGTGGCTCGCTCCCTTCCTCGGGGTGATCCTGCTCGTGCTGCTGCAGCAGTACGTCGGCCGGGTGGGGCCACTGCTGAGTCTTCGTGGGGCGGTGGCGCCCTGGAGCACCCTGTTCGTCGGCATCGTCGTCCAGGCTCTGCCGTTCCTGGTGCTGGGGGTGCTGGTCTCTGGCGCGATCGCGGCCTTCCTGCCCAAGGATCTTCTGGCGCGGATCACCCCGAGATCCCCCCTGCTGGCCGTGCCGACCGCTGGGGTCGCAGGCATGGTGCTGCCCGGTTGTGAGTGCGCCTCGGTCCCGGTGTCCCAGTCGCTGATGCGGCGGGGGCTGCCGCAGGCGGCGGCACTGGCATTCCTGTTGGCGGCTCCTGCGGTCAATCCCATCGTGCTGGTCGCGACGGCGGTGGCCTTTCCCGGGAACCCGACGATGGTGTGGGCCAGGCTCATCGCATCGTTGCTGGCCGTGGTCACGGCCTGCTGGCTGTGGATCGCCCTCGGCAGGCAGGAGTGGATGAGGCCCCAGGAAGGTCACCGGCACGACGGTGTCACCAAGGCGTCGGTGTTCCGGGAGACCGTGATGCACGACCTCCAGCAGGCCGGTGGTTTCCTGGTGCTCGGCGCTGCGGTCGCGGCCGCCTTCAAGGTCCTGGTGCCGGTCGGTGTGCTCGGTTTCCTGAGCGAGAATCCGTGGTTCGCGGTGCTGGCGATGGCACTGCTCGCCATCGTGCTGTCCCTGTGCTCCGAGGCCGATGCGTTCGTGGTCTCCTCGTTCTCGTCGATCTCCCCGACGGCTCAACTGGCTTTCCTCGTCGTGGGGCCGATGGTCGACATCAAGCTCTTCGCGATGCAGTCCGGTGCCTTCGGTGTGAGGTTCGCCACCCGTTTCATGCCGTTGACACTGGTGTGCTGCATCGTCGCGGCCGTGATGGTCGGACGTCTCATGTTCGGTCAGTTCTGAGTGCTGTCGGCCGGAAGGACTGCAGGGTCGAGGGAACAACTGCGCAGGGTGCGGAATTGAAGGAGGTGGGCCTGATCACAGGTCCGATCCACCGCCATCAAGGAGTCCACATGGGAATCCACACCGCGACCGCCACAGCCGCTCGGGATGCCGCCTTCGCTGCCATGAGGGGAGGTTTCAGGCTCCTTGACCTGACCGAGGTGCTCGGGCCTGAGAGCGTGATGTGGCCGGGCGCCCCGGCCTGGAGCGTCGAGGATGTCGTCACCTTCGAAGGGGGTGGGTACCACGCCCGGATGGTGCACACCTTCGAACATGCGGGAACCCACCTCGATGCCCCCGGACACCTCGTGCCCGGTGCGGGTGATGTCGCCAGCCTGCCCATCGAGGACCTGGTGGTGCCCGTGGTGGTCATCGACATCAGTGAGAAGGCCGCGACGGAGCCGAACTCCGTGATCACCGCAGCGGATGTGGAGGCCTTCGAGGACGTCCATGGGCGAATCGCCGCGGGTTCGGCGGTGTTGATGAACTCGGGATGGGGCAGGCGCAACCATGACGCCCTGCTCTACTCGGGCACCAGTGGCACCACCGATCTGAGGTTCCCGGGGTTCGGTCTGGACGGGGCGGCGCTCCTCGTGGAGCGGGGGGTCGTCGGGATCGGGGTGGACACCCTGGGGATCGACCCGGGAAACGAGCCGACCCTCCCGGTGCATCGCGAGATCACCCACCCAGCAGGGCTGTGGCACCTGGAGAACCTCGTCAACGTGGAGTTGCTCCCTCCGACAGGGGCTGTTCTCGCGGTCGGGGTGCCCCGCATCCATGGCGGCACCGGTTTCCCCTGCCGGGTCTTCGCCTTCGTGCCCAAGGCCTGAGGGCCAGGCATCACCGGTGCCGCGCCAGACGACGTCGTGCGGGCTGGAGGAGCAACACCTCGAGCCCCAGGGTGAGGGCAGCCATGATCCCGGAGAGGGCGAAGACATCGGCTGTCTCCAGGTTGGTTCGTGCCTGCTGCACCTCCGCCCCGATGCCAGTCGCGGTGCTCAACAGCTCAGCCATCACGGTCAACCGGATGGACTGCCCGACCGCCACCGTGATGGCGGAGAGCACCGGGGGAACCACGGCGGGGACCACGACCCGGTGCAGGGTGCCGAGGAGCCCGAACCCGAACAGCCGGGCCATCTCCAGCAGGTCCTGGTCCACGCCCGCCACCGCATCTCGCACGGCTGTGACCAGCAGGGGCAGGGTGACCAGGGTGACCACCAGCAGGACCACCTCAGGTCTGGGCCCGAACCACAGCATCCCCACCACGACGATCACGATCGGGGGGATCGCCATGAGCAGTTGCAGCCAGCTCACGGTCAACTCGGCGATGGGACGCCAGGTCCCGGCGGCCCAACCCCACGGCAGACCGATCAGCAACGCGAATCCGAGCCCCAGCACGGCGCGTTGAAACGTCAACCAGATGCTCGGGATGAGCTCCTCGTCGCGAATCAGTGCCAGGAGAGCGTCCCAGGTCGCGGCCGGGCTCGGCAGGGCGTAGGCGGGCTGATCGCGGGCGACGAGGGCCCAGATGCCCACCACCATGCCGAGTCCCAGCCACCACAGCAGGGTCTCACGCCACCGGAGGGCCGTTCGCCCGGGCTGCTTCACCTGGGATCAGCGATGTAGAAGGCGTCGTCGGGGAGTTTTCCACCCACGATGTCGGGGCTGAGCTCCATCAGCCGCGTGTAGAAGTCCTCCAGTTCGTCCTTCGCCCCGGCCCCTGGGACCACCTCGAGCTGCAGACGAGGGATCACGGAGGTCACCACGGGTTCCGGCACCTCCGTCGCGCGGGTGATCGCAGCCACGGCAGTGGCCTCGGTGGCATTGACCTGTGCGACGGCCGCCTCCAACTCGGTCAGGATGTTCCCGACGAGACCCGGGTTGCCTTCGGCGAGTTCTGCCGGCATCACGACCCCGGCCATGGGGAAACGTGCCTGAGTGCCGGTGGCCTCGGCCCACAGCGCCTGCAGATCAGCGGTGCGGTCCAAGGCCCTACCGTTCTGCTTCGCCTGGTTCTGCGCGACTGTTGCTGCATGTTCCGGCAGCACCGCGTAGTCCACCTGACCGGACAGCAGCCCCTGGAGCGCGTCCTGTGCCTGCTCGTAGGGCGCTATCTCCACCCCTTCTGCGCCACCGTCGGCGCTGATCTGGCTGTTCTTCAACAGGTACCGGAACACCAGATCAGGCATGTTGCCGGGCAGTGGGACCGCCACCCTCCTCCCCTTCAGCCCGGCCAGACCGGAGTTGGCGGTGCCCTCAGGGCCGAGCAGGAAGAGCATCCCCCAGACGGTGATGGCCACCAGCCTCACCGGCAGACCCTTGTTGTACAGGTTCGCCGAGGCGTACGACGGAGTGGCGGCCAGATCAGTCTCCTTGCTGATGAGCAGTGATTTGAGGACGTCGACGGTGGCCCAGTTGTCCAACGTGACCTCACCGACGGCGTCATCGAGGTGGCCCAACGTCCCGAAGACCGCCATCGGTGCCATGAAGGCCAGCGTGGTGGGCACATGGACACGCAGTGTCTCGAGTTTCCCGGCCTTCGTCGGGGTGGGGGAGTCGCCACCGGGGGAGGGGCTCGGGTCGGGCGGTGAACAGGAACCCAGGCCGGTGGTGGCCAGCAGGCCGAGGCCGGTGAGGCTGAACAGGCTTCGTCTTCTCATCATTGCTCCTTGTCGTGGTCGGTGAGCCGCCAAGTTCCCGGTGGCCCGTCGAGTTCGAGATGAAGATGGGAGACCGCCTCGGCCTCCTCGAGGTCATGGGTCACCCAGATGGTGATGACCGCTTCCTGTGCCAGCAGGGCGACCAGGTCGCCACGAAGCGCCGTCGCCAGCGGCCTGTCCAGGGCGGAGAAGGGCTCATCGACCAGGAGCAGCGCAGGTTCGGTCGCCATGGCTCGTGCGATGGCGACCCGTTGGCGCATTCCCCCTGACAGCTGCGCCGGGTGGAGATGGGTGGCGTGTGCCAGGTCCACCCGTGCCAGCCACTGCTGGGCGATCAGGTCGGGGAACTCGTGCCTGACGACGAGGGCCACGTTGCGGTGGGCGCTGTACCACGGCAGCAGTCGTGGTTCCTGGAACACCTGGGCCACACGTCCCTCAGGTCGGATGACCGAGCCGCCGTCGCACGGGCTGAGTCCGGAGATCGCCCGCAGCAGGGTGGTCTTTCCCACTCCTGAGGCACCGGTGACGGCGAGGACCTGCCCGGGACGCACCGTGAGTGAGAGATCGGCGATGAGGGTGTTCCCGCCGCGGCTGAGGCTGACATCGCTGAGTACGAGATGTTCCGTCATCAGGACTTCCGAGCCAGGATGACGATGCCGCCCATGAATCTGCCCTGTGCCCGGAAGCCCTGGCGCATGGCGCGCAGCCGATCCCTCGCCCCCGGCATCCGCCGTGCGTTGTGCCAGAACCTGAGTGCGCCGAGCAGCCCCTCGTCGTCGATGATGCGTCCCGGTTCCAGGAGTTCCAGTGGGGCACGTTCATGCCATGCCACGGTGAAACCGTGCTCCTCCAGCAGTTCGCCCCAGCCCTCGAGGCTGAGTGGACGCGCCCCGACCTTGATGATCCTGGAGAGTTCCCTGCGTGCTCGTTCGCCGTCGTCGTCGCTGACCCCGGGAAGCCAGGCCATCTCATGGAGGGCGTAGCGTCCCCCCGGACGCAGCAGCCTGGCGGCCTCCGCGATGACCGCACGTTTGCCCTCGAGGTCCTGGATGGTGAGCATGGCCTCACCCACCACCAGATCGGCCGAGGCATCCGGCAGACCGGTGTCCCGGGCATCGGCGACGACGTACTCGGCCCTGTCATCCCCGGAGAGGAGCCGGGTCATGGCCTCGTGCCCTTCAGGGTTGGGGTCCACTCCGCGGTAACTGTGTGGCTCTGCGGCGAGCAGCAGCTCAGCGGTTGCCCCGACCCCGGGGCCGAACTCGACGATGTCATCCGATCTGCCGGGGGTGGCCTGTCGGAGGAGGGATGCGGTGAGGGCGCGGCCACCCGGTCGCAGGATGCGTTTGCCCAGTTTCGCCAGCAACCAGTGTCCCTGCATCTTCGACGCCTGGGGCGGTGTGGGAGAGGTGGGATGGGCTGTGGTCATGGTGGCCTTCCTGCTCGACCCGGGAACGTGACCCATCACATATTAGTCACAAAATCTTTGTCAATATGTGGCGGGGTCGGGGAGTGGGCGCTCCCTGAGCGACTCGATCGGGATCACCATCGGCTGGCCGCCCACGGGGTCGTCGATCACCTTCGCCCGGATCCGGAACACATCTGCCAGGAGGGACTCGGTCAGCACCTCCCGCACCGGGCCGTCGGCCACGATCTCACCGGAGCTCATGACGATGAGGTGGTCCGCACAGCGGGCGGCCAGGGAGAGTTCGTGCAGCACCAGGACCATCGTGCGGCCCTCGTCGCGGTTGAGACGTCGGCACAGTTCCAGCACCTCCAGCTGGTTCGCGATGTCGAGGAAGGTGGTCGGTTCGTCCAGCAGCATCGTCGGTGGGTCCTGGGCCAGCAGCAAGGCGATCCAGACCCGCTGACGTTGACCTCCGGACAGCTCCTCCACGGGCCGGTCCACCAGGTCGAGCAGATCTGCTGCCTGAAGTGCCCTGTGGACGGCTGCCTCGTCAGCGATGGTCCACCGCTGCATCAGGTTCTGGTGCGGATGACGGCCTCGTGCCACGAGATCGCCGACGGTGATCCCGAACGGGGCGCGGGACTGCTGGGGGAGCAGTCCCAACCGCCGCGCGAACTCCTTGGCAGGGATCCGGGCGATGTTCTTGCCGTCGAGCAGCACCTCCCCGACGGCAGGGTTCAGCAGGCGTGACAGCGCCCGCAGCAAGGTCGATTTCCCACAGGCATTCGGTCCGACGATCACCGTCACCTGTGAGGCCGGTACCACCACCTCAAGATGCCGGGAGATCGTGCGTCCGGGGTAGCCAAGGGTCAGATCCACGCCATGGATGAGTTGGTTCGTCATGGGAATCTCCTTGTCAGACAATCGTCAAACCTGCCGTGTGCGGGTGAGGAGCCAGGCCAGGTACATCCCTCCGAGCAGTCCTGTGACCTGGCCGATGGGCAGGGTGACGGTGCCGGGCAACAGGGAGGTGATCAGCAACGCCCCGGTCAGGATCACCGCCCCCATCGCAGCAGCGCTGAACACGGGCAGTGAGGTGCTCCTGGTCAGGATGCGTGCGAGTTGGGGGGAGGCGAGGGCGATGAAGGCGATCGGTCCGATGGCACTGGTCGCGATCCCGGCCAGAAGCACCGCCAGCAGGATCAGCCAGCGGCGGGTCGGCTCGCCCCGGATCCCCAACTGCTGCGCCATGTCATCCCCCATCTCCAGCAGCGTGGCTCGGCGGGCCATCGACGCCACGAGCGGTAGCACGAGGAGGGTCACCACCAGAGTCGGTGAGGCCTGACCCCATTTCACGTCATCAAGGGAACCCGACAGCCAGACGTTGGCCGAGAAGGCGCGTTCGACATCGCCACGCACCATCATCAGGGCGTTGACCGAGGACAGCAGTGATCCGACCCCGAGACCGATCAACACGAGTCGGTGGCCACCCGTGACACCTCCCTTGAGGGACAGCAGGTAGATCACGGCGGAGGTGCCGAGCCCTCCCACCAGGGCACCGAGGGCCACCTGCAGCGGATCCGCCTGGAGGAGCACGATCTGACTGATGGCCCCGGTGGCGGCCCCTGTCGTCAGACCGATCACGTCAGGAGAGCCCAGCGCGTTGGCCGATATCGACTGGAAGACGGCTCCTGAGACCCCGAGCGCTGCTCCTGCGACCAGGGCCACCAGCACCCGGGGAAGTCGCATCTGATGCACCACCAGGTTGTGACGGGCGTTGGAGTGCTGCCCGAGCAGTGCAGACGGCAGGTCATCGAGGGGCACACTCACCGCTCCCATGGCCAAGGTCATCATCCCGAGCACGACAGCCGCGACGGCGAGCAGCACGGTGACCGTGACCAGGCGTGGCTGCACGATCAGGGAGAGCCAACGCCATCTCACCGGGCGTCCGGTCACCAGCTCCCGCTTCACAGTTGGGCCACTCTCCGGTGGCGAACCATGGCGATGAAGGTCGGGGCGCCGATCAGCGAGATCATGATGCCCACCCCGATCTCGGCATTCGGGATCACCGTGCGACCCGCGACATCTGCCAGCAGCACCAGGGCGGCGGCCAGCAGTGAGGTGGCAGGGATGAGGCGTCGATGGTTCAGGCCGACGACGAACCTTCCCAGGGCGGGAGCGGTCAGACCGACAAAGCCGATGGGGCCAGCCGCCACCGTCACGGCACCACACAGGATCACCACCACCAGGGCCGACAGTGACAGCACCACGGTCGGGTTCACCCCCAGGGAGCGGCTGAGGTCCTGTCCCAGTGCACTCGCGTCCAACGCACCGGACAAGGCCAGGGCCAGCGCCACTCCGATGACCACCGCGAGTGCGGTCGGGGCCAGGACATCGAAACCACGTCCCTCGAGGGAACCGACGGTCCAGGTACGAAACCGGCCGAACAGTTGGGGATCCATGTTGACCAGGATGATGCGGGTGGTTGCCAGGAGCACCACGTTGACCGCGGCCCCCGCCAGGACCAGACGCACGACCCCGGCACCATGACGCACCCCGCCGAGGGCGTGGACGGCTGCTCCTGTCACGGCAGCTCCCAGGAAACCGAAGGCCTGTGATGCCCCGAGGGAGCTGAAACCGAGGAAGGCGATCGAGACCGCGACGGCCAAGGTCACGCCGGCGTTGATGCCGAGCAGTCCTGGTTCGGCCAGTGGGTTGCGGGTCAGGGCCTGCATCACCACACCGGCCGAACCGAGCCCGGCCCCCACCAGGAGCGCGAGGAGGGTCCTCGGCACCCGGACCTCCCGGATGAGCAGGTGCTCCGTGACGCCGGGATCGAACCTGGCCAATGCCGCCCAGGCCTGGCCGAGCGAGATCTCGACGGTGCCCACCACGAGTGACACCGGCATCAGGACGATGATCAGGACCGCTGTGGCACCCAGCCAGCGTGACGGTCGACGCGCCGTCGCACGGGTCTCAGGAACTGAAGGTCTCACGCACCGTTTCCACGATCTGGGTTGCGGAGTAGTAGTCGATGCGGAACGAGTTCTTGCCCAGTCCGTGGACTTGTCCCTTGGTGACACTCGGCAGGTTCGCCAGGACGGGATCAGCTGCGAAGGCCTTGGCCCCCTCGTCGTCCTGGGCGAGGATGAACGTGGTCTCGGCCGTGAGGCGGGTCAGGTTCTCATAGGTCGCCCACACGAAGTCGTTTCGGAGAGTGTCCTGGGTGTGCCAACTGGGGTCAGGGTCCTCGATGGTGAACCCCAGTTCCGTCAGCAGCTGGGCGTGGGGTCCGGATGCCCGGGCGATGGGATTGGACTCGCCGGGGCCGTTGAAGGAGACGATGTTGGTCATGCCCTCTGGCACGGTGATCGCTGCCTTGACATCCGAGACCAACGTCTCGAACCTGGTGATGGTGGCCTCTGCCTCGGCCTTCATCCCCGTCGCCTCGGCGAGTTGCAGGGTCAGGTCCTGCCAGGTCTGGCCACCGTAGTCGACCAGAATGGTGGGTGCGATCGCCTGCAGGTCGGACAGGTTGTCCTTGGCCGAGTCCGCACCTGAGCTCGAGACGATGATGAGGTCAGGCTCAGCGGCGATGACCGCCTCCAGGTTCACCTCGCCTGCGGGGTACAGCGGTTCGAGTCCTTTCTCCTTGGCCACGGAGGCCCACTGGGGGAAGAACTTCCCTCCTGCTGCGCCGGCAGAGCCGACGACGGGGGCGTCGAAGGCGAGCAGGGAGCCGGTCACCGTGACAGAGGTGGAGACCACCCTCATCGGTTTGGTGGGGATCTCGGTCGTGGATCCGTCCGCATTGGTGAAGGTGAGCGGGAAGCTCGTGCTGTCCGATGTCCCAGGGGCGGGAGTGCTCGCAGCCTGTGACGCGGTGTTGTCGTTGGAGGGTTGTGGGGCGGAACCGCCACACCCGGCCAGGGCCAGTGTGGTCACCAGGGCTGCAGCTGCACATCTCAGCCAGGTGGGGACGAGATTCATTGTTCTCCTCGGAAGAAGTGGGGAGGGGGGACAGGGCGAAGCGGCCCTGGCCACGACGTCTGATGTCAGGAGAGGCTAACCTAATTTCCTGTGGAATGCCGTGGAGAGTCCACCGTGCGGAACGGAGAGCCATGTCCCGGGATCGACGACTCCTGGCCACACCGTTGGCCGATGGCGGGTACCCGTATGCGGCCAACCCGGTCTGGCAGGAGCGGCTGCGCGATGGCGACGTGTCTGCCGGACAACTCTGGGACCTCGCTGCACGGCTCCCGTTGCTCGGCAGACGGGAACCGATCGGCGGGGTCGACATGGTCGAGGTGGGTTTCCTGACCCAGGGGGGCGTGGGTCAGGAGGTGCTGCTCCACGTCAATTCCCTGACCGACAACGTTCGCCACTCCTTCGAGCCCTGGCTGATGGAGCCAGTGCCCCACACGCCGCTGCACACTCTTGACCTCTGGCTCCCGGCCGATGGCTGCTACTCCTACCGATTCGTCGCCATGCGTCACGTTCCCCGGGATGCCGGTGCCACGCCTGAGGGGTGGCGGGCAGTGCACGCGAACGGTCGTCCGGACCCCCGCAACCCGGAGCGCATCGTCGATCCCCTGGGCCAGTTCTCATCGGTGTGGCGCGGGCCGGATGCGATGAGCCCCACCGGGTCGGGTGCGGCGGTCGACTGGGAGGGGGACGTCGTGGACTGTCCTGACGGTGAGTCCCGTCCGGTGTGGTTCCGGCGGGGGAGCGAGGGCGACCGGTTGCCGCTTCTGGTGCTCTTCGACGGTGAACTGTGGCGCAGCCCGGGAGTGGTGGAACGGCTGGGAGAGCCTCGGCTCAAGGCGATGGATGTCGTACTGATCGATGCGAGGAGTCCCCGGGACAGGTGGCGAGACCTCACGTCACGGGGATGGGGCGATCAGGTGCGTGTGGTGCTGGAACAGGTGCTGCCACACCTGCGGCGTGCCACGGACGACCCTGAACAGGTGATCCTCGCCGGACAGTCGTTGGGTGGCCTCGCCGCGGCGCGACTGGCACTCGGGCCCGATCGGGTGGCGGATCGTGCACTGTGCCAGTCTGGATCGTTCTGGTGGCGTGACGGGGCGAAGGATCCGGGGCGACCGGGAAGGCTCATCGAGGAGCTCGTCGACATCGAGGCGAGTGGCAGCCAGTTCGTCGTCCAGGTTGGGATCGATGAACAGGAGATGGTGGAACGTTCACGTGAGTTCACTGCAGCCGCCCGGGCTGCCGGAGCGCAGGTGCGGCACCACGAATGGCGAGGCGGCCACGACTACGCCTGGTGGCGCGAGGGCCTGGTCTCGGGAGTCACCGATCTCCTGGGGTGAGGGAGCACGGGCAGGGGTAGGTGCGCCTCACGGCACGAGGCGTCGGGGTTCCCCTGCAGGGGAACCTCCGCGTCCTGATCATCGGGCGTGCCCGTTCAATCCGTGGGTGGCTCAGTGCGATGGAGCAGCTGGTCGTGTCGTCGCGATCTGCGCGATGGTGACCTTCACCTCGGGCTCGGGCAGGTCGCGTTCCCGACAGGCCGCGGTCAAGGTCTCGACGAGGTGTTGGGCGACGTCCCCGGCCCGGTGAGCTGCCTCGACGGCGCACGAGACCTCGATGGTGCAGCTGTCGTCCGTGAACTGAACCTTCAAGGCGGAGGCGCCGGAGCCCATGCCCAGCATCCGGGCCCCCTCGGCCAGGGCGGCACGGATGGGAGAGCCCGCCAGATAGAGCTGGCGCACGCCCGGAACCATCCGGGCGATGTCCTCCAACTCAGCTGTCAGGGCGGCTGCGTCCGTCACCTGGGTACCTCCCTCGTGTCGCTTCCGTGAAGTCAATCGGTGTGCACGTCCGTCACAACGATATCCACGGCCGCCACGTGAAGGTCGGTGTGTGTGCCGACATCGCTCAGTATCTCGGTCCGCAACTGCTCCGCCATCTCAGGGATGGAACGCTTGAGTGGCATGCACACCTCGATCACCACGGTGACGGGTGCACCGAGGGTCTCCACGTCCCCGTCAAGCCGACAACGCCCGATGATCACTCCGTCAAGCTTCTCCTCGACCTGACGGACCAGGCCGCGAACGGCACCTTCCGTGATGCCGAGGTCGTGTGGTGTGGGCACGTCGTAGGGGATGCGTCGACCAGCGCGGGCGTCGAGGGCGATACCGCTGAGGATCCAGTCAACCCAGGAGTCGTCGGCTGCCTCGAGGGCCTCGTCCTCCCGGATCATCTCCGCGGTGAGCCGGTTCAGACGTTCCAAGGACTCGAGGGCGAGCTGGCACCCCGGGGACTGCTCAATCGACTCGATCCGGGGATTCCTGCCCGATTCGAGGTAGGTACCCAATTCCTCCAGGGTGTGGCCATCGAGGTCATCCGGTGCGAAGGTGTGCTGTGTGTCAGGTCGGTCGGTCATTGCCACACCTCCATGCGCGCCATGATGCTCTTCCGGGCACGGGCAAGCAGTCCCCGCACGGTGGACTCGGGAAGCTCCAGGGCCTCGGCGATCTCGCGGTAGCTCATCTGTTCCGCCTCTCGGAGGACCCAGCAACGACGTTGGGCCTCCGGTAGCTGTGCCAGGGCGGCGCGTAGTGCTGCCACCGTCGCCTTGGCCTGGGTGATGTGGGATGGGGAGTCGGACTCTGCGGTCGGCACGTCCAACTCGGTGGCGTCGTCGGTGTGTCGATGGGCACGCACCCGGTCGATGGCGCGGTGGCTGGTGATGCGCATCAGCCATGCCTTCACCCTGCGGGGATCGTCGAGCTGATCCAGCTTGTTCCAGGCAGTGATGAAAGCCTCCTGCACCACGTCGTCCACATCTGAGCTGGAGCCGAGGATGCGTCGCGCCGTGGCCCGCATCATCGGGCCGTAACGGCGAACCAGGACCGCGAAAGCAGTGACGTCCCCGTCGGCAGCGCGCCCGGCGACGATCCTGTCGTCAGACGTCGCCAGCAGGACATCATGAGGGCTGCGACCCTCGGGAAGAGGATCGCAGCCCGTTTCACGTGTGTCGTCGGTCAACTCACGCCTTGCGTCCAACGATGTAGCCGTAGATCGCCAGGACGATCAGGGAGCCGCCGATGGCGAGCGCCCAGCTCGACAGCGAGAAGAACTCGTCGATCTTCGCGTTGAACAGCAGGCTGCCGAGCCAGCCACCGACCATTGCGCCGATGACGCCGAGCACCAGGGTGGCGACCCAGCCACCGCCCTGCTCGCCGGGCATGATCACCTTCGCGATCGCCCCAGCGATCAGACCAAGCAGCAAGAAGCTCAAGAATCCCATGAGGGTCAACCTTTCGTGTGGTGCCACCAAGATGTGGCGGCGTTCACTGATGAGACGAGGACGGGTGCGGATTCGTCACACGTTTCCTCGAACTTTTTTCCACGATCTTGTCCGGCTGGGTCAGGGACACGGTCATTCGACCTCTTCCTCCGGAGTCTCGGTGTCGTCGGAAGGGGCGTGGACATCCTTCACGGTGACGTTGACCTCGGCCACCTGCTTGCCGACGATGTCCTCGATGGCCCGGGTGACAGCGGTCCGCACCCCGTCGGCGACCTCCTGCAGTGGAACGGGGTAGGCGGCGACGAGAGTGACGTCGATGCTCACCTGATCCTCGTCGATGGTGACCTTGATGCCCTGAGTCTGGGCCTGATCGGTTCCGGTCACGGCTTCACGGATGGCCCCCAGGGCTCGGGCCACGCCTCCGCCGAGCGCGTGGACACCGTGGGTCTCGCGGGCCGCGATGGCTGCGACCTTCGCGATCACGCCGTCCTCGATGGTGGTCGTGCCGTGCCCGGTAGCGGGGGTCTGTGCTGTTGACATGGGTCCTCCTTGCATCGTCGTGGCGCCGGGATGCCCGGCCTCACTGGGGGGACGGGCCCGAGGTCGACTCTGTCACACGGTGGAACATCTTGAAACGGACCCCATCTTAGGGTTACCTGTGTCGAAGACCAGATCACTGCGCGAAGGAGCAGTCATGACCTATGTCAACATCACCGCACTGACCTTTCCCGAGGGAGCGGAGGAGGAGATCGAGCGTCGTTTCGCCGCTCGCAAGCGCTCGGTGGACCAGTCCCCGGGTTTCCAGTCCTTCGAGCTGCTTCGTCCCGTGGTGGGGGAGAGTCGCTACTTCGTGGTCACCCGTTGGGAGTCCCAGGATGCCTACCAGCACTGGGCGGACAATCGGGTGGCCGGCTCCCATGCCGAGGACGAGCGCCGTGGCATGAGCATCGAGGTGCTCGGTTTCCAGGTGGTCCAGCACGACGAGTGATCCGAGCCGGCCCCGCCCTGACTCATTTTCGCAAAGTTAAATTTGCTTAAATGGGTCAGGGGAGCCTAGGTTGTAACCCGACATCCGGGTGGGTCGGTCTGTCCGACCCCGACCACACAGGCAGGAGCCAGAAGTGAAACGCAGGATCTTTCTTGGAGCAGTCAGCCTCACCGCACTCGCCGCATGCAGTGGCGGCACCCACCAGGAGTCCACCGGATCAGGTTCTCCCACGCCGGGGAGCTCCGCCGGTGCCGGTGCACTGACCTTCACCGACGTCGCCGGACGCACCGTGACCCTCGAGGCGGCTCCGTCCCGCATCGTGCTGGGTGAGTCGAGACACGCCTATTCACTGCTCTTCCTGCAGCGCGACAACCTGCTGGACAAGGTGGTGGCCTGGGGTTCCGACCTGCAGAAGGCGGCGCCGGATGTCTACCAGCGCCTTGAGAAGGTCAAGCCAGAGGTGGCCGATCTCCCGGTCATCGGAAGCGTCTCGAAGGGTGATCTCAGCGTGGAGACGCTGCTGGAGCACAAGCCCGACCTGTTCCTGATGACCCTGGACCAGTACGAATCCGCCCAGCAGGAGGGCTTCGACGCCAAGCTGGACACCGCGGGCATCCCTTACGCCGTGACGGACTTCAGACGCAAACCGGTGGACAACACCCACACCAGCGTCGAACTGCTCGGCACGATCTTCGGGGTCTCGGAGAAGGCCACCGAGTTCCTCACGTATTACGACTCCCTGGTCAAGCCGGTCACCGCTGCTGCGGCGGCGCGGGCCGAGGGCGAGCGCCCGGTGGCCTTCGTCTGGCGTTCGGCGGGGATCTCGGAACCGGGGCGCACCTTCGGGGACAACAACTTCGGGCAGATCGTCGCGGCCAGTGGCGGGGTGAACCTGGGAACCACCCTCCTGGCGGGGCAGGACGGCACCATCACGACTGAGCAACTGATCGCCTCCCAGCCTGCTCTCATCATCGCCACGGGGGGCGACTGGGAACAGCAGCAGCCGAGTGACAAGGCCAGCACCGGCTACGTCAAGCTGGGCTACAACGCGACACCGGAGCAGACCGACCAGACCCTGGCCCAACTCGTCAACGAGACCGGCTACGGCGAGCTCAAGGCATTCGCCGACAAGCAGGTCTTCGGCATCTACCACCAGTTCTACGACGCTCCGTTCAACTTCCTCGCCTATCTGGCCTTCGCCGAGTGGCAGGGACTCCAGGTCGAGGGGCAGCCGGGCGTCGATCAGGTGTGGCGTGAGTTCCACACCAGGTTCATGCCGTTCGAGGCCGAGGGCGTCTTCGCCGCGAAGCTGTCGTGAGCGGGGACGACCAGCCTGACGAGCTGCGTCAGCACCATCGGATCAGGAGACGTCGCATCCTGATCCTGCTGGGTCTGTCGCTGCTTCTCGTGCTCATGTACGTCGTCGCCATGCTCGTGGGACCCATGAACGTGCGTGCCGAGGACATCGTCCGCGTCCACCTGGGCCTGGAGATTCCCTCACAGACCCGGGTCATCGTGTTCGACCTGAGGACCCCGCCTGCCCTGATGGCCGTGCTGGTGGGGGCAGCACTCGGTCTGGCGGGTGCCCAGATGCAGACCATCCTTGACAATCCCCTGGCGGAGCCCTTCACCCTTGGTGTTTCGGCTGCGGCAGGATGTGGGGCAGCCGTCGTCATCGCGACGGGGGTGACGATCCCGTTCGCGCCCTCGGCGTCCGTGGCGCTGGGTGCGGCTGGTTTCGCGCTGATCGCCAGCCTGGTGATCGCCGGGGTCTCCCGGGCCCGCCGCTCGGGTCGGGAGACCATCATCCTGTTGGGCATCGCGCTGGTCTTCGGCTTCCAGGCGGTGTTGATGTTGCTGCAGTACGGCGCCACGACGGAGTCGTTGCAGAGGATGGTGTTCTGGACCTTGGGGTCGTTGATGCGTGCGAACTGGGTCTCCATCCTGACAGTGTTGGGTGCCTTGGTCGTCATCACGCCGATGTTCGTGGTGAACCAGGCCAAACTGACCGCACTGACCCTCGGTGAGTCACGGGCCAGGGCCATGGGGATCAAGGTTGACGACGTGCGGATGTGGTCCCTGCTCGGGGCCTCCTTGCTGGCTGCCGTGTCGGTGAGTGCCGTCGGGATCATCGGCTTCATCGGACTGGTCGGCCCCCACGTCGCGCGGATGCTGGTGGGGGAGGACCAGAGGTTGTTCGTACCGACGGCCATGACCTGCGGTGCACTGGTGCTGTGCACGGCCCACGCCGTCGCCCAGGTCGTGCTGCCGGGAGTGGTGCTGCCCGTCGGGATCCTCACCGCCATGGTGGGGGTGCCCATCTTCGTCCTGATCATCATGAGTCGGCGTCGCACCACGTCGGCCATCGCCACGTGAGGTCGGAGTCGTGCTGGAACTCAAGGGACTGGGTGTGAGCTATGGCGCGCACAGGGTCATCGAAGGGTTGGACCTGTGTCTCGAGGAGGGGCGTGTGGTGGGGCTGCTCGGTCCCAACGGATGTGGTAAGTCCTCCCTGATCCGCTCGATCGCGGGTGCCCAACGTCACGATGGTGTGGTCTCCTACCGAGGGCTCGTGGGGCAGGGACTCCGTGATCTCATCGGATACATGCCCCAGGAGATACCCGGCCACGTGGTGCTGACCGCGCTGGAAGCGGTGCTGGTGGCGGCACGACGCGGTGGTTCGGTCTGGCGCGTCCGACGAAAAGAGGTTGAGCATGCCTACCAGGCTCTGGCCAGTCTCGGGGTCGGCCGACTCGCCAACACCTACCTCGGTGAGTGCTCAGGAGGTCAACGTCAGTTGATCTCCTTGGCCCAGACCTTGGTCGGGGACCCCTCCCTGGTGCTGCTCGACGAACCGACGAGCGCGCTGGACCTGAAGCATCAGGTTCGGGTGCTGGCCCGTGTGCGTGAGCATGTCATGGATGCCGCCCGTCATCGGTTGGCGCTGGTGGCACTGCACGACATCAATCTGGGGGTTCGGTTCTGCGATGAGCTGGTGCTGATGACGGACGGAGCCGTGATGGTCCAGGGAACGGTTGACCAGGTCTGCACTGGTGAGCACCTCAGCCGTGTCTACGACACCGAGGTGGTGGTCAGGGTCGGCGATGACGGCGTGCGGTACGCCGTCGCGCTCGGCTGACCCACGTGAGCGGCCTGCACGGGCGGTACGGTTGATGGCATGGCCCGAGCGAGCAACAGGACGCAGCTGCTGGAGGCCGCCATCCGGGTGGCGGAACGGGAGGGGTTGCCAGCGGTGACCCTCGAGTCCGTCGCCACAGAGGCAGGGCTCACCAAGGGGGGGCTGCTGTACCATTTCCCGACCCGTCGTGCCCTGCTGGTCGGGGTGTACACCCACCTGGCCGAGCTCTGGCATGCCGACATGGTGGCCGAGCTCGGCTCGCAGCCCGAGGATGCCGATCCCGGAGAACGGTTGCGTGCCTACATCCGGGTCTCGTCGCAGGCGATGAGCAAGGCGGAGTTGGTCTACCTGGCCGATGCCGGCGACGATCCGGACCTCACGGAGGACTGGAAACGGGTCTCTGACCGATGGATCCTCCCGATCGAGGAGGCAGCCGCCACGCACCCCGGGGTGGCGGTTGCCTGCCTTGCCGCCGATGGTCTGTGGGTCCATGACGCCTTGTCGGGTCGACAGCTGCCGCAGGAGGTGCGTGACCGGTTGGTGGCCCGGATCCTCGCACTGCTGGATCAGTGATCGTTGCTCTCGTAACGGCTGGCCTGGCTGCCGACCCCGTAGTTGCGCAACGCCAGGGTCGTCCAAGCGGTGGCCGCGGCCAGCACGACGGTGATGACGAGCAGCACCGCGAAATGAGCGCTGGTGAAGGCAGCGGATGCCGCATCGATGATCGTCGGATCCCCGGTGGCCTGCGCCTTGGCGATGCTCTCACCGGCTGAGGCAGGTGCCCCGTCGGGGAGCTGGATGCGGGCGGAGTAGAGCAGGCTCAGCAGACTTCCCAGCAGGGCGATGGCGATGAGGCCACCGAACTCGTAGGAGACCTCCTCCACCGAGGAGGCCATGCCGGCGCGGGAGGGTGGAGCGTTGCCGACGATGGCGGTGGATGCCACCGACATGGTGGCGCCCAGCCCTGCACCTGCGATCACCAGGCCGACCACAAGCAGCCATATGGAGCTCTGGGCGCCGAGGAGGGCGCAGAGCATGCCGAGCGTGGCGAGTCCGAAACCGCCACCGATGATGATCCGCAACCCCAGGAGGTGGAGGAAGGCGCCACTGAGCAGGCTGGTGGGCAGGGAACCGAGGGCAACCGCCGTCACCACGAGTCCTGCCTGCAGTGGGCTGTACCCCTCCACCAGCTGGAAGCGTTGGGTGGTGGACATCTCCACGCCACCGATGCCGAACATGGAGATGGCGGCGGTGACCACACCGGTCGTGAAGGCCGGATTGTTGAAGACGGTGAAGTCCAGCAGGGGATCGGTCAGGTGCTGCTGTCGCCTCACGAAGAAAAGTCCGGTGACGATCGCCAGGATGACGCTGGGCACGGCGATCTCCCACCGTGGTGGGAGGTGGGCGATCTCCTTGATGGTGAGAACGGTTCCGGTGAGTGTCGTCAGGGCCAGGAGCGAGGAGAGCCAGTCCCAGTGTTTCGAGGTGTCCACCGGGCTCGCCGCTGCGACCACAGGGGTGGCGATGAGAGCGACGAGGACCACGGGAATGTTGATGAGGAAGACCGAACCCCACCAGAGGTGCTCCAGCAGCAAGCCACCCATGATGGGCCCACCTGCCATGCCGATGATCGCGACACTGCCCCACACTCCGATGGCCAGATTGCGCTCACGTACGTCATCGAAGGTCACCCGGATCAGGGCCAGGGTGGCGGGCATCATGCAGGCGGCACCCACGGCCAGCAGAGCCCGGGCTGCGATGAGGGAGAGCGGGGTGGTGGAGAAGGCAGCCCAGGTGGAGGCGATGCCGAAGACCACCAGGCCGATCAGGAACAGGCGACGGTGTCCGAGTCTGTCCCCCAGGGTGCCGGTGCCGAGCAGCAGCCCCGCCATCACCAGTGGGTAGGCGTTGATGATCCACAGTCCTTCGGAGGGCGATGCCCCGAGCTCGGCGGTGAGGGTCGGCAGTGCAGTGTAGAGGATGGAGTTGTCCATGGCGATCATCAGCAGGCCGAAGCTGACGGTCGCCAGCAGCATCCAGCGCCGCAGGGGGGTGTTGTGTCGGACCATGCCCACACTGTACCAGTTGGTAAAGTTTGGTTCCCTTTTCCGTTCTCTGCGGCAGAATGGAGAAAACTGAGGAGGAGTGATGGGAATGGAAGCCGAGGAGGTGGCCGCCCAGCTGAGGTGTCCCCACGGTGAGATCGGGAAACAGTTCGGACAGGTGATGAACCTGAGGAACCTGACGATGATCGTCGAAGCGTTGGCGCAGCTTGACATCCATGACGGGTCCCGGGTGCTGGAGGTGGGGTGCGGCAACGGTGGGCTGCTCGGTCACATCCTGTCGTTGGCGAAGGGGGTGCGCTACGCGGGGGTGGAGATCTCCGCTGACATGGTCGAGGCGGCGCAGGCCTTCAATGCGCCCTTCCTGGCCGCAGGGCTTGCCGAGTACGTGCTGTTGGAGGATGCGACGGAGGGGTTGCCCTTCCCGGAGGACAGTTTTGACCGAGCCCTCAGCGTCAACACGGTCTACTTCCAGGAGGATCTGGGGTGCTGGTTGGGGGAGATGAGACGGGTGCTGGTGCCGTCGGGCAGGCTGTGCCTGACCTTTGCCGAGCGCGCGTTCATGCGGTCCCTCGCCTTCACCCGAGACGGTTTCCATCTGGTTGACGGTGATGAGGTGGTCTCAGTGGCGGGTGCGCAGGGGTGGACACTGTTGCGACGGGTTGACCGGCAGGATCTCGCGGTCTCCAAGGATGGGGAACTCGTGGAGCGGCCCTTCGTCCATCTGGTTCTCGAGAAGGGCGATGAGAGGATCCCGCCCAACTGAGGCCAGAGGGATCCTGGTGGTAGGCCGTGACGGACGACGGTCGAGCAAAGGCACTGAGAACGAAAAATGACCTCAAGAGCATGAGGTCAATTGTTCGAACGAGATCTTCCTGGTCGGCATCGCGCACTGCCGTCAGAACAACAGATCACGCCCGGTTCCGCCGACGCTGACTGCGTCGACGGGAGCTGGGGTATCTCAATGTCCGTAAGGATTTTGATGGGCGGTTGGTGAACACTGTTGATGTGGATCCGGTGCGGGCTCCGTTGATTCGGTGGGCGTTTGAGCAGTACGCCACGGGGGAATACAGCTTGGCGGGGTTGACGTTGGAGTTGGAGCGGCAGGGTTTGACGACGCGTCGTACCGCTCGCTGGGTGGAGCGGCCGCTGTCTCGGAGTCAGTTGGCGTTGATCTTGCGGGATCCGTATTACATCGGGAAGGTGGTGTTCAAGGGGGAGGTGTTTCCTGGGCGTCATGTGCCGTTGGTCTCGGCGGAGTTGTTCGAGCGGGTGCAGCGGGTGTTGGATGTTCGGCGGCGTCGGACGCATCGGGATCAGCGGCACTGTCATTTTCTGCGGGGGTTGATGCAGTGTGGTCGGTGTCGGGCGGCTGGTCGGGAGAGTCAGTTGGTGTACTCCCAGCCGGTCAATCATGCGGGTCGGGCGTATGAGTACTACTCGTGTATCAATCGTATGGATGTGGGCTGCGGGTTGCCGCATCTACGGGTGAGCGATGTGGAGGACGCGTTGGTGCGGGAGGTGGCTGGGTTGCGGCTTGCTCCCGGGGTGGTGGCGCGGTTGCGGCAGGAGGTGACGGGGAGTTTGGAGGCGCGGCAGGCGGTGGAGCGGGAGGCCAGGCAGCGGCTGCGGAAGGAGTTGACGAAGCTGGATGCGCGGGAGGAGCGACTGCTGGATCTGGCTTCGGATGCGGAGTTGGGGACGACGCAGCTACGCAAACGGCTGCGGGAGGTGCAGGTGCGTCGGGCGGTGGTGGTGCAGCGGTTGGAGGTCTCGGATGAGCAGCTGCGGCGAGAGACCGAGGGCGTGGTGGCGTATCTGGATCTGTTGGGGGAGCCGGAGCGGTTCTACACCGCTGCGGTGCCCGCGGTGAGGCGGAAGTTGTTGGGGGCGTTCTTCTCCGGGATCTGGCTTGATGATGGCGGTGAGGGTCCGTCGGTGCTGGTGGAGGAGCAGGATGTGGTGGCGCGGATCCGTGGAGGGTGCGAAAAAGGCGCCGGGCGGGTGCCCGACGCCTTCTGCGTCGTTCCTTCCGGTCAAGACCTGAAGGTCGATTGTTCGAACGAGTCGAACGTGGTAGCGGGGACAGGATTTGAACCTGTGACCTCCGGGTTATGAGCCCGGCGAGCTACCGAACTGCTCCACCCCGCGTTGCTCGAACAACAGTACACGACGCCGCCCTGGACGCCAAATCGATGGCCGAGGGGTAGGATCGTTCGGGTCCTGTTCACCGATTCGGGAGATGACGCATGAGCCTCAATCACCACTTCCGGCGCCTCGCCGCTCTGGTAGGTGTCCTGCTGGGCGTGAGCGTGCTGCTGGGTGCCTGCTCCAAACCGACAGGGGCCGGCGGCAGTCAGCCGGTGATTCTCAACGTCGGGGCCACCGCTGAACCAACAGGACTGGATCCCGCCACCACCACAGGGGCTGGGACCCCGTTCGTGCTGTTGTACAACGTCTACGAGACGCTGGTGCGGATCAACGACCAGGGAGAGATCAAGCCCCTGCTCGCGAAGAGCTGGACCGTCAGCCCGGATGCCACGGTCTACACCTTCGACCTTGAGCCCTCGGCCACCTTCGCCTCGGGAAGCCCGGTCGATGCCCAGGCTGTCGTCGACTCCCTGCTGCGCATCCGGGACGGCAAGGATACCACCCAGGTCCTCAGGTCCCAGATGGAGAAGGTCAAGGAGGTGACCGCGGTGGACGAGCACCAGGTCAGGGTCACGCTCACCGGGCCGAGCCAGCAGTGGCTCTACGACATGACCTCCACCGCCGGCATCATCTACGACCTCGGTGCAGCCACCGACCTCAGCACCACTCCGGCGGGTTCCGGGCCCTATGTCTTCTCCTCACACGACGTCGGCTCCAGCGTCACCCTCAAACGCAACGAGAACTACTGGGGCACCGGGCCACGCGTCGACGAGGTGAACTTCCGGTACTACGCCGATGCCAATGCCATGGTCACCGCCATGCTCTCCGGTCAGCTCGACATCGTGTCCAACCTCACGGTGCCGCAGGCCGTCGACCAGTTCAGCGACGCCGCCAGGTTCAAGGTCCTCGAGGGCACCACCGATGGTGAGGTGGTTCTCGGTTTCAACCATGTCAATCCGGCACTGCAGGACGTCAGGGTCCGACAGGCCATCAACCATGCCATCGACAGGCAGGCGATCATCGATGGCGCCTGGGGCGGCAAGGGAACCCTGATCGGCTCCATGGTGCCCCCCACGGATCGCTGGTACGAGGACCTCTCCAGGACCTACCCCCATGACCCCGAGAAGGCCAGGGCCCTGCTGGCCGAGGCCGGGCACGCCGAAGGGCTCACCCTGCGTCTGCGTGTACCCAACCTGCCGTACGCCCCGCCCATCGCCCGACTCGTCGCCGCCCAGTTGCGTGAGGTCGGTATCGAGGTGGTCACCGAGGAGCTCGAGTTCGCCACCTGGTTGGAATCGGTCTACAAGCAACGCGACTACGACATGACCGTCGTCGCCCACGTCGAGCCCTGGGATCTCGCCGCCTTCGCACGCAGTGACTACTACTGGGGCTACGACAATCCCGAGTTCACCGAACTGATGGCCGCAGCCGACGCCACCACCACGGAGGCTGAGCACACCGCGACCCTCAAGAAGGCCGCCAAGGTGCTCGCCGACGATGCCGCAGCCGACTGGCTGTTCCTGCTGCCGAACATCATCATCACCACCACGGAGGTCTCCGGGATCGCAGCCAACGGCACGGGGCTGTCCTTCGACCTGACCCACGTGGCCACCAGCCGCTGACGATGAACCCCCATGCCGTCGCCAGGCGCATCATCGGCCTGGTGGTGAGCCTCCTGGTGGCGTCGGTCCTCATCTTCCTCGCCACCAATGCCCTGCCCGGAAGCGTGGCAGGGATCCTGCTCGGCACGCAGGCCAGCCCTGAGGAGGTGGCTGCGTTGGAGACCAGACTGGGACTCGACCGTCCGCTGGTCATCCGTTACCTGGAGTGGATCAGTGGTGTGGTGGTCGGGGACTTCGGCACCTCGATGATCTCCGGCCAGGAGGTCATGTCCCAGATCCTGCCCCGACTCGGGATCTCGGTATGGCTCATCGTCTCGGGGATGCTCATCGCCCTCGTCGTCGCGATCCCACTCGGTACCCATGCCGCGCTCAGGCGACGACACCTGAGTGGTTTCCTGTCCTCCATGCTGTCCCAGGTGGGGTTGGCCGTTCCGGCTTTCTGGGCGGCCATGTGGCTGGTCATCGTCTTCGCAGTCCACCTCCGGTGGTTCCCGGCAGGGGGATACGTACCCCTCACCCAGGACCCCGCCCGGTGGGCTTCACACCTGGCGTTGCCGGCCCTGTCACTCGGGCTGGTCCAGGGCAGCCTGCTGTCCCGCTACGTGCGCAGTGCAGTCATCGAGGTCACGGGGGAGGACTGGTTCCGCACGGCCCGTTCCGTGGGCTGGAGCAGATGGGGTGCACTGCTTCGGCACGGTTCCCGCAACGTGGCCATCTCCCTGCTCACCGTCCTCGGTCTCCAGATCGCGACGCTCCTGGTGGGGGCCATCATCATCGAACAGGTCTTCTCCATCCAGGGACTGGGCTCCCGGTTGCTGCGTGCGGTCTCGCAGCGGGATCTGGTACTGGTCCAGGGAATCGTCCTGATCCTGGTGTGGACGGTGCTGGTGATCAACTTCGTCGTCGATGCGATCTACCACGTGGTGGATCCCCGCCTTCGCAACACCCGGGAGGCGCGATGATCCGACGCTCCAACCTGCTCTTCGGCACCATCCTGATCGGGCTGGTCGTCCTCGCGGCGCTGCTCGGGATGTTGTGGACCCCGCATGACCCGCAGGCGATCACCGGTTCGAGGCTCGAGACTCCCTCATCCCAGCACTGGCTCGGCACCGATGGCGGAGGTTTCGACATCGTCAGTCGCCTCATGAAGGGGGCCCGGTTGGTACTGCTCATCGGGGTGATCTCCGTGGCGGGTGCTGCCGTCATCGGAATCCCGGCAGGCATCGTCGCCGGAATGAGCCGTGGCTGGGCAGGCAGGCTCATCGCCCGAGGTGCTGACATCCTCTACGGTTTCCCGGCCCTCCTGCTGGCCATCCTCTTCGCAGCGGCCCTGGGTGGTTCCGTCTGGACCGCGCTCATGGCGATCTCCCTGGCCACCGTGCCGGGCTTCGTGAGGATCGCCCGTGCCGCGACACTGCAGGTCATGGGACAGGCCTATGTCGAGGCCGCTCGTCTCTCGGGCATCCCGCGCACCCACATCGCCTGGCGTCATGTCCTGCCCAACATCGCCCCGGTGCTCGGGGTACAGGCCAGTGTCAGCGTCGGCATCGCCATCCTCGCCGAGGCAGGACTGTCCTACCTCGGCCTGGCCTCCAGCGCCGACGACGCCACGTGGGGCCGTATGCTCCGTGAAGCCCAGGATCAACTGTTCTCCGCACCGATGATCGCTTTCTGGCCCGGAATGGCGGTGGCCGTGGCGACCATGGGCTGCAATCTGCTGGGGGACGGACTGCGTGACCTCCTGGACCCCCGGTTGAGGGAGTTGGCATGAGTCTGTTGGAGGTCGAGGAACTGCGGATCACCTTCGGGCGACGCCGCAAGGTCGCTGTCGACGGCATCAGTTTCACGCTCGAGGCCACCGAACGGCTCGGCATCATCGGTCAATCGGGGTCCGGGAAATCGGTGACGGCGCTCGCGATCATGGGATTGCTGCCGGAGACGGCGAATGTCTCCGGCTCCATCAAGCTGGCCGGCAAGGAACTCGTCGGCCGTCCGGAACGAGAGCTGCGTGCGCTGCGTGGCGAGGTCGTCTCCATGGTCTTCCAGGAGCCCATGACCGCCCTCGACCCGACGATGCGGGTGGGGAGGCAGGTGGGGGAGGCGGTCGCGCTCCACCACCCTGAACGACGTGGGCGGATCCGTGGCCTCGTCACCGACTGGTTGCAGCGAGTCGGTCTGGAGGATCCGACACGGATCGCCGACTCCTACCCACACCAGCTCTCCGGGGGGCAACGGCAGCGTGCCCTCATCGCGATGGCTCTGGCCAACGAGCCGGATCTCGTGATCTGCGATGAGCCGACCACTGCACTCGACGTCATCGTGCAACGACAGATCCTCGACCTGCTCCACGGTCAGTTGGAGGGTCGCGCGGCACTGTTCGTCAGCCATGACCTGGCCGTGGTGCGGGAGGTCTGTCAGCACGTCGTCGTCATGCTGGACGGTGGGATCGTCGAGTCCGGGCCCATTCAACAGATCATCGACTCACCGCAACATCCCTACACGCGTGGGCTGGTCGCGGCGGCACGCATCTCCGCCGTGGCGCCGGGGGAGCGGTTGCCCACCGTCGCCGATCACTGGAGACGATCATGACGCACCTCGTGGAGTTCCGACGGGTGGATGTCACCTTCCACCGCAACCGGAGCACCTTCCGTGCCCTTCATGAGGTGGACCTCACCGTGGCAGCAGGGGAGCGGGTCGGGATCGTCGGGGGCTCAGGCTCCGGCAAGACGACACTGTTGCGGACCATTCTCGGCCTGGTCCAGCCGAGCGCCGGTGAGGTGATCTTCGACGGTGAGCGCGTCGATCACCGCACGGATCGGCAACTGGCGGAGATGCGGCGGCGGGTGTCGCTGATCCACCAGGACCCCAACTCGTCGCTCAACCCCCGGATGCGGCTCCGCGACATCATCGCCGAGCCGCTGCGATCGCCGTGGACCAGGCGCTCCGGGATCCCGGTGAATCAGCTGGTGGCCGAGGTGGTCGAGGCCGTCGGGCTCGACGTGGAGGTGCTGGAGCACTACCCGCACCAGTTGTCCGGCGGTCAGCGCCAACGCATCGCCATCGCACGTGCCCTCATCAGTGAACCCGACCTGCTCATCGCCGATGAGCCCGTCTCCGCGCTCGACGTCTCCGTGCGTGCCCAGGTGCTCAACCTGCTGGGCGACACGGTTCGAGAACGTGGTCTGGCCATGTTGTTCGTCAGTCATGACCTCGCGGTGGTGCGTCACCTCTGCCAGCAGGTGGTGGTCCTCCGGCACGGCCGGGTGGTGGAGACCGGGCCGGTCCCACAGGTCCTCGACGACCCTGAGGATCCATACACCCGAGAACTGGTCAAGGCGACCCTGTCCTTGTGAATCCGGGTAGCATGCGGCTCGTGAAGGCTCTGCTGCTCGAAAACATCCACCCCGAAGCCGTTCGTGTGCTGTCCTCCCGTGGCCACGAGGTCGAACTGCTCCCCAACGCCTTGAGTGAGGACGAACTGATCGAGGCACTCGACGGCGTGCAGTTCCTCGGTATCCGGTCGCGTACCCATCTCACCGAGGCCGTGTTCAAGGCACGGCCGGGGCTGGCGGCGGTGGGGGCCTTCTGCATCGGGACCAACCAGGTGGACCTGCCGGCGGCTGCAGCTGCAGGGGTCCCCGTCTTCAACGCCCCGTACTCGAACACCCGATCAGTCGTGGAACTGGCTCTCGGCGAGATCATCGCCATGGCGCGCCGTCTCGGTGATCGCAGCGCAGGAATGCACGCCGGTGTGTGGGACAAGTCCGCCGTCGGTTCCCATGAGGTCCGTGGCCGCACCCTGGGCATCGTCGGCTACGGCAACATCGGCTCCCAGCTGTCCGTGTTGGCCGAGGCCCTGGGGATGCGGGTCTACTTCTACGACGTGGTGGACCGGCTGGCTCTCGGCAACGCCACCCGGGTGGACTCGATGGAGGAGCTGTTCGCCACCTGCGAGACCATCTCGCTCCATGTCGACGGACGTGCCGCGAACAAGCACCTCATCGGGGCGAAGGAGTTCGCCCAGATGCGTCCGAGGACGCTCTTCCTCAACCTGTGTCGAGGCAACGTGGTCGACATCGAGGCCCTGGCCGAGGTGCTGCGTTCCGGCCACATCGCAGGAGCCGCTGTGGACGTGTTCCCCACCGAGCCGAAGAGCAAGGAGGAGCCCTTCGTCTCACCGCTCCAGGGGATCCCGAACGTTCTGCTCACCCCACACGTGGGTGGCTCCACGCAGGAGGCCCAGGTGGACATCGGGCGCTACGTGGCGGGCAAGCTGGCTGACTACGAGGAGTTCGGCAACACCTCGATGTGCGTGAACCTGCCCGAGGTCTCCGTGACCGCTCCCCGCAGTGAGCGGATCCTGCACCTGCACCACAACGTGCCCGGTGTGATGGCCCGGTTGAACCAGGTGCTGGCCCGGCACAACATGAACATCGGGTTTCAGACCTTGGCGACGCTGGGGGAGCACGGGTATGCGGTGACCGATGTCGGTGGAGAGCATTTCGATGGTCTCCTGCAGGAGCTCCAAGGGCTCGAGGAGACCATCCGGGTCCGCGTGATCTGAGTTCTCAGAGGCTGAGCCGCTCCAGCACTGCGTCATGGAGGGGCCCGTTCGTGGCCAGGGCGTTGCCGTGGTACGGGCCGGGTTTGCCGTCGATGCTGGTGAAGCGGCCCCCTGCCTCACGCACGATGACGTCGAGAGCGGCCATGTCGTAGAGCTGCAGCTCCGGCTCACAGGCGATGTCCACGGCGCCCTCGGCGAGCAGCATGTAGCTCCAGAAGTCCCCGTAGGCCCTGGACCGCCACACCTCGCGCATGAGATCGACGAAACCCTGGCCACGCCCGGACTCGATCCAGCCGTCGATGCTGGCGTAGGAGAGCGAGGCGTCCTCGACCCTCGACACCTTGCTGGTGCGGATCTCCGTGGGGTTGAGGATGGAACGTCCCGTGAAGGCCCCGCCTCCCTTCGTCGCCCACCACCGACGCCCCAACGCGGGGGCGGAGACCACGGAGGCGACGATCTCGCCCTCGACCTCCAAGGCGATCAGGGTGGCCCACACCGGTACACCGCGAAGGTAGTTCGCCGTGCCGTCGATGGGATCGATGATCCAGCGGCGCGGAGAACTACCGGAGTCCTGCATCTCCTCGCCGTGGACGGCGTCCCTGGGGCGGGTGCGCGACAGGGTCCGACGGATCGCCTCCTCGACGGCGGTGTCGGTCTCGGTCACGGGGGTCCGATCCGGTTTGGTGCGCACATCGAGGTCCTGGGCCTTGAATCGTGCCATGGAGATCGAGTCGGCGTCGTCGGCCATGACGTGTGCCAGACGGATGTCATCGGTGAATGATTTGCTGGAGGCCATGGACATAACCTAGCCGAGACCCGGGTTGATCACGCGAAGGCCCGTTCCATTCTGCGGAACGAGGCGAGTCGCTGCGCATCCAGCAGGCCCTCACCGAGTGCCTCGTCAAGGGCACATTCAAGGGCCTGGGAGTCATGACGGCAGCCTCGGGGACAGTTCTCGACGAGATCCGCCAGATCGCTGAAGGCCGCCACGAAGGACTCGGGTTGGACGTGGCTGATGCCGAAGGACCTGACTCCCGGGGTGTCGATGATCCAGCCGCCACCCGGCAGGGCGATCGCTGCCGCCGAGGTGGAGGTGTGGCGTCCCTTGCCGGTGACCTCGGAGACCGCACCCGTCGCCCGACCGGTGCCGGGAACCAGCGCATTGACCAGGGTGGACTTGCCCACCCCGGAGTGTCCGATGAGAACCGTGGTGAGATCCTCCAGGTGTTCTCGGACCGGCTCCAGATCCGCTCCGGGACGGGTCACGACGATGGGCACCCCGAGCGGTTCGTAGGCGGCCCGCAACGCATCAGGCGAGGCGAGATCTGCCTTCGTCAGGCACAGCACGGGGGCGACCCCGGCGTCATAGGCGGCCACCAGGATCCGGTCGATCATCCCCATCCGAGGTTCGGGGTCGGCCAGCGCCGTGACGATCATCAGCTGGTCAGCATTGGCGACGATGGGGCGCTCGAAGGTGTCGGCATCATCCGCGGAGCGGCGAAGCATCGAGGAACGCTCCTCCACCTCGACGATGCGGGCCAAGGTGCCCTCAGCGCCGGAGACGTCGCCGTCGAGTCGGACCCGGTCGCCGACGATCACCCCCTTGCGGCCGAGGATCCGGGCCTTGGTGGCACTGACGGCCCGGCCATCGGTCATGAGACAGCGGTAACGTCCCCGGTCGATGGAGGCCACCATCGCCACCGGGGCCGAGGAGTAGTCCGGACGGTCCTTGGTGCGGGGGCGGCTACGCCGACGGGGCCGCTCGAAGGCGGTGTGGTCGTCATCCCAGCGCGCCATCAGACGCCCACCAGGCCGGTCCAACGTTCGATGAAGTCCGGCATGGTCTTGGAGACACAACCGACGTCATCCACCGTGATCCCGGGACGGACCAAGGCCAGGATCGCGGCGAAATGGACCAGGCGGTGATCCGCGTAGGTGCGGAGTTCGACCGGGTCACCGGTCGGCAGGCCACCGGTGATCTCCAGCCCGTCGGGCAGCTCGACGACGGAGACCCCGAGCGTGGTCAACTCAGCTGCCAGGGCGCTCAGCCGGTCGGTCTCGTGGCCGCGGATGTGGGCCACACCCGTGATTCGTGTGGTGCCCTCCGCGACCGCTGCGAGGGCGGCGACGACCGGGGTGAGCTCGGAGGCCTCGTGCAGGTCGACCGCCACCGCGTGGAGTCGTTCGGGACCCGTGAGCTCAACGGTGTCACCGAGGAGGCTGACCGTGCAGCCCATCTCCTCGGCCACGGGGAGGAACATCGCGCCGGGTTGGAGGGAGTATCGGGGCCAGCCCGGGACGGTGACCCGCCCTCCGGTGACCGCTGCAGCGGCGAGAAAGGCAGCAGCATTGGTCAGATCCGGCTCAACGGTCACGTCGCGGGCGGTGATGGTGCTCTCCTGCACCCTCCAGGAGGCCTCGTCCGGGGACTCGACGTGGACCCCGCGTTCCTGCAGCATCGTGACGGTCATCTCGATGTGGGGACGGGATGGGAGGCGGTCCCCCCGGTGTCTGAGACAAAGCCCCCCGGTCAGTCGGGCACCGATCAGGAGCAGCCCGGAGAGGAACTGGCTCGAGGCCGATGAGTCGATCACGACCTCCTGCGGACGACGCGGTACGTCGGGACCGGGCGGTGTGACGGTCAGTGGCAGGCGGTCCCCGTCGATCGTCGCACCGAGCTGCCGCAGGCCGTCGAGCAGGCCTGCCATCGGACGGTTCGAGGCATGGGGATCCCCGTGGAACCGGACAGGACCGTCCGCCAAGGTGGCCAGGGGAGGGACGAAGCGCATCACGGTACCGGCGAGCCCGCAGTCGATCCCGCCCACTGGTGCGCGGAACCGGGCTGGTGGGGTGATCCTCAGCGCGTCGGGGGCGACCTGTGCGATCTCGACCCCGAGGCCGCGCAGGGCAGCCATCATGAGGTCACTGTCGCGTGATCTCAGCACCCCCTCCAAGCTCGCCGGGCCGTCGGCGAGGGCGGCCAGCACCAGAGCGCGATTGGTCTCGGACTTGGAACCCGGGACACGGGTGAGCCCCACCACCGGACCACGCGTGGTGGGCAGCTCCTGCGGGGTCAGGACGACACCACCCGCTTCTTGGCCCTGGCGGTGGCCCTGGCGACCTTCTTGGCCGCGTGCTTGCGTCGCCACTTCAGGCTGGGCTGACCCTGCAGATCTCGTGCGGCCAGGAGCGCGGCACCCACCAGGGCGACGCGACGCAACAGGTCAGGCCTGTCGTGGACGCGCTCCTCCTTGGGGGTTCCCTTGCCCGGCAGCGCGGTCACGACGTTCATCACACCGGCCCCACTGAGCAACAGGGCGCCTGCGCGGCGTCCGATCCCGGTGGCGAACATGGTCCCGCCGGCGACCTCCGCCACCCCACAGAGCCTGACCCAGGTCTCGGGCAGCTCCGGGACATAGGAGGAGTACCGAGCAGGCAGGACCCGTTGCACGACCGGAGCGACGGCGGAGGTGAACTTCTCGGCCTCAGGGGCCACATCGGTCGGTCTCGTGACCTTGTGGACGCCGTCGGCGATGAAGGCGCTGGCGAAGAGGCTTCGGGCGAAGAAACGCAACAGACTCATGGCACCTAACATACCCACACCACAACCGCTTCGTCGCCGCCGCCTCGGAAAAATCCGTGGGAATAGACACCCGGCCGACGACGTTGTCACGGGCATGACCGCAACTTTGGTGCTGGACCCTCCCACGGATCGGGTCCTGGAGGCGGTAGTTTCTTCCTCGATGGATTCTTCAGTGGAGATCGACGCAGCCGGCCTGGGACTGGCGTTCGAGGAGGAGGCACTCAGCCACCTCGACCGCCTCTACTCCGCCGCGCTCAAGATGACCAGGAACCCGGCCGATGCGGAGGACCTGGTGCAGGAGACCTACGCCAAGGCCCTCAAGGGAAGGGAGTCGTTCAAGGACGGCACCAACATGAAGGCCTGGTTGTACCGGATCCTCACCAACTCCTACATCAGCACGTGGCGCAAGGCGGAGCGATCCCCCAAGCTCAGTGGGGATGAGGACGTCACCGACTGGCAGCTGGCCCGGGCGGCATCCCATGACTCACAGGGGCTCCGGTCCGCGGAGATGGAGGCACTCGACAGCACCCCCGACCAGGTTGTCGCCGAGGCGATGGCAGCGCTACCGGAGAACTACCGACTGGCGGTCTACCTCGCGGATGTCGAGGGTTTCAGCTACAAGGAGATCGCAGCCATCATGGATACCCCCGTCGGTACCGTGATGTCACGGCTCAACCGGGGACGTTCCCAGCTGCGTACCGTCCTGGCGGACTACGCGGCCGAACGCGGCATCGGGAGGTCCCGATGAGCGACCCTGACATGTGGAGCCATGACCACGATGACATGGATGAGTGCGTGCGGGCCCTGGAGGTCGTCCACGCCTTCCTGCACGGTGAACTTCCGGAGACCGAGGCCGATCTCGTGCGCCATCATCTGCACGCCTGTGAACGCTGTATGGAGAGCTTCGAGATCGAGCAGACCATCAGTGTGATGATCCGTCGCAGCCAACCGGCCACCTCGGCCCCGACCCAGCTCAGGAATCGCCTCACCGCGTTGTGCCTCGGTGGAATGAACGGGTGATCACGTGAGGACGCCCCGTCCCGGTTCGGGACGGGGCGTCGTGATGGCTCTCAGGCGTTGGGACGCTTGCCGTGGTTGGCCTTGTTCTTGCGGCGAGCGCGACGCTTGCGACCGGTCTTGCCCATCAGGGTCTCCTTCTCTTGCGATGCGACGGCCCATTGTGCCAGAACCCTCGTGGCGCCACCAGCTCCCGTGATGGCAGAGTATGCCCATGGTGATGTCCGCCGTCGATCAGTTGACAGATGCCGAGTGGCTTCTCGCCTTCCAGGGCCAGTGGCACCTGCTGAGCGATCTCTCCTTCTCCGACCTGCTGCTGTGGGTGCCCGATGACGACTCCGAGGACTGCCAGGAGTTCACCTGCGTCGCCCAGATCCGCCCGGTGACCGGACCGACCGCGCTGGAGGACGACGTCATCGGGGAACGGATCTCCTACGAACCCGAGCACCAAGTGCTCGTGGCTTTCCTCAGCCATGAGATCTGCGAGACGGGGGACAACGCCCTGTCCGCAGGGATCCCGGTCGACGTGTGGGCCGTCCCCATCCTTCGGGGTGGGCGGTGCATCGCGGTGCTCGAGAGGCACACCAACCAGATGGGGATGCGTGCCACCGGCTCCCTGGAGGAGAACTATCTCGAGGCGGCCGACATCTTCACCTCGATGATCCTCGAGGGCAGGTTCCCCCTGGCGCCGGTCAGTGACAAGGCCCTGGCACCCAGGGTGTGCGACGGCGTGCTCAGGGTACAGCCCAGTGGTCGGATCAGCTACGCCTCGCCCAATGCCATCACCGCGTTCCGGCGGCTCGGAGCGCTGGGCGATGTCGCGGACGAGGACTTCCCCGTCCTGATCCGGAGTGTGATGAAGAATGTCGAATCGGTGGGGCAGACCGTCCAGTCGGATCTGGCGGAGCAACGCAGCGTCGTCTTCGACGTGGAACAACCGCGGGCCTCGATGCGCCTCGTGGTGCTGCCCCTGGTGGTCCAGGGGGAGCGTCAGGGAACCCTGGTGCTGTGCCGGGACACGACTGACCTGCGGAGCCGGGACCGGATGCTGGTCACCAAGGACGCCACCATCCGTGAGATCCACCATCGGGTGAAGAACAACCTGCAGACGGTCGCCGCGCTGCTTCGGATGCAGGCCAGGCGACTGAAGTCCGAGGAGGGGTACGAGGCGTTGACGGATGCGATGCGACGGGTCTCGTCCATCGCCCTGGTCCATGACACGCTGAGCCACAGCATCACCGACGACGTCGCCTTCGACGCGGTGTGTGACCGGATCCTGCGGATGGTTGGTGACCTCGCAGCGACCAGTGGAACCGTCGAGGCCACCAGGGACGGAAGCTTCGGTGAGGTACGTGCCGAGGCCGCGACCTCACTGGGCATGGTCATCACCGAGCTGTGTCAGAACGCCATCGAGCACGGGCTGGGCAGTGGCTCAGGGCGTCTCGTGGTCCATCCGCACCGCGACGACCAGCATCTCCTCGTCGATGTGATCGACGACGGTGTCGGTCTGCCGGACGGGTTCAGGCTCGGCAACCAGAAGAGTCTGGGACTGGCCATCATCTCCACCCTGGTGGGGGATCTGGGGGGCACGCTGGAGATCGGGCCCGCCGAGTCAGGGACCGGCACCCGGGCGCGCCTGGTGCTGCCGAGTGAGGTGTGAGCCCCGGGTCAGCTGGCGCGTACCCGGGACCGTGCCTGACGACGCTTGATGGCGCGTCTCTCGTCCTCACTCATCCCGCCCCACACCCCGTGGTCCTGGCCCGCCTCGAGGGCCCAGGCGAGGCACTGGTCCTTGACCTCACAGCGCTGGCAGATCCGTTTCGCATCCTCGATCTGCTGAAGGGCAGGGCCGGTGTTGCCGACGGGGAAGAACAATTCCGGATCCTCCGTCAAACAAGCTGCCCTGTGCCGCCAATCCATTGGTCGAGCCCCTCCATCTGTCATCAATTCGCGAGCGGATGAACCTTACCCCTCAGGGACACGATAGACAACCCCCTTTTCCTCGGGGCCTGTTTCCCGAATATTCCTACTGGAGGCGACCGGCGCCGGCCTCCGGGGTCGCGACGAACCACGACGGTGCATCGAACCCGGCAGCGGTGAAGGCCTCGGAGATGGCCTGGCCGATGCGGTCACCCTCACCGGTGTGGCACCACGCGATGATGCATCCACCGAAGCCGCCCCCCGTCATCCGGGCCCCGAGCGCACCGGCGGCACGCGCGGTCTCCACCGCGAGGTCGACGGTGGGAACCGTGATCTCGTAGTCGTCACGCATGGAGGCGTGTGAGGCGTCGAGCAGTGCCGGCAGCTCCTCGAAACGACCTGCCCGAGCAGCTGTGAGGGCAGCCATGGTTCGCTCATTCTCAGTGACCACATGGCGGACACGTTTGCGCATCCGTTCGTCCGGCAGCGCCGCCAGCGCCCGATCCAGGTCCTCGACGTCCCGCAGGGCGGAGAGTCCGAGCAGGGCGGCGGCCGCCTCGCAGGTCGCCCGACGTTCCCCGTACTCCCCGTCGACATGACTGTGCGGGGTGTGGGTGTCCAGCACGAGGATCTCGGCACCGTGGTCGGCCAACGGTAGGGGCACCGTCGTCGCCTCGAGACTGCGGCAGTCCAGGAACATCCCCGCGTCCTTGGTGCACAACGTCGAGGCCGCCTGGTCCAACAGGCCGGTGGGGGCCCCGACGTAGACGTTCTCGGCCCGCTGGCACAGCTTCGCCCGTTCCATCGGGGCGATCTCCAGCTGGAACAGGTCGCACAGGGCAGCCATGGTGGCGCACTCGATGGCTGCGGAGCTGGACAGCCCAGCCCCGTGTGGGACATCGGAGGTGAGCACCAGGGAGACCGGCCCGACCGGGTGCCCTGCCTCCCGCAGGGCCCAGAGCACCCCGGCCAGGTAGGCGGACCAGCCCCCGCTGCCGGGGGCCAGGTCCGCCCACGGCAGCTCGACCGACTCGTCGAGATCCAGCGCATGCATCACGACGATCTCGTCGTCGCGACGGGCCGCCGCCACCCGGGCGCGTTGTCGCAGGGCGAAGGGCAGGACGAAACCGTCGTTGTAGTCGGTGTGCTCCCCGATGAGGTTGACCCGCCCGGGGGCGAACCAGATGCCCTCTGGTGGTCTGCCGACCAGATCGGTGAACCTCGTGGTGAGATCGCTCATCACTCCTCCTCGTCGTCCAGCCGGGCCAGCCACGACGCCAACCGGTCGACGGCGGCCTCGAACTCCGGGTTCAGGTCGGTGAAGGTGCGGAGTTGATCGGCCAACCACTCGAAGGAGATCTCCTCGTCCCCACGTCGGGACGCCAGTTCCTCCAGGCCACGATCTGTGAAGTACATCTCACTCCTCGAATGCGGTGTTCAGCAGGGCCTCGCTCTGCTGCTGATGGACCTTCAGGGAGCCGACCGAGGGAGCCGACGACCACGGCCTGGCCACCCGTCGCATGTTCAGTCTCAGCTCGGAGTGCTGTGCGACGGCGTTCGGCAGATGGACGGAGATGAACGGCCACGCTCCCTGGTTGGCAGGTTCGTCCTGGACGAAACGGATGTCGGTGACGTGACGGTAACGCTCCAACACCCTGGCCATCTCCTCGCCCGGCAGCGGGTAGAGGCGTTCGAGGGCGATGATGGCCACCTGGCCGTCCAGGCCGAGCTTCTCGCGTCTGGCCACCAGCTCCCAGCGGATCTTGCCGGAACAGACCAGCAGGCGTGTCACCCGCGCCGGATCCGTGATGGTCGGATCATCCAGGACCGGTTCCCACCTGCCGGAGGTGAAGTCGTCAGGCATCGAGGACGCGGCCTTGGCGCGCAGCATGGACTTCGGGGTGGCGATGACCACGGGGCGGTGCCAGTTGACGTAGGCGTGTTGACGCAGCAGGTGGAAGTAGCTGGCCGCGGTCGAGGGCTGACACACCGCCAGTGCGTTCTCGGCGCAGAGCTGGAGCCAACGTTCGATCCTGGCCGAGCTGTGGTCCGGCCCCTGGCCCTCGAAGCCGTGGGGCAGCAGCAGCACCACCCCTGACTTCTGTGACCACTTGGCCTCACCCGAGGCGACGAACTCGTCGGCGATGGTCTGGGCCCCGTTGGCGAAGTCACCGAACTGGGCCTCCCAGAGCACGAGTGCGTCGGGCCGGGCCACCGAGTAGCCGTACTCGAACCCGAGGACCGCGTACTCGCTGAGCAGTGAGTCGAACACGTCGAAGGTTCCCTGGTCGTCGCTGAGGTGCTTCAACGGCACCCAGGCCTCATTGGTGACCCGATCGACGATGGCTGCGAAACGTTGCGAGAAGGTGCCCCGTCGTGAGTCCTGGCCGGTCAACCGCACCGGACGACCCTCCATCAACAGCGAGCCGATGGCGAGCAGCTCGGCGGTGGCCCAGTCGATCGGGCCCTCGAGGATCTGCTCGGCGCGACGTTCCAACTGGGGCATCACCTTCGGGTGCGGTGTGAACCCCTCGGGCAACCGGGTGTGGACCTCACTGATGCGATGCATCATCTCCGGGGTGATCTCGGTGAGGCGACGCTCCGGTTTGGTGGGGTAGTAGGGAACCCGGGTGTAGTCCTCCGAGACCTTCCCGGAGCTCTTCGCCTCTCGTACCACCTTGAACACGTTCTCCAGGCGGTTCCGGAACGCGTTCATCACGTTCTCGGCGTCGGTGACGGAGATGTCACCGCGTCCGATGAGGGCCTCGGTGTAGAGCCGACGCACAGAGCGCTTCTGCTCGATGAGGTCGTACATCTTCGGTTGGGTGAAGCTCGGGTCATCCCCCTCGTTGTGACCACGACGGCGGTAGCACACCAGGTCGATCACGACGTCCTTGTGGAACTTCTCGCGGTAGGCGAAGGCGATGCGGGCGGCCCGGATGCAGGAGTCGGGGTCGTCCCCGTTGACGTGCATCACGGGGGCTGAGATGGCCTTGGCCACATCGGTGCAGTAGGTGGAGGTGCGGGACTCGACCGGTGCGGTGGTGAAGCCGACCTGGTTGTTGACCACGATGTGGATCGTTCCGCCGGTCTTGTAGCCGCGCAGCTGGCTCATCTGGAGGGTCTCGAGCACCACGCCCTGACCGGAGAAGGAGGCATCGCCGTGGAGCAGTACCGGCAGGACCGCGAAGTCGTCGCCGCCCAGCATGTCCTGCTTGGCCCGGGTGATGCCCTCCAGGACCGGGTTGACGGCCTCGAGGTGGGAGGGATTCGCGGCGACGGAGGTCTTGATGGTGGAGCCGTTGCTGGCCACGAATTCGCCCTCGGCACCCAGGTGGTACTTGACGTCACCGGTGCCGGAGACGTCGATCGTGCCGTCGAACTCCTGGAAGATCTGGCCGTAGTGCTTGCCGATGATGTTGGTGAGCACGTTGAGGCGGCCGCGGTGGGGCATCCCGATGCAGACCTCGTCCAGTCCCTCGGAAGCGGCCTGCTGGCAGACCTCGTCGAGGAGGACGATGACGGATTCGCCGCCCTCGAGGGAGAACCTCTTCTGACCGACGAACTTGGTCTGCAGGAAGGTCTCGAACACCTCGGCCTCGTTGAGCTTGTCGAGGGCGTGCATGTGCTCCTCATGGGTGAGCGACTGCCGGGGCACCTCGATCCGCTCCTGGAACCACTCGCGCTGCCGGGGATCAGCGATGTACATGTACTCGTAGGCGACCGTGCGGCAGTACGAGTTCTGCAGGATCTGCAGGATCTCCCGGAGCGTGAGGTAGGAGCGTTTCTGGGCCCCGAAGGTGCCGACGGCGAACTCGCGGTCCAGGTCCCAGATGGACAACCCGTGGGTCTCCAGCCGGAGATCCTCGTGGGCCCGCTGCCGATACTCCAGCGGATCGGTGTCGGCGACGAGATGTCCGACCGTGCGGTAGGCGTTGATCAACTCGAGCACCCGACCCTGCTTGCTCACCTGACTCGCCCGGTGGGCGGAGACGTCCTGGCTCCACCGCAGCGGTTCGTAGGGGATGCGCAGTGCCTCGAAGATCTTGTCGTAGAAACCGTCGGCACCGAGCAGGAGCTCGTGCATCACCTTGAGGAACTCACCCGACTGGGCGCCCTGGATGACCCGGTGGTCGTAGGTGGAGGTCAAGGTGGTGACCTTCGAGATGCCGAGATCGGTGATGCGCGAGATCGAGGTCCCCTGGAACTCGGCCGGGTAGTCGATGTTGCCGACCCCCAGGATCATCCCCTGCCCGTTCATCAGGCGTGGTACCGAGTGGTTGGTGCCGATCCCGCCCGGATTGGTGATGGTGGCCGTGGTTCCCGCGAAGTCGGCCACGGTCAGCTCCCCCTTGCGGGCACGCGCGACGACCTTCTCGTAGTCGGACCAGAACTGGGCGAAGTTCAACCGCTCGCAGCCCTTGATGTTCGGCACCAGGAGCTGTCTGGTGCCGTCGGCCTTCTTCAGGTCGATGGCGATCCCGAGGTTGATGGCGGGATTCTCGATCAGTGTCGGTCTGCCGTCGATGAGGTCGTAGGCGTTGTTCATCGCGGGAACCGCCTTGAGCGCCTGCACCATCGCGTAGGCGATGACATGCGTGAAACTGACCTTGCCGCCCTTGGACGTGGTGAGGAAGTTGTTGATCTGGATCCGCTGGTCGATGACGAGCTTCATCGGCACCGAACGTACCGAGGTGGCGGTGGGGACACTCAGGGAGGCGTCCATGTTCTTGGCGGTGCGCATGGGGGCACCGCGCAGCACCGTCAGCCTCGGTTCCACCGTGGTCGCCTCGTCCCGGACCGAAGGATTCGGGGCGTTCGCCGACAGTCCGGCACCGGTTCCGGGTGAGGCTGGCGTCTCGGTCGTGGGGGCCGCCTTCGACTCGACCCTGGGTTGGCTGTTCTCCGGGCGTGTCGTCCGCTCCTTCGGGACGGGTCGGGCGGTGCCGGGAGCGGTTGACTGCGCTGGTCGCGCAGCAGGTTTCTCCGGGGTGGTCTTGGCCTCCGCGAAGAACCGCTGCCAGGACACGTCGACGGAGGTTGGGTCCTTCTCCCACCTCTCGCGCATCTCGTCAATCAGCCAGGAGTTCGCTCCGAATGCTTCATTGGAGTCAGGATTTGACATCTTTGCCCGCGGCGCTAGCCACTTTCCCCTTACGTGAGAGTGATGGAACACAGGCGAGAGCCTCTTCGCCCAGCCGTCAGCTTAGCGAAACTTTTCCGACGCGGCGGTGGCGCGCCAGGCGAGTCCCCCCACCAGTCCGAGCAGGAGCATCAGGAGCAGGTTGCGCCCCACCAGGGAGGCGATCTCCGGACCGCTCGGACTTGGGACGGCCATGATGCCCTGGGCTCCCCAGGGGTAGGTGTGATGGGTGAGGACCGCCACCGCGAGCATCAGAGCCGATGCGACCAGCAGGGGGCGCTTCAGCCAACCCGCCGTCGGCAGGGCAAGACAGGCCGCCAACGGGCCGGCCAGCCACTGGACGTACTGCGGGGACAGCGTCTTGTTCGCGATGATCGTCGCCAGGACGATCGCCAGGACACTCAGCAGCACCGCCTGGGTGTGCCGGGAGGAGTTGCTGGGCACGTTGCGGAACAGCCGCCACGTCAGCAGGAGGGTCAACACGACGGAACCCAGCGTGAGCAGGGTGGAGACCCGCAGCAGGTGTTCCGTCGCCGGCCCGAACAGCTCGATGGCGTTGTAGGGACTCAGTTCCAGCGACCAACTGGTGTCATCGGTCCAGGCACGCAGCACGTGGATCGGGGTGGCGGGGATCGACTCGATCTGCAGCCCGCGGTCGGACTGCCAGGCGATGGGGGAGACGGAACGCGACCACCCCCCGAAGGCCAGGGAGGCGAGTCCCAGCAGTCCTCCCAGGGTGATGAAGCCGAGCAGGCGGGACCGGGCCCTGCCCCGGACCTGGGGATCGGACGAGGACATCGGGAGGATCAGGAGGGCAGGCCACAGCTTGATGGCGGCACCGAACCCGACGAGGGCACCCGAGGTGAACGGATGGCGGGTCAGCCACAGACAGGCCAGGGCGACGGCGGCCGCGGTGAGGATGTCGAACCGGAACCACACGATCGGTCCACAGGCGCCGATGAAGAGGATCCAGAACAGTGCCGCACGTACCGATCCGTGTCGGTGCAGCAGTACCGCGACGAGGGCGTCGAGCAGCAGCATCGTGAGGGCGAACAGGGGCAACCAGGTGTTGAAGGCACTCGCCCGGGTGGGCAGGGCTGCGAAGAACCACAGGGCCAGGGCGGCCAGGAGCAGCAGCAGTGTGGACCAGCTGGCTGCGCGAGGTCGTCGTCGCGCCCGCAGCAGGGCGTGGCTGGCCACCGCCGTCACGGCCAGGAAGAGCAGGACCCATGGCAGCCATGGCGGAAGTGTCCCGCCGAGTGTGTAGACCAGTTCCAGGAACCAGACCGCGGGCAACGGGTACTCCGTCATGACCCCGGCACCATCCAGGGCGCTGCGGCAGCGTTCGTGCGACGAGCCGTCGCCCAGCAGGCACCACACCCAGTAGCCGTAGTAGGAGACGTCGTTCTGCACGAAGTCGACCCCGGGCATCCTCCAGAACCAGATGTTGAGCACGCGGGTCGCGAGGAACACACCGATCAGGGTGATGCCCCATCCCAGTCGACGGGTGGGAGAGGTCAGGGATGACGCATCACTGGTCACACCCGGTACCCCCTGCAGATGACCACGCCGGTGCCTCCGGCGGTCCAGCGCCCCCGCGAGGATTCGAACCTCGGCACCCGCCTCCGGAGGGCGGTGCTCTATCCCCTGAGCTACGGGGGCTGAACTCATCGCGTCGTGACGCGACCTGAGAAAGGGTAGCAAATTCGGGAGAAAGTGCCACATGGTGAGTCGTCGCCGTGTCCGGTTGGCGGCTCTGGCACCCTGTTGAGACATGACGCACATGCACATCGCCGGGTCGATCCATGCGGATGTCGCACAGGGCGGGCCGCACTGGCTCACCATGCCCAGCGACCCCATGGCCCTGCAGCACAGGCTGTGGCCGGAGGGAACCGTTCGTGACCGCGAGGGTCGGATCACCGTCGGGGGTCTGCCCCTGACGGAGGTGGCACGCCAGCAGGGAACCCCGGTCTACGTCATCGACGAGGCCGATTTCCGCTCCCGTGCCCGGGCGTTCCGTGACAGTTTCACGGGGTGGCACGTCTACTACGCGGGGAAGGCGTTGCTGACCCGCTCCATCGCACGCTGGGTCGCCGAGGAGGGACTCGGGCTCGACGTCACCACGATGGGGGAGATGCACATCGCGCTCGCCGGGGGCATGCCGGCCGAGCGACTCGGTTTCCACGGCAACAACAAGTCCCTCGACGAGATCCGGTTCGCCCTGGGACAAGGAGTCGGACGTGTCATCGTCGACTCGTTCAACGAGATCGACCGGATCGAGCGGGCCTGTACCGAACTCGGTGCCGTGGCCAGGGTGCTGGTGCGGGTCACCACCGGGGTCGAGGCCCACACCCACGAGTACATCGCCACGGCCCACGAGGATCAGAAGTTCGGTCTGTCGATCCTCGGTGGCCACGCTCTGGCGGCATTGGTGCGGTGTCAGTCGTCGCCCCACATGGAGCTTCGGGGCATCCACTCCCACATCGGTTCCCAGATCTTCGAGACCCATGGCTTCGAGGTGGCGATCCGTCGCACCCTGCGGCTGGCCGAACAGTTCCGTGCAGCGACCGGGGTCGAGCTGGCCGAACTCGACCTGGGGGGTGGGTTCGGGATCGCCTACACCGAGGCCGACTCCCCGAAGACCACGGCCGAACTCGCACAGGCCTTCGAGGAGATCCTCGACCATGAGTGCCGGGGCTTCCAGATGGCGCGTCCCCAGCTCAGCATCGAGCCCGGACGTGCCATCTGCGGGCCTTCCGGGGTCGCGCTCTACGAGGTCGGCACGGTCAAGGTGGTCGAGCTCGAGAACGGGCGGAGTCGCACCTATGTCTCCGTCGACGGTGGGATGAGTGACAACATCCGTCCTGCCCTGTACGCGGCCGAGTACTCATGCGCGCTGGCCAACCGCAGCAGCGACGCCGAGCCGGTGCTCAGCCGGGTCGTCGGCAAGCACTGCGAAGGGGGCGACATCCTGATCCGTGACGTCTTCCTGCCACGCGACATCGCACCGGGGGACCTCATCGCGGTTCCCGGCGCAGGAGCGTATTGCCGGTCCATGGCGAGCAACTACAATCAGCTTCCGAAACCGCCCCTGGTGGCGGTGGCCGAGGGGGCGGTGCGCACGTTGCTGCGTCGCGAGACCCTCGATGACATGATGCGTCTGGACGTAGGGGAGTGAGCATGACGGAGGACACGGCGCCGCTGAAGGTGGCGCTGCTGGGTGCAGGGGTGGTCGGCTCGCAGGTGGCGAGGATCATCACCAGCGAGGCCGAGCAGCTTCGGCAACGGATCGGTCGCCCCCTGGAGCTGGTCGGCATCGGGGTGCGTCGCCCCGACACCGAACGTCCCGGCATCGATTCCGCCCTGTTCACCACGGATGTCCACGCCCTGGTGCAGCGCGGTGATCTCGATCTCGTCATCGAGGTCATCGGTGGGATCGAGCCGGCGGCGACCCTGCTGACCGAGGCGATGAACGCCGGTGCCTCCGTCATCACCGCGAACAAGGCCCTGCTGGCCGAACAGGTCGCGCAACTGAGCACGACGGCCCGGGCGAACGAGGTCGACCTCTACTACGAGGCCGCCGTGGCCGGGGCCATCCCGATCATCAGACCACTGCGGGAATCCCTCGTGGGTGACGAGATCCGCGCCGTGATGGGCATCGTCAACGGCACCACCAACTACATCCTCGACCAGATGACCACCAACCACCTGAGCTTCGACGTGGCACTGGAACAGGCGCAGGCGTTCGGTTTCGCGGAGGCGGATCCCACCGCCGATGTCGAGGGGCACGACGCCGCCGCCAAGGCGGCGATCCTGGCCGGGTTGGCCTTCCACACCTCCGTGAACCGTTCCGAGGTCTTCTGCGAGGGGATCTCGAACGTCACCCAGGCAGACATCGTCGCAGCCGACCAGATGGGGTGCGTCATCAAGTTGCTGGCGGTGGCGAAACTGACCGATGACGACCGGGTCATCGTGAAGGTCCACCCGGCGATGGTGCCGAAGACCCACCCACTGGCCTCGGTCTCGGGGGCCTACAACGCGATCTTCGTCGAATCGGTCGAGGCCGGCCAGCTGATGTTCCTCGGTCAGGGGGCAGGTGGGGCTCCGACGGCATCGGCCGTGATGGGGGATGTCGTGACGGTGGCGCGCAACCGGGTCCGCGGCACCGCCAGTCACCTGGGGACCGGGTACACCAAGCGTGGTGTGGCTCCCATCGGTGAGGCGACGAGCCGTTACTACATCCGGTTCCAGGTTCAGGACAAGCCGGGGGTGCTGGCCAAGTGCGCGACGATCTTCGGCAACAACCGGGTCTCGTTGCAGACCTGTCAGCAGTCCTACCTCGAAGGCCTGGGACGCACCGACGGCTTCACGGCGAGTCTCAACTTCATGACCCACGAGGCCCGCGAGTCCGATCTGCAGGCGGTCATCGAGGAGCTGCGCGGCTCGAGCTTCGTCGGTGATGACATCAAGTACATGCGCATCGAGGGCAGATGAGGCTGAGGGTCCGGGTCCCGGCGACCACGGCGAACCTGGGATCCGGTTTCGACTGCGTCGGGTTGGCCGTCGACTGGTATGACGACCTGACGCTCGAGGTCCAGGACACCCCGGGGGTGGTGATCGAGGTCACCGGTGAAGGGGCTGGAGAGGTTCCACGGGACGGGAGCCACCTCGTGATCTCGACGATCCGGCACTGCCTGGAGCTGTGGCAGGTCCCGGTCCCCGTCGGGCTGAGGCTCAGCGCCCACAACACCATCCCGCACTCCCGTGGGCTGGGGTCCTCAGCGGCGGCGATCGCGGCAGGATGCGCCCTGGCCCACGGTCTGGCCTGGCCGAACCGGGAGCTGGACCTGCAGGAGGTGGCACGGGTCGCCTGCTTGCTCGAGGGGCATCCCGACAACGCGGGTGCGGCGGTGTGGGGAGGGGCGGTGCTCGCCTGGATCAGCGGTGACCGGGTGGAGGTGATCCGGCTCGAACCGGCCGAGGGGCTCCGCTGCATTGCCTTCGTCCCCGCCCTCGAGGTTCCCACGTCGGGGGCGAGAGGTGTGCTGCCGGAGGCGGTTCCCAGGAGTGACGCCGTTGCCCAGGCGATCCGGGCAGCCATCCTGCCGAAGGCACTGGAACGGCGTCCTGACCTGCTGCTCGAGGCCACCTCCGATCGGCTGCACCAGCTCCAGCGAGCACCGTTGATGCCCGAGTCCTGGGAGTTGATGAACCGGCTGCGTGACTCAGGTGTCCCTGCCACGATCTCCGGGGCGGGGCCGACGGTGTTCGCCCTCGGGCTGTCGGAGCAGCTGGCCGGAGCTGCCGCGCTCACGCATGATGGTTTCGAACGACACGATCTCGGGATCGGCACGGGCATCAGCATGTCGATCCGGTGAGTCGTCCTCCTCGTGAGTGGTCGGAGTGGCAGGGCACACGTAATTGTGTGCTAAACTCGATGTCGTCATCTGTAGCGCAGGTGGAATGTCTGCCACCGAGAACCGCATAGTGACCTCATCGCAACCGGGACCTCAGTTCTGCATTTTCCCGGCGTCCAGAAATTTTGGAAAGGCACTCCGTGACCGAATCCGGCACCAACACCCTGGCGGGCCTGAAACTCACCGAGCTCAAGAAAATGGCCTCGGACATGGGACTCAAGGGCATCTCCACCATGCGCAAGGGCGACCTCATCGAGGCCATCACCACCCATGCCCGTCCTGTGCGCAGGGCCTCGGCGGATCGCCCGAAGAGCCCCCAGCCCCCACGGGCCGAGCAGCCTGAACTGCCTCGGGCCAAGGCCACGGAGGCCCAGCCGACCGAACGCCCTGAGTCGACGAAGCGGGCCGAGAAACCGCGAACGAAGGAGGATCAGGCGGAACAGTCCGCCCCCGACAACGCGAGCGAGGCACCTCGCAACCGACGGCGCAGGGATCGCAACCGGGATCGCGACAAGGCCTCCCAGGAGGCCACGAACGAGGAGGTGGGTGAGCGACTGGCGTTGGCACTGGGGCAGCCCGCCGCGCCTTTGTCGCTGCCCCCGGCGAGTTCGGGTGCCAACCGCTTCGAGGAGGAGGGGGAGGGAGGCCGTCGCAGCCGTCGTCGTCGCAACCGCGACCGGCAGAACCGGCGCAACCGTGGCACGGCAGGATTCGACCGGTTCGACTCCGAGCCCACCGTGGCCGAGGACGATGTGTTGGCGGCCGTCTCCGGGATCGTCGACATCCTCGACAACTATGCCTTCGTCCGGACCACCGGCTATCTTCCCGGCCCGAACGACGCCTACCTGCCGTTGCCGGTGGTACGTCGGTACGGACTGCGGCGCGGCGACGTGATCGTCGGCGCGATCCGCACACCACGCGAGGGGGAACGCAAGGAGAAGTACAACCCCCTGGTGCGGATCGACTCCATCAACGGTGACGACCCGGAGAAGGCCAAGGGACGTCCCGATTTCGCGAAGCTGACCCCGCTCTACCCGCAGGAGAAGCTGCGTCTCGAGACGGTGGGCACCCAGCTCACCGGTCGGGTGATCGATCTGGTGGCTCCCATCGGCAAGGGACAGCGTGGCCTCATCGTGTCCCCGCCCAAGGCGGGCAAGACGATGGTGATGCAGAACATCGCCAACGCGATCGCCGCGAACAACCCCGAGGTGCACCTCATGGTGGTGCTGGTGGACGAACGTCCCGAGGAGGTCACCGACTTCCAGCGCACCGTCTCCGGTGAGGTCATCGCATCCACCTTCGACCGCCCGGCCGAGGATCACACCGTGGTTGCGGAGCTCGCCATCGAGCGCGCCAAGCGGCTCGTCGAGCTGGGGCATGACGTGGTGGTGCTGCTCGACGGCATCACCCGCCTCGGCCGTGCCTACAACCTTGCCGCTCCCGCCTCCGGTCGGATCCTCTCCGGTGGCGTCGACTCGGCTGCCCTGTACCCGCCGAAGAAGTTCTTCGGTGCTGCCCGCAACATCGAGAACGGTGGGTCCCTCACGATTCTGGCCACCGCCCTGATCGAGACCGGGTCCCGGATGGACGAGGTGATCTTCGAGGAGTTCAAGGGCACCGGCAACATGGAGCTCAGACTGGCCAGGCAGCTCGCCGACAAGCGTATCTTCCCCGCCATCGACGTGGACGCCTCCGGCACCCGGCGGGAGGACCTGCTGCTCGGACGCGACGAGCTGAACATCATCTGGAAGCTGCGCCGGGCGCTGTCCGGCCTGGATGACCAGGCCGCCCTGGAGACCCTGCTCGCCAGGATGCGCAAGACGCAGAACAACCACGAGTTCCTGCTCAGCGTCCTGAAGACCACCCCGGCCCAGGACGGCTGAGGTTTGGCTGCCGGCCTACTGGCTGGCACAATTGAATCTTGTGCCGGTTCACGCTGACATCACGCGATGACGTGAGGGCGACCCGGGGAAACCACGAACAGGAGAAGACCATGAAGCAGGGAATCCATCCCGACTACGTCGAGACCGAGGTGCACTGCACCTGCGGCAACCGTTTCACCACCCGCAGCACCGCCGTCAAGGGTTCCTTGAGCGCGGACGTGTGCGCCGAGTGCCACCCGTTCTACACCGGCAAGCAGAAGATCCTGGACACCGGTGGTCGCGTTGCTCGTTTCGAGCGGATGTACGCCAAGAAGAAGTGACCCTGCCAAGTGTTCGAGTCCGCAGCGCCCCTGGTCGATGAATTCGACCGGTTGGAGGTGCAATTGGCGGATCCCGCCACCCACGCCGACCCGGTGCTGATGCGCCGGGTCGGTCGCCGTTATGCCTCCCTCAAACCCATCGTCGAGGCACTCGCCAGTCACCGGGAGACAGCCGCCGACCTCGAGGCCGCGGAGGAACTCAGCCTGAGCGACGACTCCTTCGCGGAGGAGGCCGAGACCCTGCGGCAGCGACTCGCGGGGATCACCGCCAGACTGACCCGGTTGTTGGCGCCACGTGACCCGAATGACGACGCGGATGCCATCCTGGAGATCAAGTCGGGGGAGGGCGGTGAGGAGTCCGCACTGTTCGCCGGTGACCTGTTGCGCATGTATCAACGTCACGCCGAGTCGGTCGGGTGGAACGTCGAGGTGCTGGATGCGCAGGGCACGGATCTCGGTGGCTTCAAGTCCGTCACCATCGCCGTCAAGGGAACGGCCATCGAAGGGGTGGGTCCCTACGGCCGACTGAAGTTCGAGGGTGGGGTCCACCGTGTGCAGCGGGTTCCCGTCACCGAGACCCAGGGGCGCATCCACACCTCGGCCGTGGGGGTGCTGGTCGCACCGGACGTCGAGGCCGAGGAACTGCAGATCAACGACCAGGATCTGCGCATCGACGTCTTCCGTGCCTCTGGACCCGGCGGGCAAGGAGTCAACACCACCGATTCCGCGGTGCGCATCACGCACCTGCCCTCCGGGGTCGTCGTCAGCTGTCAGAACGAACGTTCACAGCTGCAGAACCGCGAACAGGCACTCAGGATGCTGCGTGCCCGTCTGGCGGCGGTCGCGGCCGCGGAGGCCGCGGAGGCGGCTTCGGCGGCCCGCAGGTCCCAGGTGAGGACCGTCGACCGCTCTGAACGGATCCGGACCTACAACTTCCCCGAGAACCGGTTCGTGGACCATCGGATCGGTTTCAAGGCCCACAACCTGGACCTGGTGCTGCAGGGGACACTCATCCCCGTGCTCGACGCCCTCGCGGAGGCCGATCTCGCCGAGCGTCTCGCCGGAAACGCCTAGGGAGGTTCTGATGCGCGCCTGGGACGTCGTGCTCGAGGTCACAGAACAGCTCGCGGCTGCTCGGGTCACCAGCCCCGCGGCAGATGCCCGCTGGCTGGTCTGTCACGCCTTGGACTGCGAGGCCTCGGCGTTGATCTCGCGAGACGTCGACCCCGCCGTCCGGGAGCGGGTGACGCACCTGGTGGCGCGACGGATCGCAGGTGAGCCGGTGCAGCACATCACTGGTTCGGCCGCGTTCCGCCACGAGACGCTGGCGGTCGGGCCAGGGGTCTTCATCCCCCGACCGGAGACCGAGCTGCTGGTGGATGAGGTGCTGTCCTTCCTCGGTGCGCATCCGGAGGCCCATCGGGTCGTGGAACTGTGTGGGGGTTCCGGTGCCATCACCCGCAGTCTCGCGATGGAACGTGGCGGGCTCGAGCTGCACGTGGTGGAACGTTCAGCACAGGCCTGGCCCTGGTTGCTGCGCAACCTGGACGGTCTCGACGTGGACTGCCGTCTGGGCGACATGGCGGAGGAGTTCCACGATCTCGACTCCCAGGTCGACGTCGTCGTGGCCAACCCTCCCTACGTCCCTGAGCGGGTGCGTCATCTGCTGCCCCCTGAGGTGTCACGTGATCCGGATGAGGCACTCTTCGCAGGTCAGGACGGACTCAGTGCCCTCGAGGTGGTGCGTGAGGTGGCCGGCCGCCTGCTCCGTGACGGGGGGCTGGTGGCGGTGGAACACGACGAGTCGCACGCGCGAGAGGTGCGGTCGCTGTTCGGCCCCCCGGAGTTCACCGGGGCCCGCACACTGCCGGACCTCACGGGCCGCCCCCGACACTGCCTCGCCCGACGTGGCAGGATGGTCGGGTGAACGAAACCGGCTCCCAGATGTTCTCATTGGTGACGGAGAAGGAGGCGGCCCTCGAGGTGGCCCGTCGTGCCGTCCTCCAAGGACAGTGCGTGGTGTTTCCCACCGACACGGTCTACGGTGTCGGGGCAGGTGCCTTCGACCCCGAGGCCGTCGCTCGGCTGCTCGCCGCGAAACGACGTGGCCGTGACATGCCGGCCCCGGTCCTCATCGCTGAGGCCTCCATGGTTCGGGCCCTGACCGATGAGCTGCCGGAGGCGGCCAAGGCCCTGGTGGATCGGTTCTGGCCGGGAGCGCTGACCGTGATCCTGCCCGCTCAACGAGCCCTGAGACTGGACCTCGGTGACACCGAGGGGACCGTCGCGGTCCGGGTGCCGGACCATGAGGGTGCCCGCGACCTGCTGCGTCGAACCGGCCCGTTGGCCGTGAGCTCGGCCAACCTCTCGGGGGAACCTGCCGCGACGACCGCTGAGGCTGCCCGAGACATGCTCGGTGATGCCGTCGCCGTCTACCTCGACGGGGGAGAGGCCCCAGGAGGTGCCCCCTCCACCATCGTCGACTTCACCGTGCAGGAGGTCGGGCGGGTCCTGCGCCCGGGAGCGATCGGCATCGAGGAACTGCGTGAGGTCGCCCCGGGGATCCAGGCTGACTGATGCGCGAGTACCTGCTGGTCCTGCTCGTGGCGGCGGCCTCGACGTATCTGTTCGCAGGGTTGTGCCGCGAACTCGCCATGCGTTGGGGGGTACTGGCCCAGGTCCGCACCCGTGACGTCCACACCCGGCCCGTCCCGTACTTCGGGGGCATCGCGATGCTCGGTGGATTCGCTGTCAGCATGCTGCTCGCGCTCCAGATGCCCTTCCTGTCCCGGTTGGCGACCGTTGGCCACGACGCAGGGGTGGTGCTCGCCGCAGGTGGGGTGATCTGTCTCGTCGGTGTGCTCGATGACAAGTACGACCTCCCGGCGTTGGTGAAGTTCGGTGGGCAGGTGCTGGCGGCCGGGATCGCCGTGCTGGGTGGGGTGAAGATCTTCTGGATCCCGCTGCCCAACGCCGTCATCAGTCTTGATGACGCCACATCCGTCCTCATCACCGTGTTCTTCATCGCGATGTGTGTCAACGCGGTCAACTTCGTCGACGGGTTGGACGGGTTGGCGGCGGGGGTGGTCGCGATCGGTGCGGGTGCCTTCTTCGCCTACTCCTACGTGCTCGCCTATGAACAGGAACTGAGCCGGGCCACCACCGCGAGCCTGCTGACCGCGGCCACCGTCGGCATCTGCCTCGGCTTCCTCGGGCACAACTTCCAGCCGGCCAGGATGTTCATGGGGGACTCCGGGGCGATGCTGCTGGGCCTGCTCATGGCGATGAGTGCCATCTCGTTCACCGGCCAGGTGGATCCGAGCGCTCTCAGTGACCGGCCTGGGGACGTGTGGCCGGCGGTGCTGCCGATCCTGCTGCCGTTCGCCACCCTGTTCCTCCCCATGGCCGACCTGGTTCTCGCCTACATCCGCCGTACCGCGCGTGGGCAGCACTGGTTCGTGCCCGACAAGCAGCACCTCCACCATCGGCTGATGGCGCGCGGCCACAGCCACCGTGGAGCCGTGGTGATCCTCTACGCCTGGACCTTCACCGTCGCCGGTGGCCTGGTGTGCACCGTGTTGTTGAACCATCCCGCGACGTGGTGGTTGCTGGCTGCGGGGGTCGTCACCCTGCTGGTGCTGACCCTGATGCCGGGCGGACGTGCCAGGAGTGACTCCCGTGCGCGGTGAGCACCGGGTCACGGGCGCGACACGCCGGGCCCGACAGATGATGGTCGGTGGGTTGGTCGCCGGTCACGCGCTGGGGATCGTCGTCTGCGGGCTCGCGTTGACCGCAGGAGGTGCCGCACTGGTGGGGGCGCTGCTGGGATTCGCCGCCGTGGTGATCTTCTTCTCCATCGGACAGGCGATCGAGATCGTCGCCTGTGAGCTCGAGCCCGTCCAGGGGATGGCGATCGTGCTGGCCAGCTACGCCATCCGCGTCACCGGAGTGGGGGCCGGGTTGTGGTTCCTGGTGGGACACCCCACGATCGGACCTGCAATCGACCGGTACTGGATGGTCGCAGCCGTGATCGTCACGGTACTGGCCTGGACCAGCGGGGTGGTGGTCACCGCGTCGAGGCAACGCGTGCCCGTCTACGACATCCATGACGACTGAGAGCGGGGCCTGACCACCGGGTGTGTGACAGCGGGATTTTTCCGCTAGGCTCACTCCCGACATGGGCACCAGACCAGAGACCAAGGAGCAGCCCGCGCAGCGTGGCAGTACTGAAGACGGCATGGTCGTGCTCAGTTACATCCTGGCCGGTCTGCTCTTCTACGGAGGGCTCGGCTGGCTGGGAGACCACTACTGGAAGACCTCGTGGTTGCTGCCGCTCGGCCTGATCATCGGCCTGGTGACCAGCATCTACATGATCATCAAGAGATACGGGAGCGGCACGTGATCCCTTGGCTTCTTCCGCTGGAGAGCGGCCATGACGGTGGGTACACCCCCCCCAGTGTCAACGACTTCATCTTCGACACCCCGGTCATCCCCGGTACCCCCATCTGGATGAACAAGCCCTTCTGGCAGGCCGTGATCGGTGCCCTGCTGGTGATCGGTCTGTGGTGGCTTGCCTCACGTCGGCTGCAGGTCAGGCCGACCAAGCGACAGTTCTTCGCCGAGTACGTCTACGAGTTCGTGCGCAACGGTATCGCCCGGGACATCCTCCACCACGACTACCGGAAGTTCCTCCCGTACCTGCTCGGTCTGTTCTCCTTCCTGCTGGTCAACAACTGGTTCGGCGAGTTCTTCCTGTTCATGCTCCCGACCTTCAGCAACGTGGGTTTCGCCTACGGACTGGCCTTCCTGTCCTGGTGTGTCTACGTCGGCGCCGGATTCCACAAGTTCGGGATGGGCTTCCTCAAACGGGCGCTGATTCCTGAGGGGGTACCCGTCTACCTGTTGCCGTTGATCATCCCGCTGGAGTTCCTCGCCACCTTCGTCACCCGCCCCATCACCTTGGCCCTGCGTCTGTTCGCCAACATGTTCGCCGGACACCTCGTGGTGCTGGTCTTCGTGGTCGGTGGCTCCTTCCTGCTCACCTACCAGAACAACCTCATGTTCAACATCTCGGGCGGGGTCTCGGTGCTGTTCAGTTTCGCCATCCTCTTCCTGGAGCTGTTCATCGGTGCACTCCAGGCCTACATCTTCACCGTCCTGACCGCCCAGTACGTGTCCACCTCGATCTCCGAGGCGCACTGACCCAGATCAGACCCCTGGCCAACCCCGGCCAAGGGCCATCGAGAAAAGGAAAAACATGCTGACCCTCCTGGAAATCAACGGCTCGCTCAACATGATCGGCTACGCCATCGCCACCATCGCCCCTGCGCTGGGCGTGGCATGGATCTTCGCCTCCGTCATCAACGGCACCGCACGTCAGCCCGAGGCCCGTGGCGCCATGATGAGCACCGCCTTCATCGGCTTCGCCGTGGTCGAGGCGCTCGCCATCATCGCCATCGCCCTCGCCTTCGTCCTGAACTGAGGTTCAGTGTGGTCCCCGTAGCAGGGGCGTTGCTTGAGTCCGGGATCGATCTCGGACCCCTTCTGCCCCATCACCTCTCCGAGGTCGTCGTCGGCATCATCCTGATGCTGCTGCTGGTCCTCGTCATGTGGAAGGTCGTCGTCCCGGCCTTCGAGAAGATGTACGAGGAGCGTTACCAGCGCATCGAAGGAGGCATCCGCAGGGCCGAGCAGGCCGAGGCCAAGGCGGAGGCCGCACTCGCCGAGTACAACGACCAGCTGAGCTCTGCCCGTGAGGAGGCTGCACGCATCCGTGAGGAGGCCAAGAACGCCAGCGCACAGCTGCTCGCCGATGCCCGTGACAAGGCCGTGAAGGAATCCGATCGGATCCTGGCATCGGGACGTGCCCAGCTCGAGGCCGAACGCAGCCAGCTGATGGCTGAGCTGCGCGGTGAGATCGGTGGTCTGGCGACGACCCTGGCGGGCAAGATCGTCGGTGAGTCCCTCGCCGACGACGAGCGCGCCAACCGCACCGTCGACCGGTTCCTGGCCGAACTCGAAGCGGCAGGCAGGACCCGATGAAGTCACACGACGTCGCACTCAGCTCCTCCGACACCGTCGCCGACGCCATCAGCGTCGACGAGCACGCTGCGGCCGAGCTGTTCGCCGTCGTCGACCTGCTGGAGGAACAGCCTCCGCTGCGCCGCTCGTTGTCGGATCCGTCTGCCACGGTGACGGACCGGCAGGCGCTGGCACGACGACTCCTCGAGGGTCGGGTCTCGCCCCCGGCACTGCACGTGATCGCCGAGATCACCGGACAGGCCTGGCCGAGTGGCGAAACCCTCGTGGCCGCCATCGAACGTCAGGGCATCCGTGGCCTGCTCCGAACCGCACGGGAGGCAGGTGAGCTGGAGCGCGTCCAGGAGGAGCTGAACCAGTTCGCCGGCACCATCGACGGTTCACCCGAGCTGGCTGATGCGCTGCGCAATCGCGGCCGAAGCCTGGCCGACCGTCGGGCACTCATCGCTCGTCTCCTGAGCGGGAAGGTCACCGGCATCACCATGGCACTGGCCAACCGTGCCGCAGCCGCCAGGAACCGGACCGTCGTCCTGACACTGGGCCACCACCTCGAGCTGGCCGCAGAACTCGCGCAGGAGCGGATCGCACGCGTGGTCGTGGCCCGGCCGCTGGATGCGGCCCGCACCCAGCGGCTCCGCAGTGCGCTCGAGGCGCAGGTCGGCGGGAGGGTCTTCCTCCAGTTCGAGGTCGACCCGGCCGTTCTCGGCGGTATGAGCGTCACCCTCGGGTCAGACGTGTTCGAATCCACCATCGCCGCGCGGCTCGATGATGTCCGCCGGCAACTGAACTGAAAACTCCAAGCGAGAAGCGAAAGTAGGACGCAATGGCTGAACTCACCATCAGTCCGGACGAGATCCGTAGCGCGCTCGACGAGTTCGTCTCGTCGTACCAGCCCGCAGCTGCCAGCAAGACCGAGGTCGGCGTCGTGGTCACCTCCGGTGACGGCATCGCGCGGGTCGAGGGTCTGCCCTCGGCGATGGCGAACGAGCTGCTGCGTTTCGACAACGGCACCATGGGCATCGCCCTCAACCTCGACGAGCGGGAGATCGGTGTCGTCGTGCTCGGCGACTCCGAGGGCATCGATGAGGGCTCGGTGGTGCACGGCACCGGCGAGGTGCTCTCGGTCCCCGTCGGTGACGGGTACCTGGGACGGGTCGTCGACGCGATGGGCAACCCCATCGACGGCCTCGGCGAGATCAAGGACCTGGAGGGGCGTCGTGCCCTTGAGCTCCAGGCGGCCGGTGTCATGGACCGTCAGGAGGTCCGGGAGCCGTTGCAGACCGGTCTCAAGGCCATCGACGCCATGACTCCCATCGGGCGCGGTCAGCGGCAGCTCATCATCGGCGACCGCAAGACCGGCAAGACCGCCATCGCCATCGACACCATCATCAACCAGAAGGCGAACTGGGAGACCGGGGACCCGAAGCAGCAGGTGCGCTGCATCTACGTCGCCATCGGGCAGAAGGGCTCCACCGTCGCCGAGGTGCGTGGCACCCTCGAGGCCGCCGGTGCGATGGAGTACACCACCATCGTCCACGCCCCGGCCTCCGACCCGGCCGGGTACAAGTACATCGCCCCCTACACGGGATCAGCGATCGGTCAGCACTGGATGTACCAGGGCAAGCATGTCCTCATCGTCTTCGACGACCTCACCAAGCAGGCCGAGGCCTACCGTGCGATGTCGTTGCTGCTGCGTCGCCCTCCGGGGCGTGAGGCCTACCCCGGTGACGTGTTCTACCTCCACTCCCGTCTCCTGGAGCGTTGCGCCAAGCTGTCGGACGAACTGGGCGGTGGATCGATGACGGGCCTGCCGATCATCGAGACCAAGGCCAACGACGTCTCGGCCTACATCCCCACCAATGTGATCTCCATCACCGACGGCCAGATCTTCCTGCAGTCCGACCTGTTCAACGCCAACCAGCGTCCGGCGATCGACGTCGGCATCTCGGTCTCCCGGGTCGGCGGCGCCGCCCAGGTCAAGGCCATGAAGTCGGTCTCGGGATCGCTGAAGATCAACCTCGCCCAGTACCGCGACATGCAGGCCTTCGCGATGTTCGCCTCCGACCTGGACGCCGCATCCCGCCAGCAGCTCGATCGTGGTGCCCGCCTGGTGGAGCTCCTGCGCCAGGGCCAGTACGCGCCGTACGCCGTCGAGGACCAGGTCATCTCGGTGTGGGCCGGGGTCGAGGGACACTTCGACGACGTCCCGGTGACCGATGTGCTCCGCTTCGAGCAGGAATTCCTCGACCACCTGCGCCACAGCACCCAGGTCCTGCAGACCATCGCGGAGACCAAGCTGTTCGGTGACGACCTGAAGGAGGCCACCGAGCAGGCACTCGAGGACTTCAAGAAGATCTTCCGCACCTCGGAGGGGCTGTTGCTCGGGCGTGAGGAGCACACCCCGATGGAGGATGCGGAGATCGGCCAGGAGACGATCGTCCGCAAGAAGCGGAGTTGATGACCCATGGGTAGCAGCCTGCGGGAACTCAGGCAGCGACGCAATTCCGTCGCCACCACGAAGAAGATCACCCGCGCCATGGAGTTGATCGCGGCCTCCCGTATCGTCAAGGCGCAGCAGGTGGCACGCGCAGCCATGCCGTACACCAACGCCCTGACCCATGCGGTGTCCGCACTGGCCACCTACTCGCATGTCATCGAGCATCCCCTGCTGGAGGACGTGCAGCCGCCACGTCGTTCGGCGATGCTGCTCATCACCGGGGATCGCGGTCTTGCCGGGGCGTACTCGGCGAACGTCATCCGTGCCGCCGAGCAGCTGCACGCCAGGCTGGCAGAGGACGGTCAGGAGGTCGTGCAGTACATCACCGGCAACAAGGGGGTCGGCTACTTCGAGTTCAGGAATCGTGAGATCGAGCAGAGCTGGACCGGTTTCTCCATCGCACCGGAGTACCGCCATGCCAAGGAGATCGCCGACGTCCTCATAGCAAGGTTCCTCGCCCCCCATGAGCAGGGTGGTGTGGACCAGATCCACGTCGTGAGCACCCGATTCGTCTCGATGCTGACCCAGCAGGCCCAGGCGGTGCGACTGCTGCCCCTCGTCGTCGAGGATTCCGACGGCCCCGAGGGGGACGACGAGGAGTACCTGCCGTTCTACGAGTTCGAGCCCTCCGTCGAGGAGGTGCTCGACGAGGTGCTGCCGATGTATGTCGCGAATCGCATCTACACGGCGCTGCTCCAGTCCAGCGCATCGGAACTCGCGAGCCGCCAACGGGCCATGAAGTCGGCGACCGACAACGCCCAACAGCTGATCGAACGCCTGACCCGGGAGGCCAACCAGGCCCGGCAGGCCGAGATCACCCAGGAAATCACTGAAATCGTCGGGGGCGCTGCGGCGCTGTCCGAGTCAGCCGGATAACGAATGAGGAAAGAAATGACTGCCACAGCAGATACCCCGGGTGTCGCGGGTGTGGGCCGCGTCGCCCGGGTCATCGGTCCGGTCGTGGATGTTGAGTTCGCGGCTGACCAGATCCCGGAGATCGGCAATGCTCTCCTGGTGGAGACCGAGGTCATGGGTGAGAAGCGCACGATGACGATGGAGACGGCTCTCCACGTCGGGGACAACCTGGTGCGAGCCATCGCACTGAAGCCCACCGATGGCATGCGTCGTGGTTCCGAGGTACGTGACACCGGGGCACCGATCTCCGTGCCCGTCGGCGACATCACCAAGGGCCATGTGTGGAACGTGACCGGTGACGTGTTGAACGTCGACCCGGCCAGCATCGAGGTCACCGAACGCTGGCCGATCCACCGGTCGGCCCCGGAGTTCGACTCGTTGGAGTCCCGCACCGAGATGCTCGAGACCGGCATCAAGGTGCTTGACCTGCTGACCCCGTACGTCAAGGGCGGCAAGATCGGGCTCTTCGGTGGTGCTGGTGTCGGCAAGACGGTGCTCATCCAGGAGATGATCTACCGCATCGCCCACAACTTCGGTGGCACCTCGGTGTTCGCCGGCGTGGGGGAGCGCACGCGTGAGGGCAATGACCTCATCAACGAGATGGCCGAGGCCGGGGTCCTCAAGGACACCGCACTGGTCTTCGGTCAGATGGACGAGCCCCCGGGCACCCGTCTGCGGGTCGCCCTGTCCGCGCTGACCATGGCCGAGTACTTCCGCGACGTCCAGAACCAGGACGTGCTGCTGTTCATCGACAACATCTTCCGCTTCACCCAGGCCGGATCTGAGGTCTCCACCCTGCTCGGTCGGATGCCCTCGGCCGTGGGCTACCAGCCGAACCTGGCGGACGAGATGGGGCAGCTGCAGGAGCGCATCACCTCCACCCGGGGTCACTCCATCACCTCCATGCAGGCCATCTACGTGCCCGCCGACGACTACACCGACCCGGCCCCGGCGACGACGTTCGCACACCTTGACGCCACCACCGAGCTCAGCCGTGAGATCGCCTCACGAGGTCTCTACCCTGCGGTTGACCCGTTGACCTCGTCGTCGCGCATCCTGGATCCGCAGTACATCGGCCAGGAGCACTACGACACGGCTGTTCGGGTGAAGCAGATCCTGCAGCGCAACAAGGAGCTCCAGGACATCATCGCGATCCTCGGCATCGACGAGTTGTCCGAGGAGGACAAGATCATCGTGAACCGGGCCCGCCGCATCCAGCAGTTCCTCAGCCAGAACACCTACATGGCTGAGAAGTTCACCAACATCCCCGGCTCCACCGTCCCGCTGGCGGACACCATCGAGGGCTTCTCGATGATCTGCCGAGGCGATGTCGACCACATCGCGGAGCAGGCGTTCTTCAACGTCGGTGGCATGGAGGATGTCATGGCGAACTGGGACAAGATGCAGAAGGATCTGTGACAGTGGAACGCGCACCCCTGAAGCTGGAGATCGTCGCTGCGGATCGCATGGTCTGGGAGGGCGAGGCGGTCAACGTCATCGCTCGGACCCGCCAGGGAGACATCGGTATCCTGCCCGGCCACGAACCACTCATGGCCGCGCTGGTGCCGTGCATGGTGGAGATCGTCTCGGCCGATGGCCGCGCCGAGATCTTGGCGATCGACGGGGGCTTCATCGCGGTGGGTCAGGGACATGTCCGGATCCTCAGCCATGAGGCCCGGTTGTCCGAGGAGATCTCCCTCGAGGCTGCACAGCAGGAGGCGCACGAACTGCGACGGCTGCGCAACGAGGGTGATGCCACGGATGCGCAGATCCACCGGCTTCACATCCTCAACGCCCAGATTCGGGTCGGGGAGCGGGTGAGCAGCGGGAGCTGAGCGTCTGCTTCTGTCGTTCTTTTGGGGGCAACACCAGTGATGGTGTTGCCCCCATGTCGTCACATGCCGTTGTTGCCGCTATCTTTTTCCCCATGGGTTGGACAATGCTTGGGGTGGTCGTGGGCATCGGTGTCTGTCTGCTGCCCTTGGTCCTGCTCTACGCGCGCCGCCGCTGGCTCTCAGGCCAGGGCGGCCTTTTTGATTGTGCGCACCGGATGCGGGTGAGCCCCACCGATGTGGGCTGGGCGCTCGGTTTCGGGCGTTATCGGGACGACCGGCTCGACTGGTACCGGGCCTTCTCCTTCTCCCCGCGTCCGACTCGCTCCTTCCCACGGGCGACGACGGTGTGGCTGCACCGTCGCGCCGCCACGCCGGTGGAGGAGGTGACGTTGTTCAACCAGTCCTGGGTGGTTCGGATCAAGGATCGGATCTCCGGGGAGGAGCACACCCTCGCGATGGACCTGGAGAACGTCATGGCGCTCATGGCCTGGTTGGAGTCCGCGCCTCCCGGCAGCCACTGGGTGCCCGGTAGTGCGGATTCACCGCCGTGACGGGATCTCCCGGTCGGTGCCGGGGATCCACAGCACGTCGCCGTCGCTCCCCGCTGCCGCTCGGCACATGATGAACAGCAGGTCACTCAGCCGGTTCAGATAGGTCACCGCCAGGAGGTTGATCCCTCCCATTCCTTTCTCCTCGACGGCCTCGGTGCCGTGGCTCTCGACCGCACGCCAGGCGATGCGCTCGGCACGTCGGCAGGTGGTGCGGGCCAGGTGCAGGCCGGCAACGGCAGGTGAACCGCCGGGCAGGATGAAGGAGCGCAGGGTCGGCAGATCACCCGCCAGCTCGTCACACCATGCCTCGAGCCGATCGATGGAGGCCTGCTCGATCCGAAGTGGTGGCCACTGCGGATCCGGGTGTTTCGGGGTGCTGAGGTCGGCGCCGACGTCGAAGAGCTCGTTGCGGATCAGGTCCAGCATCTCCACGATGCGCTCCGGCAGGTCGCCGTGCGAGACGGCGACAGCGATGCAGGAGTTGGTCTCGTCCACCGCCCCGTAGGCCTCGACCCGAAGATCGGTCTTCGGTACCTCGGCGTTGTCGGACAGCCGCGTGGTCCCGGCGTCACCGGTCCGGGTGTAGATGCGTGTGAGATTCACCATGCCCCAAGCCTATGGGATCGTGGAATCGGCCTGTTGACCCCGGTCGGCGGAGGGTCTTGTCCCTATGATGGGCGGCATGAAGCCACGACACGTCGCTCCGGTGATGGCCGTCGCCATCGCTCTCGCTGGTTGCACGAACGCCAACGACTCGGCCCCACGCCCCGAGGAGGAGGGGGTCACGCGGGCATCGTCCTGTTCGTACCCGCTCGCCGGGGAGCCGGCGAAGCCGGTTGACCCACCATCGGAGAATGACGTCGTCAACACCGGTGAGGCCAAGGTCACACTGCACATGACTGCCGGTGACGTGGAGATCACGATGGACCGGGCCACGGCCCCCTGCACCGTCAACTCCTTCGTCTCCCTGGCTCAGCAGGGCTGGCTGGACGAGACATCCTGTCACCGCCTGGTGGACCACGGCATCTTCGTACTGCAGTGCGGGGACCCGACCGGGACCGGGACCGGGGGGCCCGGGTACAGCATCCCTGATGAGCTCTCGCCGAACGTGACCTCGCTGGAGAAACTGGACGGGGACAAGGTCAACTATCCGCCCGGCACCGTGGCCGTGGCCAATTCCGGACCGGAGACCGGAGGGTCGCAGTGGTTCATCGTGTGGGATGACTCACCGCTGCCCCCGCACTACACGGTCTTCGGGACGGTGGACGAGGCTGGTCTCGAGGTGGTTCGAGGGATCGCTGCCCAAGGAGTGGACGCGGCCGACCGGATCACCCCGATCGCCGAGGCGAGGATCACCTCGGTCACGCTGGGGTGAGGGTTGAGCCCGAGGTCAGGAATTCACGACACAACGTGATGAAGGCCTCGGGCTCGTCCGCGTGGACCCAGTGCCCTGCCCGCTTCAACCTGACACTGACCACCAATGGGAACAGTTCCTTCATGGGGGCGGTGTGCTCGGGCTGGACATAGGGGGAGCGTCCCCCTGAGACCCACCAGGTCGGCCCCTCGTAGACGGCGTCGGTGGGTGGCCAACCGCCGATCTTCGACAAGGAGTCGCCGAGAAGATCCAGGTTGGCGTCCCAGGCCCAGCCGTCGGCCACCTTGCGGAGATTCTGCAGGAGGAAGCCCCGCACCACCGGATCCGGGATGTCGGGCTTGAGCAGGTCACTGGCGGCGGTCCGGCTCGTGAGTGTCTCCAGGTTGAGGCCCTGCATCGCAGCAACCAGTGGTGCGAAGCTGGCCGGTCCTTCGCTTCGTGCCGGGGAGATGTCGGCCACCAGGAGACGCTCCACGGCCTCCGGGTAGCTCAGTGCGAGTCGCATCGCGAGCTTGCCGCCCAGCGAATGCCCGATCACGGAGACGGGACCGGTGAAGTTCTCGGCGATCCAGGAGGCGATGTGATAGGTCTGGCCGTCCAGTGAGAAGTCGATGGTCCAGGAGGAGGAGCCATGGTTGGGCAGGTCGACCAGATGGCAGGTGGCGAGGTCGGACAGGGCTTCGGCGATCCGGGTGAAATTCTTGCCACGCCCGAACAGGCCGTGCAGGAACACCACCTGAGCGGGGCCGGAGCCGATCGTCGTGGCATGGATCATCGGTGCAACCTCCAGCAGTGGGTGTGCCAGTGACGACGCTGTTCGAGACCGGAGTCGAAGCCCAGCCCGGGCTGTTCCGGCCAGGCGACGAGGTGAGCCATCCCGACCGGGATCGACGACTGACAGCCGGGGCAGGTGTAGGGTTTCTCGGCCCGATCCGCGGGCACGGTGCGGACCAGGAAGGATCCGTCCCGCTTGTGTTCTCGCCGGGCGTGCCGGGAGGTGTCGAGGGGGCGCGGTCGGCGCAGGTGCTTGGAGGGACGCCGCGCCATCAGAACAACCGTTCCTCGGCGTTGTCCATGCCACGCAGCACGTCGTAGTCGAGCAGCTGGCAGGTGATGCCTCGATCAGCCGCCAGAGTGGCGGCCTGGGGTTTGATCTGCTGGGCGGCGAACACGCCCCGGACCGGTGCCAGCTGTGGGTCCCGGTTCATCAGCTCCAGGTAACGCGTCAGCTGTTCCACGCCATCGATCTCGCCACGTCGTTTCACCTCCACCGCGACATGGAGTCCATCGGGATCCCGCAACAGCAGGTCCACGGGGCCGATCGCGGTGTAGTACTCACGTTTGACGAGGTGCCAACCCTCCCCGAACGTGGTCGGGTGTTCGGCGAGCAGCGCCTGCAGGTGGGCCTCGACGCCGTCCTTCTGCAGTCCGGGATCGGTACCGAAGGTCTGCTCCTCGTCGAGGTGGATCTCGCCGATGGTGATCCGCAGGGTGTCACCCTCCTTGGAGCGGACCAGCCAGAGTTGGGTGGCCCCGGCCGCTGCGGCGATCTCATCGGGCTCACTGACCGTCAGTGTGCAGGGGGCGCTCATCCAGTTCAGTGGTTTGTAGGCGCGGTCATCGGCATGGACGGACACGGAACCGTCGGACTTGACCATGATCAGCCGCTTCGCCATCGGGAGATGGGCGGTGAGCCGACCTGCATAGTCAACCTGGCACTGGGCAATCATGAGACGCACAGGCCAAACCTACCTCAGCTCGCGTCGAGGTGGGGCTGCAGCACCTCCCGGTAGAGCAGAAGGATCGCCGCCGCCGTCGGAATGGCGATGAGTGCTCCGATCACTCCCAGCAGCAGACCGCCGATGACCGCCGAGAGCACCACCAGGGCACCCGGCACCTTGACGGTGCGTTTCATGACGGTCGGGTAGAGGATGTAGGCGTCCACCTGTTGGTAGATCAGGAAGTAGATGATGGTGATGATGCCGGTGGAGGAAGAGGTACCGAACCCGACCAGTGCGACGGCGATCATCGCCATCGAGGACCCCACGAGCGGAATGAAGCAGAACATCGCGACGATGAAGGCCAGGGCGAGGGAGTAGGCGCCGAGGCCCACGAAGTTCATGAAGATGTACGCGCTGACGGAGGCGACCGTCACGATGAGGAACATGCCGGTGATGTAGCCGGAGATGCCACGGAAGATCTCGTTGGCCAGGTAGCGGGCCCGATCCCGTCGGGACCCCGGGGCCATCGTGTAGATGACCTCCTTGATCAGTGGCAGGGAGGCCAGGAAGTAGACGGTCAGCACCAGTGTGATGATGAGGGAGAAGATGAGGTTCGCCAGCAGCACACCGGCTCCCCAGATCCCGCCGAACAGGTTCTGGACGATCACGCCCGAGGTGATGTAGGCCTTCGCCTTGTCGATGATCTCGTACTCACGGTCCCAGGCGGCGATCTGCTCGTTGTTGTTGAGCATCTCCAACCAGTACGGGGCACGGAGGCTCAACGACTGCACCTGGGTGGTGAGCACCGGGACGATGGCGGTGATTCCCAGGACGAGGAGACCGAGCAGGGCGATGGTGACGACGAACACGGCCACGGGGCGGGGGACCCGTCGTCGGGTGAAGAACTCCACGGCCGGGTTGAGCCCGAGCGCCAGGAACAGGGAGAGCACCACCAGCACCAGGACGTGCTGAACACGGATCGCGGCCCCGACCAGCGCGATCGCGAACAGCACCCCGAGGGCACCGAGGAAACCGAAGCTGAAGGGGGAGTGGGACAGCAGGCGGGGTGAGTCGTTGTTGACGATGATGGGCGGCACCGGAGCGATGTGTGGCTCCGGTGTGGGGGTCAGCAATTGGCGGGCACCGCGGCCGGCATCGCCGAGGAGCCCCCCCAGGTGACCGCGCGCCCTGGAACGCCATGAGGTCGGTTCACCCTCAGGCGCAGGTGCATCCTTTTCGGTCTCACCCCTGCTCGAGAAACGACCGAACAGGCGGCGACGACGACGTACCGACGCCTCGCCCGGTTGTTCCGGGACAACGATCTCCTGTGACGACTCGAGCGGCGAGGGCTCAGCCTCGAGGGCCGCTCCGGAGTCCTCCGGCGTGACGGCCGGTTCCTCCTCCGGTGTGGTGGTCACTGGTCCTTCTCGGTGTGACGCAGGTGAGGAACGGTCTCCTCGTCCTCAGCGGCATCCGCCTCGGCGGCGATCGCCTTGAGGTTCTGCATGGAGGCGATGATGGAGGCCCGACGCGCGGTGAGCGCGGCGATCTCCCGTTCGAGCTGTTCCTTGCGCCAGGCGACCTGGTCCTCCAGCTCGGCCCTCTTGTCACTCAGCTCCTGACGCATCGTGGCGAGGCTCTCCTCGGATTCCCGGGTGGCGGCGACCCGGAGCTGCTCGGCCTCCGAGATGGCCGATTCACGGATGCTCAGGCACTCGAGGCGGGCGGTCTCGAGCTGTTTGACGGCCTCGTCGGCCATCTGGCGCGCTCGTTCCAGATGGGTGTTGACCGTCTTCTCGGCCGCATCGGCGGCGTCCTGCTGCTTCTTCAACGCCTGGGCGGTGTCGCTCTCGACGGCGAGCCTCGTGGCGACGGCATCGCGTTCTGCCTCCTGGCGGAGCCGTGCCGCCTGTACCCGAGCTGCCTCGGCCTCGGCCGCGATCTTGGTCTCGGTCTCCTCGATGAGGGACTTGGCCCGGGCCTCCGCCTCGACACGGATGAGGTGGGCGTCACGTCGAGCTGCCTCCAGGGCGGCCTGTCCTGCCTCGGCCTGCTCCTGCCGTAGTTTTCGCAGGCTGGAGAGCCCGGTCAGGCGGACGTCGTCCGCCTCCTGCTGGGCCGCTTCACGGGTCTCGGCAGCTGCGCGTCTGGCCTCGGCACGGATCCGGTCGGCCTCCTCCTCCGCCTGCCGCACGAGTTCGGCCGCCTGGGCCTCCGCGGCCTCGAGGAGGCTGCGGGTGTGTGCCCCGAGCCTTCCGAAGTCCGTTGTCCCGACCTGATCCTGGATGTGGTCCGTCGCGAGCTTCTGCTCCCGCAGCTGGACCTTCAGCTCCACGATGCGGTTCTCCGTCTCACGGACGTACTGGTCCACGGCCTGGCGCTCGTAGCCCAGCATCGTCGTGGGGAAACCGCTGGGCGCTGCGGCCGGGCCGTCGAACAGGTTCAGCCCGGTTGACGACTCGTCGTGATCGGTGCGGGCGTCGGTCATGTGTGTCTCCTGGCGTCGAACGAACAGCTCCGAGCCTACCCCGTGCGGGACCTGATCGACCGGTGGTTCGGCCGAACCACCGGTCGATCAGGTCGGGCCGCTCAGTGGGAGGCGTCCTTGGCGGGCTCGACGAGCTCCAGCAGCACACCTCCGGCGTCCTTGGGGTGGACGAAGTTGATGCGTGAGTTCGCGGTGCCCCGCTTGGGCTCGGGGTAGAGCAGGCGAAGGCCACGTTCGCGCAGGACCTCGCAGACGTGGTCGATGTCGTGCACCCGGTAGGCCAGCTGCTGCATGCCGGGGCCGCCGTTGCGCCCCAGCCACTTGGCGATGGTGGACTCCTCGTTGAGGGGGGCCAGGAGCTGGATCTTGGCGTTCTCCTCGCCCTGGGTGCCGGTGCCGATCATGGCCTCGGCCACTCCCTGCTCCTCGTTCACCTCGCGGTGGAGCTCACGCCAGCCGAACTTCTCGGTGTGGAACGTGATGGCCTCGTCGAGATCCGGGACTGCCAGGCCAACATGATCGATGCAGATGAACAGGTCTTGATTCTCCATGGGGACCATTCTTCCATCCCGGTTCCTCGTCGACCCAGCTGGGTCCCGCGAGGAACCGGGCGGCGCGTCGGCCTGCGATCCTTGGAGGTATCCGGCACACTGGTGGGTGTTGGTTGCAGCCCTCTTCCCACCCTGAGACCTGGAGGCATCATGGTTGGCTGGATCAAGAAGGTCCTTGTCGTGCTTGGCGTTTCCTTCGTGGTCTTCTACCTCTTCACCCGCCCGGAGGACGCCGCGAACGCGGTGAAGGCCTTCTTCGGCGGATTCGAGGCCATCGCGAGGTTCTTCAACCAGTTGGCGGACCGGTAGTCCGTCATGGCAGGCCTGATCGGGGCGATGCTCGACCCCGACATCTGTCAGCACCTGTTGAGGGAAGAGGGCGAGCAGGTCATCGACAACGTCCAGAAGCACTGGATCGTGGTGGTGCCGTGGGCGTTGCTCATGGCCACCAGCATCCCGTTGTTCATCCTCATGACCTACATGGGTGGCCTGTTCTGGATACCGATGACGATGGGGCTCACGGTCCTCGTGATCGGCATGTGGAAGGCCCACATCTACCACATGGACCGGTTCGTCATCACCAACATGCGCGTGTTCCGTATCCATGGGGTGTTCAACACCCACCTGGCGACGATGCCGATGACCCGGATCCTCGACATCTCGATGGAGCAGCCGTTCTGGGGCAAGGTCCTCGACTACGGGCACCTGGTGTTCGAATCGGCCGCCCAGGCCCAGGGGCTTCGCGAGATCCGCTACATCGCCGCACCCGGCAAGCGTGATCTGAAGATCCAGGAGGTCATCCAGCGTTCGGGTCTGCGCAAGAAGATGGAGATGCGGGAATCCGATGCGGCCACAGGAGTCTGACCCCGGTGGCCGCCGTGCCTCGGATCAGGCGAGCAGCGCGGTGTCGACCACGACCTTGGCCTCCGCCTGGAGCTGCGCCAGATGCTCGGCATCGCGCAGTGACTCGGCATAGATCTTGTACTTGTCCTCCGTGCCGGACGGTCGTGCCGCGAACCAGCCTGATTCCGTGGCGACCTTGATCCCACCGATCGCTGCCCCGTTCCCGGGCGCCGCGGTGAGGATCGTGGTGATCGGTTGTCCCGCCAGTTCTGTCGCCGTGACGTCCGCGGGGGAGAGGGCGGCCAGCCGGGCCTTCTGCTCCCGGTCGGCGTCGGCATCGACCCTGGCGTAGTGGGAGGTCCCGAACTCGGCCTCCAGGTCGGTGTAGAGCTCACTGGGTGAGCGACCCGTGACGGCCTTGATCTCACTGGCAAGCAGCGCCAGCAGGATGCCGTCCTTGTCCGTGGTCCAGGTGTGACCGTCACGGTCCAGGAAGGAGGCACCGGCGGACTCCTCGCCACCGAAGCCGAGCGAGCCGTCGGTCAGCCCCGGGACGAACCACTTGAAGCCGACGGGGACCTCGACCAGACGCCGTCCCACCTTGGCCGCCACCTTGTCGATGATGGAACTGGAGACCAAGGTCTTGCCGACCCCGGCATCAGCTGACCAGCCGGGACGATGCGTGAACAGGTAGTTGATCGCCACCGCGAGGAATGCATTGGGGTTCATCAGTCCGGCATCCGGGGTGACGATGCCGTGTCGGTCGGAGTCGGCGTCGTTGCCGGTGGCGATGTCGAAGCGGTCCCGATTGGTGATCAGGGAGGCCATCGCATCGGGGGAGGAGCAGTCCATGCGGATCTTGCCGTCCGTGTCGAGCGTCATGAAGCGCCAGGTCGGATCGACCAACGGATTGACCACACTGAGGTCCAGCCCTGTGTGCTCGGCCAGGTACTGCCAGTACTGGATGGAGGCCCCACCCATGGGATCAGCCCCGATCCGCACCCCGGCCGAGATGATCGCGTCGAGATCGATCACCGTGGCCAGTTCGGTGCAGTACGGGGTTCGGTAGTCGTACCGGGTCACCCGCGGCGAGGCCTTCTCGTAGGACATCCGACGGATCTGACCTGGTGAGGCCATCAACTCGTTCGCCCGTGCCGCGATCCAGCTGGTGGCATCGGTGTCCGCCGGGCCACCGGTTGGCGGGTTGTACTTGAAACCGCCGTCGCGTGGTGGATTGTGGGAAGGGGTCACGACGATCCCGTCGGCCACCTGGTCCGGGTGCTCCCGGTTGTGGCGGATGATCGCCCGGGAGACCGCCGGGGTGGGGGTGTACTCGTCCTTCCGCTCGGCGAAGGTCGCCACGTCGTTGGCGACCAGGACCTCGATGGCGGTGGTCCAGGCCGGCAGGGACAGGGCATGGGGGTCCTTGCCGATGAACAGGGGGCCGGTGAACCCCTGGCCCCGTCGGTACTCGACGATGGCCTGGGTGGTCGTCGCGATGTGGCGGTCGTTGAAGGCCGCGTCAAGGCTCGATCCTCGGTGACCGGAGGTCCCGAAGACCACTCGTTGATCCGGGTCGTCCGGGTCGGGTACCAGGTCGTGGTAGGCCGCCAGCAGGGCATCGACGTCGATCAGATCGGATTCCTGGGCCACCTGGCCCGCGCGCTCGTGTGCCATGCCCCCATCCTTGCACTTCCAGTTGTCCGATTTGGCCCGGGCCGACAAGATTGTGGGCATGAGTGACCCGAACTTCTCGCGGCCCGGTGCCGTCGACCTGTCCACGCTCGCCTCGAAGACCACGGCCGCAACCACTGCGGTCAAGGGTGGCAGCTACGTCACCGATGTCACCGAGGCAGGGTTCCAACAGCTGCTCGGACTGTCCATGCAGTACCCGGTGATCGTGGAGTTCCACTCGGCCAAGGACATGACCGGTCAGGCCGTCGGCCAGGCCCTGACCGACGTGGTGAACGCGGCCGATGGCCGTTTCATGCTGGCCAGGGTCGACATCGATGCGGAGCCCCGACTGGCACAGGCCCTGGGCATCGCTGCGGTGCCGACGGTGGTCGCTCTCATCGGGGGCCAGCTGGCCCCGCTCTTCCAGGGCACCCGGGAACGCTCCGAGATCGCGGCGATGCTCGATCAGGTGGCTCAGGTGGCGGTGGCCAACGGCATCACGGGACGCGCCCAGCCCATCGGGTCCGCCACCACGGACCAGGGTCAGGAACCCCAGGCCGATCCCCGTTTCGACAAGGCCGATGCCGCACTCGCCGCCGGGGACTACGCCCAGGCCGTCGCGGAGTTCGATGCGCTGCTGGCAGCCACCCCGGGAGATCCCGAGGTGATCGCGGGACGCGCCCAGGCGGCGCTGCTGGCCCGCTCCGTCGGCGTCGACGGGGCTGCGGTGGTGCGTGCAGCGGCAGAGCGGCCGGATGATCTGGCCGCCCAACTGGACGCCGCCGACCTGGAGATCATCCAGGGGGCGAACGAGGCGGCCTTCGACCGACTGCTCGGGCTCGCCGCCGAGGTCGCCCCAGAGGAGAAGGAGACCATCCGGCTGCGTCTGCTGGAGCTGTTCGAGATCGTGGGGCGTACCGCGCCTGAGGTGCTGAAGGCACGTCGACGGCTGTCCACCGTGCTGTTCTGAGCCCGAGGCTCAGGCGGTGCCGAAGCGTCGCTCCCGGAGGGCGTACTGTTCCACCGCACGCCAGAGGTCCCTCCTGTCGAAGTCCGGCCACAGCTGATCCATGAAGATGAACTCGGCGTAGGCCGACTGCCACAGCAGGAAGTTCGAGGTGCGTTGTTCCCCGGAGGAGCGCAGGAACAGGTCGACGTCCGGGATACCGGGTTCGTCGAGAAAACGACGGAACCGCTCCTCGGTGAGGCGGTTCGGGTCCAGTTTTCCGGCCTTGGCCAGCCGGGCGATCTCCCGGGCCGCATCGACGATCTCCGCCCGACCACCGTAGTTGACGCAGAACTGGAGGGTGAGGGTGGAGTTGTGTTCGCTCAGTGCCTCGGCCTCCTCCAGCTCCCGGATCACCGACCCCCACAGCCGGGGGCGTCGTCCGGCCCAGCGGATCCGCACCCCGAGGGCGTGCAACTCATCCCGACGACGGTGGATCACGTCACGGTTGAAACCCATCAACCAGCGCACCTCGTCGGGGGAGCGTTTCCAGTTCTCGGTGGAGAAGGCGTAGGCCGAGAGATAGGGGATGCCCAGCTCGATGGCCCCGTGGATGACGTCCAGCAGCGCTGCTTCACCGCGGGCGTGCCCCTCGGTGCGTTTCAACCCTCGCTGCTTGGCCCACCGCCCGTTGCCGTCCATCACGATAGCGACGTGCTGCGGCAACGAGGCTGGAGGAAGCGCAGGGGGGCGGGCGCCTGACGGATGGGGGGTCGGTGAGCGATGAACCATGGGAACAGCCTAGGGGTTGCCTCGTGGGGCCACCCGGAACAGATGTTGGCCGGTTGGCCCCATGGTGTCGCGGTGATGCCACAGGACGGCTGGGAGTCAGGAACACATTGAATCGCGCAACGCTCGACTGTCGCGTTCCGCTTCGTCGGTTTGATGAGGGCGGCGGGTCGACAGCACGTGGCCCTCCGTGGTGCCCCCCGCTGGGGATTGCCGCGGCGCTCAGCGGCCTTGCTCGGCCAAGACCTTGAGTTTGGCCAATTGCTTCCCGGCCATGACTTTGTCGCCGACCGCCAAGGCAAAGCGGATGATCGGGCTGGTGGAGCGCGCGAGGCACGCGTTGGCTTGGAGTCGGGTCGTACCCTCTGGGCGAGGGATCACTTGGTAAGACACCGCGATGTCCCCATAGACGCGGTGGAATTCGGGGCGTGAACGTCCGGTGATGTGGCGGCCAGGCTGGAAACTCGTGATGGAGAAAATGAGGAACGGCTGGCCGAGCGTGAGCCTGTCCGCGCCGGCAGTGAGTGTCCTGGGGCTTCGGCGTCCACGATTGTCGATCCAGTCGTAGCTGTAGGGGGCTACGGTGAGTTGGCACAGCCAGCGGTAGACATGCTGGGTTGGGGCGTTGACGTCGATACATCGAACCCACCGATCAGCAGCCTCGGGCATGAGGTCATCTGCCGGCGAGAACCGGTGAATGTCCTCAGCCACTGCGTTCGTACAACGTAGAAAACGGGGCGCGGTGTAGCTCATCGGGCGTCCGGATGTTCGATGAGCCGGGCACCGAGCGTGCCCGGCTGCCTCAGGGAATCGAAGGCGCTGCCGATGTCGGAGGGTGCGAATCGGGAGTGGACCACGGGACTGAGGTCACCAGTGGCGATCCGCTCAGCCAACCAGGTCAGGTTTCTGCTGGCGTGTCCCGCTGCGACGGGAAGGGCTTTGACGTGGTTTCGGATCGCGCCCGGGATTGAGCTGGGCCACATTCCGCCGTCGGTCAGGGCCATCCGGCCTTGACGGCGTAGGGCGCCGAACCAGTCGCTGGGTCGACCTGCGGCCAGGACGATGCCGTCGTAGTCTTGGCGAGATCGTGCACGGGCAGCTTCGCTGCGGTGGCCCCACGCCTGTTGGGCACCCAGGTCGTGACAGGTGGTCACCGCACGAGCGCCGGCCACGGCATCCACACTCGCACCGTGCAAGCGTGCGATCTGGATCGCGGCGAGACCAACCGGACCACCGGCTCCCACGACGAGGATGTGATCTCCGGAGCGCACCTTGAGGATGTCCCTCACCGCCCTCAAAGCTGTCAACCCGCCCAGGACAAGAGCGCAATCCTCCTGCGCTGGTACATAGCCACTGGGAAACCTGCCGCAGCGGCGCGGCTCAACCGCGAGCAGTTCAACCGTTGTGCCGCGACGCGCCCAAGGTTCCAGGCCCAGCACAACGGCTACCCAACTGCCCTCAGCAAGGTCGGTTCCGTTGGGGTCAACCACTTGACCGATCGCATCGAGCCCCACCTGCTTCGGAAACCCGAGACCGTGGGGTAGACGCCCCGCCAGATACTCGGCGTCGATCCGGCTGATGCAACTCGACGTCACCCGAACCATGACCTGCCCTCGCCGCAGGCTGGGTTCTGGAACCTGCGCCACCCGTAGCCGCTCGGGTCCGCCATGACGGTGATACTCCACAGCCCACATCTCAGGACCTCGCTGTCAGCAGCGTCGATGCGAGGATGGCGAGTCGGCTCTCGACTTCACCGACTGACAGCCCTGCAACGGTCAGCCACGACTGCGCCGCCCCCAGGAGCACCATCTGCACGTCCCCAGCATCCATGCCTTGAATCGGGTCCAGCCCGCAGCGATCGAGTAACTGTGCAACCTCGACTTGGCCTTGGGCCACCACACCGGTGCGGAGGCGCTCGGCGAGAACCGGGTCATTGGTCATGTCCAAGAGCACTGCTGGCACAGCTCGGGCAGCGGGTCCTGCTCCCAGGAAGCGGGCCACGCGAGCAGCCAACGCCTGGGACGCGCCCTCCACGGTTGGGTCACAGTCCAAAGGGTGCACATCATGGCCATGGACGACCAGGTCAAAGACCAACTCCGCCTTGGTGGGCCAGTGCCGATACAGCGTTGTTTTTGCCACGCCCGACGCTGCCGCCACCCCCTCGTAGGTCACACCCGCATAGCCCTTGGCTTCGATCGCCGCCAGTACCGCTGGGCGGACCTTGTCCGAAATCATCCTGCCTCCTTCACATTGGCGCTACGCAACGTAGCGTAGCACCAGTGGGGGTGCGCGGCACGGTGCTGGTCCACGGCCGGATCCGACTTGGTCGACGAGCACCCCGAGAATGACCGAACCCGTGATCGGGCAGGAGTCCGCCTAGACTGTCTGTCTGCCAGACGTGGAGGAGAAGGAGGGCACGGTGCACTGGACGGTCATGGCGGAGCTGGCCCTGGCCACCGTGTTGTCGGCTGCCATCGGACTGGAGCGGGAGTTCAACTCGAAACCGGCAGGGATCAGGACCTGCGCGCTGGTCGGACTGGGATCAGCGCTGTTCACCGCGGTCTCCCGGCACGGCGAGTGGTTGTTGCCCGGGTTGACCATCACCAATGTGGACGGCTCCCGGGTGGCGGCCCAGATCGTCTCCGGGATCGGTTTCATGGGGGCAGGGCTGATCTTCGTGCGTCGCGACTACGTGCGTGGCCTGACGACGGCGGCCTGCATCTGGCTGGTCGCCGCGGTCGGGATGGCGGCCGGGGCCGGAACCATCGACATCGCGATCGCCGGGACGGTGCTCTACATGCTGGCGGTCGTCGGACTGCAGCCGGTACGCCGTCGTCTGCCGCACGCCCGCTCCACCGTCGAGACGGTGTGGATCACCTATCGTGACGGCAAAGGGGTGCTGCGCGACATCATGACCGCCATCGGCGACCACGCCGTGATGATGGATCACCTCAAGGTCCTGCCCCACCATGCCGAGGACGTGTCCTTCCCGACACAGCGGGTGCGGATCGAACTGCACAGCCACGGCGGGGCGTTCACACCGCTGATCCACGCGCTCGCCCAGATACCCGGTGTGGTTGAGGTCCAGTCATCGCACGAGCACGACGAGTCCTGAGCACATGCGCACCTACCGGACCGAGGCCGTCGTGCTGCACACCTGGAAGCTGGGGGAGGCCGACCGGATCATCTCCTTGTTCACCCGGGAGCACGGCAAGATCCGTGCCGTCGCGAAGGGGGTGCGACGCACCGGTTCCAAGTTCGGGGCCAGGCTGGAGCCCTTCGGACACGTGGACGTGCAGCTGGCGGAGGGGCGCGGCTCACTGGAGACGGTCACCCAGGTGGAGTCGTTGCATCCGCCGATGCTCGGCTCCGACTACGACCTGTTCTGCGCCGCCGAGGTGCTGGTCGAGGCGGCCGACCGGATCGTGGCCGAGGACCGCTCCCCGTCGCTGACGCAGTACCGGCTCCTGCTGGGGGCCCTCATCGCGCTGGGCCGCGGTCAGCTCCCGGCCACGGCCGTCGTCGACTCCTATCTGCTGCGTGCCCTGGCTGCGGCGGGTTGGGCCACGACGGTGGAGGCCTGCGTCCAGTGCGGGCGGACGGGCGAGCTGAGATGGTTCTCCCCGCAGCTCGGTGGAGCGGTGTGCCCGGACTGCCGCCCCCAGGGCTCGGCCTCCGCCAGCCCTGAGCTGCTCGCCCTCATCGGGGCGTTGCTGGCCGGGGACTGGGACCATGTCCGTGCCACGGAACCAGGTCTCAGGTCCCGGGCCCACGGTATCGTGGGAGCCTTCGCGGCCTGGAACCTCGACCGCTCCCTCAGATCCCTGCCCTTCCTGGAGGGCGGCTGACAACGGCTCAGATGAACTGCTCGACGCGGGGGACGCCGTTGATGACCTCGCCGAGCCAGGCGCTGTAGAACTCGAGGAAGGTCAGACGTGGCTGTTCCGGGGCTGAGTTCTGGGAATGCCGACTGAGGGTCAGCGGGAAGATCCCGCTCCAGTTGGCCCGTCCGTCGAACCAGACGGTGCCGCGTTCGGGGCCGTTCAGCACGAGGAGCAGCAGGTCGCCACAGCCCAGATCGAGCAGGGGGAGCGACCCTCTGATCCATGAGGTCGAGAAGTAGCGTTCCAATCGGTCGTCCAGGTCCGGGGCCTGCTCCTCCACGGCCTGATGGACCTCATCGTCGTCCCATGCCTCGCGGAAGGGGAACTCGGCGGTGAGATCGATGACGTCGCGTCCCTCATCGGAGGGGATCAGTGGGTGTCGATCACTGGGGAGGAGCAGTCCTTGACCGGGGCCGAACCCGGGCAGCCCGCACGTGGTGAGGAAGTCCCGGTACCCCGAGGGGAGTCTGACCCCGTACTCCTGCTCGACGTGGCTGATCTCGTCGACAGGGACCGGCGGGCGGGACATGCGTGTCCGGTACACCGGGTCAGCGCACAGTCCCCGGTCACGGATCGTGGCCAGCTGGCGCTGGACGCATCCCAGCAGGTCCGAGGTCATCGGGCCACGGTGGTGCTCGCCGTGCAACTGCGGCAGAGCCCGAAGATCTCCAGGTCGTGGCCGGCATCGCTGAAGCCGTGTTCCTGTGCCACCTCGTTGGCCCAGCGTTCCACGGCCTCCCCGGCGATCTCCACGGCGGTACCGCAGGACCGGCACACCAGGTGGTGGTGGTGTCCGCTTGAGCACATCCGGTAGGCCGCCTCACCCTCTGGGGTGCGCAGCACGTCGAGGTCGCCGTTGTCGCTCATGGCCTGCAGTGCTCGGTAGACGGTGGCCAGCCCGACCTTGTCACCCACGTGGCGCAGTTCCGCATGGATCTGGGCTGCGGTGCGGAACTCCTCCGTGTTCGCCAGGAGGGCGCGGATCGCGGCCCGCTGCCAGGTGTTGCGGGTGTTAGTGCTCGTCATAGTGGTCTCCGTGGAGGGCATGTCGGTGAACCCCCACGACTTCGTCCATGTGGTCACCGTGCTGGATGACCGTCACCTTACCGGATGGGGGCCGCCTCCCGGTGGTGACCTCCGCCCGGATGTGTCCGTGTTCGCCGTGGTCCGGGATGAAGACCACGTGGCGTCGTCGGCGCTGGAGCAGCGTACCGATCATCGTCGCGACGCCCAGCAGGAGGATGGCCGTGACGACGATGGTGGCCCCGGTCGCGGTGTTCAGGTGGTATGACCCGATCGTGCCGCCGACGGCGGCGAGGAGACCGACCCCCATCGCTCCGAGCAGTGCGGAGCGGAAACTGATGAACAGCTGCTGGGAGGTGGCGACGGGGATCACCATGAGGGCACTGATCAGCAACAGGCCGACGGTGCGCATCGAGATCGTGACGGTGACGGCTGCCACCACGACGACGAGCAGGTTGAGCCATCTCACGCGCATCCCGAGCACGCGGGCGAAGTCCTCGTCGGCACAGATCGCGAACAACCGTGGCCACAGTCCCAGGGCGAAGACGAGGATGACGACGCCGAGCCCGGCGATGACCCACAGGTCGGTTTCACTGACCGAGGTGAGCGCTCCGAAGAGGAATGCGGACAGACCCGCCGGGCCTTGCCCGGCGATCCCAGCCATCATCACCCCGGATGCGATGCCGCCGTAGAACAGCACGGCCAGGCCGAGATCCCCGGAGGCCTTCCCACTCTGGCGCAGCAGCTCGACGACGACCGCGGCGACGACACAGGTCAGCACCGCCATCGGCAATGGGGCCCAGCCGGTCAGCAGGGCCAGCCCAACTCCCATGATGGCGACGTGTCCCAGCCCGTCACCGAGCAGGGACAGTCGGCGCTGGACGATGTACATGCCGATCGCCGGTGCGACCAGACCACTGAGAACCGCGGCGACGAGGGCCCGCTGCATGAAGGGGTAACCGAACATGTTCATCTCGAACCTCCCAGGGGATCCTCCAGACCGATCGGTGAACCGGGCCGGACGGGGGTGGGGCTCGGGGACGGAGGATCGGTGTGGGTGACGACGCGACCGTCGCACATCCGGATCTCCCGATCGAGCACCTCCACCATCGTCGTGGTCTCGTGCAGCACGACGGCCAGTCCGAGTCCTTGGTCACGCAGCGAACCGAGCAGGGTGGCGAGGGAGGCCTGGCTGTCGAGATCCACCCCGGCCAAGGGCTCGTCCATGACCAACAGCTCCGGCTGCGTCGCCAGGGCGCGGGCGATCAGCACCCGTTGCTTCTGGCCACCGGAGAGCGGGGCGAAGGGCCACCCGGCCCGATCCGCCAGTCCCACCGTCGACAGTGCCTCCTGGACGATCTCCCTGTCCTTCCGGGAGAACCAGCCGAACGGGCGGTGGTGGGCCAGCCTGCCCATCAGCACGACCTCGTGCACGGTGGCGTTGTGGACCTGGAGCGAGGAGTGCTGCGGGACGTAGCCCACCCGGTGCCACTGTCTGAACCGCTGGACGGGGGTCTCGAACAGGGTCAGCCGTCCCTGTTGGAAGGAGTTGAGCCCCACCAGGGTGCGCAGCAGGGTCGTCTTGCCGGAGCCGTTGGGACCGAGGATCGCCACGGCTTCCCCGGCATCGACGTGGATCCCCACGTCGCGCAGGATCGGCAGACCGCCGAGGGCCACGTACAGGCCCTCGGCGGTCACCAGGCGGGTACGGTCAGGAGCAGCCATTCGCTTCCTGCAGGGCCTTGAGGTTCGCCTTCATGATCGACGGGTAGTCGGTCCCGGGGGAGTCAGGGGTGACCCCCTCCAGTGGATCGAGCACCGCGGTCTTGAGGCCGAGGTCACCGGCGATGGACTGGGCGACCTCGGGGGAGGTGAGGGTCTCGAAGAAGATGGTGGTGACGTTGTGCTCCTTCGCCTCCTCCTGCACCTCGGCGATGCGGGCGGGGGAGGGCTGCTCGTTCGGCGACAGGCCGGAGATGCCGACCTGCTCCAGGCCGTACCGCTCGGTCAGGTACCCGAAGGCGGCGTGCGTGGTGATGACGGTCTTCACCTGGCAGCTGCCGAGGCCCTTCTTGTACTCCTCGTCCAGCGAGGTGAGCTCGGCGACGGTGGACTTGGCGTTGGCCTCGTAGGTGGCCTTGTTGGCCGCGTCGATGGTGCCGAGCTCACCGGCGATGGCCTCCACGGACCTGGCCATCAGTGTGGCATCCAACCAGTAATGAGGATCGACTCCGCCGTGGTCGTGGTCATCATGCCCCTCCTCGGTGGCATGGTCGTCGTGCCCCTTCTCGCCCTCATGGTCATGGCCGTGATCGTCCTTGCCGTCATGGTCATGATCGTGGCCGTTGTCGGAGAGGGGGTGCAGCTCGATGACGGTCGCCAGGTCGAGCTTGTGCTTCGCCTTGGAGGCCTCCACCGCCTCATCGACGGCGGGCTGGAAACCCTTCAGGTAGACCACCAGGTCGGCTTCGTCGAGACCTGCCACCTGCTGGGGGGTCAGTTCGAGATCATGGGGTTCCACCCCGGGGGTGGTCAGTGAGGTGACGGTGATCCTGTCAGCGCCGACCGCGGTGGCTGCGAACTCGATCGGGTAGAAGGCCACGGAGACGTTGAGGGTGCCGGCAGCAGGACTGTCACCTGCCGCTGGTGTGCTGCTGGTCGCAGCTGGCGAAGTGCTGGGCGAGGTTTCGGGCTGCCCACCTGAGGAGCAGGCGGAGAGCAGCAGGGTCGCAGCAGCCGCGAATGTGAGAACACGAGACTTCATGAGAATGACTATCACAGAATTGGGTGGTGAATTCAAATGGGTTCGCCCCGTATCGTTGCTCCATGCTTGCCATCTCGCGATTCACCGAAGTCGATCCACAGCTGACGCAGGGTCTGCACCGAGTCGCGGAGCACTGGCGGGCCTCGCCGGGCTGTGAGTGGGTGGAGGTCGTGCGCAATCTGGACCGGGAGGACCTGTGGGCACTCGTCAGCAGGTGGCGTGACGTCGGCAGCTATCGCCGTTCCTTCTCGGGGCATGAGGCCAAGATGCTGCTCACCCCCGTGCTGCTGCGGGCCGTCGACGAACCCTCGGCGTATCTCCGGGAGGCCGAGTTCGACTGGCAACCGCAGGAGCGGGAAGAATAGCATCATCAAGCATTGTATTCTTCCTGAGGGGAAACAGGAGGTGTCGTGTCGGGCTTCGTGGGAAGACAACAGGAACTGCAGGAACTCAGCACCTGCTTCGACCTGGTGCGCCGCGGTGGTCGGGCGGATGCCGGTCTGGCCGTGATGTTGCGTGGGCGACGGCGGGTCGGCAAGTCGCGCCTGGTCACCGAGTTCATCTCCCGGTTGAAGGTACCCGCGGTCTACTTCCAGGCGGCGCGATCGGCGCCACGGCACGAGGAGCTCAGCCTGTTCGCTGAGGCCGTGGCGCGCTCGGACCTGCCCAACTCCTTCCTGGCCGAGGGAAACACGCCGACCTCCCTCACCGCGGCGTTGCGGCTGTTGGCCGCCGCGCTGCCCTCGGATGTGCCCAGCGTGGTGGTGATCGACGAACTGCCCTGGCTCCTCGAGGGTTTTCCCGGTGGGGCGGGGGAACTGCAACGGGTCTGGGACCGCGAACTCTCCCGCAGGCCGGTGCTGCTGCTGTTGCTCGGCAGCGATCTGGGCATGATGGAGGCGCTCATGCGTCACGACCAGCCCTTCCACGGCCGTGCCACCGAGATGTTGCTGCGCGCTCTCAGCCCTCGTGACGTCGCAGCCATGACAGGACTGTCCGGCGCGGCGGCCTTCGATGCCTTCCTCATCACAGGTGGGGCTCCTCTCATCGCCCAGGAGTGGGCCGAGGGGCAGAGCCCGGTTGACTTCGTCCGGACCTCCTTCACCCGCTCCACGAGCGCCCTCGTGGTCTCGGGGGGTAGGGCGCTCGAGTCGGAGTTCCCGCCCGACTCCCACGCCCGGGCGGTGCTGACCGCGATCGGTGGCAAGGGGGAACGGGTCCGGGCCGGGATCCTCAACTCGCTCCACGGCACCTTGTCCGCGGCCTCCTTCGACCGTGCACTCGAGCTGCTGGTGGACAAGAGAATGGTGGCCGCGGATGAACCGTTGTCGACCCGGGTCGCACTGAAGGACCGGCGCTGGCGCGTCGCCGACCCGTCACTGAGGTTCTGGCTGGCCTTCGTGGCTCCTGCGGTCGCCGATGTCGATCGTGGACGCCCGGACCTCGCCTTCTCCCGGTTCGAGGCAGGCTACACCTCTTGGCGTGGGCGGGCGGTCGAGCCCGTGGTGAGAGAGGCCCTGACCCGCCTCCTGCCCGACGAGCGCTGGCCCCGGGCGCGACGGATCGGCGGGTGGTGGCCGAGGAACAACAACCCTGAGATCGACCTCGTGGCGACCGATGACCGGCCGGGCACACAGGTGAGTTTCGTCGGCACCATCAAGTGGCGGGAGCGTGAACCGCTGGGACCGGCCGACGTCCTGGCGTTGCAGCGTGGTGCCGTCCGGGTGCCCGGTGTTGACGACAGGATCCCGCTGGTGGGGGTGTGTCCAGTCGGCGGCGATGGGGCTGATCTGGTCCAGGTGTGGGATGCCGATGATCTGCTGTCCGCCTGGTGACGACCGTCTCCGATGCGTGGACACTCAGGTCAGGTAAGACTAACCTGAGTGTTGCTGCCGTGTGCCGAGGAGACAGGAGGCCCGAAGCGGCTCCGAGGTCAGGTCGGCGGCAGGCGAGGAAACTCGCCTTTTCAGCCCGAACCCTGTGCATCCGGTTCCGATCAGGAAAGTCATCCATGAGAATCTCCACATCTGCGCTGTCCGGTGTGCTGTTGTCCGCGCTCGTCCTGACTGGTTGTTGAGGACAGCAGACGCCGCAGACGGCGGAGTCAGCCCCCGCGGCCGCGGGGTTTCCCCTCACCATTGACAACTGTGGGCATCAACTGACCTTCCAGGCCCCGCCCAAGCGGACCGTCTCGTTGAACCAGTCGTCGACCGAGATCCAACTCTCCCTCGGAGTGGCGGAGACGATGGTGGGGACCGGGACCTGGACCGATCCCGTCCTGCCGGCCTTGGAGGCCGACAACGAGAAGGTGGAACGCCTGGCCGACAACGCGCCGTCGCTGGAGGCCGTGGTGGCCAAGGAACCCGACTTCGTCTCGGCATCGTTCCCCAGCACCCTGTCCGACAAGACGGTGGCCAGCCGTGAGAAGTTCGAGTCCCTGGGGGTCCCGGTCTACCTGGCGCCCAACCAGTGCGGCAAGGAGAACAACAATGCGGCACCCGAGGAGAACTTCACCATCGACAAGGTGTACCAGGAGATCGACGACTTGGCGAAGATCCATGGTGTGCCGGACAAGGGCGAGGAACTGACCACCGAGTTGAGGAAGCGTCTGGAGAGTGCCGTCGCCCAGAAGCCCGGCCAACCTGTCACCGTGTTGTTCTGGTTCGCCAATGCGGAGGCGCCCTACGTCGCGGGTGGGTCCGGTGCCTCGCAGTTCGTGACCGATCAGCTGGGACTCACCAATGTCTACGCGGACCAGCGTGATGAATGGCCGCAGGTGAGCTGGGAGGACGTCGCGGCGAAGAACCCGGACATCATCGTGATGGGGGATCTCACCCGGAAGAGCCAGACCGCTGAGACCGCCGAGGCCAAGATCGAGCATCTGAGGTCCAACCCGGTGACCGCCGAGATGGGGGCCGTCAAGAACAACCGCTTCGTCAAGGTTGCGGGCGGTGACATGAACCCCTCGATCCGTACGGTCGATCTGGCGGAGAAGCTGGTGGCCGGTATCGAGGAGTTCGGTCTGCGGTGAGGACCACCACATCAGGGCATCGGCATCGATTCAGGGTCCCGGCTCCGCCCCTGGTGGTCATCGGGTTGGTGTTCCTGATCCTCTCGATCCTCCACGCCGTCACCTTCGGGCCCTCCGACCTCAGTGCCAAGGAGGTGTGGGACGTGGTGCAGCACAAGCTGAACCTCGGCCCGGATCCGGGGCTGAGTGCGCTGCGGACCGTCACGGTGTGGGAACTGCGCATGCCACGGGTCCTGGTGGCGGCGATCGCCGGAGCCGGTCTCAGCCTGTGTGGGGTCATCATGCAGTCCCTGCTGCGCAACCCGTTGGCCGAGCCCTACCTGCTCGGGGTCTCCTCCGGAGCATCCACGGGGGCCGTACTGGTGCTCGTGATGGGCATCGGCGGTGGACTGCTCACCTTCCCGGCCGGGGCCTTCGTCGGCTCGATCACCGCCTTCGCCTGACACTGCTGCTGTCACGATTGGCAGGGGGAACCACCGACAAGATCGTCCTGGCCGGCATCGCCGTCACCCAGGGGTTCTCGGCCCTGACCTCCTTCGTCATCATGATCGGAGCGGATGCCAACGTGACACGGGGCATCCTCTACTGGCTGACGGGGTCCTTCGCGAACGTCTCCTGGTCGGAGGTGACACTCCTGGTCGGCGTGCTGGTCGTCTTCCTGCTCCTCGCCTGCGCCATGGCCGGACCACTCGACGCCTTCATGTTCGGCGAGAAGGAGGCGACGACCCTGGGGATCTCCGTGCAACGGACCCGGGTGATCCTGTTGGGATTCGCGGCACTGATGACGGCTGTGATCGTGGCCTCCTCCGGGGCGGTCGGATTCGTCGGTCTGGTGCTGCCGCACATCTCCCGGATGCTCGTCGGCTCACGGCACCGCGGGCTGCTTCCGGTCTCGGCCATCCTGGGGGCGATCTTCCTGATCTGGGCGGACACGATCGCCCGTTCGGTGTTCTCCCCGCTGGAGGTCCCGGTCGGTGTCATCACGGCACTGGTCGGGGTGCCCATCTTCGCCACCATTCTGGCAAGGACAAGGAAACGATGAAGATCGAAGCGGAGAACCTGTTGTGGCGGGCCGGTGACGTCCTGATCGTCGACGGGATCACCGTTGCGGCGATGCCCGGTCGCATCCTCGGGCTGCTGGGGCCGAACGGATCAGGGAAGTCGACACTGCTCGGGATGCTGGCGAGGACCATCCAGCCGATGGCCGGAATCGTGAAGCTGGATGGACGCAGTCATGGCGACTGGGGATCCAGGGAACTGGCTCAGGTGTTGTCCGTGGTCCACCAGAAGTCGACGACCGATCTGGACGTCACCGTCCGTGACGTCATCGACCTGGGCCGGATCCCCCACCGTCGACCGTGGGCCGGTGCCGGACGTGAGGACCGTGAGGTGGTGGTGCAGGCCGCACGACGCACCGGGATCGAGCACCTCCTGGACCGGGACTGGCACACCCTGTCCGGCGGTGAACAGCAGCGGGTGCACCTGGCCCGGGCCTTCGCCCAGGACGGGAGGGTGATGCTGCTCGATGAGCCCACCAATCACCTGGACATCGCGCACCAGCTGGACATCCTCGCCACGCTGAAGAGTGCGAAGGCCACGGTGGTGGTGGCTCTGCACGACCTCAACCTGGCCGTCACCTTCTGCGACGAGGTGCTCGTGCTGAGTCGGGGGCAGGCGGTGCGTCTGGGGCCACCGGCCGATGTCCTGACCGAGGAACTCGTCCGTGAGGTCTACGGCGTGGACGTGCGGATCCTGTACCCGGAGGGCGAGGACACCCCGTTGTTCCAGTTCCTGCGGTCGGCCTCCAACCCGGGATGACCCGAGGTGGGCCTCAGCGGAAGCTGATCAGGATGTCGCCCTCGGCGGCCCTGAGCGGCTGGTCACCCTCGGTGAGCTCGTGCCACGCGGCAGGGTCATCCGATTCCCGGTCGTCGAACAGGCGGATCTCGGAGTACAGCCCCGATGGCGTGTTCGGCAGCAGGGGGACGACGGTGGGGTGGCCGAGAGGCAGTGGACCTGACTCCGTGAGGTGGTGACACAGCCGCATCAGCAGCTTGAGCTGCGCGACGACGTCACGGTCGGGCTCATGGCCCTGGTACTGCTTCCGCAATTGCTCCTCGAGCAGCTGTTGGATCACTTCGATGCCCACCCGAAGGAGTGTAGCGACGCGCTGGACGGCCTGGCAGCGGGGGTGCGGTGAGGTGGGGATGGGCGCTGCTCCGGGCCTCGTCCAAGTCCTCTGGTATGACCGCGGCGCTGTCCCGGGCTCGAGTGCTCTGGCGCGTGTTCCAAGCTGGCATTCTGACTGACCGATTGGATGACCTGAGCAGAGCCTTCGTGCCGTTCCGGTTAGATTGTCTGACATGCAACACATGGGGGATCACGGGACGGCCAGGCACGGTGCGTCGAGGAAGGTGCTGCGCAGTCGATGGTTCATCGGGGTGGCAGCAGGTCTGGTCGGGGTCGCTGTCGGAGCCGGCGGAGGAGGTACCGGAGCACAGGGCACCAGTGCGGTTCCCGAGCCGAGGACAGTGGTCAGCACGGCTCCTGGGGCGACAGTGACCACGACGGCCACTGCCACCGCCACCACGACGGTCACGGCCACACCTGAGCCTGCACCCGTGGTCACGGTCACGGCGACGGAGACCTCGGTGGTCACCGAGACCGTGACGGCTGCCCCGCAGGGGCTGGTCGACACGAACCAAGGTGGTGTCGGGGAGAGGAAACAGCGCGACAGTGATGTCCACTACGCCTCGTGCAAGGAGGCGAAGGCGGCTGGGGCGGCCCCGCTGTACCGGGGGCAACCCGGTTACCGTTCCAAGCTCGACGGTGACAACGACGGGGTCGCCTGCGAGCGGTAGCCCGATCAGGCCACCTGGTCCAGCAGACCGGTCTCCACGTCGTAGAGGAACCCACCGACCTCGGCCCGCCCAGCGATGAGGGGGTGGGCCAGGACGGCCTTGACGTCGCGACGCAGCCGCGGCAACTGGTCAGGACTGGCTCCGAGCTCCACCCAGGAGGCGTCGATGCCACTGCGCTCGGTGATCCGACGGTGCAGCTCCTCGTCGGTGCCACTCATGGCACACCGGGTGTGGGGGATGATGAGGATCCGGTTGACCTCCAGCAACTGCACGGCCAGCACCAGGCCGGTCATGGTCCACGGCTCCACCCGACCGCCGGGGGAGCGCAGGATCTTGGCGTCCCCGCAGGCCAGGCCGACGATGGACAGCGGGTCGATCCTCGAGTCCATGCAGGTGACCACGGCGATCCCCGCCTGGGCCACGCCGGTCATGCCCGGGGGGTGGAAGTGGGAGGCGTACTCCCGGTTGGCTGCCAGCAGATCGGTGAAACTCATGAGCCCCAGCCTTCCATCTCCGGGGTCTGACGACCGCCGAGGGCTGCGATCATCCCCGCCGTCGCCTCCCCGGAGCCATCCCGACGCAGATTGACCGGGGGGAGCTCCACCGGACGTCCATGGGCGTCAGCTGCGGTCACGAGGGCGCCGACACCTGCCAGCCTCAGCACGGACTCTCCCTTGAGGAAGCGCTGGCAGCGGACCCCACCCGTCGCCCTTCCCTTCGAGGGGTACTCCGACAACGGGGTGACCTTCACCCCACCGACCGCCTGGCCGAACAGGTCATCGGCCATCCCGGCCACCGTGACCACCAGGTCCTGCTCCGGGTCCACACCGCCGAAGAACAGCACCTCGGCCCCGGCGTTCAGCTTGATCCCGGCGACACCACCTCCGGAACGTCCCTGCGGCCGCACCACGTCCGCAGGGTAGTGCAGGAGCTGGGCATCCGTCGTGACGAAGGCCAGGCCGGGGGAGCGGAGCTCCACCGCACCGACCACCTCGTCACCGTCATCGAGCCGGATCACGTCCCACGAGTCCTTGCCCAGCACCTCCGGGTTCACCCGCTTCACGACGCCGCGGCGGGTGCCGAGTGCCAGACCGGGCCCTGCGGGATCGAGACTCGTGAGACCGACCACCCGCTCACCGCTCTCCAGGGGCCACAGCTCACGGATGTCGGTCCCGCCCATGAGGTTGGGTGCGGTCGCGGTCAACGGCACCGTCGGCAACTCGATGGCGCGGGCCCGCACCAGCCGTCCTGTGTTGGTCACCACCCCGAACTCCGCACGTGCAGAGGTCGGCAGGGTGGCGACGAGCACGTCGTGGTCACTGCGTGGACCGGCAGTCGGGATGGGCGCCCGTGAATCGGTGCGAGCGGCTCGCCCGGAACTGGACAGCAGCACCCAGCAGGGGTCATCGGGTACCTCAAGTGGTCCGGTGGCCCTGACCGCACCGTCGTTGGCCAGCAGCACCGTACGACGGGCGTCACCGAACCGGGCCGCCACGTCGTCGAGCTCCGAGGCCACGAGGCGGTTGAGCACGGCGGGATCATCGAGGACCTCCTGCAGCGAGGCGATCCTGGATGCCAGGTCGTCGGCCTCGGCATTCAGCTCGAGCGTCGAATACCTGGTCAACCGGCGCAGCTGCATGTCCAGGATGTGGTTGGCCTGGATCTCATCCAGGTCGAAGGCGGCCATGAGACGCTCTCGCGCCTCGGAGGCGTTCTCACTGGTGCGGACGATGGCGATGACGTCATCGATGTCGGCGATGGCCACCAGCAGGCCGCGCACCAGGTGGAGACGATCCTCGGCCTTGCCCAGCCGGTGTTCGGTGCGCCGGATGGTCACCTGGATCCGATGGTCCAGGTACACCTCCAGCATCTCCTTGAGCGGCATGGTGCGGGGCTGGCCGTCCACCAGGGCCACCGCGTTGATGGCGAAGGTGTCCTCGAGCTTGGTGTTGCGGTGGAGCTGCTCCAGCAGGGCCTCGGGGTTGATCCCGTTCTTGACCTCGATCACCAGACGGGTGCCGTTGGTGAGATCGGTCAGGTCCTTGACGTCGGCGATCCCGGTGAGCTTCTTCGCGTCGACGGCCTTCTTGATCTGTTCGATGATCTTCTCGGGGCCGATCATGTACGGCAACTCGGTCACGACGATGCCACGCCGACGAGGGCTGACCTGCTCGATGCGGGTCCTGGCCCGCACCTTGAACGATCCCCGACCGGTCTCGTATGCCTCACGGATCCCGTCGAGCCCGATGATCCGGCCCCCGCCCGGGAAATCAGGGCCGGGAAGGTGGCGCATCAAGGAGTCGAGATCGATCTCCCGGTTCGTCAGCAGGGCCTTCAGCGCAGCCACCACCTCCACCAGGTTGTGCGGTGCGATGTTGGTGGCCATGCCGACCGCGATTCCCGCGGCGCCGTTGACCAGCAGATTCGGGAATGCGGCCGGCAGCACCTCCGGCTCGGTGTCCTTGCCGTCGTAGTTCGGGCGGAAGTCCACCACGTCCTCGTCCAGCCCCGCGGTCATCGCGACGGCAGGATGGGCCATCCGGCACTCGGTGTAGCGCATCGCCGCAGGACCGGCATCGAGCGAGCCGAAGTTGCCGTGACCGTCCACCAGCGGCAGCCGGACCGCCCAGGGCTGGGCCATCCGCACCAGGGCGTCGTAGATGGCACCGTCACCGTGGGGATGGAGGACACCCATCACCTGTCCGACGACCCGGGCACACTTGACATGGGCCTTCGACGGGTCGATCCCCATGTCGTCCATGGAGAACAGGATTCTGCGTTGCACCGGTTTCAGGCCGTCCCTGGCGTCCGGCAGGGCTCGGGAGTAGATGACGGAATACGCGTACTCGAGGAAGCTGGACTCCATCTCCTCGGTCACGTCGACATCGAGGATGTGCTCCTCGAACTCCTCAGTGCTGCTCGTCATGTGGTCGTGTCGCTCCCTGGGTCTCACACATCGATCTCGCGAAGTTTATCCGCGAGTCCGTCACCATCGGGTGCACGAACCTCCGGAGCGAGGTCCGGTGTCCACTCCCAGGGGTTCTCGGTGCTGGCCCTGATGCCGTGGGCCAGGGCATGTTCACCGGGGGTGAGTTCCCTGATCGCCCGGGCCCGGACGTGCTGGGGCTGCAAGGTGGCGAACTCGGCGTACAGTTCCGGGTCGTGCTGACCGTCGTCGCCGACCAGGACCCAGCGGATGTTCGGCAGGTCACGGGCCAGCTCGCGCAGGCAGGTCCGCTTGTGCTCGGCGCCACTGCGGAACCAACCCGTGTTCGTCGGTCCCCAGTCGGTCAGCAGCAGCGCGCCGTCGGGGAAGCCGTGTCGGCGCAGGAACCGGGTCACCATCGGATAGGTGTTCCAGGCCCCCGTCGAGATGAAGATGAGTGGGGCTCCGGGATGGGCGGCCAGCAACTGCTGATAGAGCCGAGCCATACCGGGGACCGCCTGCCTCGCGCCCTCGGTGAGGACGAAGGAGTTCCAGGCCGCGACGAGGGGTCGGGGAAGCCAGGTCGAGATGATGGTGTCGTCGATGTCGGAGACGATCCCGAAGCTCTGGGCCTCATCGATCACGTGGACCGGGGCTGAGGTCGAGGATCCCGAGCCGCCACGGATCTCGACGTGGTGCCAGCCCACGGGCAGACCGTGGTCACGGATGCGGACGTCGATGTAGCCGCTGCGATCCGAGACGACCGGGACACTGAGATCGCCGATCACGATCTCGGCTGGGCTGCTCACCCGGTTGGTGTTGATGAAGTTGCGCCAACCACGACGGTGCAGCAGCTCCGTGGCCGCCTGGACGATGCCTCGACGGTTGGGGGGTTTCAGGGTGATCCGGGCGAGGATGCGCAGTTGACCGGTGGTGCCGAAGCCCGTGTAAGCGGTGATCGACTCCTGCCAGCCCATGCGTACGAACATCCTCTCGAGGAACCGGTTGACGCGGTCCTCGATGCGGGCGGCGAAGAACGGCCGTGACTTCATGACAGACAAAATAGTGGAAGAATGGCCGAGTGATTTCGCAGTCCCCCGAGGCCATCATCGCCGCGCTCAAGGGCGAGGTGGAGGAGTGCCGGTTCTTCCCGGAGCTGGTGTGGAGCTCGGTCGCCGGTGCGCTGGGGCGTCAACCGATGCTCGGCTATCTGGTGCACCACGAGGCCAGCTTCGCCACCGGTGACCTCCAGCGTCACCTGACCGTGCTCGTGCTCACCCCGAAGCAGCTCATCATCTCCCACACCGACGAGCAGGACGCCGGGGATCCGAACCGTGCGATCACCAGCGCGGAGGTGGTCGCACTTCGTGCCATCCACTCGGCGGTGGTCACCCGCTCCGTCAGCCACCCGGAGAGGTGGCCACATGACGGTGCCCAGTTGGCCGAGGCCTGGCTCAGCATCGCCTGGGGGGCTGCGTCCCGGCTCGACATCGGCCCTGCCAGCTGCGACGACCCCCAGTGCACCGCTGACCATGGCTGGACCGGGATGGCGGTCCCCAATGACCTCACGGTGCGCATGTCGCCTGCCGGGGATGGGTGGCCGAGTGTCGAGCGGCTCGTCGCCTTCGGGGCCCTGTTGCAGGAGAACGTCGGATGAGCGGTTTCGTGCTGCCTCGCCGCGACGGCGACACCCTGGCGGAGATCCTGCCCAGTGTGACCGCGCAGCTGTGCGGACGAACCGGTCGACTCACATTGCCGGAGGCCGACCGTTACGTGGTGTTCATGGTGGACGGTCTCGGATGGTGGGCGTTGGCCGCACACGCGGCCGACAGCACCTTCCTGGCCCCGCGGTTGGCAGAGGCGATCAAACTGACCTGTGCCGTCCCGTCCACCACCGCCACATCCTTGACGACCCTGGGGTGCGGACTGCTCCCCGGGAGCCACGGCATCGTCGGCTACAGCTTCCGGGACCCCGACCGGCAGAAGATCCTCAACGCCTTGACCTGGGAGGACGGCCCGACGGATGTGGCGGGTTTCCGCTGCGCCCCCACCGTCTACGAGACCCTTCAGGGGGTCGGGTTGCTCAGCAGCTGCGTCAGCCTGGCCCGATTCGCCAGCAGTGGTCTGCAGCAGACCGCCTTCGCCGGTACCCGATTCATCGGGGTGGAGCAGGAGTCGGATCCCGCGACCATCATCCCCCTCGTCCGGGAGGCCTTGGTGGACTCCTCGGTGGTCTACCTCTACGAGCGACTCCTCGACCACGACGGCCATGCCCACGGGGTGGGCAGCTGGCAGTGGTTGGACCGCCTCGGGCACGTCGAGGACCTCGTGCAGAGCGTCGTCGACTCCCTGCCCGATGACACGGCCCTGCTGGTGACGGGGGACCACGGCATGGTCAACGTCCCGAGACATCGCCAGATCGTCATCGAGGAACATCCGGGTCTCTTGGGGGCCGACCTGGTCGGCGGGGAACCTCGGTTCAGGCAGCTCTACACCGACCGGCCGGAGGCTCTGGCCGACGCCTGGCGAGGTGAGCTGGGGGAGCGCGCGGAGGTGTGGCTGCGTGATGACGCCATCGACGCCGGCTGGTTCGGACCGGTGACGGACCGGGTGCGTCCCCGCATCGGGGACGTACTGGTGGCGATGCGGGACGACTGGGCGGTCAACACCACCGCCAGACCGAAGGAGTTCGGCCTGGTCGGCCAGCACGGCTCCCTCACCCCGGAGGAGATGTACGTTCCGCTGTTCACGTTCGGACCCCGTTGATGAGGGTCGCGATCCTCATCGACGACTTCTATCCCTCCTCCGGGGGAATCGGTCGTTCCGTGGAGACCCAGATCGAGGAACTCGCCGCGATGGGACACGAGGTGAGCCTCATCGCCCCGGATCGTCACCTGGAGAAACCCAGGAACTGCCGGATCATCGAGTGCCCGACCATCTACTTCGAAGGACTCCCGGCGCACCTGAGCATCCTGCACAGCTCCGAGCGCCGTGCCGATCTGATCACGCGCTGTGCCCGGTTCGATGTGATCCACACCCAGACCGAACGCGGCGCACTGATCCTCGGGGCGCGCCTCGCGCGCATCCAGGGCATTCCCCACCTGCACACCTTCCACGCCAATGTCGCGGGCACCCACCAGACCGTGAGGGCCGCCATCTTCGGTACCTGGCTCTACCAGGTGCTCATCAACCCGATGCTCACCAGAGCGGCCGGACGCAGCTCACCCAGGTCCAGACTGGTCCCCAGGGGACAGGAACCGGGTGGGCTTGCCGCGCGGATGGACTGGGCCTCCTTCGCCGACATCGCGGGGAAGGTGGACGGTTGGACCGTCCCGAGCCCGTTCATGCGGGAACTCGTGGAGACCGCCGCTGCCCACGAGGTGCCGGGGTTCGTCGTACCGACAGGGGTGGGGCGGGGCATGCTCGAGGCCATCGCCCATGCCCGAAGGGAACGAACCGATGACCGGATCCGCTTCCTGTCGGTGGGGCGGTTGGCCAAGGAGAAGCGGTTGGACGTGCTGGTGCGCGCCTTCCGACGTGCTGATCTCCCGGATGCCGAACTCGTGCTCGTCGGGGACGGGGATCAGCGCAACACGTTGAAGGCATTGGCTGCCGGGGCCGACAACATCGACTTCCGGGGTCACCTGCGCTCCCACGAGGCCATCGCATGGGAGCTGGTCAACGCCGATGTCCTGGCGCTGACCAGCCACCGCTTCGACTCCCAGGCCCTGGTGCTGTCGGAGGCGGTCGCGGCAGGACTGCCGATCCTCTACTGTGATGACCGGCTCACCGTCGCCACCTCGCCTGAGACCGCACTGCTGACCGCCCCGGACGTCGGTTCGGTGGCGCGCGGCCTGGCCGAGTTGACGAACCGGAGCCGTCTGACCCGGATGCGTGAGGCCACCTCAGGGTTGCAGGAACGACTCACACCACGACACACGGCGGAGAACTACGTGGCGATCTACGAGCAGTTGATGGAGGAACGACGTGCCTGAGCTGGTCTTCCACACCGGTCCGATGGACTGCGGGAAGTCGACCCTGGCGCTGCAGTTCGACCACACCCAGTCCACCCACGGCCGTCAGGGCAGGATCTTCACCTGCAATGACCGATCCGGTCAGGCCAGGATCTCCTCCAGGCTCGGACTGAGCCAGGACGCCCTGGAGGTGACCGAGGGATTCGACTTCTGGCGCTACGTCATCGCCGAACTCATCGCAGGTCAACGCATCGACTACGTGGTCTGCGACGAGGCGCAGTTCTACACCGGTGACCAGGTGGAACAACTCGCCCGGATCGTGGACGAGCTCCAGATCGACGTCTACGCCTTCGGCATCCTGGCCGACTTCAGGACTCGGCTGTTCCCGGGGTCGCAGCGCCTGGTGGAGCTCGCCGACCGGGTCGAGACCCTGCCGCTCGGTCCACTGTGCTGGTGTGGGGCCAAGGGCACCCACAACGCCCGTACCGTTGACGGCCTCATGGTCACCGAGGGTTCACAGGTGGTGGTGGGGGACACCGAACAGGGCGAGGTCCGCTACGAGGTGCTGTGTCGTTCCCACCACCGTCGGAACATGACGGCGAGCCGGGCCAAGGCGACGCTGGGGACGGATCCCCTGCCCTTCGATCAGGGCAGGTAGTACAACGGTGGGAAGGCCAGCATGTCGTCGAAGACGTTGAAGGCGACAGGGGCGAGGTCGACCTCGGGTACCTCGGCCGCCCAGGACCGGTGGCGCTCGGTCAGCCGATCGAGTCGCGAGGTCTCGGAGGCCCACCGGGTCAACCGGTACCCGAGGCTGCTGTGGAACTCGTAGTCCGTCTGGAGAGGGATCTCGAGCACCTCCGCCATCTCGGTGCGGAACCTGGTCAGCTCAGCTGTGGTGGTCTCGTCCGCGGGAGCCAATCTGATGGACAGGGCCCAGTCGAGGGGCCACACCGTCACCGGCGCCATCCGCAGCACCCCGGGACCCCGGATCCCGCTGCTGATGACTCGGTCGAGCTGGCGGCGTACCACCGTCGGGAAGTCGGGGGAGTCCTGAAGCCATGACGGCCATGCGGCACGGTCCTGCTCCACACACACGTCGAGGACGGTCATGTGGAGGCTTGACAGGGGGAGCAGACCGTAGTCCTCACCGATGCCCTCGGCACGGATGTCCTCGAGGATCCGACGACCGAGCAGGTGGAACGGGCTGTCCGGGACCACGTGGGCGGTGAAGGTGGTGCCGCGGAAGGTACGGGCGTTGCCACAGGGGTCCCACTTCTCCCAGACACCGGGGTCGTCGACCGGAACGGGCTCAGGTGCGATCACCGGGGGCTGCCGAACATGATCTCGTCCCAGCTCGGGACGCTGGCGCGGCGGGGTTTGCGTCGGGGAGGGGGATTCGAGGCCTCCCCCTCGACCAGGGCTTCCTGGATCGGTTCCGGGAGACGACGGTTGCGGATCGTCGGTTCAGGTTCAGGCTCAGGCTCAGGTTCTGGAGCCGGAGCCGACAGCGGCCCGGGATCATCCCCCGGTTGCGGCGCCTCGAGGGCGTCGTCGATGGTGTCCTCGTCCTCGAGCCCGACATAGATGCGCACGGAGTCCTCACTGACTCCGCTCAGCATGTCGTAGAGGTCGTCCAACTCGGAGGTGGCCGGCCCCTGCGCGAAGTGATCACTCGGCACGTCGTCGCCGGGAACCGCCGGGGGGGACTCGGGTTGGCTGGTGGCCCGGACCAGGGCGAACTCGTCATCGAAGTCGACGGTGTTCTCGTTGTCCGGGTTGGTGGGACCGGGCAGTTCCTCCCCGATCATCCACCGTGCATCGGGGTTGTCCGCGACGGAGAAACGGCCACGGGTGTCGAACAGGAACTCGGCGGTTCGGTCCAGCGAGTCCAGCCGACCCACGACCCGCCACCTCAGGTCAGGTTCACGCCATGCATCCCAGAGGATCTCGTCGGCATCGATGCTGCGGGCCTGGAGACGTGAGGTGAGCAGTTCACCCAGGCGACGGTGCCCTGCACCGTCGCCACGCCGACGCACCGCACACGACAGGGCCGTCAGTGCGATGTGCTCACGCTCGGCCAGGACCGGCTTGGCGAAGCCTTCCAGACGGGCCTCCTCGACCCCGGCCTCCGCGGCGACCTCGGCGAGGGTGGCCCCACTGCGAATACGGGTCTGGATCTCCCGGGGGCTCAGTGCGCTCTCCATGGCTCCACAACCTACCAGCAGACCACAGGGAACCCCCGGAACTTGCGTACTGCTGAGGATGTGATACACATACCCCGATCAAATTCGAGGCACTGCCCGAGAAGTCACACAGGAGGGACCGCGCATGGCCACCGACTACGACGCGCCGCGCAAGAGCGAAGAGGAGATGAGCGAGGACTCGCTCGAGGAGCTCAAGACGCGCCGCAACGACAAGAACTCAGGCAAGGTTGACGAGGACGAGGTCGAGGCAGCTGAATCCTTCGAACTGCCCGGGGCCGACCTCTCCCACGAGGAACTGACGGTGCGGGTGCTCCCGAGGCAGGCGAACGAGTTCACCTGCGCCTCATGCTTCCTCGTGAAGTCCATGAGCCAGCTCGCTGAGTCGAAGGGGAACCTCCAGTACTGCGTCGACTGCGTCTGAGCACTCACATGTCCATCTTGTTGCGCAGTCGGCCCGGACCCTTGTGACCCGTGGCGGACTGCCAACGGTTGTGCATGAAACGGTTCATGGTCAGCTGGGCCATGCCCACCCCGAGCCCGCTGGCCGCCGCCCAGATCACGGCGTGGGTCAAAGGGGTGTCCGGGTCGTTCGGATCCGGCGGGACATCACCTGTTGCGGCCTCCCACACCTTGGTGACGATCTTCTGCGCGATCAGGGTGGTCAGCGCTCCCACGGCACCGGCATAGATCTTCCAGGCGAGCTTCTCCTCGACGGCCATGTGTGATCCTTTCACTGTTGGGCGTCTCCATTATTCCGCTGCACCCGAGTGCGCGCTACATTGATCGGGTGCAAGAGATTCCAGTGGTCCTGGACGATCCGGACCATCTGCCACGACAGGCTCGGCCCGGTGACGCCGGGGCGGATCTGCGCGCAGCGCACCGGGTCACGCTGGCACCGGGGGAGCGCACCCTGGTCGGGACCGGTGTGAGGGTCGCCCTCCCGGAGGGCACCTTCGGCATGGTGACCCCACGTTCAGGGATGGCTGCTCGTGCCGGACTCGGCATCGTCAACAGCCCGGGCATCATCGATGCGGGGTACCGCGGGGAGATCAAGGTGTGCCTGATCAACCACGACCCGCGACAGGTCATCGACATCGCGGCCGGGGAGCGGATCGCCCAACTCGTCGTCGTGCCCTTCCTCCGGGCGGAGTTCGTGATCACGCACGCCCTCGATGCGACGGTGCGCGGTGAGGACGGTTATGGTTCAACAGGCAACGCGTGAGGCGAGGAGCAGCATGGCAGACAACAACGAGAAGTGGACGAGGATCGACGAGGAGTTCGATCGTGATCAGGGTCCCTTCGACATCGAGGAGGTCGATCTCGATGCCGACGAGGTCAAGCGGCTCGACCTCGGCGCCCTCGTCGTGACCCCGTTCGAGGGCATGACCCTGCAACTGCAGGTCGATCAGACCCGGGAACGGGTGCAGGCCTTCGTGGTCGGGGACGGGGCCTCCGCGATGGAGGTGGCGCTGTTCGCCGGTCCTCGTTCGTCGTCGATGCTCGCGGAGGTCCGGGAGGACATGACGGAGGCCGCGACGAAGGCGGGCGGTACCGTGGCCCTCCATGAGGGCCCCTTCGGCGTCGAGCTGCGCCGCAGCCAGCCCGTCCAGGACCAGGAAGGCCGCCGTGCCCTGCAGCTGTCCAGGACCTGGTTGGTCTCGGGGCCGGGGTGGATGCTGCGTGGTGTCGTGGTGGGCAAGGCGGCACTCGAGGCGGATGACGAGGACGCCGTGATCGCCCTGGAGGAGTGTTTCGCCAACCTGGTGGTCCGCCGTGGCGGCAACGCCGCCGCCCCTGGCAGCCTGATCACCTTGACGGTTCCGAACCTGGAGAAGTGATGAACGACAAACCGGTGGGGTTGTTGAACCGGCTGAAACGGGTGTTCACCAGTTCCGAGGAACTGGAGGACCAGGACCTGGCCACGAGGGCACAGAACTCCGGGGCCTGCCCACTGTCCCAGTGCACCGAGCGGTCCCGGGTGAAGGTGCGTGGCACCGTTCGGTGGGTGGCGAAACTCCCCACCGGTGGGATGGAGGCACAGCTCAGCGACGGCACCGGCAACCTCGGCCTGGTGTGGATGGGACCGCGACGGCTGGACTGCATCCAGCCCGGCAGCAGCCTGGTGGTCTCGGGACGGGTCTGCGCCGGCGACGACGGTCCGGTGATGTACAACCCCGAGTTCGAGGTCGTCGACTGAGGACTCAGTACTCCTCGACGGCCGCGAACATCGCGCTCAGTTCCGCCTCGGCCTCCTGACTGACGACGAAGAGCATCTCGTCGAGGGCCTCCAGGGCCGCGTCGCGTTCCGGGACGATCGGGACACCGTCCCGGATGATGGCGACCAGCACCACCTCCCGGGGCAGTTCGACATCCCTGATCCGGCGTCCCACGAACGGGCTGCTCTGGGGCAGGCGGATCTCGGAGAGGTTCGTGGTGGACTTGGTGAACGTGAACAACCGAACCAGTTCACCCGTCGCGACGGCCTCCTCGACCAGCGCGGACATGATCCGGGGGGTGGAGACCGCGACATCGACCCCCCAGGCCTCGTCGAACATCCACTCGTTGCCCGGATGGTTGATCCGGGCAACCGTTCGGGGCACCCCGAACTCCGTCTTCGCCAACAACGAGTGGACCAGGTTCACCTTGTCATCTCCGGAAGCGGCGATGGCGACGTCGCAGTTGTCCAGTTCGGCGTCCTCCAGGCTCTGGACCTCACAGGCATCCGCCTGGAACCACTCGGCCCCCGGCACGGAGTCCGGTTTGATGGCGTCGGGGTTCTTGTCGATGAGCAGCACCTGGTGACCGTTGCTGATGAGCTCCCGGGCGATGGAACGGCCGACGTTTCCGGCTCCTGCGATGGCGACGCGCATGAATGACTCCTCGTGATCAGTTCCGGGCCGGGGGGACGGCGAACAGCGACTCAACGGTGTCGGTGCGTTCGGTCTCACAGGCGATGAAGATGAGGTCCCCGTCCTGGAACCGGGTCTCGGAATCCGGCACGATGCCGCGGCCGGTCCGACTGACGAAGGGGATCGGGGCCTGGGCCGCCTGGGAGAGTTCCCGGATCCGCTTTCCGACCCAGCCGTGGTGGACGTGGACCTGCAACAGACGGACCGTGCCGGAGGGATCGCGCCACACGGGTTCGCTGCCCTCGGGCAACAGCCGTCGCATCACCTGTCCCACCGTCCAGCGCACCGTCGCGACCGTGGGGATGCCCAGCCTCTCGTAGACCGCGGCACGGCCCTGGTCGTAGATGCGCGCGACCACGTTGTCCACCCCGTACTGCTCCCGCACAACCCGGGCCGCGAGGATGTTGGAGTTGTCGCCGCTGGAGACCGCCGCGAACCCGTCGGCGTGACGGATGTCCGCGGCCTCCAGGACCTCCCGGTCGAAGCCCACTCCCTTCACGGTGGTGCCCCGGAAGTCGCTGCCGAGGCGTCGGAAGGCGTCGAGGGAGACATCGATGACCGCGACTGAGTGGCCACGGTTCTCCAGACCCCGTGCCAGCATCGAACCGACTCGCCCGCACCCCATGATGACGATGTGCATGACACCGACGGTATCGCACTACCACAGCGATGGGGCTACCGTAGGGCCTCGTGAACATAGTCGCGGGGCTCAAACGCGTGCTGGTGGGCAGGAGACTCTCCAACTCGCAGTTGGGGGAGACGCTGCTGCCGAAGCGTCTCGCCCTGCCGGTCTTCGCCTCCGATGCCCTGAGTTCGGTTGCCTACGCGCCGGACGAGATCCTCATCACACTGTCGTTGGCCGGCATGACCGGCTACCTGTTCTCATGGCAGGTGGGACTGGCCGTCGGTGCGGTGGTGGCCGTCGTCGTGCTGTCCTACCGGCAGACCGTGCGCGCCTACCCGGGCGGGGGAGGGGACTACGCGGTGGCATCGGCCAACCTGGGACGTCATGCCGCGCTCACGGTGGCCTCGGCGCTGCTCGTGGACTACGTGTTGACCGTGGCGGTGTCGGTCTCGGCCGGGGTGCTCAACGCCAAGGCGATGATGCCCTGGCTGAGCGGCCACGAGACGCTCGTCGCCGTCGTGGTCATCGGTTTCCTGGCACTGATGAACCTGCGGGGGATGCGAGGCCCCGGCGGGCTGTTCGCGTGGCCCACCTACATCTTCGTGTTCTCGATGCTCGTGATGTTGGCCATCGGCTTCTTCCGGATCCTGGTGCTGGGACAGCCGCTGCTGAGTGAGACCGCCCACCTGACCGTTCTCGACCCGGAGGGGGCCACGACGGCCGCGGGCTGGGTCCTGGTGGCGGTCATCGCCCGGGCCTTCTCCTCCGGTTGTGCCGCGTTGACCGGGGTCGAGGCCGTCGCGAACGGGGTCCCGGCCTTCCGGCCACCGAGGAGCCGCAATGCCGCGACGGTGCTGGCGATGCTCGGGATCATCGCCGTGGTGATGCTGGTCGGCATCGTCGTCCTCGCGAATCTGACGCGGGTGCGTCTGATCGACCCGTTGACCGGCACCCACTACCTGGCCCCGGACGGTTCCGTCAGCCACACCCCGGCCGTCACGGTGACGGGACAGTTGGCCCGGGCCGTCTTCGGTGACTGGTTCAACCCCGGGTTCTACCTCATGGTCGTCGCGACCATGGCCATCCTCTTCCTGGCGGCCAACACGGCCTTCAACGGTTTCCCGAGCCTGGCCTCGATCCTGGCCAAGGACGGTCATCTGCCCCGGCAGCTCCACACCCGTGGGGATCGGCTGGCCCACTCCAACGGCATCATCGCACTTGCCGTCGCCGCAGTCGCCTTCGTGCTGATCTTCGACGCCTCCGTGACTGCGCTGATCCAGCTCTACGTGGTGGGCGTGTTCATCTCGTTCACTCTCGGTCAGGCCGGGATGGTCAGGCACTGGACGTCGGCCCTGCGCACCGAACTGGATCGGGGGAGCCGGCGACGCATGCAGCGGGCCCGGGTCATCAACGTGGTCGGCACCACCGTCACCGCAGCGGTGCTGGTGGTGGTCCTGGTCTCGAAGTTCACCCACGGGGCCTGGGTGGCGCTGCTGGCGATGGCGGCCGTCTTCCTGGCGATGCTGCAGGTGCACCGTCACTACAACCAGGTCCGTGAGGAGCTGGCCCTCGAGACAGTGACGGACCGGATCCTGCCCAGTCGGGTCCGGGCCGTCGTGCTGGTGCAGCAGGTCAACCGGCCCACGGCGAAGGCCATCGCCTACGCCAAGGCCAGCCGCGCCACGAGTCTCACCGGGGTGACGATCGCCGTCGACGACGAGGAGACCCGTGACGTGGTGACCGCCTGGGACGAGGAGGACTTCGGGATCCCCCTCAGGGTGATCGCCTCCCCGTACCGTGAGATCACGCAGCCCTTCCTCCGGTACGTCTCAGAGCTGCGCACGGAGAATCCCCGGGACGTCGTCGCCGTCTACATCCCGGATTTCGTGGTGGGACGGTGGTGGGAACGGTTCCTGCACAACCAGACCTCACGGCTGATCCGGGACCGGCTCCATGTGATGAAGGGGGTCATGGTGATCTCTGTTCCCTACCAGTTGAGCAGCTCGCTCAGGCGACACGAGAAGCAGGGACACCGATGACGGTGCTGCGCCTGGGGAAGGTGGCCCACGGTGGGGTGGTCGTCGGGCGCATCGACGACAAGGTGGTCTTCGTCACCGGTGGCCTGCCCGGGGAGGTGGTGGAGATCGAGGTCACCGAGCGGGGCAGGCGGTTCGACCGTGGCGTGGTGACCCGGGTCGTCGAGGCCGCTCCCGGTCGGGTGGAGCCGATCTGCCCGGTGGCGGGGGAGTGCGGCGGATGCGACTGGCAGCACGCCGATGCCCGGACCCAACGGGAGCTGAAACGAGCAGTGGTCGCGGAACAGCTGGAACGTCTGGCAGGGCTGGACTGGCAGGGTGAGGTCGAGGCGGTGGAACCCCTGCTCGGGTGGCGGACCCGGATGCGTTACGCCGTCGCTGCCGGGAAGCTCGGACTGCGCGGAAGACGTTCCCACCAGGTGGTGGCGTTGCCTGAGCAGGGCTGTGCGGTCGCGGCGCCCGGACCGTCGCCGTCGATGCTGCGAGGTCGTGCCGACGAGGGTGAGCTGAGCGTGGTCGTCAGTGATGACGGGGTGAGCGTGCTCGCCGGACGACAGGTGGTCCAGGGGCCCACGGTGGTGCACCAGCGGGTCGGCGGCAGGAGGTACCGGGTCGCGGCCGGAGGGTTCTGGCAGGTCCATCCGCGAGCTGCCGAGGTCCTGCTGGAGGCGGTGCTGGCCGGGCTGATGCCCCAGCCGGGTGAGTCCGCCCTGGATCTCTACTGCGGGGTGGGTCTGTTCGCCGGTGGGCTGGATGCCGCCGGTGCCTCGGTCTTCGGTGTGGAGCTCGACGCCCGGGCCATCGCCCATGCCCGCCGCAATGTCCCCGGTGCCCGGTTCCTGGCCTCGTCGCTGGCCCGGGCCCTGCCCCGGTTGCCCGAACGGGTGGATCTGGTGGTCCTCGACCCACCACGCCGAGGGGCCGGGGCCGAGGTGGTGCGTCACGTGGCGGGGCTCATGCCCCGTGCGATCGCCCATGTCGCCTGCGATCCGGCGAGTCTCGGACGCGACCTGGGCCTGTTCCGTCAGGCCGGTTACGAGCCGGTCGACATCCGTGCCCTCGACCTGTTCCCGATGACCCACCACGTCGAGTGCGTGGCCATCCTGCAGCGGCCCTAGACTGACCGTGGACCCAGTGGCAGGGTCCGTGCCCGCTTGGGAACAGGCGAGCGATGATGTTATCTTGATGTCAAGATAACTGGCGGGAAGCGAACGAAGGAGAACGATGAGCGTCAACAGCTTCAAGGCCAAGTCCTCTCTCGAGGTGGGTGGCACCACCTACGAGATCTTCCGCATCGATGCGGTCGAGGGTCACGAGAAGCTGCCCTACAGCCTCAAGGTGTTGCTGGAGAACCTGCTCCGCACTGAGGACGGGGCCAACATCACCGCGGAGGACATCCGGGCACTGGGTAACTGGGATGCCACGGCCGAGCCGAACCACGAGATCCAGTTCACCCCGGCCCGGGTCATCATGCAGGACTTCACGGGGGTTCCCTGCGTGGTGGATCTCGCCACCATGCGCGAGGCGGTGATCGCCCTCGGCGGTGATCCCGCCAAGGTCAACCCGCTCTCCCCGGCGGAGATGGTGATCGACCACTCCGTGATCGCCGAGGTCTTCGGCATCGCCAACGCCTTCGAGCGCAACACCGAGATCGAGTACCAGCGCAACCGCGAGCGCTACCAGTTCCTGCGCTGGGGGCAGACGGCCTTCGACGACTTCAAGGTGGTCCCACCCGGCACCGGCATCGTCCACCAGGTCAACATCGAACACCTGGCCCGGGTGATCTTCCCGCGCGTCGTCGACGGCGTGCTCCAGGCCTACCCGGACACCTGTGTGGGCACCGACTCCCACACCACCATGGTCAACGGGCTGGGCGTCGTCGGCTGGGGAGTGGGCGGCATCGAGGCGGAGGCCGCGATGCTCGGCCAGCCGGTCTCCATGCTCATCCCGCGCGTCGTCGGCTTCAAGCTGACCGGGAAGCTCAACGAGGGCACCACCGCGACCGACCTCGTCCTCACGATCACCGAGATGCTCCGTGAGCACAAGGTGGTCGGCAAGTTCGTCGAGTTCTACGGCGAGGGGGTCTCCCAGGTGCCGCTCGCGAACCGCGCCACGATCGGCAACATGAGCCCCGAGTACGGCTCCACCATCGCCATCTTCCCCATCGACGACAAGACCACCGACTACCTGCGCCTGACCGGGCGCGACGAGCAGCAGATCGCGCTGGTCGAGGCCTACGCCAAGGCCCAGGGACTGTGGCACGAGGATGACCGGGAACCGGTCTACTCGGAGTACATCGAGCTGGATCTCGGCACCGTCGTACCCTCGATCGCCGGTCCGAAGCGCCCTCAGGACCGGATCCTGCTGAGCGACTCCAGGCCCAGCTTCGCGGCTGCGGTGCCGACCTACACCGATGACGTCGAGGCCTCGGTCCCGGTGAGACTGGCCGACGGCAGCAGCTTCGAGCTCAAGAACGGTGCGGTGACTGTGGCCTCGATCACCTCCTGCACCAACACCTCCAACCCGAGCGTCATGCTGGGGGCGGCACTCGTGGCGAAGAAGGCGGTGGAGAAGGGACTGACCCGCAAGCCCTGGGTCAAGACCTCGCTGGCCCCGGGCTCCCAGGTGGTCACCGACTACTACGACAAGGCCGGACTCACCCAGTACCTCGACGCCATCGGGTTCAACCTCGTCGGCTACGGCTGCGTCACCTGCATCGGTAACACCGGGCCCCTGATCCCCGAGGTCTCCAAGGCCGTCAACGAGCACAACCTGGCCGTCACGGCCGTGTTGTCCGGCAACCGCAACTTCGAGGGTCGCATCAGCCCGGATGTGAAGATGAACTACCTGGCCAGTCCGATGCTGGTCATCATCTACGCGCTCGCGGGCACGATGGACATCGACCTGTTCAACGACCCGATCGGGCAGGATGTCGACGGCAACGACGTCTTCATGCGTGACCTGTGGCCGACCCAGGCCGAGATCGACGAGGTGATCGGTTCGTCGATCTCCCAGGAGATGTTCTCCTCCCGCTACGCCGATGTCTTCCGCGGCGATGAGCGGTGGCGGTCGCTGCCGACCCCCGATGGTGCGCTCTTCGAGTGGGATGAGGACTCCACCTACGTGCGCAAGGCCCCGTACTTCGACGGCATGCCGGTGGAGCCGAACCCCGTGGGTGACATCCACGGCGCCCGGGTGCTGCTCAAGCTGGGTGATTCGGTGACCACCGACCACATCTCCCCGGCCGGGAACATCAAGGCCGACTCCCCGGCCGGCCTCTACCTGGCCGAGCACGGGGTGGCCAGGCAGGACTTCAACTCCTATGGGTCACGTCGCGGCAACCACGAGGTCATGATCCGGGGCACCTTCGCCAACATCCGGCTCCGCAACCAGGTGGTCCCCGGGACCGAGGGAGGCTTCACCCGTGACTTCACCGTCGCCGACGCCCCCGTGACCACGGTCTACGACGCTGCCCAGAACTACGCGGCCGAGGACATCCCGCTGGTGGTGCTGGCGGGCAAGGAGTACGGCTCCGGGTCGTCGCGTGACTGGGCCGCCAAGGGCACCGCACTGCTGGGTGTGAAGGTCGTCATCGCCGAGAGCTACGAGCGCATCCACCGCTCCAACCTCATCGGCATGGGGGTCCTGCCGCTGCAGTTCCCGGAAGGCGCCTCGGCCGATTCACTCGGGCTGGACGGTGAGGAGACCTTCGAGGTGACCGGCATCACCGAGCTGAACAACGGGGTGACCCCCAGGACGGTCCACGTCAAGGCCGTCAAGGCCGACGGCGCGGTCGTCGAGTTCGACGCCATCGTGCGCATCGACACACCGGGGGAGCGCAGCTACTACCTCAACGGCGGCATCATGCCCTACGTGCTGAGGAACCTCGCGAAGGCCTGAGTCGGCGCATCGTCAGGAATCCGGGCCCCCTTCCCGAACAGTCGTGAAACGACAGGGTGGGGTGGCCTGGATTCCTGTGTCCTGTCGGGCGGTCACCCTGTGGTCTGTGACCGGAGGTGTTGGCTTGACGTTGTCGACGGCGCATGCGCGACTGGCGGCGACCTTCGTCGACGACTGGCCGCAACTCCACGTCATGCTGACGCGGACAGGACCGTGACCGGTCCTCCTCAGCGATGTGATCCCTAGGCCTGTTCAGCCATTCCACGCAGGCGGGCGAGGCCGCGCAGCACCTCGGACCGGTTCTTCGCCAGGAGCATCCAGCGTGGCAGACGGTGTCCCAGTTCCTGGACCGCTCCCGGGGCCTTGCGGGGGCGGTGCAGGGCGCCGATCCAGTTCTCCAGGTAGGTGACGTGGGCGAGGTTCGCGGCCCACAGGGTTTCTCCCACGCAAGGGGTGCGCAGGTGGAAGGGCAGCCCGGTCAGCTGGTCGTGATCGGCAGGAATCGACCCGGTCAGGGGGTACCCGGAGGTCTTGACGTACATGGGGGTGCCGCAGAGACACGTGGGGGAGATCGGTGTGTGATCACGGTGCAGTGGGCGGATCTCCGAGGTGATCCTGCCGCAGTACTGGCAGTGGAACTCGATCCTGGTGTCTGCGGCCGGGACACCGGGCCCGGGGCAGCGACGCCCCGGCCCCTGGCAGCGGCATCGAGGGCCCGCCTCCCAGGTCCAGGCACAGTGCAGGCACCGGACGATCCCGGCCCGCACGTGGATCGCTGCCCCACAGCGGGGGCAGGTGATGAGCACGTCGTCATGGGGTACGGCGAGCAGACGGGACACGCAGTGATTCTACGATCACCCCGAAAAGACTGGCAGGACACCATCGACCGTGCGTCCGGTGAACTCCTCCCAGTCCATGTTGCCGAGTGTGAGGTTGTTCTCCACCGACCACAGCTCTGCTGCCGGGCAACGGAAGGTGGGTGGCTGATCGTCAGGGTGCAGTGAGACGACCAGGACCGGGTGTTCCGGCTCGATCTGTGCCCGGTGATCTGCGATGAACAGCACGGGATGACCGTGGGGTGTGCCCTGCTGGCGGAGCAGTTGCCAGGGCGCCTCACGGAGATCGGGGTGGTCGAGCACCTCGAGGTCCGCGACGAAGCCCTCCTCGGTGGGGATGAGGCACGCGGCCCGGGTGTCCTCCCAGGCTGCCGTGTCGTTGAACCAGGTGCGGACCAGCAAGGGTGCATCGCTGTGTGGCAACGGTGGGGACCAGGTGTGGTTCATGCAGGAAGTGTAGGAAGCAGAGGGTCCAGAGGGGCATCACCGGGTATCGACACACCCTGTCGAAAAGGCTCTACACTGATCGACATGTCCCTGCTTGAGAAGATCCGTGACCCCCGCGCGCTGCGGTCCCTCTCGAGACAGCAACTGGACGAACTGGCCGAGGAGATCAGGGGTTTCCTCATCAACCGGGTGAGCCGCACCGGCGGCCACCTCGGCCCCAACCTCGGGGTGGTGGAACTCACCCTCGGCATCCATCGGGTGTTCAACTCGCCGCGTGACCCCATCATCTTCGACACCGGGCACCAGGCCTACGTCCACAAGATGCTCACCGGACGTGCCGAGGGCTTCGAGGCTCTTCGCCAGCAGGGCGGGCTGTCGGGCTATCCGGACCGTGGCGAGTCCGAGCACGACTGGGTGGAGAACTCCCATGCCTCGACTGCCCTGTCGTGGGCCGAGGGGCTGGCCAAGGGGTTCCGGCTGCGCGGCGAGGACCGCACTGTCGTCGTCGTGGTCGGTGACGGTGCGCTGACCGGCGGCATGGCCTGGGAGGCCCTCAACAACATCGCGGCCCAGCCGGAGCTGAGGATCGTCATCGTCGTCAATGACAACGGGCGTTCCTACACCCCGACGGTGGGTGGCCTGGCCAACCATCTGGCGGGGCTGCGCACCGACCAGCGTTACGAGCAGACCCTCAGCTTCATCAAACGCCGACTGCAGCGTCTTCCGGTCCTGGGGCGCCCGCTCTACGATCTGCTGCACGGTTTCAAGACCGGGGTCAAGGACGTGCTGGCCCCACAGGGGATGTTCTCCGACCTCGGGCTGAAGTACACCGGCCCCATCGACGGCCACGACATCCGCGCCGTCATCGGACACCTGGAGCAGGCCCGGCAGTTCGAAGGGCCGGTGCTCGTCCATGCGATCACCCGCAAGGGCAAGGGGTTCAAGGCGGCCGAGGAGCACGAGGAGGACCAGTTCCACGCGGTGGGGCGCATCGATGAGATCACCGGCCAGCCCCTCAGCGACGCCATCCAGGCCACCTGGACCGATGCCTTCGGTGAGGCGATGGTGCGGATCGGGGAGCGTCGCCCGGACGTGGTGGCGATCACCGCCGCGATGCTGCACCCCGTCGGGCTGGCCCGGTTCGCGGCCGCCTACCCGGAACGCGTCTTCGACGTCGGCATCGCCGAGCAGCACGCCGTGGTCTCCGCCGCAGGGCTGGCCCGGGCCGGACTGCATCCCGTCGTCGCGGTCTACGCCACCTTCCTCAACCGCGCCTTCGACCAGGTGCTCATGGACGTGGCTCTCCATGGCGAGGGGGTGACCTTCGCCCTCGACCGGGCGGGGATCACCGGGACGGATGGCCCCAGCCACAACGGGATGTGGGACCTGTCGATGCTCGGCATGGTGCCGGGCATCGAGATCGCCGCCCCGCGGGACCAGGAACGGCTGGTCGCTGCACTCGAACGCGCGGTGACCGTTGATGATGCGCCAACCGTGCTGCGCTACTCCAAGGAGAAGCTCCCGGATGAGATCCCGGCGCTGCGGAGCCTCGGCGAGGGACGCGACCAGGTGGATCTGCTGCGCATTGAGCCTGGCGCCCGGGTGCTGCTGGTGGGACACGGCCAGTTCGCGGGCATGGCGCTGGAGGTGGCCTCCCGACTGGCCGCCGAGGGCGTGGTCTGTGATGTCGCGGATCCCCTGTGGTGCATCCCCATCGCCGAGCCACTGGTCGAGCTGGCGGCCGCCCATGACCTGGTGGTCACGATGGAGGACGGTCTGCTCATCGGTGGACTGGGCGAGCGGCTGCGGGGTCTGTTGGCCAGGCGGGCCCCGAGCACCCGGATGCTCACCTTCGGCATCGAGCAGCGCTTCCTGGCCCACGGTTCCCGGGACGAGGTGTTGGAGGACCTGGGGCTGACGGTCAAGGACATCGCCCGCAGGGTTCTCGAGGCCGCGGTGGTGATCCCGACCGAGACCGCGGATCAGCTGCTCTGAAGCAGGGGCTCCAGCACGGGGGTGAGCAGGTCGACCTGCCAGGGCCTCGCCCCCAGCGCCGTCAACCCGGGGCCGACGGGGGTGCCGTCCCAGGAGTGGACGAAGGTCTGGAGCACGGCCGGGGGAGCGAGCAGGCTCGGCTGGATTCCCAGGGACCCGGCCAGTTCGTCGACGGCGGCGCGGATCGGTTTCCACCGCCGCCAGGCCTCCGGGAAGCTCCGCTCCCAGGAGCGCGGGTGGCCCACACCGTCGCGTTGCGGGCGTTGGGTTGGAAGATCGGCATCGGACAACCGCTCCACGTGTGCCAGGGCGCTGAGCCAGTTCGTCCGGTACCGTGTGGCCCCACGATGCTGGAACCCCGGGATGGAGAGCATCATGGAGGCGTCGGGAAGGGGTGCATCGCGGTCCACCCGGGAGGCGAGGTCGATGATGGCCTGGTCACTGAGGATCCTGCCAGGAGGACGGTCCCGATCCCGTGCGATGGCGTCGCGGGCCTCCCACAGGGCTCGGGCGACAGCGAGCTGTCGGGGACGTCTGAGCACCTGGATCCCGGACAGGCGACGCCACGGTTCACTGCGAGGGGTGGGGACGACGGTGAGCAGGTGCGCGAACTCCTGCTCGGCCCAGGTCATCCGTCCCGCCCTGACCAGTTCCTCACGGAGCACGGCGGTCAGTTCGACCAGGTGTTCGACGTCGAGTGCGGCGTAGCGCAGCCAGGAGTCCGGCAGAGGACGTCTGGACCAGTCGGCACTCGAATGCGCCTTGCGGAGCCGGACCCCGAGTTTTGCCTCCAGCAGGGCCGCCAGCGAGACGTGGGGTTCACCGAGCAGTCTCGCCGCCAACTCCGTGTCGAAGAGCAAGGGCGGCTGGATCCCGACCTCGGTCATGCAGGGCAGATCCTGGGGGGCGGCATGGATGAGCCACTCCGCGCTCCCCGTCGCCTCGACCAAAGGGCTGAGGTCGGCACGCTGCGTGACCTCCAGGGCGACGGGATCGATGAGCCAGGTGCCGGAGCCCTCCCGACGGAGCTGGAAGAGATAGGCCTTCGGCCAGTAGCGGTGGCCGTGGGCCCGTTCGGCGTCGAAGGCGACGGGACCGTGCCCGTCACGGAGGCTGGCCAGGCAGTGACGCAGGGCGGCCTCCGAGGCCACGACTGGCCGCAGGGGCTCCCGCAGGGATTCGGTGAAATCGGTCATGACCGGCCGGGGAACTGGACGACGCCGTTGGGCAGGGGTGGGCGTCCGGAGATCTGGAAGAGAAGGTCCTGCCAGGCGCGCAGGTGGGGGACGAAACCGTACCTGGCATCCAGGACGGGGGTCCAGGAGGCACGGATCTCCACCTCGGCCTGGCGATTGCTGAGCTGGCCGAAACCCTGCCCGAAGGAGGCGGTGACGGTGCCCGCCAGACTGTGGTGGCGTGCACCTTGGCCCTCGAGCGCATCGGTGAGCCACGACCAGGCGGCATCCGGCAGCAGGGGATCGGTGACGAACTCCTGCTCGACATCGGCGTGGACGTAGGTCACCACGCGGAAGTCGCCCTCCCACGCCTCGTTCCCGAGTGGGTCGTGCAGCAGGATCAGGCGTCCGGTGCCCAGGGTCTCGGGCCCTTCGGTCAGGTCACCGGAGATCGCCACCCCATGTGGGGCGATCCGCTGCGGAGAGCCGATCTCCGCCACGCCCAGGCCTGCGCGCCAGCTCATCGTGGACAACTCCGCGAGGGCGCGATGAAACTCGGGAGCGGCCTGGGTGGTTGGGGAACTCACGAAGCTGAGCCTAAGGTTTGCTCGCTCCCTCATCGTCGCGGCGCGCCGGGACCAGGCGCAGCGAGACCGAGTTGATGCAGTAACGATCGTCCGTTGGGGTGTCATATCCCTCCCCCGAGAACACGTGCCCGAGGTGGGAGTTGCAGGCAGCACACCGCACCTCGACCCGAGGCCTTCCGGGCAGGGTACGGTCCTCGAGGTAGAGCACCCGATCCTCGGCCAGCGGCTCGAAGAAGCTCGGCCAGCCACAGTGTGAGGCGAACTTCGCCTCGCTCCGGAACAGTTCGGTGCGGCAGGCCCGACACTCGTAGACCCCCTCGGAGAACTCGTCGGTGTACTCACCGGTGAAGGGGGCCTCGGTGCCGGACTGACGCAGCACGCGGTACTCGAGGTCACTCAGTCGTTCCCGCCAGGTGGCGTCAGGCTGGTCAAGGGGAAACTCGGTGGACATGTCACTCCTCGTGGGGGTCGACGTCGAGCAGCCTCATGGCTGCGAAGGCATAACGGGCCAGGATCAGTTCCGTGACCCGTGGATCCTCCGTGATGGGGGAGGTCACCGCGAGGGCCCCTGCCCGCACGGCGGCCTGGTGGTGGGCTCGGAAGACCGGCCCGGAGGTCAGGAACAAGGATCCTACCGCGATGTGTCGACGACCCTGGGCGCGCAGTGCCGTGATGGCCTGGGCGGTGGCGCGTCCGGTCACGTCGTTCTGGGCCAGCTGCACGGGCAACCTGTGGTGTGCGCCCCACTGGCGGGCACGTCTGGCCAGCAGGGAGACCCCACGTACGTCCCCGCCATCGGGACAGGCCAGCACCAGGGAGTCGACCTCGACCGCGTTGACGCGTTGCAGGGCCTCCCGAAGCTTCGAGTCGAGCACGTTGAGCAGTTCGACGGCAGGGCCGATGGGACGGGAGATGATGACACCGAGGTCCGGGTGCTTCGCGCCGACGCTCTCGGCGACGCATCCCAGGACGGGGGAGTGTTCCGTGGCCGAGGTGAGGTCCATGGGCACCATCGCGATCTCGGAGGTGCCGGTGTCCGCAAGGTCCTGGACCGCCTCCTCGACCGTCGGTGTGACGCTGTTGAGCAGTCCCAGGGTGACCTGGAGGTCGGGGCGCAGGTCCTGCAGCTGCCGGATCACGACATCGAGCGAGGCGAGCACTGCGGGATCATCGTCGCCACGTGCCACCAGCACGATTCCGGGAGCCGCCATGTCACTTCCCTTCCAACAGCCGACGAAGCGACCCTTCACGGTGGGCGATGGCGGTTTCGAACCGCCGACCTCTTCGGTGTGAACGAAGCGCGCTACCACTGCGCCAATCGCCCGTGCGAGCAGACACACTACCCGAGCGATGCCGCTCGTGACAATTCGATAGCCTCAGGAGCACACGACAAGGTCTCGAGGAGGAGCGATGGACGATCACGAACAGCTCAGGGAGCGTGCCCTGCGAGCCCTGGCGGCGGCGCCGACCGGGTGTTTGGTGGGTGCGGACTTCGGCGCGGCGTCCTCGGGGAGGACCTTCGGTGTCGAGAACCCGGCGACGGGGGGTGAACTCGTCCAGGTCGCGGACTGCGGCCGTGAGGACGGGGAACGCGCCCTGAGTGTGGCATGGGAGGCACAACGACGATGGGCTGCGACCGCACCCCGGGAGCGGGCCGAACTGCTGCTGGCGCTCCATGGACGCATCCTGGAGCGTCGTGACGAGTTCGCGGCGCTCATGACCCTGGAGATGGGCAAACCGCTCGCCGAGGCCCACACCGAGGTCACCTACGGTGCGGAGTTCCTGCGCTGGTTCTCGGAGGAGGCGGTGCGGATCAACGGGCGCACCACCGTGACCCCGGAGGGGAACCTGCGGGTCTGGACCATGAGACGTCCTGTCGGTCCCGTGCTGGCTATCACCCCGTGGAACTTCCCGCTCGCCATGGCGACCCGCAAACTCGGTCCGGCCCTGGCGGCGGGATGCGTCGGCATCCTCAAGCCCTCGGTGCTGACCCCGCTCACCGCTCTGGCCTTCGGTCAGGCGTGCCGCGAGGTGGGGATCCCGGAGGGCGTGGTCCAGGTACTGCCCACCTCGGACGCGCCTGCCGTGACCGGGCCGATGATCCAGGACCAGCGGTTGCGGAAGCTGTCCTTCACCGGGTCGACGTCGGTGGGGCGGAAGCTGCTCCGCGAGGCGGCGGACAACGTCCTGCGGACCTCGATGGAACTGGGAGGCTGCGCCCCGTTCATCGTGTTCGAGGACGCTGACCTGCAGCGAGCCGTCGAGGCCGCCCGGATCACGAAGCTGCGCAACGTCGGCGAGGCGTGCAACGCGGCCAACACCTTCTACGTGCACCACGGCCTGGCCGAGGAGTTCGCGGCCCGGTTGGCGGCGGAGTTCGACTCCCTCGTCATCGGTGACGGGCTGCGTCCCGAGGTGCAGGTCGGTCCGCTCATCAGTGCCCAGCAGCGGGAACGGATCCGTGACCTCGTCGATGATGCGACGACCCGTGGGGCGCGTGTCCTCACCCGCGGCGAGGTGCCCGGCGGTGGGCACTTCCTTCGACCCACAGTCCTGGCAGGTGTGCCGCACGACGCCGCGATCGCGGTCAACGAGATCTTCGGACCGGTCGCTCCCGTGGTGGCCTTCGAGGACGAGAGTGAGGTCCTGGGGTGGGCCAACGCCTCCGCCTTCGGGCTGGCCGGTTACGTCCACACCACCAGCATCGAGCGGGCACTCAGGATGGCCGAGGGGCTTGAGGTGGGCATGATCGGGATCAATTCCGCGACCATCTCCAACGTCGCCGCGCCGTTCGGCGGGATCAAGCACTCCGGGCTCGGGCGGGAGGGTGGCAGCGAGGGCATCGAGGAGTATCTCGAGACCGTCTACGCGGGGCTTCCGACATGAGCGCCGGACCTCGATTTGTGCATCGCTGAAACTGTGCGCTAGAGTCCTCCATGCGCCGAACGAGACAGGCCAGCAGGCAGGTCGAGGAAGTGCATGCGGACGTGGCTCAGTTGGTAGAGCATCACCTTGCCAAGGTGAGGGTCGCGAGTTCGAATCTCGTCGTCCGCTCGGAGACAGAACTCCACCCGGTGGAGTGGCCGAGAGGCGAGGCAACGGACTGCAAATCCGTGTACACGGGTTCAAATCCCGTCTCCACCTCGGGCGGTTGGCGCAGTGGTAGCGCGCTTCCTTGACACGGAAGAGGTCGCCAGTTCAAACCTGGCATCGCCCACCAACACACCGGAATCGCCGGGCCATGTGGCCCGGCTTTCTGCTTGTGTCGCCATGGTTGAATTGCTCCCATGAGTGACATCGAACTGATCAAGAACGAGGCTGCTTCCCGCTACGAGCTGAAGCAGGGGGACGAGGTGGCCGCCTTCGTGGACTACGTCATCGACGGTGACGTGATCGATCTCAACCACACCGAGACGATCCCGGCCTTCCAGGGGAAGGGCCTGGCCGGGAAGGTCGTGGACTTCGCGCTGGCCGACATCCTGCCGACCGAGCACAGGCTGCGTCCCAGCTGCCCCTTCGTGGCTGACCGGGTGGCCGGGCGCGACGACTTCGCAGGCCGCATCGCCAAGTGATCCCCGCGGAGGGCTCTCTTGCCCCCGACACCTCCGGACCCGGCTGGCTGGTTGCAGAGAGCACCCGGCTCAGCCGGGTCCTTCCCGACGGGAGCTCCGTGGTCGTCGCCCCGCTCCCCGACCTGGCGGGCGAACTGGAGCTTCGGGCGCTGGATCGCTGGGCGTGCGTGGCGGAACGTTTCGGACTGCGCGCCGTCCTGGTCGACCTGGACACCGGTGCCACGAGGTCGTACTCCCGTGAGGACCACCACTGCGACGTCTCCAGCTATTCGGTCGCCCTCCTGCACATCGACGGGCGGGTCGTGGTGGCGCTCCAGACCCAGTGGTGCCGGCTGGACCTCTTCGACGCCGAGACCGGTGACCTGCTCACCGATCGCGAGATCAGCCGTCGGGAGGACGGGAGCACCGAGAACCACGTCGACTTCTTCCACTCCAGGCTGCTGATCTCCCCGGAACACACCCGAATGGTCAGCAATGGCTGGGTCTGGGCCCCGGTGGATGTGCTCATGGTGTATCGGGTGCAGGATTTCCTGATGCGCTGGGAGCCCAGCGGCGCCAGGTTCCAGGGCAGTGGTGACAACTGGGACCGTCCCATCTGTTTCATCGGCGAGGATCACCTCGTCGTGGCGTTGGACCGTGTGGAGTCCGCATGGTGTGGGCGGATGCCACGAGACGACGAGGCCGAGTGCGCGGACAACGCCGATCCCCATCACCCCTTCGTGCTGCTGAACCTCGAGGAACCGGACGAGGAAGGGTACCTCGTCGTCGAGCGTTTCCTCGGCCCGGACTTCCTTGCCCTCGACCCCCAGTGCGCCGAGGTCAAGGGGGATCTCGCCCATGACGCGACGTCCGGTCTGATGGTCGCCACGGACGCATCCAAGGGCAGCATCGCCTTCGACCTCGAGGGCGTGGTACGCCACGAGTGGCTGGATCTCTCCTCCGACAATGGCTGGCGGTTCTTCCCCGAGCGGCGCTGTTTCGCCCGCCTGACTGACGCGTTGGGCGTGGAGGAGCGGGCTTTCCCGTCGGCGTGATGGCAGAATGGGGCAGTCCACCAACGAAAGGAAGACCTGTGTCCTCAATCGTCGTCATCCGTCCTGACTCGCGCGAGAGCGTGGAGTTGACGACGACCACCACCGGGCTCGACCTCTTCGGGGCGGACCGCAGCATCGTCGCCATGAAGGTGGACGGGGAACTCCAGGACCTGCAGCGGGAGCTGGGCGACGGCGCCGAGGTGGAGCCGGTGCCGGCAACGAGTGACGAGGGGCTCAGCATCATCCGACACTCGTGCGCCCATGTCACCGCTCAGGCCCTCCAGGCCCTCTTCGCAGAGGCGAGACTCGGGATCGGCCCGCCCATCGTCGACGGGTTCTACTACGACTTCGCCACCGCCCCGTTGACCCCGGAGGACCTGAGGGCGATCGAGAGGCAGATGAGCCAGATCGTGCGCGAGAAACAACGTTTCGTACGCCGTGAGGTCTCCGACGAGGCCGCCCGTGACGAACTCGCCGCCGAGCCCTTCAAGCTCGAGCTCATCGCCGACAAGGGCGGGGCCTCGGCCGCCGACGGGTCGTCGGTGGAGGTGGGTGAGGGGCAGCTCACCATCTACGACAACGTCCGTCGCGACGGGTCGGTGGCGTGGCGGGACCTGTGCCGTGGTCCCCACGTGCCGCACACCGGGTACCTGCAGGCCTTCGCGCTGACCAAATCCAGCGCCGCATACTGGCGCGGCGACCAGCGCAACGCCGGACTGCAGCGGGTCTACGGCACGGCATGGGCCACCAAGGAGGACCTCAAGGCCTACCTGACCCGGATGGCCGAGGCCGCCAAGCGTGACCACCGCAGGCTCGGTACCGAGCTGGACCTGTTCAGTTTCCCCGACGAGATCGGCTCCGGACTCGCCGTCTTCCACCCCAACGGTGCCATCGTGCGGATGGAGATGGAGGACTACTCCCGTCGCCAGCACGTCGCCGCGGGGTACCAGTTCGCGTACTCGCCGCACCTGACCAAGGCGTCGCTGTTCCAGACCTCGGGTCATCTCGACTGGTACGCCGATGGGATGTACCCGCCGATGCAGATGGACGAGGAGCGCGACGCCGAGGGCAATGTGCGCAAGCAGGGGCAGGACTACTACCTCAAGCCGATGAACTGCCCGATGCACAACCTCATCTTCCGTTCACGGGGCCGCTCCTACCGCGAGCTGCCGCTCAGGTTGTTCGAGTTCGGCACCGTCTACCGCAACGAGAGGTCAGGCGTGGTGCACGGGCTGACGCGGGCCCGCGGCTTCACCCAGGACGACGCCCACATCTACTGCACCCGGGAGCAGATGCACGACGAGCTGACCCGGTTGCTGACCTTCGTCCTCGACCTCCTGAAGGACTACGGTCTGGACGACTTCTACCTGGAGCTGTCGACGAAGAACCCCGAGAAGTTCGTGGGCGATGACGAGGTGTGGGAGGAGGCCACCCGCGTGCTGGAGGAGGTGGCCACGGCCTCAGGTCTGGAGCTCGTGCCCGACCCGGGTGGTGCCGCCTTCTACGGCCCGAAGATCTCCGTCCAGGCGAAGGACGCGATCGGTCGTACCTGGCAGATGTCGACGATCCAGCTCGACTTCAACCTGCCCGAGCGTTTCGAGTTGGAGTACCAGGCGGCCGATGGCAGCCGCCAGCGTCCCGTCATGATCCACCGGGCCCTGTTCGGGTCGATCGAGCGGTTCTTCGGGGTGCTGACCGAGCACTACGCAGGCGCCTTCCCCGCCTGGCTGGCCCCCGTCCAGGTCCTGGGGGTGCCCGTCGCCGACGAGTTCAACGAACACCTGGAGGCTGTGGCGGCCCAGCTGCGTGCCCAAGGTGTCCGGGTCGAGCTCGATCTGTCCGACGACCGGTTCGGCAAGAAGATCCGCAACGCCTCGAGGTCCAAGGCCCCGTTCATCCTCATCGCCGGTGGGGAGGACCGTGACGCCGGTGCCGTGAGTTTCCGGTTCCGTGACGGCTCGCAGCTCAACGGTGTCCCTGTCGATCAGGCGGTGGAGCGGATCGTCGCGCACATCACCGAGCGACGCAACGAGGACCCGGGGGCCGAGTGAGCGAGACCAGTGACGAGATGACCGGTGTCCCGGACGCCTTCCAGCGCCTGTGGACCCCGCACCGGATGGTCTACATCAGTGGGGAGGCCAAACCCAGGGATGAGTCCGAGTGCCCCTTCTGCACCGCACCGCGGAGGTCGGATGCGGAGGGCCTGATCGTCACCCGCGGTGAACACGCGTTCGTGGTGATGAACCTCTTCCCCTACTCGCCGGGGCATCTGCTGGTGTGCCCGTACCGGCACGTCAGTGGTTACGTGTCGGCCACACCGGAGGAGACCCGGGAGATCGCCGAACTGACCCAGCAGGCCATCGCGACACTGACCCGGGTCTCCCGCCCCGCAGGGTTCAACATCGGCATGAACCAGGGCGAGGTCGCGGGGGCCGGGATCGCCGCCCACCTCCACCAGCACGTCGTGCCTCGCTGGGGAGGCGACATGAACTTCATGCCGATCATCGCCCAGACCCGGGTGTTGCCACAGCTGCTGGGAGATGCCCGACAGCAGCTCGCGGAGGCCTGGTCGTCGTGACCGAGCCCCGGGGCAGGCGTCGTCTCGATGCCAGCATGAGCCTGCTCAGTGAGCTGGCCGACACTGCCCTCGAACCGGAGTACCGCACCACCGAGGCTCCACGGCGCGCCCCGTGGCACCTGGCGCTGGCCGTGATGCTGGCTGCGGCCCTCATCGTGATCGCGGTCATCAACACCACCACCTCGCGCTCCGACATCGCTGATGAGAGGGCCGATCTCATGGCACGGGTCAGGCAGGAGGAGGAGCGTCGTGACCGGTTGGCTGCCGAGGTGGCCCAGCTCGACGCGGAGAACGACCGGCTCCAGGACGCCTTGGTCTCGGACCCGGAGATCGCCGCAACCATTCAGCGGCTCGACCTGCTGATCGGCGGATCGGCGGTCCACGGGCCCGGGGTGGTGATCCGCGCCACCGATGCCCCGGCCCAGGCGGACAGCTCCCGAGGACTGATCTTCGACTCGGACCTCAGTCGTCTGGTCAATGGTCTCTGGGAGGCAGGTGCGGAGGCCATCGCCATCAACGGTCACCGCATCACGTCCTTGACCCCCATCCGCTCCGCAGGATCGGCGATCACCGTGGACTACGTCTCGATCAGTCCGCCCTACCGGATCGAGGCCATCGGGGATCCCGCGACGCTGCAGGCCCGGTTCGGCCAGACCGCGGGCGGGGCCTGGTGGCAGTACATCCATGACAACTACGGGATAGGCTTCGAGATCAGCGCCTCACCCCAGGTGCTGGAGTTGCCCGCGGATCCCGCGATGGCGCTCAGGAACGCCGAGAGCTGAAGGAGGAGACATGCTCGCTGTGCTGGGACTGATCGCCGGGGTGGTCATCGGCCTGCTCGTGGAGCCGACCCTGCCGACGGTGCTGCAGCCCTATCTGCCGATCGCCATCGTCGCCGCGCTGGATGCCATCCTCGGAGCCGCCAGGTCCTGGTTCGAAGGTGTCTTCTCCGACCGCGTGTTCGTGGTCTCCTTCCTCTCCAACGTCCTCATCGCCGGACTGATCGTCTTCATCGGTGACCAGATCGGGGTGGGATCCCAACTCTCGACCGGGGTCGTGGTGGTGCTGGGGATCCGTATCTTCAACAACGTCGCGGCCATCCGTCGGGCGGTGCTTCATGCCTGAGGCCGTGGAGATCAGTGGGGGACGGAACTTCTGGCGTTCCTTCCTGCGGCCCGGGCGCGGCCAGTTGATCGTCGGTTCACTGCTGTGCATCACGGCGCTGCTCGTGGTGTGGACGCTGCGTTCGCAGGCGTCGCGTCCCGACTACTCCAACCTGCGTCGTGACGACCTGGTGCAGTTGCTGGACAACCTCACCGCCGAGACCAGGAGGCTCGAGGGGGAGGCCCGCGAGCTCTCGACGACCCGCGACGAACTACGCTCCGGCGTCGCGGGGGCGCAGCAGGCCGATGAGGAGGCCCAGCGCAGGATCGCGCGGTTGCAGATCATCGCGGGCACCGTTCCTGCGCACGGCCCCGGGATCCGCATCACCATCGAGGATCCGAGTTCCCAGGTCTCACCCGAGCTGCTGCTCGACGCCCTGGAGGAGATGAGGGATGCCGGGGGAGAGGTGATCGAGTTCAACGACAGCGTCCGGGTGGTCACCGGCACCTGGATCGGACGCGACGACCAGGAGCGGATCGTCGTCGACGGCACCGTGATCACCACTCCGATCCACATCGACGTCATCGGTGATGCCGCCACGCTGGAGGCCGGGGCACGATTCCGCGGCGGGCTGGTGAGCCAGGTGGAGGGTGGCCGGGTGCAGGGCCGGGTCACGATCTCACAGGAGGTGGACCTGCAGATCACCTCCACGGTGACCCCTGAACAACCTCGATTCGCCAGGCCCAAGTGACCAGACCCGCGGGGCGCGCACTTGTATATCTGTCGTGCCCCGATAGTCTTGGGTCTGCTGAGAAACAGCCAGAAAGAGGAGGGGGTAGGCGATGTCGACCAACGCAGGCGACAACAGCGAGCTCACAGGGCCGGGCAACGACACCACCGGTGTGCTCGCAGTGCTCACCGACGAGCATCTTTCCATCGTCGGCGCTGGTCTTGCGGCCACCACGGGTGAGCTGGCCCCCGGTAACGCGTTGCTCATCGTGACGCGCGGTGGGGTCAAGGAGTCGCAGTTCCTGATCGACGCCGACAGGACCACGCTCGGGCGTCATCCGGAGTCAGATGTCTTCCTCGACGACATCACGGTCTCCCGCCACCACGCCCGGCTCGTGCGCGAGGAGGGACGACTGTCCGTGGAGGACCTGGGAAGCCTCAACGGCACCTACGTCAATCGGACTCTCATCGAGGGCCCGACACAGCTGCGTCACGGCGATGAGGTCCAGATCGGCAAGTATCGGGCCACGATCCTCATGAGCGAGTCCGGGCGGAGCTGATGCCGAGCGCACCGCGCACGATCGGGCAGGTGCTGGACGCCATCCGCGGGGAGTTCCCCGACATCTCCGTCTCCAAACTTCGCTATCTGGAGTCGGAGGGATTGATCTCGCCGGAACGGGATCACCCGTCCGGCTATCGACGTTTCCAGCAGCAGGATGTCGACCGACTGCTCTTCGTGCTGCGTGCGCAACGGGACCGTTACCTCCCACTCAAGGTGATCCGGGAGCACCTCGACGCGATGGATCGGGGTGAACCGATCCCCGAGGAGGCCGAGGCCACACCGGTGGCGGACCCGACCCCACCTCCGCCACAGCCTCCCCGGCAGAAGAACCAGCTGTTCACCCGGCGCCAACTGATGGCGGAGTCCGGCCTCGGGGAGGCGGCCATGATCGAGCTGGAACGGCTGAAACTGGTGACCCACCGCCGTGGCACCCAGGTCTACGGCAGGGAGTCGCTCGGGGTTGCGATGGCGGCGAAAAGGTTGGCCGACATCGGCGTGGACATCCGGCAACTGCGGGCGATCCAGCAGGCCGCTGCGACGGAGGCCGCCCTCGTCGAACAGGTGTTGGGCCAGTTCCGCCGTCGCTCAGGTGTGCCTGCCGAAGTGCGCGCAGAGGTGTTCCGGACCGTGATCGGGGCCCACAGCTCACTCATGATGCAACAACTGATGAACTGACGAACCGGGAGAAGCCATGGCCGAGCTCGTTGTCGAGGGGATCCGCATGATCGATGATTCCCCGGTGCTGCTCCTTCGCGAACGCGACGGGGACCGGATCCTGCCCATCTGGATCGCGACGGTCGACGCGGCCGCCATCGCGGTGGCCCTCGACGGTGACGTGCTGGGACGCCCCCTGACCCATGACCTGCTGGCCCAGACCCTCGACCTGTTGGCAGGGGGGAGACCCCCCGTGCTCACGATCAGTGCCGTCGAGGACGGTGTCTTCCTCGCCGAGATCACGGTGGCGGGGCAGAGCCTGGACGCCCGCCCCAGCGATCTCGTCGCAGTTGCCGTGCGTCGCGGCTGGGACATCGAATGCCCCGCTAGACTCTTGGACGAGGTCGGTGTGGTCGGGGAACCCGACTCGGGCGACGAGGTGGAACGGTTCCGCGAGTTCCTTGACCAGGTGGAGCCGGATGACTTCTCCCCACCCCCCGGCCAGGACCAACCTTGAAGCTCGACTGGAGGGTTCCCTCTCCAGCACGCCCGTCACGGGCGTGTCGTTGACCGGCCGGGATCCGGCGGGTTAGCGTCGATGTGCCGCGACGGGCGGTGACCTACGACCAACAGGATGAGAAGTGGCTGACATGGCATCCAAGCAGGACTCACTGCAAGAGACCCTCTTCGAGGGAGACTTCGCCCCGGTCGCCAAGGACCTCGGATTCCGCGGGCCGATCGCTCACCGCGTGGCCGGGATCACCTACCGCCAACTCGACTACTGGGCCCGCACCGGGCTGGTCGTTCCCGAACTGAGGGATGCCAAGGGCTCCGGATCCCAGAGGCTGTACTCCTTCCGCGACATCCTGTTGCTGCGTGTCGTCAAACGATTCCTCGACGTCGGCATCTCGCTCCAGCAGATCCGGGTGGCCATTGACCACCTGCGGGCGCGTGGGGTGGAGGACATCACGGAGATCACGCTGGTCAGCGACGGATTCAGCGTCTACGAGTGCACCAGTGCCAATGAACTGTTCGACCTGACCCGAGGGGGACAGGGCATGTTCCTGATCTCGGTGGCCAGCGTGTGGCACGAGATCGAGGGAACGCTGAACGACCTGCCGAAGGAGAGGGTCACCGAGGCGTCGATGGATCACCCCGGTGATGAGCTCGCCTCCCGGCGTCGGGCCAAGGCCGTATGAAGAAACTGCTCCGGCACCCGGTGATCAGGAAACTGCTGGCGGCCTGGGAACGCTACGGTCAGCGTCACGGGGCACAGCATGCCGCTGCCATCACCTACTTCTCGGTGCTCACCGTCATCCCGGTGCTCATGCTCTTCGGGGCCGTGACCGGCTTCATCCTCACCGTGGTGCGGCCCGACTGGCTCGACGTGGTCCGGTCCACCGTCTCGGACGTGCTGGGCTCCTCGGCGATGTCCGCACAGGTCATCGGCACCCTGGACACCGCGTTGGCCAGTTGGCGTGGTCTGGGCCTGACCGCTTTGCTGACCGCTTCGTACACCGGCTCCGGCTGGATCGGGAACCTTCGCATCGGTTTCTGCGCCATGATGCGGGCCGAGGAGGCGGAGAGCCAGCTGCAGCAGCAGAACTTCCTCACGGCACTGCTGCGGAATCTGGTGGTGTTCTTCGGACTTCTGCTGTGTCTGTTGCTGGCCCTGGCCACCACGATCATCGGTACCGCGTTCGCCGACCAGTTGGGACTCCTCGGTGGGCTGGCCAGGCTGCTGCTCACCGTGCTGGTGAGTTGGATCATGTTCGCCTTCCTGTTCATCACCCTGCCCGAGGAGCGGTTGCCGCTTCGGTTCTGGGCCACAGGGGCGCTCGGTGGTGCGGTCCTGGTGACCGTGCTGCACCAGTTCGCCGGTCTGGTGCTGGGGGCCTTCTCCAGGAATCCGACGGCAGCGGTGTTCGGCAACGTCATCGCGATCATGCTGGTGCTCAACCTGGTCGCGATGATCATGTTGCTGACCTCCGCCTGGACCGGGGTACGCCATGACTGGTCCGGTGAGGAGGCCCCCGACACCGAGCAGATCGAGGACGGGACCACGCAGGAGGTCGCGATGGCCGTCCCCGAGGTGCGGAGCTGGGCCGAGAAACGGCGTCGGGAACGTCTTGCCGCCACCCTCGGCGCCGATGAGCTGCGCATCGAGAACTTCGATCCGACCCGGGTGCCGCAGGCCGATGCGGAGCAGCAGGTGCCTGAGACGGTCGCCGCCCGGGGCGTCCGGATCGGGATGAGGCTGGGCTACGGTGTGGGAGCGGCCACGGGGCTCGGCATCGGAGCCCTCGTGGCCGCCTTCCTCGGCTGGCTGCGACGCCGTTGATCAGTGCTCGGCCGACACCGGGGCGGGCTGCCCGATGGCAGCGAGCATCTCGGTGTACCACGGCAGGGTGATGTCGAACGGCTTGCCACCCTTGATGCGTTCGAAGGCGATGGCGGTCAGTTCGTCACCGTTCTCCTCGTCCTGTCCGATGACACCGGGACGGCCCGCCAGGGCACAGTCGACGGCGAGGTCGGTGCACTGCTTGATGAGCGCCAGATCGGCCTCGTTGGCCGCGGCGGAACGCGAGAAGTAACCGGACTTCTGGATCATGACCTTCTCGGCCCCGAGCTTCTCGGCGAACTTGTCCCCGAACCACTTGCCGGGGTTGATCCTGTCGAGCTTGACGTGCCCGAACGGATCGCGTGGCACCTCCTCGCCCGCAGCCTCCATCTCGGCGACGATCGCGTCCAGACCGGCTCCCTCGGACAGGAAGATCGTCACGTTGCCGATCTCATCCATGACCTTCTTCAGCCGCTCAGCCTCGGAGTTGATGTCGATGACGGCCTCCGGCACGTAGACGGCGTGGACGTCCCAGGCCTCACGTGACAGCCCGATCTCCGGCAGCCACTCCTGGCCGTCGAGCCACGAGCGGTACTCGGCGGCGGTGGCGGCGGTCAGCCAGCCGCAGTGGCGCCCCATCACCTCGTGCACGATGAGCATCCGGGAACCGGAGTTGTGCTCGGCGACGATGTTCCTGGCGAAGATCGCGCCCTGCTCGGCGGCGGTCCAGGCCCCCAGCGACTGACGGATCGGGATCACGTCGTTGTCGATGGTCTTCGGCAGGCCGACGACCGTCAGTGGGTAGTCGTTGGTGGCCAGGAAGGCCGCGAGATCTGCCGCGGTGGTGTTGGTGTCGTCACCACCGATGGTGTGCAGGACGTCCACCCCGTCCTCGACGAGGCGATCGGCGGCGACCTTCAGCGGGTCGGCCCCCTCGGCGACGAGACCGCGCTTGACCAGGTCCTTCACGTTGGTCAGCTTCACGCGGGAGTTGCCGACGGGGGAGCCGCCGAACAGGTGCAGCAGACCGGCCTTGGCACGAACCTTCTCGTCCACCACGAGGTAGTCGCCCTGCAACAGGCCCTGGTAGCCGTGACGGTAGGCGATGATCTCCACCTCGGGAGCCACCTCGGTGTAGCGCTGGATGAGGCCGCCGATGGCCGACGACAGGCACGGGGCGAACCCGCCGGCCGTGAGAATGGCTACCTTCTTGACCATGAACAGTCCTTTCGAACGTGAGTTTTCCCCTTAGCCTATCGTCGCTGTGGCGTCCGGCCCCGTTCGGTGGCAGGATCATCTCTCGTGAGGATCAAACGACCTCGACGTGGAGGTCCGGAGCGTGGGCTCGCGACGGCGGTGGAGGCCGCACTCGTGGTGCCGGTCCTGATGTTGCTCATCGGTCTGGTGGTGGTGCTCGCCGGGCGCGCCCTGGCCCAGCAGAGTGTCGCGGGGGCCGCCTTCTCCGCGGCCCGGGCGGCTTCCCTGGAGAGAAACCCCGGGGCGGCGGAGAGAGCGGGGCAGGCAGCGGCCGAGGTGGATCTCGGCACCTCCAGGGTCCACTGCCGAGCAGTCACGGTCACCGTCGATGCCTCCCGCATCAATGCACCGGCAGGCTCCGAGGCCTTCGTCACCACCACGGTGACCTGCCAGGCGGTCTTTCCGATCTCACTGCCCGGACTCCCGGAGCACATGACGCTCCGCGGACATGGCCGCGCTCCCGTCGACACCTATCGGAGCAGTGATGAGTGAGCGGGGCATCTCGAACGGGGTCCAGGTGGCGCTGCTCCTGCCACTGGCCTTCGGGATCTTCCTCGGGGTGTTGCAGTGGGCCCTGCTGCTGTGGGCGGAGGCCGGTCTGCGTGGTCTGGCCGCTGATCTCGGGTGGCAGGCGGCCAGCCACGGGGCGGCAGGGACCGAGCAGGTCACGGTGGCGGGGGTGAGCAACCTCGCCGTCGATGTCCGACGTGGGCCACGCCTCACCGTGGTCACGGCCAGCGGGGATGCGGTGCGGGTGCTGCCCTTCGTCGACACCCGCGTGGTGCAGAGCCTCGAGGTACCCACTGAGCGGTTGTCGTGAGGCCGGGTAGGGTTCAGGGATGGCGCAGTACTTCGATGTTCATCCCGACAATCCACAGCCCCGCTCCCTGGCGCAGGTGACCCGAATCCTGGAGCAGGGCGGGCTCATCGCCTACCCGACGGACTCGTGCTATGCCCTCGGGTGTGCCCTGGGCAACGCGGAGGGACTGGAGCGGATCCGCCGGATCCGGCACCTGGGTGAACGGCACCACTTCACCCTGGTGATCTCGGAGTTCGCTCAGCTCGGCCCCTACGTGGAGATGGACAACTGGGTGTTCCGGGCGGTCAAGGCCGCCACACCTGGTCCCTACACCTTCATCCTCAAGGCCAGCCGTGAGGTGCCGCGGATGATGCAGCACCCGAGGAAGCGCACCATCGGGGTGCGGGTGCCGCAGCACCGCACCACCTTGGCGCTGCTGGAGGCCCATGGGCAGCCCCTGGTGTCCTCGACCCTGCTGCTGCCGGACCACGATGAGCCACTGGTGGACGGGTGGGCCATCAAGGACCTCCTCGATCACGAGATCGACGCGGTGCTGGACTCGGGGGACTGTGGCATCGACCCGACGACCGTCGTGGATCTCAGTGGTGACGAGCCCGAGGTGTTGCGTGTGGGGGCCGGGGACCCGGCTCAGTTCGAGTGATGGGTGATCCGACCACCCAGCATCGTCCATCTCACCTCACCCGGTCGGGCGGCGATGACGAGGTCGGCTGTCTGCCCGACCTCCAGGTCGGTCCTCGACGACGCGCGCAGGGCTGCTTCCAGCGGAAGTGCCTGGTCGGTCCGGAAGGGGCGCCGACAGGCGGCCTCCAGGGTGCGCCACGGGTCCAGCGGTGCCACGGGGGCATCCGATCCCAGCCGTAGGGCAGCGCCTGCCCTGAGCAGGTCGAGCATCGGGTAGGCCCGGTTGAGCGCGGTGGGCCAGATCCGTTCCACGACCCCGGCATCGTCGAGCTGGTGCTGGGGTTGGATGCTGGCGGCCACCCCGAGTGCCGCGAAACGGGGCAGGTCGGTGTGGCGCACGCACTGGGCGTGCTCCACGCTGCCGCGAGCTCCAGTGACCTCGAAGGCGTTCAGCACCAGGTGACAGGCGGCATCCCCGATGGCGTGGACGGCGGCGTGCAATCCGGCCCGGTGGGCGCGGGCCAGCAGTTCCTGCAGGTCTTCGGGCGCCAGGTTCACGCGGCCGTGGGGCAGACCCGGCAGGGGAGTGGGGTAGGGGTCGGTGCAGTGGGCGGTGCGGCTGCCCATGGCACCGTCCGCGATGATCTTCAGTGCTCCGATCCGCACCCCGGGGGCGACCTCGTGGCCGTGGGGGAGCCCCAGGGCCAGCAGGTCGTCGAGGTGTTCGGGATAGGTTGCGGCCTCGACGCGCAGGGCTGGGGTGCGCTGACCAGCTCGTCGTCGCCAGGCGGAAACGGCCCAGTCCATCTCCAAGTCGACGATGCCGACGATCCCACGCGCAGCCGCTTCCTGCTCGGCGGTCCGAACGGCCTCGTCGACGAGATCGGGCCGGGTGGCCATGATGTGGCGGATCGCGGCGAAGGCCTCCTCCTCGACGAGGAAACCCGTGGGGTGCCGTGGCTGACCCGCCAGTGCCAGCCCTGTGGTGTTGCACCACAGGCTGTGCAGGTCACGCGACATCAACGCCACGGGGAGCGCCGTCACCTCGTCGAGAGCCGGGGCGCTGGGAGGATCGGGCCAGGTGGCCGAACGGAACCCGAAGCCGATGAGATGGGTGGTCTGGGGAGTGATCGCATGCCGCACGGTGGCCAGGACCTCGGCCATGGAGGCGTCGGGGGAAAGAGGGAGGGCCTGGCCGATCAGCGCATGGGTGGAGAAGTGGACGTGATGGTCCCACAGGCCCGGCCACAGCTCGGACCCATCGGCGTCGAGATCGCCGTCTGCCCGGCCGGTGCTGGGGGAGATGGCGGCGATGAGCCCGCCCGTGACGGTGACATCGACCAGCACGTCGCGCCACGCCCCGATGACAGGGCGGACCCGGGAGATGCGGTAGGACTGCACGCGGGAATTCTAGACTTGGCCTCGTGAACGAGATTGCCGCCAACCTGCGCACCATCGAGGAGCGGATCGCCGCTGCGGCCGCGCGGGTGGACCGGGACCCCGACGGGATCAGGCTGTTGCCCGTGACGAAGACCAAGCCGCCCGCCGCGGTGCTCGAGGCCCGGCGAGCGGGATACCGACGGTTCGGGGAGAACAAGGTCCAGGAGGCCATGGACAAGTGGGAGAGCCTGGCTGAGACTGACATCGAGTGGGCGGTGATCGGACACCTGCAGACCAACAAGGCCAGGTACGTGGCCCGCTTCGCCACCGAGTTCCAAGCCCTGGACTCGCTGCGGGTGGCGCACGAGCTGGATCGCCGACTCCAGCAGGCGGGACGCCGTCTCGAGGTGCTCATCCAGGTCAACAGCTCCGGGGAGGAGCAGAAGTTCGGGCTCGATCCGGGGGAGGTGGTCGCCTTCGCCCGGCAGCTGAGTACCTTCGACACGCTGGAGGTGCGAGGACTGATGACCCTGGCCGTGTTCTCCTCGGATCAGGAGCAGGTCTCGCAGTGTTTCCGCCGCATGCAGGAGGTGCAGCGCGAGTTGCAGCAGGCGACGGGGGAGCCGTGGCCGGAACTGTCCATGGGCATGTCTGGTGACTTCGAACTGGCCATCGAGCACGGCGCCACCTGCGTGCGTGTGGGTCAGGCGATCTTCGGCAACCGACTCGACCCCAACCACTACTGGCCGGGCAGCATGCCTGTTCAGAGCTGAGCCCTGAAGGTGGTGTGGTCCTGCTTCTTGTCGTGGAAGAAGCTCAGTTCACGCCATGACCCCTCGGGACAGTTGAACCCCACCCACGCAAGGCCGTGCACGGTGTGGGGCAGCGACGGGTGGCGCCTGCGGAACCGCTTCACCTGCAGCAGGCTCATCACGCTGTCGGGGTCGAAGCAACCGTCGAAGGACACGACCAGCGAGACCGTGGTCAGGAACAGTCGGCACGGCAGCCCGAGGAACTCCAGACCTGCTGCGTACCGGTGGCGATCGTCCTCAAGGGCGACGAACTGTGGTCCGGTCAGTACTGACCGCAGCTGACCCGCATTGCTGAGGTCCAGGGTGAGGCGGTCGCCGATACGCGCCACCGGGCGGTCGACGAGCACGGTGAGCTTGTCCATGGATCAGGCCCCGAACCGGGCGACGAGGTCATCGAGCTGCGTCGCCGTGGGCTGGTTGAACATCAACGTCGCCTTGCAGGCCGGCAGATCGAGGAGGAAGAAGGCCTCGGGGTTGATCTCACCCGGGCCGTCCATGAGTTTCCCGAACTCACCCAGGGCCTCACGCATCGTGGGCCAGGCCATCGGATCGGCCCTCCACTCCCGGAGCGTGGACCAGTGGGTGAGAGGTGGGCGCAGTGACGGCGCGGTGATCGTGGCCGTCGCACTGAGTCTGATGTCGGCCGAGGACTCACCGATCTCCACGGTGACCGGTCCGGGTTCGACCTGCCAGCTGTGCGACAAGGTGTGCCACAGCGACATGGTGCGTCGATCCACGGTGATCGTGACCGGCTCGGACTTCCCGGGTTCGAGGCCGAGCCGGGAGAACCCCCGCAGTTCGCGTACCGGACGGGTGAAGGCGGAGGTGGGGTGGCCGAGGTAGAGCTGTGGCACGGCCACACCGTGACGATCACCGCTGTTGGTCACCGTGAACGTGACTCGCAGCACGGGGGCGGTGAGCGGCAGTTCCGGGGTCACCTCGGCCGCCTCGACCACCAGATCCGAGTAGCTGAAGCTGGTGTAGGTCAGGCCATGACCGAAGGGGAAGGATGGATGGGCGCCAAGGGCCTGGAGGCCGCGGTATCCGATGAAGAGCCCCTCCCCGTAGCGCACGACGCCGTTCTCCCCGGGGAAGTTCAGCTGGGCGGGCAACTGCTCCACGCGCAGCGGGATGGTCTCCGCAAGGCGGCCTGACGGTGAGACCTCCCCGGTGAGGAGGCGGGCAGCACCCTCGCCTCCGCCCTGGCCGCCCAACCACAGCTCCAGGATGGCATCGGCGGCATGCTGCCAGGGCGCGGTGGCCACGGCTGACCCGTTGGCGAGCAGCACCACGGTGCGCTCGGCCACCTCTGACACCTCACGAAGCAGCCGGACGTGGCTGGCAGGCAGATCGATGTGGTTGCGGTCGTAGCCCTCGGACTCGTCGGCGGAGGGCAACCCCAGCACCAGGACGGCGGTACGTCCCCGGGCCGCTGTCGCCGCGGCTCGGCGCAGGACCTCGTCATCGCTCCCGGCCGTGGGGGAGTCGGCCAGGACGTAACCCGGTTCGAAGGGCACCGCGGCCCGTTCCCGGAGTGCCTCCAGGATGCTCACGAGCCGCGTCGGGTTGACCCGCGACGACCCGGCCCCCTGATACCTGGAGGTCCGGGCGAGTTCCCCGATGATGACGACGTCGTCGAGCCCTGAGAGGGGGAGGGTCTCCTGGTCGTTCTTCAACAGCACGGCGGAGGCGGCAGCAGCGCGGCAGGCGAGGTCGTGGTGGGCATCAAGATCAGGGGTGTTCCCGTCCGAGGGCTGGTGATGCCGTGCCACGAGGCGGAGCACCCGGGCGACCGCACGGTCCAGTGTGTCCTCGGACAGGTCTCCTCGACGTACGGCCTCGGCCACCCGATGGTCGTTGAGTCCCTGCGAGGAGGGCATCTCCAGGTCCAGGCCACCGCGAACCCCTGCCACCCGGTCGTTGACGGCACCCCAGTCGGTCATCACCAGACCGTCGAACCCCCACTCGTCGCGCAACACCCGGGTGAGCAACCACGGGTTCTCCGACGAGTAGGCACCGTTGATGCGGTTGTACGAACACATCAGCGTGGCCGGGTTCGCTGTGGTGACGACACGTTCGAACGGGGCCAGGTAGATCTCACGGAGAGTGCGCTCGTCCACCTCGACGTTGATGCGCATCCGGTCGGTCTCCTGGTTGTTGGCGGCGAAGTGCTTGACGGAGGTGCCGATGCCCTCGGCCTCGATGCCTCGGACCAGACAGGCCGCAAGTTCCCCGGCCAGCAGAGGATCCTCGGAGAAGTATTCGAAATTGCGTCCGCACAGGGGAGTGCGCTTGATGTTGACCCCGGGTCCCAGCAGCACGTGCACGCCGAGCACCCGGCACTCCCAGCCGAGGGCATGGCCGATCTCGGCGACGAGGTCCCGGTCCCAGGTCGAGGCCAGCCCAGCAGCGGTCGGGAAACAGGTGGCCGGCATCGCGTTGCCGACATCGAGGTCCTCGGAGGTCTGTGACTGTTTCCGAACTCCGTGCGGGCCGTCGGTCAGCATGAGCGCCGGGATGTCGAGCCGCTCGATCGGTTCGGTGTGCCAGAAGTCGCTGCCTGAGAGCAGGGAGCACTTTTCTTCGAGGGTGAGCCGGTCCAGGAGCTGGGGGATCGCGTCGTCGTCGAACACGACCTCCAGCATGACGGACGACCACCCGGACAACAAAATGACATAATATACATTATCGGACAATTTGGGAGGGAGTGCTGGCGGAGGGGATAGGGTTGGGCCGTGCTCGAACCCTATCGCCTGGAGACCCTGCCACTGGAGACCGCGGACGACGACCCACGTTGGGCGGCCTACCTCGACCTGTTCGGCAATGCGTTCCTCGGCCCGCGACCCACGGAGGGAGAACTGGAGCTCTACAGGGAGAACCAGCGGGCTGACCTGGCGACGCTCTGCATGGTCACCACCGAGGGTCCCGGACTCGAGGGCCGACAACCCGTGGCAGGTCTCGCATGGGGTGGCATCAAGGTCAACTGTGGGCGCGATCCGGTCTCGGCGATGGTGGTCAAGACCGTTGCCGTGCGTTCCACCCATCGCCGCAAGGGTCTGGCGCGGGCGATGATGCAGCACAACCTGACCCTCGCACGGGACAAGGGACACGCCCTGGCGGTGCTCACCGCGAGTGAGGCCACCATCTACGGACGTTTCGGCTTCGGCATCGCCGATCGTCACGAGAGCTGGGAGATCGATGCCCGGCGGTTCGCCCTGCGGCCGGATGTGGACGTGGCCCCCGGCCGTTGTGAGTTGCTCTCCCCTGCCCGTGCGGCAGATGTTTTCGAACGGGTGACCGCGGCCTGTCTCGCGGTCCAGCGTGGCTCACACTCCCCACTGAACGTCCACCGCCGGCGTGCGGTGGGGCGCACGGCCGACGGGGAGGACCGTGCGCTGCGCTACCTCGTGCATCACGACCCGGACGGGGTCGCGGACGGTTTCGCCACCTTCACCCACGGCCAGTGGCCTGATGTGCCGGATGGTGATCCCGCCCCCATGGAGGTGACCGCACTCTGGGCACCCACCCCTGCCATCGGACGCGCCCTCTGGCGTGGTCTGGTGGAGATCGATCTCGTGACGAGAATCCGGTACGACTTCATGCCACGAGGCGACTCTCTGCCGTATTCGCTCGTCGACAGCTGGGCCATCAAGCGCAGATCCACCCGCGACGGGGTGTGGCTGCGCATCCTCGACCTGCCCTCGGCGATCGCCCAACGGGGCTTCGATGCCGACGGCGAGATCACGCTCCGGGTCGTCGATCCGATGGGATTCTGCGACGGCACCTGGCGCATCCGTGCCGAGGAAGGCGTGGCAACGGCGGAGCCCACCACTGACTTCCCCACCGTCGAACTGGCCGTGGACACCCTGGCCAGACTCTGGCACGGGGATGTCACCGCGCGGGAACTGGCCCGCGCCGGGCTGGTCAGGGGGGAGGGCGTGGCGGCCCTGAGTGATCTCTTCGCGACCCACACTCCCCCGGTGAACCTGATCCACTTCTGAGCGCATCAGGCCAGGGAGAGGAACAGCTTCTCCAACTTCTCCGGGTCGAGCGTGGCACCGGTGGGGTCCTTGGCGAGGCACTCACGCATGCTGTGGGCGATGATCTTGTACCCTGCCCGGTCGATGGCCTTGGCGACGGCGGCGAGCTGGGTCAGCACCTCGTCGCACTCCCGGCCCTGCTCGATCATGCGGATGACGGCACCGAGCTGACCGTACGCCCGCTTCAGACGCAGCAGCGCCGGTGACATGTCCTCCGGGTCGAGGCGCATCAGCGCTTGCCCAGCAGTTTCGAGATGACCCCTGAGGGCTGGGTGCCCTGATCGCAGACGCAGCGCTCGGACGCGGGCACTCCGGCGAGGGCCTGTTCGACGTGCTGCCCGCAGCCGGCCCAGGTGGGCTTGTGGCACTCCTTGCAGGTGACCTTGCGGCACATGGTTGCTCCGATTCGTCGACGGCTGGTTGCCGCAAGGATATACCCCAGGGGGTACTGTGGCAAGGAATCTGGAACGGCCGCCCCCGGGCGGGAGCGGCCGTCGGGTGACCACACGACTCAGAAGTTGATCATGTGCCCGCCGATCCCGTGGGCGGCCTCCTTGATGGCCTCCGAGAGAGTGGGATGGGCGTGCACGGCGGCGGCGATCTCGTCGGTGGTCAGATCGAACTGCTGGGCCAGGATCAGCTCGGGCAGCAGTTCTGTCACGTCCGGGCCGATCATGTGGGCACCGAGGAGCTCGTTGTACCGCGCGTCGGCGACGATCTTGACGAAGCCGATCCCCTCCCCCAGCCCCCAGGCCTTGCCGTTGGCGGCGAACGGGAACTTCGAGACCTTCACCTCGTACCCCTTGTCCTTGGCCTGCTGCTCGGTGTAGCCGAAGGAGGCGATCTGGGGCTGGCAGTAGGTGGCGCGCGGGATCATGTCGTAGTTGACCGGATGGGTCTCCACTCCCGCGATGGTCTCGGCGGCCACCATGCCCTGGGCCTCCGCGACATGGGCGAGCATCATCTTGGCGGTGCAGTCACCGATGGCGTAGACACCGGGGACACTGGTGCGCATGTTCTCGTCCACGGCGATGGCGCCGCGTTCGGTCAGTGCCACACCCGTGCGCTCCAGCCCGTAGCCCTCGGTGCGCGGGGCGAAGCCGACGGCGGAGAGGAAACGCTCGGCCTCCAGCACCGTCGACTCACCACCCTTGGCCGGGCTGACGGTCACCTTCACCCCGTCTCCGGTGTCCTCGATCCCCTCGACCTTCGTGCCCACCAGCACGTCGATGCCCAGTTTCTTGTAGGCCTTGGTCAGCTCGGCCGAGATCTCGGCGTCCTCGTTCGGCACCATCCGGTCGGCGTACTCCACGATGGTCACCTGCGTGCCGTAGGAACGCAGCACGTAGGCGAACTCGGTGCCGATCGCACCCGAACCTCCGATGATGATCGACCTGGGAGCGGTTTCGGAGAGGATCTGCTCCTCATAGGTGACGACGTTCTTCGACACCTCGGTGCCCGGGAGCATCCGCGTGACGGAACCAGCGGCGATGATGATGTTGCGGCCCCGCACCTGCGTGGTCTTCCCGGAGTCGTCCGCGACATCGATGGTGTGGGAGTCCACGAAGGTGCCCCAGCCGTCGAACTCGGTGATCTTGTTCTTCTTCATCAAGAAGTGGATGCCCTTGGTCATCCGCTCGGAGACCTGACGACTGCGGCTGAAGGCCTTCCCGTAGTCAACCGTGATGTCCCCCGAGATGCCGAAGGTGTCGGCCTCTTGGGTGACGATGTGGGCCAGTTCGGCGTTGCGCAGGAGCGACTTCGTCGGGATGCAGCCCACGTTGAGGCAGACGCCGCCCCAGTAACGCTTCTCGATGATGGCGGTCTTCAGGCCCAGCTGAGCGGCGCGAATGGCGGCGACGTAGCCGCCCGGGCCGGCGCCGAGAACGATGACATCAAACTCTTGCGAACTCATGTCCCCCACTCTAGTGCTCCAGTGGTGGGCGGCACGTGTGTCACGCACTATCTCAAATATGAGATACTCACTGCATGACCGCTACCAGCCAGTCCCTTGGAACCATGATCCGTGAGGCCCGCGTCGAGCGTGGGTGGTCGCAGCAGCGTCTCGCCGACGAGCTCGGCACCGCGCAGTCTGCCGTCCACCGCATCGAGAACGGGCAGCAGAACCTCTCCTTGAACATGATCGACCGGCTGGCGGTCGCCCTCGACATGCCGCTGATCCAGGCCGCCACCAAGGGCACGGTCAACTTCGAGATCACCGGTCCGACGACACTGAGCGGTGAGATCGAGGTGCGCACCTCGAAGAACGCGGCGGTCGCGCTGCTCTGTGCCTCGCTGCTCAACCACGGCCGGACGGTGCTGCGGGGGATCGCCCGCATCGAGGAGGTGGACCGGATCTGTGACGTCCTGACCTCCATCGGGGTCAAGGTCAACTGGATCGGCGGTGGGGATGACCTCGAGCTGATCAGACCTGAGTGCCTGACCCCCGAGACCATCGACCAGAAGGCGGCGCGTCGGACCCGCTCCATCCTGATGCTGCTCGGTCCCCTCATGCACGAGTTCGACAACTTCGAGCTCCCCTACGCCGGTGGCTGCGACCTGGGTGCGCGCACCGTGCACCCCCACATGTCCGCCCTGGGGCGACTCGGTCTCGCCGTGGATGCCCATGACAACCGCTACCGGGCGTCGGTCAAACGCAGCGGTGCCGACGAACACCACATCACCCTGGTCGAACGGGGCGACACCGTCACGGAGAACGCCATCATGGCTGCCGCCTGCACCCCAGGTCTGACCGTCATCCGCAACGCCTCGGGCAACTACATGGTCCAGGACCTCTGTTTCTTCCTGCGGGAACTCGGCGTCGAGATCGAGGGCATCGGCACCACGACGCTCAGGATCACGGGGGTCGCCCACATCGACTCCGATGTCGAGTACTTCATCTCCGAGGACCCCATCGAGGCGATGAGCCTGCTCACCGCCGGCATCGTCACGCAGTCCGAGATCACGGTGCGACGCTGCCCCATCGAGTTCCTCGAGGTCGAGATGGCGGTGCTGGAGGAGATGGGACAGCGTTTCGAGATGAGCGCGGAGTACACCAGCCGCAACGGACTCACCCGTCTCGTCGACGTCACGGTCAAACCATCGAAACTGGTGGCCCCCCTCGACAAGATCCACCCGATGCCCTTCCCCGGACTCAACATCGACAACCTGCCGTTCTTCACCCTGATCTGTGCGATGGCGGAGGGCCAGTCGATCATCTACGACTGGGTCTACGACAACCGTGCGGTGCACCTGAAGAAACTGAACGAACTCGGGGCGAACGTCACCGTCATGGATGCCCACAAGCTCATGGTGATCGGGCCCACCAGGTGGCGTGGTCGTGACATCGAGTGCCCTCCGGCGCTGCGACCGTCGGTGTGTCTCTTCCTGGCGGCCCTGGCAGCGCGTGGGACCACCGTGCTGCGGGACGTCTACGTCATCAACCGCGGCTATGAGGACCTGCCCCAGCGGTTCAACCGACTCGGCGCCCAGGTCAACACGTTCTGGGGAGGGCCCGGGGAGTGAAAAGGTTGACCGGGGTGACCAACTGCTCCTGGGCCGCGACGAGCTGAAGTTCCTCCTCGCCCATGACGTCAGTCTGCTCGAGCACCGAGTAGACCGCGGAGGCAGTCGCACCGAGTGCCTCCGCGGTGTCCCCGCCGGTGAGCCAGTGCGCGAGGAAGAGTGCTGCGGTCAGGTCTCCCGTGCCGACGAACCGTCGGTGAAGCACCGGGGTCTCCACCACCCATGTCCCCTCCTCGTCGACGGCGAGCATGCGCAGCAGGCCGTCCGGGGCATCGTCGAGCACGACCGAGGTGACCAGCACGACGGCGGGACCTCGCCGACGCAGCTCCTCGGCCGCGGCGACCACGTCGTCGAGTCCGTGCAGTGATCCTCCGGTCAGCTGTTCCAGCTCGAAGAGGTTCGGGGTCATGATGTCTGCCGCAGGGACCACGTGCTCCCGGAAGAACTCGGGGATCTCGTCACGACAGTAGAGACCGGTGTCCCGGTCCCCCATGACGGGATCGGCCAGGAACACGGCCTCGGGGTTGCGCCGTCTCGTGCGGTTGACGGCATCCAGGACGACATCTCCCACCTCGGCCGAGCCCAGGTAGCCGCTGAGCACCGCATCGGTGGTGGTCAGTGCCCCGCGCTCATCGATTCCGGTGATGATCTCCGAGACATCGGTGGCTGGGACGAGTGGTCCACGCCAGGTCGGGTGGCCGGTGTGATTGGAGAACAACACCGTGTGGACGGGCAGCACGGTGACACCGAGACGCTGCAACGGAAAGACGGCTGCGCTGTTCCCGGCACAGCCGTGACTGACGAAGGACTGGATCGACAAGACGGTCTGCACGGGTTCAGTGTGTCACTTCCTGCCACAGCACCCCCTGCTGTTGGAATAATGGCCCCATGGCAGAGGGCTACCTGGAACCGGAGTTCGCACCGATGGCCCACCGGGGCGGGGCGTTGCTGACGGTCAACCTCGGGATCGAGAACACGCTCGCGGCGTTCCGAAACGCCGTCGAGTTGGGCTACACCTACCTCGAGACCGATGTCCACGCCACATCAGATCACGTTCCGCTGGCCTTCCACGACCCGAACCTGGCGCGGGTCACCGACATCGACATGCGCATCGGTGATCTGCCCCATGACGCGATCAAGGAGATCCGGGTCGGGGGTCGGGAGCCGATCCCGCGTGTCGAGGAACTCCTCGAGGAATTCCCCGAGGCACGGTTCAACTTCGACATCAAGGCCCCTCAGGCCATCGAACCGCTGGCACGGGTGATCGAGCGGTGCAATGCGGCCCACCGGGTCTGTGTGGCCTCGTTCTCACAGCGACGTGTCGACCGGTTCAGGAAGCGGCTGCCCTCGGTCACGACGGCGTTCGGTCCGGTGGGGGTGGTGCGCATGGTCCTCGGGACGCTCCCGCGTCGTCGCCCTGGAGGGCCAGCGGTCTTCCAGATCCCCGTCGAGCACCGGGTCGGTGGTGTCCGTGTGAGGGTGCTGACCCCGGGGCGGGTGCGAGCGATCCACCGGGCGGGATTCAAGGTGCACGTGTGGACGATCGATGTGCCCGGGCAGATGCACACACTGCTGGACTGGGGAGTCGACGGCATCGTCACCGATCGCCCTGATCTGCTGAAACAGGTGCTCCAGGCCCGGGGCATGTGGGCACGGAGCACGGGAACCTGATCGACCGGACAATCGTTGTGAATCATAGGAGGTGAAGCATGGCTGATCGCGCGCTCAGGGGTATGGGACTCGGGGCCAAGAGCTTCGAGGACGAACAGGGCATCGAGTTCGCCGAGCGCAGTCGGATTGGTTTCGACTGCCCGAAGGGACACCATTTCGAGGTCACCTTCGCAGTGGAGGCAGATCTGCCCTTCGAATGGGAGTGCAAGAAGTGTGGCCTGGTCGCCACCCGCTCGGACGGCACCACCGGTGAGGCGAAGGAGGCAAAACCTGCCCGTACCCACTGGGACATGCTGCGTGAACGACGGAGCATTCCCGAGCTGGAGGACATCCTGGCGGAGCAGTTGGACAAGCTGAGGGAGCAGGGCCGGGTCTGAGTCAGTGCCGTTCGTGGTGGATCTCATCCTTGACCCCACGCTCGCGCAGCACCTGGACCCAGTCGGCGACAGCCTCGGCCCTACCACACAGGTAGAACTCGGTGTGTTCCGCATCCAGCGGCATTCTCGCCAGCACATCGGACGGCCGCTCCTGTCCTCCGCAACGGATCAGTTCGGCCGGTAGCGGGCTGTCCACCCTGCGAACGAGGTCATGTTCCTCGCCACGGCAACCGTAGACCAGGGTGGCGTCCGCGAGTTCCTCGCCCATCTCGTCGAACATCGCCAGGAATGTCGCGAGCGAACCCTCGGTCGCCACGAAGACCCGTCGACCGCGCGTCTCCCTCAGCGTGAAGGTGCCGAGCGGCAGCTCGACGACGGTGCTGTCCCCCACCGAGACGGTGGCGACGAGCCGTGATCCGACCCCCTGGGTGCAGGTGCCGGACAGCAGGGTGAGGCGGTTGCCCCGCAGGGCGATGATCGTGTGGTCGTACCACTGCCCTGACCCGGTCCGGATCCGGGCGAACTGCCCGGCGACGAAGGATGGTGCCTCACCGCTCAGTTCCAGCACCAGCCGCCACACCTCGGGCGTGAGTCGTGTGATCTCGAGAAAACGGGCGTGGTACTTGTCCTCGGGCAGGAGGGAGGGTGCGGTACCCCGGGACGGCGGTGCTCCCCTTCTGACCATGCGGAGCAGATCCGGCCAACAGCGGGGACCGATGATCTGTCCCGCGGCGAGCACGCCTCCCATCATGGCCCCGACGAAACCTGCTGAGCCCGCGTCCTGCCCGGTCAGGAACAATCCTGCAATGGGGGTGACGGGGCCGAGCAGTGAGGAGCGGTGCCTGGGATCGGTGGTGACGATGGGGCCGCGCATCGCTCCTCGGCGATGGTGACCGGTCCCCGCCACGGACAGTGGGGTGGACAGCTCGAGGTACTCGGTGAGCTCGGTCAGACCGGGGACGGCCGTCTCGGCCAGCCGGAGCAGTCCTTGCCCGATGCGGAACTTCAAGGCCTCGTACCCGGGTTTCTGCATGCCGCTGTCCTGCCCCTCCCAACGGCGGAAGGCATCCGGCGGGGCGAAGGCGATGATCTCGGCGGTGTGGATGTGGGAGTCTCCCGACTTGAGGCTCGGGAAGGAGATCTGGCACCTGGAGGGGATGCCGGCGAAGAGCCGTCGGGTGTAGATCTCGCTGTCGGCCTCGTCCAGGTCGGAGTGCACCCAGATGTCCTGGCTGGTCACCCCGAGGGCCTGCGGTGAGGACCTCAACTTCAGCAGCAGGGAGACGGCGTCGTGACCGGGGCCGGTGTCACCGAACCGTTGCCGGAGCGCTGCCGTTGCACGGGCCGCGTCCCCGGTGCGTGGCAGGAGCTGTCCGTACGTGGTGGCGGCACCGGCCCCGGAGACCACGTAGGGTGCCCGGTACTCCACCAGCCGCGGCAACGGGCCTCGCATCTCGATGACCTCGACACCGACTGCACGTCCTTCCTCGAGCAGGATGCGGACCACCTCACATCCCACGCGCACCGCTCCCCCACCGGCCTCGATGACCTCCTCGATGCTGCGTGCGATCCGGGCGCTGCCACCCTCCGGGAACCAGGCGCCGTTGAGCAGGTGGTCGGCGAAGAGGGCGTGCAGGTGGAAGGTGCCACCCGCGGGTGGGAAGCCGTAGTCGCCCCACTGGGTGGCGAGCACGGACTTCAGCTGCGGGGAGCGGAAGTTGCGGTCCAGGTATTCCCGGGTCGTCATCGAGGCCAAGCGGTGATGTGAACGCCGCAGTACGCGGAGGAAGGGTCGTACGCGTTCAGGAACCAGGAAGTCGGCAAAACTCAGGCGTGCCCACCGGGCGACCCGGCGGACATCCTTGACGTAGCGCCGGATGGCTCCCGCCTCCTCGGGGAATCGGGCAACCAGGCGATCCCGGAACTCGGTGCGCTCGGAGGGGATCTGGATCTCGAAACTCGGGTACACGAGTCGTTGGTAGTCATCCGGCAGCTGGTTCCAGGTCAACACCCCACCCGAGATGACGTCCACGATGCCCCGCATCCGACTGCCCGGCGCCATCTCCCCCACGTGGTGGACACCGACATCCCAGCTCGCGCCGTCACGTCGGAAGGTCCGGGTCTGGCCACCCGGTTCGAGGTTGCGTTCGAGGACGAGGACACGCTTGCCGGCCATGCGGGTCAGGAGAGCAGCAGTCGTCAGGCCTCCGATCCCGGAGCCGATGACGATCGCGTCAAACACGTGCAACCCTCCAAGGTCGAATGTGTGGAGGTGATGGTAGGTCCACAGGAAATGGTTGTCAATTAAATTTGTTTGTCCCGTCGCCCTCGTCGATCTCAGGGATCAACGTCTCCGGTGCTGACTCCTCGACCACCTCACCCTGGATGATCGTGGGAGGTGCAGGACGGTTCCTGGCCACGGCCCGCCCGAAGAACCGCCCCACGAGGCCTCGGACCAGTGGACGGGTGAGCGGCAGCAGGAGCAGCAGTCCCAGCAGGTCGGAGAGGAAACCGGGCGCGATGAGCAGTGCCCCACCGAGCATCACCAGGACAGCGTCGGCGGCCTGCCCGGGAGGCAGGGAACCGGTGACCAACGACTGCGACATGGTCTGCCAGGTCCTGCGCCCCTCACGTTGCAGCAACCAGGCCCCGAGCAGCGTCGTGGCTCCGAGCAACAGCAACGTCCACCATCCCAGATGACTGGCCACCGCGATGAGGCAGGTGATCTCGGCGAACAGGAACAGGGCGCCAGGAACAACCAGCCAGAGGATGGCGTTCGAGGCACGCGGACCCCGGGGACGATCAGCCACGTCGACCACGCACCAGGGAGCTGAGTTGACGCAGGCGATGACGCAACCCCATGCGGGTGGTGCTCAGGATCGCCTCGATCACGACGTTGCGACCCATCTTCGAGTCCCCGAACTCACGTTCGACGAACTCGATGGGCACCTCGACGATCCGGAAACCGGCCCGGTGGGCGTGCCAGGTGAGATCCCGTTGGATGCCGTAGCCGCGTCGGTCGATGGGCAGATCGATGATGGCCCGCAGGGTCGAGGCACGAAACGCGTTGAACCCCCCGGTGATGTCACGGTACGGCATCCCCAGCAACAACCTGATGTAGAACGAGCCGCCCCGGGAGAGGAACAACCGGTGCCACGGCCAGTTCACCACTGAACCACCCGGGACGTAGCGGGACCCCTTGACCATGTCGGCCCGCTCCAGGGCCGACAGCAGCCGGGGCAGTTGCTCCGGCTGGTGCGAGCCGTCGGCGTCGTGTTCCACGAGCACGTCGTAGTCACGTTCCAGGCCCCACCGGAAACCGGCGAGATAGGCGGCCCCGAGCCCTTCCTTCCCCGCGCGGTGGAGGACGTGGACGTGGTCGTCCTGCTCGGCGAGGGCATCGGCCAACTCGCCCGTGCCGTCCGGGGACTGGTCATCGACCACGAGGACGTGGGCTGCCGGGACACTCCTGCGCAACCGGGCGATGATGGCCTCGATGTTCTGGGCCTCGTTGAAGGTGGGGATGATGACGAGTACCCGCATCAGAGGTGCCACCTCGGTCATCGGGGCTCCTTCCTGGTCGACGGTGCCTCAAGGGTACTGGAGTTGCCGATGGCGTGGAGGGCGGCACCGACTGCCAGCACCGCACACAGCCCCTGGATCACGACCCCGAGGAAGACCGCCGGGGTCGTCCCCTCACGCAGCGGAAGACTCAGGATCCGGTGCGCCGCGGTGCCCTCCACGGTCGGCTCGTGGACCCGGCCCCGGACGTCGATGAGACCGGAGTACCCGTTCAGGGTGGAGGCGACGAATTCACGGCCGAGTTCGGCGGCACGGACCCGGTTGATGGTCATCTGCTGCAGGGGTTCCGAGGTGCCCGTGAAGTTGTGCGTCGTGCTCTGTGCCACCAGCACCTGGGCACCGTGCCACGAGAGTTCCGCCACGGTCTTGTCGTAGGCCAGCTCGTAACAGATCACGGTGCCGACCCGAAGCGCGGGACGGTGGGCCGTGGAGACCTCCAGCACACCCGTGGTCGCACCGGGGACCGACTGTGCACCGACACGGGCGACGTCGGGGAACACCGGCTCCAGGAGGTCCCGGTACGGCACCCATTCCCCGAAGGGAGCGAGGTTGCGCTTGGCATAGCGGTCGGTGATGCCCTCCTCAGGTGTCCACCAGAGACTCACGGTCTGACGGGTCCCCTCCTGCGGTCCTGCCATGACGGCACCGATGAACAGGGGTACCTCGGCCAGACGGGCACTCCACTCGACCTGTCGCCTCGTCGGGCCGTGGAGGAGGGGGTCGCGGTCCGTGGAGTTCTCCGCCCACAGGATGAAGTCGAGTCCCACTCCCCTGCTCCTGGCCTCGGCCAGCAGGAAGACGGTCTCACTGAGATGGTTCGGTGTGGCCCCGGTGGCCGCGATGTAGCCGGTGTCGAGATCGAGGGCGACATTGCCCTGGACCATTCCGACCACCACGTGGTCCTCGGGTTGCTCGACGGGCCGCAGCGTCATCAGGCCGCCGACGGCGAAGACCCCCGCGATCGTGAGTGCTGGTGCGAGACGGGATCGTGTGGTGACCATGCGCAGCAGCAGGCACCCGACGAAGGCCACCAGCCAGGTCACCCCGGGCGTGGCCACCAGCGGCAGCCAGCCGGCCATCGGCTGGTCGATGGTGGTGTGTCCCAGCCGCAGCCACGGGAATCCTCGGAAGGGAAACGTGCCCGCCCCGAACTCGACGCACACCCATGCGGTCGGGACGAGGAGGATCGCTCCTTTGAGGCGGAGCAGCACCGTGGTGAGACCGGCCGCGAGCCCCACCCAGCAGGCCATCACCGCGATGAGGGCATGGATCGCCGGTCCCGACTGGACGCTGACCCACCAGATGCACAGGTAGTTGAGCACCAGTCCGGCGGCGAGGCCGAGACCGAAGCTCGCCCTCACGGGACGACCCGCCACCACACCGGTCAGCAGGGCGATGCCGATGATGGGCAGTGGCCAGAGATTCCACGGCTGGAATCCGAGGGCCAGCAGTCCTCCTGCGACCAGGGCCAGGATGAGCCGCAGCATTCAACGTCTCGCTTCGAGCAGGTAGATGGCGGAGCTGGCCCGCCAGTTGGCGCCCAGGGCTCGGGCGCGCAGTGGGTGCCCGTTCTCGTCGAGGGGGATCCACCGGGAGATGTCGAGCCGGAGGGTGTCGAACAGCGGTGCGAGGTCCTGCAACGAGGTGTAGTGGAGGTTCGGGGTGTCGTACCACTGGTAGGGCAGATGTCTCGTCACCGGCATCCGGCCACGCAACAGGCGCAGCCGGTTCCGCCAGTGGACGAAGTTCGGCATCGAGACCACGCACCGACGGGCGATGCGGGAGATGTCACGCAGCACCTGTGCGGGACGCTGCAGGTTCTGCAGGGTCCCGGAGAGCACCACCACGTCGTATGAGTCGTCGGCGAACTGGTAGAGCTGGGTGTTGATGTCGAGGTCGATGACATCGACCCCTCGTCGCAGCGCGGCCAGGAACCGTCCCTCCTCGATCTCGACGCCGGTGCCGGTACCGCCGCGTGCTGCCAGCAGCCGCAACAGCTCACCGTCACCACACCCGAGGTCGAGGACCCGCGAACCGGCGGGAATCAGGTCGGCGATGAGCCGTAGGTCGGTCCTCACGAGGTTCCCTCCTCGAACGCCCGGTCCAGGAAGGCCCGGATGGTCGCGTGGTAGGCCGGGATCTCCAGCAGGAAGGAGTCATGGCCCCATGGCGAGTGGATCTCCCGGAACGACGTCGGCAGCCCGGCCTGCTCCAGGTGGGCAACGATGCGTCGTGACTGGCTGGTGCTGAATCGCCAGTCGCTGTCGAAACTCATGACGAGGAATTTCACCGGATCGGCCCGCAGGGCCTCGAGGGCATCCGTGGCGGCGAAGGGGTCGAAGTAGTCCATCACACGCGTCAGGTACAGGTAGCTCAGGGCGTCGAAGCGGGTGAGGAATGCCTCTCCCTGGTGTTCCAGGTAGCTCTCGACCGCGAAGTCGACACCGAAGCCGGGGTCGAGCCGTCCTGCCTGCGCGGCACGCCCGAACTTCTCGCTGAAGGCCTCCTCGGACAGATAGGTGATGTGGGCCATCATCCGGGCCACCGACAGGCCTCGGTGGGGGGACGTCCCGAGGCTGGCGAAGCGCCCTTCCCTGAACTCGGGATCGCGCATGATCGCCTGCCTGCCGACGGCGGAGAAGGCGATGTTCTCCGCCGTGAGTCGGGAGGACGCGGCGATGATGACGGCGTTGTCGACCTCCTGAGGGTGCGACAACGTCCACTGCAGGACCTGCATCCCGCCGAGTGAGCCCCCGAGCAGCACCGCCCACTTCTCGATTCCGAGGTGCCGACCGAGCCCACGGTGCACCGACACGAAGTCGGACATCGTGAGCAGGGGGAAGTCCAGGCCGTAGGCGCTCCCCGTCCCCGGGTCCACCGACGAGGGTCCCGTGGTGCCGCGGCAACCCCCCAGGATGTTGGCGCACACCACGAACCAGCGGTCGGTGTCAACCGGTTTGCCGGGGCCGATGAGATTGTCCCACCAGCCCGGGCGACGATCCCCCTCACGCGGTCCTGCCGCATGGGCGTCACCGGTCAGGGCATGGCAGACGAACACCGCGTTGGAGCGGGTGGTGTTCAAGGTGCCGTAGGTCTCGTAGGAGACGTCGACCTCGGCAAGGCGGGCACCGCTGGCGAGCACCAGCGGATCGTCAGGGGTGTGGAGGCGGATGGTCTCCGCCACCGTGTTGAGCGGGTCGGACACGTTCAGAGCTGGTCCAGCGCCCGGTCGAGGTCGGCGATGAGGTCGTCGACGTGCTCGATGCCCACGGACAGTCGAACCATCTCGGCCGGGACCCCGGCCGCTCTCAACTCCTCCTCGTCGAGCTGGGAGTGGGTGGTCGAGGCGCTGTGGATGACCAAGGACTTCGCATCACCGATGTTGGCCAGGTGGCTGAACAGCTCCAGGGATTCCACGAATCGGGCCCCGGCCTCGCGACCGGCCGCCAACCCGAAGGAGACCAGGCCCCCGAAGCCACCACGCAGCACGCGCTTGGCGATCTCGTGCGAGGCACTGGAGGGCAGCCCCGGATGGTTCACCCAGGCCACCTCCTCGCGGCCTTCGAGATGTCGGGCGATGGCCAGCGCGTTCGCGCAGTGCCGTTCCATCCGCAGGTGCAGCGTCTCCAGGCCCTGCAACATCAGCCATGCGTTGAACGGCGCGATGGCGGCACCGGTGTTGCGGAGCATGACGGTGCGGGCCCGGGTGATGAACGCCGCCTGTCCGGCGGCCTCGCTCCAGACCACGCCGTGGTAGGCCTCGTCGGGACCGGTGAGTCCGGGGAAACGTGCTGCGTTGGCGCTCCAGTCGAAGGCACCGGAGTCCACGATCACCCCGCCCAGCGAGGTGCCGTGACCACCGATGTACTTGGTGGCGGAGTGGACGACGATGTCGGCCCCGAGCTCGAAGGCGCGGGTGAGCATCGGGGTGGCGACGGTGTTGTCGAGGACCAGGGGAAGGCCGTGGGCATGGGCGGCCGCGGCCCAGGCCTCGACGTCGATGACGTTGAGGGCCGGATTGCCGATGGTCTCCCCGAAGACCAGCCGGGTGCGGTCATCGACGAGGCCCGTCAGGTCGCCGGGGCGTGCCGGGTCGACGAAGCGAACCTCGATGTCGAACTGGGCCAGGGTGTGGGCGAACAGCGCGAAGGTGCCCCCGTAGAGGGTGGACAGGGCCACGATGTTGTCCCCGGAACGGGCCAGGGTCAGCACCGTGTAGGTGATGGCGGCCGCCCCGGAGGCGGTGGCGAGTGCTCCCACTCCTCCCTCGAGTGCGGTCATGCGCTCCTCGAACACGTTCTGGGTCGGGTTCATGATCCGGGTGTAGATGTTGCCCGGGCGGCGCAGGGCGAACAGGTCAGCCGCATGCTCCGCGTCGTCGAAGACGTAACTGGCCGTCTGGTGGATGGGAACCGCACGGGCGTTGCTGCCGGGATCCGCCGACTCCTGTCCGGCATGGACGGTGAGGGTCTCGAGGTGGCGTTTCATCCGTCACTCCTCAGATCATTGGGCTGCGTGTCGGGCTCCAGTGTCGCATCTGAGCGGCAGGTGGCGCGCGCGAGGACGTTCGAGGCGACGGAACTGACCATCACCAGCGCCACGACGGTGACGGCGGTCTTGACCCACAGCATGAGGTCGAAGCCGCTCTCGACGGTCCAACCGAGGGCCACCGCCACGACGATCATCGGAGCGCCGAAGGCCGTGGCGGGGCCCAGGACGTTGATGCGGGACAGGGCGTCCTTGACACGGAACACGGCCACGCCGACGGCGAGGAAGAACAGCGCCCCGGTGATGGCCAGCACCCCGGCCAGGATCTCGAGCACGATCATCGCTGCCCCCTCGTGATGATGCGGGCCAGGGCAATGGTGGCGAGGATCCCGAGGACGGCGGCGAGCAACGCCAGGTCGACGCTGACGCTCGAGGCCTGTGTCATGCCGAACAGGGCGAGGAGCCCGAGGCAGGAGAAGAAGACCAGATCCCCCACGACGGCGCGGGTGGCGGAGTCACGGGCGGTGATCAGCCGGACCATGCCGACCAGGATGGTGATCGACAGCACCCCGCCGGCGATCCAGAACGCAGTGATCATGACCGCTCCTCCACGACTCCGTCTCGGCGCAGGGCACGCAGCAGGTACCACTCCAGCTCGGCCAGGCCCTCCTCGACCGAGGAGCGTTCGTTGTCGAACAGGCTGTGGACGAACACCGAGACCTCCTCCCCGCCCGGAGTTCCGCACACCCCGAGCACCAGGGTGCCGGGTGTGATGGTGATGGCCGAGGTGAACAGGGCCAGTTCGAGTTCCGACGCGGCGCGGGAACGGTACTCCACGATGGCGGGGCTGCGCCGACCGGTGACCGCCAGGACGACCACGCGCAGGGACCCGGCGGCGATCTGGAGGCTCAGGTACCACAACCAGCGCAGGAAACGCAGCACGATCATCCCATCACCGCCTTCACGTACTGGGCGGTGTCGATGAGATTGGCAGCAGCGGTCTCGAGGATCGGCCACACCCACCCGATCCCGAGGAACAGGCCCAGTGAGACGCCGACGAGCAGGATCGCCGGGGCCTGGAAGCGCTTTTCGACCCTCGCATCGTCCGCGATGGGGGTGGGGGTACCACGTGAGGTGGTGGGGTCGTCGGGCAGGTAGTCCTTCATCGGGGCCCCCCAGAACGCCTCACGCCACACCCGCTGCAGGGCCATGGCGGAGACCACCGAGGCCAGGACGATGGCCCCGAGCAGCCACCAACGGGTCGGTTCGTTTGACGATGCGGAACTCAGCACGAGACCGACCTTTCCCCACAGCCCGGAGGTCGGTGGCAGGCCGACGAGGGAGACGAAACCGACGGCCACCGTCGCCGCGAGCCACGGATCGCGTTTCATCAGGCCACTCAACCTGTCGAAACGCCCTGAGCCGTAGGTGTGCTCGATCGCACCGGCGGCGAGCACCAGGGCACCCATCGTGATCATGTGGTGGACCATGTAGAACAGACCGGCGGCGAGCGCACCCTCGGTGAGCACCACCACACCGATGAGGATCTGGCCCACCCCGGCAACCATCTGGAAGGCCAGGGCCCCGCGGATGCGTTTCTCGCCGAAGGTGGACAGGGATCCGATCACGATGGTGGCGACCACGAGGACCGCCAGCACCGGCAACCACGGGGCGGGGCCGTCGAAGATGGTGAGGTAGATCCGGTAGACCGCGTACAACGACACCTTCGTGTGGACCCCTGCGAACAGGGACATGATCCCGGCGGAGGTCGCCGGATAGGCGCGGGGCAACCAGCCGTGCACCGGTACCACTCCGGCCTTGACCAGCAGGGCGAACATGATGACCCCGGTGGCCAGCGAGATCTGTGGGTCGCCGCCACGGTTGGCCAGGGCGGCCAGGTTCACCGTTCCGGCGGCGCCGTAGAGCAGCCCGACCCCGAGCAGCAGGATGGTCGAGGTGATGATGTTGACGATGATGAACATGCGTCCGATGCCGAGCCGTCGCCAGTATCCCGTGACCGCCACCAGCGCATAGGACGGCAGCAGCATGACCTCGACCCACACGAAGAGGTTGAACAGGTCCCCGGTGAGGATGGCACCGTTGACCCCGGCGCTGAGCATGAGGATCAGGGGGACGACGAAACGGTAGCGGTCCTCCCCGGTCAGCATGAGGAACACCGATGAGACGAGGCTCATGAACGAGGTGGCCACGAGCATGACGGCGCTCAGGGTGTCCGAGACGAACACGATGCCGACGCCGGGAAGGTAGGAACCGACGGAGTGGGACACGACCGGGGTGCCCCGGTGGGCCAGCAGCAGGGCCAGCCCACCAGCCAGGATCCCGAGGGAACAGACCAGCAGCAGCAGTCGCTGCGTCAGGGCATGTCGGAGCAGGACCGTGGCACCCGCCAGGAGGAGCGGGATCGCTGCGAAGAGAGGGAGAACTGCGCTCATGCCTGCCTGCTCTCCCCCGTCTCCGGGTGCCGTGTCAGCATGTCGTCACGTCCGATCACCGCCATCGCGAGCATGAGGATGGTCACCGCGAGGGTGATGACGATGGCGGTCAGGACGAAGGCCTGGGGAAGGGGGTCCGCGAAGGAGGCGATGTCGGTGCCGTCGGTGATGGGCTCAGCGCGCCAGCCGGGAACTCCGGTGACGAGCAGCGTGAAGTTCGCGGCATGGCTGAGCAGGCTGAGCCCGAACACGGCACGCACCATGGAGCGCTGCAGCAGCAGGTACACCCCGCCGGTGACCAGCACGAAGATCGTCGCGATGAGGATCACGGGTGCATCTCCTCCCCCCGCACGGTCTCGAGCGGTCCCGGCAGCTCTCCCTCCAACGACTCGTCCACGCGTTCCCTCGTGCCCTCTCCACCAGCGGTGGTGCCCCGCGTGGTTCCCAACAGGTTGACCGAGATCATGATGAGCCCGACGACGGCGAGGTAGACCCCGGCGTCGAAGATCATCGAGGTGGTCAGGTGGATCCCGAGCACCGTGCCGTGGATGGGCTCCAGGAAGGAACCGGCCACGCCGAGGCCCAGCAGACCGGTGCTGACCGCGACGAGGATGCCGCCACCGATGAGGACCAGCGGGAGTCGTGGCGGACCGATCTGACGATCCTTGGTGGTCGACAGGTAGATCAGCCCGATCACCGAGGAGGCCACGAGGGCGGCGTTGAAACCACCGCCTGGGCTGTTGTGTCCCCGCCAGAACAGCGCGATGGAGATCAGGATCAGCACGGGAACGATCACCTTGAGCATCACCCTCAGCCCGATGGCGTTCGGATGGGGGTCGAGGATGGCACGACTGGCCCTGGAGTTCGGGTCCTGGTTGATCCACAGCCGGGAGACCGGCAGGGCGTCGCGGTCATCGATCGGTGGGTCCAGGTAGCGGTCCCGAACCGTCGACAGGATGGCGAGCATCGCCACCCCCGCCATGCCGAGCACACTCAGTTCCCCGAGGGTGTCGAAGCCACGGAACTCGACGAGGATCACGTTGACGACGTTCTGGCCCGCGGAGAGCGCCTCGGTGTTGCCGAGGAAGTAGTCGGCGAGGCGGGACCGCTCCCGCCGGGCGACCAGGGCCCACACCAGGGCTGACACCCCGGCTCCGACCAGGACGGAGGCGCCGAGGGTGATCAGGCTGCGGTCGGTGCGACGGGGCGGGAACCGGGCCGGCAGTTTCTGGAGCACCAGCATGATGACGATGATGGTGAGGCTCTCCACGAGCAGCTGGGTCATCGCGACGTCCGGGGCACCGAGTGCCAGGATCTGCACGGTGGCGAGGATGCCCACCGCCGAGAGGGAGACCACGGCTCCCAGCCGGACCCGGGAGATGCACACCCCGAGGGTGGCGACCGTGATGAGGAGGAACAGCACGAGGTCGATGGGACGGCTGAGGCCGCCGAGCTGTGGCGGCAGTCCCTGTCGGTTCGCTGCCCATGTCCCCACCAGTCCCAGCACCCCGAGGCCACCGAGGATCGGGATGACGTGTCGGGTGACGGTGTCGGTGGCCACCAGCCGGTCGACCGCGGTGCCGAGACGATGTGTCGCGGTCTCCAGGTGCCGGATCACCGTCGGACCGTCGGGCAGATGACGGTGCCGGGCGATCCACGACGCGATGCGTTGTCGTTGCCATGTCGTGAGAGCCCCGAGGACGATGACGACGACGGTGGCGATCAGCTCCGCACCGATCCCGTGCCAGACCAGTACTCCCGGCAGGAACACGGCGATCACGGACACCGCGATGGGGGTGGCCGCGGAGGCGACCAGCACCGGGTCATGGCTGTTCGTCTCGCGATCCGGATCCGGGCCGTCGACGAAGATACCGAGCAGGGCCCGTGCACAGTAGAGGAAGGTGAGCACGGAGCCCAGGGTGGCGACGACGAGCAGGACGAGCCCGGGGGTGACGTGGGCCTCGTGCAGCGCTGCCAGCACCGCTTCCTTCGAGGCGAATCCGAGCATGGGGGGCAGCCCCGCCATGGAGGCGGTGCCGAGCAGCATGAAGGCGAAGGTCACGGGGAGGCGTCGGTACAGCGCGGGCGGGAAGCGCCGCAGGTCTCGCGTACCGGTGGCGTGGTCGACGACCCCGACCAGCATGAACAGTCCGGACTTGAACAGGGCGTGGGCGATGGTGTGGAAGGTGGCAGCGCTGAGGGCGTGCTCGGTGCCCACTCCGATGGTGGCGGTGATCAACCCCAGCTGGGAGACCGTGGAGTAGGCCATCAGCTTCTTCACGTCGGTCTGCTGCAGTGCGCACCAGCCTCCGATGATCATCGTGGCCAACCCCACCGGGGTGAGGAACCAGTTCCAGATCGGCACCTCGTGGAAGGCGGGGCTGAACCGGAGCATCAGGAAGATGCCGGCCTTGACCACCGCTGCGGCGTGGAGGTAGGCGCTGACCGGGGTGACGGCGGCCATCGCATCGGGCAGCCACACGTGGAACGGGAACTGGGCGGCCTTCGTGCAGGCGGCGACGGCGACCAGGAACGCGACCAGCGTCGCGAAACCGGGATCCTCGGCCCACACCGTCGAGGTGAGCACCCCGCTCACCTGGGTGGTACCGAGCCGCGCCCAGGTCAGGCAGATCGCGACCAGCAGCACCACTCCCCCGGTGAAGGTGATGAGCAGGGTCCGCATCGAGGGTCCCTCGGCCCCGTGGCCCGAACGGGCGATCAGCAGGAAGGAGGCCAGCGAGGTGATCTCCCAGCAGATGAACAGCACCACGAGGTCATCGGCTGCCACGAGCCCCACCATCGCGATGGTGAAGGCCACCATCACCAGGTAGAAACTCCGATGTCTCCCCCGGTGCAGGTACCGGGTGGCGAAGACCAGCACCACGGCGCCGATGAGCAGTGCGAGCATGCTGAACACCGCCGCCGTGGCGTCGTAGGTGAAGGCGAGTCGGATGCCGAGCCGGGGCACCCAGTCGTGGACCCACGAGGTGGCCCGGCCCGCCAGGGCCCGTTGCGCATCGGGGGCGAGGATGGCGGCGCAGGCGATGTAGACGGCCGCCAGGAACCAGCCCGTGTGCCGGTCCATCACCCTGGTGAGACTCGGGGTCACGAGCAGGGCGGCTCCGAGGAGGCACAGGGAGATCAAGACAGTCATTTGGACACCGATCCTACCGTGATCGAATCCGGGGGATCATCACTGCAACGCCGAGCGGTCCTGCCACTGTTCCCAGGTGTACATCCAGACCCCGATGCCCTCGGCAGGATCCATCTCCCGGTCCGATCCGGTGAACTCGACGACGTCGCCGACGTTGCTGCGCCCGTACAACCACCCGGCATTGTCGGTGCTGAGCCCGACACAGCCGTGGCTGACGTTCTCCCGACCCTGGCTGCCGACCGACCACGGCGCTGCATGGATGAACTCCCCGGTCCACGTGACCCGCATCGCGTACTTCACGTTGAGGTTGTAGGCCTCCCGACTTCCGGCCGGGATGTTGATGGTCTCGGAGTTCATCTGCCTCGAGTCGTTCTTCTCCAGGATGATCTTGGTGCCGGAGCGGGTGGTGAAGCCTTCCTTGCCCGTGGTGGAGGGCAGGGTGTTGACCACCTCGCCGTTCTCGACGACGGTCGTGGTGTGGTCGGCGATGTCGACCTTGATGATCCGCGCCACGTCGGAGACGGAGAAGTCGGCGTCGAGCGTCTTGCGCAGCCACGTGGAGTCGGTGGCCTGGACCCCGTCCCACGAGAAGTGCAGCTTCACCTTCGTGCCGGGTTGCCAGTACTCCTTGGGGCGCCACAGCAGTTCGGTGTCACTGAGCCAGCCCCACGACCCCTCCTGCGCGGGTTCGGTGGTGACAAAGGCGTGCTTCTCGATCTCGGCCCGGTAGGCCTCGCCGACCGGATGGTCGAACTTGACGTAGGCGGGCATCCCGACCCCAACCCCGTCGAACAGGTAGAGCACCTTGAAGCTGGCTTCCGGGCCGGGATTGACGGTCCGGATGGTGGCCTCCCGGGTCTGACCGTCGTCCAGGGTGACGGTCAGGGTGTACTCGGCGTTGAACTGGAGCGGTTCGTTGGGCGTCCAGCGATTCTCCGTGTACGCGCCGGGGACCTCCCCGGCGGCTCCCTTCAACGTCGCGGCCACCACGGTGGCGTTCTCGACGGTGAACTCCACGGGGTCGGCCGGGATGGCGGCCTCCTGTGACGTGGAGACCACGAGGGGTCCCGCCGTCGGGGTGGGGCTCGGCTCCGGGGAGGCAGTGGGCGACGGGGTGGCCGAGGCCGTGGCGCTGGGGGTCGCGCTCACACTCTCCGAGGCGATCGGTGGCGCCGACTCCGGCGTGGTCCGGGCACACGAGGAGGCCCCGATGAGAACCAGTGCTGTGAGCATGGCAGCGACGCAGGAACGCAGGGTCATGGCACATACAGTAGGCCGACGAGGGGTCCGCCACGAGTCCCGGACCACGCGATTGGCGTCCGAGCCCCAAGTGACGCTAAGCTGCAACGGTTGCCAACTGAGGTTGGCCTCGGGCTGTGGCGCAGCTTGGTAGCGCACTTGACTGGGGGTCAAGGGGTCGCAGGTTCAAATCCTGTCAGCCCGACCGAGAGAGGTCCCGGAAACCCGTGGGTTTCCGGGACCTTCTGGTTGAGGCGTGGGTCACGTCTTCTCTTTCGCTGGCCTCGACACGGAGACTTGTTCAGGCAAGCGGTCAGAGTGGCTCTGAACAGGTGCTTCGACGTTGCCTGAACGGGCCTTCCGGACTAGGGTACGCCGAACGGATGCGAGCGAAACCGAGACAGGGCAGGTGAAATCAACACGGTCACGAATCGCCGCCCTACTTTCATGGCAGCGTTGACATCGCGATCTCACCGAAGCAAAGCGGCGATTCGTGACCACCCCATCCTCCAGCCACCTTCTCCCGGCCCCTCCCGTCGGCCTCCTCGCGACGCTGATTCGCCTGCCTTGGATCGGAAACGCCTGCCTTCCGCCGTCAAGGCAGGCGAGCCGGGCCCAACACAGGCGAATCCGGGACGAGGCAGGCGAAACCACGACGGTCACGAAGTGCCGCGAACTCGTGGACCACCGCTACCTCAGCCGGGAAAACGGCGTCTACTGGGTGAACGCAGATCACATGCTGGAGAGATGCGCCAACGAGCGCCAGGAGGTCCCCCTCCTGGAGAACCAGCTCCGCATGCCCCGTCGCCCGGATCCCCTGAAGGAATGCGGCTCATTCCGGATGGTTCAGGACTCGGCGTGCTGCGACCTCGTGACCGCGTGATTGTGGGCCAGGGCAGCTTGGATCCAGAAGACCAGCCCCTCGTCGAGAACGCATTCCGGGTCCACGGCGATCCAACCAGGTCCCATGACGCGACCCCTCCCCATTTCCGCGGGGGCGGCCCCCGGCTCCGCGAGATACAGGTCATGGTCATCTGCCGCCACCCGCACCAGCAGACTGCCATTCCTGCGGACACTGACAATGATCTTGCCCCCCACCATGATGCAGCGGCCCCCGAACATCGGAACCTCCCGCACCTGCGTCTCTTCCTCCAGCAACGCATGGACACGTTCCACGAGTGTCGCCTGGGCCGCTGTCCCCTCCGCCACGGATCAGCCCTGCCCGGCGGGCCCGTAGGACAACCGGTCGAAGATCAGGACGTTCTCGACGATCCTGCCGTCACGCACGGTGAAGCATTCGGCAGCAGGGGCATCCCGGCTCGCCTCGGTGCGGGGGTGGTAGAACAGGGCGACGCGATCCCCTGCGGCGAACTCCGCGATCTCGCCGATCTCGATCACCCTGGGCGCGAATGCCGCGATGTACTCCCGGTAGGCGGTCTTGCCCTCGATGTCGCCTCCCGGGGCGCGGCACGAGATGTCATCGGCGACGTGGGTCATCGCGGCGTCGATGTCCCCCGACGTCCATGCGTGGTGGTAACTCTTCACGATGTCAAGGGCGGTCATGGTCGGCTCTCCTCTCTGTTCGGGGTCCGTGGTGGGGCAGCTGGTTTCTCGCCGAGAGGCTGCCAGTCATCCGCCCCGGGGGTGCCCCCTTCAGCAGCGATCTCGAGGCGTGGAAGGAAGTGTCCCCACCCGTGTGCATGTCCGGGCACCTCAGTGTCCGGCAGGTCGAAGTGGTGGAGATCGACTCGGGTTCCCGTCCCGACGGGGGTCAGCAGGAACTCAACCCGGGAGGCTCCAGCGGGCAGGTGGTCGTTGCCGGCGAATCCCCATGAGACGACGACGCGTCGGGGAGTCTCGACAACCAGGAACTCGCCCCGGACTGGGTAGCCCGCGACATCGACGCTGAAGCCTCCCCCGGGCCTGGGGTCAAGATCGGCGTACTGTCCGAGCCACGCGGTCAGTCCCTCGTTCGTGGTGAGGTACTCGAACACCGTCTCGGGGGTCGCCGCGATCTCGATGGAGTCCCGGAACTCAGCCACGTTCGACCTCCTCCCGTGCCTCGATGACGGACTTGAGTGTGGCCAACCGGTCCGGCCAGAAATCAGCCAGATAGGAACGCACGGCAGCCATACCGTCGGTGTTGAGCGCGTACAGCCGACGCGTGTGGTCCGCGGTGACGCTGGCCAGGCCTGCCCTGTGGAGGGTGCGCAGATGATGGGACGTGGTCTGTTGGGACAGGCCGACGGCCTCCGCGACGGCTCCCACCGGTTGTGGGCCCCCACGGATCACACTGAGGATGGCCCGGCGGTTGCCATCCGCCAGAGCACGGAAGGCCAGATCCATCTCCACTGCGGCCATGCGCCACCTCCTGTCCGGTGCCTCACGTTAACACAAACACTTATTTGTACTCAAGGCTGTTTGAAGAGCGAATGGCTCCGGTTCAGGCTGGCCCGGGCTAGAGGGTCACGGTTGCGCGGAGGTACTCCTGCCACCCCTCCCGGTCGGCGAGGGGCCGGGTGATACCGAGGGACTTCTGAACCGCCCTCAACGCGGTGCGGGTCTGGTCGTCCCACTGCCCCGTGATCTCGACCTGTGCTCCGTGGACATGCTGGAGGCTGGCCTGGACCAGTTGGACCTGCACCCGGGAATCCGAGGTGAACACCGTCGGTTCGTAGCCGTTCACGGAGTTGTCGACGTGGATGTGGTTGTCGTGGGCGCCGTCGTAGAGATAGGTCAGGGTGTGGGCGAAGCGGGCGTGCAGCGAGGCGGCCAGTCGCCAGTAGTTCCGCAGCTGATCCGCGGAACCGGGGCTCCACACGTCGTGGCGGCACGACACCTCTCCGTTGTCGTGAATGATCCGCCCGATGTCGAAGGCACGTCCGAGCTGATGGTAGGAACGGCACTTGTCGGTGAAGGCGCCGTAACTCCAGACCTCCCTCACCCCGCCGAATCCGCTCGCCTCGGCCCAGCCCTCGGCCCAGGCGTCCAGCCACTCGACGAACCGGGGTTCTGCCTGCATCGACACCAGGACGCCCTCGCTCTCATAGCCGAGGGCGGCGCCGCCCACCGTGGCGAACCTGTCGAGCGGCCCAGGCGTCCGGCACCCCTGGTCATCCGCTGGGGCAGGGGCGGCGGCGCCCGTGTCGGCGTTCCACCGGGAGGTGATGATCCGCTGCGCCAGCACGACCCCTCCCCCAACGACCGCCACCGCCCCGGCTCCGACCACGAGTCGCCGCCGGACATACACGCCTCTGTCGGCGTTTCGGTTGAAGGACTCCCCCATGGCGAGCGATGCTAAGGCGCTGACGGGGGTGTGACAAGGTGGACACATGACAGTTGCCCTCATTGATGTCCCAGAGTTGCACGCCCTCCTCGCCACGGGTGGGACCACGGTCCTCGACATCCGATACTCCGGTCCCGGAAGCGCTGGAGGGCGCGAGGCGTATGTGGCGGGTCACATCCCCGGGGCCGTCTTCGTGGACATGGACGACGAACTGGCCTCCCCAGCGGTCGGACCGGGCGGACGTCACCCGCTGCCGGATGCCCAGGACTTCCAGGAGGCGATGCGACGGGCCGGAGTGAGCAATGACCGGCCGGTGGTGATCTACGACGACTGGTTCTCCATCGCGGCCGCCCGGGCCTGGTGGCTGCTGCGACTCCACGGACACCGAGACGTCCGGGTGCTCGACGGGGGCTGGCGGGCATGGCGGGAGTCCTCGTCCCCGGTCGCCACCGGCGGCGAAGAGGTCTCCCCCTCCGACTTCACGCCCGCTCGCACCGACGTCGAGGCCATCGACGCCGAGGGCGCGGCCCACCTCGCCGCTGGAGGGGTGCTGCTCGACGCCCGACCCGCCAACCGGTTCCGCGGAGAGGACGAGACCGTCGATCCCGTCGCCGGGCACATCCCCGGCGCCCGCTCGCTGCCCGCGCTGGAACTCGTCGACGCCTCGGGCCGCCTCCTCGCGCCCGACGTTTTGCGGCACCGGTTCGAAGCGGCCGGGGCCGTCGCGAATCGGGTCGGGGTCTACTGCGGTTCCGGCATCCAGGCCGCACACGTCGCCCTGGCAGCCACCGTCGCGGGACTCCCCACCCCGGCGGTCTACGCCGGGTCCTGGAGCGACTGGATCACCGATCCGTCGCGTCCCGTGGCGACGGGTGAGTGACGAGCTCAGGAACGGTTCCTGTGCTTCTCCCGGGCGCGGATCTCGATGTGGACCGGGGAACCGACGAAGCCGAACTCCTCGCGCAGTCGTCGTTCGATGAAACGCACGTAGGTGGGGTCCAGCTGACCACTGGTGAACAGGGCGAAGGTGGGCGGACAGCTGTGGGCCTGGGTCCCGAACAGGATGCGGGGTTGTTTCCCGCCACGCACCGGGTGCGGGTGTGCAGCGGCCAGGCGCCCCAGGAAGGCGTTGAGCCTGCCCGTGGGGATGCGGGTCTCCCAGCCCTCGGCAGCAGTCTCGACGGCCCGGCTCAGCTTGTCGACGTTGCGGCCCGTCAGGGCGGAGATGTTGACGGTCGGTGCCCAGGTGAAGGCCACGAGGTCCCGTTCGATCTCGCGTTCCAGGTAGCGGCGTCGCTCCTCATCGGTCAGGTCCCACTTGTTGAATGCGATCACCAGTGCCCTGCCGGTGTCCTCCACGTTGCTCAGGATCCTGAGGTCCTGGTCGGTCACCGGCTGCGAGGCGTCGATGACCACGACGCAGACCTCGGCCCGCTCGATCGCGGTCTGGGTGCGCAGACTGGCGTAGAACTCATGTCCGGAGGCCTCCTTGACCCGCTTGCGGATGCCCGCGGTGTCGATGAGGCGGTACACCCGGCCCCCGACCTCGACGATCTCGTCCACCGGGTCGACGGTGGTGCCGGAGACGTCGGAGACCACCACGCGTCGCTGGTTCGCCACCTTGTTGAGCAGTGAGGACTTGCCGACGTTCGGTTTGCCGACGATGGCCACCCGACGGGGTCCGCCGATCTCCTCGAACCGTTCCTCCGGGGCCTGGGGCAGCACCTCCAGGATCGCGTCCAGGAGGTCACCCGAGCCGCGGCCGTGCACCGCCGAGACCGGGTGGGGCTCCCCCAGCCCGAGGTTCCACATCGTCGCCGCCATGGCCTCGTGGCGTTGGTCGTCCACCTTGTTCGCGGCCAGGATCACCGGTTTCCTCGAGCGACGCAGCACCTTGACCACGGCCTCGTCCTCGTCGAGGGTGCCGACGGTGGCATCGACGACGAACAGCACCGCATCCGCCATGGAGATGGCGAGCTCGGCCTGCTCGGCGATCTGCTGGGCCATCCCCTTCGCGTCCGAGACCCACCCTCCGGTGTCCACCAGGACGAACTCCCGGCCGTTCCAGTTGGCATCGTAGGAGACCCGGTCGCGGGTGACCCCGGGCACGTCCTGCACCACGGCCTCACGGCGCCCCAGGATCCGGTTGACCAGCGTGGACTTGCCGACGTTCGGCCGCCCCACCACCGCCACCACCGGCTTGATCGTGGTCTCCTCGCTCATCACGCCCTCCTTGCAATCAGCGCGACATCCTACCGGAGTGCGTCGGATCAGCACGGGGACGACATCACAAGCCTATTGACAAACGATCGATATCGATCGAGAATCGATACATGCCCCGCTCCGTCATCATCGCCCTGCGCATCGTCATGGTCCTGGCCGTCCTGGGAGTCATCGCCCTCCAGGGCCTCATCGTTCCGCTGGCCGCGTCAGAGGTGGTGACCGAGTTCCCCGAGGTCTCCCACCTGCAGTGGCCCTACCTCCTCCTCACGGACCTGGTGCTGGCCTGCTTCCTCCCCACCGCGCTGTCGGTCTGGATGCTGCTCGACCTCGTCTCCCGGCGGGACACCTTCACCCCACGTGCCCTCGGCTGGGTGGACCTGATCATCGGGTGTGCCGTCGTCGCGACGGTGCTCGCACTGGCGGGTGCGCTGCACCTCACCTGGCTCGGCATCGGCGGGCCGCCCGTGCTCCTGGTGCTCACGGGGTCCCTGCTGCTCGGTCCCGGATTCATCCTGCTCATGCTGGTGCTGCGTCATCTCCTGAAGGACGCCACGGCGCTTCGCACCGAACTGGCGGAGGTGATCTGATGGGGGTCGTCGTCGATCTCGACCTGCTGCTGGCCAGACGCAGACTCAGCGTCGGTGAGTTCGCCTCGGCCATCGGGATCACCCCGGCGAACGTGGCGGTGCTGAAGAACGGTCGCGCCAAGGCGATCCGGTTCTCCACCCTGGAGGCCATCTGTCGGGTCCTGGAGTGTCAGCCCGGGGATCTGCTCCGGTACGAGGCCGACGAGCACGCCTGATATCCTTCTCGGGCACGACTTCTTGAAGGAAGGCTGACCGTTGAAGCTCCTGGTTCTGCGCTGACCCCGCGCCACCTCGTCGAGTCCCGGACTCCGAGCGGCGCACCCACCAGACCGCATCCAGGAGCCCCCGTGCCGTCATCCTTCGTCCTGACCCACCTCACGTTCGCCTTCGAGGCCACCGCACCGTTGCTCGACGACGTCACCCTGACCATCCCGGCCGCCCGTCTCGGGGTGGTCGGACGCAACGGCGCCGGCAAGTCCACCCTGCTGAAGCTGCTCGCCGGCGAGCTCTCCCCCACGACGGGCTCCATCCAGGCCCCGGAGCATCTCGCCCACCTGCCCCAGGATCTGTTGCAGCGAGGAGATCTCACCGTCGCGGCGCTGCTGGGCATCGAGGAGATCCTCGCCGCCCTCGGCCGGATCGAGGCCGGGAGCATCGATGTCGCCGACCACGAGACCGTCGGGGATCGCTGGGACGTCGCCTCCCGTGCCGTCGCCCTGCTCTCGGCCCGGGTTCCCAGCCTGGTCGGTGACGATGTCCTGCATCGCACGTTGGAGACCCTCTCCGGGGGCGAGATCATGCTGACGGCCCTCGCCGGGCTGGAACTCTCCGGCGCACGCACCCTGCTGCTCGATGAGCCGACCAACAACCTCGACCGGGAGGCCCGTGCCGCCCTCCACGAGTGGGTCGACCGGTGGCGGGGTGGACTGGTCGTGGTGAGCCACGACATCGCGTTGCTGCGCCGGATGACTCACATCCTCGAGGTCGACTCGGGTGCCCTGACGCTGTGGGGTGGCAACCACGACCACTGGCAGGAGCAGTCCCGCCTGCAGGCAGCGGCAGCCGAGCAACGGGTCCGTGACGCCGAACGCAGACTACGCGCCGAACAGCGGGAACGGATGCACGTCCAGACGGCCACCGCACGTCAGGAACGACGTGACGGCTGGCGGTTCGCCACCGTCGCGCAGGGGCCGAGACTGTCCGACCCCGAGCTCAGGTCCAGGGCCGAAGGGCGTCGTGACCGGGCCAACCGACGTGCGGCCCAGAAGGTCCAGGCGGCCCGCGAGGAGCTGATCCGCGCCGAGGAGGCCGTCACCGGTCGAGAGTCCATCCGGGTGGATGTCCCCGAGATCCGTCGCGCCCGTGGAAGACTGCTCGCCGAGCTGGGAGAACCACCAGGGACCCTCACGGTGCGCGGCGGGGACCGCATCGCCCTGATCGGGGCCAACGGCGTCGGCAAGACGACACTGCTCCACCGGGCCCGGCTGTCGACGACCCGGGTCGGGTGGCTCGATCAACGCCTGGAACTGCCCACAGGCCGTTCAGCTCTCGAGTGCCTGAGCATGAGCAACCCCGAGGCCACCGAACGCGAAGGGCGTGCACTGCTCGCCCGGTTCCTGCTCCGCGGCGAGGTCGTGGAGCGGCCGGTGGAGACCCTGTCCGGAGGGGAACGCTTCCGGGTGTCCCTGGCCCGGGTCCTGCTGGCTGCTCCCCCACCCGAGCTGCTGCTGCTCGATGAACCGACCAACAATCTGGATCTGGACACGACGGAGGCCTTGATCGAGGCACTGGCCCAGTACCGGGGAGCGCTGGTGGTGGTCACCCACGACGACGCGCTGCTGGAACGCCTGGACCTCCACGCCGTCCACACGGTCACCGCACCGGGACAACTGCGCCCCGCTCAGACCTGATTGGCCAGCACGTGGAAGGCCGGTTCCTCGTAGGGATGGGCCTCGCGCAGCGCGGCGACCACCGGTCCACGCAGGCTTCGGGGAAAGGTGAGCTCCACCCGGTTCTCCGCAACGAGCTCCAGGTTCCCGACCTCTCCGATGGCGGGGTTCGCCCCGGTGAGGGGACGGAACTGGCCAACCCCCGGAGCCACGAAGGCGCACGAGTCATACGCCCCGATCGCCCCGGCACCGACGGCGAACAGGGCCTCCAGCACCTGGTCGGTGTCGGGGATCGGCACGTAGAACACCAGCACGTCGAGTGGTTCAGCCATGTGCGCCCGCCAGGTCCAGCACCGCCTCGACCACCTCGTCGAGCGTGAGATCGGTGGAGTCGATGGTGACCACCCCGTCGGTGGCCACGGTGAAGTTCGACACCGTGGAGTCCTCGCGGTCCCGACCCATGATGGAGTCCGTGACGACCCGGTGGTCCACCTCGGCGAGTTCCGCGGCACGACGCCGGATCCGGGCCTCGGGATCGGCGGTGAGCAGCAGCCGGACCTGGGCCTCAGGGGCCACGACGGTGGTGATGTCGCGCCCCTCCACCACGATCCGTCGGTTGTGGGCCGCGATGATCTCACGCATCCGTGCGATGAGGTGACGGCGCACCTCGGGGATCCGGGCGACGGCGGAGACCGACGCCGAGATCTCCGGCTCGCGGATCTCGTCGGTCACGTCGCGCCCAGCGATCGTGACCCTCGGCCGGTCCGGGTCCGTGGCGATCCGGAGATCACTGCTCAGGGCGATCCCTGTGATGGCCTCGGTGTCGTCGTGGTCTGCTCCCAGACGTCGCACCTCGCAGGCGACGGCGCGGTACATCGCGCCGGTGTCGAGATGGGCCAGGTTCAGCCGCCTGGCCACCTCCTTCGCCGTGGAGGACTTGCCGACCCCGCTCGGGCCGTCCATCGCGATGACGAGATCACCCATCAGATCCCCTTCCGATCCAGCCAGGCACGCCAGCCCCGTTCCTCCAGGTCCTCCCGGAACTGTTGGGCCCGGGGACGTTCCACCGAGATCGACAGGTAGCCGACCTCCCGCACCGCGTCATGGGTCAACTCGAAGTCCTCGACGTTGAAACCGAAGTCACCGACATCGTTGAACAGGCGGGTCAGCGCACGTGGTTCATCAGGGATCTCGACGGTGACCACGGCCAGGTCCAGGGGCTCCTGACCGTGCTTGCCCCGCAGGGCCTGCGCCCCGTGCTGACCGAGCCTGAGGAATGCCTCCAACGGCTCCGCCTGGTCCAGCACCCCGATCAGGTACTGGAGGTCCGCGGCCACCTCCTGCAGTTCCTTGCGGATGGCGGTGGCATTGGTGGTGATGATCTGCCGCCACAGGGCAGGGTCGGAGCCCGCGATCCGGGTCACGTCCCGGATCCCCTGCCCGGCCAGGCGGAGGTTCTCCCCGGGTACTCCTCGCAGATGGGAGGCGGTGAGGATGCTCATCAGATGCGGCACGTGACTGACCTGGGCCACCGCCTCGTCGTGCAGCTCCGGGGACAGCTCGATCACCCGGGCGCCGACGGAGCACGCCAGCTCCCTGACGGCCGCCACGGCCTGCGGGGTGTTCCCGGCCTGGGCGGTGATCGCCCAGGTGCGGTCCTCGAACAACCGGGCCGTGGCCGTCAACGGCCCGGTGAACTGCGAACCGGCCATCGGGTGGCTCGGGACGTAGCGTTCGGCGTGTTCGCAGGTCAGACCCACCGCCTCGATGATCGAGCTCTTGACCGAGCCCACATCGGTGACCACGGCCTCCGGGAAGCGGATCAGGCTGTGCCGCACCACCTCGGCGACACTGGCCGGAGGCGTGGCGACCACAACCACCTCGATGCCGTCCTCACCGGCGTAGACCTCGCCACCGCCGAGACCGGCGGCCACGCGGGCGTGGGAGGGGTTGAGGTCCTCCAGGAAGACCTCGTGCCCGGCCCCGACCAGGGCCAGGCCGAGTGAGGAACCGACCAGCCCCGTCCCGATGACCAGCACCCGCATCAGGACGACTCCGGCATGTTGAGCGGGCGGGGTCCGTGGTAGTCCGGACCGTAGGCACCGGGAGCGGGACGACGTCTGCGGATCGGGGCGGTGACCCCGGGGGCCAGACGTCGTGAGAAGACCAGGAAACCGGTGTGCGCGGAGGTGCCGTGACCGGGACGGATCGCCAAGCCCTCGGCGTGCCAGTCACGCACCATGGTCTCGGTGGCCGTGGGTTCGGTGAACCCGCCATGGGCACGGAAGGTGTCCATCACCCGTCCCAGCTGGGTGGAGGTCGCGACGTAGCAGCAGATCACCCCGCCGGGGATGAGTCGTTCCCCGACCGCGTCGATGCACTCCCACGGGGCCAGCATGTCGAGGATCGCCCGGTCGATGGGTTCGTCGGCGATCACCTCGACGAGATCGCCGACGGTGATCTCCCACGCCGGATGCGTGCCGCCGATGAAGTTCTCGACGTTGGTGCGGGCGACATCGGCGAACTGCTGCCGTCGCTCGTAGCTGTGGAGCCGACCCTCGGGCCCGATGGCACGCAGCAGGGCCAGGGTGAGGGCCCCGGACCCGACCCCTGCCTCCAGCACCCGGGCACCCGGGAAGATGTCGGTCCACATGAGGATCTGGGCCGCATCCTTGGGGTAGATCACGGCTGCGTCCCGCGGCATCGAGACCATGTACTCGTTGAGGATCGGCCGCAGCACCAGGTACTCCACCCCACCGACGGAGCGCACGGTGACCCCCTCGGGGCCACCGATCAGGTCGTCGTGGCTGACCGCCCCCTTCGTGGTGTGCCACACCGCTCCCGGTGTCAGGACGATGGACCTGCGACGCCCCTTCGGGTCGGTGAGGGTGACCCTCTCCCCCGCCTCGAGGTTGCCACCCCGAACTCCTGACAGGTTCACCACTGGCTCCTCCAGATCTCGCTGAGCTCATCCCATCCCAGTCCGACCAGTCCCTCGGGACGGATCACCCGGCGCGGTGCCGGCTCCACCGGGATCAGGGTCGGCACCGCCAGCACCGCGGCACCGGCGGCGAGGCCGGCTGCAGTGCCGGGGACGGAGTCCTCCAGGATCAGCACCTCGTGCGGCGCCACCCCGAGCCGCTCCATGGCCAGCAGGTAGCCTTCCGGGTCCGGTTTGGTGCGGCTGACGTCGTCGCCGTCGATGATGAACTCGAATTCCGGCAGCGCCTGCGCCACCACCGTCATGATCCGTTTGACACTCGCGGTGACCATGGCGCATCGCACCCCGTGTGTCACCAGGTCGGCCAACAGCTCACGAGCCCCTGGCAGCCAGGGGATCTCCCCGGCGGCGAAACGGTCACAGATGCGCTGGTGCAGTTCCTCGTGGACCTCCGCCGTGCTCATCGCACCGCCGAGCGCCTCCGACATCAGACGTGAGGTGCGGATCGCCGGCTGACCACAGTGGTCGAGGTACCACTGCTCCGGCATGGTCACGCCGTGACGCGCCATGATGTCCTGCTCGTGCTCGGTCCACATGGGTTCGGAGTCCACGAGGGTACCGTCGAAGTCCCACAGGACCGCCTTGGGTCGGGCCAGCTCGGTCATGTCTCCTCAGTTCGCGTTGAAGTACTTGGCCTGCGGGTGGTGCACCACCATCGCATCGGTGGACTGCTCGGGGTGCAGCTGCAACTCCTCGGATAGGTCCACACCGATGCGGGACGGCTCCAGCAGTCGGACCAGGGTGATCCGGTCCTCCATGTTCGGGCAGGCGGGATAGCCGAACGAGTACCGCGACCCCCGGTAGGCCTGGTCCCGGATCGCCTCGTCGATGCTTGCGTCCCAGGAGGCGAGACCGAGCTCCGTGCGGATCCGATGGTGCCAGTGCTCGGCCAGGGCCTCGGTCAACTGCACCGACAGACCGTGCAGCTCCAGGTACTCCCGGTAGTGGTTGCCCTCGAAGAGTCGCTGGGTTCCCCGGACCACCTCGGAGCCCATCGTCACCAACTGGAGGGCGTAGGTGTCCGGACCCAGTTCGGCGGCCTCCTCCGCATTGCGGAAGAAATCGGCCAGGCAGAGCCGTTTGCCCCGTCGCTGCCGGGGGAACTCGAAACGCTCGATCTGCCGCCCAGGATCCTCCGGGTGTCCCAGGATCAGGGTGTTGCCCTCCGAGTGGGCCGGGAAGTAGCCGTAGACGACGGAGAAGTTCGCCAGGTGTTCGGTGGCGATCCGGTCCAGCCACATCCGGAGTCGTGGCCTGCCCTCGGTCTCAACCAGCTCCTCGTAGCTCGGCCCGTCCTTGACCGGCTTGAGCCCCCACTGTCCCATGAAGGTGGCACGGTGATCGAGCCACTGCGCCACATCGGCGATGGGGATGCCCCGGACCACCCGGGTTCCCCAGAACGGTGGTTCCGGAACATCGACGCCACGTTCCACCGCCTCGGAGGTCCGGGTGTCGATCTCGTCGGGCTCAGCGATCTCCACCTTGGTGAAACGCCGCTTCCGTGGTTCGGGCAGTGCTGCCCCGGGGATGCCCTGTTTGACGGCCATGACGGCATCCATGAGAGCCAGTCCCTCGAAGGCATCCTTGGCGTATCGCACCTCACCGTTGAACATGTCGTTGAGGTCGTGCTCGACGAAGGCCCGTGTGAGAGCGGCCCCACCGAGGAGCACCGGGTACTTCTCGGCGAGTCCGAGCCGGTTCAACTCCGCCAGGTTGTCCTTCATGACGAGGGTCGACTTCACGAGCAGGCCGGACATCCCGATGGCGTCCGCCCCGTGTTCCTCCGCGGCATCGACGATCGCCTGGATCGGCTGCTTGATGCCGATGTTGATGACCGTGTAGCCGTTGTTGGAGACGATGATGTCGACGAGGTTCTTCCCGATGTCATGGACGTCACCTCGCACCGTCGCGAGCACGAGGGTGCCCTTGCCGGAACCGCCCTCCACCTTCTCCATGTGGGGTTCCAGGTGGATGACGGCTGCCTTCATCACCTCGGCGGACTGGAGCACGAAGGGCAGCTGCATCGCTCCGGAACCGAAGAGCTCGCCCACGACCTTCATCCCACCGAGCAGGTCCTCGTTGATGATCTCCAACGCCGACTTCTCGAGCAGGGCCTCGTCCAGGTCGGCCTCGAGGCCCTTGGCCTCACCGTCGATGACGCGCCGCCCGAGACGCTCCGACAGCGGCAGTGCGGCCAGCTCGGCAGCACGGGAGGCACGCACCGACGAGGCCGTGACCCCCTCGAAGAGCTCGAGGAACCGGGTGAGCGGATCGTAGTCCTCGCGACGGCGATCCCACACCAGGTCCAGGGCCACCTCCCGCTGCTCCTCGGGGATCCGCTCCATCGGCAGGATCTTCGCGGAGTGGACGATGGCCGAGTCCAGACCGGCAGCGACGCATTCGTGGAGGAACACGGAGTTCAGCACCATGCGGGCAGCCGGGTTGAGACCGAAGGAGATGTTGGAGACCCCCAACGTGGTCCGGACCCCGGGGTGGCGACGCTTCAGCTCCCGGATCGCCTCGATGGTCTCGATGCCGTCGCGACGGGTCTCCTCCTGACCGGTCGCGATGGGGAAGGTCAGGCAGTCCACCAGGATGTCACCGACATCCATCCCCCAGACCTGCGTCAGGTCCTCGATCAGCCGGGAGGCGACCCGCACCTTCCAGTCCGCGGTGCGGGCCTGCCCCTCCTCGTCGATGGTCAGGGCGACCACGGCCGCGCCGTGTTCCGCGACCAGGGGCATGATCCTGGCGAAACGGGACCCGGGTCCGTCCCCGTCCTCGTAGTTGACGGAGTTGATGATGCAACGCCCCGGCAGTCTCTCCAGCCCGGCCTCGAGCACCTGGTGCTCGGTGGAGTCGATCACCACCGGCAGGGTCACGGCGGTGGCGAGCCGGCCGGCGATCTGGTGCATGTCCGAGGCACCGTCACGTCCGACGTAGTCGACGCACAGGTCGAGCACGTGGGCACCGTCACGGGCCTGGGCCTTCGCGATCTCCACGCACTCGTCCCAGCGTTCCTGGAGCATGGCCTCCCGGAACGCCTTGGAGCCGTTCGCGTTGGTCCGTTCCCCGATGTTGAGGAAGGCGAGGTCCTGATGGAACGGCACCTCGACGTACAGGGACGAACAGGTTCGCTCCCCGGTCACGTCGCGACCGCGGACCTCACGGCCACTGAACCTCTCGGCGAGCAGCTGGATGTGCTCCGGGGTGGTGCCACAACATCCACCGATGACGCTGAGGCCGTACTCGTCGACGAAGGAGTCGACGGCCTCGGCCATGGACTCGGGTCCCAGAGGATAGACCGCTCCGTCCGGGGTCAGCTCGGGCAGGCCGGCATTGGGCATGACACCGATCCCGCACGCGGCATTGCGGGACAGGTACCGCAGGTGCTCACTCATCTCCACGGGACCGGTGGCACAGTTGAGACCGATCACATCCACCTCGAGCGCCTCCAGCGCCGATCGTGCCGCACCGATCTCGGAACCGAGCAGCATCGACCCGGTGGTCTCCACGGTCACGTTGACGAGGATCGGCAGATCCACCCCGGCCTTGGTGCGTGCTCGCTTCGCACCGATGACGGCCGCCCTGGCCTGGAGCAGGTCCTGACAGGTCTCGACCTGCACCGCGTCGATCCCGCCACGGATCATGGCCATGACCTGACGCTCGTAACAGTCCCGCAGCTCGGCGAAGCCGATGTGTCCGAGACTGGGCAACTTCGTTCCGGGGCCCATCGAGCCGAGCACGAAACGGGGCTTGTCGGTGAACCCGTCGGCCACCTGGCGAGCGATCCGGGCCCCGGCCTCCGCGAGCTCCTCCAGCCGATCCACGATGTCGTACTCGGCCAGGGCCGCCAGGTTGGTGCCGAAGGTGTTGGTCTCCACACAGTCCGATCCCGCCGCGAAGTAGGCACGGTGGACGGCGGCGACGACATCGGGGCGGGTGAGGTTCAGCACCTCGTTGCAGCCCTCCAGGCCCTGGAAGTCCCGTTCGAGGTCGAGATCCCCCTGGGCCTGCAGCATCGTGCCCATGGCACCATCCGCCACGAGGACACGGGATGTCAGCAGATCACGCAGAGTCGTCACGGCGGGTCATCCTACAGGTCCGCCCAGTTGCGGATCAGGACGATGGCCAGGGACAACGGTCCGGGCAGGGTGAGTCTGCCCTCGACGACCGCGCGATCCAGCTCCTCCCGGGTGTGGAACCTCCCCCACGCCAGCTCACGACGGTCCAGGTTGAGCCCTGCCGCATCGGCGCGGGCGGTGAAACCGAGCATCAGGGAACGTGGGAACGGCCAGGGTTGGGTGCTGACGAAGCTCATCTCCTCCACCTCCAGCCCGGTCTCCTCCAGGATCTCACGGTGCACCGCCTGCTCCGCCGATTCCCCGGCCTCGATGAACCCGGCCTGGACGGAGACCCGGTTGCCGGGCCAGGCGCGGGCATGGGTCAACAACAGTCGATCGTCATGATCGGTGACGGCGACGATGACCGCCGGGTCCGTGCGGGGGAACACCTGGGCGCCACAGGCCGAGCACCGCCTGCTCGCGCCGGCACGCTCAGCTCGCGTGGCCGCACCGCACCGCATGCAGGTCGGGCGACTCCCGTGCCACTGTGACAGTGCCAGGGCTGCGAAGGCCAGCTGGGTCTGCTCGTCGGTGAGGTCGAGGTCCCGCACGTCCCGCCCCGCCTCGGCGTCGCGACGGACCCACCAGAAATCGTCACCGACCTGCCCGAGGAACAGGTCACCGGGTTGCCTGCCTCCCGTCAGGGCGGTGCTGTGCAACCCGGCCTCCGTTGCCTGGACACGTCCATGGTGATCGAGGTGGAGGCAGTTCGTCCGGGCGGAACGGGCGATCTCGTCGAGGAATGCCTCATCGTCACGCCACTCGTCACGACGATCGAGGTGGGAGACCTGCTGCCAGTGAGTCACCCTGCAGAGTCTAGCGATCTGCCGTGGTCCCGCCCGGCGTCACGGAAACCGGCCCGCCACACGAAACCGACCGTACAGAGCAGAGCGGTGGTGGAGAGCACGGCCCACCAGGGGAAACGTGGCAGCTCGGAACTCCTCAGGGCGGCCGCGACATCCTGCTCGGGGGTCGGCAGCACACGTTCCCCGAGCACGAGGATCCGGTGCGAGTTGATGCCGAGTGGGGTGCAGGTGACGAGGGTGACCAGGTCGCGTCCCTCCTGGGCCCGCAGTGACTGCGACTCCTCCGGCGCGACGACCTGCGTCGCACGCACCTCGTAGACCAGGACCTCACCGAAGGTCTCCAGGGTGAACCGGTCACCCACCTGGACCCGGTCCAGGTTCGTGAACATCGTCGCCTCCGCGAGACCGCGGTGTGCGGTGATGACGGCATGCGTCGAGGGGCCCCCCACCGGCAGCGAGGTGCCACGGAGGTGACCTGCCCCACGCAGCAGTGCGACGTCCGAGGTGCCGTGGTACACGGGCAGGTCCACGTCGATGCTGGGGACACGGATGCGGGACATGATCTCGGCGGGACCATTGAGCAGATCCCAGTACTCGGATCCGACCTCGTCCCCCACCCCGGTCGGCACATGGGTGTTGGCCTCGACGATGGCCCCGAAACTGAGCTTCTCGTTGTAGCTGGCTGCCTCGCTCAGGGCGGCATCAGGGGTCTCGACCCGGTCGGCGGACGCCTCCTGCTCGGCGAGGGCCTGACGGTTGTAGGCGTCGATCAGTCTGGACTGCTCGTACTGGTGCAACCACGAGGCGGCCGGGGTGTAGGTGAGCAGTCCGATCCCGATCAGCGCGCACCCGGCGGCGACCCAGGTCAGGAGACCGGGACGCCACCGGGCGGGACGAGGACCACGGCGGGAACGCATCAGGTCCTTCAGCGCCTGCGTCGCGCGTTCAGCCGACCCAGCACGACGATGCCGAGGGCCAGCACGAACATGCCGATGCCACCTGCGATGAGGGCCACCTGCCCGATGCCACCGGTCATCGGCAGGGCCGGCAGGTCCTGCTTGGTGTTCGGGACGGCCTTGTAGTTCTTGGTCCCGGCCTCGGTGGTCGGATCACCGGCGACGGTCAGCGCCCCACCGGCGATGGTGATCTCCTTCGGGGAGGCGTCCAGCACGTAACCATTGGGGGCCGTCGTCTCCACCAGGAAGTACTGACCGGGACGCAGCACCGGGACGGTCACGAAACCGTCCTGGTCGGTGGCGAGGTCCGCGACCGCGACATTGACGCACTGGGCGTCCGGGCAGAGCTTGAAGACCGCACCGCCGAGAGCCTTCCTGGTGGCCTGGTCGAACTTGTGGATCCTGAGCTGCCCCCAGGTGGTCTGGGCGGTGACCTCGGCGGAGTCGTTGCCGTTGATGGTGACCTTGGCTGTGTTGGTGAACACCCCCTCCGCCGTGGCGGAGGTGACATCGGTGACATGGGTCACGATGGTCGTGACGACCTTGCTCCCCGGGTTCTGGTTCAGCTTGGCCAGACCGACCGAGGTGAAGGTGCAGGTGACGGTCGTGGTGCAGGTGACATCCACCCCCTGCTCGAAGTTCACGCCGTTGTCCAGTGCCATGGCGGTGGAGACGTGGGTCAGCCCGGCAGGCAGGGTGTCGGTGATCACATAGCTGTCGATCTGGACGTTCTGGCCCTGCCGCGGAACATCGGACGTCACGGTCCAGGTGACGTTCTGGCCGATGTATCCGGCGGTGTTGAGATCATCCGTGACCGTCTTCTCGATGCCGGCCAACGAGTTCTTCGGGTAGACGTGGACGTCGTAGTTCCACTCGTTGTCCGTGGCGTAGGGCAGGGTCACCAGAAACGGGCGGCTGCCCAGCACGACACCGGTGTTCGGGGCACCGGTGTCGGACTCGACCACCAGGTAGAGGCCGATCTCGAGACCCTGGAACCGGGCCAGCCCCGTGCCGTTGGTCACCAGCGTGTTCTTCAGCTCGGTGGTGTGCCCATTGATGGTGCTCCCCGACTCCGGGGCCTGGATGCCGGGGACCTGGGCCCAGCCCTCCGCCGAACCGAGATTGACGCTGCTCACCTTGTACAGCTCAAAGGTGACTCCCTGGATCGGGGTGCAGCCGGTCTGCTGCTCGGCCCCGCTCGCGGGAGCGCCCTGCTGGGGTGGCTGCACGCACTTGTGGATGTTCAGGGTCATGCCGCCGGGCGGCACCTGGATGTTGGCCGGGCCGGGTGGCTCATCGGCGTGGGATGGCGCTGCCCACCCGATCAGCGCCAGCGCGAATGCCGCGGTGAGCGCCAGCAGACGCCACCCCGGGTTCCTTCGCTCGGTCATGATGTTCCCTCCATTGTGTGTGAGACCTGACGGTTCGCTCTGATCCGTCGGTACGTGATGAGTACGGCTGCGAGTGCGATGAAGGCACCGCCACCGAGGAGATAGAGCTCCGCTGCCGTCCCCCCGGTCAGCGGCAGCGTCGGCAGGACGGTCCGGGTGTTGCGGAACGGGGTCTCGACCCGGTGGGCCAAGGTATCGGCACCGATGTCGAGATCGACCTCGCGGGTGCCCAGCACGTAGCCCAACGGGGCACGGGACTCGACCAGCCGCCAGGCCCCCCAGCCGAGCTCGGTGACCCGGAACTGGCCCCCCTCGGGATCACGGTCCGGACCCGCACACTCCTGGGCGCTGGCGGCGACACAGTCCGCGACGTCCAGCACGATCCCCTGGGGGCCACTCAACCTGAACTCGGCTCCCGCCAGGAGCTCATCCGTCCCGGCAGCGGTCTTCTGCCAGGTCACCTCGCCCGGCAGGCGTTGATTGCGGATCACCCCGAGATCGTGCGGCTGGACCGTGGCGGTGCCCTGGATGCGAAGGGGATGCACCGTCTCGTCCAGCCGGTACCCCGGGGGTGCTGTGCGCTCGGTCAGGGTGTAGCTGCCCCAGCCCAGGCCAGGCACGAGAAGTGCACCCGGCGCGGGATCGCTATCCCGTCCGCTGCAGTCCTGGGCTTCATCGGCCACGCAGTCCTCGATCTCGATCCGTTCTCCTCGGACCCCACCTTCCAGCACCCAGGCGGACCCGGGAGCGGCCACCGAGGTGAGGGCATCGACCTTGCGCCAGCGCAGCGCGGCGGGGGCATCCACATTGGTGAAGGTCACCACTCCGGAATCCTTGTCCCAGACCGCGTCCTTGAAGGAGTAGCCCGCACCCTGCCAGGGCTTGGCGGCCTCACTGAAGGTGAACTCACCGGCGGCCGGGACGACGAAGGTGTTGCCCTCGGTGACCACGCCCGCGCCTTCGACGGTGCGGGTGGTGTCCCCCGCCTCGCCGCCGAAGTCCCCCGTCGCGGTCAGCAACCAGGAACTGGGCGGATCCGGCTGGTCGTCGTGACTCGACTCGACCTTCTTCACCAGCGACAGCAGACGGTGATCGACGCGTGCGCACGGCACCTCGGGGGAGGCGTCCCAGCCCGAGTCGCTGCGTGGTGCACAGTCCACCCCCGGCAGTGGGGTCTCAGGGCCACCGTGCTGCCCCCAGGCGACATTTCCGATCTGCCGGTCCCCTCCGAGTCTCACGCGCACCTGGTAGGTGATCCGAACTGTGCTCTGTGACCTGAGGGGCCCGTGCCAGGAGATCCGACCGGTCCTGCTGTCATAGCTCGCCGGGATGCGTGCTGGCCTCCCGTCGATGGTCGTGCGGAGTGAATCAGGGATGAACTCGGCGTCGTCGAGCAGACCGTTGAGGTCGTCGAAGACATGGGCCGGATAGCTGTCGATGAAGGCGTCAGGAGCGATGTTGGTGGCCTCGACGTCGTAGGTCACCACGTCACCCACGAATTTTCGTCCCGCGAGAGCGTCGGAGGTCTTGTCCACCCTCAACTCCGCCAGCATCAGCGTGTAGGGATGGTCCTCGACCTCGCCCGACGGGGTGAATCCGGTCGGGGAGACCAACTCCGCAGCTGTCCGGGCTGCCCGTAGTCGCAGATAGGTTTCCCCCCGGCCTCCGGGTTGGTTGTTGTTCGGGTAGGCACTGACCACGTCCTCGGGGACCCGCCAGGTCAGTTCAGCACTGCCCGAGTCGCAGGCCACGGTGTCCGAGCTCTCAGCGTCGTCGAAGACCCCGTTGGAGTTCCAGTCGATCCAGCCACGCACATGACCGCTGCCCGAGCAGGTGACCTTCTCCTGCGAGACGCGACCGGGGATGACCGGCCTCGGACTGGTCTGGGAGAACCCGTCGTCGCCGTCATCCGGCACCGTGTTGCTCGCCTGGTCCGGAGTGATCCTGTTCCCGAGGAGCACCGGCGGGTTCCCCATGTCCGCGAGCGGGAAGTCGAAGGTGTTGGTGGTGCCCACAGGAAGGGCCTGCCCCTCCCAGGTGGGTTGGTAGCGCGCGGCAGCATTGCCATAGCTGACCGGGGCATCACCGAAGTCGAAGTTCTGGACCACGCCGAGTGCCACGGCACTGGCTCCCTCCCCCTGCACCGAGATCACCGCGGTGGTGACCCCGTCGACGGGAGGGATCCTCATGAAGGCGACGGCAGTCGGACCTGAGGGGCAGGCCATCCCACTCGGCTCCAGGCGCAGCGCCTCGGTGGCGCGACTCGACAGTATCGCCATCGTGTGCTGGGTGCAGCGGGAATTGCGGTGTCGGTCGATGACATACCAGTCCGTCTCGCGACTTGCCTCGGCCTGGAGTGAACCGACCCGCCCCGTCCGGTTGCTGGATTCCGCATCGGCGAACACCAGTCCGTCCAGCGGAGCCTGCATTCCCTCGGGAGGAAGACCGGGCCCTTGAACCGTGGAACTGCATTCGAGCTTGAAACGGACCAGGGCACCGGGAGTCACATTGGCCACTCCAACGGTCATCTTGTTGGCCTTGCCCGGGCCACCGATGTGGTAGATGTCATCCAGACCATCCTGGAAATAACTGCCGGGGGTGTAGACCCTCATCCCGGTACGAGAACCACCGAAACCACTGCCTGACGGCGGCTGTGAGATGACACAGGTGACCTGGATGTCGTATTCTCCGACCTTCCGCGTCTCGACCACGGTCTTTCCGGTTGCGGGAATGGTTTCTCCGGCAGCCCCCCACTCGATCCAGTTGATGGAGTTCAGGAATCGTCCGACACCACCGGTGGCGAAGCGGGCCTCAGAGGCTGGAAGCGGGCTCAGGACCAACAGCGCAACGGTCGCCAACAACACCCACACACGACGTGTCCGTTTCACTTCCCCCCCTTCCCCAAGGCGCAACTGATGACGATAGGACCTCACAAAATTGTTCGCAAGGTGCCGAAAGTGAACAGTTGGGGGCCGTTCGTCAATGTCCGTAGACTGGTGGAATGCAGCAGAACCTGATCGGGCACTTGAGGAAACCGGCCGTCGTCGTGGCGTTCAGTGGGTGGAACGATGCAGGCAACGCGGCCAGCGACACGCTCATGCATCTCATGTCCCAACACCCCACCACGGAGATCGGCAGCATCGATGACGAGCGGTACTTCGACTTCCAGGTCACCCGTCCACTGCTCCGTCGTTCGGCGGATGGGCCCTGGATCCAGTGGCCGCACATCTCACTGCAGCTCATCCGGTTACCGGAGCGCGACCTCATCCTGGCCGTGGGTCCGGAGCCCAATCAACTGTGGCGTTCCTTCGCACACGACCTGGTCACCCGTTTGAGGAGTTACTCGCCCGACGTGGTGATCCTGCTCGGCGCGATGCTGAGCGACAGCCCGCACTCCCGGCCCTTCCCCATCGCCATGTACACCTGGGACGAGGGGCTCAAGGGGGCGATGAACATCGAGGAACTCACCTACGAGGGACCGACCGGTATCACCGGGGTGGTCAATCAGATGCTCATCGCGGAGGGCCTGCCCTGCGCCTCCATGTGGGTGTCCATCCCCCACTACGTGGCAACTCCGCCCAACCCCAAGGGACAGGCGGCGCTCCTGGAGCGTCTCGAGCAGGTGCTCCGGGTGGATCTCGGCAGTCGAGCACTGGCCCCGGCGACCAGGGAGTGGGTGCAGGCAGTCGACGAACTGCGTGCCGAGGATCCGGAGGTCGCCGAGTACATCGAGCAACTCGAGGAGGCCCGTGACGCCACCGATGCCGAGGGGGCGACCGGGGAGTCGATCGCAGCGGAGTTCGAGAAGTACCTCCGGGACCAGAACGGCCACTGACTCCCGGAAGCAGGAGACGAGGAGCGTCTCAGCCCCACCGCGGTGTTCCGCCCACCTGAACCGCCATCCTGCCGGAGCCTCTCAGTGTCGGCAGGACGCGATGGCGGTCTCCCGGAGGTCGCGGACCATGGCGTCGGGGTCAGCCGCGCGATAGACCGCGGAGCCTGCGACGAAGGTGTCCGCGCCTGCCTCCGCACATCGGCCGATGGTCTCCAGCGACACCCCGCCATCCACCTGCAGCCAGATCGGGCGCCCACCCAGCAGTTCCCGGGTCCGCCGGATCTTCGGGACCACGAGATCAAGGAACGGCTGGCCCCCGAAACCGGGCTCCACGGTCATCAGCAGCACCATGTCCACCTCGTCCAGCATGTCGGCGAACCCGTCGATCGGCGTCGCGGGTTTCAACGCCATCGAGGCCCGGGCCCCGAGGGACCGCAGCTCACGTGCGAGCCGGATCGGTGCCCTTGCCGCCTCGACGTGGAAGGTGACGGATTCCGCCCCGGCCTCCGCGTATGCCGGGGCCCATCGGTCCGGGTCCTCGATCATGAGATGGATGTCCAGCATCTGGGAGGTGGCCTGACGGATCGCCTCCACCACGGGGAGTCCCAGCGACAGGTTGGGGACGAAGTGGTTGTCCATCACATCCACGTGGATCGCGTCCGCGCTCGGGATGCGCTCGATCTCACGTCCCAGGTCGGCGAAGTTCGCGTTGAGGATGCTCGGGGTGATACGCATGGGCTCACCCTACTGGTGCGGGCCGGGAACCCGCATCAGGGCCAGGAACATCGCATCCGTGGCGTGACGGTGGGGCCAGAACTGCACGAAAGGACCGGCCGCGATCCCGGGAACCTCGTCCAGGAGGGCGGGTGCGTCGAGGACATCGAGCGACGTCCTGGCGGCAACCGCCTCCACGATGCCCACCGTCTCAACGAGATGTGGTGAGCAGGTCACGTAGGCGATGACACCTCCCGGCGTACACAACCCCACTGCCGTCGTGAGCAGGTCGGTCTGGAGCGGGGTGAGTTCCGCCAGGTCCGAGGGTTGACGACGCCATCGGGACTCGGGACGTCGCCGCAGGGCCCCGAGCCCACTGCACGGTGCGTCCACCATGATCCTGGCGAAGGGACCGTGCTCCTGCAGCTCCACGGGCGACCGCCCGTCGTCGCGGATCACCCTCGTGGTTCCCTCGGGGAAGACCGCGAGGGCGCGCTCCACGAGTTCGGCACGGTGGATGGAGACCTCGTTGGCGAGCAGGGTCGTCCCTCGCTCAGCTGCGAGCCCGGCGAGCAGGGCGGCCTTCCCACCCGGACCGGCACACAGATCGAGCCACGGTCCCTGCGGCGCCTCGGCCCGGGCCAGGGCGAGGGCGACCAACTGGGAGCCCTCGTCCTGCACCCCCGCCCGACCCTCACGCACCGCAGGGATGCTGGCGGGAATCCCGTCGAGCACGGCACCGTACGGGGACCACCGGGTCGGGACCGCTGGGTCGAGTTCTGCCCTCTCCGCCAGTCCGGGGCGCACCACCAGGGTCGGTCGTGGAGCCTCGTTGTTGGCATCCAGCGCCGCCACCAGCTCCTCCTCATCGAGCAGTTCGGCGTAGGACTCGACGATCCACCTCGGGTGGTGGTGGCGGATGGCGAGCGCACCCATGCGGTCCGCGCCCTCGGCGAGCCGGGCGGTCCACTCCGCCAGACTCCGTTTCGTGACTCGACGTCCCACGGCGTTGACCAGACCGGTCACCCGCTGACCGACGGTCTGCCGGGCCAGCTCGACGGTGCTCGCGACAGCGGCACGACCGGGGACCGACATCGACAGGGCCTGGTGGCAGAGCAGCCGGAGCAGGTCCACGACTGCGGGCTGCAGGGTGTTCAACGCACGTCCTGAGGCAGTCTCGATGATGAGGTCGTAGGTGCCGAGCAGCCGTGAGGTCCCCGCCACCAGTTCCGTCACGAAGGCCGCGTCGCGGGCATCGAGCCCAGCCGTGGCGAGACGTTTGGCAAGGGCCAGGTTCGCGTACGCGCCCTGACCCGTGACGTCCCGCAGCACATCGAAGGCGGTGCGTCGAGGATTCACGTGAGGCTCCCGGAGACACCCTGCCTGGCCCAGTCGATCGCTGCCATCCGTCGTCTGCCCGGTGCCTGGACCTCGAGGAGTTCCACGGCACCGCTGCCGCAGCCGAGGAAGACCTGCCGTCGGGTGACGTGCAACTCCCCCGGTGCCAGCGGCTTCGGGGCCGTGACGGTGGCCGCACGGAAGATCTTCAGGCGTTGCCCCTCGTACTCACACCAAGCCCCGGGATCGGGAGAACATCCCAGGACGTGGTTGCGCACCCGATCCGCGGGCTGCCGGAGGTCCAGTCGCGACACCTCAGGGGTGATCTTGGGTGCCAGCGTGACCCCGTCCTCGGACTGGGGCCGGGGCGTGGCCCCTTCCTCGACGGCGTCCAGGGTGCGGACCAGCTGCAGGGCCCCGGTGTGGGCCAGCTCGATCAGCAGCTCGCCTGCCGTCAGGTCCGGCATGGGTCTGGCCTCCGTCGCGAAGACCGGTCCGGCGTCGAGGGCCTCGACGATGCGGAAGCAGGTGGTTCCGATCCGTTGATCGCCCGCCATGACCGCACGTTGCACCGGGGCGGCACCGCGCCACCGGGGCAGCAGGGAGAAGTGGAGGTTGATCCAGCCGTGGGGCGGGATGCCGAGGGCGCTGCTGGGCAGCAGCGCACCGTACGCCACGACGGGGCAGGCGTCGGGAGCGATCCGGCGCAGCCGGTCCTGGAAGTCCTCGTCTCGTGGGTGGCGGGGCTTCAGCACCTCGAGGCCCAGGTCCTCGGCACGGCGGGCGACGGGCGAGGGGGTCATCCTCCGCCCCCGACCGGCCGGGGCGTCGGGACGTGTGATCACTGCCAGCAACTCATGCCGTGACCCGGCGATGGCGTCCAGGGCCGGTACGGCGACCTCCGGGGTTCCGGCGAAGACAAGTCTCATCAGTGTTTCCTACTCCAGGTTCATCGGGTCCACGTGAATGCTCAACCTGCCACCCTCCTTGCGGGCGGACCGGATGGCCGCGGCTGACTTCAGGGCACGCACGAAGGTCCGCCCCTGCTCCAGCGGGGACCGTAGCAGGGCTCGGGCGCTCCTGTCGGGTTCCTCCCCCGTGACGGTCGGCCCCAGGATCTCCACCCCGTCGAACGGGTCGTTGTCGAGGAAGGCGGTGACCGCGTCGGGATCGCCCGTGATCTGGGCCGCCTTCACCGCAGGTGGCAGCCCGACGGCGCGACGTTCCGTCAGTTCGCGTTCCGCGAAACCACCCGGGTCACAGCGGATGAGCGCCTGGACCGCGGCATCACCGGGACTGCCGACGACCAGGACGGTTCCCCCCTGATCCCCCGGGACCACCTGTGAGACCACGGTGAGCCATCGACGCAGGGCCTCCTCGGCCACCCTGAGGTCACCACGGGCCAGGGTCAGTTCGGCGTCCAGGATGAGGGCAGCGGCGTAGCCGTTCGGGGCACTCGGTTCACCCCCGGGCGTGGCCACGACGATCGCCGATCCCTCGGGAACACGGTCCCTGATCCGTTCGGCCGAGGAGTTCATCACGGGAACCCCCGGGAACGCTCTCCCCAGTTCCTCGGCCGTGCGCTCGGAGCCCGCTCCGGGGGCCTCGAGTGAGGTGCCATGGCAGTGTTCGCACTCCCATCGCACCGGGGTGGCCCCGCACAGCAGACACCTCAGGAGGTCACGGCGTGGTCGTACCAGGGGGCCGTGACACCGGGCACAACGAGCCGGACGACGACATCGGCCGCACCTCAGCCCGCTGGAGTGTCCGGCCCGGGCGACACTGACCAGCACCGGTCCGGCGGCCAACCCGGTACGCAGCACGGTGAAGGCCTCAGGAGGCAGTCGCAGCCCGGCCTCCACGCTCCGCACGACAGGACTGATCGCCCGGGCGGCCCCGGGGGACAGCTCGACGCAGCGGAGCCAGCCCAGCTCGAGCAGCCCCTGGACCTCGGTGGAGCGGGCGTGTGAGACGAACAGCAGGGCGCAGCCGTCATGAACCGTGCGCAGCAGCGCGACGGTGCGGGTGTGGGGATGCGGGCTGCGTTCCTCCGCGTGGCCGTCATGACCGTCGTCGACGACGACCACCAGCCCGGGATCAGACACCGGGGCGAAAGCCGCGGAGCGGGTCCCGATGACCACGCGGGCCAGACCACGCCTGACCCCGAGGTAGTTGCGGTACCGTTCGGCGCGTCCGAGTTCGGCGGAGAGTTCCGCCACGCTCCCGGCGCCGAATGCGGCACGCAACCGTGCCGCCCCCACCACGAGTTGCCGTTGTGTGGGAACCAGGACGATGACCGACCGACCGCTGGTCAGGGTCGCCGAGGCCGCCTCGATCACCCCGGACCACGGGTCCCCGAGCGGGCACCGGGTGGCGGGAACCTGCCAGAACCCACGGGGGTTTCCTCCCCCACCCAGGGCCGCCAGCAGCTCCGCCCCGCCCGGGAAGGCGGGGAGCACCGTCGCGGTGGGGATGACGGTCGGCTCCGGCCAGTTCTCCTGGGGCTCCTGCTCCACCGCTGCATGCCTGGCAGGGATCGCCAACCGGGCGACGTCCCACCACGTCCCCGCGTAGTGATCGGCGACGGCGCGGATCAGTGTGTCCAGCTCCGGGGTCAGGATCTGCTCGTCGGAGACGACCGTCCGCAAGGAGGCCAGGTGACTCGTCGTCTCACGTGGCCCGAGCGCGGTCACCCAGCCGTCGACGTCCTGCCCGGCGAAGCGCACCTTCACCCGGATCCCCGGGCGGACCCGGGAGGCCAGCCGCTCCGGGATCGCATAGTCGAACGACCGGTCCAGATGGGCCAGCGGGATGTCCACGGCGACCTTGGCCACCGTCTCGGCGGCCGGGTCGTCGAAGAGTGCGGCCGCGTCCATCTCAGCCCTTGACTGCCCTCGCGAGGGCCTCAGCCCGGTCGGTGCGCTCCCAGGTGGCGTCGGTCTCGTCGCGTCCGAAGTGACCGAGGGTCGAGAACTGCGAGTAGATCGGACGCAGCAGGTCGAGTTCGGCGATGATGCTGGCCGGACGCAGGTCGAAGGTGCTGTTCACGGCCTCGATGATCTGCGGTGTCGGAACCTTCCCGGTGCCGAAGGTGTCGAGATAGAAACCGACGGGCCGGGCCTTGCCGATGGCGTACGCCACCTGCACCTCGCACCGGTCCGCAAGTCCCGCGGCGACGACGTTCTTCGCCACCCAGCGCGTGGCATAGGCGGCGGAGCGGTCGACCTTCGACGGATCCTTGCCGGAGAAGGCCCCACCACCGTGACGGGCCATGCCCCCGTAGGTGTCGACGATGATCTTGCGTCCCGTCACCCCGGCATCGCCCATCGGGCCACCGATGACGAACTTGCCGCTGGGATTGACGAAGATCCTCGGGTGGGTGGGGTCGAAGCCATGTTCGACGAGCACCGGTGCGATCACCTCGGAGGTGATCTCCGGGGCCATCACCTCTGCCAGGGCGACACCGTCGTCGTGCTGTGAGGACACCACGACCGTCTCGATGCCGACCGGCCGACCGTCCTCGTATCGCACGGTCACCTGGGTCTTCCCGTCGGGACGCAGGTAGTCGAGGACGGAGTCCTTGCGGACCCGGGTGAGGCGAGCGGCCAGCCGGTGCGCCAGGTGGATCGGGAGCGGCATCAGCTCAGGGGTCTCGTTGCAGGCGTACCCGAACATCAGACCCTGATCGCCCGCTCCCTGCTTGCTCGCGGCATCACCGGCCTCGTGGGAGCGCACCTCCAGGGAATCGTTGACCCCACCCGCGATGTCAGGGGACTGGGCCCCGATGGCGACGGTGACCCCGCACGAGGCACCGTCGAAACCGACCCGGGAACTGGTGTAGCCGATGTCCAGGATGCGATTGCGCACGAGGGTGGCGACATCGGCGTAGGCACTGGTGGAGACCTCACCGGCGACGACCACCAGTCCGGTGGTGATGAGTGTCTCCACGGCGACCCGTGCAGCCGGGTCCTCGGCGAGCAGGGCGTCCAGCACCGCGTCGGAGATCGAGTCGGCAATCTTGTCCGGATGACCCTCGGTGACCGACTCCGAGGTGAACAGGCGACTCATCAGGATGCCGGGTCGATGTCCAGGTCGGCGAACGGGTCCACGAAGGCGAAGGCAGGATCGGCCTCCGCAGCGGCACGTTCGGCGGCCTCGGCCTCCGGGTCGATCTCGGTGTACTCCAGCATGCCGTCGCGCATCTCGCGCAGCGCGATGGACAGCGGCTTCTCCTGGGGAGCGACGTTGACCAGGGGACCGATGTTCTCCAGCAGACCTTCACCGAGCTGGGAGTAGTAGGCGTTGATCTGACGGGCGCGCTTGGCGGCGAAGATCACCAACCGGTACTTGGAGTCCACCTTCTCGAGGAGGTCGTCGATCGGCGGGTTGGTGATGCCCTCGGGATTCGTGCTCAAGATGTACCTCGTGAGTCGAGAGAAGAATGACTTGCGATCACAAGCCCATCAATCCTACCAAAGCTCGCACGGTTTCCTCGATGTCCTCGTTGACCACGATGAAGTCCGCCTCCTGGCGGGCGGCGAGCTCCATCCGGGCGGTCTCGAGGCGCCGAGCCACGGCGGCCTCGTCCTCCGTTCCCCGGCCCTCCAGCCGTCGGACCAGCTCGTCCCAGCTCGGCGGTTCCAGGAAGATCAGCCTGGCCTCCGGCATGTTCTGCTTGATCTGCCGTGCTCCCTGCAGGTCGATCTCCAGCACGACGGTACGGCCATCGGCGAGCGCGGTCTCGACCTCGCTGCGCAGGGTGCCGTAGCAATTGTCGCCGTACATCACGACGTGTTCGAGCAGCTGTCCCGAGGCGATGAGACGTTCGAACTCGTCAGGGGTGAGGAAGTGGTAGCTGACCCCGTCCTCCTCACCGGGACGCGGGCTCCTCGTGGTCGCCGAGACCGGGATGTGGATCCCAGGATGGAGTTCGGTCAGGCGGGCACAGACCGTGCCCTTCCCGACCCCGCTGGGGCCGGAGATGATCCACGGATGTCGTTGAGGTTGAACCACCTGAGGGATACTACGAGAAAAGCTCCTTCAAGCGCTCGACCTGGTGCCGACCGAGTCCTCGGATCCGACGGTTCGGGGCTATGTCGAGGTTCTCCATGATCTCCTGGGAGCGGGTGACCCCGACGCGGGGTAGGGCACGGAGCAGATCAACGACCTTCACACGGGAAAGGGTCTCATCGCCCATTGCCTTGTCGAGCGCCTGGGGCAGGGTCAAGGAGCCGTCCTTGACCTGGTCCTTGAGCCGCGCCCGCGCCCGCCGGGCCTCAGTGGCGGCGTTGCGTGCCGACCGGAGTTGTTCTTCGCTGAGCTGCGGAATGGCCATCGGTTCTCCTTCGTGAGTCTTCGATTGACCTGGCCTTGCCCCAAACTTACAAGGACAACGTGTCACTCGCAGCGAAACCGACTCCTTGTCGTGTCAGCCTTTCAGGCCGCTGACCTGAGTCAGCAGGCGTTGCGCACGGGGACGCAGTTCTCCTCGTCCACCACCGATGACCTCCCTGCTCACGGTGGGAAGCACCAGGTGGGTGGCCGGGCCGAAGATGGCCGCCAGCCCTTCGACGGTGCCTCCCTGGGCTCCGATGCCCGGGGCCAGGATCGACCCGTTGAAGCGGGTCAGGTCGCATCCCGGATCGGCATGGGTGGCCCCGATGACCAGACCGACGGCGTGCTCCCAGGCCGAGTTCCCGGCCACGATCTCGTCGACGACCAGCTGGGCGGCCCCGGCCTGCAACACCTGCCCCTCGGGGTTGGAGGTCCGAGCCAGCACGTAGAGCCCCCGCCCCTCGGCAACGGCTGCCTCGATGGCGGGGAGCAGGGCCCCGACCCCCAGGTAGGGGTTCACGGTGAGGGCATCTGCCGCCAGTGGCGAGTCACCCCTGAGATAGGCGGCGGCGTATCCGGCCATCGAGGAGCCGATGTCACCTCGTTTGGCGTCGAGGATGCTGAGTGCCCCGGCGCCTCTGATGTCAGCGAGCACCTGCTCCAGCACCGCCACCCCGCGCGAACCGAAGGCCTCGAAGAAGGCCGACTGGGGCTTGAAGACCGCGACCTGCTCCCCCAGTGCCTCGACGATGCCCCGCGCACAGGCCTCGAGACCGGCCAGGTCCCGCCCCAGTCCCCAGGCGTCGAGGACCGATGGCATCGGGTCGATCCCGACGCAGAGCCTTCCCCGGGTCGTGGTGCATTCCTCCAGTGTGGTGAACCAGCTCATCGTCGTCCTGTCAGTTCGTGGATGCCCCGCACCAGGGCGGGTCCGGCGTAGATGAATCCGGTGTACAGCTGGATCAGGCTGGCCCCGGCGTCGAACATGCGTGCCGCGTCCCGAGGGCTCATGATGCCCCCCACCCCGATGACCGGGAGCGCGGTGGTCCCGGCCACGGTCTCGACGAAACGAAGCGCCCGGGCTGTCAGGGGTGCCCCGGACAGCCCTCCTGCCTCGTCTCTCAGGTGCTGATCGCTCGGCCGGAGGCCATCGCGGGAGAGCGTGGTGTTCGTGGCGATCACCCCGGCCGCGCCGGCATCGCTGATCGCGGCGAGGATCTCGGGCAGACCATCAGGGTCGAGGTCCGGGGCGAGCTTGACGAACACCGGCACCGGGTGACCGCCCTCACCTGCCGCGCCGATGACCGAGGTGATGAGTGTCGTGAGCTCCTGAGCCGTCTGGAGCGAACGAAGCCCCGGGGTGTTGGGACTCGAGACGTTGACCGAGAAGTAGTCGGCGAAGTCTCGCAGCACGTCCACGGAACCGACGTAGTCGGTGCGGGCCCGGGCCATCGGCACCACCTTCGTCTTGCCGATGGAGATGCCGAGCGGGATCCCGAGCCGCAGGTTGCCCCGCTGGACGCCGAGTTTGAGCAGCCGGTCGGCCAGGGCGTCGGCCCCGGCATTGTTGAAGCCCATGCGGTTGACGATGGCACGGGAGGCCACCGCCCGGAACACCCGTGGACGCTCGTTGCCCGGCTGGGCCTGCCCTGTCACCGTGCCCAGCTCTGCGAAACCGAACCCCAGTCGGGCCCAGGCCGGGGCCGCGATGCCGTCCTTGTCGAGACCGGCGGCGATCCCGACCCGGTTCGGGAAGCGGATCCCTGCCACCTCGACGGGGGCGACGACGCGGGCATGCCGGGTGCCGGGAACGTGACCGAGCCATTCGATCATCATCTCGTGGACCGCCTCCGGGTTGCCCCGGTGGAGCCGGAACAGCACGGGACGCAGCAGGCGCTGGTAGCAGGCCAGCTCGCTCAGGGTCAGCAGACCGGTCATGACGGGCTCGCCCATTCCTGCAGGGAACGGACCCCGAGCTCCCCCCGGATCTGGTTCTCGATCCCCTGCACGGCGGCCGCCAGCCCCGGCACCGTCGTGATGCACGCCACGTCCGCCATGACGGCGGCGGTGCGGATGAGGTAACCGTCCCTGCGGATGTTGACCCCGTTGTTGGCCCCCTGCGGGGTGTTGAAGATCAGATCGATCCCACCCTGCTTGATGAGGTCGACGATGCTCGGCTCGTCGCTGTCGGGTTCTCGTTGCGACAACTTCGCGACCTCCGTGACATCCACCCCGTTACGGCGCAGCACCGATGCGGTCCCGGATGTGGCCAGGATGCGGAAGCCCAGATCGGCGAGGCGTTTGATGGGCCAGATCGCGTGTCGTTTGTCACGGTTCGCGATGGAGACGAACACCGTCCCTGACGTCGGCAGGGGCCACCCACCGGCCGCCTGGGACTTGGCGTAGGCCAGACCGAAGCCCTCCGCCAGCCCCATCACCTCACCGGTGGAGCGCATCTCCGGTCCGAGCAGGGTGTCGACGAAGGCTCCTGTGACGGTCCGGAACCGGTTGAACGGCATCACGGCGTCCTTGACCGCCACCGGCGCCCCGGGATGCACGGTCGTGCCGTCCCCGACGGCACGCAGCATTCCCTCGGCCCTGAGATCCGCGATGCTGGATCCCAGCATGATCCGGGCCGCTGCCTTCGCCAACGGTGTGTTGGTGGCCTTGGAGACGAAGGGCACGGTCCGGGAGGCACGGGGATTGGCCTCGAGCACGTAGAGGATGTCGGCGTGCAGCGCGTACTGGATGTTGAGCAGGCCCCGGACCCCGACCCCTGCCGCGATGAGCTCGGTGGAGCGACGGATGCGTTCGATGATCTCGTCGCCCAGGGTGATGGGGGGCAGCGAGCAGGCCGAGTCACCGGAGTGGATGCCCGCCTCCTCGATGTGCTCCATCACGCCACCCAGGTACAGCTCGTGACCGTCGTACAGGGCGTCCACGTCGATCTCGACCGCGTCGTCCAGGAACCGGTCCACCAGCACCGGGGACCCCTCGGAGACCTCGGTCGCCCCCGCGATGTAGCGGTCCAGCGAGTCGTCGTCGTAGACGATCTCCATGCCCCGACCACCGAGCACGAAACTCGGGCGCACCAGCACCGGGTAACCGATCTCCGCAGCGATCTGGCGGGCCTCCGTGGCGGAGCCGGCCATCCCGTGCTTCGGCGCGGGAAGCCCCGCCTTGGCCAGCACCCGGCCGAAGGCACCGCGCTCCTCGGCCAGGTTGATGGCCTCCGGGGAGGTGCCGACGATGGGGACACCCGCGTCCTTGAGGACCTGGGCCAGCTTCAGGGGGGTCTGGCCACCGAGCTGACAGATGACACCTGCCACCGGGCCGGCCTGGGACTCCGCGTGGACGATCTCCAGGACGTCCTCGGCCGTCAGTGGTTCGAAGTAGAGCCGGTCGGAGGTGTCGTAGTCGGTGGAGACCGTCTCCGGGTTGCAGTTGACCATGATCGCCTCGTAGCCGGCCTCCCGCAGCGCCATCGTGGCATGGACGCAGGAGTAGTCGAACTCGATGCCCTGTCCGATCCGGTTGGGGCCGGACCCCAGGATGATCACGGCCTCCTTCGTCCTGGTCGGGACCTCGCTCTCCTCGTCGTAGGTCGAGTACAGGTACGGGGTCAGGGCCTCGAACTCGGCGGCACAGGTGTCGACCGCCTTGTAGACGGGGCGGATGTCGAGAGCCCACCGCAGCTGTCGCACGACGCTCTCGTCCAGACCACGCAGCGTCCCGATCTGGGAGTCGGACAGGCCGTGCCGTTTGGCCCGGCGCAGCAGCGCGGGGTCGAGTCGTTCCGCATCGGCCAGTTCCCGTCCCACCGAATGGATGAGAGCCACCTGGTCGAGGAACCACGGATCGATGCGGGTGGCCTCGAACAGCTGCTCGACGGTGGCTCCGGCGTCGAGGGCGTTCATCAGCTTCAGCAGGCGACCGTCGTGAGGACGCCGCAGCTCCTCGAGGACATCGGACAGGTCACGCCCCGTGGCACCGTCCTGCCAGAAGTTGGTCCCGGTCTCCGTGGAGCGCAACGCCTTGCCCAGGGCCTCGGTGAAGTTTCTGCCGATGGACATCACCTCACCCACCGACTTCATGTGGGTGGTCAGGGTCGAGTCGGCGGCCGGGAACTTCTCGAAGGCGAACCGCGGCACCTTCACCACGACGTAGTCCAGGGCCGGCTCGAAGGAGGCCGGGGTGACCCGGGTGATGTCGTTCGGGATCTCGTCGAGGGTGTACCCGACGGCCACCTTCGCGGCGATCTTCGCGATGGGGAACCCGGTGGCCTTCGAGGCCAGTGCTGAGGAGCGGCTGACCCTGGGGTTCATCTCGATGACGATCATCCGTCCGTCGACAGGATTGACGGCGAACTGGATGTTGCAGCCGCCGGTGTCCACCCCGACGGCACGGATGATGGCGATGCCGACATCACGCATCCGCTGGTACTCACGGTCGGTCAGCGTCATCGCCGGGGCCACCGTCACCGAGTCCCCCGTGTGGACCCCCATCGGATCGAAGTTCTCGATGGAGCAGATCACCACGACGTTGTCGGCCTTGTCGCGCATCACCTCCAGTTCGTACTCCTTCCATCCCAGGATTGACTCCTCGATGAGCACCTCGGTGACGGGACTGGCCGCCAGGCCCGTTCCTGCGATCTGTGCCAGCTCCTGTGGGGTGTGGGCGAAACCGGAACCCACTCCCCCCATCGTGAAGGAGGGGCGCACGACGACCGGGTAGCCGAGCTCATCGGCTGCGGCCATCACCTCGTCGAGGGTGTGGCACACCCGGGAGCGCGCCACCTCGGGGGCGCCACCCGGGATGTCGGTCAAGGAGGCGACGATGTCCTTGAACTGCTCCCGGTCCTCGCCGCGCTGGATGGCCTCGAAGGAGGCTCCGATCAGCTCGCAGCCGTACCGCTCCAGCACCCCGTTCTCGTGGAGGGCGACGGCGGTGTTGAGGGCCGTCTGCCCCCCCAGGGTGGCGAGCAGGGCGTCAGGACGCTCCTTGGCGATGACCCGCTCCACGAAGTCCGGTGTGATGGGTTCCACGTAGGTGGCGTCCGCGAAGTCCGGGTCCGTCATGATGGTCGCCGGGTTGGAGTTGACCAGCACGACTCGGAACCCCTCGGCCTTGAGCACGCGGCAGGCCTGGGTGCCGGAGTAGTCGAACTCGCAGGCCTGCCCGATGACGATCGGGCCGGAGCCGATGACGAGGATGGACGAGATGTCGGTTCTACGAGGCATGGCACTCCTGAATCTGGGTGGTGAGGAACCGGACTCCATCACGGAACCGTTGGAAACTCGGTGAGGAATTGTTCTCGACATCGATGTGAGGAGCGATGTCGGTGGTGAGCTCGATCTTCTTAAGCCCGCCCTTGTGCTTGGGAACACTACTGAGCAGGTTCTCGAGCCGACGGGCGGGGTCCCGGATCGCATCGGGCTCACGCAGTCCCCGCTTCTGGGACATGTTCTTGAACGCACTCCCGTAGGCCTGCTCCAGGGCGTGTGGGTCGCCGAAGTACCAGGCCTCGAGCATCTCCACGGCGATTCGGGGGAGCACCTGGCCATCCTGCTTCGCCGTGTGACTGGCGACGTTGAGCTCGGCCTTGCGCACAGCAGCCACCAGGTTCTCACGGAATTCTGCACAGTCGTCGGTATCGGAATCCACGACCAGGACCACGCGGTGGGTGGGGTTGGTCGGCAGCCAGTTCGCATGGCCCCGGAGCCGTTTCGGCACCTTCTTCAAGAACTCGCTCTTGCCACCGAGGTTGAACACATCGAAACTGGTGTCAGCGGGAAGCAGCCTCGGCAGGATCTGTTCGAGGAAGAGTTGCATCGTGTACCCCTCCACCAGGAAATCGAGATGGGCCTTCCTGCTGTCCATCCGTCACACCAATCCCGGATCAGCCAAGCGGAGGTAACCCTCCGCCCACAGCTCGGACAGCGACGCCCCGGTCTCCAGCATCTTCATGACCCGCTCGTCGTCCGAGACCCGGTGGACGTGGGCATAGCCCTGGTCGTCGCGGGAGATGGTACGAACCTCCTGGGGCCTCACCGCTGACAGGAAATCACGGGAGTGGGTGGTGACCAGCACCTGGGAATGCGCGGACAGTTGCCGGAAATCCTCCACCAATGCCGGGATCAGTCGAGGGTGCAGTTGGTTCTCCGGCTCCTCGACACCGATCACCGTCGGAGGATTCGGGTCATGGAGCATGGTGAGGTAGGCGAGCAGCTTCAGTGTGCCATCGCTGGTGAACCGGTCCAGCACCGGATCGTCGAAGGGACGATCCTTGAGTCGCAACAGCAGCCTGCCATCCTCGAGCAGCTTGGGGCGGATGCTCTCCAACTGAGGCACGCGCGTACCAAGGGCCGTGAAAACCTGCTCCAGGGCATCAGGGTGTTGCTCCTGCAGGTACTGCACCACATTGGCCAGGTTGTCCCCGGTCTGACTGAGCCGGGGCTCGGGGCGACCGGTCGGAGTGGTGCGGGTGTTGTCCGCGCTCAGGTAGGACAGGTACCAGCCCTGGATGAAGTGGCGCAATGCCTGCACCCGTTGATGGCGCTGCATCTGGCCGAGAGCAGAGACCGCCAACAAATCGGGGGAATCCATCGTCTCGTCCTCATAGGCCTGGGTCTGCTCGTTGTACACCTTGCCCTGGCCATGCTTGAACACGAGGATGCCTCGGGGACGGCCCTGGGCCGGGGCGGTGGTCCAGCGCAGTTCCTCACGCTCCACCACCGGCAGACCGTGCTCCTCCCCCACTGCCAGTTGGTATGTGGTCCGGCGTGGTCTGCCGTTGATCTCCACCGTGTACGTCAGCTCGAACTCGACGGGACCTTCGCTGCCTCGGCTGCGAATGGCGGCCATCCGGTTGCGGCGATCCCAGGCTGATCGAAGCCCGAGGGTGAAGGCCTCGTGCAGGAAGGCGAAGGCGTCGAAGACGGTGGACTTGCCACTCCCGTTCGCCCCGACCAGCACGGTCAGCGGGGTCAGGTTGTCGAGGCGGACATCACGCAGCACCCGGTAGTTCCTGATGCGGAAACTCACGATCTTCACGTCCGTGCCTCCATCAGGGTGGCGAAGCGGTCGAACAGGTGGTTGGCGTCGTGGGGCCCGGCGGCGGCCTCCGGGTGGTACTGCACCGAGAAGGCGACCAGGCGACCATCGCGTTCCAGCTCCAGTCCCTCGACCACCTGGTCGTTGAGACCGAGGTGGGAGACCCGGGCCGTCCCGAACTCGGTCCGGGTTCCCTGCTCCAGCGGCGCATCGACGGCGAAGCCGTGGTTCTGGGCGGTGATCTCCACCCTACCGGTGCTGCGGTCCAGCACCGGCTGGTTGATGCCACGGTGACCGAATTTCAGCTTGAAGGTGCCAAAGCCCAGGGCCCGCCCGAAGAGCTGGTTGCCGAAGCAGATCCCGAAGTAGGGCATCCCGGCCTCCAGGACCTGGCGCAGCACCTCGACCTGATGGTCCGCCGTCGCCGGGTCCCCCGGGCCGTTGCTGAAGAACACGCCATCGGGGGAGACGGCCCGGATGTCCTCGAAGGTCGCGGTCGCGGGCAGCACATGGACCTCCATCCCCCGCTCGGCCATCTGCTTCGGGGTCATGGTCTTGATGCCCAGATCCAGGGCGGCGACGGTGAACCGTTTCTCCCCCACCGCGGGAACCACGTAGGACTGCTCGGTGGAGACCCTCGCGCACAGGTCCGCCCCGCTCATGGCGGGCTGCTGCAGCACCCGGGCCAGCAGCCGCTGCGGGTCCTGCTCGATCGTCGAGATGCCGACCCGCATGGCACCGAGGCTACGGATGTGCCGGGTCAGCGCACGGGTGTCGATGCCACAGATCCCGACGATCCCCTGACGGGCCAGTTCGGCATCCAGGCTTCGATTGCTGCGCCAGTTGGAGGGGCGGGGCGACGGGTCGCGCACGACGTAGCCCGCCACGTGGATCCGCGTGGACTCGTCGTCCTCGTCGTTCCAGCCGGTGTTGCCGACGTGGGGGGCGGTGGCGAGCACCACCTGACCGTGGTAGCTCGGGTCCGTGAGGGTCTCCTGGTAGCCGGACATCCCGGTGGAGAACACCAGTTCCCCGAAGGTCTCCCCCGCCGCGCCGAATGATCTGCCGACGAAACAACGCCCGTCCTCGAGAACCAACAGTGCTGAGGTGTCCATGGGCGCTCCTTCGAAGGGTCAGATGTGGGGCCTCGTGTTCGCGGCCTTGCTCAACAAGCCGTTGAGGAAGCCGGGTGAGTCATCGGTGGAGAGGTCGCTGGCCAGCTTGACCGCCTCGGCGATGACGACAGGGGTGGGGGTGTCGGTGTGGTCCAGTTCGAAGACCGCGATGCGGGCGATGTTGCGATCCACCGCGGGCATCCGGTCCAGGGTCCACGACGAGTCGAGCGACTCCGCGATCCGTCGGTCGATCTGCTCGCCGTGCTCGGCGATGCCGTGGACGAGGGTGGCGGTGAGGTCGCGGATGGTGACACCCGCGACATCCCTCACCTCGATGAAGGTCTCGACGATACCCCGGCCCCGCAGCTCGGCGGAGAACAGGATGTCCAGGGCCCCTCGCCGAGCCTCCGTCCTGGGGCCGTGGCGGCCAGACTCAGCCATTCACCCGGGAGATGTAGGAACCGTCACGGGTGTCCACCTTGACCTTCTCGCCGGTGGTGATGAACAGCGGGACCTGGATCTCCTTGCCGGTCTCCAGGGTGGCGGGCTTGGTGCCGCCGGTGGAACGGTCGCCCTGCAGGCCGGGCTCGGTGTAGGTGATCTCCAGCTCGACGCTGGCTGGCATCTCCACGAACAGCGGGATGCCCTCGTGCATCGCGATGGTCGCCACCTGGTTCTCCAGGAGGTAGTCCTTGGCCTCCCCCAGCACGTCGGGGGCGATGTTGATCTGGTCGAAGGTGGTGTTGTCCATGAAGACGTAGTCCTCACCGTCGAGGTACAGGTACTGCATGTCCCTGCGGTCGATGGTGGCGGTGTCCACCTTCGTGTCGGAGTTGAAGGTCTTGTCGATGATCTTGCCGGTGAGCACGTGCTTCAGCTTCGAGCGCACGACCGTGTTGCCCTTGCCCGGCTTGTGGTGCTGGAACCACTGCACCTGCCAGAGCTGACCGTCCAGGTCGAGCACCATGCCGTTCTTCAGATCATTGGTGGATACCACGCCCGTTGCCTTTCATCCGCTTGCGGGGGCCGTCGCCGAATCTTACCCGTCAGTCACCGCTTCTCGAAAAACCGCTGTCCACGCCCGGGAGAGTTCCTGCTCGTCAGGGGCCTCGAGGATCACCGGGCTGCCCTGCTCCCTGAGCCCGACCAGTCGCAGCGTCGTACCACGCGACTTCTTGTCGAGGCTCATCAGGGCCCGAAGCTCCTGCCAGGCCTGCTCCGGGTACGAGATGGGCAGCCCCAGCCCTGCCAGCAACCGCGAGTGGTCGTTGACGCACCGTTTCGACAGCCCGAGCAACCGGCGCGAGACCTCGGCCATGAAGACCATGCCGACGGCGATCGCCTCACCGTGGCGCCAGGAGAAGTTCTCACGTGCCTCGACGGCATGTCCCAGGGTGTGACCGTAGTTGAGGGCCTCACGGCCCACCGCGTCCCCCACCGAGGTGCGCTCGGTCAGGTCCCGGCTGACCACCTCGGCCTTGACGGCCACCGCCCGTCCCACGAGTTCGGCGAAGGTGGCCGAGGTCACGTCGAGGGCTCCTGGCAGGTCGTCGTCGAGCAGCTGGAGGATGCGCGCATCCCGGATGAAACCGCACTTGACCACCTCGGCCAGTCCTGAACGGACCTCCACCTCAGGGAGACCGGTCAGCAGGTCCAGGTCGCACAGCACGGCCACAGGCTCGTGGAAGGCCCCGACCAGGTTCTTGCCGGTCGGCAGGTTGATCCCGGTCTTGCCGCCCACCGCGGCGTCCACCATGCCGAGCACCGAGGTGGGGATGCTGATGAAACCGACCCCGCGCAACCAGCTGGCCGCGACGAACCCCGCCAGGTCCGTGGTCGTGCCGCCGCCGAGACCGATCACGAGATCACTGCGGGTGAACCCGGCCCCGGCGAGTGCCTCCCAGCACCGGGTGAGCACCTCAGGGGTCTTGGCCGCCTCGGAGTCGGGTACCGGGATCAGGGTGACCTGCCGGTCGCCGCACCGGACCGCCACCAGCCCGGCCTGCCCGGCGAGTGTCTCCGGGACGATGATCGCGATGCGGGTGGCCGACCCCAGCACCCCTGGCAGCTCGGCCAGGGCACCATGGTCGATCACCACGTCATAGGGAACTGCTGCCGTCACGCCGATCCTCATGTCACCATCCTGGTTGATGCGAGTTCTGCTGCGATGTCATCGATGGATCGGCCATCGGTGTCCACCCGGGTACCTGCCAGCTCCTGGTAGAACGGGGTGCGTTCACGCAGCTGTTCGATGAGCCGTGCCCGGATGTTGCCGAGCAGCAGCGGGCGGGCGGTGTTCAACCCCACCCTGCGGGCCGCCACCGGGGCCGAGACCTCCAGCCAGATGACGTCGTGCCCCGCCAGGGCCTGCCGGATCGTCGGGTTGACAACGGCGCCACCCCCCAGGGCGATCACTCCCCCGCTCCCGAGCAGTTCCAGACTCGCGGACTCCTCGAGGGTGCGGAAGTGTTCCTCCCCCTCGTCGGTGAAGATCTCCGCGACCGGTTTCCCGACCACCTGCTCGATCCTCGTGTCCACATCCACGAAGGCCGTTCCCAACCGGTTCGCGAGTTCGACACCGACGCTGGTCTTGCCCGCGCCGGGGGCACCGATCAGGACGATGCTCACGAGTGCACCTCGAGGCCACGCAGCTCCAGGTCCGCGAGGTAGGCGTCACGGTTCCGGCGGGTCTCGGTGACGGAGTCTCCCCCGAATTTCTCCAGCACCAGTTCCGCCAGCACCAGGGCGGTCATGGCCTCGGCGACCACTCCCGCCGCGGGCACGGCACACACGTCGGAACGCTGGTGGTGCGCGGTCGCGGCCTCCCCGGTGCTGACATCCAGGGTCCGCAGCGCCCGCGGCACCGTCGCGATGGGCTTCATCGCGGCACGCACCCGCAGCACCTCACCGGTGGACATGCCACCCTCGACGCCTCCGGCATGGTGGGTGGCCCGGATGATGCCACGCTCACCGGGCAGGATCTCGTCGTGGGCGGCGGAGCCACGACGCCGGGCCAGGTCGAAGCCATCACCGAACTCCACCCCCTTGATGGCCTGGATCCCCATGAGCGCCCCGGCCAGGCGCGAGTCCAGACGGCGATCCCCCTGGATGTGGGAGCCGAGCCCGGGCGGCAGCCCCCACACCACGACCTCGACCACCCCACCCAGGGTGTCCCCCTCGCGGCGGCAGGCCTCCACCTCGGCGGCCATGGCCGCTGCGGCCTCCGGGTCGAGGCACCGGGTGGGGTCCGCATCGATGGCGGAGAGATCCTCCCACCGGGGAGGCGGCCCCGGCCGGGCCGCGACGGGGCCCAGCTCGACGACGTGGCTCAGGATCTCCACGTCGCAGGCCTGCCTCAGGAAGGCTGCTGCAACAGTTCCGAGCGCCACCCGTGCCGCGGTCTCACGTGCCGATGCACGCTCCAGGATCGGGCGGGCCTCGTCGAAGTCGTACTTCTGCATCCCGGCCAGGTCGGCGTGTCCGGGCCGAGGCCGGGTGAGCTTCGCGTTGCGGGCCTGCTCGATCAACACCTCAGCGGGGACCTCACCGGGGGCCATGACGGTCTCCCACTTCGGCCACTCGGTGTTGCCGACCATGATCGCGACGGGGGACCCGAGGGTCTCGCCGTGTCGGAACCCGCCGAGCACCGTCACCTCATCCGCCTCGAACCTCATGCGGGCTCCACGACCCACTCCCAGCCGTCGACGCGCCAGGGCGGCGGAGATCTCCGGCTCACCGACGCGCACGTGCGCGGGGATGCCTTCCATCGTGGCGATCAGGGCTTGGCCGTGGGACTCCCCAGCGGTGAGGTAACGCAGCATTGGGCCATTGTGTCAGGCCCGGGCACGCCGCTCGCACTCCGTCTGCGCGGCGGACAGGGCGAGGTCGAAGTCCAGGGGATGTCCGGTCAGCAGTTGGAACTGGTCGACGGCCTGTCCTGCCAACAGCTCCAACCCGGTGATGACGAGCTGTCCCGGGAGTGCCGCGGCGGCCAGTGGTGTGGGCCAGGGATCGTAGACCGCGTCGAAGAGCACCTCGGCCCTGGCCGCCCAGTGCGCGGCGCGAGGCGTCGTCGCATCGGCGGGCACGGTGCTGGCGACCAGGTCCACGGGCCGGAAGGTCTCATCCATCGGGATCACGGTGGTGTCGACGCCGAGGGCCAGTCCCAGATCGAGGACCCCGGTGGCCCGACCCGGGTCGCGGGCCAGCACGCTGACCTGCCGGACCGAGAGGCCTGCCAGGGCCACGAGCAGGGAACGGGCCGTCGCGCCGTTGCCGATGATGGCAGCGGTCCCCACTCCCGTGACCCCTCGACGGCGGCATGCCCGGACGAACCCGGGGACATCGGTGTTGAACACCTTCGGGGTGTGTCCGAAGGTGATGGTGTTGCCCCCTCCCACGAGACGGGAGACGGCATCGGGCTCCCCCAACTCCAGCAGGGCCCGCTTGTGCGGGGCCGTGACGCTGAGTCCCGCCCAGTCACCGTCCTCACGACGTGAGGCCACGAACCAGTCGAGTTCCTCCGGTGTCACCGTGACGGCCCGGTACTCCCAGTCCAGGCCGTGGACTTGATACCCGGCCCGATGGATGGCGGGTGAGAGGGAATGTGCAGCCGGATCACCGATGACGGCGCAGCGCATCGCGACACCGTGGTTCACTTGCACTTGCCGGGGTTGGCGGAACACCAGGTGCGCAGTTCCTGGACGTTCGCCTCATGTCCTGCGGCATCCACGGCGTACTTGGTCTCCCCGGTCTCCAGGTTGACGGCGGTGAAGAACAGGTAATCGTGGGTCTCCGGGTGCAGTGCGGCCTTGATCGCCGCCTCGCCGGGGTTGCTGATCGGCCCGGCGGGCAGACCCTTGTGGAGGTAGGTGTTGTAGGGGGAGTCGGTGGCACGGTCCTCCTCGGTGGTGAAGACCCGTGAGAAGTCCCCGATGGCGTAGTGCACGGTGGAGTCGAACTGCAGCGGCATGTCGGCCGCCAACCGGTTGTAGACCACCTGGGCGACCCTCGCCCGGTCCTCCGGACGTGCAGCCTCCTTCTCCACCAGTGAGGCCGTGATGAGCACCTCGTACGGAGTGCGTCCCACCTCTTCCGCGGCGGTCTCCAGGTTGATGGTGCCGGCCACCTTGTTGAACTGTTCGACCTGCTGCTTGAGCACCGCCAGCGCCTCCACGGGTTCGGCCACCTCGTAGGTGTCAGGGAACAGGAAGCCCTCGGGGTTGCCGTTCGCCCAGGAGGGCAGGCCGAGCTCCGGGGAACCCAGTGCCTCGCTCAGCTGCTCCTGCGTCAGTCCCAACTCGGTACTCAGTGTCTGCCACTGCTGGACGCGGGCCTGTCCTTCCTTGAGCTGCACCTTGAGGGCGACCTTGTTGTTGGGGTCCTGGAACAAGTCCAGGGCGGTCTTGGCGGGGATCTCGGTGCGCAGCCGCCACCGTCCGGCCTCGAGTTTGGCCGTCGGGTTGTTCCGGGCCACCTTGCGGAAGGTCGCAGCCGATTTGATCACCCCGTTCTCCACCAGGATGTTGCCGATGGCCGCCGCGGAGGAACCTTGTGGGATGACGATCTCGATCTGCTCGCGGCCTTCCCCGATGAAGTCCTCCTCCGCACGCATCGCCACCCAGGCCTCCTTGGCCTTGGCGTAGACGAACCAGCCACCACCCAGCAGGACCACGAGGGAGAGAATGACCGCGAAGGCACTGCGGGCGTGATAGCCGAACTTGCGCCAGTCGAACTTCGCGTCGTTGTCGACGAATGCGGGACTCACGATTCCTCCTCATCAAGCCCCCATCCGGCAGGTGAGCCGGTGGTTTCAAGGTCCACAGCACGTTGCAGGATCTCGACGGCCGCCGCCTGGTCGATCACCGAGCGTTGCCGACGCCTCGAGCGACCGGCACTGCCAAGACTACGTGATGCCCCGGCCGTGCTCAGCCGCTCATCGACGAGCCTGATCGGTACGCGGGGGACCCGGACCGCGAACCGCCTCACCTGCTCCAGGACGTACTGGGCGGCGATGTCGCGCTCCCCTGCCAGGGTCAGGGGAAGGCCGATGTAGACGATGCCCGGCTCGTACTCGGCGACCAACGCGGTGAGCCGGTCGAGCTCCCGTCCGTCGACGGGCACGGTCTCCACCGGATAGGCGAACCGGGTGCCCCGGTTGCAGGCCGAGACCCCGATGCGGGCCTTGCCCCAGTCGATCCCCAGCCGGGGTCCCTCAGGCACGATCAGCCAATGCGGCCTCGACGGCGGCGATGGCCTCCGGGGCCGCGCCGGGATCAGTACCGCCGCCCTGGGCCAGGTCGTCCTTGCCGCCGCCCTTGCCACCCATGGCCTGACACGCGACGGAGATGAGCGCCCCTGCCCTGATGCCGAGCTGTCGGGCAGCCGCATTCGTGGCGACCACCCCGGCGGCCTTGCCCTCCACGCCACCGGCCAGGGCGACCACCGCAGGTTCCTGTCCCAGCCTCTCCCGGATGTCGAGGGCCAGGGTCCGAAGGTCTCCCCCGGTGACACCGGGCAGGGCCGCCGCGACCAGGTTGACCCCACCGACCGGCCGGGCGGCGGCCGCCAGTTCACCGGAGCGGGCCAGCAGCTTCTCGGCCTGCAGCGCCGCGATCTGCTTCTCAGCGCTCTTCAGCTGGGAGAGGAGTTTCTCGACCCGCTCCACGAGTTGGTCGGGCTGAACCCGCAGGCTCTCGGTCAGGGTGGTCACCAGGGCACGCTCGGCAGCGAACCGATCGAAGGCATCCGCGGAGACGAGGGCCTCGATGCGGCGCACCCCGGAGCCGATCGAGGACTCGCTCAGCAGGTTGAGCACCCCGATCTGCGCGGTGTTGGGGACATGGGTACCACCACACAGTTCCCGCGACCACGGTCCGGCCAGCTCCACCATCCGCACGATCCGGGGGTACTTCTCCCCGAACATGGCCATCGCTCCCAGCTCCCTGGCCTCCTCGAGCCTCATCTCCTGCGCGGTCACCTCGAAGGAGTCACGGATGGCCTGGTTCGCCCGTTGCTCGACCTCGAGGCGGAGCGCCTCCCCCAGTCCCTGCGTCGAGGAGTAGTCGAAACGCAGGTAGCCGGGTTTGTTGTAGGAGCCGGCCTGGGTCGCGGTGGATCCGACGAGTTCCCGCAGTGCCGCGTGGACGATGTGGGTGGCGGTGTGGGCCTGGGATGCCGCGTGGCGGGCTGCTGCGTCCACCCGGGCCGCGGCGACGGCACCCACCCCGAGCTCACCGAGCAGCTGGACCCGGTGCACGATCAGTCCCGGGACGGGACGTTGCACGTCCAGCACCTCGGCCTGCCAGCCGTCACCGGAGATCGTCCCGGAATCGGAGTCCTGACCACCGGCCTCGGCGTAGAAGGGCGTGGCCTCCAGCACCAGTTCGACGACGTCACCGTCACCGGCGGAGTCCACCACCCGACCGTCGGCGATGATGCCGACCACACTGGCCTCGTGCTCCAGGTCCGTGTAACCGACGAAGGGGGTCTCGAAGCGTTCGCGGAGCGTCTTGTAGGCCTCCAGGTCGGCCGCGCCCCCCTTCTTCGCCCTGGCATCGGCCCTGGCCCGGTCCTTCTGCTCCTGCATGAGGGTCTGGAAACGTTCCCGGTCGACACCGAGCCCGGCCTCGGTGGCCATCTCCAGGGTCAGGTCGATGGGGAAACCGTAGGTGTCGTGCAGCTGGAAGGCGTCGTCCCCGGGCAGCACCGCCGAGCCCTCGGACCTCGCGCGGGCGACCGCGAGATCGAAGATCTGCGTGCCGGCGGCCAGGGTGCGCCGGAAGGTCTCCTCCTCGTGGGTGCTGATCTGGGCCACCCGGTCCCAGGCCTCCAGGATCTCCGGATAGGAGACACTCATCACGTCGCGACTGACCGGCAGCAGCTCACCCAGCACCGGCTCGTCGACACCGAGCAGCCGCATCGCCCGGATGGAGCGACGCAGCAGGCGGCGCAGCACGTAGCCACGGGCCTCGTTGCCGGGGGTCACGCCGTCGGTCATGAGCATCAGGGAGGACCGGATGTGGTCCGCCACCACCCGGAACCGGACGTCGTCGACCTGATCGGCCCCGTAGCGACGCCCGGACAGCTCGGCGGCCTTCGCGATGACCGGGTAGACCTCGTCGGTCTCGTACATGTTCGCCACGCCCTGCAGCAGGTAGGCGGTGCGTTCCAGACCACCACCGGTGTCGATGTTGCGGGTGGCGAGAGGACGCACCACGTCGAACCGGTCCTTGGCGGAGACATTGGTGATCTCCTCCTGTTGGAAGACCAGGTTCCAGATCTCGAGGAACCGGTCCTCATCGGCCTCGGGACCACCGTCGGGACCGAACTCGGGTCCGCGGTCGATGTAGATCTCGGAGCAGGGTCCCCCCGGGCCGGGAACCCCCATGTGCCAGTAGTTGTCCTTCAGCCCACGCTCCTGGATGCGGTTCCTCGGCACCCCGGCCCGCTGCCACAGCTCGATGGTCTCCTGGTCGCCGTGCAGGGCCGTCACCCAGACCCGGTCCGGGTGGAAACCGAAACCGCCGTTGTGGGCCTCGGTGGTCACCAGTTCCCACGCGAAGTTGATGGCTCCCTCCTTGAAGTAGTCCCCGAAGGAGAAGTTGCCGGTCATCTGGAAGAAGGTGCCGTGACGGGTGGTCTTGCCGACCTCGTCGATGTCCAGGGTGCGCACGCACTTCTGCACGCTGACGGCCCGCTCGTAGGGGGTTGGTTCCTCCCCCATGAAGTACGGCTTGAACGGCACCATGCCGGCGTTGACGAACAGCAGTGTGGGGTCGTTGTAGAGCAGCGACGCCGAGGGGACGACGGTGTGCCCGTTCCTGGCGAAGTACTCGATGAAACGGCTCCGGATCTCGGAGATCTTCATGCGGGAATTCCTTGAGATGGGTTCAGTCGGTGATCTCGAGGTCGAGCTCGCGGCGGAGCTCCTCCTCACGGTTTCGTCTGGCGGCATCGAAGGTGGCGTAGAACTCACCGAGTCCGGCGGCAGCCCGGCGACCACCGCGTTCGACGCGTTCCGCCACCCCCTGAGGGGTGAACTGCCGCAGCCAGCGCTTGCCGTTGACGAGCAGGAGCAGGGTGACGACGATTCCGGCGAGGAACCACAGCAGGCGACTCACTTCCGACGCCCCTTCCACGCGGTGCGGACCCCATGGGTCAGCGCGGCTGCCTTGATGAGCGGGGAGCCGAGGGTGACCGCGAACAACTGGGAGAGCCGTGCGGCGTTCTCGGTGACGACGGTGGCGTGTCCGGAGGCCCTGCTCAGGTCCTCGGTGACGAGCGACAGCTTCGCGAGCTCGTCGTTGGTGTTCTCCACGGTGCCACGCAGCTCGGTCAACACGGGGACGGAGTGCTGACCGAGGTCTCGGATCGCCAGCCTGGCCTCATCGAGGGTGCGGCCGAGTTTGAGGAGCGGGACGGCGGCCAGGCCGACCAGTACGCACAGTGCCACTGCGGCGATGAGGCCAGCCACCTCACCCAGGGTCACGGTCATCTGAGTCCCTCCTCACGTTGCGGGTTCCGCGCCAACTCTAGCCGACACCGCTGCTCAGCGCCCCAGCAGTCGTCGTACCGCGGCGAGCTGCTCGCCGACCGCGGCCTCGGCCCCATGTGTGGTGGGCAGGTAGTAGCGGGCCTCGGCCAGGTCCTCGGGCAGATAGGTCTGGCGGGAGACCCCCTCCGGGGTGTCGTGTGGATACTGGTAGCCCTGACCGTGGCCCAAGGCCTTCGCACCGGCGTAGTGCGCATCACGCAGGTGCGGGGGCACCGGTCCTCCCCGACCGGCCCGCACATCGGCGAGGGCCGCCTCCAGGCCGAGGTAGGCGGCGTTGGACTTCGGGGCCGCCGCCGCGGCGACGGTGGCATGGGCCAGGGTGATCCTGGCCTCCGGCATGCCGAGGAGCTGCACGGCCTGGGCCGCTGCCACGCAGGTCGCGAGTACCCCGGATGCCGCCATGCCGATGTCCTCGCTGGCCGAGATCATGAGTCGGCGGGCGATGAAGCGGGGGTCCTCCCCCGCCTCGAGCATCCGGGCCAGGTAGTGGAGGGCGGCATCCACGTCAGAGCCGCGGATCGACTTGATGAAGGCCGAGATGACGTCGTAGTGCTGGTCCCCGTCCCGGTCGTAGCGCACGGTTGCCCGATCCACCGCCCGGGTCAGCACCTCCGGGGTGATCTCACCGAGTCCCAGCGCCGTGGCGGAGGCCGCGGCCTCCTCGAGATAGGTCAGGGCCCGACGGGCGTCACCTCCGGCCAGACGCACGAGATCCTCTCTCGCCTCAGGGCTGAGGATGAGCGTCCCGCCCAGGCCACGGTCGTCGGTCACGGCACGTTCCACCAGAGCCGTGACGTCGTCGTCGGTCAGGGGTGTCAACCTGAGCAGCAGGGATCGGGACAGCAGTGGTGAGATCACGGAGAAACTGGGGTTCTCCGTGGTCGCGGCGATGAGGGTGACCAGTCGGTTCTCCACCGCGGGCAGCAGGGCGTCCTGCTGGGACTTCGAGAACCGGTGCACCTCATCGATGAACAGCACCGTGGGTCGGCCGCGTTCCAGTTCACGTCGGGCCCGCTCCAGTTCGGCCCGCAGTTCCTTGACGCCCACGCTCACCGCCGACAACTCCACGAAACGTGCCCCGGAGGCACGCGAGACGATGGCGGCCAGTGTGGTCTTGCCCACCCCGGGAGGTCCCCAGAGGAAGACGCTCATCGGTTGTCCCGCGACCAGACGGCGCAACGGGGAGCCGGGGGTCAGCAGGTGCTGCTGACCGACGATCTCGTCCAGGTCGAGTGGCCGCATCCTCACCGCCAGGGGTGCCCCCTCGGTGCGGGCATCGGCCAGTGATCCCCCGAGACGACCGGGGTCCGGGTCAACGTTGCCGAACAGATCCTCGTTCACGACGATGCACTTTAATCGACGAGGTGCAGCTGGGCGTAGGATGCTCTCCTTGCCTGAATTCTCTCCAGCCGAAGGACACCCATGAGTGAACACCTCGGGGACCGCTTCAGCAGCCGCCGACGTGTCGCGATCATCGTCACCCTGGGCCTGTTGACGGGGCTCGGTCCCTTCACCATCGACCTGTACCTGCCGACCTTCCCGGACCTCAAACTGGATCTGGACATCATGGATCCACAGGTCCAGATGACCCTCTCCGCGACGACCCTGGGGTTCGCGCTGGGCCAGTTGCTGGTCGGACCGGTCAGCGATCGGTTCGGGAGGCGGATCCCGCTGGTGGTCGCCTGCGCCGTGCACATCATCGCCTCCGTCCTGGTGGCGATCGCCCCGAACGTGGTCTTCCTGACCGTCATGCGCGCCCTCCAAGGGATCGGCGCGGCTGGCGGGGCCGTCGTCGCGATGGCCATGGCCCGGGACCTGTTCTCCGGCAAACGCCTGGTGGTGATGATGTCCCGGCTCGCCCTGGTCAACGGGTTGGCCCCGATCGTCGCACCCGTGATCGGCTCCTGGCTCGTGACCGTCACCCACTGGCGGGGCGTGTTCTGGGCACTTGCCGGGTACGGCGCCCTGGTGCTCTCCCTGCTGGTGCTGCTCATCCCTGAGACCCGGACCCCGGCGGAGCGCACCCGGGGTGGTCTCGCTCAGCTGTCCCGGGCCTATCGCCGCGTGCTGGGTGACCGGCTGTTCCTCGGGATGCTGGGCACGGGTGGGTTCGCCTTCGCCGGGCTGTTCAGCTACGTCTCCACCTCCTCCACACTGCTGCAGGAGACCTACGGGCTGAGTGAGTCGCAGTTCGGGATGGTCTTCGCCACGTGTTCGGTCGGGGTGTTCCTCGGGGTGCAGAGCGGTAGCCGACTCGCTCCTCGGTTCGGCCCCCAGTGGGTCCTGGTCGTCGGCACCACCGGTCTGGTCGTCTCGGCGTCGCTGCTGTTGCTGCTCGACGCGGCCCGCATCGGGTACGTGCCACTCATCCCCGCGATGTTCGCCTTCACCTTCTCCTTCGGCTGCTGTGCCCCGAACGTCAATGTGCTGGCCCTGCAGAACCACCGGGCCGACTCCGGCGTCGCGGCCTCACTCATGGGGGCGAGTTTCATGATCCTGGCCGCCGCGGTCGGCCCGATCATCGGGCTGTTCCCCCTCACCTCGGCCGCCCCGATGGCCTTCGCCATGCTCGTCTGCGGAATCCTGTCGACCACGATGCTGTGGCTGGTGGCCAGGCCACGGAGCATCTCCTTCCAGCTGTGACCACCTGGCTCACTCGGGTACCCGCCGTCGTCCTCGTGCTGACCGCCATCGTGTCGGTCCAGCTGGGCTCATCGCTGGCCAAGGGGCTGTTCACCGCGGTGCATCCGGTCGTGGCGGCGTGGCTGCGGGTCACCGGAGCGGCACTGCTGCTGGGGATCGTGGTCCGACCTCGTCTGCGGGACAGGACTCGGTCCCAGTGGCGGATCGCGGCGACCTACGCGGTCTGCCTGACCGGGATGAACGCGCTGTTCTACCAGTCGATCCAGCGGATCCCCGTCGGGATGGCCGTCACCTTCGAGTTCCTCGGCCCCCTCGCGGTGGCGATCCTGACCTCCCGACACCGACGCGACCTGATCTGGGTGGTGCTGGCCGGGACCGGTGTCGCGCTCCTCGGCCTCAGCCCGGAGCCCCTCGACGGTCCCGGGGTGCTGCTGGCCCTGCTGGCAGGTGCCTGTTGGGCCTGCTACATCGTGTTGACACCGCGGCTGGCCGCCGCATGGGAGGGATTCACCGGGTTGACCACCGGGATGCTCATCGGCACCGTGCTGCTCGCCCCGGCGGCACTGGCGGCGACACCGTGGTCCGGTCCCTGGTTCTGCTCTCCCACGCTCTGGGGTCTCGGCCTGGGACTCGGCCTGCTCAGTTCCGCCCTGCCCTACGGGCTGGAACTACGAGCCCTGGAACGCATGCCCAGGGCCACTTTCGGCATCCTCATGGCCCTGGAACCCGCAGCCGCCGCCCTGGTGGCGTGGCTGTGGCTCGGTGAGCACCTCGGATGGGGCGGACTCGCCGCGATGACCTCGGTCATCGCGGCGAGCATCGGGGCCGTCCTCACCTCCCGGCGGGCTCCTTCGCAGTGACGTCGACACCGGCCTCCTTTCGCTGCTGTGCACTGATCGGTGCCGGGGCCGCGGTCAACGGATCGTAGCCACCACCGGTCTTGGGGAAGGCGATGACGTCGCGGATCGACTCGGTGCCACTCAACAGGGCCACGATCCGGTCCCAGCCGAAGGCGATCCCACCGTGCGGTGGTGCACCGAAGCTGAACGCCTCCAGCAGGAAGCCGAACTTCTCCTGCGCCTCCTGCGCATCGATCCCCATGACCTTGAAGACCCGCTCCTGCACGTCACGGCGATGGATCCGGATGGAGCCCCCGCCGATCTCGTTGCCGTTGCAGACCATGTCGTAGGCGTAGGCCAGTGCCTCGCCCGGGTTGGCATCGAAGCTGTCGAGCCACTCGGGTTTCGGTGAGGTGAAGGCGTGGTGCACCGCCGTCCAGGCCCCGGCACCGACCGCCACGTCACCGTCGGCCCTGGCCTCGGATGCGGGTTTGAACAGTGGGGCGTCGATGACCCACAGGAAGCTCCAGGCATCGTCGGCGATGAGGCCGCAACGCTGGGCGATCTCGTTGCGGGCGGCCCCGAGCAGGTTCTGGGACGCGGTGCGTTCCCCCGCGGCGAAGAAGATGCAGTCACCGGGCTTCGCACCGGTCAGTCCCGGCAACGCCTCCAGCTCGGCCTCGGACAGGTTCTTCGCCACGGGGCCACCGAGCTCACCGGACTCGGCGACGGTGACATAGGCCAAGCCCTTGGCGCCGCGCTGTCTCGCCCATTCCTGCCAGGCGTCGAAGGTGCGACGCGGCTGTGAGGCCCCACCCGGCATCACGACCGCCCCCACGTAGGGAGCCTTGAAGACCCTGAACCCGGTGTCGGAGAACAGCTCGGTGAGCTCGGTCAGCTCCAGGTCGAAACGCAGGTCGGGCTTGTCGGAGCCGTACCGGTCCATCGCCTCGGCGTAGGGGATGCGCGGGAACGGGGTGGACAGCTCGACGCCCTTGATCGCCCAGATCTCCTTGACGATGGCCTCGCCGAGCTCGATGACATCCTCCTGGTCCACGAAACTCATCTCGATGTCGAGCTGCGTGAACTCCGGTTGACGGTCTGCGCGGAAGTCCTCGTCGCGGTAGCAGCGGGCCAGTTGGTAGTAGCGTTCCATGCCTGCGACCATGAGCAGCTGCTTGAACAGCTGCGGGCTCTGGGGCAGGGCGTACCAGGACCCCGGGTTCAACCTGGCGGGCACCAGGAAGTCCCGTGCGCCCTCGGGCGTGGAACGGGTCAGCGTCGGGGTCTCGATCTCGACGAAGTCCCTTTCCCCCAACACCTTCCGGGCAGCCTGGTTCACCTTGGAGCGGAGTCGGATGGCGGCCCCCGGGGCAGGACGGCGAAGATCCAGGTAGCGGTACTTCAGCCGTGCCTCCTCACCGACGTTGACCCGCTCGTCGATCTGGAACGGCAGCGGGGCGGCCGGGTTGAGCACCTCCAGCTGGGAGATCGCGACCTCGATCTCGCCCGTGGGTAGATCCGGATTGGCGTTGCCCTCGGGGCGCACCTCGACGACACCGGTCACCTGGATGCAGTACTCGTTGCGCAGATCGTGCGCCCCTGAGGAGTCCAGCACCTCGTCACGGACCACCACCTGGGCGACCCCTGAGGCGTCACGCAGGTCGATGAAGGCCACGCCACCGTGGTCACGGCGTTTGGCGACCCATCCGGTGAGGGTCACCTCCTGGCCTGCGTCGGTGGCCCTGAGTTCCCCGGCATTGCGGGTGCGAAGCATGTCTCTCTCCAATCCGGCTGCATGGACACCACAGCTCGTGGCCACGAATCCTACTGCGAGAACAGCCGCTCGCCGATGTAGCCGCCCTCCTCGCATCCCGGCGGCACGAGGTACACCCCACTGCCGAGGGTCTTGAGGTATTCGATGAACATGTCGTCACGGGCCATGTTGCGGTGGACCTTGGCGAATCGGGCGGGTTCCTTGACGTAGGCGATGAAGAACAGGCCGGCCGCGAGCCTTCCCTGCTCATCCGAGCCGTCCACGTAGTTGTAGGCGCGACGCAGCATCTGGATGCCACCGTTGTTGTCCGGGTGGGTCCGGGCCACGTGCGACCTGGGATCGATCAGTGGTTTGCCGTTCGAGCCCGTTCGGCCGAAGTCCGGGGCGGTGAACTCATCCCCACCGGAGAGTGGGGCCCCACTGCCCTTGGCACGTCCCAGCACCCGGTCCTGTTCCTCCAGCTGCAGGCCGTCCCAGACCTCGATGGTCATCGAGATCTTCCGGGCGATCAGGTAGGAGCCACCATGGGCCCACTCAGGCCCCTCGGAGATCCAGACGTGTTCGGCGAGCTTGTCGGTCTCCTCCGCCTTGATGTTGTTGGTGCCGTCCTTCTGCCCGAACAGGTTCCGTGGGGTCTGCTGCTCCTTGGAGGTCGAGGAGGCCCGGCCGAAACCGAGCTGTGCCCATCTCAGGTTGGCACGCCCGAAGGCGATCCGGGTGAGGTTGCGGATGGCGTGCACCGCCACCTGGGGATCGTTGGCACAGGCCTGGACACACAGGTCACCGTCGGAGATCGCCGGTTTGATGAAGTCGTTGACCATCTTGGGCAGTTTCGTGAACTGCTCCGGCAGCTGGTCTGCGATGCCGAAACGGTCGTTGCCCTCGGCATCGACGAACAGGGACCGACCGAAGCCGATGGTCAGGGTCAACCCGTTCGGACCGTGGTCAGCCGCCTCACCCGTGTCGACGGGTGGGGCGAGCGGATTGCCGTCGAAGGCCCCGCCCGCACCGACCGGGGCCCCCAGGGCCATGCGGGAGGCCGCGTAGGTCCAGTCCTTGAGCAGTTCGACGAGGTCGTCGCGGGTCTGACCGGGCATCATGTCGAAGGCCGCGAAGTGCAGCTGTTCCTGGGCCGGGGTGATGATCCCGGCCTGGTGCTCCCCGTGATAGGCGTGCACCAACTCCTCGGCACCGGCCACCGTCGGACCGGAGGTGGCGCGGCCTGCGAAGAAGCCACCCACCCCCAGCCCGACGGCACCCGCGGAGGCGCCCGAGAAGGCCAGCATTCCCCTGCGGGAAAGAGCCATCACTCCTCCTCGATCCCCAGCACCGTCACGGTGAGCCTGGACAGCGGCTCACGCAGGGCGTTGATCTGGTCGCTCAGCTCCTTCTGCTGCTCGGAGGTCACCTGGTCGTAGAGCACGAAACCCTTCTCCAGGCTGCCGTACTTGTCGAGCAGGGCCTGCAGGGCGTCGAACTCCTTGGTGATCTCGGCCACCAGGGCCTTGCCCTCCTCACCCTTGCGCTCCGCGATGGGTGCGACGAGGTCGAAGGCGATGCGGGAGCCCTCCAGGTTGGCCTGGAAGTCCCACAGGTCGTAGTGGCTCCACCAGTTCTCCTCACCGGTGACCTTGGTGACGGCGATCTCCTCCAGCAGACCCGAGGCACCGTTCGAGACGGTGGAGATGTTCACCTCGTTGTCCGTGACGAAGCTCGGGGAGGAGACGAGCTCGTTCAGCTGCTTGACGTCCTTGATGAGGGTCTCACCGATCTCCTTGCGCTGCTCCGTGGTGGAGGGCTGCCAGCCCTCGTGGGCGGAGGAACCATCGGGCTGGACGGCGTCCTGCGCCGGGACCCACAGGTCCTTCTCGATGCGGTGGAATCCCAACCACTGCGTGAACTCCGGGTCGTCGGTCTGCAGTGCCTCCGCCTCCGCGAGGTAGTCGATCTCGCGGTAGTCGATGCGGGGATCGAGGGTGCCCAGGGCCTCGGCGATGGGCTCGATCCGTTCGTAGTGGACACGGATCTTGGCGTACAGGTCGCGGGCCTTCTCGTCGTCGCCGTTGATGTAGGCGGTGGCGAACTCCTCGGTCTTCGGTTCGAGCTCGGAGACCTCGTTGCGCACGAAGGCGACGTAGTCGGTCACGACCTGTTCGAACAGGGCCTTGTCCTCACCGGAGAGCTCGATGGCCTCGCCGGTCACCTTGAAGGCCGCCTGGCCGACGTTCTCACCGCGCATGCCCGGTTTGCACGCGGTGAAGTACTCGCCGGGCTGGAGGGAGACCGTCAGGTCGGCGGAGGCACCGGCGGCAATGTTCTCCTTCTCCGAGACGATCCTGAGCCCGTCGGAGCCGAGCAGGTAGAACTCGGTGATCCTGGAACCCTCGTTCTTGATGGAGAAGGTGACGGTACCGGACTTGGCCGAGGAGGCCGAGACCGTGCACTCGGTGTCGGTGGAGCTGACGGTGATCGGGCCGCCAGCGGCCTCGGAGTCGGAGGTGCTGGCGGGCTTGTTCTCGGTGCAGCCGGTGAGCACCAGGGCACTGACGGCCAGTGCGGCGAGGCTACGCAGCGTGAGCGTCTTCATGGGTTTCCTTTCGAGGGGCGGGGTGGCGGACACGTTTGATGAACAGCGGGAGGACGATGCCGATGTAGCAGGCCCAGGCGGTGATCTCGAGCCAGCTCATGAGCGGTGTGAAGCCGACGGTGCCCTTGAGCAGGGCCGCCGGCCAGCTGTCGGGCGGGATCACGTCCTGCAGGTCGAACGCCCAGCCGAAGGGGTAGGCGGCCCCCCAGAAGGGGCGCTCGGTGAAGAATCCGACCAGGACCTCCTTGGTGCGCAGGTCGATGGGGGTGATGGGGGCCCCGGAGAACGGACCGGGCAGGAACCGCGCCTCCTGCAGGTCGTGGATGCCGTAGGCGAGGATGCCCGCGGTCATGATGATCAGCAGGGTGCCGGTCCAGGCGAAGAAGGTGGAGAACCTGATGCGGAGCATCCCGGTGTAGATGAGGTATCCCATCCCGCAGGCGACCAGCAGTCCGGCGACGGCACCGAGCAGCGCGATCGGCTCGGTGAGCCAGGCCCACAGCATGAGGGTGGTCTCGATGCCCTCACGACCCACGGAGATGAAGGCCAGCCAGAACATCCCCCAGCCACGGCCGATGGCGGTGGCCGCGCTGGCCTCCAGCTCGGCCTTCATGGTGCGTCCCGCCTTGAGCATCCAGAACACCATCCAGGTGACCATGACCACGGCGAGCAGGGACATGCCACCACCCAGCAGCTCCTGGCCCTCGAAGCTCAGCCCGTAGCGACCGAAGGTGAACAGGGCACCCAGCGCGATCGATCCGAGCACCGCGATGGCGACTCCGAGCCAGATCCGGGACACGACGTCGGCGCGCTCCTGCCTGCGCACGTAGGCGATCAGGATGCCGATGATGAGGGAGGCCTCGAGGCCTTCGCGAAGGCCGATGAGGAAGGATCCCAGGAACATGCGTCTCCAATGCGACAACTCCGACAGCGGCCCATTGTGGCCAAGGTGAGCCTAACCAACGTCATCGAACCGATGCAACCAACGCCTCCCCGGTGCCTGCTCCCCGGATGCCGGATCGGGTCGTTCACACGGTCACAGGGTGGAGTGCAGCCGGGGTACCCGATCCGGCTCAGGGGGCAGCCACCGTGCCGGGTCGGCCGGGTGCTGTTCACCGGAACGGATGTCCTTGACCGAGTCGTCGCGACCGGCACCGAACCACACGAACGGGATGCCGCGACGTTCGGCGTACCGGATCTGGCGTCCGAACCTGTCGGCCCTGGGGGCCACCTCGCAGGCGACGCCTCGGGCACGCAGCTGCCGGGCGATGGTGATGGCCCGTTCCCGGCTCTCCTCGTCGTCCACGGCCACCAGCACCGCCGAGGGCACGCTGCGCGACGCGGTGAGGACTCCCTTCCCGATCAGCGGGGCGAGGATACGGGTCACACCGAAGGAGTACCCGACCCCCGGGAAGGTGACCTTCCCGTCGGAGGCGAGCGAGTCGTAGCGACCCCCTGAGGCCACGGACCCGAGCTTCTCGAAACCCTCCAGGAGGGTCTCGTAGACCGTTCCCGTGTAGTAGTCCAGGCCACGTGCGATCCGCAGATCGGCCACCACCCGTCCCGGTTCCTGGGCCGCGGCCAGGCGTACCAGCACCTCCAGTTCGGCCAGTCCTTCGTCCAGCAGTTCGTGCTGCACACCGAGGGCCTGCACCTGGTCCACGAAGGACCCGTCGGCCGCCGAGATGCCCGCCAGGGCGACGCATGCCTCGGCCTGGCCCCTGCTGAGGCCGACCTGCGTGGTGAGCAGCTCCGCGACGGCGCCCGGGCCGATCTTGTCGTACTTGTCCACCCGCTGCAGCACCGCGGCGGGATCCTCGATCCCCAGTCCCCGGTAGAAGCCCTCGGAGAGCTTGCGGTTGTTGACCCGGATGCGCACCTGTGGCAGACCGAGGTCACGGTGCAACCTGCCGAAGACGTCCAGCGCCACCAGGGGGATCTCCACGTCATGGTGGGAGGCCAGCCGATCCTGGCCGACGATGTCGATGTCGGCCTGGGTGAACTCCCGGTACCGCCCCTCCTGGGGACGTTCGCCACGCCAGACCTTCTGGATCTGGTAACGCCGGAAGGGAAAGACCAGATGTCCCGCGTGTTCGAGCACGTACCGGGCGAACGGGACCGTGAGATCGAAGTGGAGCCCCAGCTCGTCGCCCTCCCCCTCATCGGCGTGCAGGCGACGCACGACGTAGATCTCCTTGTCGATCTCCCCCTTGCGGGAGAGCTGCTCCAGGGGTTCCACGGCCCGGGTCTCGATGGGGGCGAAACCGTGCAGTTCGAAGGTCGAGCTGATGACCCCGAGGACACGGGACTCGACCATGCGCCCGGCGGGGAGGAACTCGGGGAAACCGGACATCGGTGTGGGACGGGCCATGTCAGCGCTCCAAGAACTCGGGTTGCAGGTAGGGGTTGTGCTGTCGCTCGGCCGCCAGGGTGGTGGCGGCGCCGTGCCCGGGGAGCAGCACGGCATCGGTGGGCAGGATCTCGAGGAGACGGCGCAGCGTCGCCTGCATCTCGGCCATGTCCCCACCCGGCAGGTCGGTCCGTCCGATCGTGCCACGGAAGAGGACGTCCCCGGTCAGGAAGACCGTCTCGGTGTCGTCACCGACCTCCAGCACGGTCGATCCCGGGGTGTGGCCGGGGGCTGGGTGGGGGGTCACGGTCAGCCCCGCCGTCTCGAGCTTCTCGTGGTCCCGCAGGTCACCCGGTCGAGGCAGCTCATCGGCTCCCAGCACCTGTGTGATGAGCGGGACCGCACCGGGGCCGAGACCGAGCGACGGGGTCAACAGCATCGGGTGGTCGGCCACGGCACAGTGCACGGGCACCGCCCACACCGCTGCCAGGTCGGCGGCCTCCCCGACGTGGTCGAGGTGGCCGTGGGTGGCGAGGATCGCCGCCGGGGTCCATCCCACCCGGTCGAGTGTCGCGACGATCACCTCCGACCCCATCACGCCGGGATCGACGACCAGGCATCGCGAACCCGCCTCACCGTCGCCCGCGGCGAGGAGATGACAGTTCGCCTGCCAGGGGGACACAGGAACCGTGTGAATGCGCACTCGCCTACTCTATGGCAGATGGCGGAGTGCGCCCGCTAGATTGTTCCCATGAGCGAACAGCAAGCACCCGTGGAGTTCGGACGCGTCGACCCCGACGGCACCGTCTACGTCCGCGTCGGTGACACCGAGAGAAGTGTCGGGCAGATCCCCGACTCCACCCCTGAGGAAGCCCTCGCGTTCTACACGCGGCGTTACGAGAACCTGGCCGCCGAGGTGGGGTTGCTGGTCTCCCGGGTGGAGGCACAGGCCATGTCGCCGGAGGAGGCGCGCAGGGCCATCACCACGGCCAGGGGCAATGTCGCCGAGGCCAACGCCGTCGGTGATCTCGCCGCCCTCACGGCCCGCCTCGACGCCCTGGAGGAGCTGCTGCCCGCTCAGATCGAGGCGCGCCGGGTGGCCAAGGCCGAGCAGAACGCCGCGAGCATCGCCGCGAAGCAGGCGATGGTCGACGAGGCCGAGGCGTTGGCCACCGGCAACAACTGGCGGCACGGCGTGGACCGTTTCCGGGAGCTGCTGGAGGAATGGAAGGCGCTGCCCCGTGTCGACCGCACCACGGACAACGAGCTGTGGCACCGGTTCAGCTCCGCCCGCACCCAGTACACCCGTCGACGCAAGGCGCACTTCTCCGAGCTCAACTCGAAGCGGGACGAGGCCAAGCGGCTCAAGGAGCAGATCATCGAGGAGGCCACCCCCTTGGCCGAGTCCACGGACTGGGGAGCCACCGCCGGGGCCTTCCGCGAGCTGATGACTCGCTGGAAGGCGGCCGGAGCCGCGAAACGCAGTGACGACGACGCGTTGTGGACCCGGTTCCGAGCCCTCCAGGACCAGTTCTTCAACGCCAGGACCGCTGCCCAGAACGCCGTCGACGGCGAGCAGGCCGAGAACCTCGCGGCGAAGGAGGAGCTGCTCGGCAAGGTGGAGCAGGACCTGGCCGGGGTCACCGATGTCGACGAGGCCAAGGCCATCCACCGGGAGTTCCTGACCCGCTTCAACGAACTCGGTCATGTGCCTCGCGGTGCGATGCGGGATCTGGATGCCCGGGTCCGCAGGCTCGGTGACCATGTCGCCGAGCTGGAGGCCGAACGGTGGCGGCGCACCGATCCCGAGGCCCGCAGGCGTGCCGAGGACACGGTCGCCCTGTTCCAGGCCCAGGTGGACAAACTCACCCGGGACCTGGCGGACGCCGAGGCCGGGGGCGATGCCCGCAGGGCGAAGGACGCCGCGAAGTCGCTGGAGACCTACACCTCGTGGCTCGACCAGGCCAAGGAGACCCTCAAGGACTTCTCGGAGGGCTGAGACGGCGACGGTCCCGGGACGTCCCTCACCGATGTCCCGGGACCGATGTGGGCGGGAGCCTCATCCCTCGTCGATCACGACCCGGTTGAACGGTGCCTGCTCTGCACCCAGCCGCCGGGAGAACTGCTCCGGCAGCACGGCCACCGTCTCGTGGAGGGCGATCTTCCTGGTCAAGGACGTGTCCTGCTGGTCGTCCTTGACCGCACCGATGATGATGCCCTCGGCGTCGATGAAGACACTGTGTCCGTCCCCGGGGCGTGACGTCGGGTCGTCGAAATGGGCCCGGTACCCGGTGGTGCCGTCGGAGAAGACGACCTCGTTCAGGGTCACCTTCGGATTGGTCGGGGTGCCCTCCTTGTCGGTGCCCGGGTCCTGCGGATCGACCGCCAGGTTCGCCAGCACCCGCAACGCGGCTGAACGAAGTTCAGGTGTCCTGAAGGGCGTCAGCAGTTCGGTGACCGACTTGAACACCCGCTCATCATCCGAGTTGGTCCCGGTCTGTGCCCGGAAGTGGGCATCCAGTGCTCCGGGGTCCGGGGGGAGCTGGGCCAACTCCGGATCCGGTTCGTGCTTGTACCACTCGACCTGTCGGGAGACACTCTCCGCGTAGCTGCGCCGTTCCCAGATCCAGCCGTCGGCATCCATGTAGCTCTCCTGGACGGTGTGGTGGTCCAGATCGTCGTCCGAGCCACGACCCCCGCTCCTCTCGATGATGTGGAGGTACCTCCCGGCGACAGGCCGCCCCACCTCGGAGGAGAGCACCGAGGTCACATCCAGTTCATCCGGCACCACCTCTGCTCCCAGTTCCCAGGTGAGGGGAGCAGATTCCAGGGATGGCGTCGCTGAGGGCTCCTCCGCCTCATCGTCGACGGTTTCCGCACCCATGTCCACGGTCTCGGGATGCGGGGAATCGGTGGGCGCGGTCATCGGTTGGGCCACTGGTGCGTGGTCGGGCCGGACGTGCTGGATGACTGCAGGGATCGCGAGGGCGAGGACCGTGACGGTCGCCGCTGCCACACCCAGCCCGATGATCACCGAGCGACGTCCCCCGGGTCCGGAGCCACGTTCCCGGGTGATCTCGACGTACAGGGCAGCGCGACGTTCAGGGGTGAACTCCGACTCGAAATCAGGACGGTGCTTGGACAGATCGGTCATGAGACCCTCCTCAGTGGGACAGGACGTGCGGGAGTGGTGGGATCGAGCAGTTCCTCGAAACGTTGTCGCGCTCGTCCCAGTCGCTTCGTGAACGCAGACTTGCCCATCCCGAGCACCGCGGCCGCCATCTGGTGTGACAGCCCGTCCCAGCCGACCAGCAGGAGCGCCTCCCGATCGGTCTCACCGAGCCGCTCCAGGGCATCGAACACGGCCTGTCGCTCGGTGACCACCGTCTCGGGAGTCGGTGTGCTGGCTGAACGTTCCAGCGCGTAGACCTGCTCGGTCAGGCGAAGACGTCTCCCTCGGGCACGCTGATGATCGATGAGGGTTCGTCGCGCCGTGGTGATGAGCCAGCCGAGTGGCTCCGGCCCCATGGAGTCGAAGTGCCGCCACGCCTTGACGAAGACCTCGGCCGTCACCGTCTCCGCCAGGTCCGGATCGGTGTGCCTCCGGAGAAAGGCGTAGACCCGCCCTGAGGTCGTCTCGTAGAGTTCCCGGAACCGGGTCTCGATGTCCTCGTCCACACCTGGTACACGATCCGTGGGCACGGAAGGTGACACCTCGTGGTCAGGAATTCAGTCGGAAGGCGTCGTAGACCCCCGGCACCTTCCTCACCTGGTTCAGGACGTGCTGCAGGTGGGTGGGATCCGGGGACTCGAAGGTGAGACGGCCGATGAACTTGCGGTTGCGCCCTGAGGAGAGCGTGGCCTCCAGGATGTCGACGTGGGCCTCGGAGATGACGGTCGAGATGTCGGCCAGCAGCCTCGCCCGATCGATGCCCTCCACCTGGATGGTCACCTCGAACTGTCCTCCGGAGCTGCCGTCCCATTCCACCGGGACCATCCGTTCCGGGCTCTCCTGCAGGGCGGGCATGTTCGTGCAGTCGTCACGGTGCACCGAGACCCCGTCGCCCCGGGTGATGAAGCCACTGATCCCATCTCCCGGGATCGGGTGGCAGCACCTGGCCAGTTTCACCGTGATGCTCGGATCCCCCGCCACCAGCACCCGGGCCTCGCCTCCCGGCTTGGGACGACGACGGGGCCGTACCACCTCGTCCTCGGTGATGGTGTCGACGGCCTCGTCCTCACCCCCGTGCAGATGGATGAGCTGGGTGACCACGGCCTGCGCCGAGACCTGCCCCTCCCCGATCGCCATGTACAGCGACGGTACGTCCTGGTGCCGCAACTCATTGGCCACGGCCGTGAGGTTCTCCAACGTGAGGAGACGCTGCAGGGGAAGACCGGTGCGACGCAGCTGCTTCGCCAGCGATTCCTTGCCGTTCTCGATCGCCTCGTCCCGACGTTCCCTGGAGAAGTACTGCTTGATCTTCTGCTTGGCGCGGCTGGAGGCGACGAAACTCAACCAGTCACGGCTGGGGCCGGCATTGGGTGACTTGGAGGTGAGGATCTCCACCTTGTCACCCTGGGCCAGTTTGGTCGACAGCGCCACGAGACGTCCGTTGACCCGGGCGCCGATGCAGCGGAACCCCACCTCGGTGTGCACCGAGAAGGCGAAGTCCACCGGGGTCGCCCCGACCGGCAGGGCCACCACCTCCCCCTTCGGGGTGAAGACGTAGACCTCGTCGGAGTTGATCTCGAACAGCACCGAGTCCAGGAACTCCGTCGGGTCCTCGGTCTCCTTGCTCATCACCCCGAGCTGGTGCATGGCACGCAGCCCGGCCTGCTCCGGGGTGACACCGTTGCGGAGGTTCTCCTTGTACTTCCAGTGAGCGGCCACACCGTACTCGGCGCGACGGTGCATCTCGTGGGTGCGGATCTGGAACTCGACGGGTTCCCCACGGATCCCGAGCACCGTGGTGTGCAGGGACTGGTACATGTTGAACTTCGGGTTGGCGATGTAGTCCTTGAACCTGCCCGGGATGGGTTTCCACTTCGAGTGGGCCACCCCGAGCACCGCGTAGCAGTCACGCAGGTCGTCGACCAGCACACGGAGCCCGATGAGGTCGTAGATGTCGGCGAAGTCACGCCCCCGAACCATCATCTTCTGGTAGATCGAGTAGAGATGCTTGGGACGTCCGTAGACGGTTGCCTTGATCCGGTTCTCGGCCAGGAGCTGCTGGAAGTCGGCGATCAGCTCCCTGAGGTAGCGTTCCCGCCCCGGGGCCTGCTGGGCCACCAGTTCGGAGATCTCCTGGAACACCTTCGGTTCGATGGCCTGGAAACTGAGATCCTCGAGTTCCCACTTGATGGTGTTCATCCCGAGCCGGTGCGCCAGCGGTGCGAAGATGTTCAGGGTCTCGGTGGCGATCCGCACCTGCTTGTCGGGACGCAGGAACGAGATGGTGCGCATGTTGTGGAGCCGGTCGGCGAGTTTGATGACCAGCACCCGCACCTCCTCGGATGTGGCCATGATCATCTTGCGGATGGTCTCGGCCTTGGCCGTCTCACCGTAGGTGACCTTGTCCAGCTTCGTCACCCCGTCGACCATCCGGGCCACCTCGTCGGAGAAGTCCGCCCGCAGCTGCTCCAGGGTGTAGTCGGTGTCCTCGACGGTGTCGTGCAGCAACGCGGCCGCAAGGACCGGCTCGGTCATGCCGAGCTCGGCCAGGATCGTCGCCACCGCCAACGGGTGGGTGATGTACGGGTCCCCTGACTTGCGCTTCTGTCCCCGGTGGTGCAGCTCGGCGACGCGATAGGCGCGCTCGACCACCTCGAGGTCAGCCTTCGGGTGGCTGGCATGGATGATCTTGAACAGTGGATCGAGCACGGCGGAGCGTGGACGCACCGCCCCCAGCCGGGCCAGTCGCTGTCGCATCCGCAGCCGCGGTTGCTCAGGCCCACTCGTGAAGCGTTTCAACGCTCCCGCTCCCCTTGCCTGCTCAGCCATGCCAGGAGTCTAGTCCCTGTGACACCACCGACGCCCGGACCGAGCATCCACCCCGTCATTCCTCACTGTCGCGACCGGTCTCCCGGTGCTGTGCCCGCCGCACCACGATGAGCTGATCACCGGTCTCGATGCGAGCCGCGGTCGAGTCGTAGAACCGGCGCAGGGTGCCGCCCCTGATGATGCCGATCACCCGGTCGTGCAGCAACGACGTCGGGGACTGCCCCACCTCGTGTGGTGCGGCCTGACGCTGACTCACCTCGAGTCCGGTACCCGCCGTCAGCAGGTCCTGGATGATCGACCCGAGCTCAGGACCCACCGCGGACAGCCCCATGAGGCGACCGACCGTGTCGGACGAGGTCACGACAGAGGTGGCACCGGACTGCCGCACCAGGGGCACGTTCTCCTTCTCCCGCACGGAGACCACGATGGCGGCCCCCGGGTTGAGCTGACGCACCGTCAAGGTGGTGAGGATGGCGGCATCGTCCCGCGAGAGACAGATGATGATCTTGCGGGCCTTGCTGATCTCGGCCCGACGCAGCAGCTCCCGCTGGGTGGCATCCCCGAGGAAGGCGGCCAGACCATCCAGGTTGGCCTCGTTGACGGCGACATCACTGTTGTCGATGACGACGATGCGCGCGTCCTTCTCACCGTGCCGACGCAGGGTGTTGATCGCGCTTCGCCCCTTCGTGCCGTAGCCGATGACGACGACGTGATTCCTCATGGCACTCCTCCACTGCAGATCACGGATGATGCGGTTGCCCTGGTTCGCCAGCACGGCGATGGTGGTACCGACGAGCACCACCAGGAAGCCGATCCGCATCGGGGTGATGAGGATGGCGTTGAGCAGGCGGGCGTGTGGCGCCAACGGCGTGATGTCGCCGTAGCCGGTGGTGGTCATCGTGACCGTCGAGTAGTACAGGGCGTCGATGAAGCTGACACCGTCGCCGCGGACGTTGTCGACGTAGGCGTCCCGGTCCAGCCACACGATCAGGGTGCTGCCGGCGAGCATGATGAAGGCGAGGCAGAAGCGTTTCGCCAACTCCCTCAGCGGGTGGATGTCCTTCCTCGGCATGGACACCGTCGAGGTGGCATAACCGCGTTGGACCACTTTCCGGCCCGCCATCTACTGCATCACCACCGCCGAACAGCTCTCGACCCCGACCGACGCGAGCTTGTCACGACCGCCGAGTGCCGAGAGCTCCAGCAGCACGCTGACGTGCACCAACTGTGCTCCGAGCCGTTGCAGCAGCGCTGCCGTCGCTGCGACGGTGCCACCTGTGGCCAGGACGTCGTCGACGACGAGCACCCTGGCCCCCTTGAACATCGCGTCGACGTGCATCGTGAGGGTCGCGGTGCCGTACTCGAGGGCGAAGCTCTCGCTGACCACCTCACGTGGCAGTTTCCCGGGTTTGCGCACGGGGACGAACCCAGCTCCCAGCCGCAGGGCGACCGGAGCCGCGAAGATGAATCCTCGCGCCTCCATGCCCACCACGAAGTCCACGTCCCTCGGGGCGGAGTCGGCGATCGCCTCGATGGCCTGCGCGAACCCTTCCGGCGAGGCCAGCAACGGCGTGATGTCCTTGAAGGTCACCCCCGGCTTGGGCCAGTCGGGGACGTCGGTGATGTGCGAGTGCACCAGGGTCATCGCTTCTGCTTCCTCCGCTGCTCCCGGCTGAGATTGGTCCGACGCTGCTGTCTGGTCCCGGCACCCACTGCGGCGCCTTCGGCCTCATCGGTCCCGGCAGCGGCTGCCTTCCGCTCGGCGCGCGCCTGGTCACGTTCCTGCTTGCGCTCCAACGATCGGCGGTGCGCCACCTGGTCCGGCTCCCTCTCCTTCATCTGCACCAGCAGCGGTGTGGCGATGAAGATCGACGAGTAGGCACCCGCGATCATGCCGATGAACAGGGCCAGACCGAGGTCGGCGAGCGGACCGCTGTGGAGCATCGCGCCCCCGATCAGCAGGGCGGTGACCGGCAGGATGCCGATGACGGTGGTGTTGAGGGAGCGGATCAGCACCTGGTTGATGGCGAGGTTCGCGGCCTCAGCGTAGGTCTGACGACTCTCCTTGACCCCCCGGGTGTTCTCCGCGACGCGGTCGAAGACCACGACGGTGTCGTAGAGGGAGTACCCCAGGATGGTCAACACCCCGATGATCGTCGCGGGAGTGACGGTGAAGCCGACCAGGGCGTAGACCCCCACGGTGACCAACAGGTCGTGTCCCAACGCGATGACGGCGGCCAGGGACATCTTCCAGTTCCTGAACCACACCCCGATCAGCACCATCACCAGCAGGATGAACACCACGAGTGCGATGAGGGCCTGCTGCGAGACCTGCTTGCCCCACGAGGCCCCGATGGCGGTGTAGGTGACGTCCTTGACCTCGACCCCGGCCATCTCGGCGATGGCCGAACGGACGTCGGTGGTCTCCTCCGGGGTCAGCGCCCGGGTCTGGATCCGGACCTTCGAATCCCCCAGGGAGAACACCTGCGGCTCCAGGTTCCCGACCTCGAAGCCCGATGCCGCGGTCCGCACCTCGTCAACGGTGCTGGAGGTGACCTCCAACGGCACCTGGAAGTCCGTGCCACCTCGGAACTCGATGCCGAGTGCGAGTCCTCGCACCACCAACCCGATGACGCACAGCAGCAGGAGCAGGACCGAGAAGGTGTACCAGGTGCGGCGGTTGCGGACGAAGTCGTAGGAGACCTGTCCGGTGTAGAAACGATGTGCCAGGCCGTGCTTGGTGCTCATCAGGCCTCCTTGACGATCGAGGTGGAACGGCGACGGCGGCGACCGAGCAGTGAGTCCCGTGTGACCCCCATGTGCGAGGCGTCCAGGCCGGACAGCCTGTGACCCTCACCGAAGAACCTGGTGCGTCCCAGGACCTGCACCAGTGGCTTGGTGAAGAAGAAGCACACGGCCAGGTCGATGAGGGTGGTGAGTCCGAGGGCGAAGGCGAAGCCCTTCACGCCACCGACCGCCAGGATGAACAGCACCAGGGCCGAGAGGATCGAGACCATGTCCGCCACGATGATGGTGGAGCGGGCCTTGACCCATCCGGTGGTGAGAGCGGACTTGAGACTGCGACCGTCGCGGATCTCGTCACGGATGCGCTCGAAGTAGATGACGAACGAGTCCGCGGTGACACCGATGGCGACGATCGCTCCCGCGATCGCGGGCAGGTTCAGGGTGAAACCCATCGCCTCACCGAGGATCACCATGGAGGCGTAGGTCCCCAGGGCTGCCACACCGAGGGAGCCGATCACCACGAGTCCGAGGCCGCGGTAGTACGCCAGGCAGTAGAGAATGACCAGCGAGAGCCCGATCACACCGGCGATGAGCCCGACCCGCAGCTGTTCGCCACCGAGTGTCGCGGAGACGGTCTCGACCTGCGAGGGCTCGAAGTTGAGCGGCAGGGAGCCGAACCGCAGGACGTTCGCCAGTTCGGCAGCGGACTCGGGGGTGAAGTTGCCACTGATCTGGGCGCTGCCGTCGGTGATCGGGGTCTGGACCCGGGCGTTGGACTCGACGATGCCGTCGAGCAGCACGGCGAACTGGTTCGTCGGATCCGGTTTCGACACGAGCGCGGTGGTCATCTCCCGCATCGCCTCCGTGCCCTCGGCGTCGAAGGAGAGGGCGACCACGTTGTGGATCTCACCCGTCGGCACCGTCGAGACGGCATTGGTGACACGTTCACCGACGATGGCGACCGGTCCCAGCAGGAACTTCGTGGTCTTGCCCGGGTCGCAGGCGAAGGTGGCTGCGTCCAGCGGCTGGGTGACCTTGTCCCCGCACTGGTAGTTCTGGAAGGAGGTCTGCTCCTCAGCGGTGGGCTGATAGGCCAGTACCTCGGCGATCGGGAGCTGGGTTCCGATGGTACCGGGCTCCGGGGTCGGTGTGGGCAGCCGGTCGAGCCCGGTCTCCTGGACCGGGACCGCGGCCTGACTGCTCAGCACCGGACGGAAGGTCAACTGGGCCGTGCTTCCGATGAGGTCGACGAGGTCGTCGCGCTGCACGTTCGGCGCGGAGACCACGATGTGCCGCTCACCGGAGGTGGTGACCGCGGCCTCGCTGACGCCGAGGCTGTCCACCCGGTTCTGGATGATCTGCCGGGCCTGCTCGAGGTTGTCGGCCTCCACGGTGGAGTTGGTGGCGGTCAGTGTGATGGTCATGCCGCCCTGGAGATCGAGCCCCAGCTTGGGGGTCCAGATCCTGCCGAGGGCCATGATGCCGTACAGGGCCGCCAGGGCGATCAGGAAGACGATGAGGACGAGCCCGGGACGGGGCTTTCGGGATGTGGTTGCCATGGGGGATCAGTTCTTCTCGGGGACCTCGTCGAGACTGGCGGTCTCCTCGGTGAGCTCAGACACCTCGGTCGACTCCACGGTGGGGACGGGACCGGTCTCGTCGTCGAACTCGAACTCCTCCTCGTCCTCGGCGACCTCACGCAGGATCGCAGCCTTGAGACAGGTCACCTCGAGGCCTGGGGCGAACTCGATGATGACCTGCTTGTCACCGACATGTGTCAGGGTGCCGTAGAGCCCACTCTGCACCAGCACCCGGGCACCGGGTTGCAGGGCGTCGATGACCGCCTGGTGTTCCCGCATCTTCCTCTGCTGCGGGCGAACCATCATAAAGTACATCAGACCGCCGAAAGCGACGATCATCAGGAGCGTTTCGAGCATGGACGAGTCCTTCAAAGGTTCAGGGCAAAAATTGCCAAGGGTCAGGATAGCTCAATCGAACAGGGACGGATCTCCACCGGGCGGTTGCAGGCCGAGGTGTCGCCACGCGGCCCCCGTTGCCACCCGGCCACGGGGGGTGCGCATCATCAGTCCTTCACGGATCAGGAACGGCTCGGCCACCTCGGAGACCGTCTCGGTCTCCTCCCCCACGCTGAGGGCCAGGGTGGACAACCCGACCGGCCCTCCCCCGAAGAGGGTGCACAGGTTGTTCAGCACCGCACGGTCCAGTCGGTCCAGGCCACGCGCATCCACCTCGTAGAGGTCGAGAGCCGCCCGGGCGTGAGGGACCGTGACCCGGCTCTCACCGGCGACCTGGGCGTAGTCCCGCACCCGTCTGAGCAACCGGTTCGCGATGCGGGGGGTGCCCCTGGAGCGTCCTGCGATCTCCTTGGCGGCATCGGGATGCAGATCAACCCCGAGTTTTCCGGCCGAGCCGGCGACGATCCCGGCCAGGTCCGCGGCGTCGTAGAACTCGAGCTGCGCGGTGAAACCGAACCGGTCCCGCAGGGGGCCGGGCAGCAGACCTGCCCGGGTGGTGGCCCCGACGAGGGTGAAGGGCGGCAGCTCGATCGGGATGGCGGTGGCCCCGGGACCCTTGCCGACGATGACGTCCACACGGAAGTCCTCCATCGCCAGGTAGAGCATCTCCTCAGCGGGGCGGGCCAGACGGTGGATCTCGTCCAGGAAGAGCACGTCACCGTCGTCGAGTCCGGAGAGGATCGCCGCCAGGTCGCCGGCGTGTTGGATCGCCGGCCCCGACGAGATCCGGAGGTTGACCCCCAGCTCGGCCGCGATGATCATGGCGAGGGTGGTCTTGCCGAGACCGGGTGGGCCCGACAGCAGCACGTGGTCCGGGCTGCTCCCCCGGTGACGGGCGGCATCGAGCACCAGCCCCAGCTGATCCCTCACCCGTGGCTGACCCTCGAACTCCGCGAGCCGTTTCGGGCGCAGTGCCGCCTCGAACTCCTGCTCCTCACCCCGGGGTTGCGGATTGACCGCCGAGTCGTCCATGGCCTCCTCCTCAGCGCTTCGCCAGTGAGCTCAGTGCGGCCCGCATCAGCTGACGGATGCTGGCACCGGTGGCGGCCTGCTCGGCGATGGCGTCGCAGGCGGCTGCGGCGTCCTTCGCGGACCAGCCGAGTCCCTGCAGACCCTCGGTGACCTGCTCGCGCCAGGCCTGATCACCCTGGGGGGGTCCGGTGACGGTGCTGCTGTCGTCGAGGGCCAGCAGGGCCGCCTTGTCCCGCAGCTCCAGGATGATCTTCTGGGCCATCTTCGGACCCACCCCGGGGGCGCGCGAGATGGCACGGGTGTCATCACCCGTCACGGCGCGCCTGAGGTCTCCCGGGGAGAGCACCGAACAGATCGCCAGCGCGACCTTCGGGCCGACCCCGCTCGGGGCCTGCACCAGCTCGAACATCTCCCGCTCGGCCTCGGTCCCGAATCCGAAGAGGGTGAGGGAGTCCTCACGCACCACCAGCGAGGTGTGGACGGTGGTCACCTCTCCCGGCCGCAGCGCGGCCGCCGTGTCAGGTGTGCACAGGGCCCGGTATCCCACCCCGGCGACATCGATGACGAACCAGGTCGTCCCGGCGTGGGCGACGGTCCCGGTGAGCTGCGAGATCATGGCGCCTTCCTGGCTGCCGCGACGAGCGCGGCGTAACGATTGGTGTGACCTCCACGCCAGGCGTGGCAGACGGCCAGTGCGAGGGCGTCGGCCGCGTCAGCCGGGCGCGGTGGTGCGGTGAGTTTCAAGATGGTGGTGACCATGGCGGTCACCTGGGCCTTGTCGGCCCGGCCGGATCCGGTGACCGCCGCCTTGACCTCGCTCGGGGTGTGGAAGCTGACCGGCAGAGCGTGGCGTGCCGCGACCAGGGCCGCGACCCCGGCCGCCTGTGCGGTGTCGATCACGGAGGCCCGGTTGTGCTGGGCGAAGACCCGCTCGATGGCGACGACATCGGGGCGGTGTTTCTCGATCCAGGTCTCCAGGGCCTGCTCCAGGGTCAGCAGACGCTGGCCGATGTCGAGCTCGGTCCCGGTGCGTGCCACCCCGACCGCCACGAAGGATGGTGGCCGCCCGACCGTGCCTCGTACCACGGCCATCCCGCACCGGGTGAGGCCGGGGTCGACGCCCATGATCCGCTTCATCTCGAACATCCGTTCGATGGTACCGGATCAGTCCTCGTTCTCCAGAGCCGCCGCGACCTCGTCGGTCAGGTCCAGGTTCGTGTAGACGTTCTGGACATCGTCGGAGTCCTCGAGTGCGTCGATGATGCGGAACACCTTGGTCGCGACCTCCACGCTGTCAACCTCCTGGTCGAAGGAGGCGACGAACTGCACCTCCGCGGAGTCGTACTCCATGCCGGCGGCCTCCACAGCCTTGCGGACCTCGACGATGTCGGCGGGGTCGCAGCGGGCCTCCCAGGTCTCTCCCTCGTCGGTGACCTCCTCCAGCCCGGCCTCGAGCGCTGCCTCCAGCAGGTCGTCCTCGACGAGTTCACGATCCCCCTGGCGCTTCGGCACCACGACCACGCCCTTGCGGGAGAACAGCCGCTGCACGGAGCCCACATCCGCCATGGTCCCCCCGTTGCGGGTCACGGCGACGCGCACATCGGAGGCGGAACGGTTGCGGTTGTCGGTGAGGCACTCGATGAGGATCGCGATCCCGGCCGGGCCGTAGGCCTCGTAGGTGATCGTCTCGTAGTCCGCACCGCCGGACTCGGCCCCGGAACCCCGCTTGACGGCCCGGTCGATGTTGTCATTGGGAACCGAGGACTTCTTGGCCTTCTGGATGGCGTCGTAGAGGGTGGGGTTGCCCGCCGGGTCACCGCCGCCGAGGCGGGCGGCGACCTCGACGTTCTTGATCAGTTTCGCGAACAGCTTGCCGCGTTTGGCATCGATGACTGCCTTCTTGTGCTTCGTCGTCGCCCATTTGGAGTGGCCGCTCATTCGTCACGTCCTTATTGATTACCCGATGGTCACATCTGCAAGGCGCAGCATATATCAGTCGATGGTCCGTTCGAGGGTGACCACGCTGTCGGCCTCCTCGTAACCGAGGGTTCGGGTGAGCCACGCGGCGATCGTACGGTTCGGCACGTCGACGCTGATCCCGCAGGATTCGATGCCTTCCGCCGCCATCACGCGCATCGATCTCGCGAGCATCGCCTCGGCGACACCGTGGCGTCGCTCGCTCGGTGTCACCCCCAGGCGGTCACACCAGCCCTGCTCCGCATCCCCGTCGATGCCCGGGACACGGGCGTTGAGGCAGTAGCCGATCACCTCTCCATTCCTGAGGGCCACGACCGACCAGTGGGCACGGAAGGACTCCGAGGCCAGGGACTCCTCCCAGGTCTGGCGTGGGAACGGTGCCTCGAAGCACACCCGGTGCAGATCGAGCACGGGATCGCTCAGCTCCGAGGCGAAGGGAACGAACTCAACCCCTGCCGGGGAAACCGGGACGGGCAGGGGGTGGAGGGGACGGGTCATGTCGATCAGGCACCGGGTGAGCGTGAACCCACGGTGCAGCAGCAGCTGCTCCAGTCCCGGCTGCCCCTCGACCACGCAGCGCAACCTCAGTTCCTGTCCGGGGTGGGTCGCATCCCGCCAGGCGATGGCGTGTTCCACCTGCCACCGGAGCAGGTTCGCCCCGATGCCCTGGTGTCGGTGGGTCGGGTGGACCGCACCGAGGAGGTGCACGAGTGGTCCCTCCTCCTCCGGGTCGATGAAGTTCCAGGCGAAGGCTGACAGGCTGCCGTAGTCATCCCACCCCCCGACCGCCTCCCCGCGGTCGGCATCAGGGGCGAGGGAGTCCAACAGCTCCGAGGTCGTGCTCAGCAGTGGGTCGTCGATGACCGCGATCTGGGTCTGCAGTCGGGCCACCTCCTCCCAGTCCTGATCGCCCAACGGCCGCCAGGTGAGGTGCGGGTCGACGAAGCTGTCCATCACCAACGCCAGATGCCGGAGTGCCCTGACGGACGCGGGCTGCTCTGCTCCCAGCGACGTCGCCACCTGGCCATGGGTTGGGACTCACCGCGGATCGGCCCACGGTGCTGCAGGGCCCACCACGACAGGTCCGTCCGGTTGAACAGGGCGGTCACCGCGGTCTGGATCTCAGCGGTGGCCTCCTCCAGCGACTGGCCACGAACGTAGATGGGGGCACCGAACCGGACCGAGACCTTGGGGCGTCGTTCGAGGGCCAGCCGCAACACCTCCTTGAGATGGTAGGTCCCCACCAGGGCCACCGGCACCACGGGAACGTTGTGCAGGTTCGCCAGTTCGGCCGGCACCCCGGAGAACTCCCCCACGCCCCCCTCCGGTCCGGCTGCCTCGGAGAAGATCACCGTGCTGCGACCACGGGCGAGGGCACGACTCGGGCGTCTCCAGGTGGCGCGCAACCGTGCGGGCAGGGCGGCTTCGAGCACCCGCCAGTCGAGGACCCCCTGCTCGTTGCACGCGAGGATCACCGGGGCGTCGAGACCGTCCAGTGCCCCCAGACCCGCCACCTGGTACTCGAGTCGCCAGGCCAGAGGGTTGAGCAGGTTCGGGCCCTCGCCCATCTCCCCCTGACCGAGCCGGTGACGTCGTCGCGCAGTCCGCGACGGCGCCCCCACCGGGCGGGTGGAGCGCAGTCCGAAACCGGTTCGGGCGAACCGGGCCATGTCGGCGAACCAGGTGATCACTGGCACTCCCCTGTCGCACGTCCCGGACCGTGCAGGTAGGTGATCGACCCGGCACCACCCAGCTCACCCGCCAACTCGAGACCGTCGGCCAGGGTGGAGGCCGCCCGGTGTCCGAGCACCGCTGCTGATTCACGGGAACCACCGACCCAGATCACCTCGGACAGCCGGGAGGCGACCTCCTGGATCGCGTACCAGGAGTGGAAGACGGCCAGTGGGTGGGGAGCGTGGTGGTCGCGGTACAGCGTGAGGTCCCAGTCCTCGTCGAGCGCCCGGGACTCGAAACGCTCGTGGATCTCCCGGCCGTCACGGGTCTGCGGCAGGATCTTGTCGAAGAAGTCGGCACTCGGTGACTGCAGTCGGTTGGAGAAGAGCCTGCTGAGTGGGTGGAAGGCGATGACGACGCCACCATCCCGCACCAGTGGGGAGGCCCCATGGTTCCCCACCCGATCGACCAGGGCGTGATGAGCGGCGCTGATCGGGGATCCGATCGGATCCCCCGGATCGATGCTGCTGCCCCACACCGAGGTGATCACCGTGTCAGCACTCGGGACGAAGACGGCATTGGCCGCCTGCCAGACCTCCGAGGCCTGGGAGACCACCGCTTCCGGGGACCCCGCGACGACGTCCAGCACCGCGTAGTCGGCCCGCGGTGCTGCGTAGAGCCGGTGGGAGCCCTGGATCGGCAGGAGCTCCACCAGCTGCCGGGCGGCCGCGAAGGCCAGCTGCTCCGGCAACCGCCACTCCCACTCCCGCTCGTTGAGGAAGTTGAGTGGTTGCCGCAGGAATGGTTGCCCCAGCACCGCGGAGATCGCGAACACGTTGACGGCGTCCTTGATGGCGCGTGAGACCTCACCCACTGCCGCGGTGGAGCCGGTGAAACCCGCGATGCGGTTGATCGTGGCGATGTCGGTGGCACCGGTGGCGAGCACGCACCCACCCCGACGACCGTGGCACACGTCCACCACGACCACGAGATCGGATTCTGCGATGCGCGGATCCACCAGCACCGACTCCCCGGCCACCCGGGCGATCTCGAGCAGCTCCGGCGAGGTGACGTCGTGACTGTGGATCAGCCCGTCGGGCAGGAAGGAGGCAGCGACCCGGTCCCCCAGGGCGGCGACCACGTCCTTGGCCGCCCAGCGGGGTGACAGACCCGCCGCGATGACCAGGGCCACGTCGTCGACACCGGCGCGGGCCGCCTGTTCGAGCACCCGTTCCACGATGCTGCGCCGGATGTCGAAGCGCATCCGAGGCTGCACCGGATGGACGTTCCCGATCACGACGGTGAGTTTCATCCCGGGGCGGAGCTGGGCCGGGAAAGGAATGGCATCGACCGGTGTGGCCAGGGACGCATCGATGAGCGGCACGGGATCACTGGAGGGCATGGCGTCCGGCGGGTAGAGCACCCGGGTACCCGTCGGGAAACGTTGCAGCTGCACCCGGCTGCCGGACAGGGTCAGCAGGTCGGGCGTGCGCTCATCGACCTTGAGGACGAAACCCGGCCGGGTCATGACGGCAACTTCCAGCGCGGCTGCACCGAGTGCGACGGCCAGTCGATGATCGACCAGCCTGAGGCGCGCGCGGCACGCATCAACCCGATGTCGGGACTCACCGCCACCGGATTGCCGACGCTACGGAGCATCGGGAGGTCGACGTGGCTGTCGGCATAGGCGAAGGAGGCACCCAGGTCGATGCCGTGGAGACCGGCGTAGTGGGTGAGCCAGGCCGCCCTGGAATCCCCCACCATCGGTGGTCCGGTGAGGAAACCGGTGCACACCCCGGCCGCGTCGGTGGCCAGATCCGCGGCGACGATGTGGTCGAACAGCCCCACGAACGGGCGGGTCAGCGGTCGGATCACCCCGGTGATGAGGATGGTGGTGTGCCCGGCCTCCTTGTGCTCCCGGATCCGCCGGACCGCCTCCGGGGAGGTCCGGTCGAGCACGAAGGGGGTGAGTCTCTCGTCGACGAAACGTTCCAGTTCCGCCAGGTTCGCACCTTCGTAGCGTCGGTAGACCTGGCGGAGGAACACCCCTCGATCCTTGCGTTCCGCTCCGAGGTAGTTCGGCAGCTGGGCCAGCACCCGGCAGAGCTCCCCCAGCCGCCCCGGCAGACCGAGTTCGGGCAGCCGCAACCACAGGTAGGTCTCGATGACGTTGGTGGTCATCACCGTGCCGTCGAGGTCGAAAGCGGCGAGCACCGTTCCCGGTCTGGCAGGCTTGAGGTCCTTGTAGGTCGCGGAACGCGCCCTACGACGTTTGCGTGCCGCATCCAGTCGACGCACCGGATCCGTGATGGCCGGGGCGTGGACCTCCTCCAGGTAGTACGTCCAGTCGACATCGGCGGAGTCGAACCCGAAACGCTCCCGGTCCTCCTCGTGGAGTGAGTTGTGCAGTGCCAGCGTGCAGTCGTCGACGAAGTGGAGCTCGGACTGCAGGTACTCGCCGTAGAGGCTGAGGTACTTGTTGAGGAAGTCGAGCTGTTTCGCCGTCCTGTCGAGGGCACGTGCCGCGGCGAGGGTGCGGCGCCCCCGCGGGGCGAAACTCAGCATGCGGTTGCCGATGTTCACCCCGAGACCGGCGAGCCACAGCTTGCGTTCCACCGGTTCCGGGCCGGGGAAGTCCCAGGTGGCGAGTTTCGAGGAGTCCTGTCCCTCGGTGTAGGGGTGCTTGGAGAAGTAGGAGCGGATGTGCTCGTAGATGCCCCGGAAGGTCAAGGGATTCCGGGCACCGGAGGAGCAGTGGTAGTACTCGGGACGCCCCACCTCCGGTGTGGTGGCGCACACCGCGACGATGGTGTTGACCACGTAGTCGCAGGGGATGATGTCGATCACCGCGTCGGGCGAAGCGGGGAATTCCGGCAGCTGGCCGCGTCCGTAGGCGAGGATGATCGGGTCGGCCATCTTGAATCCCTCGATCCAGCCCGGATGGGGATGCCTCAAGGAGGACTCGACGATGGCGGGACGCACCACGGAGACCCTCATGTCGCGGCAGAGATCCGCCACGACTGCCTCCCCCATGGCCTTGGCGAAGGTGTAGACATCGGTCCACCCGAGGGAACGGGCCCGTTCGGTCCCCGCAGCCACGAGTTCCTGCTTCACCCATTCGACACGACGGCGTTCGGTGTCCTCGCTCGTGGTCAGGTACCCGGCCTTGCGGTGCAGTTTCTCCGCCTCCTTCCTGAGCAGCGTGAGCTGCTCCGAGGTGCGGGAGCGGGCCTCCACCATGGCCGCCATGGTCAGGGCCGCCTCCGCCTCACGGGCGTAGTCGACGTCGTGGGGGTGGGCCGCCTCCGGGATCGGTCCGCGACGACGTCCGGCGGTGTAGGCCGTGGAGATGTGGACGTAGTGCGGCACCCGCTCCAGGTTGCCCTCCTTGTCGGAGCAGGACTCGCGGAACCTGGCCAGGAGGGCCTCGGTGCCCAGCACGTTCGTCTTGAAGGCCGCGTCGATCGGGGGGTCGAAGGACACGTCGCCGGCGCAGTGGACCAGCACGTCGATGTCACGGGGCAACACCGGGACCTCAGGCAGGTCACCCTCGATCACCTCGACCCGGGCCGCCATGAGCTCCTCGACCGATCCGGCGGCCGCGACGACCTGGGTGAAGATGGGCTTCTTCAGCAGGGATCGCACCCGGTCCTCGGCGCTGAGCGAGCCCTTGCGTCTGACCAGGACGGCGGTACGGGAGTCAGGGCACTCGGTGAGGAACGTCCACAACAGCTGCTCCCCGATGAAGCCCGTGACCCCTGTCATCGCGATCTTCCTGCCGGCCAGGAGGTCCTTGATCCGGCCGGTCAGCAATGGCGGGGTGTGGAGTCGTGTGGACTCGGAGGCACCGAAACTGGTGCGGGGGGCCGGGGTCATCGCATGGTCCTCTCGGGCTGGGGGCCGGCCACCTCGATGGCCTCGGCGAGGGTGAAACGTCCAAGGTACAGGGCAGTGCCGATGATCGCCCCCTCGACGCCGTCCGCGACCATGCCACGCAGCACCCGCAGATCCTCCAACGTCGAGATCCCACCGGAGGCGATCATCGCCGCATCGGTGCGAGCACACATGTCGGCCAACAGATCGAGGTTCGGGCCGGTCAGCATCCCGTCGGAGTTGACGTCGGTGACCACGAAACGCGGGCAGCCGGCGGTGGCGAGACGTTCCAGGGTCTCGGCCCAGGGACCGCCCTCGGTGGTCCAACCCCGGGCTGCGAGGTGCTCGCCACGCACGTCGAGGCCGATGGCGATCCGGTCCCCGTGCTCCGCGATCACGCGCTCACACCATGCCGGGTCCTCCAGCGCAGCCGTCCCGATGTTCACACGTCGGCACCCGGTCTCGAGCGCCCGGGTGAGTGACTCGTCGTCACGGATCCCACCGGAGAGCTCGACGTCGATGTCGAGCCTGCCGATGATCTCGGCCAGCAACGGTGCGTTCGAGCCGCGACCGAAGGCGGCGTCGAGATCCACGAGGTGGATCCAGGATGATCCGCCCTCCTGCCAGCGCAGGGCCGCGGTCAGCGGATCCCCGAACTCCTTCTGGGTGCCCGCCACACCCTGCACCAACTGAACGGCCTGGCCGTCCTGGACGTCAACGGCGGGCAGCAACTGCAATGTGTCCACGACGTGCAACCCTACCGCCTCGGGCCTGCACCCGACAGCGTGTTCAGTGCAGCCCGAAGTCCTCGTTCCTGGGTGTCCAGGTCGAGGATCCCGGTCGGTGGCAGATGGATGAAACCGCACCGGGGGCGGGTGGCCGTCGGCTGCCCGGCCGCGATGTCGAGCACGGTGTAGAGCAGGGCGTTGCAGACGTAGGCACCGGCGCTCAGTGAGAGCTCGCCCGGAACCCCTGCGGCACGGGTGGCGTCCAGCATCGACTTCACCGGCAGGGTTGCCCACAGCGCGGCATCGCCGCCGTCGACGACAGGGACGTCGACGGGCTGCTCACCGGCGTTGTCCGGGATCGAGGCATCCATGAGGTTGAGGGCCACCCGCTCGAAGGTGATGCCGCTCGCCTGAGCTGACAACCCGAGACAGACCACGTGTCCCGGTCGCCACCGATCGAGCAGCACCCCGAGGCGCTCCCGGAGTCCGGCGAACTCCACCGGCAGCACCTCGCCGGGATGGGTGTCGGCGAGGCGTTCCACCAGCTGTCCCGAGGGATTGGTGCTGCCACCACCGAACGGTTCGAAACCTGTGATGAGAACGGAAGGGTCGACTGTCGTCATGGAAACCTCTCGGATGTGGGATCGGGCAGCTGGAAGTGTGACACGGATCAGGGTCGCACGTGGAAGGATGGTCCCATGACCGAACACCCGGATCAGGTCCCAGCCCCTCTCCTCGAGCACGCCGCAGCGGCCCGCAGGGTGCTCGTGCTGACCGGGGCGGGGATGTCGGCGGAGTCCGGGGTGCCCACCTTCCGGGACGAGTCCGCAGGGCTGTGGCACAGCCACTCCCCGGAGGTGATGGCCACGGAGGAGGGATGGCGTGCCGATCCGGCACTGGTGTGGGCGTGGTACCTGTGGCGGATCGGGATCGTGGCCTCGACCCAACCCAATGCGGGGCACCTCGCCCTGGGCGGGTGGCAACGCTCCGGCACCCTGGAACGGCTGGACATCGTCACGCAGAACATCGACGACCTCCACGAACGGGGTGGGGCCGAGGTACTGGCCCACCTGCACGGTCGGCTCGACCGCTTCCACTGCATCGACTGCGGGCTGCCCGGGGACCCCGATCTCACCGCGGCCTCGGGAGCACCCGTACTGCGCTGTCCCCCTTCGCCCTGTTCCGGCTGCGGAGGCGATCTGCGACCCGGCATCGTCTTCTTCAACGAGATGCTCGACCCCACCGACGTCGACAACGCGGTGGCCGCCACCCAGCAGGCCGATCTCACCCTGGTGGTGGGCACCTCGTCGGTGGTGTACCCGGCAGCCGCTCTCCCGGGACTCGCACGGCGCAGCGGTTCCTTCGTCGTGGAGATCAATCCCCACCCCACGGGCATGGACTGCGACCTCCAGTGGCCGACGACCGCGGCCCTCGGACTTCCCGCCCTGGTCGAGGCGCTCGGGCTCCGGGCTCAGGCCTGAGACAACCAGTTGCCGAGCAGCCGGGTACCCGCCGAACCCGATTTCTCCGGGTGGAACTGGGTGGAGAAGACGTTGTCGCGTTCCACCGCCGCGACGAAGGGCACCTCGTGGTCGGACAGCGTGGTCTGCGTCCCCTCCGGTGGACCGAGTGCCGCGTAGCTGTGGACGAAGTAGAAACGTTCATCGGTGACGCCTGCGAACAGTCGGCTGTGCTCCGGTGGCCGCACCGTGTTCCACCCCATGTGGGGCAGCCGTTGCGCGGGGAGCCGGGCCACCTGGCCCGACCACACCCCGAGCCCCGGGGTCACCCGGCCGTGTTCCGTGCCCCCCTCGAAGAGGATCTGGTGTCCCACGCAGATCCCGAGCAACGGCCGACCGGAGACGATCCAGTCCCGGATCAGCGTCTCACCGTCGATGGCCCGCAGCCCGGCCATGCAGGCGGCGAACGCCCCGACGCCGGGAACCACGAGGGCGTCGCAGGCCTCCAGCAGCTCCCGGTCCCCGGTGACCGTCACCGTCGCCCCGACCGCCTCCAGCGCACGACAGGCCGAGTGGAGGTTGCCGGATCCGTGGTCGAGCACCCCGACGCGGATCACAGGGCCCCCTTCGTGGAGGGGACGTCCCCCACCCGGGGATCCAGGGCGATGGCATCCCGCAGCGCGCGGGCCAGGGCCTTGAACTCGGCCTCGACGATGTGGTGGGGATCGCGCCCGGCCAGCAGACGCAGGTGGATGCACAGTCCGGCGTTGAGCCCGAAGGACTCGAAGACGTGGTAGGTCATCGAACCGGCGTAGGGCACCCCGGTTCCACCGATCCGGGCGGTGACCTGTGCCTCGGGCTCCCCTGAGCACACCACGTAGGGTCGCCCGGCGACGTCGACGACGCAGTGGGCCAGCGCCTCGTCGAGGGGGACGGTGGCATCCGCGTAACGACGGATCCCCACCTTGTCCCCCAAGGCCTCCTTGATGGCCTGCCCGAGCACGATGGCGGTGTCCTCGACGACGTGGTGGCCGTCGATGTGGAGATCCCCCTCGGCGACGACGTCGATGTCGATGAGTGAGTGCTTGGCCAGTGCGGTGAGCATGTGGTCGTAGAAGCCGACCCCGGTGGAGATGCTGGAACGGCCGGTGCCGTCGAGGTTGACCGTGACGGTGATGCTGGACTCGCTGGTGGTCCTGGTGCGGCTCGCGGTGCGGCTCATGGTCGGGGTCCTTCCGGGTGGATCTCACGCAGGGCGTCACGCAACGCCGCCATCTCCTCGGGCCTGCCCGCCGAGGCGCGCAGGAATCCCTCGGGACCGGTCTCACGGATCAGGATCCCCCGGTCCAGGAGACCCTGCCAGACGGCGTGACGGTCAAGGAATCGGCCGAACGACACGAAGTTGGCATCCGAGGGGATCACCTCGTAGCCGTGCCCGAGCAGCCAGGTCTGGAAGTCACGGGTCTCTCGGGCCAGCTGTTCGACCTGGGCGAGCAACTCCTCACGATGTGCCAGGGCCACGCGCGCCAGCACCTGGGTCTGGGTGCCGAGGTGGTAGGGCAACCGCACGATCCGGCAGGCGTCGACCACGGCGGGTGAGGCCGCGAGGTAACCGACCCGGGCCCCTGCCATCGCGAAGGCCTTGCTCATGGTCCGGCTCACCACGAGGTGGTCGTGACGATCCAGCAGTGTCAGACAGCTGGCACGGCTCGAGAACTCCTGGTAGGCCTCGTCGACCACGACGACGGCACGGGTGGCGCGACAGATCTCGTCGATCACCTCCGGGGCCACCGAGGTCCCCGTCGGATTGTTCGGGGTCGCGATGATCACCACCGTTGGCCGGTGCCTCTCGATGGCGTCCAGGACGAGGCCGGCGTCAACGGTGTGATCGGGCAACCGCGGCGTCGTGACGTACGTGGTGCAGGTGTTGCGGGCGTACTCGGGATACATCGAGTACGTCGGGGTGAAGGTCAGCACCCTCCGGCCGGGACCACCGAAGGCGGTCAGGAGATGGGTCATGATCTCATTGGAGCCGTTGGCCGCCCAGATGTTCTCCGGTCCCACCCCGTGTCCCAGGTGAGTGGCGAGATCACGACGCAGGTCCCAGGCCTCCCGGTCCGGGTAGCGGTTCAGGCCCCCCGCGGCTTCGTGGATGGCCTCGGCGAGGGCCCGTCGCAGCCCGGGGGACGGCGGGTAGGGGTTCTCGTTGACGTTGAGCACGATCGGCACGTCCAGCTGCGGAGCACCGTAGGGGGCCTGTCCCACCAGGTCGTCGCGCAGCGGAAGGTCCTGGTTCATCGCGGCCTCCGAACGGTGATCGCATTGGCGTGACCGGGGAGGTCCTCGGCCATCGCGAAACGCTCCACCTCGTCGGCGATCTCGACCAGGGCCCCCGCCGAGTAGGAGATGACGTGGACGGTGCGCATGAAGGAACGCACACCCAGACCGGAGCTGTGGCAGGCACATCCGGCGGTGGGCAGCACATGGGTGGATCCTGCCGAGTAGTCCCCCAGGCTGACGGGCGAGTAGGGACCGACGAAGATCGCCCCGGCGTTGCGGATCCTGGCGGCGACGGCTGCTGCACCACGGGTGTGGATCTCGAGGTGTTCCGCGGCGTAGGTGTTGGCCACCGCCACTGCCTGGTCGAGGTCACGGACCAGCAGCACGGCCGACTGCTGACCGGTCAGGGCGGTGCGGATGCGTTCGCGGTGTGAGGTGGTGGCCACCTGCTGCTCCAGTTCGCGCCCGACCTCACGTGCCAGCGAGGGAGAGTCGGTGATGAGCACCGAGGCCGCCATCGGGTCGTGCTCGGCCTGGGAGATCAGGTCGGCGGCGACGAAACGTGGGTCGGCACCGTCGTCGGCGACGATGGCGATCTCGGTGGGACCGGCCTCCGAGTCGATCCCGACGATGCCGCGGAGCAGCCGCTTCGCGGCGACGACGTAGATGTTGCCCGGACCGGTCACCAGTGACACCGGGGCGCAGACCCCGGGCACCCCGTGGGCGAACATCGCGATCGCCTGGGCGCCGCCCACCGCATGGACCTCGGTGACCCCGAGCATGTGACACAACGCCAGGATGTTCGGGTGTGGCCAGCCACCGTGGTCAACCTGTGGCGGGGAGGCCACGGCGATCTCGGTGACTCCCGCCACCTGGGCCGGGACGACGTTCATGATGACGCTCGAGGCCAGTGGGGCCAGTCCTCCGGGCACGTAGAGCCCCACACGCTCCATCGGGATGTTGCGCAGGCCCACCTCGGCACCGTCCGCCAGCAGGACCGGCACCGGGTCGGCGTCCAGCTCCAGTGCCGTCGCCACCTCCCGGCGACGACGGATCGCCTCCTCGAAGGCCCGTCGAAGCCCGGGGTCCAACCCCGCGGCGGCCTCGGCGAGCACCTCCGCGGGCACCCGGAAGGAGGGTGGCACCACGTGGTCGAAACGCCTCGAGTACTCGACCAGGGCCTCGACGCCACGGTCACGGACGTCGTCGACCACCACCCGGACCGCCTCGGTGGCCCGGGCGACATCCAGGGGGGCACGGGGCATCAGCCCACGACAGTCGCCCTCGACCTTTGTCAGATCAACGGTTCGCAGCACGGTGGCTCAGTCTAGCGTCGCGATCCGCCGCGCCTCCGGTGCCTGTCGAGTGGTGGACTCGTCATCGGGCCAGAACGCCGCACACAACATGATCGGGGTGATGGCCCCGAAAGGGCCCACCAGCAGCGCGGCCAAGGAGTGCAGGTCGAGATCGATGGGAACGGTGTCACCGACCGCGGCGGTGGCCAGGCGCTGATCGAAGTTGCTCGGGGAGACCAGCAGCCCCAGCCGCCAGATGATCAACGCCCCGACCGTCCCACCGAGCAGGGCGTGGACGCACACCAACCATCCCAGGTCCTTGAACCGCAACCACGCGACGATCCCGATGAGGAAACCGCTCAGGCCTGCCAGGGCCACGAACAGGGCGTCGGAGGAGAACACATCGGTTTGTCCCCGCTCCGTGAGGTAGGCCCCGAGTCCTTCGGTGACGATGTATCCGGGGCGATGTGCGAACACCGCCCACAACCCTGCGCCGACCGCACCGGTGACCACGACGAAGACCGTGAACCACAGGGTGCGCCAGATGGGCCCCGGTTGGGCCCGGGAGGGCAATGCGCCGGTCATCTCAACCTCCTTTCCCGAAACTGACGGCACTCGGGCCCAGCAACGCCTTGAGATCGGCGAACAGGGGGGAGCTGGGAGCAACCTTGAAACCGTCCCCGAGCCGGAAGGTCTTGAGGCTCTCCCCCGTGCGCAGCTGCAGGTGCACCTCCGCGCTTCCGGGATGGCCGGAGAGCACCTGCCGCAGGGCGGTGACCACCCCGGGGGTGCATCTGACCGACGGCAGTGTCAGGACCACCGGGCCGAGACCGCCGTCGGCGTTCACCTGGGGGGCGTGGACATCGGCCGCCCGCATCCGGACCCGGTCCTCGGAGTCCTCGACGACTCCCCGCACGGCCACGATGGTGTCGGGTGCCAGGCAGTGGGCCACCGTGTCGTAGACCCGGGGGAAGACCGTCACCTCGATGGCGGCGTCGAGATCCTCCAGCGTGACGATGGCGTAGAAGGCGCCGGTCTTGTTCACCTTGCGCGTGACCTGAGTGATGAGCCCGCACACGGTGGTCTCGCCACGGGCCCCACCGTCCCCGGACAGTGACCCGATGGAGTGCTTGCCGTGCTGCAGCAGCACGTGTTCGAGACCGTTGAGGGGGTGGTCGGAGACGTAGAGGCCGAGCATCTCCCGCTCGAAGGCCAGTTTGGTGCGTTTGTCCCACTCCGGCAGTTCCGGCACGGCCCGCAGCTCGAGCCCTCCCGATGAGTCGTCATCCATTGCACCGAACAGGTCGAACTGGCCGTTCTCCTCGTTCTTCTTCAGATCGATGACGGAGTCGACGGCGTCCTCGTGGATCTCCATGAGGGAGCGTCGGGTGTGGCCGAGTTCGTCGAAGGCCCCCGCCTTGATCAGCGACTCGATCACCCGTTTGTTGCACATCAGCAACGGGGCCTTGTCGAGGAAGTCGTTGAAGTCCTTGGCGGGCCCCAGTGCGGAACGCGCCTCGGTCCAGGCGGAGACCACCTTGTCGCCGACGTTGCGCACGGCCCCCAGCCCGAACCGGATGTCCCTGCCGACCGGGGTGAACGCGATCTCGGAGGAGTTCACGTCGGGTGGCAGCACGTTGATGCCCATGTGACGGCACTCCGCGAGATAACCGGCGGATTTGTCCTTGTCGTCGCGCACCGACTGCAGCAGAGCGGCCATGTACTCGGTGGGATGATTCGCCTTGAGGTAGGCGGTCCAGTAGGAGACCACCCCGTAGGCCGCGGAATGGGCCTTGTTGAACGCGTAGTCGGAGAACGGGAGCAGGATGTTCCACAACACGTCGATGGGCTCCTGCCTGAACCCCCGTTCCTTCATGCCGGTGCTGAACCGTTCGTAGTGGGCGTCCAGTTCCGCCTTCTTCTTCTTGCCCATCGCTCGACGCAGCATGTCAGCACCCCCCAGGGTGTATCCCGCCAGCTGCTGGGCGATGGCCATCACCTGTTCCTGGTAGACGATGAGGCCGTAGGTCTCGCCCAGGATCGGCTCCAGCGCCTCCGCCAGGTCCGGGTGGATCGGCTCCACCTCCTCGCGTCCGGTCTTGCGACGGGCGTACTTGTTGTGGGAGTCCGCACCCATCGGCCCTGGTCGGTACAGGGCGCCGACGGCGGAGATGTCGTCGAAGCAGTCGGGCTGCATCGAGCGCAGCAACGCGCGCATCGGCCCACCGTCGAGCTGGAACACGCCGAGCGTGTCACCGCGCTGCAGCAACTCGTACGTGGCGGGATCGGTCAGGGGCAGGTCCTCCAGCACCACGTCGATCCCCTTGTTGATCTTGATGTTGCGCACCGCATCGTCGATGACGGTGAGGTTGCGCAGCCCCAGGAAGTCCATCTTGATCAGCCCCAGGGATTCGCATCCCGGGTAGTCGAACTGGGTGATGATCGCCCCGTCGGACTCCCGCTTCATCACGGGTATGACGTCCTGCAGCGGGCTGCTGGACATGATGACCCCCGCCGCGTGGACTCCCCACTGCCGCTTCAGACCCTCGATGCCCTTCGCTGCCTCGACGACGGTGCGCACCTCCGGGTCGGCGTTGTAGAGGTCACGGAACTCCGCCCCCTCGGCGTAGCGTTTGTGCTCCTCGTTGAACAGGTCCGGCAAGGCCACTCCCTTGCCCATGACATCGGCGGGCATCGCCTTGGTGATCTTCTCGCCCACCGCGTAGGGCATGTCGAGCACCCGGGACGCGTCCTTGACCGCGGCCTTGGCCTTGATGGATCCGTAGGTGACGATCTGGGCCACCTTGTCCGAGCCGTACTTGTGGGTGACGTACTGGATCACCTCACCCCGACGCCGATCGTCGAAGTCGATGTCGAAGTCCGGCATGGAGACGCGCTCCGGGTTGAGGAAGCGCTCGAAGAGCAGGCCGTGCTCGATGGGATCGAGGTCGGTGATCCTGAGGGCGTAGGCGCACATCGACCCTGCCCCAGACCCTCGGCCCGGTCCCACCCGGATCCCGTTGTCCTTCGCCCAGTTGATGAAGTCCGCCACCACGAGGAAGTAGCCGGTGAAGCCCATCGTGGAGATGATCTTGGACTCGAACTCGGCCCGATCCCGCACCTGGTCAGGGACGCCGTCGGGGTAACGCTGGTGCAGCCCCCGGTCCACCTCCTTGTGGAACCAGGAGTCCTCGTCCTCACCCGCCGGGCAGTCGAAGCGGGGCATGTAGGTTCCCATGCCCTCGTCGAATGCGGTCTCCATGCGCTCGGCGATGGCCAGGGTGTTGTCGCACGCCTCGGGCAGCTCACTGAAGAGCGCCCGCATCTCCTCGGGGCTCTTCAGGTAGTACCCGGAACCGTCGAACTTGAAGCGGTCGGTCTGGGCCTTGCGGGAACCGGCCGAGACGCACAGCAGCGTGTCGTGCGCGTCGGCGTCGTGGGCGTGCACGTAGTGGAGATCGTTGGTGGCCACCAGGGGCAGGTTCAGTTCCTTGGCCAACCTCAGCAGGTCCTGGCGGACCCGGTTCTCGATCTCCAGGCCGTGGTCCATCAATTCGACGTAGAAGTTGCCCGCCCCGAAGATGTCCCGGAACTCGGCGGCTGCTGCGAGTGCGTTGTCGTACTGGCCGAGACGCAGGAAGGTCTGCACCTCACCGGAGGGACATCCGGTGGTCGCGATCAGACCCCTGCCGTGGTCGTTCAACAGTTCCCGGTCCGCCCGGGGCTTGTAGAAGAACCCCTCCAGCGAGCTGCGGGAGCTGAGCTTGAACAGGTTGTGCATGGCCTCCTTGTCCGAGGCCCACATCGTCATGTGGGTGTAGGCGCCCTTGGAGGCGACGTCATCGCCGGTGCCGTCACCGAACTGGACGCGTTTGCGTTCCGAGCGGTGGGTGCGGGGGGTCAGGTAGGCCTCGAGCCCGATGATGGGTTTGACGTCGTAGTTCTTGGAGGCCTTGTAGAACTCGTACGCCCCGAACAGGTTCCCGTGGTCGGTCATCGCGAGGGCCGGCATGCCCATCCTCTCCGCCCCTGCGAACAGATCATGGATCCGCGCCGCCCCGTCGAGCATCGAGAACTCCGTGTGACAGTGCAGGTGCACGAACGAATCCGCCACGCCAACTCCCCTTCCATCGGCCGGTGCCCAACCCTACCCCTCCTGCCGGCTTTTCCGGTCAGGCATGCTGGGTGGTGTTCTGGCTGGCCCGACCATCGAGGACACCAGCCAGCGGGATGGTCCCGTGCGCTGTGCGGCAGAAGGATTGAGTCATGATCACTTCATCATGGAACGCCCTGACCTGGCGTCGCGTGAGCTATCTGTTCCTCGGCTTCCCGCTCCGGCTGGCCGCCTTCGTCATCACCGTCGTCCTGATCAGCCTCGGGGCAGGGCTGATCGTCATGATCTTCGGGGCCTTCATCCTGGCCGCCGGGATGTTGTTCGCCCGCTCCTGCGCCGTCGCCGAGCGGCAGGTGATGCACACCCTCCTCGACAACGCCCCGGCTCCCGAGGTGGTCTACCGGCGCGGTGCAGGCACTGCGTTCCAGCGGCTGCGTATCCTGCTCACCGACCCGCAGAGCTGGTTGGACCTGGCCTGGGTGGGGTTGGCCTTCGCCACCTCGACGCTGACCTGGTCGCTGCTCGTCACCCTGCTCGCCGTGGGAATCGGTTCCCTGCTCGGCCCGATCGCAGTCCTGGTGCTCCACGGACGGTTCGCCCACCTCGAGGGAAGTATCGGGCTCGGTGAACTGTTGGGGCTGCCGATGTCCTGGCTGTTCGACATCGGGCTCTACCTGCTGCTGGCGATCGCGTTCCTGCGTTTCGGTCCCGCCGTGATCGGCGGTCTCGCCTCGTTCCAGGCCGTGGTCGGCGAGCTCATGTTGAACTCCCGGGCCCGTCAGGACCAGCGCTATGACGACCTGTTGGACTCCCGGCAGGCGGCACACCGCGCCGAGGCCGAGGCCCTGCGTCGTGTCGAACGGGACATCCACGACGGTCCCCAGCAGCGGCTGGTGCGACTCACCATGGATCTGGCCCGCGCCCGTCGCAAGGTCGGCACCTCCCCCGAGACGGCGGACGACCTCCTGGCCCAGGCGATGCAGCAGACCCAGGACACCCTGGCCGAGTTGCGGAACCTCTCGCGTGGCATCGCTCCCCCGGTGCTGGTGGACCGTGGTCTCGCGGCTGCGGTGGAGGAGGTGTCGGCGGGCTCCCCCATCCCGGCACGGTGCAGCATCGCCGTCCCGGCACTGCCCACCCACATCGAGCAGGCCGCCTACTTCGTGGTGGCCGAGGCCCTGGCCAATGCCAACAAGCACTCGGCGGCGACACGCATCCTGGTGGAGGTGGGCACCGTCGCTGATGAACTGCGGGTCACGGTCGCCGACGACGGTGCCGGAGGGGCTGCCACCGCGAAGGGACATGGTCTGGCGGGCCTGGAGCAGCGGCTTCACGGTCTGGGCGGTACGCTCACGATCACCTCCCCCGTCGGGGGTCCCACAGTCCTGGAGGCAGTCATCCCATGCGCATCCTGACCGCTGACGACTCGGTGCTGCTGCGTGAGGGTCTCAACCTGATCCTCAGCGAGGAAGGGCACCAGATCGTCGCCAGTGTGGGTGATGGTGACTCATTGGTGCGGGCCGCGCTGGAGCTGCGGCCTGAGCTGATCATCACTGACATCCGCATGCCACCGAGCCACACCGATGAGGGCCTGCGGGCAGCCATGGCCATCCGCTCCGGATGGCCGAAGGCCCCGGTGCTGCTGCTCAGCCAGTACGTGATCCCCGCCTACGTCTCGGATCTGCTCGAGTCCGGCGACGCTCACCTGGGGTACCTGCTCAAGGACCGGGTCTCGGATCTGGACGCCTTCCTCGAGGCCGTGACCCGGGTGGCCGAGGGTGGCCTGGTCCTGGATCCGGAGGTGGTCTCCCAGGCCCTGCGCCGGGGACGCTCCCTCGACCCGGTGGCCGATCTCACCCCACGGGAGAAGGAGGTGCTGGAACTGATGGCGGAGGGGCACACCAATGCGGGCATCGCCACGCGTCTCGTCGTCACGGAGGGAGCCGTGGAGAAGCACACCCAGCGGATCTTCAGCAAGCTCGGCCTCCACCCCAACACCTCCGTCCATCGACGGGTGAAGGCGGTGCTGACCCTGTTGAACCGGTGAGTCCTGGGGTGCGGACGTTGCGACGGCTCGCGGCCACGCACACCTCACTGCGCCACAACGGTCCCGCGCCGCCGCTTTTCCGACGTCGTGCGACCCTCCTGCCCCAGAGGTCACGAACCGGACCCGCCGGACCAGTGACCCGAACCCACTGATCCGGGCATGACTGGCCCTCTCATCACTCCGGTGGCCGGAAGGAGCTGAGCACCTGGCGCTCCAGGGCGACTCCGAGCTCGCCCTCCTTACCGACGTAGGAGACCGCGACGATGCCGTGGGCCTGTTCTCCCGACCCTCCTGCTCGGATGGCGGCAGAGACCCGGATCGCCGGGAAGTCACAGTCCTGCTTCGTCCTGGGGACGAAGGTGACCGTCGAGAGGTGCCCCGTGGTGCCATCGGCGAAGGGGAACTCCATCGTGACCGGGTCCGGCACCAGGTAGTAGTCCCCCTCCCACTCGGTGTTGATCACCAGGGCCCAGAGGTGGGCGACGAAACGAGCGTACTGCTGGGTGTCGACCGCCTTGTCGGTGGCCTTGGTGATCCCGACGAAGCTCAGGTCACTGTCTCCTTGGCAGGCATCCGCTCCGTGGACCGAGATCCCATTGGCCCCGACGGTACGTCCCATCACCTGGTACCCACGAAAGACCCCGGGTTCTTCCACCGTCCAGTCACTGGGCACCTGGTAGGTGCCCCGCTCCCCTGCCACCGTCTGCCACGCTCCGGTCCAGGGGCCTGGATCGGTGATGGTGGGCCAGGTCTGGTCAGGGGTGGCATCCGGTGCCTCGATCGGGGGACGGTTCTCGCGGGGTTGGATGAATCCGCCTCGACCGTTCTCGGGGTCGTATCCCGGGTTGGTGGGGTTGGGGCCGGCCGTGGTCGGGGTCGGTGCAGGAAGCTCTGGGTGGACCGTCACGAGATCGTCGGGTACCGGAGGTGGGGCATCGCCCGGCACCTGTCGTGGTGCTGGCGGGCTCGTCGGCGCGGTGACGGTGGGGGTCGGCGAGGGCGGTGTGCTCTCGGGGGTCGGGGTCGGGTCAGGTGTGGGTTCGGTGCTCGCCGCGGGCTGAGGCTCGGGGGTGGCCTCGTCGTCGCCCTTCGGCCACAGCAGGTAGCCCGCCATGACCGCGATCACCACCACGACTGCGACGATGGCCGCGATGAGCGGGCCGTTGCCCCGCGGCGGTGGAGGTGGCGGGGCCTGGTACCACCCGCCGTGCGGCGGCTGGGGAGGAAGCGGCGGTTGTGGCGGCAACGAGGGCTGCCAACCGGCAGGCGGCGGTACCTGACCGGTTGGATGCTGGAACTGGGGGCCCGGATGGGTCACGGAAGACTCCTACTGCTTGACTCCTGCACTCAATTCTGCAGTGAGACAGGACAACTTCTGCAGGTCGGAGGTGAGATCGTCACCATCTGCCCCGAGACAACGCACCAGCGCGGAGCCGACGATGACCGCATCCGCCCAGGTCGCCACCTCGGCCGCCTGGGCTCCGGTACCGACCCCGAGCCCGATCCCGATGGGAAGGCCCGGATCGATCTCCCGGGCCCGTCCGGCGATGACGGGGGCGTCGACGGAGGTGGTGGCGCGTACCCCGGTCACCCCCATGACGCTGGTCGCGTAGACCCAGCCACGGCATGCCGTCATCGTCATCGAGATGCGTTCCGGGGTGCTGGAGGGGGCGATGAGGAAGATCCGGTCCAGTGAGTGGGCATCGGTGGCGGCGACCCATTCGTCGGCCTCGTCGGGGGTGAGGTCCGGGGTGATCACCCCGGCTCCCCCGGCGGCCGCCAGATCGCGGGCGAAGGCGTCCGGACCGTACTGCTCGATGAGGTTCCAGTAGGTCATCACCACGGGGGTCCGGCCGCAGGCCGCGACGGTCTCTGCTGCGGTGAAGGCATGCCTGGTGCGCACGCCGCGCTGCAGTGCGCGCGTGGTGGCGTGCTGGATCACGGTGCCGTCGAGGAACGGGTCGGTGTAGGGCATCCCGATCTCGACGATGTCGGCTCCCTCACACAACACCCGGTAGGCTGCCATGCTGTCGGCGACGCTGGGGTAACCGACCGGGAGGTACCCGACCAGCGCGGCACGGCCCTCGTCGCGGCAGGAGGCGATGACCCGACCGGAGATCCCGAGTCGGGCGGTGTCGGTGAACGTCTTCATTCCAGTCCTCCCACGATGCGGTCCGGGACCCCTGGCAGGTCGAACCAGTCGAAGGCCGTCGCCACGTCCTTGTCCCCCCTGCCGGACAGACAGATCAGGATGCGTGGTCGCAGTCCGGGCTGTTCCTCGGCGAGCCGCAGCGCCAGCTTGCGGGCACCGGCGACGGCGTGCGCGGACTCGATGGCCGGGATGATGCCCTCGGTGCGACTCAGCAGCCGGAACGCCTCCATCGCCTCGATGTCGGTGATCGGCTCATAGCTGGCCCTGCCGGTCTCGGCGAGCCAGGCGTGTTCCGGCCCGACCCCGGGATAGTCGAGTCCGGCGGAGATGGAGTGGGACTCCATCGTCTGCCCGTCCTCGTCCTGCAGCACGAAGGTGCGGGCCCCGTGCAGCACGCCGGGCCGTCCTGCCCTGATGGTCGCGGCATGGCGCCCCGTCGCCACGCCCTCCCCGGCCGCCTCGATCCCGAGCAGCCCGACGGAGTCGTCCTCGATGAAGTCTGCGAAGGCCCCGATCGCGTTGGAACCGCCGCCCACGGCGGCCACCACCCAGTCCGGCAGGCCACCGTGCTCGTCGAGCAGCTGTTGCCTCGCCTCGGTGGAGATCACCCGTTGAAGTTCCCGGACGAGGTACGGGAAGGGGTGGGGCCCGCCGACGGTGCCGATGAGGTAGTGGGTGTGGTCGACGGTGGCCACCCAGTCCCGCATCGCCTCGTTCATCGCGTCCTTGAGGGTGCGCGACCCGGAGGCCACGGCATGGACCTCCGCCCCGAGCAGCTGCATCCGGGCCACGTTGAGGGCCTGACGTCGGGTGTCAACCTCACCCATGTAGATGCGGCACTCCAACCCCATGAGGGCCGCCGCCGTCGCGGTGGCCACGCCGTGCTGTCCCGCCCCGGTCTCGGCGATGACCCGGGTCTTGCCCATCCGCCTGGTGAGCAGGGCCTGGCCCAACACGTTGTTGATCTTGTGTGCCCCGGTGTGGTTGAGGTCCTCACGCTTGAGCAGGATCGTCGCGTTGCCGCACTCCTTCGAGAAGTTCCGCGCCACCGTGACGGGGGTGGGGCGTCCGGCGTAGTTGCGCTGCAGGTCCGCCAGCTCGGCCGCGAACACCGGATCGGCCTGGGCCGCCTTGAACTCGGCGTCCAGCTCGGCCAGGGCGGCACGCAGCGCCTCCGGGACGAAGGTGCCACCGAACCGACCGAAGTGGCCGCGGGCATCGGGTAGGGAGGTCATGCCGGGCATCCTACGCTGTCCACTGGGGTCCCTTCAGAGGTGCTCGAAACGTGAAGGCACTCCCTCGTGCACCTCAGCGGCAACACCCGAAGCACTGCAGGGGCTGGGCAGGGACGTCCGTGGTCGTTCCTTGGCCGAGCCCCTGTGTTCTGTCCTCAGCACCTTGACTTCTTGCCGCGGACCAGGAAGACCGTGGTGGCGATCGACCAGGAGAGCGGGTGGACCAGGCCGATCTCGACCGGCCCGACCGGCATCACGGCGATTCCAGGAAGAACTCGTCCAGCATTCCTGGGATTCCTCCTCAGGGCATTGTTCATGTCGCTTATCCGCTGCTCTCACCGGCGCGTGAGCGCGGTGGACAGTCCGTGTCGAGACCCCTGCGATGGGTCCCAGCGCACGGTCCTGAGGTCTCGACACACTCACGTCGCGGTGTGGGCAACTGATGGGCGGACCGCGCGCACGTGGCGTCGTGAACAGCCCTCAGCTGGTTCTCAGTGAACTGAACCCGGTGACGGCCGTCATCGGGTCGCCATGCGTGACCAGGGCCTCACCCACCAGGATGGCGTCGGCCCCCTCGTCCCTGACCCGGCGGGCGTCGTCGACGGTGAAGATGCCCGACTCGGCCACCTTGGTGCAGGTGTCCGGGATGAGGGAGGCGAGCCTGCCGAACTGGGCCAGGTCCACCTCCAGGGTCTTGAGGTTGCGGTTGTTGACCCCGATCACCTCGGCCCCGACCGCGACCGCCCGTTCGACCTCCTGCTCGGTGTGGGTCTCGACCAGTGCGGTCATCCCCAGTTCCTCACCGAGGGAGAGGAAGTCCGCGAGCTGGGCGTCGTCCAGGGCCGCGACGATGAGCAGCACCAGGTCCGCCCCATGGGCCCGGGCCTCGAAGAACTGGTAGGGCTCGACCATGAAGTCCTTGCGGAGCAGCGGGGCGGCAACGCTCGCCCGCACAGCGTCGAGGTCCGCCAGGCTGCCGCTGAAACGTCGCTGCTCGGTCAGCACCGAGATGGCAGCCGCTCCCCCGGTCTCGTAGGCCGCAGCCAGCGAGGCCGGATCTGGGATCGTCGCGAGATCCCCCTTGCTCGGGGAACGCCGTTTGACCTCGGCGATGACCCCCAGCATCTCCCCCGTCAACTGGACCGGGCGCGCCGGGGATGCGGCCCGAGCGGCGGCCTCCACCTCGGCCAACGGATGGGCCGACTGACGCACCGCCAGGTCCTCACGCACACCCTCGATGATCTGATCGAGCACACTCATCCCGCCTCCTCCATCCGTGCGGCGCGCCTCAGCGCGGTGATGACGGCTGCGGCCTTGTGGGAGCACTCCGCGTCCTCCAGCTCCGGCCGGGAGTCCGCGACGATCCCGGCCCCGGCCTGGACGTGGGCCACCCCGTCACGCAGCACCGCGGTGCGGATGGCGATGGCGACATCGGAGTTCCCGGCGAAGTCGAAGTAGCCGACCACCCCGCCGTAGAGACCGCGCCGACTGACCTCCAGCTCGTCGATGATCTCCATCGCGCGTACCTTCGGGGCCCCGGACAGGGTGCCCGCGGGGAAACACGCCAGCGTCGCGTCCAGGGCGGTATGCCCCGACGCCAGTTCCCCGGAGACCGCAGCCTCCAGGTGCATGATGTGGCTGTATCGATGGATCTGCATGAACTCGTGGACGGTGACGCTGCCCGGTCGACAGATCCGGCCCAGGTCGTTGCGTCCGAGATCCACGAGCATCAGGTGTTCGGCCCGTTCCTTCGGGTCCGCCAGCAGTTCCTCGGCCAATCGTCGGTCCTCCGCCTCGGTGTGCCCCCTGGGCCTCGACCCCGCGATGGGTCGGGTGGTGGCGATCCCTTCCTTGACGGTCACCAGTGCCTCAGGGCTGGAGCCGACGACGGCAAAACCCGGCAGGCGGAGCAGGTAGAGGTAGGGGCTCGGGTTGGTCAGTCTGAGCGCGCGGTAGACCTCCAGGGCATCCGAGCCGGTCTCGATGTCGAACCGTTGCGAGACCACCACCTGGAAGGCCTCCCCCGCCTCGATCTCACCGATCGTGGCCCGGACCGCGTCCTGGTACTCCGCCGAACTGCGTTGACGACGCACCGGCAGATCAGCAAGCCCTTCCTGGAGCGGCGCCGCCAAGGACGGCATCGGCTCCGCCAGTCTGCGCGCCATCTCCTCGATGCCCGCCACCGCGTCGGACCAGGCCCGTTCCACCCCTTCGTCGGTGTCGTCGTAGTTGATGGCGTTCGCGATGAGGATCACCTCGCCGGTGTGATGGTCGAGCACCGCAAGCTGCGAGGCCAGCATCATCACCAGCTCCGGCAGCTGCAGGTCGTCGACGCAGGTGTCCGGCAGCCGCTCCAACCGACGAACCACGTCGTAGCCCAGGTAGCCGACCATGCCCGCGTGGAAGGGGGGCAGCCCTTCGGTGGCAGGAGTGGCCAGCTCAGTCAGGGTGGTGCGCAGCACCTCCAACGGGTCACCGTCGCCGATCCCGGCGAGCTCCCGTCCGAGCCACACCGCCCGACCGTTCTGCTCGGTCAACGTCGCGGCGGTGCGGACCCCGACGAAGGACCACCGGGACCACACCCCCTCGGAGGCCGACTCGAGCAGGAAGGTGCCCTCCCTGGCCCCGCAGAGGGTGGCGTACAGCCCGACCGCGGTGAGATGGTCACCGGTCAGTCGGGTGTGGACGCTGATCACCCGGCGGGTGCGGGCCAGCTCGGTGAACTCCGTCAGGTCCGGTGTGATCCTCATGCCGTGGCCTCCTCCACAACCAGGTCGGCCGGTGTCAGCTCGGTGGCGAAACAGGTGGGGCTTCCGGTGTGGCAGGCGGCACCGGTCTGTCGCACCCTGAGCAGCACCGTGTCGCCGTCGCAGTCCAGGTGCACGGAGACCACCTGCTGGTGATGCCCGGAGGTCTCTCCCTTGACCCAGTACTCCTGCCTGCTCCTGGACCAGTAGGTGGCACGGCCGGTGGCGAGGGTTCGGGCCAGTGCCTCGACGTCCATCCAGGCGAGCATCAGCACCGTTCCCGAGACGGCGTCCTGTGCGACGACTGGAACGAGTCCGTCGTCGTTGAGCTTCAACCGTGCGGCGAGATCGTGGGACAACTGCATGAGGCCATTGTGTCGCCTCGCGCCCGGCCCACTCCACCATGACCATCATTCAGCGTGCCGCCTCGGCACCGGCCGCCGCCAGCAGGGCCATGCCGTGCAGTCCGGCATCGGCCCCGAGCGATGCGGCCTCGATCCGCAACGCCTCGGTCATCAGGGGGTGGCAGCCGTCGTAGATCCTGGCCCGCACCGCGGAGATGAAGTGCTGCGAGGAGGCCAGACCACCCGTCAGGAAGACCGCATCCGGGTTGAAGAAACTCACCACCGGGCTCAGCACCTCCCCCAGGTGGGAGCCGGCGGTTCGGATCATCGTGGTGGCGATCGGATCACCGTCGGCACAGCGGGCCAGGACATCGGCGGTGCTGCTCACCGGGACCTGCTGTTCCTGCATGCGCGCGACGATCCCTGCTCCGGAGGCGATGGTCTCCAGACAGCCGAGCTTGCCACAGGTGCAGGGGCGCGGCCCAGCCGCCTCGACCCGGGTGTGGGTGACGTCCCCGGATGCGGACGTGGCCCCCCGGTAGAGCTGACCGTCGACGATGATGCCGGATCCGATGGCGGTTCCTGCCTTGACCGTGATGGAGTGTCCACGGCTGCCGAACTGTGACCGGTGCTCCCCGAGGGCCATGGCGTTCGCGTCGTTCTCGACGACGACCGGAGCCCCGAAACACTCCATGGCAGCCTGACGGATCGGGTACCCGGCCCAGCCGGGCATCCGCGAGGGCAGTCGCACGGAACCATCGGGCTGGACCGGACCTGGCAGCGCCAGTCCAACCCCGAGCATCGGACCTTCCACTGGAAGTTCCTCGATCATCAGGCGAAGGGTCTCGAGCACCGCATCGGGACCCTGGCTGACCGCGACCTCCTTGACCGCGGCGCAGGAGATGCTCCCCTGCAGATCCGCGATCCCGACCCGGGCGTGATGCCCACCCAGGTCGACCAGCAGCAGGTGCCCGGGTGGCTGACTGAGACGCAACCGACGACGCGGCCTCCCGCCCTGCGAGGCGAGGATCCCGTCCTCGACGACCACTCCTTCGGCGATGAGCTGCCCCACCCAGGCGGAGGCCGTGGACGCGGAAACCCCCAGGTGGTGGGCAAGCTCAGCCCTCGATGTGACGGAACCGTCAGCCAGCAGCTGCCGGATGGAGAGATCGGGTCGAGCCATGCCCCTACTTTAACCAGAACTGCACTAAGGAGGTACATGAATCGGCACTCGTGACACGGGTCACCGTTCTGGCCTCCTTCGATCAGTCCACCGGGCGAGGTCAGCCCAGTCGCCACTCGGTCACCCAGGCCTGCACACGGACCGCAAATGCCCATCGGCGAAACCTCCGGGAAGCCCCGGGAAGGGTCACGGTTCTGCAACGGTTGCCCCTGCGGCTTGCGCGTCCGCACCGTCGCCCCCTACTCTCAGTTGTGCCAGTAAGGGCACAAACTTAATTCGAAGACGAATTAAGCAGAAGGAGGATCAATGAAGGTCAACTTCCGCCAGGTCATCGCGCTGACCGCCGTCACCGCACTCGCACTCACCGGTTGCGGCGGCAACAAGGGAGGCGGGGCCGAGACCGGTTCAGACGGTCGGCCCAAGGTCATCGTCGACATGTGGGCCGGCGGGGACAAGGACATCGCCGCCATCAAGCAGCAGGTCGAGATCGCCCAGACCGCGCTGCCCGACATCGAGATCGAACTGCGCACCGCACCATGGGGCGACTTCTTCACCAAACTCACCACCAACATGGGAACCGGGAACATGGCCTGCGTCACAGGCATGAACTCCGGCAAGCTCAGCGACTTCAAGGAGGGCTTCGTCGAACTGACCGAGGCCGATCTCACCACGGCAGGCCTCAGCGCCTCCGACCTCGCGCCGGGAGCGACCGAGATCCTCAGCGACTCGGGAACGATGTACGGGGTGCCCTTCGACATGGCCACCATGCTGGTCTACTACAACATCGACATGATCAAGGCCACGGGAGCCCCCGAGCCGAGGAACGGCTGGACCTTCGCCGACTTCGAGGCCACCGCGAAGGCGGCCACCAGCGGTGACAAACAGGGCTTCGCCGTCGGCATGGGAGATTTCCAGTGGCAGGCCCTGCCCATCGCCCGGGCCGGGATGCAGCCCGTCACCGCAGAGGGCCGACTCGACATCGCCAACCCGACCTTCGTCGAGGCCGCCACCTGGTACGCCGGACTGGTGACCGACCAAGAGGTCGCCCTGCCGGTGGCCTCCGCCTCCGATGCCGGATGGGGCGAGGAACAGTACAGCAACGGCAACGCGGCCATGGCCGTGGACGGCACCTGGAACGCCGTCAGTTACCTCGGCAACGACGCCGGGTTCGAGGTCGGCATGGTCAACCTGCCGAAAGGACCCAGCGGCAACTCACTCGGACTGGTCCTCGGTTCCGGCTACGGCGTGGCCAAGACCTGCCAGAACAAGGAGGCCGCACTCAAGGTGATGGGGGCGCTGCTGAGCAAGGAGGCCCAGGACCACATCGCCAGTTCCGGCCGTTCCTACCCGGCACGCACCGAGTCCCAGCCGCTGTACTTCACCTCCATCGACGAGCAGTACCGTGAGCGGGTCAAGAGTGCCTACGAGGCCGCCTTCACCCACGTCGAGGGTCAGCACGTCTCCCCCAACTGGTCGAAGGTCAACGCCTACATCCAGCCCGAGCTGGTGAGCGTCTACACCGGCGCCAAGCCGATGTCCGACGTGCTCCAGAGCGCACAGCAGCAGTTCCAGCAGTGACCAGGACGACCGCTGGCGCACTGCGCCGAGCCGAGGAACGCCAGGCCCTGGGCTTCATCAGCCCGGCCCTGGTGGGCCTCGGTCTGTTCATCCTCTTCCCCGTCGGCCTGTCCATCGTGATGAGTCTGTTCGACTGGCCGACGTTCGGGACGAGAACCTTCACCGGCCTCAGGAACTACCTGAAGCTGTTCACGGCCAGTCCCGACTTCTGGCCTGCGCTGCGCAACACCTTCGTCTTCGCCATCGCCTACGTCCCCATCAACATCACCCTGTCCCTGGGGTTGGCGGTGGCGCTCAGCTCCCGCATCCGGGGGCGAGGCGCACTGCGGGTGCTGTTCTTCATCCCGGTGGTCACCCCGATGGTGGCCAACATCCTGGTGTGGAAGATGCTGCTGCAGCCCCAGGGTGCCCTCAACGGAGCCAGTCAGGCCTGGTTCGGCCTCGGTCTGCCGAACTTCCTGGCCGACCCCCACTGGGCGATGACGATGGTGGTGGTGATGTCGGTGTGGCAGGGCATGGGCTACAACATGCTGATCTTCTCCGCCGTGCTGGAGCAGCTGCCGGAGACCGTGATCGAGGCCGCTCGGATCGACGGGGCCACAGGCGCCCGGCTGTTCTTCCAGGTGACCCTGCCCATGATCTCCCCTGCGCTGTTCTTCGCGACCGTCATGACGATGATCGGCTCCCTCCAGGTCTTCGCCCAGCCCCAGCTGCTGACCGGGGGTGGTCCCGGCAATGCCACCCAGCCCATCGTCCAGTTCATCTACAACCAGGGATTCCGTTTCCAGGATCTCGGACTGGCCGCAGCAGCCGCATGGATCCTGTTCGCGATCATCATCGTCCTGACCGCGTTGCAGTTCCGGGTGCAGAAGAGGTGGGTGCACTATGAACACTGACGCCCTTGGTCCGAGGACGGGCCGCCCCCACCGGGTCCGCCTGGTCCTGGCCCACCTGACGATCTACCTGGCCGCCCTGCTGTTCGCCTCGCCGCTGATCTACGCGGTGTTCTCGGCGATGAAACCGAACAACGAGATCTTCGCCTCCCCGCCCCGCCTGGTCGGCTCCCAGCTGAAGTGGACGAACTTCCTCGAGGTCTTCACCTACGGTCCGTTCGTCACCTACATCTCGAACTCCCTGTTCGTGTCCGTGACCGGAACCCTGCTGGTGCTGTTCGTCTCCTCCACGGCCGCCTTCGCGTTCGCCCGGCTGCGGTGGCGGGGCCGGGACGTGGTCTTCATCCTGTTCCTCGCCACACTCATGGTGCCCGCCGAGGTGGTCGTGATCCCGCTCTACACCCTCATGGGCTGGTTCGGCTGGGTCAACTCCTACCAGGCGCTCATCATCCCGTTCGCCTTCAGCGCCTTCGGCACGTTCCTGCTGCGGCAGTTCTACCGAGGCATCCCCTATGAACTCGATGAGGCGGCCCGGGTGGACGGCGCCGGTGCCATCCGCATCTACTGGGGCATCATCCTGCCCCTGTCCCGTTCCGCACTCGCGGTACTGGCGGTGTTCACCTTCCTCGGGTTCTGGAACTCCTACCTGTGGCCCCTGATCGTCACCGTCGACTACTCGACGATGGGGACCCTGCCCATCGGCCTGGCCTCCTTCTCCACCCAGCAGGGCACCCGCTGGGACCTGCAGATGGCCGCTGCCGTGATCTCGATGCTGCCGACCACCATCCTGGTCATCGCTCTGCAGAAGCATCTGGTCCGGGGCATCGCGATGGCGGGACTGGGGGGTCGCTGATGGTCACCGCGGGCATCGACATCGGTGGCACCAAGACCACTGCGGTGCTCACCGATGCCGACGGGACCGTGCTGGCGTCACGGACCATCACCTCCGGTCGCGGTGGCCCGGCCCTCCTCGACGGTGCTGCGAGGCTGTTGGGTGAGTTGGAACTCTCCTCAGGCCTGCACGCCCGGGCCGTCGGGGTCGGTGTCGCCGGGGTGATCGACCCGGGGAGCGGGAAGGTGCTGGCCGCGTCCGGGACCTTCCCGGACTGGGCAGGACGATACCCCGGCAATGCCCTGTCCGAACGTCTGGGACGCCCGGTACGGCTGGTCAACGACGTCAACGCCTTCCTCGGTGGCGAGGTGCGGTGGGGGGTGCTGCGTGGTGCTCGTGATGCCCTGGCCATCATGCTGGGCACCGGGGTCGGTGGGGCGTTCCTCCTCGACGGTCAGCTCAGGGGTGGCCCTCGGGGCAGCGCCGGGGAGATCGGGCACACCCCCGGTTACTCCCAGCTGGTCTGCACCTGCGGCGGCATCGGTCATCTGGAGACCCTGGCCTCCGGGCGTTCGTTGGGACTGCGTTACGCAGAACTGACCGGCGTCGACGGCCTCGGTGGCCGAGAGGTCGCGGAGCTGGCCCGCAGCGGTGACGCCGCTGCAGGTGACGTGTTCACCCGGGCCGCGGAGGCCCTGGCCCAGGCGGTCGTCGTCGCCACCACCCTGCTGGATCTCACCGATGTCGTCGTGGGCGGCGGGGTCAGCGCCGCCTGGGACCTCCTGGAGCCACCGCTGATCGCCAGCCTGACGGCAGCGCCTCCCGTCACGGTCCCGATCCCCCGGGTGCACCGGGCCTCCTTGTCCAGCACCGCCCTGGGAGCCGCCGCCCTGGCACAATCCACCCGTATCGACACCATCGTGAGGAAGACATGACTGCTGCTGACATCTGGTGCCCACCCCTGCCTCCCGTCACCGGTGGCCTGTCCCGGCCACGCATCGGGATCGCCGGCATCTCCATCGAGGCCAGCACCTTCTCCCCCCACCTCAGTGATGACGAGGCCTTCACCGTGCGTGAGGGGGACGATCTGCTCTCCTACTACCCCTTCCTCGATCCCGGCCGTGACCTCCGGGAGGCTGCCGAATGGGTTCCACTGCATCACGGGCGTGCCCTTCCCGGCGGCCCTGTGGCTCCGGGGACCTACCAACGGATGAAGGCGCGGATCCTGGAGCTGGCCGACACCCTGGGCCCCTTCGACGGTTTCCTGCTGGACCTGCACGGCGCGATGAGCGTGGTCGGCATGACCGACGCCGAGGCCGACCTCACCACGGCCCTGCGCGAGGTGATCGGCCCCGAGCCCCTGATCTCCTGCACCCAGGACCTGCACGGCAATGTCTCGGCCGCACTGGTGGAGCAGGTCGATCTCATCACCTGCTACCGGATGGCCCCCCACGAGGACTGGTTGAACACCAAGGAACGGGCCGCCCACAACCTGCTGCTGCGGCTTCGCGCGGGGACCGGTCGCCCCTGGAAGGCCTTCGTGCCGATCCCGCTCCTGCTGCCCGGGGAGAAGACCAGTACCCGGGTCGAACCGGCTGCCGGCATCTACGACCGGGTGGCACGGGTGGCTGACCGCGACGGGGTGTGCGATGCCGCCTTGTGGGTGGGCTACGCCTGGGCCGATGAGCCACGTTGCCAGGCCGCGGTCGTCGTCACGGGTGACGACCCCACCACTGTGTCCTCGGGGGCCCGGGAACTGGCCGAGGCCTGGTGGGCTGCGCGTGACGAGTTCAGTTTCGTCGGCCCCACCGACACCCTGGCCGGGGCCCTGGACACCGCCCTGGCGGACGGCTCCCCTCGTCCCCACGTCATCTCGGACTCCGGGGACAATCCCACCGCGGGTGGGGCCGGGGACGTCTCGTGGACCGTTCGGGAGCTGCTGGCCGATCCGCGCCTGTTGGACCCCGGCCTCACCGTGATCCATGCCTCGACCTTCGACCCGACGGCCGTGGCACGCTGCTTCGATGCCGGCATCGGGGCCCGGGTGTCACTGAGGATCGGGGGAAACATCGATGCGGTCGCCCCACCCGCCGAGATGACGGGAGTGGTCTTCTCCCTGACCGAGGGGGACCCGGTCGCAGGTCGGCAGGCCGTGGTGCGCTCCGGTGGACTCCACGTCGTCATCACCGAGCGGCGCAAACCATTCCACCACCTCGCCGATTTCCAGCAGCTCGGCCTGGAGCCGGGTGAGGCGGACGTCGTGGTGGTCAAGATCGGCTACCTCGAACCGGAGCTGTTCGCCCTGGCGGCCGGATGGACCCTGGCGCTGACCCCGGGTGGGGTCGACCAGGACCTGATCCGGCTGGGGCACCGCAACCTGAAACCGGGGACCTGGCCCTTCGACACCACGAGTCCCGTACCGGATCTCACACCCGTGATCAGCAGGAGGGAGCCCACGTGCTGAACTTCGAGGAACGGACCGGCCCGGATCTCGGGGTCTCCTACCCTGATGTCAGCGTGCCCGAGTGGTACCGCGACGCAAAGCTCGGCGTGTTCATCCACTGGGGTGTCTTCTCGGTTCCGGCCTGGGCACGGCCCCACGACGGCCACGTTCCCGTGGAGGATGCCTACGCCCACCACCAGTACGCGGAGTGGTACGCCAACACCGTGCGGATCCCCGGCTCCCCCACCCGGAGCCACCACGTGAGCCGCTACGGCACCGGAACCACGTATGAGGATCTGGCCGACCAGTGGGCGCTGACCGATTTCGATGCCTCCCGCCTGGTGCAGGCCGTGCTGCGCAGCGGGGCACGCTACGTGGTGCCGGTGACCAAGCACCACGACGGTTTCTGCCTGTGGGACACGGCCACGACGGGGTTCAACGCCGTCAGGCGGGGACCCGGTCGTGATCTCGTGAGGGAGCTGGCGGAGGCCACCCGTGCCGCCGGAGCCCGATTCGGGGTGTACTTCTCCGGGGCCCTGGACTGGCACGTCAGTGACCTTCCCCCGATCCGCTCGGACCGTGACCTGTTCACCCTCCGGCGCAACGACGAGGAGTTCGCCCGTTACGCCGCCGCCCAGCTGGAGGAGCTCATCGATCGGTTCGCCCCGTCGGTGCTGTGGAACGACATCGAATGGCCGGATGCCGGGAAGGGCGACGACGACTTCGGGGTCGCCGCACTGTGGCGACGTTACCTGTCGGCGGTGCCCGACGGTGTGGTCAATGACCGCTGGGGGGTCCCTGCCCATGGCCACCTGACCCGCGAGTACACCGATGTGACGGGGATCCAACCCGTGGTGTGGGAGTCCACCCGAGGTCTCGGGAGGTCGTTCGGGTACAACTCGGCCGAGGACGAGTCGCATTGCCTCGATGCGGCTGATCTGATCCGGTACCTCGTGGACGTGGTGGCGAACAACGGCAACCTGCTCATCAACGTCGGTCCCCGGGCCGATGGCTCGGTACCCGAACTGCAGCAGCTGGCCCTGGATGGTCTGGGTCAGTGGTTGTCGGTCAACGGCGAGGCGGTCTTCGGTTCCCGGCCGTGGCTGCGTTCCGGGGAGGGCCCGGTACGCCACACCGTGGTCGGTGGTCAGGTCTTCGCCCATGTGCTGGACCCGCAGTCTGGGGTGCTCCGTCTCCCGGCAGAACTGAGGAGGGCGCCGAGCGTGAGCTGGCTGGGAGGAGGGCAGGTCCCGGTCCACGACGGCGAGGTGGTGATCCCGGAGCCGTTGCGACGGACCGCGGTGGCGGTGGCACGACTGGATCAATGACGATATCGTTACATTGTGCAACGATATCGTGATGAACTCTCGGGATCCTCCCTCCTGCTGGAGGCCTGGTTCCTCAACCAGGTGGTTTCCAGATGGATGACCACTCGGCTGGGTGAATGCCCGCTCAGCCCTGACGAGCTGGGCCTGTGCGCCGCCTTGGCGCTGCGCGGCGATGCGTCGACCTCGCAGATCTGCGAACTCACCGGGACCGCCGCCTCCACCATCGCCAGCATGGGGAACCGGCTGGCCGGACGGGGGATCCTGGAACAGGTCACGAACCCGCACGATCGGCGTTCCCGGCTGTGGCGCCTCACACGGACCGGGCTGCAGGTGCTGGGAGAGGCGATGGAACGATTCCGTGAGGCCTACCTGGCCCTGCTCCGTACAACCCCCGTCCAACCGGAGCAGATCCGCGACGGGCTCAACGATCTCGAGCACGCCCTGCGTCTCGACCTCGGACTGCCCCAGCGCGAACCTCAGGACGCCTGTGCGGCCGAGTCCGAAGAGCTCACCGCGGCCGAACGCGAGGAACTGCGCCGGTTCACACAGTGGCTGATCCACCGTCGCGGCCACGCATCCGACGAGGATGTTCGATGACCCCGCCGCCCCGCGTCCTGCTCATCATCGTGACCGTGTGCTGCGGTCTCACGGCCGCCCTCGTCTTCCTCCTGGCCCTCCCGGAGGTCACCGCGGCCTGTGGCGCCCCTCCCCTCGACACCCGCCCCTTCTGGAGCCGGGAGGAGGCCCTGGAACTCGCCCGCACCTGCGGCCAGGAGGGCAGGGCCGCCTACCGGAGGCTGGCCCTGCTGGACCTCCTCCACCCGGTCCTGGTCGCCGCCACCTTGGTCCTGTGGGTCCGCTGGAGCCGCAGCCCTCACCGTCGACCCTCCCTCGTCGTGCAGGCGGTCATCCTGCTCGGCGCGGGGGCTGACCTGATGGAGAACTGGGCCGTCTGGACCCTGCTGGCCGGCGGTCCGGGGCTTGACGGATCCGCACTTCTCCGCGTCGGGGGCGGCATCAGTCTCGCCAAGAACGTCCTGGTCTCGTTCGGCATGCTGGGGGCAGCGGCCGTGATCCTGGACGCGGTGCGGCACCGCGTCCTGACGAGGAGGCACACCGATGAGCATGACAAGGCCTGAGCCCACCAGCAGGACGACGGGACCGGGAGGTCCACGACGGACCCGAGCATCTAGGCTGGAGCGCATGAGCCTCGCCAAGCGTCAGCGCGCCGCCCTCTGTGACCTCATGGCCGAGTTGGGTCCGACCGCCCCCACCCGGTGCCTGGGGTGGGACGTCGCTGACCTGGCTGCGCACATGTGGGTGCGCGAACACCGACCCTCGGCACTGCCGGGCATCGGTGTGGCCCGTTTCGCCCGTCGTACCCAGCGCATCCAGGACGAGGCGCTGCGCACCCGCGGCTTCAACTCGCTGGTCACCGACCTCAGGCGCCCCGGCTGGGTGATGCTCCCCCTCGACCACATCGTCAATGCGGTGGAGTTCTTCATCCACCACGAGGACGTGCTGCGCGCCAATGGCCGGCACCAGGTGATGAGTGCCACCGAACAGGCCGAGCTGTGGCGCACGGCCCGCGTGCTGGCCCTCAAGGCCCAGCACGCCTGGGGAGGCAGACTTCGGATCTCGCCCATCGGGGGACGGCCGATCGGTATCGGACAGGGAGACCGTCCCGTCAATCTCCACGGACACCCCTCGGAACTCCTGCTGTTCCTCAGCGGTCGGAGGGCGAACGTCACCGTCACCGCAGAGCCGGAGGCCGCGAAGGCCCTGGTGGAGGCCATCGGCAGCCTCTGACCCGTGGACGTGCCACAGCGGGGGCGACCCTGTGGTCGCCCCCGCTGTCGGGTCTGACGGGATCAGCCCTTGACCTTGGCCTCGATGGCTGCCCCGACCTCGGCGTCGATGTTCTTCCAGTACTGGAAGACCCGGCCGAGAACCGGCTCGTTCACACCTGCCAACGACCCGACGACGGTGTCCACGAGGCGCTCGCGCTGGGCGTCGTCGTACACCTCACGCACCAGGGTGTGGGCCTGTCCGAAGTCGTCGTCCTCGGCGTGGAGGGTGTAGGCCGCACGCATCAGGGCACCGTCGGCCTCCCAGCCGTTGTCCGCCGGCCCCTGGGCCTCGGCGTAGGGACGGCCGAAGGAGTTCGGCGCGTACACCGGGGACGCCCCGGTGTGGACGTACTCCATGTTGCCCTGCGAGGCGTAGTTGTTGACCGGGCACACCGGCTGGTTCACCGGCAGCTGGTGGAAGTTGGTCCCGATCCGGGCGCGCTGTGCATCCGGGTAGGCGAAGACCCGGGCCAGCAGCATCTTGTCGGGCGAGACACCGGTTCCGGGCACCATGTTGGACGGGCTGAAGGCGGCCTGCTCGATCTCGGCGAAGAAGTTGGTCGGGTTCTCGTTGAGCTCCAGGCGGCCGACCTCGATGCGTGGGTAGTCCTTCAGCGACCAGATCTTGGTGAGATCGAACGGGTTGAAGCGGTACTTCTCCGCCTCGGCGTAGGGCATCACCTGGACGTGGAGGGTCCAGCTCGGGAACTCCCCCTTCGCGATGGAGTCGAACAGGTCACGACGGTGGAACTCGGCGTCCTCGCCCGCCATCTGCGTCGCCTCCGCCCCCGTCATGTTCTCCACCCCCTGGTCGCTGAGGAAGTGGTACTTGACCCAGAACTTCTCCCCGGCCTCGTTGACCCACATGTAGGTGTGGGAACCATAGCCGTTCATGTGACGCCAGGTGCGGGGCAGGCCGCGATCGCCCATGAGGTAGGCCACCTGGTGGGCGCTCTCCGGGGACAGGGTCCAGAAGTCCCACTGCATCTCGGCGTCACGCAGCCCGGAGGCGGGCATGCGCTTCTGGGAGCGGATGAAGTGCGGGAACTTCATGGGGTCGCGCAGGAAGAACACAGGGGTGTTGTTGCCGACGATGTCGAGGTTGCCCTCGGTGCTGTAGAACCGCACCGAGAAACCACGGACGTCACGCCAGGTGTCAGGGGAGCCCTGCTCCCCGGCGACGGTGGAGAACCGGAGCAGGGAGCGGCTCGTGGCACCGGGCTGGAACACGGCTGCCTTGGTGTAGGCGGTCACGTCACCGGTGACGGTGAAGGTGCCGAAGGCCCCGGCGCCCTTGGCGTGGGGGCTGCGCTCCGGGACCCGCTCACGGTTGAAGTGGGCGAGCTGCTCGACCAGATGGACGTCGTGCAGGACGATGGGGCCGTTGGGGCCGACGGTCAGGGAGTGGGAGTCACTCTGGACCGGGGATCCGTTGAGATGGGTGGACGGGGTGTCGTTGGTGTTCATGCCGTTCCTTCCGCAGTGAGGCAGGCGGGGCAGGTGCCCCAGTAGATGACCTCAGCCTCATCCACCCTGAATCCCTGGGCATCCGTCGGCTCGAGGCACGGGGCGACGCCCTTGTGGCAGGCGACGTCCCGAAGGTCCCCGCAGCGGCGGCACTTCAGGTGATGGTGGTTGTCCCCCGTCGCGAGTTCGAACCGGGCGACCGAACCGGCCGGCTCGACGCGACGGATGAGGCCCACCTCGCAGAGGGCTGCGAGCACGTCGTACGTGGCCTGGACCGACAGGGAACCGATCTTCCTGATGGCCAGTTCACGGGTCAGTTCGATCGTGGCGTGGGGGTGGGTCTCCAGGGCCTCGAGGACCGCGAGACGCGCGGAGGTGACCCTGAGGCCAGCCGACCGCAACGCGGCGCTGTGATCCGAGGAGGTTGAGGACATGGTGTCACCCTAACTCATTTCTGGAAGGATTCCAAAAAACGATTGACCCAAGGTTCGGGTAGGCTCAGCTCAGCCTGCTGAGCAACAGCTCCCGCACGCGGGCAGCATCCGCCTGACCACGCATCGCCTTCATCACCTGACCGATGAGGGCCCCCACTGCCTGCACCTTCCCGTCACGGACCTTCTGCGCGACATCCGGGTTGGCCGCGATGACCTCGTCGACGGCCGCCCCCAGTGAGGCGTCGTCGGAGACCACCGTGAGACCGCGCGCCGCGACCACCTCTGCAGGGCTTCCCTCCCCGGCGATGACACCGTCGAAGACCGAGCGCGCCAGCTTGTCGGTGAGCTCCCCGGCGTCGACGAGGGCCTGGGTCACCGCGACGTCCGACGGCGACACCCCGAGCTCCTCGAGCTCGACCCCGGCCTCGTTGGCCCGTCGGGCCAGCTCGGAGAGCCACCACTTGCGAGCCGCCTGTGGGGAGGCCCCGGCGGCGATCGTGGCCTCGATCAGGTCGAGGGCGCCCGCGGCGACGATCGCCGCCATGGTCCGCTCGTCGACCTCCCACTGCGCCGCCAGCCTCCTCCGACGCTGGGCCGGCGGCTCGGGAAGGGTGCTGCGCAACTGCTCGACCCACTCGGCCGCGGGGGCGACCGGCACCAGGTCCGGCTCTGCGAAGTAGCGGTAGTCCTGCGCCTCCTCCTTGGAGCGACCCGCGCTGGTGGAACCATCCGCCTCATGGAAGTGCCGGGTCTCCTGGGTGACCACGCCGCCTGCCGCGAGGATCGCTGCCTGGCGTCTCATCTCGAAGGTCACGGCCCGCTCGATGGAACGCAGTGAGTTGACGTTCTTGGTCTCCGTACGGGTCCCGAGTCCCGTGGCTCCCCTGGGGGCCAGGGAGACGTTGGCGTCACAGCGCAGACTCCCCTGCTCCATCCGGACATCGGAGACCCCGAGGGCCCGCATCAGGTCACGGAGGTGCGCGACGTAGGCACGCGCCACCCGGGGGGCCTTCGCCCCGGTCCCGACGATGGGCCTGGTGACGATCTCGATCAGGGGCGTGCCGGCCCGGTTGTAGTCGATCACCGAGTAGTCGGCCCCGTGGATACGGCCGGTGGCACCGACGTGGGTCAGCTTCCCCGCGTCCTCCTCCATGTGCGCCCGTTCGATCTCGATGACGAAGATCTCGCCGTCGACCTCGAGCTCGACCCGACCGTCGAAGGCGATCGGCTCGTCGTACTGGGAGGTCTGGAAGTTCTTGGTCATGTCCGGGTAGAAGTAGTTCTTCCGGGCGAACCTCCCCCACGGGGCGATCCGGCAACCGAGTGCCAGCCCGATCCGGATGGCGGACTCCACAGCCTTCCGGTTGACCACCGGCAGTGCCCCGGGAAGCCCGAGGCACACCGGACAGGTCTGGGTGTTCGGCTCTGCCCCGAAGGCCGTGGAGCAGCCACAGAACATCTTCGAACGCGTGTTGAGCTCGACGTGGACCTCCAGCCCCAGGGCCGGCTCGAAGCTCGCCAGCACGTCGTCGTAGTCCATGAGTTCAGTCATCACCACACCGCCTTGGAACCGGGAAGGGGGGCGGCCTGCGCCAGGAGCGGACCACCGAGCTGTTCGAGGTGTGCCTCGAGGAAACCTCCGACACGGTAGAGGCGGTCATCGGCCAGCGGGGGCGCGATGACCTGCAGTCCGACCGGGAGCCCCGCCTCACTCAGGCCGACGGGGAAACTGGCCGAGGCGTTGCCCGCCAGGTTGGAGGGGATCGTGCACAGGTCCGCCTTGTACATCGCCATCGGATCGCTCATCCGCTCCCCCAGCCGGAACGCCACACTCGGCGTGGTCGGGGAGACGAGCACGTCACACCTGACGAAGGCCTCCTCGAAGTCCTGCGCCACCAGGGTGCGGACCTTCTGTGCGGAGCCGTAGAACTGGTCGTGGTAGCCGCTGGAGAGCGCGTAGGTGCCGATGATGAGACGACGCTTGGCCTCCCGACCGAAACCCTGACCACGGGTGACCGAGGTGACGGTCTCCATGTCGTTGTCCCCGTCATCGCCGAGTCTCAGTCCGAATCGAACCGCGTCGAACCGGGCCAGGTTGGAGGACAGCTCGGCCGGCATGATGAGGTAGTAGGCGGCCAGGGCGTACTCGAAACTCGGACACGAGACCTCGACCACCTCGGCGCCCCCCTCACGCAGCCAGGTCACAGCCTCGGCGAACCGTGCCTCCACATCAGGGTCGTACCCCTCCCCGCCGAACTCCTTGACCACACCGACCCGAAGACCACTGACATCGTGTCGCCGCGCCGCCTCGGCCAGCATCGGCAGCGGCTGGGCGATGGAGGTGGAGTCCATCGGGTCGTGCCCACCCATCGCCTCGTGCAGCAGGGCCGCGTCCAGGACGGTGCGGGTCACCGGTCCCGGTTGGTCGAGCGAGGAGGCCATCGCGACGACCCCGTAGCGTGAGACGCCACCATAGGTCGGCTTGACCCCGACGGTGCCGGTCACCGCCCCGGGTTGCCGGATGGATCCCCCGGTGTCGGAGCCGAGGGCCAACGGAGCCAGACATCCCGCGACGGCGGCGGCCGAGCCACCCCCCGACCCCCCGGGAATGCGCTCGACGTCCCATGGGTTGCGGGTGGGCCCGAAGGCCGAGGTCTCGGTGGAGGAGCCCATCGCGAACTCATCCATGTTGGTCTTGCCGAGGATGACCAGGCCGGCCTGCCTCAGGCGGGTCACGACGGTGGCGTCGTAGGGCGGCACCCACCCCTCGAGCATCCGCGACCCGCAGGTCGTCGGCATCCCGACGGTGCAGAAGTTGTCCTTGACCGCCACAGGAACGCCGTCCAGCGGCGAACGGGGCTGTCCGGCCCGACGACGCCCGTCCGAAGCGGCAGCCGCCTCGAGTGCGCCGTCGGCGTCGACGTGGAGGAAGACGTTCAGGGTCGGGTTGAGGGCCTCGATCTGTTCGAGGTGGGCGCGGGTCAGCTCCACGGCGGAGATCTCACCGGTGGCCAGCAGCTCGGCCTGGACGTGCGCGGGGCGGGTCAGTGGCGTGGTCATGGCCTCAGTCCTCACTCAGGATCCGAGGGACGCGGAAGCATCCCTCCTCGACATCCGGGGCCCCGGCGAGCACGGCCGTGGCGGGCAGGCTCGGCCGCACCTCGTCCTCGCGCATCACGTTGACCAGGGGCAACGCATGGGTCATCAGGGGCACGTCCGATCCTGCCACCCGGCCGACCCGGGAGACCGAGGCCAGGATCACGTCCAACTCGGGGGCCAGCTCGGCGCATTCGGCTTCCGTCAGGTCGAGTCGCGCCAGCGCGGCGAGCCGTGCGACCTCCTCAGCGGTCAGGGCCACGATTTCCTCCAGGCAGATCACACCGGCCCGCGGGCGCGGACCAGGGCCGATCTTATCCGTGATCGGTCCTCTCGAGCACCCGCCTGAGCGGGGCGTAGTGATCGCGTACGGCACGTCGGTAGGCCTGGGAGTCCCCGGCCTCCGCGGCGCACAGCATGTCACCGTGGGCCCTGGCGGTGAGTTCGATGTCGTCGGGCGCGGGGATCGACAGCTGGGGCAGGACCACGCTGTGGACGTCCCAGAACGCCGCGACCAGCTGGGCGATGATGTCCAACCCGGTGTGCTTGAGCAGCCGGGTGTGGAACTCGCGGTCCTCCTCGCCGAAGGACTCGCCCCGTTCGGCTGCGGCCACCATGATGTCGACGAGGTCGTGCAGGTCGGCGTTCCGGGTGCCCCTCAGACGGGCGCAGACCCGGTCGGCCTCGCTCAGGTCGAGGCTCTCGCGCACCTCGACCACCTCGCGCAGCGCCTTGAAGTCGTCACCCGGCACCATGACGGCCCGGAACACCAGGGTCTCCACCAGCGGCTGCAGCGAGGCCTGGCCGACGAAGGTGCCACGACCGTGCTGCACCTCGACGATCTCCAGGGTGTTGAGTGTGCGGATGGCCTCGCGCACCGAACTGCGCGACACACCGAGCCGTTCGCACAGTTCCGCCTCGCTGGGCAGTGGATCCCCGGGGTGGAGTCTGCTGGCGATGATGAACTGTTTGATCTGACTCGCTGTCTCCCGTGCCAGGGTTCTCCCGCCCCGCGCGCCGCGCCGCGCACCGTCGAGCCGTTCCATGCCCATTGCCCGCCTGTCCTCCGAAAGGGTGATTCAAGTTCTGGTCCCGTGACCGAATCGTGACGAACCGGTCGTTGATCCGTCGATGATGTTGTGCTTAGTATAGGCGTATCGTCAGTCATCAGACGTCAGAACATTGAAGGAGTTCAACGATGCATCTCCCCAAGGAGAACAGCTTCTCACGCCGCTCGTTCGTCAAGCTGCTTGGCGCCACGTCCGCGGCTGCGGGCATCGCGGCTGGTCTGGCTGCGTGCGGCACCACCCCGAAGGACGGTGGGGCGAGCGGCAAGCCGGCAACCAACGGCTCGGCCACGGCATCCGGCTCGGCCCCCGCCGTTGCCGCGAACCCGGACGGCACCATCACCGCCGGTATCTCCTACGAGCTCGGCACCAACGGGTACGACCCGATGACCACCACCGCCGCACTCACCGTCGCCGCGAACTGGCACACCCTGGAGGGCCTCACCGAACTCCACCCCGACACCCGCGAGGTCTACGCCGCTCTCGGCAAGGAGCTCCCGAAGCAGGTCGACGACACCACCTGGGAGGTCGCCCTGCGCGACGGCGCCGTGTTCACCAACGGCGAGCCGGTCACCACCGATGACGTCGTGTTCTCCTTCGAGCGGGTGCTCAACCCCGAGAACAAGTCCCTCTACGCCGCCTTCCTGCCGTTCGTCGAGTCCGTGACCAGGAAGGACGAGACCACCGTCCAGGTCAAGACCAAGTACGCCTTCTCCCTGGTCCCCGAGCGCCTCTCCGTGGTCAAGATCGTCCCGAGGGCCGCCGTCGAGGCCGACCCGAAGGCCTTCGACCTCAACCCCGTGGGCACCGGCCCCTGGAAGATGACCGACAACGGCGCCGCGTCCAAGAAGATCACCTTCGAACGCAACGACGCCTACAACGGCGCCCGTCCCGCACTGGCCAAGACCATGGTCTGGGAGATCCTGCCGGACAACGCCACCCGCGTGAACGCCATCTCCTCCGACACCGTCCAGGCCATCGACGCCGTGCCCGCCACCGATCTGAGCACCCTCAGCAACTCCAAGAAGGTCGCCGCCGAGCAGGGCTTCGGTCTGGTGTTCATGATGTTCAACTGTGGCTCCGCCCCGATGAACGAGGTCAAGAACCGCCAGGCGATGCTCTACGCCCTCGACATCGAGAAGATCTGCAAGACCGGCATGAGTGATCTCGCCACCCCGGCCACCTGCTTCGTCCAGAAGGAGCACCCGGCCTACAAGGAGGCCGCGACGGTCTACACCCAGGACCAGGACAAGGCCAAGGCCCTGCTCGCCGAGACCGGGCTGACCTCGGTCCGGCTGCTGTGCTCGGACCACGGCTGGTTCTCCGCCGTCCGCCCGATCATCAAGGAGTCCCTGGAGGCCGTCGGGTTGAGCGTCACCTACGAGGAGAAGAAGTCCTCGGACGTCTACGCCACCATCGACGGTCAGCCGGAGGCCTACGACATCGTCGTCGCCCCCGGTGACCCGTCGGTCTTCGGTGACGACGCGGACCTGCTGCTGCGCTGGTGGTACGCCGGCGACACCTGGACCGACTCCCGGATGCACTGGAAGGGCCAGGAGTCCTACGCCAAGGTGCAGGCCCTGCTCGAGGAGGCCGGGGCCGCCACCGGGGACGCCCAGAAGGCCAAGTGGCACGAGATCTTCGACGTCGTCGCCGAGAACGTCCCGCTGTACCCGCTGTTCCACCGCAAGACGCCCACCGCCTACGACGAGAAGACCCTCGGGGACTTCAAGCCGATCGCGATCACGGGTCTGTCCTTCATCGACGTCTCCAGCTCCAAGTGATGTGAACAACGGGGGTCCAGCGCTCGGAACGCTCGGACCCCCGTTTCACGTTCGACCCAGGAAAGCAGTCCATGTCCACCTTCCTTCGTCTGCTCGGCAGACGCCTCCTGGTTCTCCCCCTGATGGTGGTCGGCGTCACGTTGCTCGTGTTCTTCGTGATGTCGTTGTCCTCCGCGGACCCGGCCCGACTGGCGCTGGGTGAGTCCGCCGACGCCGCCGCCCTCGAGGCCTACCGCGAGGCCCACGGGCTCAACCGCCCGCTCCTCGTCCGGTTCGGCGACTACCTGTGGCGACTCGTCACCCCGGAGATCCAGCTCGACCCGTTCAACGTCACGATCGACCTCGGCCAGTCCTTCACCGGTGTCGACATCTACGAGATGGTCGCCCGGGCCTTCCCGATCACTCTCCAACTGACCTTCCTCGGCCTCACCATCGCCGTCGTCGTCGCCGGCATCCTCGGTGTCGTGGCCGCGTTGTACCGTGACCGGTGGCCCGACCAGGTGATCCGGGTGTTCTCCATCGCCTGCCTGGCCACGCCGTCGTTCTGGCTCGCGCTGCTGCTGATCCAGTGGCTGGGCAACATCCCCGGTGGCGCCGGGGTCTTCCCCGCACTGGTCGCCGACTGGGTCAGTTTCTTCGACGACCCGGCACGCTACATCGACCAGGTGACGCTGCCCGCGATCGCGCTGGGGATTCCCGTCGCCGGGTCGTTGACCCGCGTGGTGCGCACCGCGATGGTCGAGGAGCTCGACCGCGACTACGTCCGCACCGCCATCGGGGCCGGAATCCCGAAACACGTGGTGGTGGCCCGCAACGTGCTGCGCAACGCGCTCATCACCCCGATCACCGTGCTGGGCCTGCGCGTCGGCTACCTCATGGGTGGTGCCGTGGTCATCGAGCTGATCTTCAACATCAAGGGCATGGGTGACCTGATCTTCCAGGGCATCACCCGCAACGACGTGAACATCGTCCAGGGCGTGACCATCACCGTGGCCGTCGCCTTCATCTTCATCAACATCGTGGTTGACCTGCTCTACGTCCTGGTCAACCCGCGGATCAGGAGCGTGTGATGCTCTCAGCAGAATCCAGGAAGAAGCTCCAGACCCCCGGGCTCAGACTCCCCGCCCTGGGTAGCCTGCCGATCGGCTCCCGGATCGCGCTGGTCGTGCTCGGCGTGATCGCCCTCATGGCGATCCTGGCCCCGCTGATCGCCCGCTACTCCCCCGATGCCAGCGGCCTGGTCCCCGACGAGAAGGTCCTCCAGATCGAGACCGAGATCGAGGGTGTCGGCAAACAACTGATCCCTGATCACTCGATCCCGCCGGACTCCCAGTTCTGGTTCGGCACCGACAAGGGAGGTCGTGACATCGCCTCCCGCATCATCCACGGTGCACGCGTCTCACTGACCGTCGGTCTGGCCGCCACTGGACTGGCCCTGCTGGTGGCCGCCGTGCTCGGCTCCATCGCCGCGACGGCCCGCAAGTGGGTCTCCGAGACCCTGATGCGGGTGCTCGACGTCATCATGAGCTTCCCCGGCATCGCGCTGGCGGCCGTGATGGTCACGGCCCTGTCCTCCCGGGTCCCGAACATCCTCGTGGTGGTCATCATCTCCATCTCCTTCCTCTACGTGCCCCAACTCACCCGAGTGGTGCGCGCCAACGTGCTCTCCCAGTTCGGTGAGGACTACGTCGCCGCATCCAAGGTGATGGGGGCCAGGACCTGGTGGATCCTCATCAAACACGTGGCACGCAACTGCCTGGCCCCGATCATGGTCTTCGCGACCGTGCTGGTGGCCGATGCCATCGTCTTCGAGGCCTCGCTGTCCTTCATCGGCACCGGCATCACCTCGGTGAACACTCCCACCTGGGGCAACATGCTCTCCGAGGGCAAGGAACTGCTGCTGTCCGGCCACTGGTGGGTCACCTTCTTCCCCGGCATGTTCATCCTCATCACCACCTTGTGCCTCAACGTGCTCTCCGAGGGCCTCACCGACGCCCTGGCCAGCCCCCGGATCAGGGTCAAGGCCGACGTCGAGGCCGACGAGCTGGCCTCCCGGGGCGAGCGTGACGCGGTCATCGCCGCTGCCCATGCCGAGCAGGCCGTCAAGCTGCGCGAGCGGCTGGCCCTGCTGCGCTCCTCGGAGCAGGCCCGCACCGACCGCCTGGTGCTGGCGGACCCGCAGGCCAAGCCACTGCTGGAGGTCCAGAACCTCTCGATCTCCTTCCCCAGCGCCCACGGTGGCGTCCAGATCGTCGACGACGTCTCCTTCAGCGTGCGTCCCGGTGAGACGATGGGCCTGGTCGGCGAGTCCGGCTGTGGCAAGTCGATCACCTCGATGGCGGTCATGGGGCTGCTGCCGAAGACCGCGCACGTCCAGGGCGAGATCCTGTTCGACGGTGTGAACCTGTTGACGCTGAACGATCATGAACGCAACGCGCTGCGTGGCCACGAGATGGCGATGATCTACCAGGACGCCCTGAGCTCGCTCAACCCGTCGATGCTGATCCGCTCCCAGATGAAGCAGCTGACCAGCCGCGGCGGTACCCGCGAGGCGGCGGAACTGCTCGAGATGGTCGGGCTCGACCCGCTGCGCACCCTGCGGTCCTACCCGCACGAGCTCTCCGGCGGCCAGCGCCAGCGCGTGCTCATCGCGATGGCCCTGACCCGCAACCCGCAGCTGGTGATCGCCGACGAGCCGACCACCGCCCTCGACGTCACCGTGCAGGCCCAGGTGGTGGAACTGCTCAACGAACTGCGCCAGGAACTCGGCTTCGCGATGGTCTTCGTCAGCCACGACCTGGCCCTGGTCGCCGAGGTGGCACACCGCATCACCGTGATGTACGCGGGCCAGGTGGTGGAGCAGGCGAACACCTCCGAGCTGCTCACCAACCCGGTGCACGAGTACACCCAGGGCCTGCTCGGAGCCGTGCTCTCCATCGAGGAGGGCGCCGGTCGGCTCCACCAGGTGCCCGGCACCGTGCCGAGCCCCCGCGAGTTCGTGGCGGGGGACCGCTTCGCCCCACGCAGCTCGCATCCGGGCGTCGGTCTCGAGACCAAGCCCGAGCTGCTGCTGGTCGGGGGCACGACGGACCATTACTGGGCGAGCACCCCCGAGCTGCGTGAAGTGCTGAACAAGGAGGCCGCACATGACTGAGACCCCCGTCATCGAGTTGCGCAACGTGCACGTCGTCCACAAGGCGCGCACCGGCAAGCTGTTCCGTCCCGACAAGGTCCACGCCGTCAACGACGTCTCGCTGAGCGTCTCCCGCGGCGAGACCGTCGGCATCGTCGGCGAGTCCGGCTGCGGGAAGTCCACCACCGCCCGGGTGATGGTGGGGCTCCAGGCGGTCACCGGGGGAGAGATCCTGTTCAAGGGGCAGAGGCTCGGAAGATCCGCCAAGGATCGTGCCCAGCTCGGCCGGGCGGTCTCGGTGGTCTTCCAGGACCCCGCGACGGCGCTGAACCCTCGGCTCACGGTACGGGAGACACTGCTGGACCCGTTCCGGGTGCACGGCATCGGGGATGCCGCGTCCCGGCTCAACCGGGTCAAGGAACTGCTCTCCCTGGTGGGTCTTCCCCAGTCAGCCCTCGACGTCCTGCCCCGGCAGATCTCCGGCGGCCAACGGCAACGTGTGGCCATCGCCCGGGCGCTCGCCCTGGAACCGGACGTCATCATCGCCGACGAGCCCACCTCCGCCCTCGACGTGTCGGTGCGCGCACAGGTGCTCAACCTGCTCACCGACCTGAAGGACCAGCTCGGTCTCGGCCTGGTCTTCATCAGCCACGACATCAACACCGTCCGTTTCATCTCGGACCGGATCGGGGTGATGCTCTTCGGCCGCATCGTGGAGATGAGCCCCACCTCGGAGATCTTCTCCACACCCAAGGATCCATACACCAGGAAACTGCTCTCCGCAGTTCCGTCCCTGCTTCAGGAGCACACCTCATGACAGCCTTCTCCGGCATCATCCCCCCTGTCGTCACCCCCTTGCTGCCGAGCGGGGAGATCGACCACGCCTCACTCGTCAGGGTGGTCGACCACCTGCTCGACGGTGGGGTGGACGGTCTGTTCGTGCTCGGCTCCACGGGTGAGGTGACCTATCTCACCGACGAGGAACGCGTGGCCGTGGTCCACACCATCGCTGGCCGGGTCGCAGGTCGGGTCCCCCTGATCGTCGGCTGCATGGAGACCACCGCTCCCCGCGTGATCGACCAGGCACGACGCGTGGTCACGGCGGGTGCCGACGCGATCGTCGCCACCGCTCCGTTCTACGCCCTGAACAACGAGAAGGAGATCGCCAGGCACTTCCGCCTCATCGCGGCCGCCGTCGACGTCCCGGTGTTCGCCTACGACGTGCCGGTGCGGCTCGGCGGGGTGAAGTTGTCCCCCGAGCTGTTGGTCGAACTGGGCAGCCAGAAAGTGATCGTCGGGGTGAAGGACTCCTCCGGCAACGATGTCGCGTTCCGTCGCCTCATCGCCCTCAACAAGGCCGCTGGTTCCCCGCTCAAGGTCTTCACCGGCCACGAGCTGGTCAACGACCTGATGCTCCTGGCCGGGGCTGATGGTCAGGTTCCCGGTTTCGCCAACGTCGACCCGGTGAGTTACCGGAAACTCGCCGATGCCTGCGCCGCCGGACGATGGGAGGAGGCCTCCCGACTCCAGGAGCAGATCAACGCCGAGTTCGAGATCGTCTTCAAGCCCACCGGACGTGGCGGTGACGGCACCGGTGTGGGAGCGTTCAAGATCGCCATGCACCTGCTCGGGGTGATCGACCACCCGACCCAGCCCGCCACCCTCGGCGAGTTCTCCGAGGCTGACATCGAGTCCGTCCGTGAGGTTCTCGTGAGCACGGGACTGCTGAGGTGACCGGCACGCTCGAGGCCCTCAAGGGCCGCCTGGTGGTCTCCTGCCAGGCCTACCCCGGTGAACCGATGCGTCACGCGGAGACGATGGCACGGATCGCCCAGGCCTGCGTCCTCGGCGGGGCCGCCGCCATCCGGGTCCAGGGCATCGAGGACATCAGGGCCACCACTGCCGTGGTCGACGTCCCGGTGATCGGACTCTGGAAGGACGGCGCCGAAGGGGTCTACATCACCCCGACGCTGCGGCACGCGCTGGCCTGTGCCGAGGCCGGGGCCCGGATCGTGGCCATCGACGCCACCTCCCGGCCCCGCCCGGACGGCTCGACCTTCGCCGAGATCGTCAGGGGGCTCAAGGAGGCTCACCCGAAGGTGCTGGTGATGGCCGACTGCGGCAGTCTGGAGGACTGCCTCCGGGCCGAGACGGACGGGGCCGACATCATCGGCACCACCTTGGCCGGGTACTCGGGTGAGCGCCCGAAGACCGACGGCCCTGACCTCGAGCTGGCCCGGCAGGCCGTTGCGGCCTGCCGGAGACCGGTCATCGTGGAGGGGCGGGTCCACACCCTCGACCAGGCCCGGGCCGTGATGGCGACCGGGGCCTGGGCGGTGTGCGTCGGCACCGCCATCACCCATCCGAGCAGTATCACGGGATGGTTCGCCGCCGCCGTTCAGGGTTCCTGAACCCACCCGCCGAGGGTGATGGGTAGTCTCGGGTGCATGGAGACAGCACTTGCCACCCACGGCTTGGTGAAGCGTTTCGGCGCAACCCTCGCCGTGGACAACCTCGACCTGCGGATCCCCGGCGGTCATGTGTTCGGTCTCGTCGGCCCCAACGGGGCCGGCAAGACCACCGCCATGTCCATGATCTGCGGTCTGCTCCGGCCTGACCACGGTCGTGTGACGGTGCTCGGTCACGACGTGTGGCGGGACCCGATCGGGGCCAAGGCCCATTTCGGGGTCCTCCCGGACAGCATGCTGCTGTTCGACCGGCTGAGTGGCGTGGAGCTGCTGCGCTACAACGGGAGGCTTCGCGGTCTACCGCGCGACCTGGTCGAACAACGGGCCGGTGAACTGCTCCACGTGCTGGGACTCGCCGAGGACGCCAACAAGGTCGTCGCCGACTACTCGGCAGGGATGACGAAGAAGATCTCCCTGGCCTGCGCACTCATCCATGCGCCCCGGCTGCTGATCCTCGATGAGCCCCTCGAGGCCGTCGATCCCGTCTCCGGACAGGTGATCCGTACCCTGCTGCGGGACTACGCCCGAGGTGGCGGTGCCGTGCTGCTGTCCAGCCACGTCATGGAGCTGGTGGAGAACCTGTGCGACGGGGTCGGGATCATGGCAGGTGGTCGGCTGCTGCTGACGGGCACCGTCGCCCAGGTGCGCGGTGACTCGACGCTGCAGGACCGGTTCGTCGAACTCGTCGGTCAGGGCCGCATCCCCGGGGAGGAGACACTGCAGTGGTTGCGACGCTCCTCGCTGTGAGACTCCGGTCCCAACTGAGGGCCCTGACCTCCAACGTGGCCTCGGCGGTCGGTGTCGGCATCCTGGCCCTGATGATGCTTCCCGGGATCGTGGCGCTCACCGTCGGTCTGCTGCTCACCGGTTCGATCCCCGAGTGGCGGCCGGTCGCGATGGTCCTGGCAGGAACAACCGTCGTCACGGTGTGGTTGCTCGGCTCGGTGATCTTCTTCGCCATGGATGACTCCCTGGCCCCGTCCCGGCTGAGTCTGCTGCCCCTGCGGCCCGGGCAGCTGTCGCTCCCCCTGGTGCTCACCGATCTGGCCACCCTGCCCGGGATCTTCACCCTCATCGTCAGCATCGGCCTGATCGGTGGCTGGGCGACGGGCACCGCAGAACTGCTGGCGGCCGTCGTCATGACTCCCCTCGGCCTGCTCACCGGCCTGGTCTCGGGCCGCATCCTGGTCACCGCGTTGGGGAGGATCCTCAACAACCGGCGCTCCCGGGACGTGATGTACGTCGTCATCGTCCTCCTCTTCGTGGCACTGGCATGGCTGCCCTCCCTGCTCGCCTCCTCCCGGGGGATCACCTTCGAGCTCTCCCCGGCCGGATTCGCCCCGATGGCCGATCTGCTCGCCTGGACCCCTCTCGGTGCCCCCTGGGCACTCCCCGGTGCCGTCGCGGTGGGAGCCTGGGGAACGGCCGGGGCCCAGCTGCTCGTGACGGTCTCCTTCCTGGCCGTGCTGTGGGTGGTGTGGACGTGGCAGCTCGGGCGGAGCCTGGTCTCACCGCTTCCCAGTTCGGGGGCGGCCGAGGAACAGGTCTCCTGGCCCTGGCTCGATCGGCTCCTGCCCGGCTCCCCCGCAGGGACCGTCGCCGCACGGATCCTGCGGCAGTACCGGCGGGATCCCAGACGGTTCCTCTCCCTCATCATGATCTCGCTGCTGCCACTGTTCGTGATCCTCGTGCAGCAGGGCACGTCGGAGCTTCCCCTGGGCCCGGCACTGCCGTGGCTGGTCGTGACGCTGGTGACCTGGGTCTCCGGTCTGGGATGTCTGCAGGACACCTCCTACGACGGCTCGGCCCTGTGGACGCACGCCGTCTCGGGGATCCGGGGCCGTGACGACCGACTCGGACGGTTGATCGGCAACGCGGTACTGCTGTGTCCCAGCCTCTGCCTCACGGCAGTGGTCGCCGTCTGGGCGACCGACCAGTGGGCGGTGCTCCCGGCACTGCTGGGCCTGGGCTCGATGGTGCTGCTGATCGGGGCGGGGATCGGTCTGTTCGTCTCGGTCTTCCTCACCGGCACCCTGCCCCCGCCGGGCAGCAGCCCCTTCGCCTCCAGCATGAAGGGTCAGGGCTCCGCCTTCCTGGCGGTGCTGCTGCACTCACTGTGCCTGTCGGTGGTCCTCGCGCTGTGCGTGCTGCTGGTGCTCGGGCTGAGGGGTGCACCGTGGCTCGGCTGGGTGTACCTCGTCGTGGGACCTCTGGTGGGAGGCGTGGCGGCCCACGGCCTGTGTCGCTGGGCCGGTCGATGCCTCGATCAGCGCTGGCCGGAACTGGTCCACGCGGTGACCTACGAGAAGTAGCCCGTCAGGCCATCATCTGCGTGCCGACCAGCGCCAGGTAGAACATCCGCGCCAGGAAGAACACCCCGACGGCGATCCCGACGGCGATGAGGGGAACCAGGGCCCGCTGCCACTTCTTCCAGCGGGTGGACGGCACGGCCTGGGGGCCCCAGACGCCGACTGCGGGCTGCGCACGCAGCGGGGTCCGGGCGTTGAGATTGAGGTCGGACGTCTTTCGCACCACGGCAGTCTAGTCCTCGACCAGGTTCTCGGGTGCGAGTCGGGCGGCCTCGCGGAGTGACTCGAGCTGACGAGGGATGTCAGGGATGCGCCAGCCCGCCATCCCGCAGGCCGTCGTCAACACGACCTGCCTGACCACCGCCGCCGTCCCCAGCTCCAGGGGACGCAGCACTCGCAGGGTCTCCGCCAGTACCGCATCGATCGGCTGCACCCTCCCTGATGCGGTGTCGACCACGCCGAGTGCCAGGTTCCCTCCGCCCTGCGCCCATTCGACGAGGCGGTCGATGCCGGCGCCACGGAACAGGCGGGAGTCAACCGCAGCCGTGCGGAACCCGGCCCGCTCGGCCGTGACCAACCAGTCGCCCGGGGCACAGCAGTGGAGCCACGCACCGTCCCTGAACGGGGCGAGGGCCGCCGTCAGATCGTCCCGGTGCACGGCCCGGTGCCGGCTGAACCCCGAGGAGGTGTCGATGTCGCCCTGCCCGACTGCGACCAGCATCGGTTCGTCGACCTGCAGGATCACCTCGACCCCGGGAAGTCGACGTGCCAGCTCGGCCCGCAGCCGCGCCCACCCCTCGTGGAGGGCTTGGGCCACCTCGTCGCGGGCCCCGTGATCGGCGAGCAGCCGGTCCCCGTTCGGCCGTTCCACGGTGGCTGCCAGGGTCCACGGTCCCGCGAGTGCGATCTTGAGGGGACCGGGGAATCCCTGGAGCAGTTCCTCGGCGTCATCCAGGTCCCGTCGCCACTGTGCCCGGGCCCGTCGGTGATCCGCTCCCGTACCGTGGATCAGTCGCCACCCTGCCGGTTGCAGATCGAAGCCGAGGTCGTCGATCACCCCGAGGGCCCGACCGATCATGTCGGACCCGATGCCCCGGTCGGGCAGCTCCGGCCAGGGCAGTGGGTCGGGCAGCAGCTCCGTCATCGCGGTCAGGGCACCACGGAAGTCGTCACCCGGCAGGGACCCAGCCGCCGTGACCCGGATCACCGGGCGCTCCTGATGATCGCGGAACCGACCACACGGGTACCGTCGAAGAACACCATCGACTGCCCCGGTGCCACCCCCTGGGTGGGGTCGTCCAGGGTGACCCTCACCCCCTCATCGGTGGGTTCGATGAGTCCCGGCAGCGCTGCCCCGTGGGCCCGGTACTGCACCTGGCCGTGCAGGGGCCCGGTGAGCGGTGCCTGTGTCCAGGTGACCCGGATCCCGTCGAGGAGACGGGCGGCCAGGGCCTCACGGGGCCCGACGACCACGGTGTTCGAAGCGGGTTCGATCCGGAGCACGTAGCGTGGCCGCCCGTCCGGGGCGGGCACCCCGAGGTCCAGTCCACGCCGCTGGCCGACGGTGAAACCGTGGTGCCCCCGGTGTGAACCGAGCCGTGTGCCCGCCTCATCGACGACCGGACCGACCTGTTCCCCGAGATGCTCCCTCAGGAAACCCTGGGTGTCACCATCGGGAATGAAACAGATGTCGTAGGAGTCCGGTTTGGTGGCCACCCTGAGGCCGAGTGCCGCGGCCTCGGCCCGAACCTCGGGTTTGGGGGTGTCGGCCAGGGGGAACAGGCTGTGACGCAGCTGCTCCTGTTGCAGGACTCCCAGCACGTAGGACTGGTCCTTGCGTGGGTCACCGGCGCGGTGGAGCTCGACCTCACCCTGGTTGATCTCGAGCCGGGCGTAGTGACCTGTGGCGACCGCGTCGAAGCCCAGGGCCAGACCACGCTCCAGCACGGCTTCGAACTTGATGCGTTCGTTGCACCTCAGACACGGGTTGGGGGTGCGACCCTCGCGGTACTCGGCGACGAAGTCCGCCACCACGGCGTCCTGGAACTCCTCGGAGAAGTCCCACACGTAGAAGGGGATGTCGAGGAGGTCGGCGGCGCGTCGGGCATCGTGGGCGTCCTCCAGGGAGCAGCATCCTCTGGAGCCCTCCCGATAGGGCTGCGGGTTGCGGTTGAGGGCCAGGTGGACCCCGGTCACCTCGTGCCCGGCCGCGACGAGACGTGCAGCGGCAACGGCGGAGTCCACCCCACCTGACATGGCGGCCAGCACCTTCATCCGGCTCCCCTCCTTCATGGGCACAGGCCCTGGATTCTACTTGGCCGTCCTGGCCCGGCCGAGGATCCCGGGCAGCACCTCACCCAGCCGCGTGATGTCGGCCCCGGTGCTGTCGTGACCCAACGAGAAACGCAGTGCGGCGGCAGCGGCGGCCTCGTCACGGCCCATCGCCAGCAGCACCTCGCTCGGAGCCTGCACCCCGGCGCGGCAGGCGGCTCCTGCCGCCGCGTCGATCCCGGCCTCGTCCAGCAGGAACAGCAGATCCTCCGCCCGGGTGCCGGGGAACGTGACGTTGACGATGTGCGGGGCGGCATCCTGGGCGCCGTTGAGCTGCCCACCCAGGGCGAGGCACAGCCCACGCAGTCGATCCCGCAGCCCGGTGAGCCGGGCGGCCTCCTGCTCCAGTCCCGCGGTGGCCATCGTCGTGGCCGCCGCGAAGGCCTGGGCCAGGGCGACGGGCTGGGTACCGGAACGCAGCCGCCCCTCCTGACGCCCTCCCAGCCCGAGCGGGGCGACGGCGGTACCACGACGCACCAGCAACGCGCCGATCCCGACGGGACCACCGATCTTGTGGGCGGACAGACTCATCAGGTCGGCACCACTGTCGTGGAAATCGACGAGGACGTGCCCGAGGGCCTGCACGGCATCGGTGTGGAACCAGGCCCCGACCCGGTGCGCGTGCTCCGCCCACTCCCGGATCGGCTGCCGGGTCCCGGTCTCATTGTTGACGTGCATGACCGACACCAGGGCGACCAGCGGGTCGAGCATCTCGACCTCCTCGGCAAGGACCCTCCCCTCGTCATCGACCCCCAGCAGCTCCGCACCGTGGGCCCGTGCCTCCGCAACAGCAGGATGCTCCACCGCCGAGATCAGCAGCCGGGGTCGTTCGGGGCGCGCCCACCGGGAACCCAGCACCGCCAGGGTGTCGGCCTCTGACCCCCCGGAGGTGAAGACCACCTCGGAGGGCTCGGCCCCCACCGCCGCAGCGAGTTCCTCCCGGGCCTCCTCCAACCGACGTCGCGCGCGCTGCCCGGTGCGGTGGAGCGAGGACGGATTGCCCCCTGCCAGCAGTGCCTCGGCCAGCACCTCCCCCACCGCCGGACGCAGGGGCGAGGTGGCCGCATGGTCGAGATAGGTCCTCACCCCGACACCGTACCTTTTCAGCACGCTTGGGCCCCAGACGTCTGACGAGTTGTGGCAAAATGGATCGGCCCTGTCGTCGGATGAGGAGTGGAATCGCATGTTTCTCGAAGCCATCGACACAACTCGCCTCGGGGCACACGTGGCGACCGGTGGCGTGAACTTCGGGCTCTGGGCACCCCACGCCACCCAGGTGGAGCTGGTCCTGATCGACAACCGCAACGACCAGCACAACATCGACATGAACCGGGGCGAGCACGGCATCTGGAACGTCTTCGTCCACGGCATCGGCCCCGGCCAGCTCTACGGCTACCGGGTCCACGGGGAGTGGGCCCCTCATCGGGGGCTGCGATTCAACCCGGCCCGGCTGCTGCTGGATCCCTACGCCAGGGCCGTCAACGGCGGGGTCGACTACCGAGGCCCCATCCATGACCACATCTCGACCGACACCTTCGAGCTGAACTCGACGGATTCCTTCGGAGCGGTCCCGCTCGGTGTCGTCGTCGCGGACACCCCGCCGCCCCCGCCGGTGGTCGGTGGTCGTCGGCCGATGTCGGAAACCGTCCTCTACGAGATGCACGTGCGTGGCTTCACGAAGATGCATCCCCTGGTCCCGGAACATCTCCGCGGTTCCTTCGCGGCCCTGGCCTACCCCGACGTCATCGACTACCTGCGCGAGACCGGGGTCACCGCCGTTGAGCTGCTCCCGATCCACCACTTCGCCTCGGAGCCCTTCGTGGCCCACAAAGGACTGCGCAACTACTGGGGCTACAACACCTTGTCCTATTTCGCGCCCCACGCCTACTACGCCACCCGGGGCACCGTCGGCAACCAGGTCGACGAGTTCAAGCAGATGGTCACCGCGCTGCACGAGGCCGGGATCGAGGTGCTCCTGGACGTGGTCTACAACCACACCGCCGAGGGCGGGCACGAGGGGCCGACGTTGTCCATGCGCGGTATCGACCATGCCGGGTACTACCGACTGACCGGGGATCTCCGGGACGACTACGACGTCACGGGCTGCGGCAACTCCCTCAACACGGCGACACCGATGGTTCGGCAGCTCATCATGGACTCGTTGCGGTACTGGGTGGAGCACATGGGGGTCGACGGGTTCCGCTTCGACCTGGCGACCGAGCTGCTCCGCAACGATCAACACCACGTGGATCACCAGCACCCCCTCAAACAGCAGATCGACTCGGATCCGGTGCTCTCCGAGGTGAAACTGATCGCCGAGCCGTGGGACATCGGGCCGTACGGCTACCAGGTGGGTGGTTTCGGACGCAGGTGGTCCGAGTGGAACGACCGGTTCCGTGACCATGCCCGCGACTACTGGCGGGGTGCGGTCCACGGGGTGCAGGAACTCGCGACCAGGCTCTCCGGTTCCCCGGACATCTTCAATCACGAGTCCGGGCGCACCCCCCAGGCCTCCATCAACTTCGTGACCGCCCACGACGGGTTCACGATGCGCGATCTCGTCAGCTACGACGTCAAGCACAACCTCGCCAACGGTGAGAGCAACCGCGACGGCAGCGACAACAATCGTTCCTGGAACCACGGCTTCGAGGGTGAGACCGATGATCCGGCGATCAATGACCTGCGTGCCCGCCAGGTGCTGAACCTCCACGCCACCCAGGTGCTCGCCGCAGGCACCCCGATGCTGGTCGCCGGCGATGAGTTCGGCCGGACCCAGAAGGGCAACAACAACGCCTACTGCCAGGACTCCCCCCTGAGTTGGGTCCACTGGGACATCGAGCCCCGGTGGTCACAGGTGCGCCGACGCCTCGTGGCGCTGCTGCGACTGCGTGCCGAGCATCCCGCGCTCCGACCGGACGCCTACCTCCACCACACCGAGCTGCTCGACGCACTCGGGCGTCCGCTGGGCCGCGTCGATCTGGCCTGGTTCAACCAGGCCGGGGCGGAGATGACCGAGCAGGACTGGTACGACGGGGGACGTCGCCTGCTCGGGATGTACAGCTCCACGACATCCGAGGCGTTCCTGGCCTACTTCCACTCCGGTGCCCTCCCCGTGGAGGTCACCCTGCCGGGCACACCCTGGGCCTTCGGCCTCAGGGTCGTGTGGCACTCCGGTGAGGATGGCGAGTTCCCGGCCGAGGACCTGGCCCCGGGGAGCGAACTCACCATCCCGGGACGAAGCGTCGTGCTGCTGGGCTGCACGGTACCCACCACCGCCGACGACGTGCACGGCATGTCGGTACCGATGTCGTCGTGAGCCCACCGTGGACACGCAGATCGCGCTGGACGAGGGTGGGGCCCGGAACCACTTCATGGATGCCCTGATGTCGGCCGCGCCACCCGCCCGGGGTGCGGATCCCCCGCGAGGACTTCCTGCGCCGCACGTTGAAGGAACACTGCACGTCGGCGGAGATCGACGCGGCCGCGGCCACCACCCCGGCGCAGGCGGGGCTCTCCCCCGCCCTGATCGAGAAGCTCGCCAAACAGGCGGTGCGCAGCGAGAGCACCCGGGCCTCGGCCTTCTCCGCCGCCACCGGACTTCCCGGCGGGTTCGCCCTGCTCGGGATGGTTCCCCCGGACGTGGCCCAGAACCTGGCCCACGTGCTGCGGGTCTCGCAGAAACTGGCCTACCTCCACGGCTGGCCCGACTTCTTCGACGGTGATGAGTTCGACGAGACCACCAAGGGGATCCTCACGCTGTTCAGCGGCGTGATGTTCGGCGCCTACGGGGCGACCCAGGGGATCTCGAACCTGCTGGCGAACCGGGTCGCCTCCGAATGGCCGAAACGAGCACTGTCCCAAGGAGTGCTCTACCCAGTGGTGAACCGGATCGCCACCCAGCTCGGGCTGCGGATGTCCAAGGAGGCCTTCGCCAGGGGGGTCTCCAAGGTGGTTCCGGTGCTGGGTGGCCTCGTCAGTGGTGGCTTCACCATGGCGACGTTCTGGCCGATGGCGAGTCGGTTGCGCCGTCACCTGGCGGGGCTGGAGTTGGCCCAGCCCTCACCTGGACAGACCTGACACGGTGGTGTCCCGGTGGCTCGAACCACCGGGACACCACCGTCGAGTGCACTCAGCGGATGACGGCGGCCAGCCCCATCTCCGCATCGCTGGACAGCAGCGGATGGGAGGGCACCACGCGGGCCAGGCAGCCGATCTGCCCGGCGTAACGGGTCGGGACCTCGGCCACGAACCGGGTCACCCCGTCCGCCTCGCTCACCGGGGTGGTCGGGTACTTCCGGATGTCGTGCAACTGGTCCTCGTTGTCCACGTCACCGAAGATCAACTGGACCGAGACGTCCTCGGCACGCAGCTGTCCCAGCCTGACGTCGACGGTGGGACGCAGCACCGTGCCGGTCTCCAGCTGCCCGGTCACCCCGACGTCGAGACCGACGACCTGCAACGAGTGCCAGTCCCGACGCACCCGCTCCTTCCAGCTCGCCAGGTCACCTGCGGCGGTGTGGTCGTCGAGCGCGTGCAGTGAGCTGGCCGCCGGGGTGTAGTACTCGGTGACGTAGTCACGCACCATGCGGGAGGCGAGGATCTCGGGGCCGAGCTCGGAGATGCAGTCACGCATCATCTGCAGCCACTGAGCCGGGTTGCCGTTCGCGTCGAGCGTGTAGAACCGCGGGATGATCTCGTTCTCGATGATCGAGTAGAGGAACTCCGCCTCGGCGGCGTCACGCTCCGCCTGGTCGGTGATGCCCTCGGCGGAGGGGATCTCCCACCCGAACTCGGGCGCGTAGAGCTCATCCCACCAGCCGTCCCGGATCGACAGGTTGGCTGCCCCGTTGAGCGCCGCCTTCATGCCGGAGGTACCGCAGGCCTCGTAGGGACGCAGCGGGTTGTTGACCCAGACGTCACAGCCCGGGTAGAGCGGGCGGGCCAACGACATGTCGTAGTCGGGGAGGAAGACGAGTCTGCCCCGCACGTCCTCCTGGTCGGAGAACTGCACCATCTCCTGGATGAGCGACTTGCCGATGTTGTCCGCCGGGTGCGCCTTGCCCGCGATGACGATCTGGATCGGGGTCGTCGGGTGGTTCAGCAGTGCCTTGAGTCGTTCCGGATCCTTCAGCATCAGCGTCAACCGCTTGTAGGAGGCGCCGCGACGGGCGAAACCGAGGGTGAGCACCCGGGGATCGAGGGCGTCCCTGGTCCAGTCAGCCGGAATGCCGCGGGTCCGACAGGCCTCGGCGAGACGACCACGGGCCATCTGGATCATCGACGAGCGGAGCTGACGCTTCAGGCCCCAGAGGGTGTCGTCGTCGACCCGCTGGATCGCGGACCAGTCGTAGCCGTCGATGACCGTGCTCGAGTCATCGGTGTGCGCCTTGAGGATCTCGAGCAGCTCGGGATGGATCCAGGTCCGGTGATGGACACCGTTGGTCACCGAGCCGATCGGCACCTCCGTGGCGTCGAAGTCGGGCCACAACCCGTTGAACATGTCGCGGGAGACCTCGCCGTGCAGCTTCGAGACACCATTGGCACGCTGGCCCAGCCTGAGCCCCAGCACCGCCATGTTGTACCGACCCGGGTCCCCGCCCGGGTAGGTCTCGGAGCCGAAGGACATGATGGCATCCAGCGGCAGGCCCGGATCGAAGGAGGCGAACTGCCGTTCGATCAGCCCCTTGTCGAAACGGTCGATGCCCGCGGGGACTGGGGTGTGGGTGGTGAAGACCGTTCCTGCCCGGGTCAGTTCGATCGCGGTGGGCAGGTCGTGACCCTGCGAACGGTACTCACGGATCCGTTCGAAGTTGAGGAACCCGGCGTGCCCCTCGTTGCAGTGGTACACGTCCGGGCAGGCGTGCCCGGTGATCTCACAGTACCGACGCAGCGCACGGACACCGCCGATGCCGAGCACGACCTCCTGGGCCAGACGGTGTTCCGTGCCGCCACCGTAGAGTCGGTCGGTGATGTTGCGCGACTCCGGGTCGTTGTCGTCACGGTCGGTGTCGAGCATCAGCAGTGGGATCCGGCCGACGGAGGCCACCCAGATGGAGACGTTGACCTGCCGCCCGTAGACCTCGACGCTGATCTCCTGCGGATCACCCGCCTCGTCCACGAGGCGAGCGACGGGCATCTCGGTGGAGGACAGGATCGGGTAGCGTTCCTGCTGCCAACCGGCCGCGTTGAGGGACTGGCGGAAGTAGCCGTACCGGTAGAGCAGGCCGACCCCGATGAGGGGCAGGCCGAGATCGGATGCGGCCTTGAGGTGATCCCCGGCGAGGATTCCCAGTCCGCCGGAGTACTGCGGCAGCACCTGGGTGACACCGAACTCCGCGGAGAAGTAGCCGATGCCCTGCGGGGCGTCACCGTGCTCGGCCGCGTAGCGCTGGAACCACAGGTCGGCCGACAGGTAGTTCGTCAGGTCGTCGTGGAGGAGTTCCACGTTGCGGGCGAAGACCTTGTCGTTGCTGAGCTGCTGGACGCGCTCGGCGTCGACGGCGGACAGGAGCTTGAGGGGGTCCTCCCCGGTCTCCTCCCACAGTGACGGATCGATGGCCCGGAACAGGTCCCTGGTCTCCTGGTGCCATGACCAGCGGAGATTCTTGGCCAGTGCCTCGAGCTTCGAGATGCGCTCGGGCAGAACAGGATGAACGGTGAATCGTCGGAATGCACGCACGGGGCAAAAATACAGTGCGTCCTCTCCCCACGCGAAACCTGACGAAGTAGTCTGTGACCCGTGAATGACGCCACACCGACCCGAGCCCATCTGCGCCGAACGGAGGGGGGATTCGGTCGAATCCCCGTCACCGGGGTCACCCCGGTCATCGAATCCGGGGCCTACCCGGTCAAGGCCGTGGCCCACGAGCGACTGCTGATCCGTGCGAACGTGTTCCGGGAGGGCCACGACGCCGTCAACGCCTCGGTGATCCTCACCTCTCCGCAGGGCACACAGCGACGCATCGACATGACCCAGGTGGAACCGCTCGGGCTCGACATCTGGGAGGCGTACGTCAGGATGGCCGCAGAGGGCGAGTGGACCTTCCGCATCGAGGGGTGGTCCGATCCGTGGGCGACCTGGTTGCACCACACGGAGACGAAGCTCCCCCTCGGCATGGACGTCGACCTGCTCTGCATGGAGGGTCGCGAGCTGCTCCACCTCGCTGCCGAGGAGGCCGACCGCAACGGGGTGCTGCCCGCGGCACACCTGTTGCGGGCAGCCGCGGAGTCGTTGACCCCGAGCACCCCGGTCGAGGAGATCCTCGAGCTGATCGAATCCCGTCCGATCAAACGTGCGATGGCCCGGTTCGGACCACGGGAGTGCATCAGCCCCACCAAGGAGTACCCGATCCTGGTGGAACGGCGCCGTGCACTCTACTCGTCATGGTACGAGTTCTTCCCCCGTTCCCAGGGTGCGTGGCAGGACGGCACCGGGAGGTGGCACTCCGGCGGCTTCGACTCCTCCCACGAACGCCTCGAGGCCGCGGCGGCGATGGGCTTCGACGTGGTCTACGTCCCCCCGATCCATCCCATCGGCCAGGCCTTCAAGAAGGGACGCAACAACTCCCTCGACGCCCGCCCCGAGGACCCCGGTTCCCCATGGGCCATCGGGTCCGACGAAGGTGGCCATGACGCGATCCACCCCGATCTCGGTGACCTCGACGCCTTCGGGCGTTTCGTGGCCAAGGCCCGTTCCCTGGGGCTGGAGGTGGCCCTCGACCTGGCCCTGCAGGCCTCCCCGGACCATCCGTGGGTCAAGGAGCATCCCGAGTGGTTCACCACCCGGCTGGACGGCACCATCGCCTATGCCGAGAACCCCCCGAAGAAGTACCAGGACATCTATCCGCTGAACTTCGACAACGACCCCGAGGGCCTCTACGAGGAGGTGCTGCGGATCGTGCGGTTGTGGATCGAGCGTGGCGTGACGATCTTCCGGGTGGACAACCCGCACACCAAGCCCGTCGAGTTCTGGGACTGGCTGATCCGTCAGGTCCGACAGACCGATCCTGAGGTGATCTTCCTCGCGGAGGCCTTCACCAAGCCACAGATGATGGCCGCGCTGGGCAAGGTCGGTTTCCAACAGAGCTACACCTACTTCACATGGCGGGTGACCAAGTGGGAACTCACCGAGTACCTCACCGAGTTGAGCCGGGACATGGCTGCCTACTACCGGCCGAACTTCTTCGTCAACACCCCCGACATCAATCCTTTCCACCTGCAGTCCGGGAATCCCGCGATCTTCGCCATCCGTGCCATTCTCGCGGCAACCCTGTCCCCGTCCTGGGGGGTCTACTCCGGGTTCGAGCTGTTCGAACACGAGGCGAACGCCCCCGGGCGTGAGGAGTACCTGGACTCCGAGAAGTACGAGTACCGTCCGCGGGACTTCCAGGCCGAGCCGAACCTGGGCCTGCTGCTCGGCCGCCTCAACTCCATCCGGGACCGACACCCCAGTCTGCAACAGCTGCGCGACATCCACTTCCACCACGCCCCCCACGACCAGGTGATCGTCTACAGCAAGCACGACGGCGACGACGTGGTGCTGGTGGTCTGCTCGCTCGACCCCGATCACACCGTCACCTCCGACGTGTACCTCGACATGGCCGCCCTCGGTCTGACCCCCGGGCAGCAGATCCGGGTCCATGACGAGTTGACCGGCGAGACCTACAGCTGGGGGGAACGCAACTGGATCCAGCTGCGTCCCGACCGTCCCGCACACATCTTCCACGTCACGGCTGGCTGATGCCCACCCGAGCCGACCTCACCGCCCACCTCACCCGCCTCGCAGGTGAGGCCCGGTGGTTCTCCGGCCGCACCCGCGACTGGGAGATGACCCGCGTCGAACTGCTGCCCTGGATCGCAGAACCCGCCGGGCAACGCCCCGGGGTCCGCAGTGCGGTGCTTCACATCCGCTACGCCGACGGCGACACGGAGCGGTACCACGTGCCACTGGCCTTCCACGCGGGAGGCGGCGAGCCCGTCGAGGCCGTCGACGACCCCGAGGCAATGTCGATCCTGGTGGAGTGTCTCGCCGAGGAGCGGGACGGGTTCCAGCCGAGACAGGACATTCCCCTGGGGCTGCCCCCCAGACGGTACGGCGGGGAGCAGTCGAACACCTCCGTGTTCTTCGGGGACGTCCTCATCGCCAAGGTGTTCCGCCGCCTCGAGGAGGGGCGCAACCTGGACGTCGAACTGCACGAGGTCCTGGCGGATTCCGGCGCGGTGGCCAAGCTCTTCGGCACCTGGAGCCATGGCGGAGTCGATCTCGGGGTCTTCCTGGAGGCCCTGCCCGATCCACGCGACGGGTTCGTCGTCGCCTGCGAGGCGGCCGAGGGAGACCGGCCGTTCACCGACGAGGCCCGCGCCCTGGGTGAACAGCTGGCCCTGGTCCACCGGTTGCTGGCTGAACGGCTGCCCACCGCCGTCATCGACGGCGATGCCCTGTCCCGGACCTTCGTCGCCCGCTTCGAGGCAGCCCTGCGGGAGGCCCCCCTGCTCGAGCAGTTCCGCTCCTCGGTGCTCACCTGCTTCACCGAGGTGCGCGGGATGCGGCTGGTCGCCCAGCGGATCCACGGCGACTGCCACCTGGGGCAGGCCCTGCTGACCGGCGGGCAGTGGCGTTACGTGGACTTCGAGGGTGAGCCGTTGAAGTCCCTCGCTGAGCGACGACGACCTGATTCCCCCTGTCGGGACGTGGCCGGGATGCTCCGCTCGTTCGACTACGCGGCCCACATCGGTGGCGGCGAGGAGTCCTGGAGGTTGGGAGCACGTGCGGCCTTCATCGAGGGCTGTGCCGCGACCGGACGGTTCCCGTCCGAACTGCTCCTGGCCTACGAGGTGGACAAAGCCGTCTACGAGGTCGTCTATGAATCCAGGAACCGACCCGCATTCCTCCCGGTGCCGGTAGATTGTCTCGCAAGGATCAACCACTGAGGAGCTGAGATGGCGCATGACCCGTTTGGCGGACTGACAGGCTGGGATCTGGAAGGATTCCACACGGGTGGCGACACGGAGCTCTGGCGCCGTCTCGGTTCCTTCACGTGCACCGTCGAGGACAGCGAGCGTGGCCCGATCCAGGGGGTGCGTTTCGCGGTGTGGGCCCCGAACGCGCAGGCGGTCCAGGTGATCGGTGACTTCAACTGGTGGACCGGGGACCCGATGCAGCTCATCCCCGGTTCCGGGGTCTGGGCGACCTTCATCGAGGGAATCGGCGAGGGCACCCTGTACAAGTTCCGTATCCAGGGCCCCGACGGCACCTGGCACGAGAAGGTCGACCCGATGGCCCGCTTCTCCGAGCAGGCCCCGGCCAACGCCTCCATCGTCTACGAGTCGAGGTACATCTGGTCCGACGACGACTGGATGACCAGGCGGGCACGGTCGCAACCCCACAAGGAACCGATCAGCATCTACGAGCTCCATCTGGGGGGCTGGCGCCGCGGCAAGAGCTACCTGGACCTGGCCGAGGAACTGGTCTCCTACGTCACCTGGCAGGGTTACACCCATGTCGAGTTCATGCCATTGGCCGAGCACCCGTTCGACCCCAGCTGGGGCTATCAGGTGACCGGGTACTTCTCCCCCACCAGCCGGTTCGGCAAACCTGATGACCTGCGGTACCTCATCGACCGGCTCCACCAGGCCGGCATCGGTGTGATCATGGACTGGGTTCCCGGTCATTTCCCGAAGGACGACTGGGCGCTCGGGCGCTTCGACGGCACCGCCCTCTACGAGCATGCGGATCCCCGCCAGGGGGAGCACATGGACTGGGGGACCTACATCTTCAACTACGGCCGCAACGAGGTGAAGAGTTTCCTCATCTCCAACGCGTTGTACTGGCTGACGGAGTTCCATGTCGACGGGCTTCGGGTCGACGCGGTGGCCTCCATGCTCTACCTCGACTACTCACGCGAGGAGGGACAGTGGATCCCCAACGAGCACGGCGGCCGGGAGAACCTCGAGGCCATCGACTTCCTGCGCTACGTCAACCGGCATCTCCACGAGCGTCATCCGGGAGTGATGATGATCGCGGAGGAGTCGACGAGCTTCCCCGGCGTGACCCGACCGGTGCACGAGGGAGGGCTCGGTTTCGGCTTCAAGTGGAACATGGGATGGATGAACGACTCCCTGCGTTATCTGGCGCTCGACCCGGTCTACCGCCAGTACGAGCACAACCTGTTGACCTTCGCGATGGTCTACCAGTACTCGGAGAACTTCATCCTGCCGATCAGCCACGACGAGGTGGTCCACGGCAAGGGGTCCATGATCAACAAGGTGCCCCAGGACGACTGGCGCAAGTTCGCGACGTTGCGCGCCTTCTACTCGTTCATGTGGAGTTTCCCCGGCAAGCAGCTGATCTTCATGGGTTCCGAGTTCGGGCAGCGTCCTGAGTTCAACGAGTCCCGCAGCCTGGAGTGGTGGGTCTCGGAACTGTGGGGTCACGGCGGCCTGCAACGGCTGTTCCGCGACCTCAACCACCTCTACGTCGCCCTTCCTGCGCTCCACGAACTGGACAGCAGCCCGGACGGTTTCACCTGGATCAACGCTGATGACAACGGGCACAACCTGTTGAGCTGGGTACGACACGACTCCGGGGGAAACCATGTCGCCTGCTTCACCAACTTCTCCCCCGAACCGGTGACCGACTACGAGGTGGGACTGCCCGTCGCCGGGGAGTGGGACGAGATCCTCAACACCGATTCCTCGGTCTACGACGGTTCCGGTGAGTTCGGCAACCTGGGTCAGGTCACGGCCACCACGGCCCCGTGGGGACACTTCCCTGCCAGTGCGCGGGTGACGATCCCCCCGTTGGCGTCCATCTGGCTGCGGCGTTCTGCGACGTGAGCGAGTTCAAGGTCCAGGTCGACATCGCCCAGGGCATCGGCCACCTGCGCTGGGGTGAGCAGCTCACCGATGCCCAGACCCTGGAGCGTGCGGTCTCCCTGGCCGCCGACGACGCGATCATCGCGCACAACCTGCGTCGCCTGCAGTGCGACATCCCCGCGACGGATCGGGTGGCGATGCAGGCCCTGCACCGGTGCGGATTCCGCCGGGAGGGGCGCCTGCGTTCGGCCATCCTGACGCCGGACGGCCAGCTCGTCGACGTGTTGATCTACGCCCGGTTGGCGGTCGACCCGGTCTACGGTCCACACGGTTTCTCCGGGGTGATGAACTCGGTGCTGCCGACGAAACGGGTCATCGCCCACGTCGTGTTCCGGGACTCCCGTGGCCGGGTGCTGCTCACCGAACCGACCTACAAGCAGGACTGGGAGCTGCCGGGTGGGGTCGTCGACCCGGGCGAGTCCCCCAGACTGGGTGCCCAGCGTGAGGTGCTCGAGGAGATCGGGCTCGAATGCGCGCTGGGCCAGCCCGTCCTGGTGGACTGGATGCCCCCGCACCTCGGCTGGGGGGACGCCATCGAGTTCATCTACGACGGTGGCGTGCTCCCGGACCACGTGGCCGGGGCCCTGGCCCCACGGGACCTGGAACTGCGTGCAGTCCACTGGGTGCCCCGTGAGGAGCTCCCCACTCGTGTCAGCGAGCTGTCCCACAGACGGCTCGAGCTGACTCTCTCCGGGGAGTCGGGGGCCACGGAGAACGGCCTGTTCCAAGGACCCGGGAGCAACTGGTCGACAGGGTGATCGGACCGGGAGTTCCGGTTCTTGACGTCAGGTACTCGTGGCCCTAGTCTCGACTCATTCATATGGATACTTGCGTAAGTATCTTGCGGAATCGAGGTCAGAGATGCCCCCTGTGGTGGCCGGTCGAGCTGAACGTCTCGCGAGCGTGTACGACGCGCTTCTGGCGACCCCGAGTGCGACCGTGAGTTCGCTCATGAAGGTGACCCAGCTCTCCCGCCCCACCGTCACGGGCCTGCTCGAGGTGCTGCGTGACCAGGGGCTGGTGCACAGTCTGGGGGCGGAAGGAGGGGTGGGGCGTCCGGCCGAGGTGTGGGCCACGGCTCCCTCGGCCGGCGTGGTGATCGGGGTCGACCTGCTGCACAGCAGCCTGTTGGCGGCAACGGCTCAGCTGGACGGCACGGTCACCGGTGTCGACCTGCGCCAGGACGTGAGCCTCGACGCGAGGCAGCGTCTGGATCTTCTCATCGAGGTCATCAACCAGCAGATCGCGCGGCATCAGCCGTCCCCGGTCCATGCCATCGTGATCTCCACCACCGGCACCGTCGACCCCGAGGGGTGCATCAAACGGTCCGATGCCGTCCAGGAGTGGGAGTCCTTCCCACTGGGAGCACGTCTGACGGAACGGCTCGGCCTCCCGGTCCGGGTGGAGAACGACGTGAATGCCGCCGCGTTCGGGGAGTTCGCGATCCGGTGCAGCGACCACAGCCTCACCTCCTCGGCCGACCTCCTGTTCATCGGTCTGTCACGAGGCATCGTGACCGGACTGGTGCTCGGCGGACAGCTCCACCGCGGCAGCCATCATGACGCCGGTGAGGTGGGGCTGGTCATCACCGAGGACGAGACCCTGTTCCCGGGACAGTTGAGGCGTGCGGCCGAGACCATCGGGGCCGTCTCCGCGGTTCTCGACCCGGCCACCATCGTGGTGGCCCTGACCCATGGCGAGATCCCGGGGGCACTGGATGAGATCAGGACGCACCTCGCGACCCTGCGTTCCTCGAGCGCTGCCGCTCTCAACCTCGAGGTCCCCCGCCTCGGCCAGGCCTCCGCGACGGTCGGGGCGCTGACCCTCGCCCTCCAGGACGCACGTCAGAAACTGCTCGGCCATCTCACGGCTCGGATCCCCTGTCCGAGCAATCTCACCCTGCTCACCCACGTCACCGCGAAAGGCAGCCACGTCCCGATGCCCTCCTCAGCAACCACCCAGCACCGGCCCGAACTCAGGATCGGCGTGGTGGGGGTCGGTGCCCGCTCAGACATCGCCAAGCACTTCGAACTGCCCGGTCGCAACTGCCGGATCACCGCCGTCGCCGATCCCCATCCGAATGCGTCACAACGAATCCTGGACCGGCTCGGCCGCGACGACATCGCCCTGACCCGTTCCGTGACCGAGCTCATCGGCACCGGCATCGATGCCGCACTGGTGACCTCCCCCGATGACACACACGCCACGGTGACCTGCGAACTCCTGCGTGCCGGGGTCCCGGTCTACCTGGAGAAACCCATGGCGATCCACACCGCGGACGCCATCGAGATCCTCACCACCGCCCACGAGACCGGCACCAAACTCTACGTCGGCCACAACATGAGGCACATGAACGTGGTCCGCTCGATGCGGGACCTCATCCGCAAGGGGGAGATCGGCGAGGTGAAGGCCATCTGGTGCCGACACTTCGTCGGTCACGGTGGTGACTACTACTTCAAGGACTGGCACGCCACCCGTGAGCACGGCACCGGTCTGCTCCTGCAGAAGGCGGCCCATGACCTCGATGTCATGCACTGGCTGGCCGATTCCCACACCACCCGGGTCACCGCGATGGGCGGGCTCACCCTCTACGACCGGGTCACTGACAGGAGGGACCACAGCGACCAGCTCATGTGGGAGTGGTTCTCGATGGACAACTGGCCACCGCTGTCACAACAGGGTCTCAACCCCGTCATCGACGTCGAGGACCTCTCCATGATGCTGATGCAGATGGAGTCCGGGGTCTTCGCCTCGTACCAGCAGTGCCACTACACCCCCGACTACTGGCGCAACTACACCGTGATCGGGACCGAGGGTCGGATCGAGAACTTCGGGGACTACGAGGGCGGACACATCAAACTGTGGCGACATCGCTCCGACTACGACCCCGACGGTGACGCCACCTACCCCATCACCGGTGACGCGGGTGGCCACGGGGACGCCGACGTCCTGACCACCGGTGAGTTCATCGACTTCGTGACCGACGGCACGCCCACGGACACCTCGCCCCTGGGCGCCTACCATGCCGTCGCGGCGGCCATCGCGGCCACGGACTCCCTGCGTGACGGCTCCACGCCACGAGACGTCCCCACCCTCGACCCCGAAGTCGTGCAGTACTTCGAGAACAACCAGGTCAAGTGACCACGAAGAAGAAGGAGAACCCGATGAAGCGTCGTACCTTCCTGGCGGCAGCCGCAGTGCTCGGTGCCGCCACGGGGCTGAGCGCCTGCGGCAACCAGAACACCAGCTCCTCCAACGACGGTGACCTCACCAAGGAGACCGAGGCCAGCCTGACCCTGTTCTACTGGGACAAGGCCCAGACCCCCACCGTGGAGGCCAACATCAAGGCCTTCAACGAGGAGTACCCGAACATCACGGTCACCCCGTCGGTGGCGGTCTACGACGACTACTGGACGAAGCTGCGCGCCCAGGCCGAGGGCGAGCAGCTGCCTGACGTGTTCTGGATGAACGGGCCGAACTTCCAGCTCTACGCCTCCAACGGGATGCTGGCCGACCTCACCGACCTCGGTGAGGTCGCCTGGGACAGCTACCCGAAGGCGCTGGTGGACCTGTACAGCCTGGACGGCAAGAAGTACGGCGTCCCGAAGGACTACGACACCATCGCCTGCTTCGTCAACAAGAAGGTGTTCGAGCAGGCGGGCATCGCCATCCCGACCGACGGCTGGACCTGGGACGAGCACCGGGAGGCCATCAAGGCCGTCAAGGCCTCCGGGGCCACCTGGGGCGCGGTGATCGAGGTCACCGCCAACCAGACCGGCTACTACAACACGATCCACCAGGCCGGTGGCCACGTCCTCAAGGACGGCAGGTCCGGCTTCGACGATCCCAAGGCCATCGAGGGCATCCAGTACCTGAAGGATCTCCTGGACGACGGTTCGATCCCCTCCCCCCAGATCGTCGCCGACTCCAAGGCCGATGCCCTGTTCATGAACGGTGACGTCGGCCTCCTGTGGGCCGGTTCCTGGATGGTCAAGCCGCTGCGCGAGAAGTTCGGCGACGACGAGCTCATCGTGGTGCCGCTGCCGAAGAAGGAGAAGGAGGCCACCATCATCCACGGCCTGTCCTACGCGGCTGCCGCCAAGTCGAAGAACCTGGCGGCCGCGAAGGCCCTGGTCAGGTTCATGACGGACAAGAAGGCCAACGAGACCGAGGCCAGCAACGGCACTGCCATCCCGGCCTTCACCGGAACCCAGCAGGTCTGGCTGGACCAGGTTCCGGCCTGGAAGCTCGACGTGTTCACCAAGGCCGCGGAGAACTACGCCGTGCCGTATCCGGTGTCGAAGAACACCACTGCCTGGACCGAGAAGGAGACGGTCCTGAAGTCCGTGTTCACCGGCGAGGCCGAGATCACCGCCGTGTGCACCCAGCTGGCCGCCGACGTGAACGCGTTGCTCGAGAAGGAGTGACCTGATGGCCGTCGACAGGAGCGGTGGCACCTCGTCGCCCTCCTCGCGACGCCGCAGCAACCCGATGTCAGTGGGGGCCTGGCCCCTGCTGTTCATCGGGCCCCTGCTGCTCGGCGTCCTGCTGTTCTACTACTACCCGATCCTCGGCAACTTCTGGACCTCACTGAACAAGGCCAACGCCTTCGGTGGGGATCCGAGGTTCGTCGGATTCGACAACTACGCGGAGCTGTTCTCGCGTCCCACGCTGCCGTCCGCGACGGTGAACACGCTCATCTACACCGCGGTGGTGCTGCTCGCGGTACCGATCTCGGTGGGCATCGCCTCACTGATGGAGCTGCCCGGGTTGAAGGGACGCACCTTCTACCGCATCGCCTTCTTCATGCCCTACCTGGCCATGCCGGTCGCGATCGTTCAGGTGTGGCGGCTGTTCTACAACGGCACCTTCGGCATCCTCAACCAGGTCCTGCGCTTCCTCGGGGTCCAGGACCCGCCGTTCTGGTTGTCGACTCCCGGACTCACGATCCTCGCGACGGCGGTCTTCGGGATCTGGGCCTCGATCGGGTTCAACGTCATCATCCTGTCGGCAGGTCTCAAGTCGATCCCGAAGGAACTCTACGAGGCGGCCTCGATCGATGGCGCCACCGCATGGCACCAGTTCAGGAGCATCACGGTGCCGTTGCTGACGCCGTCGATCTTCTTCCTCATGATCATGCAGGCCATCGGCGGCTTCCAGCTGTTCGACTCGCTGTACGCGATGCTCGGACCGAACAACCCTGCTGCGGAGCAGTCGAGGTCCTTGGTCTCGCTGTTCTACCAGGAGGCCTTCGTCACCCAGAACCGTGGTGTCGGGGCCGCCGTCACGATCGTGATCCTGCTGCTCGTCGGCCTGGTCACCGCGCTCCAGTTCTGGGGCCAGAAGAAGTGGGTGCACTATGTCTGAGAAGAGACCGGGGGTCTGGCGGCAGCAACTGCGCTACTGGCCCGCCCATGTGATCCTGTTCCTCGGCGGGTTGACCATGATCTTCCCGTTCGCCTGGCAGCTGATGATGTCGATCTCGACGAACGTGGAGATCCAGGCGGTGCCACCGAGCTTCCTGCCCGCCGAACCGCAGTGGGGCAACTACGCGAAGGTGTTCGAGACGATTCCCTTCATGTCCCAGTTCTGGGTCTCGGTCCTCATCACGGTGCTCCGCACGGCGGCCCAGCTGGTGCTGTGCTCCATGGCAGGTTACGCGTTCGCCCGGATGCAGTTCAAGGGACGCGGGATCCTCTTCGGGCTGCTGCTGGCGATCCTCATGATCCCGAGCCAGGCCTTCCTGATCACCCAGTACCAGATCATCAAGGGGTTCAACCTGTTGGAGACGCCGTGGGGCATCGTGCTGCCCGGCATGTTCTCCGCCTTCGGGACCTTCCTGATGAGGCAGGCCTTCATGACGCTGCCGAAGGAACTCGAGGAGGCGGCTCGCCTCGATGGCTGCAACCCGTGGCAGACCTTCTGGAAGGTCGTGCTGCCCCTGGTCAAACCCAGCCTGTTCGCCGTGGCCATCACGACGGTGCTGTGGAGCTGGAACGACCTGCTGTGGCCGTTGATCGTCACCAGCCGTGAGGACAACATGCCGCTGAGCGTCGGCATCGCGACCCTCGCAGGTCAGTACAGCGCGGACTGGAACCTCATGATGGCGGCCTCCGTCATGGCGATGGCCCCGATCTTCGTGCTGTTCTTCGCCCTGCAGCGTCGGGTCATCGAGGGCCTTGCCACCTCCGGCCTGAAGGGCTGAGATGTGAGCCGGGGGCAGCAGGAAGGCGCCGACTCCTGGGGCATCGGAGCGGCTGCACTGGTCCTGCTGCTCTCGGCCACCTGGCTCCTGGTCCGGCTCTCGTTGACCGGGGCCCCGATCGGGATCACCTCGGCCGGTCGTGTCGGCCTCACCACGATCTCCCTGTGGGCCCTGCACCACCTGGTGTCACGGGCACCGCAGGGAGATCGCCCTGTCCTGCCGGTGCCTGCACTGCCCCGACACGAGACCATCCTGCTGTCCATCACCGGTGTCAGCGGGTACACCGCACTGTCCACCGGAGCCATCGCCGTGGGCGGTCCGGTGCTGCCGGCCCTCGTCATGTCCACCAGTCCACTCGTGGTGCTGCTGTTGGTCGCAGTCCTCGAGCGCCGTCGCCCGACGATGGTGGTCCTCCTCGGCACGACCGCTGCTGTGGGCGGCACCGTCGGCTACCTGCTCGACGGGAGCAGCATGACCCTCGACGGGATTGCCCTGCTCGGTCCCGGACTTGCCCTGGGAGCCGTGGGCTGCATGTCCTGTTACGTCATCCGCTTCGCTCGACTCACCCGCGGGTACCACGGACCCATGACGCCGGTGATCCTCCCCATCCACGCCTGTGGTGCCGTTCCCCTGATCGTCTGGGGTGGGGTCGAGATGTCCGCCGGGGCGAGGGTCTCCCTCACGGCCCTCATCGCACTGGTCGTGCTGGGCGTTCTGGTCTACGCACCGGTCCACCTCCTGCAGCACCGTCTGTTGGCGAGGATCGGGGCCTCCCCGGTCTCCCTGCTCGGGCTCGCCGTCAGCCCACTCGTCGCGGTGGAGGCCGGGCTGCTGGGGCTCGCCGCGTGGCCAACCCTCCTCCAGTGGGCAGCGATCCTCGTCACCATGCTCGGGATGGCCGTGGTGCTCGGCCTCAACCGGTCACCTGCACCCTGCCCTCGACGCTCGCCGTCCCCCCGGAGCTGCTGACCACGGCGCGGATCCGCAGGCCGTGATCGGCACTGCTGAGGGTGTGCTCATAGCTGCTGCGGTAGGCACCCTTGAGGGAGGCCCTCCGGACATCTCGCCAGGCGCCCCCGTCCCTGGAGACCTGCCAGGTGATGCTCCCGTCGGGATCACCGTGGACACTCACGACGAACTTCTGGGTGGAGCCCACCGCTGCCCTCCGGTCCAGCCTACCGAAGACCGAGGGCGCGAGCACACGGGTACCGCGTGGGGTCAGGTCGAACCGGGACAGATCGTACTTGTGGATGATCGAGATGATCATGTGGGCGTAGTTCGGATCAGTGGCGTACCCGGCCTTGTGCACCTCGTGGATGAACCGTTCCGGGTTGTCCGAGTGCTTGAACGCGGCCCGGTACCGCTTCGTGTTGCGCAGGAAGTGACCATGGTCGAGGAAGGAGTCCGCCGGGGTGGCGTAACTGCGGAACCGGGCCATCTCGAGGTGAGGTTCGCCAGCGGCGTCGTACTCCCTCGTCTCGATCTCATGGCAGCCGTTCTGGTGCGGGCTCTGCTTGCGGTGGCACTTGATTCCGAAGAAGCTGTTGGCCTCCCGGGTCAGCCGCGACCCACCCCACCCCGATTCGAGGATCGCCTGGGCGATGGCCACCGAGGCCGGGACCTTGAACTCGCGTTCCCCCTGCTGCGCCATCGGTGCCACCCAGGCGATGAACTCCGCCGGAGGCTTCTTCCCGCTGGCCCATGCCTGCGACGGCGACCCGATGAGACCCACCACAAACATCATCACGGTCAGCAGCAGCACCGCTGGTTTGTGCGATCCTGTCATCCTTTTTCCCCTCATGACCCCATCACAGCATGTCTCATCGATGACGTCACACCGGGGTTCAACCTCAACTTGAGGGCTGGGAGGGAGCCGACACGATCCCCGGGAGAGGACTTCCAAAAGCAGGACCGAGGAATTAGGGTGAGGCTTCGCTTACCTAATCTCGAGCAGAAACCAGGAGACCACTCCATATGCGTCGCATGATCCCTGCCCTGTCCGCCGTCCTCATCGGTGGCCTCGCCCTCACCGCGTGCCAGGCCCCGAACAGCACTTCCAGCTCGAGCGATTCGCCCAGTTCCTCGGCGGCGATGACCCCTGCCGAGAGCTCCGCGATGGAGAACACCGGCGAGATCACGGTCACCGACAGCCGCGGCAACCAGGTCACCGTCCCCGCCGACCATGACTCGGTCATCGTCACCGACAACCGGCTGTTCGAACCGCTGAGCGACTGGGGCGTCACGTTGAGCGCCGCGCCCAAGGCCATCATGGCCAAGGACAACCCGTATGTCGCCGATGACTCCATCGTCGACCTCGGCAACCATCGGGAGCCGAACCTTGAGCTCGCCGTCGCGGCAGACCCTGACATCATCCTCAACGGCCAGCGTTTCGCCGACCAGTACGACCAGTTCAAGCAGCTCACACCGAATGCCGCTCTCATCGACTCGGACATCGACACCAAGAAGCCGCTGGGCGAGGAGTTGAAGCGACAGATCACCCTGGCGGGCCAGGTCTTCGGCAAGAAGGCGGAGGCCGACAAGCTCATCGCTGACTACGACAAGGCCGTCGAACGGGTCAAGGCCGCCTACAAGTCGGACCAGAAGGTGATGGCGGTCATCACCTCCGGTGGCAAGGTCAACTACGCCGCTCCCGGGTCCGGCCGCACCCTGGGCCCGGTCTTCGCCGAACTCGGCCTGACGCCGTCGCTGGAGACCGAGGGGTCCAGCGATCACCAGGGCGATGAGATCTCGGTCGAGGCCATCGCCGCATCGAATCCCGAGTGGATCCTGGTGATGGATCGCGACGCAGCCGTCGGCGGGCCGGACGGTGCCGAGGCGATTCCTGCCGCCACCGTGCTGGCTGACTCTGCCGCCCTGCAGAACGTGCCCGCGGTCCAGAAGCAGCAGATCATCTACATGCCGAACGACACCTACCTCAACGAGGGCATCCAGACCTACACGGAGTTCTTCAACGCGCTTGCTGACGCCATGGAGAAGTCTGCGTGAGTCTCACCCAGTCCGCCGGGAGCCAGACCGGGGCTCCCGGCGGAGCCGTGCCCAGGATCCTCACCCGGGGCCTGGGGATCGCCCTGCTCGCGACCCTGGCCCTGGCCGCGTGTTCGCTCTTCGTGGGGGTCTACGACGTCCTCGGGGCGGAGGACGGTGCCCAGATGTTCTCCATCGTGCGGATCCCCCGCACCGTCTCCCTCGTCCTGGCCGGTGCCTCCATGGCCATGGCCGGGCTGGTGATGCAACAGCTCACCCAGAACCGCTTCGTCGAACCCACGACAGCGGGAACGACCGAGTGGGCCGGACTCGGGCTGCTGTTCGTCCTCGCCGTCATGCCCTCGGCCCCACTGCTGCTCAAGATGATCATCGCCGTTCTCGCCAGCTTCCTCGGGACCATGATCTTCTTCCTCGTGCTCCGGGGGATCAAACTGCGTTCCGCGATGATCGTCCCCATCGTCGGCATCATGCTGGGTGCCGTTGTCGGTGCCGTCTCCACCTTCTTCGCACTGTCGACCAATCTCCTGCAGACGTTGAGCGTCTGGTTCATGGGGTCCTTCTCCGCCAGCATCCAGGGCCAGTACGAACCGGTCTGGGCGGTGGCCCTCGTCATGGTCGGGATCTTCATCGTCGCCGATCGGTTCACCATCGCCGGACTCGGTGAGGACGTGGCGACGGGGGTCGGCCTCGACTACCGGAGGGTGGTCCTGCTCGGCACCGGGATGATCGCGGCGACGACGGGGATCATCACCGTGGTGATCGGCAATCTGCCGTTCCTCGGGTTGATCGTGCCCAACATCGTCTCGTTGTGGCGAGGCGATCACCTGCGTTCGAACCTGCCCTGGGTGGCGCTGCTCGGGGCAGCGACGGTCACCTTCTGCGACATCCTCGGAAGGCTGGTCATCATGCCCTTCGAGATCCCGGTCGGAACCATCCTGTCCATCCTCGGAGCATTCGTCTTCGTGTTCCTGATCCTGAGGCAGCGACGTCGTGGCTGAGACATCGACCATCACCCCCGTGTCTGCTCACCACGGAGCCTTCAGCAGTGCCCGAGCCGCGCGCCGTTACTGGGTCATCCTCACAGGTCTGGTCATCGTCGCGATCGGCATCTGCTTCGGCATCCTCGCCTGGGCCAATCCTCTGCCCATCGGCTCCACCGGGTTCTGGCGGATCGCCGAACGGCGTGCCACCTCCATCGTCGTGATCCTCGTCGTCGCATGGTGCCAGGGCATCGCGACCGTGGCCTTCCAGACCATCACGGCCAACCGGATCATCACCCCTTCCATCATGGGATTCGAATCCCTCTACCGCCTGGTCCAGACCGCCACCGTGTACTTCTTCGGTGTGGCGGGCCTCACCGTCTTCCAAGGAGTGTGGCAGTACGCCCTGCAGGTCGCACTGATGGTGACCTTCGCCGCCATCCTGTTCGGCTGGCTCCTGACCGGGCAGCGAGGCAACGTGCACCAGACCCTGTTGGTCGGGATCATCATCGGAACCGGGCTGGGAGCCCTGTCCACCTACATGGCCCGGCTGCTCACGCCCAGTGAGTTCGACCTGCTCACCGCCCGTCTGATCGGCAATCTCTCCAATGCCGACGTCAGTCAGCTCGGACTGGCGGTGCCCCTCGCGCTGGTGGCCGGTCTCGTGGTGCTGGCCCGGTCACGACACCTCGACGTGGTGGGGCTCGGACGCGACGTCGCGATCGGTCTCGGCGTGGACCACCGACGGGAATCGGTACGGATCCTGCTGCTGACCGCGGTGCTCATGGCAGTCTCCACCTCCCTCATCGGACCGATGTCATTCCTCGGCTTCCTCATCGCCATGTGTGCCTATCAGCTGGCCGACACCCATGAGCACCGGTACGTCCTGCCGATGGCCTGGTGCATCGGTGTCGTCGTGCTCGGGGGTGCCTACTTCGTGCTCCGTCACGTGTTCTACGCCCAGGGCACGGTCGGTGTCATCATCGAGGCGGTCGGGGGCACCTTCTTCCTCATCCATCTCCTGCGAAAGGGACGCCTGTGATTCAGGTCCACGGAGCGCTCAAGGCCTACAGCACCGAGACCACGATCGGCCCGGTCGATCTCGAGATCCCCGGTGGCGGGATCACGGCGCTCGTCGGTCCGAACGGCGCCGGCAAGTCCACCCTGTTGACCATGATCGGGCGACTGCTCGGGATGGATGCCGGGAGCATCGAGGTGGGAGGACTCGACATCGCCCGGACCCGCTCGAAAGAACTCGCGAAGGTGTTGTCGGTCCTGCGGCAGGAGAACCACTTCGTGATGCGGCTGACCGTCAGACAGCTGGTGGGCTTCGGCCGGTTCCCACATTCCGGAGGACGTCTCACCCAGGCGGACGCCGAGATCATCGATCGGTCCATCTCGTTCCTCCACCTGGATCAGATCGCGGATCGATACATCGACGAGCTCTCCGGTGGGCAACGTCAGCGGGCCTACGTCGCGATGGTCCTGGCCCAGGACACGAGGTACGTGCTGCTGGACGAGCCGCTGAACAACCTTGACATGGCGCACTCGGTCCAGATGATGCAGCATCTCAGACGGGCCGCCACCGAGTTGGGGCGGACCATCGTCATCGTGGTCCACGACATCAACTTCGCCGCCACCTATGCCGACACCATCGTCGCGATGAAGGACGGTGCCGTCGCCGCCATGGGGACCCCGGAGGAGATCATCCGCTCCGAGGTGCTCTCCCAGATCTTCGAGACCCCGGTCGAGATCATCGAGGGACCCAAAGGGCCGGTGGCCGTCTACTTCTGACGGCCACCGGCCGCGGCTCAGGCGCGTTCGGCCCGGTTCAGTGCCGAGAGGATGGCCTTCATCGACGCGCTGGTGATGGCCGGGTCGACACCGACCCCCCAGAGCACCTGGACGTCATCCCCGTCGCCGACCTCGCACTCGACATAGGCCACGGCCTGTGCGTCGCCGCCCGCCTCGAGGGCGTGCTCGGAGTAGTCCAGCACCCTGACCGCGGCCCCTGCCTCACGCAGGGCGTCGACGAACGCGGAGAGCGGACCGTTGCCCTCCCCCTCGATCTCCAGGTCCCGACCGGACGGATCATTGACGACGGCACGGACGTGGAACTGCCCATTCGTGGACGACGATCCGGCGTGCGTGAGACTCCACACGCCCTCGGCCAGGTACTCGGTGGTGAAGATCTCGACGATCCGTTTCGGGGAGACCTCTCCCCCGGCGGAGTCGGCGTGGGCCTGCACCACACGGCTGAACTCCATCTGCAGCCGACGGGGCAGGTCCATGCGCGCCTCGGTCTTCATCAGGTAGGCCATGCCTCCCTTGCCGGACTGCGAGTTGACACGGATCACGGCCTCGTAGGTACGCCCCACGTCGTGCGGGTCGATGGGCAGGTAGGGCGCCTCCCACTCGATCTCGGAGACCTGGCGGCCCGCCGCGGCAGCCTGCTTCTCGAGGTGCTCCAGTCCCTTCTTGATGGCGTCCTGATGGGAGCCGGAGAATGCGGTGTAGACCAGGTCACCCGCATACGGGTGCCGTGGGTGCACCGGCAGTCCGGTGCAGTACTCGACGGTCCGCCGCACGTGGTCGATGTCGTGGAAGTCCAGCTGCGGGTCCACACCCTGGGTGTAGAGGTTCAACGCCAGGGTGACCAGGTCGACGTTGCCGGTGCGTTCCCCGTGCCCGAACAGACAGCCCTCCACCCGATCGGCACCGGCCATCTGTCCCAGCTCGGCGGCGGCGACGGCGGTGCCCCGGTCGTTGTGAGGATGGAGGGAGACCGCGATGTGGTCGCGATTGCGGACGTGACGGCAGAAGTACTCGATCTGGTCCGCGTAGGTGTTGGGGGTGGAGCGCTCGACGGTGGCCGGCAGGTTGAGGATCAGTTCCCGCTCCGGCCCGGGCTGCCACACCTCGGCCACCGCGTTGCACACCTCGACGGCGAAGTCCGTCGGGGTCTGGGTGAAGATCTCAGGACTGTACTGGTAGCCGAACTCCACATCGCCCAGGTGCTGCTCGGCGTACTTCATCACCAGCTCGGTCCCGCGCGTGGCCATCGCGATGCACTGCGCCTCGTCGATGTTGAACACCACCCGGCGGAACAGCTCGGCCGTCGCGTTGTACATGTGGATGGTGGCGCGATGTGCCCCGACCAGCGACTCGACGGTGCGCGAGATGAGGTCCTCCCGCGCCTGGGTCAGCACCGAGATGGTGACGTCCTCGGGGACGTGCCCACCCTCGATCAGTTGCCGTACGAAGTCGAAGTCCGTCTGGGAGGCCGACGGGAAACCGACCTCGATCTCCTTGTAGCCGAGGGAGACCAACAGCTCGAACATCCGCATCTTGCGGCTGGGGGTCATCGGGTCGATGAGGGCCTGGTTGCCGTCGCGCAGGTCCGTGGACAGCCACCGGGGGGCCTTGGTGATCCGCTGGTCGGGCCAGGTGCGGTCAGGCACCACCACCGGTTCGAAGGCGCGGTAGCGGTGCACCGGCATGGTGGTGGGCTGCTGGACGGGGATGGGTTGTCTCCGGGTCATCGTTCACTCCTTGCTGGACGGTGGCCAGACACGTGACGGCTCCGCAGCGAGGAGGCTGGCCGGTTCAGGACTGGGCCTCGCTGCGGCGCCCAAGGAGCAGGGACCAACACGACATGTCGAGAACAGTAATGGCAAGTCGGGTCGGGTTCAACCCCATTCCTACTTCCCGGCACCCGCCGTCAGTCCACCGATGAGACGCTTCTCGATGATGCCGAACAAGATGATCACCGGGACGATGGCGATGAGTGCCACGGCGAACAGGTACTGCCAGTCCTGGACGTAGAGCCCCAGGAAACGGGGCATCGAGACCGTCAGGGGCTGGAGCGCGTTGTCGTTGACCAGCACCAGCGCCGCCGCGTACTCGTTCCAGGCATTGACGAAGACGAAGATGATGGCGGTCACGATGCCGGGCCACACCAGGGGCAACGAGATCCGGGCCATGGTCTGGAAGCGCCCCAGACCATCGAGGAGGGCCGCCTCATCGATCTCCTTCGGCACCGCAGCGAAGAAGGCCTGCATCATCCAGACCGCGAAGGAGAGGTTGAAGGCTGCATTGATGAGGATCAACGCTCCCCACACCGCGATCCCCTTCCAGCCGGAGAACTCCCGGAACAGGCCGACGGCGAGCACCGTGGGTTGCAGCATCTGGGTGCACAGCACCAGGAACAGGAAGACCATCCTTCCCGGGAACCGGAAACGGGCCACGTAGTAGGCGGCAGGCGTGGCGACGAAGAGCACCAGCACGGTCGCCCCGACCGCGATCACCACCGTGGCCAGCAGCGACTGGGCCGGGTTGACCTCGGAGCTCCACACGTCGACGTAGTTGCCGAACTGCGGGCTGTCGGGGAAGTAGGCCGGCGGGATGTTGGTGACCTCGAGTCTCGTCTTGAGTGAGGTGATGAACATCAAGGCATAGGGGAAACCGAAGAACGCGACGATGGCGATGGACCCGATGGCCACGAGCCAAGGGTTGGGGGCACGGTCGATCCCGCCACGGAAGGTGCGATGCGCCATCACTGGACCTCCTTGGTGGGACGCACGACGATGAGATAGATGGCGATGATGGCCAGGCAGAACAGGAAGTTCAGCACCGACAGGGCCGAGGAGACACCGGGTCCCAGCTTGACCTGGTACTCGTACATGAGGGTGGTCGTGATGTGCCCGGTGTGATAGCCGGGGGTTTCCTGGAGCACCCTGAGGATCGGCAGTGAGTTGAACACGTTGATGATGTTGATCAGTGCCGCGGTGGCGATGGCCGGGCGGAGCAGCGGCAGCACGATGTGCCAGTAGCGTGCCCAGACCCCGGCACCATCCATGCTCGAGGCCTCGAGCACGTCATGCGGCACGGACTGCAGCCCTGCCAGGATGGTGTAGGTGGTGAAGGGAAGCGACACGTAGACCGCGACGAAGACCGCCACCCAGAACGAGCTCGTCGGGTCCTTGGTCCAGGCCGCCGCGCTCTGCAGGATGCCGGTGTCGACCAGCAACCGGTTGAACAGACCGACCTCCTGGTGCAGGCCGTACCGGAACACCGTCGCGGTGAGCACCACCGAACACGCCCATGGCAGGATGATGAACAGCCGCAGCAGTTTGCGCCCCCTGAAGGGCAGGTTGAGGAACTGCGCGATCATCAGCGAGAGCACGACGGTCACGCCCACCACCACGACCACCCACACGATGGTGTTGGTGATGATCTGGGTGATCGGGACACTCGGGAAGTCCAGCGCTCCCTTGCCCGCCCCGACGTAGTTGTCCAGACCGATGGGTTCATCCCCTCGCTGGATGCCCTTGCTGTTGAACCTGTACATCGAGGTCTGGATCATCAGGATGGTGGGGTAGATCACCACTGAAGCGATGAGCAGCAGCGTGGGGCTCAGCCACGGCAGGGAGCGGAGGAACTCGCGCCACCGGTCATCACGGCGCACAACGGGTCTGTCGGCCACGGCTCTGGACAACGTCGTCAATCCTTCGTTCGGGGGATCGGGGTGGTATCGGGCTCCCGGGACCACCCCGATCCGGGACTCATCAGGCGCTTGCGGCGACCAGGGCCTGGATCTCCTGCAGCAGGGCTTCGGGGTCCTGCTCACCGATCTTGTAGGCGCTGGACTGCAACGCCCCCTGGAGGGCATCCCACTGGGGATTGCTGACGGGTTGGAACTTCACGAAGGACAGGGCCTCAAGGAACTTCTGCTGGTACTCGTCCCCCTCCGACTTGCCCTTCTCGATCATGGACTTGGTCACCGGCAGCAGGGTGGTGCCCTTGTACCAGCCCTCGTACACGGCATCGGAGTACATCAGGTTGAGGAAGGCGGAGGTGGCCTGCTTGCGGGCCTCGTCCTTGTTGTCGAAGGCCACGATGAAGTCGGTCACACCCGTCGCGACGGCCTCACCGGACTTCGACGGCACCGGGGCCAGTGCCACCTTGGCACCCTTCGCGGTGGAGTCCGCGACGACCTGCCCGTGGCCGACCATCATGCCGAGTTTGCCGGCCCCCATCAGATCGGTCATCTCCTGGCGGTCGGAGTTGAGCTTGTCCTGGGTGTGGCCGGAGCTGTGCATCTTCTTGATCTGGGTGAAGGCCTCGACGGCCTGCGGGGAGTCCGCCTTGAGGTTCTCCCCGTCGACCCAGCTGCCACCGGCTCCCCACAGCCACAGTGAGGACTCCACCTGTGCCTCCTCGGAGCCCAGCGGGAGGCCGTAGGCCTTGACCCCGTCACCGAGTGCGGTGAGCTTGGCCGAGGCCTCCTCCAGCTCGGCCCAGGTCTTCGGGGGCTCGGCGATGCCGGCCTTGGCGAACAGATCGGTGTTGTAGACCAGCATGCGGGCCGACGCGATGTCGGGCGCCGCCCACTGGGTGCCGTCGGTGCCCTGCCCGTTGGCGAGCAGGGTGGGTTCGATGTTGTCCAGGGTCTCCTTGGTGAGGATCTCGCTCATCGGGTACAGCAGTCCCTCCTCCGCAGAGGCGGCAAAGGCATTGTCGTTCAGGATGTCGGGCAGGTCACCGGCCTGGATCCGGGCCTGGACCTTCCCGGAGAAGTCGTCCCAGCCCTCGATCTGCAGCTCGACCTTGACCTTGGGGTAGGTCTTGTTGAACTCCGCGATGATCTTCTCCCAGTCCGCCTTCGAGGAGTCCGAGTACGAGGGGGCGAGGATCTTGATGGTGGTCTCGAGGCTCGCCGGATCCGCGTCCTGCATCGCCGCCGACGAGGCCGGACCGGAGCCGTCCCGGGTGGGAGTGCCGCCACCGCAGGCACTCAGGGCAAGGGCGCTGGCGGCAACGACAGCGCCGAACTTGATGACACGCTTCACGCGCTTTCCTTTCCGAATCGGTGCAACCGCCATGGTTGCTGTGCGTGATCCTAGAAAGCACCTGGCTCGATGCGGAAGACTGCGGAGCTGCTGTGACCGGATAGTTATCAATCACGCGTGTTTGCGCAAACATGATGCGTGAGTGGCACCGGAAGGAGCTCAAAAACCCAGGCGGTTGAGGTACTTGGTGTCCCGCTGCCACTCCTTGAGCACCTTGACGTGAAGGTTGAGGTGCACCGGGGTGCCGAGCAGGCGGTTGATCTGGAGTCGGGCGGCCGAACCGATCTCCCGCAACCGGGAGCCCTTGTGCCCGATGACGATGCCCTTCTGCGAGTCCCGCTCCACCACGATGGAGGCGAACACGTCCAGCAGTGGCTTGTCCTCGGGGCGATCCGGGCGCGGCAGGATCTCGTCGATGACCACGGCGATGGAGTGCGGCAGCTCGTCGCGCACCCCCTCCAGGGCGGCCTCCCGGATCAGTTCCGCGATGAGGGTCTCCTCCGGCTCATCGGTGACCTCCCCGTCCGGGTAGTACATCGGCCCCTCGGGAAGCAGCCGGATCAGCACGTCACGCACCGTGTCCACCTGGTCGTGGGCCAGTGCCGAACAGGGCACCACCTCGGCCCACTGGACCCCGAGCTCCTCGGCCAGGGCCGAGATGTCCACCAGGTGTGACAGCACCCGCTCCTTGCTCACCAGGTCGGTCTTGGTCGCCAGGGCGACGAGTTGCGGCCGGTGGGCGAGCTCTGCGATCTGGGTGACGATGTAGCGATCCCCCGGGCCGATGCGCTGATCACACGGCAGGCACACCCCGACGACGTCCACCTCCGACCAGGTCTCCCTCACCAGTTCGTTCAACCGCTCCCCGAGCAGGGTCCGGGGGCGGTGCAGGCCCGGGGTGTCGATGAGGACCAGCTGACCGTCATCCCTCGTGACGATGCCCCGCACCACGTGACGGGTGGTCTGCGGTTTCGACGACGCGATGGCGATCTTCTGGCCCACCAGGGCATTGGTCAGCGTCGATTTCCCCGCATTCGGCCGCCCGACGAAACAGGCGAAGCCGGAGTGGAAGATCTCAGTCATCGGTGTCCTCTTTCCTTTCCTCATCGCTGTCCTCGTCAGCCAGTCTGACCAGTACGGTTCCCACCTGGTGTCTCCTGCCGACGGCCCGGTCAGCGACCATCTCGATCCCCTGGTGCACCACACGTGAGCCCGGGATCGGCACCACGTTGAGCAGCTTGGCCATCAACCCACCGACGGTGCCGACCTCCTCGTCGTCGAGGGGGATGCCGAACAGCTCACCCAACTCGTCCAGGGGCAGCCTCGACGACACCCGGTACTGCCCCTCCTCCGGCAGCTCCGCGACCGCGGGGATCTCGTGGTCGTACTCGTCGACGATCTCCCCGACGATCTCCTCGACGATGTCCTCCATCGTGCAGAGCCCCGCGGTGCCCCCGAACTCGTCGATGACGATCACCAGGTGACTGTGCCGAAGCTGCATGTCACGCAGCAGTTCAGTGGCGGGTTTCGAGTCCGGTACGAAACTGGCCGGACGCATCAGGTCCCCGACCGTCTCGGTGCGTTCCGCATCAGGGAAGTCGTAGATCCGACGGGTGACGTCCTTGAGGTAGACCACCCCCAGCACGTCGTCGATGCCGCCCTGCCCCACCACGGGGATGCGCGAGAAGCCGGAGCGCAGGGCCAGGGAGAGCAGCTGCCGCAGTGTCCGGTCCCGTGTCACCCACACCATGTCGGTACGCGGCACCATGACCTCCTTGACGAGGGTGTCGCCGAGTTCGAAGACCGAGTGGATCATCTTGGACTCCCTGGCCTCGATCACCTCCTGCGCCTCGGCCATGTCCACCAGGTCACGCAGTTCCGCCTCGGAGGCGAAGGGACCATCGGTGAACCCTCGTCCCGGGGTGATCGCATTGCCCAGCAGGATCATCAACTGGGCGACGGGACCGAGCACCGTCGCCAGGACCGAGACCAGCCGGGCCGAGAACCGCATGAGCCCTTCGCCGTGCTGTCTGCCGAGGGTGCGTGGTGCGACTCCCCAGAGGATGAAGAACACCACCAGCAGGATGGCCACCAGCAGCACCAGGCTGGTCCCGGTGTCCCCGAAGTGGCTGAAGACGACCAGCGAGAGCAGTGACATGGTGACCGCCTCCAGGAACATCCGCGCGAACATCACGGCGTTGATGGCGGGGGCGGGATCGGCGGCGATCAGGCGGATGCGTTCCGCCCCTTCGGCTCCTGCCTCGACGAGGCTCTCGGCCTGGGCCCGCGAGAAGCGGGTGAGGGCGGTCTCGACGGCGACGAGGAAGGAGGCGAGCACGCCGCAGCCCAGGGCCACGGCCAGTTCGATCCAGTGCGCTGAGGGCATCGTCGGGTCAGCCCTGGCGCTGCGTGGTCCGGGCCAGCTCCCATGCCGCGATGATCCGGTCGTTGAGGCCGAACATCACGGCCTTCTCCTCCGGCTCGGCATGATCGTGTCCCAGCAGGTGGAGCAGCCCGTGGATGAGCAGGTACTCCGCCTCGGCGCCTGGTTCACGGCCGTTCTCCGCGGCCTGTCGAGCGGTCACCTGGGGGCAGAGCACGATGTCGCCCAGCAGACCGAGTGGCGGATCCTCGTCATCGGCAGGGGCACGCAGCTCATCCATCGGGAAGCTGAGGACGTCCGTCGGACCCGGAAGATCCATGAACCGGATGTGGTAGTCCTCCATCGTGCGCTCGTCCACCAGCAGGATCGACAGATCCGCCTGGGGGTGGATCCTGAGCTTCTCCAGGGCGAACCGTGCCAACGCCACCAGACCGAGCTCGTCCGCCTCGACGCCGGACTCGTTGTTGATGTCGATCATCGCTTCCCCCCGGGTTGCTGGATGCTGTCGAACTGATCGTATGCGGCGACGATCCGCCCGACCAGCCTGTGCCTCACGACGTCCCGGGCGGTGAGGGTGCAGAAGGCGATGTCCTCGACGCCGTCGAGGATCTGGGTCACCTGACGCAGCCCGCTGCGGACCCCGCTGGGCAGGTCCACCTGGGTGATGTCCCCGGTGACCACCACCTTGGATCCGAAGCCCAGGCGGGTGAGGAACATCTTCATCTGCTCACTGGAGGTGTTCTGGGCCTCGTCCAGGATGATGAAGGCGTCATTGAGGGTACGTCCTCGCATGTAGGCCAACGGCGCCACCTCGATGGTGCCCGAGGTCAGCAGCTTCGGGACGGCCTCGGGGTCGACCATGTCGTGGAGGGCGTCGTAGAGGGGCCTGAGGTAGGGATCGATCTTGTCCGTGAGGGTGCCGGGCAGGAAACCGAGTCTCTCCCCTGCCTCGATCGCCGGGCGGGTGAGGATGATGCGGCTCACCTGTTTCGTCTGGAGCGCCTGGACGGCCTTCGCCATCGCGAGGTAGGTCTTCCCGGTACCGGCCGGTCCGATGCCGAAGACGACGGTGTGGCTGTCGATGGCGTCCACGTAACGTTTCTGGTTGAGGGTCTTGGGGCGAACCGCCCGCCCACGGGAGGAGATGATGTCGGCGGTGAGCACCTCCGAGGGTTTGACCTGATCAGCGGTCATCCCGATCACCCGTTCCACGGTCTCCTCCGTCAGCCCCTGACCGGTCCGGATGATGGTGACCAGTTCCGTGATCACCTCCACGGCGTGCTGCACCCCCTCCGGCGAACCGGTGACGGTGACCTGGTGTCCGCGCACGTGGAGATCGGCCGACAACTTGTCCTCCAGCACCGCGAGGTAGCTGTCCCGGGGCCCGAGAAGCGTCACCATGTCCAGGGAGGCCGGGATCTGGACGACACGCTCCGACCTGGCTCGTTCCGACACTTCGTGTTCCTCTCCGCCCCGGGCCGTCCAGAGCCATGAGGGACAAGTCTATGTCCACCGCCCGGTTCCGGAGAACAGCGAATTGGCACTCCCTTCGGGAACGGTTATCATTACGAGTCGCCCAGATGCGGCCAGAAGAGGAAGGAAGACTGACGATGGCGGTTCCGAAGCGCAAGATGTCGCGTTCCAACACCCGTTCCCGCCGGGCCCAGTGGAAGGCGACGCTGACCGACCTGGTGCCGATCCGGGTGGGCGGGGAGACCTTCAACGTGCCGCGTCGACTGGTGCGCGCCTACGCCTCAGGAGCACTCAGCGTCGACGACCTGCGTCACTGAGGTCCGGTTTCAGAACCCCTCCAGCTCATCGGCATCATCCTCGGAGATGACGTGCATGGCGGCCTCCTCCGCGCTGGCCGCTCCCCCGGCGTAGCCGACATCGACCCCCAGGGTGTCCTCACCGCCTGAACCCTGCACCGCCATCAGGCGTCCCGCACGTTCGCGCCCCACCTCACGCCGCTCCCCCTCCGGGTTCCACGGGCGGTCATCGATGCTGATCTCCGGCTGCTCCTGCCGCAGTCGCTGCTCCAGGCTCTCTCCCTGGCGCATCTCCGCAGCGGTGTTGCCGAAGCCCTGGGCAGGTGACCACCGCTCCGGAGCGGTGTACCCCTCGTCCAGGACATCGTCCACGCCGCGATCGATGAGGGAGTCCGCCTCCTGGAGCTGGTCCAGCTGCTCGGCGTGGCTGTCATCCGTTTCGAAGTCGACGATGTCTTCCATGACCCAATACTGCCACCACCACGCCTGTCGGGCGGGATTTCGTAGAATCCCCGGGTGACCTCGAGAAGCAACTACGACCTGATCGTGACGCTGTTCGTCGCGCTCCTGCTCATCTCCAACGTGGCAGCCACCAAACTCATCGCGTTCGGGCCGGAGTGGGCCCCCTTCGGCATCCCCGTCCTCCCGGTCGTCACCGACGGCGGCGCGTTGCTGTTCCCCCTGACCTACATCTGTGGCGACGTACTGGCCGAGGTCTTCGGGATGCGAGGGGCCAGGCGGGCCATCTGGACCGGTTTCGGGATCTCCCTGCTGGCCTCACTCACCTTCCTGCTGGTGGGGATCGCCCCACCGGCCGCCGACTGGCCGAACCAGGAGGCCTTCGTCGCCGTGCTCGGATTCGTGCCACGCATCGTCGTGGCCTCCCTGGCCGGTTACCTGGTGGGACAGTTCCTCAACGCCTGGGTGCTGATCCGACTGAAACGTCACCGGGGTGGCCTGTGGTCGAGGCTGGTCGGCTCCACCGTCATCGGCGAGGCCGCCGACACCACCCTGTTCTGCCTCATCGCCTTCGGTGGGCTGGTCGACGCATCGACCATGGCGAACTACATCGTCGTCGGCTACCTGTTCAAGGTGGGGGTCGAGGTGCTGCTGCTCCCGGTGACCACCCGTGTCATCGTGGCGGTGAGGCGGCGTGAGGCGGATCAGACGATCTCGATGTCCGGGTAGACCGGCTCCCACATCGCCTCGAGGACCTGCTGCACCGGGTCCTTCAGCTCGATGCACGCCACCCCGTCGGTCTCGGCGGCACGCGCGACGGCCAACGCCACCTTCGCCGAGACCGCCCGCAGTGACGACATGGCGGGCAGCACCCCGGCCCCCGGATGGCGCGCCGTGACCTCGGCCGCCACCGCGTTGGCCGCGGCGACGAGCATGCCCGGGGTGATCCGGGTGGCCCTCGCGACGATCACCCCCAGGCCCAGGCCCGGGAACACGAGCGCATTGTTGGCCTGAGCGATCTGGTGACTGACGGAGCCCCGCACCACCGGGGAGAACGGCGAGCCGGTGGCGATCAGCGCCCGCCCGTCGGTCCACTCGAGCAGTTCCTCCGGCTGGGCCTCGGCCAGTGACGTCGGGTTGGACAGGGGCATGATGATGGGGGCCGCGACATGGGAGGCCATCTCACGCACCAGGGCCTCGTCGAAGACCCCGGGTTGGGCGGAGGTGCCGATCATCATGGTGGGGCGCACATTGCGCACCACGTCGCGCAGCGTGCACCTGCCGTCCCGCTCCAGCTGCCAGTCCTCCAGTTCTGCCATGCGCCGCGCGAAGGGGCGCTGGAAGTCCCGCATCCGGATCCCCTCACGCAGCAGGCCACGGCTCCCGAGGCCCCAGAACCGGGACCGGGCCTCGGCCAGGTCCATGCCCTCGGCCGTCATGAACTCGCACATCAACTGGGCGATCCCGATCCCGGCCGAACCGGCACCGAAGATCACGATCCGCTGTCTGGTCAGCGGGATCCCGCTGCGGCGACTCGCGGCGACGGCAGCCGCGGTGACCACGGCCGCGGTGCCCTCGATGTCGTCGTTGAAGGTGCAGATCTCGTCGTGATACCTGGCGAGGATGCGGTGGGCGTTGCCGGCCCCGAAGTCCTCCCAGTGGATCATCGCCTTCGGGAACAGGCGGGAGGTGGTGGCCACGAAGTGGTCGATGAACTCGTCGTAGCGCTGTCCGCGCACCCGGGAGTGGCGGACCCCGAGGTAACCGTCGTAGGCCAGCAGGTCCAGGTTGTCGGTGCCGACGTCCAGCACCACTGGCAGTACCCGCCTCGGATGGATGCCGGCCGCCGCGGTGTAGACCGCGAGCTTGCCGATGGCGATCTGGATGCCGCCCACCCCCTGGTCCCCGATGCCGAGGATCCCCTCGGAGTCGGTGACCACGATCAGATCGACGTCGTCCTGGCCGTGCCCGTAGGCCTGGAGCGCCTGCTCCATCGAGTCCGGGTCGTCGATGCTGAGGAAGATGCCACGGGGACGGTGGTAGTAGTTGGAGAAGGCCTTGATCGCCTCGCCGATGGTCGGGGTGTAGACGATGGGCAGCAGGTCCTCGATGTGGTCGATGAAGACCTTGTGGAACAGCACCTCGTTGCGGTTGTGGAGACCCTGCAGGAACTGGTGCTTGGCCAGGTCGTCCGGCTCGGCCTCGAGCTGGGCCATGACCCGCCTGGCCTGGGCCTCGAGGGTGGTGTGCCCCGGGGGCAGCAGCCCCTTGAGCCCCAGGGCCTCACGCTGCGCCTGCGAGAAGGCGGTACCGATGTTGGTCAGCGGATCGTTGAGGACGTCCCTGCCCCTGGCCGCGATGCGCAGGACCTCGCCCCGAGCGGTGTGCAGGAACTCGTACCCAGTCGAGGACATGGGACGATTCTATGCGAAACGCCCCATGAAATCGGCCCGGAACTCGTCGAAGGAATCCGCCAGCAGGTGTTCACGGATCCGGTCCACCAGCCGCACCGTGAACCGTTCGTTGTGGATCGTGGCCAATGTCGAGGCCAGCATCTCCCTGGCCTTGAACAGATGGTGCAGGTAGGCACGGGTGTAGTGCTGACAGGTGTAGCAGTCACACCCCTCCTCCAGCGGGATGAAGGAGCGACGGTGACGGCTGGTGTTGACGTTGTAGCGGCCGTCAGCGGTGTAGATCGCGGCGTTGCGGGCCACCCGCGACGGGTTGACGCAGTCGAAGGTGTCGGCCCCGGCCGCCACGGCCGCGAAGAGATCCTCGGGTTCGGAGATGCCGAGCAGGTGACGGGGGCGGTCCTCGGGCAGCTCATCGACCATCCACCCGATGATCTCACCCAACCGCTGCTTCTCCAGGGCCCCACCGAGCCCGAACCCGTCGAAGCGTTGCCCGTCGACCTCCAGCTCTGCGAGCCCCTTGGCCGCACGACGCCTCAGGTCCTCGTACTGGGCCCCCTGGATCACCCCGAACAGGGCCTGGTAGGGCTTGTCAGCACGCTCCGTGGTCAGCCGGGCATGTTCCCTGAGGCAGCGGATCGCCCAGCGGTGCGTCCGCTCGACGCTGGCCTCCTGGTAGTCACGGGTGTTCATCAGGGTGGTCAGTTCGTCGAAGGCGAACATGACATCGGCCCCGAGCTCGTGCTGGATCCGCATCGAGACCTCCGGGGTGAAGCGCAGTCGGTCACCGTTGAGGTGGGAGAAGAAGGTCACCCCGTCCTCGTCGACATGGGCGCGCCGGGTCTTGCCCTCGGCGATGACGTCGTCGTTCTGCAGTCCGGTGGTGTCCATCGCGAGCACCTTCTTGAACCCGGCCCCGAGGCTCATCACCTGGAACCCGCCCGAATCGGTGAAGGTGGGCCCCGGCCAGTTCATGAACCGACTCAGCCCACCGGCCTCGTCGATCAGGTCCGAGCCCGGCTGGAGGTACAGGTGGTAGGCGTTGCAGAGCAGGGCCTGGGCGCCCAGCTCCGCCATCGTCTCGGGTAGCACCGCCTTGACGGTCGCCTTCGTGCCCACCGGGATGAACGCCGGGGTCTGGATCTGACCGTGGGGGGTGGAGATCGTTCCCACCCGTGCCCGATCCCCTGCTGTCCTGACCACGTCGAAGTCGAATGTCACCGGGCAAGGCTACCGTGGTGCCATGACCTTCACCGCGCTGATCCTCAACCCCACCCATGCCGACGGCTCCGCGATCGCCGAGGAGTTGGCAGCTCTGCCCGATGTCCGGACGTGGGAGACCAGCGCGGAGTCCCCCGGTCGGGAACAGGCCAGGGAGGCCCTGGCCGAAGGGGCAGCGGCCGTCCTGGTCGCTGGTGGGGACGGTACCCAGCGGGTGGTGGCCGGAGTGCTGGGTGACACCGGGGTCCCGCTCGGCATCCTCGCCACCGGCACCGCCTGCGTCTACGCCCGCAACCTGGGGCTTCCCCTCGGTGTGGCTGGCAAGGAGGTCGCCCTCACCGGCACACCGCGACCCATGGATCTCGGGTGGGCCCGGATCGATGACGGGGAGGCGATGCCCTTCCTGGTGGCGGCGGGAATCGGCCGTGACGCCGAGACCCTGGCCGAGGTGCGTGACGACCTGAAGGAGAAGCTCGGCTGGGTGGCCTACGCGCAGGCCGGGATGACCACGGCCGGACGGGACGCACTTCCCATGAGGATCAACGACGAGCCCGTGGAGGCCTGGAGCGTGCTGGCAGGCAACGTCGGGAACATCCCGATGGCCGCCATGTTCCCCGATGCCGCCCCGGACGATGGCGTGCTGCACGTGATGCATCTAGGCGTCAACGGCTGGCTCGACTGGGTCCCGGTGGCATTGGCCGGACTGACCAGGACCAGGGCCGATCTCGGGAAACTGCGACGCTGGGAGGCCGATCGGGTCGTCATCACCACCGATGAGCCCATCGCAGTCCAGCTCGACGGCGATGAGTTGCCCCCGGCCAGGAAACTGGAGGTCTGGCTGCAGCCAGGGGCACTGCAGATCCGTTGTCAGGGCGACAGTGCACAGAGTTGAGCCAGCGCGGCGGCACCGGCCGTCGAGGTCCTGAGCACCCCGTCGCTGAGCAGGACCGGCTGCCCTCCGGCCCCCGTGAAGAGGTCGAGCTCCTCCGGACTGATCCCACCCTCGGGACCGACGACGAGCAGGAGTTCTCCTCCGGCGGGAAGCCGGATCTCCCGCAGCCAGGTCGTCGCCTCCTCGTGCAGGATCAGGGCTGCATCCGCTGCGGCGATGCGGGCCGCCACCTGCCCGGTGGTGGCAGAACCCACCTCCGGGACCCGGAGCCGTCGGGACTGCTTGGTGGCCTCCCGCGCCGTCGCTGCCCACCGGGCCAGGGATTTCGTGGCACGCTCCCCCTGCCAACGCACGATGGACCTGGCGGCCTGCCACGCGATGATCTCGGCCACGCCGAGCTCCGTCATGGTCTCCACGGCCAGTTCGGCGCGATCCCCCTTCGCCAGGGCCTGGACGACGACGATGCGGTGGGCCCTGTGGGGATCGGTGACGATCTCGGTCACCTCGATCACGAGACGTTGTCTCTCCGCCAGCACGACATGCCCACGCGCGGCCCGACCCTGCCCGTCCGAGATCAGGATGCGCTCCCCCACCGTGGTGCGCTTGACCGCGACGGCATGTCGTGCCTCGTCACCAGTGATCTCGACCCGGTCCCCGACCTCGGCCCCACCGAGGTCGCCGAGGAACAGGGAGTCGCTCACCCGAAGGTCTCCTTCAACCACCCCAGGAATCCGGTGTGTCCCTGCGAGGTGGCCTTGACATGGGTCTCATCACGCAGGACGGCCAGCTGGTCCAGCAGCTCCCGCTGCTTCTCGTCCAGCCTGGTCGGGGTCTCGACGACGAAGGTGATCCCGAGGTCCCCGCGGCCACCACCGCGCAGCCGGGGAACCCCTCGTCCCTTGATCGGGATGCGGGAGCCCGACTGGGTCCCTGCAGGCACCTCGACCTGGATCCTGCGGTCCGCCACCTCGGAGTCCTCCCACTCGTCCTCCAGGGTCACCACCTCCATGGTGGTGCCGAGGGCTGCCGCCGTCATCGGGATCTTCACGACCAGTTCGAGGTCATCGCCGTCACGTCGGAACCGGGGGTGTTCCTTGACCGTGATCTGGACGTAGAGATCGCCTGCCGGACCACCGCCACGCCCGGCCTCCCCCTGTCCCTCGAGGTGGATGCGGATCCCGGTCGAGACACCGGCAGGGATCCGGACCGAGATGGTGCGGGAGCTGCGGACGCGCCCCTCACCCGAGCACTCCGTGCACGGCTGCAGGACGATGTTGCCGAAGCCCTGGCAGGTGGGACAGCGCTGTGAGGTGCGGATGTCCCCCAGGAAGCTCCGCTGGATGCTCGTCACCTCACCGAGCCCACTGCAGCTGGTGCAGGTGATGGGCTGGCTGTCGTCCTCACCGCCGCTGCCCTGACACCTCGGGCAGACCACCGCGGTGTCGATCTTGATGGGTTTGGTGCACCCGAAGACGGCCTCGTGAAGGTCGAGCCGGGCCCGCACCAGGGCGTCCTGCCCCTGGGCGGTGCGCGAGCGGGGACCACGTCCGGCCTGGGCACCGAACATCGCGTCCATGATGGTGGAGAAGTCGAAGCCTCCGCCGAAACCGGCGCCACCGAAACCTCCTGCACCGCCGAACCCGCGTCCCATCGGGTCCCCACCCCGGTCGTAGACGGAGCGTTTGTTGGGATCGCTCAGTACCTCGTAGGCCTCGGAGAGCTCCTTGAACTGCTCTGCGGCGTCCTCACCCTGGGCCACGTCCGGGTGCACCTTCATGGCCTGACGGCGGTACGCCTTCTTGATCTGCTCACCGGTCGCGTCCCGTTCGACCCCGAGAATCGCGTAGTAGTCCTTGCTCATGTCAGCCTTCCGAAAGGATCCTGCTCACGTACCGGGCGACAGCACGCACGGAGGCAATGGTGGATGGATAGTCCATACGAGTGGGACCGACCACCCCGAGGGATGCGGCACGGTCCTGGCCGACGGAGTACCCCGCGGCCACGAGTGAGGTGGACTGGAAGCCCTCGGCGGTGTTCTCGGCACCGATCCTGACCGTCACCTCGTCGGTGGCGGCCTCGTCCAGGAGCCGCAGCAGCACGACCTGCTCCTCCAGGGCCTCGAGCAGGGGCCGGAGCCCCGAGGCGAAGCTGTGACCGGCCAGGTTGGGCACCCCGGCCACCAGGACCTGCGCCACGGGTTCCGCTCCCAGCAGTTCCAGGGCGACGGCGAACACCGGGGTGATCTCCTGCCGGAGACCGGGTTCGATCTCCTCCAGGGTGTGGGAGAGACGACTGGCCGCCTCGGCCGCGGTACGCCCCACGACGGCTTCGCGCAGTCTGGCCGTGGCGGCACAGAGCGCGTCCTGACTGAACCCGGGCAGCTCGATGACCTTCTGATCGACCCGGCCCGTGGAGCTCACCACGATCACCAGCAGCCGTCCCGGCACGAGCTGCACCAGCTCCGCATGGGCGATGACGGCACGCCCGGCCGTCGGGTACTGCACGACGGCGACCTGGTGGGTCAGCTGGGCCAGGAGTCGCACGGTGCGGGCCACGAGGTCATCGAGATCCAGCGCCCCCGCCATGAAGGCGTCGATGGCCTTGCGCTCCGCCGGCGACAACGGCTTGATGGTGGCCAACCGGTCCACGAACAACCGGTATCCCTTGTCGGTCGGGATGCGTCCGGCACTGGTGTGGGGTTGGGCGATGTAGCCCTCCTCCTCAAGCACCGCCATGTCGTTGCGCACCGTGGCGGGCGAGACCCCGAGCCGGTGGCGTTCCACCAGCGCCTTCGAACCAACCGGTTCCCGGCTGGCCACGTAGTCGGTGACGATGGCACGCAGCACCTCGAGCTTGCGGTCGTCGAGCATCTCCACCTCCCTCTGGCCTCTGGCACTCGACCTGTGCGAGTGCCAGTGTAGCGGTAGGCTGACGGACCATGACTGACTTCACGATCGGGCCCTGGCGGCGCGTCACCCCACGGGTCCTGACGGCGCGGTGCGAACCCCACGGCGTCACCGTCGGACTCGTCATCGGCGATGACCGTGCCGCCCTCGTCGATGCCGGCTCGAGCCCCGCCCAGGGTGAGACCATCCTGGCCGCCGCCCGCGCCGAGGCGGGGGTGGAGGTGAGCCACGTGGTCGTGACCCATGCACACCACGACCACTGGTTCGGGATCGCCGGCATGCCCGGTGTCATCTCGGTGGCTCACGAGGACCTGCTCCTCGACCCTGAGCCCGAGGTCCTGTCGGCCGCCCGGCGGATCGGACTGGAGCAGCTGCCCGGACCCGATGTGACCTTGAGCCTGATGTGGGCACTGGACCTGGGCGGGGTGAGGCTGGAGGTGCTGCACTTCGGTCCGGCACACACCGGGACCGATCTGTTCGTGGTGGTACCGGAGGAGGACGTGATCTTCGTCGGTGATGCGCTCGAGTCGGACGGTGATCCCTGTTTCTCGACCGCCTCCAGTTTCGTCGGTTGGCCGAAGGCCCTGGACGGGGTCCTCGGCGCGTCCCGGGAGACCACGCGGTTCGTTCCCGGTCACGGTCCGGTGGTTGATCGTGACTTCTGTTTCCGGCAGCGCGCCGAACTGGCGATGGTCCAGGGCACCACCGAGACCCTGTTCGGTCAGGGAACCGGTCAGCAGGAGGCGCTGACCACCGTCGAGTGGCCGTTCACCGAGGCCACCATGACGGCGGTGCTGCCCCTGGCCTGGGCAGAGTTGACCGCGCGCGGGATCCCGGTGCGCAGGACGCTGCCACTGGTGTGAGGGTCACCCCTCGGGTTCGGCGGGCCAGCGCTGCTGGGCGGTCATCCAGGTCAGGGTGTCACTGGCGACGATCAGCCCCCGGGAACGCGACGAGACGGTGTAGGCCAACCCGTCCATGGTGCGTGCCACTCCACCGGACTCAGTGACCATGAGGCATCCGGCCAGGTGGTCCCAGGGGTGCAGCCGTGAGTAGAACACGAAGTCGAACTCACCGTGGAGGATGGAGGGGTAGTCGAAGGCACAGGAGAAGTTGGTCCTCGTCACCGGACTGAGCTCCCCGTCGGCGGTGAAACCGTGGTACTGCCGCTTGGATGCAGCCCCGAGTGGCAGTCGTTCAGGACGCTGCGCCACGAGTGGCGCCCCGTTGAGCCGGACCCCGGCCCCGCGTTCGACGGTGTAGCCCCGCCCGGTCTGGGGCTGCCAGATCCATCCCCGGGTGGTGACCCCGCCCCGGGTCTCGGCCAGGATCATGCCGTGCTCCGCCCGGCCACGCACGAAGTTCCCCGTCCCGTCGATGGGGTCAATCACCAGGGCGTGATCGGCGTTCGGGATCCGCCACCTGAGCTCAGGGTCGACGAAGACCGTCTCCTCGCCGACGATCAACGCATCCGGATAGATCCGGCGCAACGCGTCGGTGAGGTGGGCCTCGGCCTCCTTGTCCGCGATGGTCACCAGATCATCCGGGCCAGACTTCGCCGAGATGTCGGTCTCCTCCAGCGCCCGGAACCGGGGATTGATGACCGCCTCGGCGGTTTCCTTCATCAGATCGAGGATGGCTTCGGTCTCCATGCACCTCACCCTATCGGGCCTCGACGCGATGGTCAGTCCCGCTCCATGTGGTCCTGGGTGACGAAGTCGATGAGGATCTCCATCCGCTGGTTGAGCTGTGGTTCCAGGTCCTGCCAGGTGCGCACCCTGGCGAGCATCGCCCGCCAGGCCCGCGCGATGTCCGCCTGATCGGCGTGGGGCAACCCCAGGGCCTTGAGGGTCCCCTTCTTGAAGTCCTGGTCCCTAGGGACCACTGGCCAGGACCTCCGACCGATGCGTTGCGGCCTGATGGCGTGCCAGATGTCGATGAACTCGTGCCCCGTCACGAGCACGACGTCGCCGTACCCGGCCCGGGCCACCTGCCGCGCGATGCGTGACTCCTTGCTGCCCGGTACGAGATGGTCCACCAGGACCCCGAGCCTGCGGCCCGGCTCGGGGCCGAACTCGGCCACGACGTCGGGCAGGTCATCGATTCCCCCGAGGTGTTCGACGACGACACCCACGTGACGCAGGTCGTCGCCCCAGACCTTCTCCACCAGCTCGGCGTCGTGCCTGCCCTCGACGTAGATCCGGCTGGGCAGGGCCACCCTGGCCCGGCTCGGCTCGTCAGTGACCCGGGAGCCGGATGCGGTGTAGCGGGGTTTGTGGGTTCCACCCCGCAACGGGGGGCACAACGCCACGGGCTGCCCTTCCAGCAGGAAACCCGGGCCGAAGGGGAAGCTGCGGCGCTTCCCCTTCCGGTCCTCCAGGATCACCAGACCGTTCTCCCAGCCGACGACGGCTCCGCAGAACTCGCCCGACTCCACCACCATGTCCCGCTCGACGGGGACGTCGCGGGTCTTCCTGAGGTGGGCCCGCTGCCAGCCCGGGCGGAGCACGTCGTCGCGGTATCGGTCCATTGCAGGGACTCTATCCCCTCATCGCAGGGAGATCCGGTGGTTCCAGATGTGTCGCATCCAGAACACGAGGACGACGGTGCCCATCATCACCAGGGGGAGCCACCCGAGCGGGATGACGATCTGGTTGCGTTCCGCCACCCCGAGCATCCTGATGACATCGGCGACCTGCACCCCGGCACCGGACCCGAGGTCGGTGTAGGCGAGCGGGATCAGCAACGAGGCGAAGCCGAGGATCTGGGTGACCAGCCAGGTACCGATCCAGACCAGGACCGGTCCACCCATCCCGAGACCTACCAGGGGAGGTGTGCTGCCGAGTGAGGCCGCGAAGTAGAGATTCACCTGGGCGGCCCAGACGAAGAACCACCCCAGCAGGAACAGCAGCACGAGCTGCCAGGGAGCCGTCGCCTCGTCCAGCACCCGGATTCCGGTGGCAAGTCTTTCCCATCCGTCGGCCCCGGGGTTCAGCATCGGGGTCACGAGGACCACCGAGACCATCCCCATCACGATCATCCAGACGGTGGCGAAGGCGGCGACGATGCCCGCCCACACCAGCCGGGCCCGCAGGATGAGGGCTCCCTTGACGGGCAGGCTGTGCGTGAGGTATCCCCGCTGTCCGAAACCCGTGTTCCAGAAATCGACGGCCAGCCAGATCTGGGCAGCGAACCAGGTGGCGCTCAGCAGCACCATGACCAGGACCACGGCCAGTTCGGACAGCACCGGGATCGTGAGGCTGGCCAGGAGACCTCCGGTGAGGATCGCGAGGGTCGCGATCCCGTGGATCACGGCCAGCGCGGGCAGGGTACGACGTGTTTCGTGCTTGATCAGTGTGCCGACCATGAGTATGCCTTTCGGAAGAGAGCGTCGATGCTGAGACCGTGGGTGGCGCGGAGATCGTCGACCTCCCCGCTGAGCAGGACCTTCCCGGCCCGCATCATCACCACGGCATCGAGGATGGGTTCCAGGTCGTGGATGAGGTGGGTGGAGATGAGCACCATGGCGTCATCGGCCAGGCCACGGACGATGCCCTCGAGGATGATCTCCCTGGCCGCGGGGTCCACCCCGGAGATGGGTTCGTCCAGCAGGAACACCTTTGCCTCGCGTGACATGGCGAGTGCGATCTGGGCCTTCTCCCGCATTCCCTTGCTCATGTTCTTGAGCCGCATCCGCAGATCCAGCCCGAAGAACCCGGCGGACTCCCGCGCCTTGTCGGGGAGGAAGTCCGGGAAGAAGTCGGCGTAGAGACCGATGTGTTGTTCGAGACTGTGCTTCAGGGTGAGATAGCTGGCGTCGGGCAGGAAGCTGACCTTGGCCTTCGACTCCGGCCCGGGGACGGTCCCACAGACCCTCACCTCACCCTCATGGTCCTGCATGACGCCTGCCAACACCTTGAGCAGGGTGGTCTTGCCACAGCCGTTCTCCCCGAGCAGCCCGACGATCCTGCCCCCGGTGAGTTCCAGGTCGAGGGAGTCGAGTGCGTTGACCGGGCCGAACCTCTTGGTGAGACCCCGCACCTGGATGAGCGTGTTCATGGCTGTGACCACCTTTCAGTGACGAGTTGGACGGCGTCGGAGCTGGTGAGTCCGACGCCCTGGCAGCGCACGACGTACTCGTCGGCGGCCGACGCGGCGAGATCACGACGAAGCGCTGCGATGCGTGTCTGGTCATCGGTGATGAAACGCCCCACCGCACGCTCGGAGCGGCACAGTCCCTCACGTTCGAGCTCGGCCAGGGTGCGTTGCACCGTGTTGGGGTTGACGCCCAGGTCCGCCGCCAGTTCACGCACCCCCGGTATCTGCCGCCCCGGGGGCCAGGCGCCGACGGCGATGCGTCTGGTGAATTCCTGCTTCAGCTGGAGCCAGATGGGACGACTCGGATCGAACTCCACATTCCCTCCTTCCGTATCGCTGTATTAAGTGATTAATACAGTAGCACGGCGGGGCGGCATCCGCAAGGAGGCAGTGGCGGCTGCGGTCAGATGGCCGCGGGGCGGATGCTCAGGGTCTCGACGGCGGCATTGGGCGGGGTGTCCACGGCGAGCCGGACAGCGGCGGCGACGGATTCCGGGGAGACGTAGCGTGAACCCTCGTAGGCGATGTTGCCCGCCTCGGTCTGGAGCTGCCGCTGCATGTCGGTGTCCGTGCGTCCCGGATGGATGGAACACACCCTGACCCGCCCCCTCAGCTCCTCACGGAGCGCATCGGTGAGGGCACGCAGGGCGAACTTGGACGCGGCATAGACCGCACCACCCGGGGAGGAGGTGAACCCGGAGCCGGAGTTGATGGCGACGACCTGCCCTTCCGCCGCTTCCAGTGCCGGCAGCAGGAGACGGGTCAGATCGGCCACCGCGATGACATTGATCTCGAGGACCTGCCGCCACAACGAACGCCCCACCTCGGCCACGCGCCCCGACCCGAGGATCCCCGCCGAGTGCACCAGCACGTCCAGCCGGTCGATCCCGGCGCAGGCGGTCACCGTTGCGGCCTCATCGGCGAGATCGGCGACGAACGGGGCCGCATCCGGCAGCTCGTCGACCACCCGGGCCACGGCGCGGGCATCGCGACCACCGACCAGGACGTGGTGGGTGGCGGAGAGTTCTCGGGCGATGGCCAGACCGATGCCGCGGGAGGCCCCGGTGATGAGCGCAGATGGTTTCATGCCCCCCAACCTATCCGCTGGGATCAGGCGAGCCGCAGCGCCACCTCGGCGCGGCGCACCACCAGGCGCTGCCCCCACTCGAGCCGCAGGAAATCGGACTCCAGACCGTCACCGAAGACCACGAGGCGTCCGCGCGCCACCAGTGCGATCTCCTCGCCGTCTCCCATCAGTCCGTGCACCAGGTCAGTCCCCATGCCGCCCAGCGGCCAGGCCTCCCGCACGAAATAGGCCAGCTCCGTCGCCCCCGGCCCGGGGAGGGAGAATCCGGGACTGTGCTGTCGCCACAGTGAGACCAGCCAACCCGAGGCCCCGGTCCCCGTCCCGACGATCACCCCGGAGGAGGACTGCTCCTCCCGCTCCCCCGCCACCTCGAGGACATAGCGCGACGACTGATGCCCCCGATCCCCGATGTAGACCTCGTTCAGCGCCCGGAGCCGCTGCCCGTCGTCCAGCACGACCTCCACCAGCCAACGCTCCTCGGCCGTCCCTGCGGCCCCCGCCAGGATGTGGCCCAGACTGCCCACCGTGTGCCGACACAAAGGACCCCGACCCTGCGGGTTGATCCCGACGACGAGCTGACCCGTCAGGTACTTGGCAACGTTCGCGACGAGCCCGTCCTGCCCGACCACGACCACGAGGTCGTCGACCTCGAACAGGAACCGGGAGAGCATCGAGCGCTCCACCACTGCGCTGCGCCAGTCGTCCGGGGTCAGCGCCATCACCTCGGCCAGGGTGCTGCGCTGCGCCTGATCGGCAGCCACCACCGTCTCGATCCGCTGGCCCCGGCTCTCGAGGAAGAACTCCACTCCCCCCAGGGTGGAGTGCCGCTCCACCAGCTCCTCGAGCTCGGTTCGACGGTGCACGATGACCAGCCGGGGCGCACTCATGCCCGCGCCCCCTCGAGCAGCCGTCGGAGGGCTCCATCCAGCATGTCGGGAGTCACCGTGAGGGAGTCCACCTTGGGCAGCACCGCCGCGATCTCCGGGAGCATCGCGGCGAGGACGGCCATCCGGTCGGCCGCACCGAAGGTCTGCAGCCTCGCGGCCAAGGCCTGCTGTTCGGCCTCGGCGGCCAGGCGGCCGCGCTCCACGGACTGCTCGGTGCGCCGTCGCTCGTTGGCCCCTTCCAGCTGGACGAGTTCCGCCTGCCGCCTGGCGAGCTCGGTGCGGTTGGCCAGCTCGTTCTCCTTGATGGCCCGTTCCCGCTCCACCGCCTGGGCGCGACGCTCGTAGGTGGCCCGGTCCGCCTCGGCCTGGGCGGCCTCCCGCGTGACGACCTGGAAGGCCCGTTCCATCTCCTCGTCGGCACGCAGGGACAGCACACCCACCTCGAGCACCGTGATTCCCGAGGCCGCCAGGTCAGGGGCACCCACCAGGGCCTGCGTCAGGAACTCCCCGAGGTGGACGAACCCCGCTGCGAACACCTCGCTGAGTGACATCACGCCGATCCGCTCGGCGACGAGCTGCTGGGCACGCTCCACGAGACGGGTCCGCACCGCCTGGAGCGGGTCTCCACTCCAGAGACCCGTCGTCGGGTCGACGGCGAAGTCGAAGCGCTGGGAGACCACCCGGGCATCGAGCAGCCGCACGATGAAGGCCATCTGGACACTGACCTCCTGACGGTCCGAGGTGACGACCCTGACGATGCTGCCGAAGCTCAGGTCCTCCCGGGGGACCTCGGCCAGGGAGGTGCCGAGCGGGTTGAACCAGAGCGCCGCCCCGGGTCCGAGGGAACGGACCTGCCCACCTCGGGCGATGAGCAGTTCCCGGCTGGCCTCGACGGTGACGTGGGACAGGAACGGGTACCTGCGGATGGTGGCCATGAGCTCTCCTTCACTGTTTATTGTTGAAATGACAGTATTAGGCGCCCTCCAATCTTGTCAATTCGACATCAAAGACGGGGTATAGTGGGGCCGTGCATCTCCCCCTGCTCACCCTCGCCGTCGATCTCGTGATCCTCACCATCGACCAGGAGCGACTCAAGGTGGCCCTGGTCCGCCGTGGCATCCCGCCGTTCAAGGGCGACTTCGCCCTGCCGGGTGGGTTCGTGCTCGCTGACGAGTCGGTCCTGGACGCCGCACGCCGTGAGCTGGTCGAGGAGGCAGGCCTGGTCGTCGGCCCAGCCCACCTGGAACAACTCGCCACCTTCGGGGAGCCCGGCCGCGACCCCCGCGGTCGGGTGGTCTCCGTGGCACATCTGGCACTCACCCCGACCCCCGGCCCACTCACCGCCGGCAGCGACGCCGCGGAGGCCGCATGGTTCGACGTCACGGAGCTGCCCTCACTGGCCTTCGACCACGCCGAGATCCTGGTCGTGGGCCTGGAACGTGCCCGGGCCAAACTGGAGTACACGACCATCGCCACCAAGTTCTGCAAACCGGAGTTCACGATGAGGGAGCTCCGGGCCGTCTACGAAACCGCCTGGGGGCAGCCGATCGACCCGAGGAACTTCTCCCGCAAGGTGCTGGGCTCCCCCGGTTTCATCGTCGAGACCGGCGTCCGATCCGGTGGACGTGGGCGTCCCGCCGCCCTCTACCGGGCCGGGGAGGCCGCCACGCTCCACCCGGCGATCCTCCGCGAGGCTTGATCCTCACCCGAGAAGCCTGAGCACCACCCCGTCGGCCAGCAACCGCCCCCGAAGGGTGAGGACCAACCGGTCCCCCTGCCGAACGGCCAGCCCCTCCGAGACCACCTGACGCGCACGCCCCCGCTCCTGTGGTGTCAGAACGGTGAGGGGCAACCCCTCGGCCAGCCTGAGTTCCAGCATGATCCGTTCGATGCGACGATCCTCCGGGCCCAGGACCTCACGCGCCTGGGCGGGGGAACGGCCCTCGGCGAGCTCAGCGGCATAGCTGCGGGGGTGTCGTCGGTTCCAGAACCGCACTCCGCCGAGGTGACTGTGTGCACCCGGCCCGAATCCCCACCAGTTGGCTCCCCGCCAGTAGGCGAGATTGTGGCGACACTCGCCGCCGGGACGCGCCCAGTTGCTGGTCTCGTAGTTGGCGAACCCCAGCCCGACGAGGAACTCCTCGGTCATGAGGTACTTGGTGGCCAGGGCGTCGTCATCCGGCATCGCGATCTCCCCCTTCCTGACCTTCAACGCCAACCGGGTCCCCTCCTCGACGATGAGCGAGTAGGCGGAGACGTGATCGACCGGGGCATCGGCGACGGCGTCAAGGCTGGCCTGCCAGTCGGCCTCGGACTCACCCGGGGCCCCGAAGATCAGGTCGAGTGAGACGTGTTCGAACCCCGCCTCGACCGCCCAGCGGGCCGCCTCGAGACCCCTCCCGGGGGTGTGGGTGCGTTCCAGCGTCGCCAGGACGTGGGGCACCACCGACTGCATGCCCAGTGAGATCCGGGTGAAGCCACCGGCGCGCAGTTCCTCAAGGTAGGCCGGATCCACGCTCTCCGGGTTCGCCTCGGTGGTGACCTCCGCATCGGCCGCGAGCCCGAGCCGTTCCCGAAGTGCCGTGAGCAACCCGACCAGCTCCGCTGCGGGCAGCATGGTCGGGGTCCCACCCCCGATGAAGACGGTCCCGATCTCGGGGCGCCCCTCCCCCAGCACCCGTTCGGCCAGCTCCAGTTCTGAGAGCACCGCGGACCGGTGGTCGTGCGGCGACATCCCCGTGAGCTCCGAGGGAGTGTAGGTGTTGAAGTCGCAGTAGCCGCACCGGGTGCGGCAGAACGGGACGTGGACATAGGCCCCCAGCGGGGTTCCCGACAACTCGGCGATGGCCTGCTCGGGAAGGGCACCATCGACGGGGGCCGGTTCCCCCGGGGGTGGCTGACTGGGCATCCGGGAAGAATACCCCCGGAAAATGCGTTGTCCCTGTCAAACCTCTCCCGAACTGGAAGACTTGATCCCATGAAACTGACTCGACGTGGCGTCCTCGGAATCGGCGGCCTCGCCGCCGCGGCAACCCTCAGCGCATGTGGCGACAACAGTGGCCTCGGCGACCCCTCGGCCCCGGCCTCGAAGCAGGGGGAGGGCGCGGCGGTCACCCTCACCCAGTGGTACCACGAGTACGGGGAACCCGGGGTGCAGGAGGCCGTGAGGCGTTACGCATCGGAGTACCCGGGGGCCACGGTGGAGGTGAAGTGGACCCCGGGTGACTACGGGCAGATCCTCGCAGCCCAGTTGCTGACCGACCAAGTGCCTGACGTCTTCGAGGTGGAGCAGGGTGGTTCCCTCGACATGATCCGCTCCGGTCAGTTGGCGGACCTGACCGATCTGATCGCACCGGTGAGGGACGACTTCAACGACGCCGTGATGAAGCGGTTCACCTTCGACGGCAGGGTCCACGGCATCCCCCAGACCATCGACATGCAGCTGCTGTACTACCGTCCCTCGCTCCTCGAGGCGGCCGGGGTCGCCCCACCCAGCACCTTCGAGGAACTCGTCACGGCGGCCAATGCCGTCGCCACCCCGGATGTCGGCGGCTTCTTCGCGGGCAACGACGGTGGTGTGGGCGTGCTCGGCACGCTTCTGCTGTGGGCCTCGGGACACGATCAACTCAACGAGGAACGCACCGAGGCCGCGTTCCTGACCGACGAGTTCTACGCGGCCCTGGCCGCCTACCGGGAGTTCTCCCAGTCGAAGGGGCTGCTCCAGTCCGCCTCCGCCGACTGGTTCTCCGGCGACGCCTTCGTGAACGGGGAGACGGCGATGCAGTGGGGCGGGCTGTGGTCCCTGCCGGACATCCTCGCAGCGCACGGCGAGGACGTCGGCGTGCTGCCCTTCCCGAGGATCGGTGCGACGGGGCGGCCCGCCGTGCCGTTCGGGGCCTTCGGGGCCTGCGTGGCCGCCAAGGGGGCGAACGTGGCTGCCGCCAAGGAATTCGTCACATGGTTGTGGATCGACCAGACGGACAAGCAGGTGGACTTCTCGAACTCCTACGGCACCCACATCCCGGCCCGCAAGTCACTCGTCGCCCGGGCCGATCAGCTGGCGGCCGGGCCCGGAGCCGACGCCGCGAGCCTCGTCGAGCTTCACGGCTTCGCCAATGACATCATGTGGTCCGGATCGATCGGTGACACCTACTCCGCCAACATCAGCATGGTCGTGAAGCAGGACGCGGATCCGAACGAGACCTTCGCTGACTTCGGTGCCCTGGTCGCCGCCGAGCTGGAGAAAATGAAGAAGTGAATCGCCACCGCGGGGGGCTGTGGTTCCTCCTCTTCACAGCCCCCTTCGCGGTGGGTCTGCTCGTCTTCGTCTACATCCCCATCCTCTGGAGCGCCGGGCTGTCCCTGTTCGAGGCCAGGAACACCCTCACCCCGACCCGCTTCGTCGGTCTCCAGAACTATGCGACGCTGCTCGCCGATCCCCTGTTCCGCAACTCCTTGGTGGTCTTCGCGGCCTTCGCCCTGCTGATCGTCCCCCTCACCTACGTCTGTTCGCTCGGACTGGCGCTGCTGTTGAACGGACTACGGCACGGACAGGCGTTCTTCCGTTCCGTGTTCTTCCTGCCCACCGCGGTCTCCTACGTCGTGGCCGCCCTGGTGTGGCGGTTCGGTTTCTTCTCCGGCACCCGCTTCGGCCTGGTCAACTCGGTGATCCGTGGCCTGGGGGGTGAGTCCGTCAACTGGTTGGGCGGGGAGAACGGACTGTACTGGATCGCCCTGGTCTCGGTTCGGCTGTGGCTCCAGTCCGGCTTCTACATGATCCTGTTCATCGCAGGCCTGCAACGCATCCCGCCCGAGACCTACGAGGCAGCCGCGTTGGACGGAGCCCATGGCTGGAGGGTGCTGCGCCACATCACCCTCCCCCAGCTGCGTGCCACCTCCGTCGCCGTCATCATGCTGCTGCTGATCAACGCCTTCCAGGCCTTCGACGAGTTCTACAACATGCTGGGCTCCATCGGCACCTACCCGCCCTACGCTCGGCCCCCACTGGTGCACCTCTATCTCATCGCGCTCGGCGGTGGCCAGCAGAACCTCGGCCTGGGCGGGGCCGGAACCATGATCCTCACCTCGATCATCGTGCTCTTCGGTCTGGCCCAGACCTGGCTGCTGCGGAAGGGGAACCGATGAGGACCTCACGTCTGACCACGGCACTGCGTTACGGCGTGGCGACAGCACTGGCGCTCGTCTTCCTGCTGCCGTTCCACGTGATCCTGCGCAACGCCTTCTCCACCACCCAGAACATCACCGCCCCGCGCTGGAACTGGCTGCCCGACCAGCTCAACCTCACCAACCTCGACTCCCTGCTGGCGAACGACTCGATCGGGATCGGCAGGGCGATGCTCAACTCGGCCATCATGGCCACCCTCCAGACCTGCGGCACCGTCGTCGTCTCCCTCATGGCGGGATACGCGCTCGCCCGTTCCACGGGATGGGCGGCACGGGTGCTGCTGGGGATGACCATCTTCACGCTCATGGTCCCGGCCGCTGCGACCTTCGTGCCGATGTTCATCATCACCGCCCAGTTCGGCTGGATCGACTCGTTCCGGGGGCTGGTGATCCCGGGCATGTTCTCCGCCTTCGCCACCTATCTGTTCCGGCAGGCCTTCCTGGACTTCCCCGTCGAGCTGGAGGACGCCGCGCTGGTCGACGGCTGCAACCCCTTCACCGCCTTCTGGCGGATCGTCGTCCCCAACGCCAAGGAGACCATCACTGCTGTCGGGACCATCGTGCTCATCGGCTCCTGGAACGCGTTCCTGTGGCCGTCCCTGGTGGGCCGGGACGCCACCCGGACCGTCCAGGTCGCCCTCAGCCAGTTCATGACCAGCCAGGGGGTCCGCTACCCGGAGCTCTTCATGGGCTCCCTCATCGCGATCGCCCCGATGCTGGTGGTCTTCCTCTTCCTGCAACGCTTCCTGGTGCAGGGACTGACCACCTCCGGGCTGCGATGACATCGATCGCCGGGCCAGCACCCGATGCCCCCACGCTCCGCCGCACCGTCGGCTGGGTCGCCCTGTTGAACCTTGCCTACTTCCTCATCGAGATCGGTGTGGCCCTGGCCATCGGTTCGGTCTCCCTGGTGGCAGATTCGGTGGACTTCCTCGAGGACCTCGCGGTCAACACCCTCATCTTCATCGCCATGGGCTGGCCACTGGCCAGGCGTGCCACGGCCGGGAAGGCGATGGCCCTGATCATCCTCAGCCCGGCCGTCGCGGCACTCTGGCAGGCCGTGATGAAGTTCCGCCACCCCGATGCACCGGACCCGTTGTCCCTGCTCGTGACCGCGGGGGGTGCCGTGATGGTCAACTCCACATGCGCCCTCCTGCTGTCCCGGCAGCGTCGCCAGGGCGGTTCCCTGACCCGTGCCGCCTGGCTCGCCGCCCGCAACGACGTCATCGTGAACCTGACCATCATCGTCATGGCCGTGGTGACCTGGCGGGTGGTCCCCAACGGCTGGCCCGACCTCATCCTGGGTCTGCTCATCCTGCTCCTCAACCTCACTGCTGCCAAGGAGGTCTGGGAGGTCGCCGAGGAGGAGCGGCTGGCGGCCCGTGCCCTGGCCGGTGAGGCCGGGTGCAGCTGCCGGCGTGGAACAACACCCCCCGACCCGCTCAGTGCAGACGGGCGACGAGGGTGAACGAGACCGGCAGTCGCTCCGGGCGATCCTCCAGCCGGTACTCGCCCTGTGCATCGGCCACCATGAGCCCCGGCAACGCCTCCGACGGCACGCTGTCGTGCTCGACCCGCAGCACCAGCACCAGGCCTGCGTCGATGACGGCCATGACGATCTCGGACAGGGCATGGTTCCACTCGAGGGATTCGGGGGAGGCCACGGCCTCGAGGACGTCCGCCACGACGAAGTCCACCTCCGCCGAGGCCTGATCCGCGATCCATCGGGTGTGCTCGATGGATCCGGACGACAGGTCGAGGCCCGTCATGCGGGCCCCGAGCCGGGCCAGGCTGAGGGTGTCCGTCCCGAGGTGACACTGCAGGTGCACCCCGTCGCACCCGGAGAGATCGCCGAGACGGGACCGGTCGAAGGTCACCACCTTCGAGATCCAGCCGGGATCCGCCACCTTGTCCAGCTCATGTCCTGCAGAGTTCACGTGCACCTCGGCACGCGCGTCCCAGTTGGCCCGGTTGATCGTCAGATGATCCTCGAGACGATCACTTCTTGGTTGGCTCCGAGGTGGACAGTGCGGCGACGAAGGCCTCCTGCGGCACCTCGACCCGGCCCACCATCTTCATCCGCTTCTTGCCCTCCTTCTGCTTCTCCAGCAGCTTGCGCTTCCGGGAGATGTCGCCGCCGTAGCACTTGGCGAGCACGTCCTTGCGGATGGCACGGATGGTCTCGCGGGCGATGACGCGGGAACCGATGGCGGCCTGGATGGGCACCTCGAACTGCTGCCTCGGGATGAGCTCCTTGAGCTTGCCCGCCATCGCCAGACCGTAGGAGTAGGCCTTGTCCTTGTGGACGATGGCGGAGAAGGCGTCCACGGGGTCACCGTGGAGGAGGATGTCCACCTTGACCAGGTCGGCGACCTGCTCACCGTCGGGCTCGTAGTCGAGCGAGGCGTAGCCCTTGGTGCGGGACTTCAGGGCGTCGAAGAAGTCGAAGACGATCTCGGCCAGGGGCAGCGTGTACCGGATCTCGACGCGGTCCTCCGAGAGGTAGTCGAGTCCCCGCTGCACGCCGCGCCTGGTCTGGCACAGCTCCAGGATGGTGCCGATGTACTCGCTCGGGGTGAGGATGGTGCCCCTGACCACAGGTTCGTGGACCTCCGCGATCTTGCCCGTCGGGTACTCCGACGGGTTGGTCACGACGTGCTCGCTGCCGTCCTCCATCACCACCCGGTACACCACGTTCGGGGCGGTCGAGATGAGGGCCAGGTTGAACTCCCGCTCCAGGCGTTCTCGCACGATCTCCATGTGCAGCAGCCCCAGGAATCCGACGCGGAAACCGAAGCCCAGGGCCCCGGAGGTCTCGGGCTCGTAGGTGAGGGCCGCATCGTTGAGCTGGAGCTTCTCCAGCGCCTCACGCAACTCGTTGAAGTCGTCCCCGTCGATCGGGTAGAGCCCGGCGTAGACCATCGGGTTGGGGTGCCGGTAGCCGCCCAGGTCCTCCGTCGCCGACCTGGCCGCTCCCGTGATGGTGTCCCCCACCCGGGACTGGCGGACATCCTTGACACCGGTGATCAGATAGCCCACCTCGCCGACCCCCAGCGCCGCGGACCTCATCGGCTCGGGCGAGATGACGCCGACCTCCAGGAGGTCGTGCTCGGCCCTGGTGGACATCATGAGGATGCGTTCCCGGTGGCTGAGCTCCCCGTCGACCACCCGCACGTAGGTCACCACCCCACGATAGGTGTCGTAGACCGAGTCGAAGATCAGCGCCCGTGCCGGGGCCTCCGGGTCACCGACCGGGGCCGGGATCTGGGCGACGATCTCGTCCAGCAGCTCCGCGACCCCCACGCCGGTCTTCGCCGAGACCCGGAGCACGTCGGACTCGTCGCAGCCGATGATGCCCGCCAGCTCGGCGGCGTACTTCTCCGGGTTCGCACTCGGCAGGTCGATCTTGTTGAGCACCGGGATGATGTGGAGGTCCGCCTCCAGGGCCAGGTACAGGTTGGCCAACGTCTGGGCCTCGATCCCCTGGGCCGCGTCGACCAGGAGGATCGCGCCCTCACAGGCGGCGAGGGAACGTGAGACCTCGTAGGTGAAGTCCACGTGTCCCGGGGTGTCGATCATGTTGAGGATGTGCTCGGTGCCGTCAACGGTCCACGGCATCCTGACCGCCTGGGACTTGATGGTGATGCCGCGTTCGCGCTCGATGTCCATCCGGTCGAGGTACTGGGCGCGCATGGTGCGTTCGTCGACGACCTTGGTCAACTGCAGCATCCGGTCGGCCAGGGTGGACTTGCCGTGGTCGATGTGAGCGATGATGCAGAAATTACGGATGATCGACGGGTCGGTCTTGCCGGGTGCGGGCATTCAGGGTCCTTGGCCTCGGGGATCGGGACGAGCCATCATCTCATGAAACCCTCCAATTTGGCCCGAACCCCGCCACTCGGCTACTCTGGACCGTCGCGTTCACGTGACGCCTGTACCGAGTACCCAGAACTGAGTGAGGCAAGCCCAAGTGGCAAACATCAAGTCCCAGAAGAAGCGGATCAAGACCAACGAGATCGCGCGCCAGCGCAACAAGGCGATCAAGTCCGAGCTGCGCACCCACGTGCGCAACTTCCGCACCGCCGTCGCCGAGGGCGACAACGAGAAGGCCGTCGAGCTCGCCAAGGTCGCCAACCGCGCCCTGGACAAGGCCGTCACCAAGGGCGTCATCCACGCCAATCAGGCGGCCAACCGGAAGTCGGCCATCAGCCTGACCGTCAACACGCTCGGCTGAGCCCACACAGTGCCCTGCAGCGCCCTGACCCACTCGGTGGTCGGGGCGCTGTTCCACATGTGTTCCTGAAGAACTGATCTTGAGACCAAGGGGGATTGACATGCATGACGTCGGATTCGATCGGGAGAAGTACCTGGCCCTCCAGGGAGAGCACATCGAGGCCAGGCGTGCACAGTTCGGCGGCAAGCTCTACCTCGAGTTCGGCGGCAAGCTGGTCGACGACATGCACGCCTCCCGCGTCCTCCCCGGTTTCACCCCCGACAACAAGATCGTGATGCTCGCCGGACTCGCCGACGAGGTGGAGATCGTCGTGGTGGTCAACGCCGAGGACTTCTCCCGCCACAAGGTCCGGGCCGACCTCGGGATCTCCTACGAGGACGACGTGCTGCGTCACATCGACGAGTTCCGTGACTACGGCCTGCACGTCGGCAGCGTCGTGATCTCCCACTGGAGCAACGACAACCGGCAGGCCGCCGCCTTCAGACGGAAGCTGGAACGGCTCGGCATCAAGGTGTACCGCCACTACGTGATCCCCGGCTATCCCCACGACGTCGCACGCATCGTCTCCCCGGAGGGTTACGGCCGCAACGAGTACGTCGAGACCGAGCGCGACCTCGTCGTCGTCACCGCACCGGGGCCCGGCTCCGGCAAGATGGCCACCTGTCTGTCGCAGCTCTACCACGACCACCAACGGGGCATCCGCTCCGGCTACGCCAAGTTCGAGACCTTCCCCATCTGGAACCTGCCCCTGGACCACCCCGTCAACATCGCCTACGAGGCCGCCACCGCCGACCTGGACGACGTGAACATGATCGACCACTACCACCTGGCGGCCCACGGTGTGCAGACGGTCAACTACAACCGTGACATCGAGATCTTCCCGGTCCTGCGACGCCTGTTCGAGCAGCTGCTCGGCTCCTCCCCCTACCAGTCCCCCACCGACATGGGGGTCAACATGGCCGGGATGTGCATCAGCGACGACGAGGTCTGTCGGGAGGCATCCCGACAGGAGGTGATCCGGCGCTACTTCAAGGCACGGGTCCACGAACAGCGCGACCAGTTGGAGCCGGACCAGTCGGATCGGATCGCCCTGCTCATGGGTCAGCTCGGGGTCAGTGGTGAGGATCGTCCCGTCGTGCTGCCCGCCCTGGAGAAGGAGAGGGCGACGAAGGCCCCCGCCGCTGCGATCCAGCTGCCGGATGGTCAGATCATCGTCGGCAAGACCTCTCCGCTGCTCGGTGCCTGCTCCGCGATGCTGCTGGACGCCCTGAAGGCGTTGGCGGGGATCGACCCGGAGGTGAAACTCCTGGCCTCCGAGACCATCACCCCCATCCAGAACCTGAAGACCCAGCATCTCGGCAGCCACAACCCGAGGCTGCACACCGACGAGGTGCTCATCGCCCTGGCCGTGAGCGCCAACCACAGCGACTTCGCCCGTCGGGCGCTGGAGCAGCTGGAGAACCTCCGCGGTTGTGAGATCCACTCGACGGTGATCCTCGGTCCGGTCGACGAGGCGATCCTGCGCAACCTCGGCACCAATGTCACCAGTGAGCCGGTGTTCCAGACCAAGAAGCTGTACCGGAAACGCTGAGCCTCACCGTCGGCGCTGCGCCAGCACCCCCAGGACCAGCTTCTCCAGGGCGTACTCCGCGCTGACGGCGGCGCCCTTGACCTCGGCATCGGCGCGGGCGATCAACTCGATCGCGGCCGCGACCCCCGCGGGCTGCCAGTGTCGGGACTGGCGCTGGTAGTCCTTCACCTTGAACGGTGGCACTCCCATGCGGGCCGCCAGATCCGGTGGATTTCCCCGCGCATCCAGCAACTGACCCATCGCCCGGAAGGCCCCGGCGAAGGCCGAGGTGAACAGCACCGGGGCCGTTCCGGTGCCGAGCGACCAGCGAAGCTTCTCCAGCGCTTGGGAGGCGTCCCCGGCGAGCACCGCATCCACGACGGCGAAGGAGGTCACCTCGGCCCGACCCGCGAAGTAGCGTTTGATCAGGTCCACATCGATCTGGTTGCCCTCGGCGTCAGCGGCCAGCTGGGAGACCGCGGCGACGAGGGATCGCAGATCTGTCCCGACCGCGGCCACCAACTCACCCGCGGCGTCGAGGGACATCCTTCTGCCCACCCGCCGGGCCTCCTCGACGCAGACCTTCGGCAACTCCCACGGCTTCGGGGCCGACACCGTGCGCACCTCCACCCGGGCCTTCTTGAGCTTGTCGATGAGGCCCCTGCCCTTGTTCCCCCCTTCATGGACGAGGATGAGGCACAGTTCCTCCCCCGGTGCGCGGGCCAACTCGATCAGCGCGTCGAAGACCTCGCCGGGGGTTGAACCCACGTCCTCGATGATGGCGATGATGTGGCTGGCGAACAGGGATCCTCCAGCCACCTCGGACAGCATCGCATCCGCCAGCTCCGTGCCCTGGATGCGGTTGACCTCCGCCTCTGGTCGCTCGGCGAGAGCCGCCTGCCTGCGTTCCTCGACGACCCGGGACGACAGCAGCGACTCCGACCCGGAGACCAGCAGGGTGGTACCGAAAACACTCACCGTCACAGCATGCCACCTCACCGCCCGGTGGTGGTCACCCGCACTCCATCGGCCGCGGGAGCCACCAGGATCAGTCCCTGCTCATCGGTCCTGGCCACGGCCATCCCGGCCTCCCGGACCGTCCGGAGCGTCCGCTCAGCGGGATGCCCGTACTCATTGCCCTTGCCGGCACTGACCACTGCCAGGCTCGCCCCGGTGGCACGGAGCAGGGCCTGGTCCTGCTTCGCCGCCCCGTGGTGGGGAAGTTTGTAGACCTCCACCCGAGGATCGATGCCAAGCCTCTCGAAGGCCCTCAGTGCCTGAGCCTGGCCATCCAGCTCGATGTCCCCCGGGAGCAGCACCCGAAGGCCACCGACGTCGATCAGCGAGACCACCGAGGAGTCGTTCTCCGCCACGCTCTCCGTCGCGTCGGTGGCCTGGACCCCGATGGGATGCCATGCGGAGACCACCGTCCAGGACAGTTCCCCGATTCGGTGGCTGAGGCCCGGTTCCGCCACCACCACCTCGGCCCCGACGGCACGTGCCGCCGCAGCGACCCCTGACGCCGCATCCGGCGGTGACGGGAGGGGACTGACCACCACGACCTCCGGTCTGAACCGGTTCAACACCTCTTTCGCACCACCGACGTGGTCCTGGTGGTAGTGGGTGAGCACCACCAGGGGTATCCGTCGGACCCCGAGCTCGGCCAGACAGGCCAGGACCGGACGGGCATCGGGACCGGTGTCGACCAGCACGGCCCCCTCGGCACCGGCACTCAGCACCGTCGCATCACCCTGCCCGACATCGCAGAAGGCGATCACCCAGGGGCCCGGTGGCAGGCGGGGCAACAGGTTCACCACCACGAGGGCACCGGCCAGGATCATCGCCATGCCCGCATGACCGGCAAGTCTCGGCACCACCCAGGCGATGAGGACCACCAGCAGCAGGGAGGACAGGATCCCGCCCAGTCCCTGCGGCCACGGCAGTGAGCCGTTCGGCAGTCCTGCCATCGCACGTGCCACCACCAGGATCGGTTGGGTGGTGATCCCCGCCAGCATCGCAGCCCCGGAAGCAGCATCCGGCCACCAGCACAGCACCGCTGCGATCAACCCCAGCACCGTCGCCGGACCGACGAACGGTCCCGCCAACACATTCGCGAGCACACCACTGAGGGAGACCCGCCCGGAGAGTTCAGCCGTCAACGGCAGGGTGGCCACCTGTGCGGCCAGTGGGATCGCCACCGCATCCGCCAGCCACGAGGGCACCCAGCGGGACAGCGGATCACTGACCTTCCGTCCCAGCAGGACGATCCCGGCACAGGCCGAGACCGACAGCGCAAAACCCCAGGAGCGCGAGAGCCAGGGATCGATGGTGGTCAGGACCAGGACCGCGAGCCCCAGATTCCTGAGGCTGCGGTTGCCGCTCCCGATCCCGATCGCAGGCAGGACCGCGAGCCCCATCACCGCGGCCCGGAGCACTGACGGCTCGGCCCGGCACACGAACACGAAGGCGACCACCCCGACTGCGGCGATCCCGCGGATTCCCCAGCCGCGTACCCCGGCCCAACGGGCCGCGGCGACGAGCACCCCGAGCAACAGGGTGAGGTTCGCCCCGGAGACCGCCATCAGATGGGTCAACGAGGTGGCCTGGAACTGCTCCTGCAGCTCAGTGGGGACGGCGCTCCGGTCGCCGAGCACCAGGGACGGCACGAGCCCTGCCTGGTCGGCCGGCAGCCCTGAACTCGCAGCACGCAGACCGGAACGCACCCCGGTGATCATCTGGTCCATGGGACCCGGCGGGTCGAGCGTCCTTTCCACCCGCTGGACGAAGATGGCCACTGCCGTCGAGGATCCCGGTTCCTCCACCCGGAGCCTGCCCTGCAGCTCAACCGTGCTTCCCGGCTCGAGGTCGGCCATCGCCTCACCGAGGTCCCTGACCCCGATCACGGTCACGGGCAACCGGGAGGTGAACTGTCGTCGATCATCCGCCACGGCCCGCAACAGGAGGGCACGGTGCACGGTGAGACCATCCCCTCGTCCCGGGGGACGGTACGGATCTCCCTGCAGCCGGAGCTGAGCGGTGACCAGGGCCTCCTCGTCGGCCAGCCCGATCAGCGCCCCTGAGCGCATCCCCCAGTCACGGACCCCCGCGGCAGTCGTGGTGACGACCAGGACCACCACCATCACACGCCACCAGCGGCTCCGCCCGATCACCCCGACCAGCAGCACTCCGGCCAGGAGCACCACGAGCACACCACCGCCCGGCCGCCATCCGCTGGTCCCGATCCACGCCCCGGCCCATGCCGCGAGTGCAGGAGGTACCAGCCTCCAGTCCTGCTCACTCACACCGTCACCAACGGTGACAGTCGTTCGTAGGTCCTCGGACCGATCCCCGTCACCTCCTGCAACTGGGACACCTCGGTGAACGGCCCGTTCTCCTGACGCCACTCGATGATGTCCGCCGCCAGCACCGGCCCCACGCCGGGAAGCTCCTCCAGTTGTTCGTTCGTCGCGGTGTTGAGGTCGAGGAGCCCGGCGCCACCGGCGGACGAGGTGGCGGTGACCACCTCGCTGCGCGGTTCCTCTGCGGTACCGATGATGATCTGCTGCCCGTCGACGAGCGGTGCTGCCAGGTTGAGCTCTCCCGGGACCGCCTCCGGCAGCATCCCTCCCGCTGCCCGGATCGCGTCCTCCACGATGCCGCCGTCCGGGACCCGGACCACCCCGGGGGTGGCCACCGCACCCAGGACGTGGACCCGGACCTCCTTCCGCTGCTCTGGACCGGGACTCACCTCGGACGGGGAGGGCGACGGTGTCCGCTGTGCAGCGGGCAGTGCCGGGATCTCCGTCGTCGAGGTGCTGCCCAGTGCATGGAACGCGATGAGCACCACCCCGAGCACGAGCGCCAGCACCACGGGCAGGTGGTGACGCCCCAGCTCGAGGAGGCGGTGAAGGCCACCGGTCGATGACGCCGTCGGTCCCGGCGACTCGTCATCGCCGTGGCGGGCTCCCACGCTGAGTTCCCGCTCGGCGGTGAGGAATGCGAGGCGTTGCGTCGGCAGGGTGGATCTGTTGAGGCTCACACCAACACTGTGGGCACGAGACCCCCCGGTTTGTTCATCCCGGCGGACAGCTGTGGACAAACGTCTGCACCGTGCTCCTGCCACTTGACGTGAGGCCGGGCATTGGCAAGGCTGAGGGATGAGGCCGACCGCCCCGTCGGCTCATACCCGAGTGGAGTTTCAGATGTCCAAGTTCAGCACACGGCTCGCCTGTGGTGTGGCCGTCACGTCCCTTGGACTCGCCGGTGTCGTCGCTGCTCCAATGCCGCTGGCCCTCGCCGACGAGGTCTCCTGTGCCCCGGGCACAACCAAGGTGTCGATCCTCTCCTACAACGATTTTCACGGCCGCATCACACTGGCACCCGCCATGTTCACCGCCGTCGAGAAGATCCGGGCCGCACGCGGCGAGGCCAATGTCGGCCTGGTCAGCGTCGGTGACGACATCGGCGGTTCGACCTTCGAGTCGATGGCCGACGACGACAATCCCACCCTGAAGATCCTGGCCGCTGCCGGACTCGATGCGATGGCCGTCGGGAACCACGAGTTCGACAAGGGGTGGGCCGATCTCTCCGGCCGGGTCCACGACGCCCTGCCTCTCCAAGAGCTGGGTGCCAACGTGTACTCCCGGGGAACCTCCACCGTGGCCCCACCGCTCAAGGCCCATGAGATCTTCGAGGTGGGAGGTCTGAAGGTGGCCGTGATCGGTGCCGTGACGAAGGACCTGCCGTCGCTGGTCAGTCCCGCCGGACTCAGCGACCTGACCATCGGCGATCCTGTGGCGGCGGTCAACAGGGAGGTCGCGGCCCTGCCGACCGACGTCGACCTGGTCATTGCGGCCATCCACGAGGGCGCCGCCAACGGAGGCAGCACCGGGGATGCCCAGGCTGCGGCATCCCCGAACTTCGCCTCCATGTGGCACGACCTCGATCCCCGCGTCAAGGTGGTGCTGAACGGGCACACCCATCAGTCCTACGCCTGGACCAACAGCAAGGGCCAGCTGTTCACCCAGGCTGCCTCCTACGCCTCCCAGCTCAACGAGCTGACGGCGTGCGTGACGGCGGATGGGCAGCTCTCCGGTGATCTCGGCAACGTCAACCACGTCATCGACCCGAAGGCGATCGATGCCTCCTCGCCGAGGATCGCCGAGATCCAGGGCATCGTCGATGAGGCCGTCAGGAAGGCCGACCAGATCGGTGCGAAGGTGATCGGCAACGCCACCCAGGCCATCTCCACCACCATGGGCAACGCCGATGTCCGCAACGTCGAGTCCCCCATGAGCAACGCCATCGCTGAGATGTTCTTCGACACCTTGAACAACGGCAACCCGGAGTTCATCGGCATCCAGAACCCGGGTGGCACCCGCGACTCCTTCAACCAGGGTGACATCACCTACAAGGAGGCCGCACTGGCCCTGCCGTTCGCGAACTCGCTGATGACCACACAGATCACCGGCGCCCAGTTCAAGACCGTCCTGGAACAGCAGTGGCAGCGCAAGTCGGATGGCAGCGTGCCATCGCGTCCGTTCCTGCGCCTCGGACTGTCGAGGAACGTCACCTACACCTACGACGAGTCGCGACCAGAGGGTGACCGGATCACCGGCATCTTCATCAATGGTTCCCCCATCGATCCGGCAAAGCACTACACCGTGGGCTCGGGTTCCTTCCTGATCGCCGGTGGGGACAACTTCCACGAACTCGCGAAAGGCACCGGTACGCGCGACTCAGGGCGTGTCGACCTGGAGGCCTGGACCTCCTGGGTCGCCGCGAAGAAGTCCTTGTCCCCCGACCACTCGAAGCGTGGGGTCTCGTTGACCACGGCACCGGATGAGCTGACGGAAGGTGGCACGGCAGCCCGTTTCGTCCTCGATGTCACCGCCGCCGACCCGACCGCCCCCGAAGGGCTGGACATGTTGCTCGGCGCAGCCACGGGACGCGAACCGAAGGATCCCACCAAGGTCAGCCCGGCCCTGGCCAACACGTCCGTGACGGCGCTGCTCGACGGTGCCACGGTCGGCAGTGGCACCGTCACCGACGGCAGGGCGAGCATCGATGTCACCATCCCCTCCTCCTGCACCCTCGACTCCCGTGACGCGGTGCTCACCTTCCAGGTGGCCCCGTCCGGCACCGAGATCCACAAGAGCGTCAGGATCACGGGGGACGGTGCGTCCTGTGCCTCGCCCACGCCGTCCCCATCGACGCCGCCCCCATCGACGCCGACCCGGCCGAGGCCGGGCCAGCCGAGGCCGGGGCTGCCGAGCACCGGGGCCTGAGCACGGCACGGGGTGGGTCGAGGACGTCCCCCGACCCACCCCGTGGTCGCTGTTCAGCCCAGGAAGGCGAGCAGTTCCTCCCTGCTCGGCGGGTTGGCCCCCTGTCGGGTGCACACCAACGCCGAGGCACCGGCCCCCCACCGCAGCGCCTCCTCCACGTCGTCAGGACGTTCCGCGAACCGTGCCAGGAAACCGGCCATGAAGGTGTCCCCCGCACCGACGGTGTCGACCAGGTCGATCACGTGTCCCGGGACCCGGTACTCCCGGCCGTCCGGTTTCACCGCGATGGCACCGTCCGGGCCGAGGGTCACGATGAACATCGACAATCCGTACTCCGCGCACCAGGCGTGTGCATAGGGCACGGGATCCTCGTCGTCGACGAGCCAGCTGACGTCCTCGTCGCTGGCCTTGACGATCCCGGCCGCCGCCCCCACGGCCTGCATCAGCGGCTCGACACGACCGAAGTACTCGGCCCGGTCCGGGATGACGCTCGGTCGGATGTTGATGTCGAAACTCAGCGAGGCCGGGGTGGTGCGGATGAACTCGAGCAGCGCGGAGGCCCCGGGCCCCACCACTGCACCGACGGAACCGAAGTGGAGCCAGTCGCTGTCCGTCAGTCGGGGGAACTCGTGGGAACGCCACCCGAAGTTCGAGGTGTCGTGGAAGTGGAAGGTGTAACTGGCCCGGCCACGCTCATCGAGCGAGACCACTGCGACGGAGGTGGGATCCGAGCTGTGCACCGCCAGATCGGTGGCGACCCCGTTGGCCTCGATGTAGGAACTCAGCTGCGTGCCGAAGGCATCATTGCCCAACCGCCCGAGAAAATGGCTGTCCTCCCCCAGCCTGGCCAGGCCGATGGCCGTGTTCATGGGGCTGCCACCGCACAGTGCCGCCCAGTGGGTCTCGGCCCTCGAGATGGTCCTCACCGGCATCAGATCGATCAGTGCCTCACCGCACACAACGAAACGCATGCCCCAACTCTAGTGTCCTCATCCCCATGGTGTGGACCGGTTTGATCGAGGTGGGGGCGTTGCCTGCCGGTGGAGTTCCTCGAGCACGGGGAACAGTGGGTGCCGCGGCGCGATGTGCTCGAGTTGGAACAGGCACTCGGCCAACTGCGCTCCCCGGGCCCCGAGCCAGCAGGCGAAGGCCAGCAGGGCCAGGACATCGGCGGCATCCGGGTCCGCGACACTGCGTCTGGCCTCGGCCAGCCGGTCCGCCAGCCTGCTCGCCGAGGTGACGTCGAGCACCCCGAGCACCTGAACGGCCAGGTCCTCGTCCTGCACCAGCAGGGCCAGCCTCACCGCCTCGGTGTCCTCCAGAGCCTCCGTGCGTGACAGCAGCTCGTGCAGCAGGAGTTCCTTCTCGGGTCGCTGCAACCCGGAAAGATCTTTCCGGGCGGCCTCGGTGGCCGGGACCACCGTGGCAGGATCCGACGGTCCCCTGACCGGAGCCACCGCCTCGTCGCGATCAGCTGCGACGGGGAAACCCTGGAAGATCGCCGAGGCCATCACCTGTGAGGACAACGGATCCCACGTGGCGGGCTCCTGGTCGGCCAGTGGTGGACCACTCAGATCCCAGAACCGGCTGTCATCGGCCACCAGCCCGATCACCACCCACCCGGCGAGCTCGTCCATGAGGAAACGCAGGAACCGCTCATGGCTGAACGGGTCGGCGCAGTAGGCGAGCAGCACCAGGGAGTCGACCTCGGACTGTTCGATGGCCGAGGCGAGCTGTGTCAACAGGGTCGGCACCCCTGACGGGAGCCGGTCGATGTCGGCACGGGCACAGAACTCCACCGTGCCCTCCGTCATGCCCAGCACGACGCACGACTCGTGGGGATGGAAGCCGAGGAGCACCCCGGGCACACTGAGCAGGTCACGCTGGGAGCTGCTGCGAATCCTTGCTTGTTCTGGTCTCATGCTCACAACATGGACACGCAGGACCCCCGGGTGACCACGGGCCGGGCCAGATCGACCCCTCTGTTGACAACCTGCCGGGGGTATCGTGGTTGACACCATGAACACACACTGGCAGCCACCCCCGCCACAGGGCCGAGATCCCCGCACCCCCTTCGGGTCCCCCCAACAGCCGATGCAGCAACCGCCGCCACGGATCCAGGACTTCCAGGAGCCGAGAAGCGGTCTGGGACGGACACTGCTCATCGTGATCACCGTGGTCGCGCTGATCGGTGGGGCCCTCTTCGCCCTGCAGGTCATGGGCGGCCCCGAGGCGACCTCCTCCCCCTCCGCCAGCCGTGGTGTCCCCACCGCCGCGACCTCCTCCCTCGGCGCCTCGGCCACCTCGATCGACTTCGACGGCTACGGCAAGGGGACCTTCGAGATCCTCAGTTCCTCCTGGGGGGACAAGGGCCTCGAGGTGGAGGTGCAGGTCACCCTGACCGAGGGACAGGGCACCTACACCACCTACGCCTTCCACAACGAGTCGATGACCAGCGCCGACCCGCGCAAGGAGGAGAACATCACCATCCGTGCCGGGGAGTCGAAGACGGCCCGTTACGTGTTCGACCTGCCCCGGGGGGACGGCACCATCGTGCTCGCCACCTCCACCGGGACCCCGGTGACGGCTCTCACCATCAAGGGGTGAGGGCCGCCTCGGCCTTCTCCCGCTCGGACACGGCATCGGGATGATCCTTCGACAGCAGCACCACGCCGTAGACGGCGACAGCGCCGGAGAGGATCATCCCGATGGAGGGCAGAAGCCCCATGCCGCTGCCCTCCCCGAGGATGAACAACCCGAACAGCACCGCGACGAACGGGTCCACCGTCGTCATGGTTCCCACCGTGATCTCCGCCGGTCCGGAGGCGTATCCCTGCTGGATCATCCAGACCCCCAGGACGTAGCAGGCCACCATGTATCCGATCACCAGCAGCGTCGTGGGGTGGAACAGGTGGAACTCTCCTGACTGCACCATGTTCATCGCGGCCTTCATCATGCCGGAGGCCAGACCGTAGAAGATGGCCCCGACCGAGGACCACAGCATCGCCTTGGCCCAGGGAGCGGCCTTCTTCGCGGCGAAGAAGGACAGGATGGCGCAGATCACGGAGACCGCGATGAAGGACCAGGTGACCGGCAGGAAGCCGAACTGCTTCTCCCCCCGAGCGAAGATGGAGGAGAAGACCGTGAATCCCACCACACCGATCACCGTCACCACGACGGCACGCCACACCCGCGTCGAGATCTCGTGTCCGTGGATGCGGGAGGCGAGCAGCACCGACCACGGCACGGCGAGGATGCCGACGGGCTGGACCACCGCGACGGGGGCCATCGTCAACGCCCACAGGTGGAGGCCAGCCCCCGCCAGCACGCATCCCAGGCCGAGCAACCACTTCGGGATCACGAACAGCTTCAGCAGTCCCTTGAGGGTCAACGTGTTCGACGAGGCGGCGGCACCCGGATCGAAGGTCGACTTCACCCCCAGGTGTTGCAGCGCCGCCCCGCTGGCGAAGAGGAAGGAGGAGAGGACCTGCAGGCCGATTGCCAACGGGATGTTCACTCAGGACACCTTTCGAATCATGTCAGTGGCGGAACCGCCGGAATCATCCTAGGGCCTGCAGGCACCACGACACCTCCGACCAGGGTCCCGTTCTTCCCTGATCCTCGGGCCCCTCGTCTGATCACCCGGCGTAGACGACCACCTTGTCACCCACGCTCACCTGGTCGAAGAGCGAGGCGATGGCCCCCTTGTCGCGGACGTTGACACAGCCGTGGGAGGCCCCCCGGTACCCCCGGGCGGCGAAGTCCGAGGAGTAGTGGACGGCCTGGCCACCGGAGAAGAACATCGCGTACGGCATCGGGGAACCGTACTCCTTGGAGACGTGGTTGCGGGACTTCCAGCCCACGGAGAAGGAGCCGTTGCGCGTGGGGGTCTGCTCGGAGCCGAACCTCACGTCGAGCACCACCTGGACCTGACCGTCCACGACCCACGCCAGCTTTCGCTGCTTCTTCGAGATGCACAGCACCCGACCACTCAGACAGCGGTCGTCCAGTGCCATCCCGGAGGCCTGCCTCTTCTCCTTCTGCTCCGGCACCACGTTGTTCTTCTCGTCCTCGGTGGGCTTGCGGGTCATGGCGTGCAGCCGGTCGAGGGTGCGCTGATCGACCTCACCGGTGACCGGGATCTGTCGTTTCTGCTGGAACCCACGCACCGACTCGGTCGTCTCCGGACCGTACCGGCCGTCGATGGGTCTGCCGTACCAGGCGATCTGCTTCAACCTGGCCTGGAGGTCACGGACCTGGTCCCCCTCGGCCCCGGACTTCAGCAGGGCCGGTCCCGGCACCAGGATGTTGTGCTTCTCCTCGTGGGTGGGCTCACGGGTCATGGCGTGCAGCGCATCCCGGGTGCTCTGATCGACGTAGCCGAGCACCGGCAGACCACGCTTGCCCTGGAACCCCTCCACCGCCAGTCGGGTGGTCTCGTCGAACTCCCCGGTGATGCCCCCCTCGTACCAGTCGATCTGCAGCAACCGGTGCTGCAGGTCTCGGATCTCCTCACCGCTGTCCCCCGGTGAGTGGAGCGCGGCGACGGCCTCGGGGGTGGGGACGATCTCGGTCCGGGGTTCGTCGGCCACCTCCGTCGCCTCGAAGGTCGGGTCCACCGAGGGTGTGACCTCGTCGTTGCCCGGTTCTGGCACGAGGCTCTCCTGCGGTGCCGGCAACGCGATCTCCGGCTGTGCGGAGGTCGCTGGAAGTTCACGGGCACACCCGGCCACGGCGAGCATGGCCAGCAGAGGTAGGACGACGAGTCGACGCATGAGGAGCAACCTTCCTTCTACAGGGGGAGGCCAGAAGAATGCTGCGGTGAATCCTAGCCCTTCTCAGGGGGTGGTCGGAGACGACCCGCCGTCGGTCCTCAGGAGTCGACGGCGACTCTCGAGGTCCGGCAGGACCGACCCGACCAGCGCCCAGAAGTCGGAACTGTGGTCGGGGTGGGTGAGGTGCGCGAGTTCGTGGACGACCACGTACTCCAACGCCTCGACCGGGAACCGCGCCAGCCCCACGTTGAGGGTGATGGCCCGGCTTCGGTGATTGCAGGATCCCCAGCGGCTCTTCATCTGGCGGTATTTGATTGTCGATGGTTCAGGCACCGCCATGAGCGGTACGTATGTGGAGACGATCCTCGGCACCAGAAGGTTCACCTCATCGGCCCGAAATCTTGCCAGGGCCTTCTCCGCCGCCGCATCGTCCGGGCACCGCAGGTGCAGTCGATCCTCGTGCAGCCAGGCACGTGACGGGGTGCCGGTGTGTCGGGTCACCTCCAGCCATCTCCCCCAGTGCCGTACCGCCCCACCATCAGTCAGCTGGTCGGCCCGGACCAACCGGTGGAGGTGCAGGTAGCGCTGTTTGGCGATCCAGGCGTGACGCTGGTGCACGAATCGCTGGATCACCTCGACGGGGGTGCCATGCGGTGCCGAGACCGCGACGACGGCATCCGGACCGGGTACCCGCATCCGGAGGTTCTTCATACGCTTCTCGGTGACCTCGACCCGCAGCTCCCCCACGGTCAGGACACGACTTCGCATCTGAGGATTGTCGCACGTCCCACAGCGTCAGGTCTTCTCCGCGCGGGGCAACCGAGTGGCCCGACCCGCGAGGGTGCTGAAGACCGTCGCGGATGCGGCGCCCCCCAGGAGCAGTGCGGCGAGGACGGTGAGCTGGAACGAGGCCGCCTCCACCGGACTCGCCCCGCCGAAGAGTGAACCGATGAAGGCACCGGGCAGGGTGACCAGTCCGGTGTTGCGGGTCTGGTCCAGGTTCGGGATGAGCGCCTCCCTGACCCCGGTACGCCGCAGTCTCGCCGTCGCCCGGGAGAACGGGGCACCCAGGGCGAGCCAGCCCTCCACCTCCGCCTGATGTGCGAGGAGGTCACTCGCGAGTCGCCGGGCCAGCAACGTCACGGTGCTCATGGCATTGCCGGTCACGATGCCCACAACAGCGATCACCTGTTGTGCCCGCCACGGCACCAGCCCCAGCAACAGGACCGCCCCGGAGGCCACCACCGAACCGACGGTCACCGCGAACACTGCATCCCGTCGTCCACCCGACAGCGCAGCGGCACGCCGAGCCGCGGTCCACGACGCCGTGGAGAGCATCAGCGTGACGAAGGCCAGTGCCAGCAACGGCCATTGGGTGACCCCACTGAGCAGCACGGCGATGGCGGCCAGCTGGATGGTGGCGCGCAGCACGGCGATGACGGGGGCCCGCCCGAGTGGCACCCGGTGCAGCCGCAACAGCACCATTGCCGCACCGACGAGGACGGCGATCCCGAGGGTGAGGCGCAGAACGTCGTACCAGGGCATCGTTCAGATCCTCACGACCCTGGCCGATCCGATGTGTCCGAAGCGTTCGGGCTGACAGGTGAGGATGATGACCTGGGCCCGGGAGCCGACATCGTTCAGCACGGCCGCGAGCGAACGAACGCGTTCCGGATCGGCGAAACCGAGCGCATCGTCGATCAACACCGGAGCCCCGTCCTCAGGGTCGACGAGTTCCGCACACGCGAGTCTGCCGATGAGCGCGAGTTGTTCCCTGGTTCCTGCGGACAGTTCGGCGAACGGCACCGTCACACCCGCCAGGGTGCGGGACACCAACTGCAGCTCAGGACTGACCCCCACCTGCAGGTCGGGCCCGAAGACGGGGCGTGCCAGTGCCTCGATCCGCTCCTTGAACGGGGCGACGTAGCGGTGCTGGGCCTCGTCGCGATGACGGTGCAGCGTCTCCCTCAGTCGCCTGGCCGCCTGAGCAGCCCGGTGCCGGGCCTCCTGCCGGGTGGAGAGGGTCTCGAGCTCCCCGGTGGCCCGGTTGAGCGCGTCGTACGGGCCGGAGGCCATCCGGTCGGCGAGCAGGGTCTCGATCCGCAACCGTTCGGCCTCCAGCTCCGTTTCCTCCCTCGCCAACCGTTCGATGAGCGCCTCAGCATTGATGACGCGGATCCTGGCCCCATCGGCATCGGATGCCGCGAGCTCCTGCTCCGCATCCTCGAGCCTCGCCTCCAGCCCCGCGACACGATCCCCTTCGGCGAGGACCTCGGCCTCCAGCTGCTCATCGCTGCGACGACCTCGCACTGCCTCCAGCCGGAGCTCCTCGTCGCGTGCCCTGCGCGTGAGCGCCTCCAGGTTCGCCTCGGCCCTGATGACCGTCTCCCGTAGCCCGAGCAGACGCGCCTGACCCTCCTGGTGTGCCGTCTCCGCAGCCCTCAGCCGCACCTCGACCGCCTCCGTCTCCTCGCGCAACCCGGGAAGCGCGGCGGCCTCGTCCTCATCACTGGCCGCGGCCAGGTCGGCGTGCCGTCGCAGCGTCTCTGCCCGGGCCTCGAGTCCGGCCCGGCTGTCCTCGCCGAGCAGTGCCCTCATCTCGGCCACCGCCGCTTCCTTGTCGCCGCTGGCCCGTACGAACTCCGTCGCCCTGGCCCTGGCCTCCTCGATGGAGGAGACCCCCAGTGTGGTGAGCAGTCCGGCGCGTTCCTCCCGCGCGGCACGAAACTCCCGGTCGAGATCGGCCGCATCGGTGTCAGGAGCGATCTCCAGGCGCAGCTGACCGGGAACCTCGATGGTCACGCGACGGCTGATCGGGGTGGGTTCCCCCTCGCCCATCGGCGCCGGATCACCGTCCACCACCACGTTCCCGGTCACCTCGAGGCGGTAGGACGCGGCGGTGCTCGCCAGGCGCCCCCGGGCCACCCGGCAGGCCACCTCGACCTCCTCGAGGCGCTCCAGCGCGGTGACGTCGAGACGTTTCTCCTCGCACGCCCGGGTCGCCTCGACCATCCTCTCCTCGGCCCGTTGCAACCGTTCCAGCCGCGATGTGAGCACGGACAGCTCCGTCACGGCCCGACGGCGTCGCTCCGCGTCCTCCGCGCGTGCGATCCGGGCACGCAGGTCCTCGGCCTCCCGCTCCGCCTCCTCGAGTTCCGCCTGCTGTTCCTGCACCCGGGCAGCGGTCCCATCGCGTGTGATCCGGCTCGCCTCGACCTCCTGACCTGCCACCTCGACGGCCTCGTGCGCCGCGAGCACCGCCCTGACGACCTCCTGGCGGTCCGAGCGTTCCCGTTCGGTTCGTCGCAGCGACTCCTGTGCCGATGCGACGTGCTCCCGCGCCACCGTGACCCGGTCACGGACCTCGGCCACACGCTGGTCCGCCTCACGCTGGACGGCCAGGTCCGTCTCGGCCTCCCGGAGTCGTCGCTGGATCTCCTGATGCTCCGCAACCACCCGCTCATGTCGTGCGGTCAGGTCGTCAATCTCGGCGCTGAGGGCAGCGGCCTGCTCGACCCCTGCCCTGAGTTCCTCCAGTTCCTGCTCGGCCTTCAGGTAGTCGCCGGTCGGCCTTCCCGTGGCGGTGAAGTACCGCTGGTACTCCTGCTGGACGGCCTCCAGCAGGGCGTCGTTCTCGGTCACCGGCAGGCTGGTCTCGTCGAGGGCCCGTCGCAGTGCTGGAAGGTTGACCAGCTGCGCCTGCGTCAGCGCCCCTCCCTGCGACACCTCCAGTGCCTCCAACAGCTGGTCGTCGGCATGTTCCGCCAGCAGCTCGAGGAATCTGCTGTGCGCCGCCTCCCCGGTCAACGACTCCGCCCGGGGTCCACTGACCTCGAGGGTGGTGTGATGGCTGCGCAACCACTGCTTGGCATAGACGAGACGGTACGGGCCGACGCTGAGCTCGGCCTCGACCCGGGGACCCTCGTCCCGGTCGACGGGTTTGACGGAGCGGATGGCGGAATGGCTGGAGGAGGACTTGTACTGACGCAGCAGCCTCAGTCCTTCCATGAGCGAGGACTTCCCCGCCTCGTTCGCTCCCTGGATGATGGTGACCCCCTCGTCGAAGGTCACCGTCTGCTCCAGGACGCCCCTGAAGTTGCGCAGTGTGATCCGGTGCAGTCTCATCGCACACTCCTGGTCAGGCGGTGGAGCAGCCCCAGGGCATCACGTGCCACCTCGTCGGAACCGGACTGCTGCACCAGTTCCGCCACCGCGGCCGCGGCGAATCCGGACAGGTCAAGATCGGCGAAGTCATGGTCGTCGGGCAGGACGGCCAACGCCTGGTGCCGTTCCCACGCCCCGAGCCGGGCGAACAAGGCCCCCAGGTCGTCAAGTCCGTCGTGCAGACGCGCGGCATCGGCAACCGACAGGGTCCCCCGCAACACCAGCCAGACCGCGGTGCGGTCCTTCCCGGGCAGTGCCCGCAACCGGTCCAGCAGCGTCTCGACGTCACCGCCCGAGGTGAGCTCCTGCTCCAGCACGCGGAAGCTCCAGGTCCCCACGTGACAGGGTTCGACGTCCCCCTTCACCGGATCGACGAGCAGGACGTTCCCCGGGTCGGTCTCGAGACGGTCGGTCACCTCCGGGGTCCCCGGGTACCACATCCGGGGCATCACCTGCGTCGTGGAGTGACGATCCCCGACCACGGCGAAGTGGATCCTGCCATCCGCCAGCGCCGCCGAGACCGCGCCCTCGTCGATGACACTGGCCGACGTGCGATCCGGGTTGAGGCTGCTCACGGCACCGTGGCAGACCAGCACCCGGTGCACACCCTGCGGCGCAACGGGAAGACCGGTCAATGTCTCGGCCACCCGGTCACTGGTCGGCCGTTTGGTGACCCAGGGAACCGGAACGACCTCCACCCCCGGCACGATCTCCAGGCAGGCCGTCGACCTGGCCACGACGACGTGGTCTGGGCACCCCTTGATGAAGGTCGGGTCGGTGTAGATGGAGGAGGCATCCAGGGGATCGTGGTTGCCGGGGACCAGCAACACGGGAACAGGGATCGCGCGGAGGGCCTCGAAGGCGCGGAGCAGCACCGAGCGGTGCAACTGGTTGGACTCGAAGACGTCGCCACCCACGACGACGAAGGCCGCCTGTTCGTCGCGCGTCACCTCGCCGATCCGGGCGACGGCATCGAGTCGTGCCTGTTGGTAACGAGTCCGGGCGGCGTCGTCGAGAAATCGGGCCGCCATGCCCAGCTGCCAGTCCGCCGTGGCGATGAACCTCATGGGCCGCCCTTTCCTTCGCGTCACCACAGGTATATCAGGCATCACCCCCTTGCCCTCGGGAACCACACATGTCATCATTTGCGCATGAATGCAGATAAGGTGAGCCTCGGTGGTGTCGACGCGGAGTACATCGACCTGGCGGTGGAGGTCTTCTCCATGCTGGCCGAGCCGACCCGGATCCGCATCGTGCTGGCGCTCCAGGACGCCGAGCTGTCGGTGGGCCAGCTCGCCGAGATCGTCGGCAAGGCCCCGGCCGCGGTGTCCCAGCATCTGGCGAAGCTGCGTCTGGCCCGCATCGTCACGAGCCGCCAGGACGGCCAGCGGGTCTTCTACGGCCTCGCCAACGAGCACGCCATCCAGCTGGTGACCAACTCGCTCCAGCAGGCTGAACACGCCCTCGACGAGGTGCCCGCCCATCATCGGACCCGGTGATGCGGCACGCGCTGGCCAACCGCACCTACGCCCGACTGTTCGCGGCCCAGGTGGTGGCGCTGCTCGGCACCGGACTCCTCACCGTCGCCCTCGGCCTGCTGGCCTTCGAGTTGGCAGGTCAGGATGCCGGAGAGGTTCTCGCGACGGCACTGAGCATCCGCATCCTGGCCTATGTCACGATCTCCCCCGTGATGACCGCCGTGGCCTCACGGCTGCCACGGACGACCGTGCTGGTGACCGCCGACGTGGTACGGGCCCTGATGGCCCTGGCCCTGCCGTTGGTCAACTCAACCTGGCAGATCTACGTGCTGGTGTTCCTGCTGCAGGCCGCCTCCGCCACCTTCACCCCCGCCTTCCAGGCCACCATCCCGCAGGTGCTGCCGGACGAGGAGGACTACACCGTCGCCCTGAGCCTGTCCCGGCTGGCCTACGACCTCGAGTCCCTGCTCTCACCCGTCGTGGCAGCCCTGCTGCTCGCGGTGATGAGTTTCCACCAGTTGTTCATCGGCACGGCGGCAGGATTCCTCGGCTCGATCGTGCTGGTCCTCCTGGCCCGACCACCAGCACCTGAGTCGCAGCCGGCCACCCCTTTCCTGGAACGTCTGACCCGAGGGGTCAGGATCTTCATCCGCTCGAGCGAGCTGCGAGGGCTGCTCGCCTTCAACCTGGTGGTGGCCTGCGGCATCGCGATGGTGCTGGTCAACACCGTCGTGCTGGTGGCGGGTGTCCTGCGGGCCGACGAGAGTCGGGTGGCATGGCTGTTGGCGGCCAACGGTGCAGGATCGATGCTCACGGCACTGGCACTGCCCCGGGTGCTGACCCGACTGAGCGATCTGGAGGTGATGATCTTCGGTGCGGTGCTGTCGGCAGGTGGCCTGGGACTCGTCGCACTGGCCATCGACACCCCGGCGGGTCGGGCACAGTGGATCTGGCTCACCGTCACCTGGGCACTGCTCGGGATGGCCACCTCGATGGTGAGCACTCCCTCGGCGCGGGTGATCCGACGTGCCGCCGCCCCCTCTGATCATCCCGCTCTCTTCGCCGCCCAGTTCTCCCTCAGCCACGCGTGCTACCTCCTCACCTATCCCGCTGCGGGATGGCTGGGGACCGCCATCGGGCTTCCCCTGACGGCGGTGCTGCTGAGTGCGCTGGCCACCGTCGCCCTGGTGGTCAGCGCCCCGCTCATGGGACGCATCCATCGAGCCGACCGGGTGGTGGACCGGGAAGAGGACAGCAGGAAGCCCTAGGCTTGTCCTTGGACCCACGAAGGAGGCGGGCATGAAGGCCGTGGCAGAGCCGCTGTCGGTGACGGAGCTGTTCCGGGTCGGGATCGGCCCCTCGTCCTCACACACCGTCGGCCCGATGCGCGCGGCGAGACACTTCGCCCATCGCCTGGCGGAGTTGGCCCCTGTCGCGGAGCGGACGCGGATCAAGATCTCACTGCTCGGTTCCCTCGGGGCGACCGGGCGGGGACACGCCACGGACAGGGCGGTGCTGCTCGGGCTGAGTGGCCATGAACCACACAGCGTGGAGATCGACGTGGTGGAGTCGATCATGGCCGAGATCACGGCCACGGGGCGCATCGCCGTGCCCGCGGTGGGGGATGTGCCGTTCCATCTGGACTCCGATCTGGTGTTCGAGCCCTGGACCCGGATGGATCACCACACCAATGCCCTGGTCCTCACGGCCACCGGCGATGTCACGCTCCGGGCCACCTACTACTCGATCGGAGGTGGCTTCGTCGAGGTCCAGCACGACGACACACAGGACATCGTGCCCCTGGATGCGGGATGGAGCCCCCACGCATCCCCCCCACACCCGTACGGTACGGCCGATGACCTGGTCCGGCTCTGCGAGGCCATCGGCTGTGGAGTGGCGGACCTGGTGCGCACCAATGAGGTCAGCCGCCACGGAACGGACGGTCTGGAGGAGCATCTGGACCTGGTGGCCAACACGATGCTGGACTGTGTCGATGCCGGTCTCCTCGCCGAGGGAATCCTTCCGGGCGGGTTGCGGGTGCGTCGCCGCGCCAAGGCCTTGGCCGAGCGACTGGGACAGCGCGCCCACCTCGCCCCCTCGGACGACGGCGAGGCCAAGCACTGGGCTGCCACCGCGGTGGACCCGATGCGCGCGATGGACTGGGTCAACCTCTACTCACTGGCGGTCAACGAGGAGAACGCCGCTGGACACCGGGTCGTGACCGCCCCCACCAACGGTGCAGCCGGGGTGATCCCGGGGGTGCTCGGATTCCTCATCGCCTACTGTCCCGAGGCCGGGGCCTCCTTCGGCTCCTTCACCCCGGTGAACGAGCAGGGACTCACCCCCTTCCGTCTCGATCCCGCCGACCGGGACCCGGTGGCGGTGCAGCGGCGACGGGCGGTGCACGACTTCCTGCTGGCGGCCGCCGCCGTCGGTTCACTCATCAAGACCAATGCCTCCATCGCCGGGGCGGAGGTCGGGTGCCAGGGTGAGGTGGGTTCGGCCGCGGCGATGGCGGCTGCCGGCCTGGCCGAGGCCTTCGGCGGCACTGCCCGTCAGGTGGAGAACGCTGCCGAGATCGCGATGGAGCACTCCCTCGGTCTGACCTGTGACCCGGTGGGAGGTCTGGTCCAGGTGCCGTGCATCGAGCGCAACGCCATGGCCGCCGTCAAGGCGATCAACGCCGCACGCATGGCGATGTGGGGCGACGGCGACCACCGGGTCAGCCTCGATGTCGCCATCGAGACGATGCGCCAGACCGGCATGGACATGCTCTCCAAGTACAAGGAGACCTCATCGGGCGGTCTGGCGGTCAACGTCGTCGAGTGCTGAGCCTGACCCGAGGTCAGCCCTGCCAGGGCTGCTGGCCCGGGTGCTGCGGGGGGTGCTGCCCGTGCTGCGGGGAACCGTACTGCTGGGGCGGCTGCCCGACGTAGGGCTGCTGGGCGGGCATGTGGCCCTGCGGACCTGCGGGGAACGGCTGTCCCGGCAGGGCCGGGCCTCGCTTCGCCTTCAGGATCAGGACCAGCTGCACGACCGCACCCGCCAGGAAGACCAGGGTCCCGATGAGCAGGAGGATGACTCCCCATCCGGGACTGATGCTGGCCCCGTACTTGTTGGCATCCCCGATGACCTTGGCACCGTTGATGAGATTGATGAGCAGGATCAGCAGGATCAGGACACCGGCGACCAGGACGACGATCGGCGGCCAGATCTGGTTCTTGAGTGCCGGCAGGAAGGCACCGAGAGCCAGGAGGGCGACAGCGACGATGGCGAGGACGAGGGTGAGCCTCCCATCACCATCTTGATCCAGTCCACTGACCTCCAGGGTCTGGCCCAGGAAACTGGCCGACACCCAGGTGCCGCAGGATCCGATGATGGCCAACAGTGCACCCCCAAGCCCGATGAACGCCCCGACCGGGGCTGCTGGGGTGGGGCCGCCAGGGGGCTGGGGTGGGCCGCCATAGGGCATCTGGTACTGGGGCTGGGTGGACATGGTGTCCCTTCCGCTCGGGGATGTGTCAGCGCCCATCTTGGTCCAGATCCGCGCCGACCGCCAGCCCTCGCTTCATCCCCCGAAGGTCAGGGCATGGGCGGTGACCCCTGCGCTGAACCGCAGTTCGACGAGGGTACCGGTGGTGAAACGGGGCAGTTCCACCAAGCGGTGCAGCCTGCTCACCTCGACCTGTGCCACGCCGTCGGTCACATCCTGCCCGGGGAAATCGGCTCCCCCGTTCACCCGGACCTCGACGGTGCTGCCGGGTGGCCCGCCCGCGACGAGGAACAGTTTCGCGCCGTCGAATCGGATGCCGAGGCCCGCCCCGTCACTCAGTGCCGTGATGGAGTCCTCACCGATCTGCCACTCACCGTCGAGGTGCCACTGGTTGCTGGCCAACTCACCCGCCGGGGTGTAGTCGAACAACTGCGGATCCAGATCAGGGGTGCCGTTGTAGCCGAAGGTGCGTGCGAGCCCCAGGTGGATCTCCGGGGTCTGTCCTGCCGTGGCCTGCCCGTCGGGAACAGCGGAGGTCGTCGGTCCCTCGGCCTGCAGCAGTTCCCGGATCCGTTGCTCGGTCTCCTCGTATGCCCCCTCCCCGTGGTGGTTGAACACGATCCTGCCCTCCCTGTCGATGAGGTACCTCGAGGGCCAGTACGAGTTCTCGTAGGCCCGCCAGGTCACGAAGTCGTTGTCAAGGGCCACCGGATACCTGATCCCGGCCTCCTCGACGGCCCGTTCCACGTTGGCCGGGAGTCGCTCGAAGGCGAACTCCGGGGCGTGCACCCCGATGATCTCCAGCCCCTGGTCGTGGTAGCTCTCGTACCAGGCGTTGAGGTGGGGCTGGGTGCGCACGCAGTTGATGCAGGAGTAGGTCCAGAAGTCGACGAGCACCACCTTCCCCCTCAGTTCTGCCAGGCTCAACGGATCGGTGTTGATCCAGGCCTCGATCCCGGAGAGTTCCGGTGCCTCACGTGTGGCCGCCGTCCCGCCTGCGGTGGGGGTCACCGCCTGAGGGGACGAGAGGGTCTCCGGCGCTCGGGTGACGGGTGGCCTCGCCAGGTCGAGGATCGCCAGGGTCGCGATGAGGGCGACCACCACGGTGAGCGCCCCGATGAGGCGGGGGTGTCGCCACCTCTTCGGGGGTGAGGACGTCATGGTGTGTCCTCCTCAGGCGAGGTGGGCGAACAGGTCGTTGAACGCCTCGGTCATCGACGGGTGGGTCCAGATCCCGTCGCGGAGCTCGCTCGCCCTGACCCCGGCACGCATCGCCAGGGCGATCGTGTTGATCAGTTCATGGGAGTCGTGGGCCAGGAGGGTGGCGCCAAGGATCTCCCCCGTCCCGGCATCGACGACGGCCTTCATCACCCCGTGGGGTTGACCGACGATCTTCGCCCTGGGCACGATCGCCATGTCGGCCACCCGCCGCACCGCGGTCAGCAGGGGCCGCCCCGTCGCCTCGGCCTCGGTGAAGGTCATGCCGACGCTGGCCAGCGGCGGTTCGGTGAACACGACACTCGGCACCGCCACGCGGTCCTTCGTGGAGCGTCGCCCCTCCCCCTCCAGCTGGTCGAGCACGACCCGGAAGTCGTCGAGGGAGATGTAGGTGAACTGCGGTCCCCCGTTGACATCCCCGACCGCGAAGACCCCGGGGACGGTGGTGCGACAGTACTCGTCGACGACGACCTCGCCCCGCTGCCCCAGCGCGATGCCGACCTCCTCGAGCCCCAGTCCCGCCGTCAGGGGGCGCCGACCGAGGGCGGCGAGCACCAGGTCACCCTCGACGTCGTGAGCGTCACCGGAGGCATCGGTCCAGGTGACGCGGACCCGCTCCGCCTCGTCGACGACCCGGGTCGCGGTGGCCGAGGTCAGCACGGTGACCCCGCTGGCCTCCAGCAGCTTCCGGATCTCCTCCGAGATGTCGGGATCGGCGGCCTCCATCAGACGTGACCCACGTTGCAGGACGGTGACCTTCACCCCGAAGGCGGCCTGCATCGCGGCGAACTCGACACCGATGTAGCCACCTCCCAGGATCACCAGGCTCTCCGGACGCTTCGCCAGGGCCAGGACTCCGGTGCTGGTGAGCACCTTCCGGCTCTCCTGAAGGCCCGGGATCGGGGGCAGCACCGCAGTCGCCCCGGTGTTGATGACGATGGTCTCGGCACGCACCGTGATCTCGTCGCCACCGCCTCGGACCAGGAGTGTGTGGGGATCGACGAACCGGGCGTGCCCGGTGATGACCGTCGCGGTCTCGGGGGAGTCGAAGATCTCGAAGTTCTTGGCCCGCATCGCGGCGGTGAGGGTGGTCTTGCGTTCTGCCGCCCGGGCGAACCAGTCACTCGGGTCCTGGTCCCGGTCCGGGTGGTTCGCGGACCAGATGAGTGCCTTGGTCGGCACACACCCGATGTTGATGCAGGTTCCCCCGTACATCTCCTCGGACTGCTCGATGATGGCCACCCGTCGGCCACGGGCCGCCAGTGTCCCGGCCAGGGTCTTGCCCCCCTTGCCGAAACCGATCACCGCCACGTCGAAGGTCTGTTCCATGTCGTCCCCATCCGTTCAAGATCTCTGCCCGATGAGGCTACCCGCTCCTGACATGGCGGGCGTGTGGGTGACAGCCTCGATATGCTCGCGGCGTGAGTCCAGTGATCCGGGTGCGGCACCTGCGCAAGGAGTTCGTCCGGCCCGCCGAGTTCGAGGGCCGGTTCGCCTCGCTGCGGCGTCTGTTCTCCCGGCAACGGGTGACGAAGGTGGCCGTCGACGACGTCTCGTTCGACATCGATGCGGGCGAGTTGGTCGGGTACCTCGGCAGCAACGGTGCGGGGAAGTCCACCACGATCAAGATGTTGACCGGGATCCTGGTACCGACCTCGGGTCAGGTGGAGGTGGCCGGACACACCCCGTGGCGGGAGCGTCGGACCCAGGCCTCCCGCATGGGAGCGGTGTTCGGCCAGCGCAGCCAGCTGTGGTACGACCTGCCGCTGCGGGACTCCCTCGAGGTGATCCGCGATCTCTACGGCATCGCCGAGCACGACTACAGACAGCGGTTGGGGATGTTCACCGAGCTGCTGAACATGACCGACTTCCTGGAGACCCCGGTGCGGTTCCTGTCGTTGGGCCAGCGGATGCGCGGGGACCTGACCGCGGCGTTGCTGCACCAACCGACGGTGGTCTATCTCGATGAGCCGACGGTGGGCCTGGACGTGGTGGCCAAGCAGCGCATCCGCCAGTTCATCGCCGAGATCAACCAGGAGCTGGGCACGACGGTGATCCTCACCACCCATGACATGGATGATGTCGAGGCCCTGTGTCAGCGGGTGGTGATGATCGACCAGGGCCGGGTGCTCTTCGACGGTTCCCTCGCCCAGCTGCGCAGCCGCTACGTCCGGGAGCGCACCGTGACCATCACCCCGGCTCCTGGTGTCGACCCCGCCGTCATCGATGTGCCCGGGACGACGGTGAGCGTGGTCGACGGCAAGGCGGTGCTGACCCACGATCCCGAGGCCATCAGCACACCGCAGGTGATCGCCGCGGTGACCGGTGCCTGGGAGGTCGCGGACCTGACGGTCGGTGAGGCGAGTCTCAGCGATGTCGTCGCACGGATCTACGCGGAGCACCCGGGGCGATGAGCAGCTGGTGGACTGCACTGCGCGGCCCGGTGCGGGCGGCGTTCCGCACCGGCTGGGTGTACCGCTTGAACGTCGTGACGGCGACACTCGGGCTGTTGCTGCAGGTGTGGCTGCTCAGCGTGGTATGGCGCAGTGTCTACGGTGGCGCCACGAAGGTGCGCGGCATCGAGGTGACGCAGGCGGTGAGCTACGCGGTGCTGGCGGTGTGCATCCAGACCGCGCTGATGCCGTGGGAGTTCTCCTCGTTGAACCAGCGGGTGCGCAGCGGTCAGGTGGGGATCGACATGATCCGTCCCGTCGGGCTGCTCCCCCAGGTGCTGGCCCACAATCTCGGCACCTTCCTGGCCCAGACCCCCATCGCCGTGATCGGCCTGGTGTGGGCCGTCGCCATCGGTGCACTGAGTCTGCCTCCCGACGCCGCCGTCGTCGTCTCGTGGCTGCTCGCCACGCTGCTCGGGGTGGCCCTGACGTTGTTGATGAACCTGTTGATGTCGATGGCCTGTTTCTGGTCGTTGGAGATCGGTGGGTACCTGATGCTCTACCGGCTGGGTTCCGCGCTGCTGTCCGGGGCCCTGATCCCACTGTGGTTCATGCCCGGATGGTTGGCCGGGCTGCTGGACTGGTTGCCGTTCCGGGCCCAGATGTTCACCCCCTTGTCCATCTACTTCGGCCAGGTCTCGGGCACCGAGGCGTGGTTCGCGATCCTGGGGCAGCTCGGGTGGATCGGCGTGGTCGTGGCCCTGCTTCACGTGGTGTGGCGACGGGCCGAGCACAAGGTGGTGGTGCTGGGTGGCTGAACAACGTCTGCCCGGGACCGTGCGGGCCTGGTGGATCCTGGAACGGACAGCGCTGAGGGCCCAGTCCCAGTACCGGGCGAACCTGTTCATGGGTTTCATCGGCGGCCTCACCTACCAGGGCATCCAGGTGGCGTTCCTGGCGCTGCTGCTCCAGGGCTTCGGCATGATCGGCGGATGGGGTTTCGCTGAACTGGGGTTGGTGGTCGGCATCCGGCTGGCCGCCCACGCCTGCTACGTGATGCCCTTCGGGGCGTTGATCGACACCTCACGGCTGATCCACAGCGGGGACTTCGACCAGCTGTTGATCCGTCCCACGAATCCGTTCCTGCAGGTCGTGACCCGCCGGTTCAACATCCTCACCATCGGTGACGGCCTGCTGGGTCTCGGCGCGCTGATCGCCTTCGCCGTGGCGGCTCCGGTGGAGTGGAACTGGTGGCGGATCTGCTATCTGCTCGCCGCCGTCGTCGGGGGTGGGCTGGTGGAGACCGCGATCCAGGTGGCCATCGCCTCCGTGGCCTTCCGGGCGGGGAACGTGTTCGCGCTGCAGGCACTGGCGGATCGCACCATCACCGTGTTCGGGATCTACCCGTTGACCATCTTCGGGCCGGTCGGCCTGCTCGCCCTGTGTCTGCTGTTCCCCCTGGGATTCATCGCCTACCTTCCGGCGACCGCCCTGCTGGGACGGGTGGCCGAGGTGCCGCTGCCGTCGTGGGCGGTGTGGTTGTCCCCGCTGGCCGGCTGGGTGCTGTTCCCCCTGGCCGTGGCGTTGTTCCAGCGCATGTCACGCCACTACACCAGCCCTGGCGCCTGATCCACCTGCCACTGCTCAGGCAGGTCGCGGTGGCGCCCGATGGATGAGCACCAGAAGCACAGGGCGGCCGTGCTGGTGGCCAGGACGGCGGAGAGCAGCGCGACGCCGTGGGGCAGGATGCCCCCGAGCAGCCCACCGATGAGGGCGCCGACGGGCACGGCCCCGATGGTGACGAACCGACTGACCGATGCGGCCCGTCCCATGAGCTCCAGGGGTGTGGTCCGGGCACGGACCCCGGTGCCGCTGATGGCGGAGACCACCACCAGACAGCTGAAGCAGAAGTCGCTGACGGCGACCAGCGCCACCGCCGGCACGGGGATGACGTGTCCCAGGGGCAGGATGAGTCCGGCCACGGGCAGCAGGCAGTAGCACACCAGGATGGTGCGGATCTCCCCCAGACGATTCCTGCATCGAAGCCCGATGAGGGAACCGACGATCCCGCCACCGGCACCGAGTGCTCCGGCCAGGGCGTACTGTTCCGGTGGGATAGCGAAGTCGCGGAGTGCGACGACGGTGACCAGCGTGGCGAAGACCCCTGCGCCGAGGTTGACCAGCCCGTTCGTGACGAGGAAGACCCGCAGCACGGCATGCTGGAGGGTGAAACCCAGCCCCGCACGCAGTGCTGCTCCGAAGGGCTCGGCCCGCTGACCTGCGGCGGCGACGCCCTCGTCCTTGATGCTGCTGATCGACCATGCTGACAACAGCGAGGTCAGGGCACCGACGACGTGGAGCCAGGGTGCGGCGATCCGCAGCAGCACCACCGAGACCAGGCCTGGGCCGATCACCCGCATGGTGGAATCGGTGGACTGTAGCCTGGCAGTGGCCTCGGAGACCTTGTCGGGGCCGACGAGTTGGGGCACGAAGGCGGTCTGCGCGGTGTCGGCGAGGACGGAACTGAAGCTCAGCACGGCCGCGACGACCATCAGCTGGATGATGGTGAGGTGGCTCAGGGCGTGGGCGACGGGGATGCTCAGCATGGCTGCGGCGCGCACGACGTCGCTCCACAGCAGCACGCGTCGTTTGCGCCATCGGTCCACCCACACCCCGACCGGCAGTCCGATCAGGAGGTAGGCGATGTTGCCGAGCGCGGTGATGAGCCCGACCTGCCACGCCGTGGCCTCGAGCAGCACCACGGCCGTGACCGCGATCGCCAGGGTGGCGAACTGGCGCCCCAGCTCCTGGCAGAGGTTCGACGCCCAGAGCCTGCGGAAGTCACGATGGTGGTGAACTGCCCTGCTCGTCGTGGTCCTCTGGCTCACCCGATCTCCTCCTTCTGGGCGTTGCCCGGTGGTTCACCATCCCCTGACGGACGAATCCTGCGGCGGGTCTTCCGGCACCGTGCTTGAAACCGGACGACAGGAAGACCTAAAGTAGATGCATGTGCATGGATCGCGGTTCGAGGAAAGTGACGCATGAGCGCCCTTGAGGACTCCTGGGCACTGGTCACCGCCACCGTGGGAGCCGTCGAGCTCGGCCTCGGGCGTTGGCTCGCGAGCAACCACTCCCTCGTTCTCAGCGACTACCGTGCGCTGACCGTGTTGACCCGCTCCCCTGATCGCGAGCTCCGGATCAGCGAGCTCGCCAACCGCCTCGGCCTGAAACAGAGTTCCGCGACCCGGCTCGTGGAGCGGCTCGAGGACAAGGGTCTCGTCTTCCGCGACGCCTGCCCTGAGGATGGCCGCGGCGTCTATGCCGTCGTGACCCCACAGGGCATCGCCCTCACCGAGGAACTGCGCACCGGCTACGACGAGAAACTCACGGAGCTGCTGACAGAACACGCCAGCAGCGCGCCAGGCGCAACCCGCGAGGCGATCCGTGGCGCCTTCCACACCGCCGGGGACCAGTTCTCCTGACCACAGCACCCAGCCACACAGAACCATGACCACACCCATATACATGTATGTACATGCAGATGGAAAGGAAATCACGATGCCCATACCAGTGGAGGTCTTCATCGACGTCGTCTGCCCGTTCTGTCTCCTCATCGAGCCGACTCTTGACGAACTCCAGCACACGCGCGACGTCGAGCTAGAGATCCGTCCGTTCGAGCTGCGCCCAGCACCGGTCCCGACCCTCCGCCCCGAGGACGACTACCTGCCGCGGGTGTGGCGCGAGGCCGTGCTTCCCCTGGCATCCCGGCTCAAGATACCCATCACCCTTCCAACCATCTCACCTCAGCCCCGTTCCGAGCGGGCCTTCCTCATTCTTCAGCTGGCCCGGGAGCAGGGCATCGGGAAGGCCTGGACCGACGCGGTGCTCAAGGCCTTCTTCCAGGAGGACAAGGACATCGGTTCCCCGCAGATCCTCATCGACATCGCGACGTCGGTCGGGCTCGACCACGACGAGGTCACGGCTGCGCTCGGCAGCGAGGTACGGCGACGGCAGCATCAGGCGGACCTGAGACATGCCAGGGATGAGGTCGGGATCACGGCCGTCCCCGGAATCGTGGTCGCAGGTCACCTGCTCCCGGGAGTTCCGGACATCACCCGCCTCCAGGAAGCGGTCGATGCCGCTGCGTCTCGACCGGAGGTGAACCGATGAGCTCCTTCCTCGAGACCATGATGAGCCGGGCCGTGGCCCACGCCGTGCAACACGTCAGCCGGGGCGGCCTTCCCTTCGTCGGGCTCGTCGTGCGGGACGGACAGGTCCTGTCAGGGTTCGGGGTCAACCGGGTCCTGGAAACTTCTGACCCGATGGCCCACGCCGAGATCGTCGCACTCCGGGAGGCCGTCGCCTCCCATGGGCAGGGAGGTCTCATCGGCGCAACCCTGCTGGCCACCGGGGAACCCTGTGGCATGTGTTGCCACCACGCGATCGCACAGGGGATCAGGGACGTGCGGGTGGCGATCGATCGCGATGTGGCGGCCGAGCACGGTTTCGACTACCGCCCCAGCTACCCGGCGTTCAACATCGGCGACGATCTTCGCGCCGCGATCATGCATCCCCTCCGAGTTCCGGGAGATCTGCTCCCCTTCACCTTGTTCCTCAACCGTCGCGCCCAGAAGGTGTGACCTGACCAGATCGGAGTTCATCCATGCAATGGATTCATCTCACCATCGCAGTCATCTTCGAGGTGACCGTCGGCATCGCCGCTGGCAAGGCCCAAGGATTTCGTCACCCGGGCTGGACCATTACCACCCTTCTCAGTGGTGGCATCGCCACCTTCTTCCTCAGCCTGGCACTGCTCACCTTCGACGTCGGCGTCGGATACGCCCTGTGGACCTCCCTGGCCGGAGTTGGGATCGTCATCGTCGGGGCACTGTTCCTGGACCAGCGCCTGACATGGCGAAAACTCCTCGGAATCCTCATCGTCATCATCGGCGTCGTCGGGCTCAATCTCGCCGGCAGCCTCTGACCGCAACAGAAAGGACACCCATGACCACCGGACTTCCTCGGACAGATCCCAGGACCACGTCCTGGGCAGCACTCCTGCTCGCCGGCGTCTTCGAGATCGGGTACGCCCTGAGCGTCAACGGCAGCCGCGGCTTCACCGACATCATCTGGTCCCTGGTCGCCCTGGTCTTCTTCCTCGGCACCTTGTTCTTCCTCAGCGTCGCCCTGAGAAGGATCGACGTGGGTATCGGATACGCCGTCTGGGCAGGTGTCGGCGCGGTGGGTTCCGCTGTCCTCGGCCCACTCTTCTTCGACGAGACCTTCACCCTCACCAAGGCCTTCTGGCTGGCGGTCATCATCACCGGTGTGGTCTGGCTCAAGCTCGCCGACGGCACGAGGCGGGATGGCCGTGAGGCTCCTGAGGTGTGACGCCTTCAGTCACACCGATCTCGCCCTGGAGCTCGGCCCAACACCGAGCGGCAGTCGCCGGTTCGCCTGTCCTGACCGCGGTTTGCCTGCCCAAAATCGAATTGCCTGCCCAATAAGACAGGCAATTCGAAACAGGACAGGCAATTCCACCCTTGGACAGGCGAACCGGAGCGGCTCACCCGTTGCCGCCGCAGAGCCCAGACCGGTTGGCACCCTTCAACGGCGCACGTCACGGCCGGCGGTCAGGTGCCTTGGCGAGTCCTCCTCGCCAGCGCGGTCACGACGGACACGACGCCGTCCTTGATCTCGGGGTTGCTCAGCTCCCCCGCCTCGTCGAGCTGCTGGTAGGCCCGGGCCACGGAGAAGGTCTCCTCGATCACGGTGGCCCCGGCGCGGGTCAGGATGCGCTGGGCGTCGGCGATGGAGGAGCGGGCCCCACCACCGCCGGGGCTGGCCCCGACGACGGCGACGTTCTTGCCGCGCAGCGGGTTGGTGGCGAAGGGGCGCGAGGCCCAGTCTATGACGTTCTTCAACTGCCCGGGCACGGAGCTGTTGTACTCCGGCGTGACGACGAGCACGGCGTCGGCAGCCTCAATCCGGGCCCACAGGGCCTTGACGGCCTCCGGGGCCTGGGCCTCGTCGTCCTCGTCGAAGGGCGGGATGCCCTTGAGGTCCTCGAAGATCTCGATCTCGGCCTGTTCGGCGGCTCCCTGCTGGGCGAGCAGCGCCAGCTTCCGGTTGACGGAGTCCCGCCGCAGGCTCCCCACCAGCGCCAGGATGCGTACACGATTGTCACTCATGACCACTCCTCAAGTAGTTGAAAACACAACCAATATAGCCGGTCGATCAATCCATCAGTCACCACCACACGGCACGAACCGCCATGTTGCCTGCGGCCTGCTGATTGGGCCCGACGCCACCACCCACCGCACCAGCTGCCCATCCCGATGACCACGCCAGCGCCCTCACCTGAGCCCAGGGCAACAAAAGGCCCGAACCGAAACCATCGATGATGGCACTGGGTTCGAGCCTTGACGTGAGGTGGAGCTAAGGGGATTCGAACCCCTGGCCTCTTCCATGCCATGGAAGCGCGCTACCAACTGCGCCATAGCCCCTTGCGAGCGCCTCCCATCGTAGCGGAGGCGCTCCCCTCAGCGCAAAGCCGCCTGCGCCGCCTTCGGCAGGGCCCTGGCGATGACCTCCATGGCCTCGTCGTCGTGGGCCGCGCTGAGGAACCAGGCCTCGAAGGCCGACGGTGGCAGGGCCACCCCCTCCTCCAGCATCGCGTGGAAGAAGCGCGTGAAGGCGTCGGTGTCCTGGGCCTGCGCGTCTGCGTAGTTGCGGACCGGTTCCTCGCGGAAGAACACCGAGAAGAGGTTCCCCGCGTGCTGCACCACGTGCGGCACCCCTGCCTTCGTCAGGGCCTCGTGGACCATCGCCTGCAGCTCCTTGGACCGGGCATCGACGTGGGCGTAGGTTCCCTCGTCGGCCAGGTCCAGCGTCGCGATCCCTGCCGCCGTCGCGAGCGGGTTCCCCGACAGGGTGCCCGCCTGGTACACCGGGCCGAGCGGGGCCAGCAGGTCCATCACCTCGGCCCGTCCGGCCACCGCCGCCAACGGCATCCCGCCACCGACGACCTTCCCGAAGGTGAACAGATCCGGTACCCAGGCCGGGTTCTCCACCCCGGTCTCGAAACCCCACCAGCCAGCTCGTGACACCCGGAACCCGGTCAGCACCTCGTCCAGGACCATGAGGGCTCCGTGCTCGGCCGTCAGCCGACGGATCTCCTGGTTGAAGCCCTCCATCGGGGGCACCACCCCCATGTTGGCCGGGGCAGCCTCCGTGATGACGCAGGCGATCCGGTCACCGAAGCTGGCGAACGCCTCCCGCAGCGCCGGCACGTCGTTGTACGGCAGCACGACGGTGTCCGCCGCAGCCGCCGCCGTCACCCCCGCGCTGCCCGGCAGCCCCTGCGTCGCCACCCCAGAACCGGCCGCCGCGAGCAGCGCATCGGAATGGCCGTGGTAGAGCCCCGCGAACTTGATGATCCGGTCCCGTCCGGTCGCTCCGCGCGCGATGCGCAGCGCCGTCATCGTCGCCTCCGTGCCGGTGCTGACCAGCCGCACGTGCTCGGCGGCGGGCACCCGCTGCCGGATGCGCTCGACCAGTTCCACCTCGGCCCCCGTCGGAGCCCCGAAGCTCAGCCCCCTCGCCGCGGCCCGCTGCACCGCCGCCACCACATCGGGATGCGCGTGCCCCAGCAGTGCAGGCCCCCAGGAACACACCAGGTCGACGTAGCTGTTGCCCTCCACATCCGTGACCCGACACCCGGAGGCCTCCGTGATGAACCGGGGACTCCCGCCCACCGACGAGAACGCCCGCACCGGCGAGTTCACCCCGCCCGGGATCGACTCCACCGCCCGCTTCATCCACGCCTGGTTCAGTCCAGCCATTGCGCCACCTCCAACGCCCAGTAGGTCAGCACCACATCGGCACCGGCCCGAACGATACCCGTCACCGACTCCTCGATGGCGGCTCGGCGGTTGATCCAGCCCTTCTCGGCCGCCGCCTCGATCATCGAGTACTCCCCCGACACCTGGTAGGCCGCCACCGGCACCTGGGCCACCGCCGCGACATCGGCCAGCACGTCCAGGTAGTGGCTGGCGGGCTTGACCATCACCATGTCCGCCCCCTCGGCCAGGTCGAGCAGCGCCTCACGCAGCCCCTCCCGACGATTCGCAGGATCCTGCTGATAGGTCCGCCGATCCCCCTCCAGCGACGACCCCACCGCCTCCCGGAACGGGCCGTAGAAGGCGGAGGCGTACTTGGCGGAATAGGCCAGGATGCCGACCTCGGCGAACCCTGCCGCATCCAGCCCCTCCCGGATGATGCGCACCTGGCCGTCCATCATCCCCGACGGGGCGACGACGTGTGCCCCGGCCCTGGCCTGGGAGATCGCCTGCTGGGCGTACAGCTCACAGGTCTCGTCCCCCAGCACCCGGCCGTCCTCGGCCAGCACCCCGCAGTGCCCATGCGTGGTGAACTCGTCGAGACACACATCCGACATGATCACCAGCTCATCGCCCACGGCCTGACGGCAGGCCGCGATGCCACGTTGCAGGATCCCGTCGGCCGCCCAGGCCTGCGAGCCTCGCGGGTCCTTGTCCGCCTCGTCGGGAACGCCGAACAGCATGAGCCCACCCACCCCGGCGTCGCGGGCCGCTCGGGCCACATCCCCGATCTGTTCGACGGTGTGCCGCCTGACCCCGGGCATCGCCGAGATCTCCGCGGCACTCTCCCCGACGAAGGCGGGCAGCACCAACTGGTCGGGACGGGGTCGGGTCTCGCGGACCAACCGCCTCATGGCGGCCGTGGTGCGCAGACGACGTGGACGCTCGATCATGCATTTCCCTTCCGGATCAGCTCAGCGGTCGCCCGGGCGACCACCTCGGCATCGGGAGAAGTCGCCGCGCTGGCCGCGACCCCCAACTCATTCAACACCTGCAGCGTCGGTTGCCCGATCGCCAGCACCCGAGTGGCGGACGGCCAGCCCAGTCGCTCGTGGATCGCCCGGGCCATGGACCCGGAGGTCACCACCACCGCCCCGAACTCCCCCGCCTGCCACGACGCCACCAGCTCCTCGGGCAGGTGGCCCGTGGGCACCATCGTGTAGACGGGCACCACCGTCACCTCGTGCCCGAGCCCGCGCAGTCCCTCCGGCAGGTTCGGCCTCGACAGCTTCGAGCCTGGGATGAGCACCCGGGCGGGAGCGACCCGGAACTCGGCGACGATCCCGTCGCCACTGGCCTGTTCGGGAACGAAGTCCACCTGGTATCCCGCCTGTTCAAGGGCCCTGGCGGTGGCCCTCCCCACCGCCGCGATCCGACCCGGGAGTCTCAGCCCCAGCTCCTCCAGGGTCTCGACGGTGCGGGCGGAGGTCACGATGCTCCAGTCGGCATCCGGCAGGTGATTCACCTCGAGCACCACCCTGACCTGCACGGGCCAGGCCGTCACCTCGAGCCCTTGATCCTCCAGTGCCTTCGACAGGGTCCCGGCCTCGCGGGGCAGGAACACGGTGCGCCTGGCCTCGGCGGGCCACAGATCGGCGACGTCGTGGAACTCCGCCAGCCGTGACTCCCGGCTGGCCCCGAGCTGCGTCACCTCGGCCGCACCACCGTCGATCAGCCGGGACGCCGCCCATCTCCCCCCACCCGGAGTGAGCGGCTCCTGGACGGTGACGGCACGTGTCCCGTCCTGGGAGAACACGCCTGCGAAGAGCTTCCCCCCGTCACCGACCGCTGCGATGGGAGCCGCGCACCCGCCCCCGAGGGCTTCCAGCACGGCACGCTCCTCGGTGACGGCAAGTCGGGTCCGCATGTCCTCCAGAGCCATGAGTGCGGTTCGCGTGTCGTGGTCGTCCTCCCGGCACTCCACCGCCAGTGCGCCCTGCCCGGGGGCAGGGAGGATCGACAACTCCTCGGTGATCCTGCCCGCCAGTCCCAGTCGTCTCAGTCCGGCCGCGGCCAGCACGACGGCGTCGAGGTCACCTTCCCTCACCCGGGCCAGCCTGGTGTCGATGTTGCCCCGGATGTCGACATAGGTCAGGTCCGGCCTGACCCTGCGCAGCTGGGCGACGCGCCGAGGTGACCCGGTGCCGACCAGGGCACCCGGCGGCAGCTCGGCCAGGGTGAGTCCGTCCCGGGCACACAGCGCATCGTGTGGGGCCTCCCGGGGCGGCACGGCCGCGATCACCAGGCCCGGGACCGGCTCGACCGGCAGGTCCTTGAGCGAGTGGACGGCGAGATCCACCTCACCCCGCAACAGCGCGGAACGCAACTCAGCTGCGAACACCCCGAGCCCCGACAGGGCCGTGAGCGATCCCCGCTCCCGATCCCCACGGGTACGGATCGGCACCACCTCCACCTCGTGCCCGAGGGCACGCAGCTGCTCGGCCACCCAGGTGGACTGGGTCACCGCCAGGGTCGACGCACGGGTCCCCAACCTCATGCCGCCGCCTCCAGCCCCGAGGCGATCGCCGCCTCGATGCCGTTGCCGAAGGCCCAGGCACCCGCCACCCTCACATTCGCCGGCAGCTGCGCCAGCAAGGAGCCGCGGGCGGCCACGGTGAGACTGCGCGGCACGGCGGGCCACCGGACGACCCGGAAGTCCAGCACCTCGGTGACAGGACGCCCCAGCAACAAGGATGCGTCGACCAGGGCACGCCCCCTGCTGGGGGTCGCCTCAGGGGCGTAACTCAGCCGGAGCACCTGCACGGCTCCCCCACTCCACGGCCACTTCGCCGAGTAGTGGGTCAGGGCTCGCGCCCCGAGCCCTGGGATCGGCTGCCCGAGCAGCACCCCCGACCCGACAGGAGCACCCTCCAGGGCCTTCGGTTCCAACGCCAGCAGCACGCTCTGGGACACGGTGGTGGCCGGTTGTTCAACCTGCACCCCGAAGTCCTCCAGCAGCTCTGCGGCAGGTCGCGCCGGACAGGCGATGACGGCGCGCTCCACCCCGCGGAGATCCGAGGCCCTCGCCCGATGCCCCAGACGGATCTCTCCTCCGTGCTGACGGATGTCGGCCTCCAGGGCCTCCACCAGTCGGAACAGCCCCCCGACGGGTTGGGCGACACTGGAGCGCGACCCCCGGGCGGCCGCCACCTTCGCGTAGAGCGAGCCCGGCCCCGCCAGGCGTGGCGCGAACTGGGCCAGGGGCATCTGATCCGGGGGCATCCCGTAGACCCCTGTGGTGACCGGGGCGACCAGTTTGTCCGTGACGCCCTGGCCCAGCCGTGCCGTCACCAGTTCACCGACGGTGACGGCCTCGGCTCCGATCGCCTCCAGCAACGTGGGTTCGGCCAGCGCCGCCTCAAGCTCCTCGGCGTCCAGGGCAGCCCGGAGCGCCGGGTCCTGCGGGCTGGCCGGGATGCCCAGCACCCCGTCGGCACCGGGCCAGACCCGGTCCACCGACCACCGGATGTGGGGCCCACCCTCAGGCCCTGCCACCTCGAGGCCGAGGGTGGCGCACAGCTCATCGGCGATCCCGAGCCGACGGGCGAACGCCTCGGCCCCGCCGTCGACCCGGACCCCGGCCAGTTCCACGGGCATCACCATGCCGCCCAGCCGATCCGTCGCCTCGAGCACCACCACCTGCCGACCGCTGCGTGCCAGCCGGTGGGCAGCGGCGAGGCCAGCCACACCACCACCGACGACGACGGCGCTCACTGCTCGTGCACCCATGCGACGAGGTCGGTGAGGACCTGTGGATCCGTGGTGGGTGGCACCCCGTGCCCGAGGTTGACGATGTGCGCCGGGGCCGCCCTGCCCCGCTCCACCACGTCACGCGCATGGGCCTCCAACGCCTCCCACCCGGCAGCGAGCCGGGCCGGGTCGATGTTGCCCTGCAGGACCTTGCCGGGCAGCCGACGAGCCGCCTCGTCGAGTGGGGTGCGGTAGTCGATGCCGACGGCCTCCACCCCCTTGCCCATCTCCTCGAGCAGGTGCCCGGTTCCGGTACCGAAGTGGATCCTCGGCACGGCCACCCCTTCGAGTGCCAACCGCGAGTAGGGCGCGACGTGCGCGGTGTGGTCCGCCAGGGTGAGCGACCCCGCCCAGGAGTCGAACAGCTGGACCGCGCGGGCACCGCCCTCGATCTGCAGTTCCAGGAACGTCCGGGACAGTTCCGCACACCACGTCATGAGCCGTCGCCACGACCGGGGGTCGGCGTGCATCATGGCTCGGGCCGCCAGATGGTCACGCGACCCCCGCCCCTCGACGAGGTAGGCGGCCAGGGTGAACGGGGCACCGGCGAATCCGAGCACGGGGGTGGTCTCCCCCAGTTCGAGCACCGCCAGGCGCACCGCCTCGACGATGGCCGAGCCGTCGTCGAGCCGACGGCTCACCAACTGGTCGACGTCATCGGCCGTGCGGACCGGATCCGCGAAGACCGGCCCGACCCCGGAGGTGATGGTGACATCGACCCCCGCCATGGCGAGCGGAACCATGATGTCGGAGAAGAAGACGGCGGCGTCCACGCCGTGGCGACGCACCGGTTGACAGGTGATCTCCGCCGCCAGCTCGGGCCTCAGGCAGGCCTCCAGCATTGCGACGCCCTGTCTCACATGTCGGTACTCCGGCAGGGAACGACCGGCCTGACGCATGAACCACACGGGCAGCCGTGACGGTCGGGTCCCCGCCAGGGCTTGCAGGATGATGGGACGATCACTGGCAGTCATGGCGTCGATTCTGCCGTATGGGCTGATTTCTGGTTAGCTTGACCCATCGTGAACTTCCGCATTCTGTCCGTCGAGCATGACCGCCAGGGCCTGGCCGAGGTGCAGCGCGTTTCTCAACATGCGGACGCTCTGTCCGCTAGCCTCAGCGCGATCCCCGGTGTGGCAGGCGTCGTCACGCTCAACACCTGCAACCGCGTCGAGTTCCTGCTCGACGCCCCTGACGTGTCCGAGTCCCATCTCCGACTCCGCCTGGCCCGTGAGCTCGCCCCGAACGTGCGTTGGAACGTGTACGAGCAGGATCACGCCCTGGATCACCTCTTCCGGGTGGCCAGTGGCCTGTCCTCCATGGTGGTGGGAGAACGGGAGATCGCCGGCCAGTTGCGCCGCGCCCTGCGTTCCGCGGCCGAGGTCGGTCGCGCCACGGGGAACCTCACCCAGGTGGTCAACGCCGCGCTGCACACCTCACGTCGCGTCGGTGCCGAGACCAGGCTGCAGGGTTCCGGACGTTCCCTGGTCTCCGTCGGCCTGGAGATGACGGGCATCGAGGACTGGGCTGCGCAACGCGCTCTCATCGTCGGGACCGGCTCCTTCGCCGGGGCGGTCGTCGCCGCGCTCCGACACCGTGGGGTCTCGACGATCACCGTGCACTCCGCCTCCGGCAGGGCCCAGGAATTCGCCGCGACCCGAGGGCTCGAGGCCGCGGAGGACCTCGTCGCAGGTCTGGCCGCCAGCACCCTGGTGGTCACCTGCCGCGGCACCGGTGTGCCCGTGATCCATCCGGAGCACGTGGCGGGTACCCCGGTCCGGGTCCTCCTCGACCTGGCCCTTCACCCTGATGTCGCACCCGAGGTCGCGGATCTCCCCGGGGTGAGCGTGGTGAACCTGCTCACCATCCAGGACGCGATCTCTCCCGAGTGGGCTGCCGACACCGCCCACGCCGATCAGCTGGTGCAACTCGCCGTGACGGAGACCACCGCGCGTCTCGCCTCACGGGCGGCCGACCCCGCCGTCGCGTCCCTGCGCGAGTCCGTGCTGGCCATCGTCGACGAGGAGGTGGCACGGCTCCCCCAGGGCCGCGCCCTGACGGTCGAGGACTGCGCACAGGCCCTGCGACGACTGGCCACGCGATTCCTGCACACCCCGTCGGCACGTGCCCGTGACGCCGCGATGGCGGGCCGGATCGACGACTACCTGGCCGCCATCGAGGAACTCTACGGCATCGACATGAGCCTGGAGTCCCCTGCCCCCGAGGAGCGGCGCTGCCCCATGACCGGGCTGAGTTTCGCCGACCTGGAACATCCCCACGTGGAGTCCCGATGACTGATGCCCTGAGCCCCTACACCGCGGTCCTCATCGCCTCCTACGGGGGCCCTCGCCAGCCGGAGGACGTGCTGCCGTTCATGCGCAACGCCACCGCTGGTCGTGGGGTACCCGATGAGCGCCTCGTCGAGGTCTCGCAGCACTACGCCCTGTTCGGAGGACGGTCTCCCATCAACGAACAGAACGAGGCACTTCGCGACGCGCTGGCCGACGAACTGGAACGACGCGGCTGCCCCCGCGAGGTGGTCATCGGCAACCGCAACTGGACACCGTACTTCGCGGAAACGGTCGGTGCCCTCCGCGACGACGGACACCAGCAGGTCGTGGCCCTGGCCACCGCCGCCTACTCCTGCTACTCGGCGTGCCGTCAGTACCGCGAGGACCTGGACCGGGCCATGACCGAGATCCCCGGGATCCAGCTGGAGAAGGTGGGTTCCTACTGGGCGAGCGAAGGGTTCCTCACCGCCAACACCGACTCCCTCGTGGCGGCCGTGAGAGCGCTGCGTAGCCGGATCGGTCAGGGTGCCCTGCGGGTGCTCTTCGTCACCCACTCCATCCCCACCGTGATGAACGAGCTGTCCTTCGACGGCTCCCCGGAGAAACGCTACGAGGCCCAGCACCTGAGTGTCGCCGCTGACGTGGCGCGCCGTGCAGGTGTGGAGCTCGGCGAGGACCTGGAGTGGGAGTTGACCTTCTGCTCCCGCTCCGGTTCCCCCCACATCCCCTGGTTGGAGCCGGACATCTCCGATCGTCTGGGGGAGATCTCCGACGTCGACGGTGTGGTGGCCGCCCCGATCGGTTTCATCTCGGACCACATGGAGGTGGCCTTCGACCTCGACACCGAGGCCAGGGCTGCCGCCGAGGAGGCCGGGATCGCCTACGAGCGGGCCGCCACCGTCGGCACGCACCCGTCATTCGTCACCGCCCTGGCCGATCTCCTGCTGGAACAGGCCGCCGTCGCCCGCGGCGACCTCCCCCGGCCGGCACACCCGTGTCTCGCACCTGAGACCTCCTGCTGTCAGATCCGAACCCGGAAGGACCCCCATGTCACACCCTCACCACATGCCCGTTGATCCCCGCGACACCCCCATCCCCGCGGAGGAGGTCAACGCCTCCACCCACTACGTCATGTACTCGGTGTTCCAGACCATCGCCCCGGTCGACCCCGCCGACGTCGAGGCCGCCGAGCAGGCCTTGGCCGACACCGGGGCGACGGTGCGCGGGTTCTACGACATCGGTGGGTTCCGGGCCGATGCCGACCTGATGGTGTGGACCATCGACGACGACCCGGCGGTCCTCCAGGCCGCCTACCACGCCCTGCGGAACTCGGCCCTCGGTGGCTGTCTGGAGCCGGTGTGGTCCTGCATCGGGGTGCATCGCCCGGCCGAGTTCAACCGCGGGCACACCCCGGCCTGCTTCTCAGGTGTCGCGCCACGCCCGTGGCTGTGCGTGTACCCGTTCGTGCGCAGCTACGACTGGTACTACCTCGATGACGACCACCGCTCCAAGATGCTCTCGGAGCACGGGAAGATGGGCCGCGAGTACCCCGATGTGCTGGGCTCGACCACCTCGGCCTTCGCCCTGAACGACTACGAGTGGCTGCTGGCCTTCGAGGCCGACGAGCTGCACCGCCTCACCGATGCGATGCGCTACCAGCGCGGAGCGGAGGCCAGGCTGCACGTCCGCGAGGAGATCCCCTTCTTCACGGGGCCCAGGGTCAGCCTGGCCGAGTGGGCAGCCCGTCAGCCGGCTGCCTGATCCCCCTCGATGACCTGCTTGAGCAGGGTGTGCACCCTCTCGGGCGAGTAGTCGTCCGAGTATCCGGCGATCGGGACTCCCGCACGCTCCAACACCAGGCGTGCGGAGTCACCGACGGCGAAGACCAGCACGTCCGGGTTCCACCCGAGCAGGCGTCCCGTCGCGATGGCGTTGGACCCGGAGGTGATGATCACCGCGTCGAATCCACCCTGGTTCCACTGGTCGAGGATGTCCTGGGGTGCCTCGTCGTTGATCTGCATCGTGTAGATGGGGATCAGCTGGGTGTTCCAGCCCTTGGCCTGCAGCGCTGAGATGAAGCTGGGGGCGAGCAGCGCCGACCCGGGGACCAGCACCGTGCCCTCGCCGTCGGGCCAGATCTCGACGAGCGCCCTCACCCCGGAGCTGCCCTCCGGCACCAGGTCCACCTCGTACCCCATGGCACGCAGCGCATCGGCGGTGCCCCTGCCCACGGCTGCGATCCTGACCCCCTTCGGCAGGGTCCAGCCGAGGTCCCGGATGCTCTCGACGGCGCGCACGGAGGTGAAGGCCAACCAGTCGGCCCCGTCCAGCGTCGAGGAGACCGCCAGCACCTGGCGGTGTTGCAGCGCGACGGCGGTGACGTGCAGCCCGAACTCCCGAAGCCCCCGCGCCATGCGGCCCTCCTCACGGGGGACCAGGATCCCGGCCCGCGACAGGTCGGTGAGACGCTGGCCGGGTTGGTCGTCGTTCTCCTCCTGGACGGGGCGCGGAGGCCGCCCCAACTCCTCCGCACCCTTGAAGCGCAGGTAGGCGGCGGCCTTGCGGGCCGTGCGGATGGCGTGCAGCTCGGAGGTGGGCATGCCCATCTGCACGGTGAGTCCCTTCGACCCGTCGCCGGGGATCACCTCCACCAGCAGTGAGAGCACGCCTGCCCGATGGGCACGGGCGGCGACGGAGACCGAGTCAGCCACATTGAGAGCGGCGACGGCGGCGCGCTCCGCCATGACACACACCCGGGTGTCGGCGTGGTCGAGCACGGACAGGGCCTCCACCAGCTGGTGGTCCTCGCTGCGGCACTCCAGGCCGATGGCCCCGAGACCGGCCGCGGGCAGGATGGGCAGGTACTCGGTCACCTCGTCGAGACGACCGACGGCCTCGAAGTCGGCGGCCCCCGCCACGACCGCGTCGATCTCGCCGTCCCTCACCTTGTCGAGGAACTCGAGGAGCTGGCCGGTGGTGCGCTCCACGAAACGCAGCCCCGGGTTGAGGGCCAGCAGTTGTGTCCGGCGCAGGTTGGAACGAGTCGCCACCACGGCCCCCTCGGGCAGGTTCGCCAGCGTGGTGCCGTCGCGGGTCACCAGGGCATCCCGGCGGTCACTGCGCCTGAGGACGGCGGCGAAGGTCAGTCCGGGCATCGGTTGCTGCGGGATGCGGTGCATCCGGTGCACGACCAGATCGAAGTCGCCACGCATCAGACCGAGCCGCAGCGCACCGATGGTCTCGGCGTCGCCCGCAGCGGGGATCCGGATGATGTCCACATCGTGTCCGAGTCCCCGCAGCTGTTCGGCGACGACCTCGCTGCGAGCCACGTCGACAATCGAGTTCTTGGTTCCAAGTCTGATCTTCACTCGTCCTCCATGGTCCTGGCCTGATCATCTGGCTACACCCTAGCGCCAGGCCCGGGACCGGTCAGTCGAGCACCCAGCTCGGCAGGCCGATCATGTAGGAGCTGGCATCACCACCGTCGTGGTTGGCGGCGACCATGATGCGACTGAGGTCCTTCGAGGCCGTGGCCTGGGGTTCCAGGAAGTAGTGCTTGTTCTCGCCCGGGGTTGTCGGCCAGGTGCTGTGGATGTGGGCCACGTTGAGGGCGCGTCCCCCCGGCTTCAGCTCCAGCAGCCACACCTTGCGGTACTCGGGTTGCACGGTCGTGGCACGCACCAGTGTGCCGTTCTCCACACGGTGCTCACCGTAGGTGGAGACCACGGCCCATCCAGGGCGATCGAAGCACTGGGCGCTGATGTGGCAGGCGTACGACTCACTGTCGGGGAGGTACAGCCTGTGCAGCTCGCTGCGTTCTCCCGTCTCGAGATCGACGGCGATGATGGCAGCGCCGTCGTCGTTGCGGTAGGCGGCAGCGACGTAGAGGTCGTGCCCGTTGGCCCCGATGGCCAGGTCCGAGTGCTCCGAGGTGCCGATCAGTTTCCGGGAGGAGGAGAAGTCAACCGGATAGGCGAAGGTCCCGCCGTCCTCGATCTGTTCCATCCACACCCAGGACACGACGGCGAAGCGTCCGCTGGGGCTCGTGCTGACATGGTCGGGAACCGCTCCGGGGAAGGGGAACCTCGAGGCGTCGAGGGTACCGAGGATGGTTCCTGTGCTGAGGTCCACGGTGACGATGCCGTGGCACACCTTCTGCTTGGTGGTCTCGTCGTAGGCGTTGGCCATGAGGGTCAGGATGCGGCCGTCAGCGCTGCGGGTGCCCTCCCCTCCTGTCCAGAAGGAAGTGGCCTGGGGCCAGGGGGTCCTGCCCGTGAAGTCGAAGACCACCTTGCCGTCCTGGTCCCACCACTGCATGCCGCCGTCACGACCGGTGTGGATGTAGCGCGTGGGGTCCTTCGGGTCCCACAGTGGCTCGCAGTTCCCGGCCAACCGGGGCAGCACCTCGAGCTTCTCGAAGGTGTTGGCGTCGTGCAGGCTCCAGTGGCCGTTCTCCGCCTCCGCCATGAATCGACTGTTGTCGGCGTTGAAGGCCTGCGAGCGTGAGTAGTGGTGCCGCAGACGAGCCCCGGTGCTGGAGTCGGGCACGGTGGCACGGTAGATCCGGGTGCCGTACGCGGAGTCGATCCGGGCGTCCTCCAGACTCGTCGCCAGTCTCGGCGTCGGCGTCTGCTGAACGGGATCCGCCGACAGGGAGGTCAGCTTGAAGGAACGGTCGTAGTGGGCGTCGAAGGGATTACCGGTCGCCGTGACACCGGGTGAAGGGGTGGGCTCAGGGGCGACGGTCTCGGTGGGGCTCGGTGCCGTGGTGGAACCGGGCGCAGCCTGGGGTGACGGGGTCGGTGTGGGTGTCGGTGACGCCACGGCACTGGGGGCGGCTGCGGTCGCCGAAGGGCTTGCGCTGGGCGTCGGGCTCTGCGGTGGGATCGGGGTGGGGGGAACGGGGCGGCATGCCGCCAGCCCGGAAAGCGCTCCCACCACGACGAACCTACGACGGGGCAATTGCATGATGATGATCCTCCTTCGAAAAGGAATCCAATCACAGATCCACTCTCCGAGAAAGACATTCTCCAGCCTCTTTCCGTCCGATTTTCGGCTCATCCTTTCCTGCAAGCTCCGGCATTGACAAGGAATTGACTCAAGGACAACATGGAATTGACGCAGCATTGACACGGAATTGATGAATGCGTGGTTCGCGGGTGTCCGTCAGCCACTTGACGATGACGAACACCCGCGAACCATGTCTGGCCCGGGCCCGGCGGAGGACCTCAGGCGGCCAGATGGCACCTCAGCCCCTCGAGGGCCGGGGCGAACACCTCAGCGGCGAAGAATGCCCTCCAGTGCTCCTGCTCCGAGGTCTCGCAGTCGAAGTCGACCCACCACTCGACGAGCGCGGCATCGCCGTCGGTGACGGGGGTGACCCGAAGCCTGGCCACATAGCCTGTCACCGGGAAGGGTGCCGGGTCACAGAACTCGTAGGCGTAGGAACGCTCCAGGTCGTCCAGCGCGAGCAGGTGCTCCCGGATGCGGGAATCCCCGAACCGGAAGCTGCGCACCGCGCCGACGGTGGTACCGGTGAGACCGTCCTCGATGTGGCTCTCCGCGACCTGCTCGGAGAACCAGGTGGCCAGACCGTTGAAATCCCTGAGCACCGCCCACACCTGCTCCGCGGGATGGGGCAGGATCGTGCTGTGGTAGGAGGTGGTCATGCATGGTCCTTGCTGAAGCTGACGGCCTTGAACTCCTCGGTCTGCCGACGGATCCCGACCTCCGTCGGGAAACGTTCGATGGAGCTGGCGCCGTAGAAGCCGACGATCCCCTCGGTGTGGTCCAGGATGTACTGCGCGTCCTTTGGATGAGCGATGGGACCACCGTGGCACAGGCAGAGGATCTCGGGGTTGACGCTCTTGGCGGCATCGGCGAGGGTCTGCACCTTCACCGCCGCCTCCTCCAGGCTGAGCGCGGTCCGTGCACCGATGGTGCCGGAGGTCGTGAGTCCCATGTGGGGCACGAGGATGTCGGCCCCGGCCCTCGCCATCTCCTTGGCCTGTTCCTCGTCGAAGACGTACGGCGAGGTGAGCAGGTCCAGTTCACGTGCCATCCGGATCATGTCGACCTCGGGCCCGAACCCCATCCCGGTCTCCTCCAGGTTGGCGCGGAACACGCCGTCGATCAGCCCGACGGTCGGGAAGTTCTGCACCCCGGCGAAGCCGATCTCCTTGACCTGGCGCAGGAAATGCGGCATCACGCGGAACGGATCGGTGCCGTTGACACCTGCCAGGACCGGGGTGTGCCTGACCACCGGCAGCACCTCGTTCGCCATCTCCATCACGATGGCGTTCGCATCACCGTAGGCCAGCAGGCCGGACAGCGACCCGCGGCCTGCCATGCGGAACCGGCCCGAGTTGTAGATCACCAGCAGGTCGATGCCGCCGGCCTCGGCGGATTTCGCCGTGATGCCGGTCCCGGCCCCACCGCCGATGATGGGGATTCCTTTCGCGACCTGGGCACGGAACCGGTCGAGGATCTCCTGACGTGACATCTCTTCTCTTCTCCTTCGTGGTTGTGGTTCACCGGATGATGGCTGCGTGGAGGGCATCGGCCATGGCGGTCCCGAAACCCGGGGCATTGATGTCCTCATCCCTCTCGTGGACGACGACGCCGGAGGCGGCGAGTCCGGAACGCAGTTCCTCGAACAACGCGGCATCGGCCTGCGCGTCGTGGAAGGGGGCACCCTCGACGTCGATGGCGCTGACCCCTCGAAGCGGGATGAACAGCTCGGTCGCTCCGGTCGCCGCCGCGAGCTTGCGGGCGATGCGTCGTCCCAGTTCGGCCATCTCCTCAGGTGTGGTCCGCATCAGGGTGACCGTGGGGTTGTGGACGAAGAGCGTGCGCTGCCTGAACTGTTCGGGAACGGTGTCCATGGGGCCGAAGTTCACCATGTCGAGGGCCCCCAGGCTCACCACCTGCGGGGTCCCGGACCTCCCGGCCTGTTCCAGGCGTTGCGGCCCGGCACTCAACACCCCGCCGACGAGATCGTCGGCCAGTTCCGTGGTGGTCAGGTCACAGACCCCTGCGAGCAGCCCCGATTCGACGAGTTTCTCCATGGCACGACCACCGGCACCGGTGGCATGGAAGACCAGGACCTCGTAGCCGAGTTCCACCAGCCTGGCGCGGGCCTCGTCGGCGGCTGGGGTGGTGACCCCGAACATCGTCACGGCCACCATCGGTGTGTGCCCGGCGCTGACAACACGTCCCTGGTGGGCGATGGCCATCCCGGCGATGGCTGCCACCGCATTGCCGAAAACCTTCTCCGAGACGGAGTTGATGCCGGCCACGTCGACGACCGAGTACATCAGCGTGGCGTCGACATCCCCCACGTAGGGGCGCACATCGGCGGAGGCCATGGTGGAGACCAGCAGTTTCGGGAAACCGACGGGGAGGGCCTGCATCGCCGCTGCGGCCACGGAGGAACCACCTGAGCCCCCGATGGCGAGCAGCCCGTGGATCTCGTCCTCGGCGGCGAGGTCGACGACCAGTGCAGCGACCCCTCTGCCCATCACCCCCATCATCTCTCCCCGGTCCCGCCGCTCCCGCAGCACCTCCGGGTCCTCTCCTGCGGCTCGGATCACCTCGTCGGAACCGATGTCGGCCAGCTCACTGCGGGAGAACGAGCCGACGTCGATGAGCAGCGGCGTCACCCCCTCCGCCCGCAGCTGCTCGGCCAACCAGCGGTACTCCTCGCCCTTGGTGTCCAGGGTCCCGATCAGTGCGACGACAGCCATGTGTCCACTCCTTCGTGTCCAGTGGTCACGAGGGTAGCCGCCTCGTCCGGCGGTTCACTGGGCCAATTCGTGACAATTGGCCCATTCTCGGCGCGGACCCGGGAGACTGCTGCCATGGGTTCCCACCACCTGTCCACATCCCAGCTGGTCCGCATGCTCGGCCCCTGGACCGACGCCGCACCGACTCTCCCGGCGGCTCTCGCCGCCACGATCGATGACCTGGTGATCCGAGGCTTCGTCCCGGCGGGTGCGATGCTGCCCCCGCAGCGGGAGCTGGCGGCCGCGCTCGGCGTCTCGCGGGGCACGGTCGCCGCGGCGCTGGATCTGCTGACCGCGCGGGGCCACGCCTCCTCCCGCCAGGGCTCCGGCACCCGTGTACGATCCACCGGGGCGGACGGGGACCGTCACGACTCCGGACGGCTGTTCTCCTTCACCGATGCCTCCGGGGACGTGATCGACCTGTCCACCGGAGCACTTCCCGCCTCACGGGTGGCCCGCCGGGTGCTTGCCGACGGCTGGGGTGATCTCGACCCGTACCTGGACACCGACGGCTACTTCCCGGCCGGCATCCCCATGCTCAGGCAGGCCATCGCTCACCACCTGAGCTCATCGGGCATCGCGACGGCCCCGGATGAGATCCTGGTCACCAACGGTGCCCAGCACGCCACGCACCTGGCGATCCGGGGGCTGCTCAGCCCGGGTGATCTCGTGCTCTGCGAGGACCCGACGTACCGTGGTGCGCTCGAGGCCATGTCCACCCACCAGGTCCGGGTCGAGGGCATTCCCGTCGACGACTGTGGGATCGAGGTCGAGATGGTGACCCGGGCCCTGCGTCGTCGTCCCCACGCCCTGCACTGCCAGACCAGCATCCACAACCCGACCGGGGTCACGTTGAGCAGGAGCCGACGGCGCGAACTGGCCGAGGCAGTGACCACCGCCTCGCTGCCGGTCATCGAGGACTGCTGCTCCTGGGACCTGACACTCGCCCCCACCCCCGCCCGCACGTTGGCCGGGCTCGTGGATCCTCGGCTGCACGTGAGCTGCTGGACCCTGTCGAAACTGTTCTGGGGTGGTCTTCGGATCGGCTGGATCAGGGCCACGCCCGAGCACATCCGCACCTTCACCGAGCTGAGGAAGTCCGGGGACCTGGCCACCTCGGTGACCGACCAACTGCTCGCGGTACGGATGCTGGAACATGCCGAGGCGGCCCGCGAGGAACGCCGCGGCCTGCTCAACGAACAGCTGAGACTCACGGGACAGATCCTGCACTCGCACGTGCCGCAGTGGAACTGGACCACGATCGCCGGTGGTTCCGGGTTGTGGGTGGACACCGGGAGTGACGCACTGGCCTTGACCGAGCGGGCCGGGCGGGCTGGTGTCAAACTGGCCCCGGGGCCTGCCTTCTCACCCCACGAGGGACATCGGCAGAGGCTGCGGCTGCCGATCGGACTGGACCCGGACCGACTGGAGTTGGCCGTGGCCTCTCTGCTGACCCCTTGATTTCGCTTGTCACACCGCACTCACTGTCAGGCTGAATCGACTCCTGATGTTGCCTGCCCTCCTCGTGTCCGATGCTGCCTCCCTCTTCGGCAACGCAGCGATCGCCGTCGTGCTTCCCTGGCTGGTGCTGGAACGCACCGAGGACCCGGCCCTGGCCGGCTGCATCGTCTTCGCCCTGCTCTTCACACCGTCGGGCGCATTCTGGCTCATGGCCACGGCCATGGTCCTCGTCGGCATCGGCTCCGGTGTGCTGCATCCGGTGGCGAACGTGATGATGACCACCTCGGTGCCGGAGGACTGGGCGCGAGTGCGTGGGTGTTGGCCGTCGGCTGGGTGCTCCCCAGCCTCCACATCCTCCTGGCGCCGGGGATGCGGGGATATTTGGGACACCCCTCCCCGGAAGCCGTTGACGATGAGGCAACGCTAGCCTGAGGACATGAACAAGGAGTCACTTCCCTTCTCCGACCGACCAGCGGAGAACGCACCGGGCCACTGGGTGCTCGCCCGTGCCGGCAAGAAGGTGCTGCGGCCGGGTGGCCTCGGCCTGACCCGTCAGTTGCTTCGGCACTGCGGGCTGAGCGGCAAGGACGTGGTGGAGCTGGCCCCCGGTCTCGGGCGCACCGCACGCGAGATCGTCGCCACCGGTCCCCGTTCCTACACCGGTGTCGATCAGGACAGCCGGGCAGCAGCCCGTGTCGAGCAGGTGGTCGCCGGCATCAAGGGCACCTGCCGTCAGGGTGATGCAGCGGCGACGGGGCTCGACCCGGACAGCGCCGATGTCGTGATCGGTGAGGCCATGTTGACGATGCAGAGTCCCAGGGCCAAGGCCGAGATCGTCGCCGAGGCGGTGCGCGTCCTCAGGCCCGGTGGCATCTACGCGATCCACGAGTTGGGGCTGGCCCCGGATGATCTGGATCCCGAGGTGGGAACCGAGATCTCGCGGGCGCTGGCCAGGGCCATCCACGTCAACGCCCGTCCCCTGACGCTCGCCCAGTGGCGGGCGCTGCTGGAGGAGCACGGCCTGGTCGTCGAGTGGACCGAGGCCGCCCCGATGGCACTGCTGAAGATGCGGCGCAACCTTGCGGACGAGGGACCGCTCGGCGTGCTGCGCATGATGTGGAACCTCATCCGCCACCCTGATCTCCGGCGCCGCGTGCTGAGCATGCGTGCCACCTTCCGCACCTACGAGGAGCAGATGCGCGGGGTCGCCCTCGTGGCCCGCAAACCCGCCTGACCACCAACCCAGGAGACATCATGACCGAGAACCTCACCCTCAGCGTCGTCAAGGACGTCGCGTCCCTGATCCAGATCAACGATGCCGCGACGGTGTCGCGCACCGTCATGAGGGCGGAGAGCTGCCGCGCCGTACTGTTCGCCTTCGACAAGGGCGAGAAGTTGAGCGAGCACACCGCTGCCATCCCCGTCGCCCTGCAGACCCTGGAGGGCAGACTGCTCATCGAGGCCGATGGTCAGGCCGTGGAGCTGGTGCCGGGAGACCTCATGCACTTCGGCACCCGCCTGCCCCACGCCGTGACGGCACTCGAGCCCAGCAAGCTGCTGCTGCTCATGCTCGATCCACGCGAGTCGGCCTCCTGAGCCAGGCCGGGGCCCACCAGTTGGCAGCCCCGGCCAGCTTCATGAGGGTGGGCACCAGCACGATGCGGATGAGGGTGGCGTCCACGACGATGATGGTCGCCACCCCCACCGCGAGCATCTTGAGGTACATCACCGACGAGGTGGCGTAGACCGCGAAGGAGAGGGCGAGCACCAGCGCGGCCGAGGTCACGACGGGACCGCTGCGTTCCAACCCTGCGGCGATGCTCGCCTCCATGTCCCGGGTGCGCTGCCACTCCTGACGGATCCGTGCCACGAGGAAGACCTCGTAGTCCATGGACATCCCGAAGGCGATGCAGAACATGAGGATGGGGAAGGTGGCCTCCAGGGTGCCGTCGCTGGTGAACCCCAGCGGCCCTGCCAGATGGCCCTCCTGGAAGCCCCACACCAGCACCCCGAACATCACGGCCATGCTCAGCGCGTTGAGCAGCACAGCCTTGGTGGGCACCAGCAGGCTGCTGGTCATCACGGCGATGAGCACCCAGGTGACCACCAGGATGAGGGTCACCACCCCGGGAACAGCGCTGAGCAGCGCCTGCTGGAAGTCCTCGAGCTCCGCCGGGTAGCCCCCGATGGTGACCGGTCCGGGAGCGGGCACCTCCCGGACCCCTTGCAGTACCGCTGCATAACCATGGTCATCCGTCTCCGGGGTGACCTGGAACCAGTCGAGGCGAGGACTGCCCTCGGCGACGCGCTCGCCATCGATGAACCGCCCGGTCCGCGAGTCGACCTGTCCCACTCCGGGCACCTCGGACAGGGCGACGGCGTAGGCCTCGCCGACCTCGTCCCCGACAGGATCGACGGGCAGCACGTGGAGTGAGTCGATGGGTTCCTGGTCGAAGTTGGCCATGATCTGGTCCTGCACCTGGCGGCTGCTCACCTCCTGGGGCAGCACCCTCGCATCGGGCAGGCCCAGCCGAAGTCCGAGCACCGGTGAGGCGAGCAGGAGCAGCAGCGCCAGGACGGGGAGCGCGAATCGCGCGGGGCGTCTCATCATGAGCATGGCCGTGCGGTGCCAGAACCCCCTAGGGGACGCCGGGCGAGGAACCGGGACCCGCCTGCCGAAGGCCAGCAGCGCCGCTGGGAGCAGGAACAGGGCCGCGAGCATCGAGGTCACGACGGTTCCCACCCCTGCGTAGGCGAAGGACTGCAGGAACGGGAACGGGAAGAGCAGCAACCCCAGTAGACTGATCGCGACGATGAGTCCACTGAAGACGACGGTGCGACCCACTCCTGCTCGGAGACCGGCCACTGCCTGTCGGGGCGATGCGCCGTCGGAGCGTCTCTCCTGGAACCGGTCGATGACCAGCAGGCTGTAGTCCACACCCAGCCCGATCCCCATGACCAGGACGAGGTTCGCGGCGAAGGTGGAGATGTCCACCCACTGAGCCACCACCCCGAGCAGTGCGAGCGTCGTCACGACGGAGAAGATTCCCATGGCCAGCGTCAGTGTGGCCCCGACCACTCCACGCCGCAATGCCACGAGCAGCACGAGGACGAGGGGGAGGATGATCGCCTCGGCACGCACGAAATCGGTCCTGGCCAAGGTGGCGGCCTGCCGGAAGATCTCGTCCCCACCGCCCACCCGGGTGGTGAGGTGGACACCGTCGCGGCTGAAGGTCGGCGAGATCTCGGCCAGGGCACGGCGCCCTTCGGTGACGTCACCGGCGAGTCGCGCCGTGATGAGCGCCTGGCTGCCGTCGCGGGACCGCATCGCGGGCGAGTTCCCCTCCTCCCAGTAGGAGGAGACCTCGGCGATCTGGGGCAGGGCCCGGAGCTCCTCGGCGAGGGCGGTGGCCTCGTCGGCCACGGCGGGCGCGTCGACGTCACCGTCGGTGGCGCTGACCAGGAGCAGGAAGTGTTGCTTCCCGGTGCCGTGGTGCTCGCTCAGGACCTGTTCGACGGTGTGGGACTCGGTTCTGGGGCTCTCGAAGCGACTCAGCACCATCCGGTCCATCGCCGCGGGCACTCCCGTGGCGGCCAAGATCGTGAGCAGCAGTGCTCCCAACAGGATCAGGCGGTGGCGCGCAGGGCGAGACATCGGCATCCTTCCGCAGGTTACGGGATGCCTGCGACACTACCCTACGAAAACATGATCATCAAGGATACATATGATCTTTGGGAGGAGATGATCTCTCAGGTCTCGAGCAGCTTCCCGACCAGGTCGTGCAACCGCTGACGTTCAGCGGCACTCAGCACCTCGAGGAAACGCTCCTGACCGGAACGCAGAGCCGCGAGTCCCTGCTCGAGGATCGTCCGACCGGCCTCGGTGACCACCACCACGTGCCTCCGGCGGTCCACCGTGCTGCGTTGCCGCTGTGCCAGCCCGGCCGTCTCCAGCTCGTCGATCACCCCGACCATGACATTGGGGTCCAGCCCCAGGACAGAACTCAGCTCCCGCTGGGAGAGGGTGGGGTGTTCGGCCACGGTCACCAGCACGTTGAAGTGGCGGGGCTTGATCCCGATCTCCCACAGTCTCGCCTCCGCTTCGGCGATGGCCCGCTCCCCCACCTTGATGAGACGGTACGCAGGCCAGGTCGCCAAGGGCGAACGAGGCATCTCGGTCACGGTGTCACCTCTCGTCGAGTCGTTCGCCTCAGCCTACGACCATGTGCGGCCCGCCCCTATACTCGCCCGCATGTCTCCTTGGATCTGGTCAGGCCGAACGGCGGTTCTCCTCGGCGGCACCTCCTTCATCATCCTGTGGTTGCCGATGCTGGTCTTCCAGTACCGCCGGTGGGGATCGTGGAACCTGGCCCGGATGCTGGGCTCCCTCGCCGTCTCGTTGTACGGGGCGGCCCTGATCACCTACACCCTCCTCCCCCTGCCCGACCCGGAAGCACTGGACTGCGCGCCCGGGGCACGAACCCCCCAGCTGACCCCGTTCCGCATGATCGGCGACATCGAGGCCGTGCTGGAGAGCCGGGGATCAGTCATCAGCACGATGCGCAGCTTCACCTTCCTGCAGGTGGCCTTCAACGTGCTGCTCTTCGTGCCCTGGGGCATCATCATGCGTCGGTTCCTCAGACGCGGCTTCCTGCTCACCGTCGGAACCGGTTTCATGGTCAGCCTGGCCATCGAGACCACCCAGGGCACCGGACTGTGGGGAATCTACCCCTGCGCCTACCGCCTGGCCGATGTGGACGACCTCATCACCAACACCGGCGGGGCCCTGCTCGGTGCACTCATCGCGCCGCTGGTGCTGTGGTGGATGCCCGATGCCGCCACCCTGGCGAAGAAGCGGTTGGAGCCCCGCCCGGTCACGGCCATCCGCCGCTGGACCGGACAGCTCCTCGATGTCGTGATCTTCCTCCTGACGGCCGGGACGCTGCAGATCGTGACGGTGATCGTCGCCGCCCTGCTCGGGTGGGCCCCAGGCAGCAGCCGGGTGCTGACCCTCCAGACCACCGCCGAGATCATCGCCTGGCTGATGGTGTTCGTCGTTCCCGCATGGAGTCACCTGGGAGCCTCCTTCGGGCAGGCCGCGGTGTGGCTCACCCCGATGTGGACCAACCGTCACGGGGTCCGCGGTCATGGCCCTCGCTGGTTGAGACTGCTGCGTGCCAACGTCGTGGCGCTGCCCTGCCTGGTCTGGTCGTTGTGGTGGTCATGGGGGAAGACCCCGTTCCCCGAGATGGTGTGGCTGGCCCTTGCGGTGGCTGCCGTGGTACTGGTGCCCTTCACCCGGACCAGGCGGGGTCTCAGCGGCTGGGTGACACGGGCCGAGTTCGTCGACATCCGCACCCTCGACGACGTCGCGGTGCGCAGGGACCGGGGTGGTTTCCGTCAGGACACCCAGGCCGCCAGTGCCACGAGCAAGGTCAACGGCACCGTCACCAGGGCCAACCCCAGACCGTAGGCCTTGGGCGAGTTCCGCACCACCGCGACGAACTCCCGAAGCATGGCACTCGGCCAGTAGTACCAGGCGGTCCGTGCGCCGAGCACCTGGATGCTCGTCCCCAGGTCCCGGGCCAACAGGGCCGCCCGCATCGCGTGGTAGTTGCTGGTGACCGCGAGCCCGGTTGCCCCTGGACCCAGTCGCGGTTCGGCCCGGACCAGATCGGTCGACATCTGGAAGTTCTCCCGGGTCGTCGTGGAGTGGTCCTCCAGCACCAGGGCCGATTCCGGGACTCCTTGTTCCACGGCGTAGGCCGCCATTGCGCTGGCCTCACTGACGGGCTCGTCCGGACCCTGCCCACCACTCATCAGCAGCAGTGGACGGCGCCCGGCCTCGACCTCGCTCCGCCACACCCCGAGTGCCCGGTCGATGCGTCCGGCGAGCAGCGGGGTGACCTTCCCGGAACGGACCCCGGCACCCAGCACCATGATGAAGTCCGGCTGGACCCTCCGCACGATCCGTTGGTAGAGCCAGGAGTAGCCGACGAAGCAGAAGAACATCAGGGCCACCCAGCCGGTGGCGAGCATGGTGAGGGCCACTGCTGGGAAGGCACGACGGTCACCGATGATCACGACACCGACGCAGAAGACCATGGCGACGACGAGCCCGACGCCTGCCAGCAGGGACAGGGAGTTCGCCAGGGAGAACCGTTCCTTGCGGAGCATGATGAGTCCGTTGAGGATCAGGAACCCGGCCAGCCCGATGGCCATCAGCGGGGACAGGACGAGCAGGAAGAGCAGACCCGCCAGTGGTGTCGAGAAACCGAGCATCGCCATCGCCTGGATGGCGAGCAGCACGGTGGCGAGGACCCATCCTGCGTTCGCGATCCGGCGCGGCTCCTGCCGGATGCGTCGCCATGTCGCCCATCCGACGAGGAAGAGGGCTCCCAACAGCAGAAGACCGATCAAGGTGGTTCCAGTCACGGGAGCACGATAGCCGTGATCCCGGGCCGGAGATCACGGCGGAGCCATACCTGCGGGCAGGTTCAGGGTGTCTCCAGGACCACCGCAGCAGGCAGGTCGGTCCCGAGTGACAGGATTCCCTCCGGTGCGCCGGACCCGGGTCTGACACCCGGAGATCCGCTCCCCCACCGCCTGCTGTGATAGGAATCCGCTCATGAGTGACTTCCCGCCCAGCAGCCAAGTCCTGGTGGAACAGTTGGCCGAGGTGACGAACGCGGGTGGGGATGTCGACCAACTGATCCTCTCGTGGACGGCTCGGACCCTGATCGAGGTGGATGCCGCGGCACGGGGTCGGCGGTTCACGTGGCCTCACCATCGACGGTTGCCTCCTCACGAGGTGCCGCTGCTGAGCATGACCCACGACGGTCACCGTCGTGAGGCAGCGGTCCAGATGCTGTCCTCACGGTCGGGAGTCGCATCGGATCGGTTGCTGGCCCTGAGGTTGGGCGACCATGTGCGGCAGGTGCGCAGGGCCGCGTGGCAGGCACTGCTCGCCCGGCCCTTCGCCCCGCAGCTGAACGTGGTGGTACCGGTGCTTGTCGCCCTGCGGGGGCGAGTGGTGTCGTCGACCGCTCTCGACGACTACGCCCGTGCCGTCGAGCCTCGGTTGGGGCATGCTCTGTGGCGCGATTTCCTGGAGCACCCGGACCCGGGCACCAGACGCTGGGCGGTCACAGAGCAGATCACCTGCGGCATGGACCCGGCAACGGCACTGGAGCAACTCGGCAGGGAGCAGGACCTCTTGCTGGTCCGGGCGCTGGTGGAGGTCGCCGTCGGGAGACAGGAGATCGCGCACAGCCTGTTGAGTGGGCGGACGGCCATCGGGCGACGGCGTGCCCTGGAGGTCCTCCGGGCCTCCGCACTGTCCGTCGCACAGATCGAGCAGCGGCTGCTCGATCGTTCCTCGATGGTGCGGCGGATGGCGGTTTTCCGGGCGAAGGACGTGGGAGTCGATGCAAGAACCTGGTACCGCGAACGCTGGACGGTATGCCAGGACCCGCGTGCCCTGGCCGGTCTGCTGGACTGCGGGGACACGATCCCCAAGGAGGAGGTGCACGTCCTGATGGGCTCGGGGGGCCTCCGGGCTCCAGCGCCTCGGGGTGCGGTTCCTGGCACGGCTGGGTGTGGAGCGTGACGATCTGCCCTCGCTGTGGGGTCTTCTCGACGGCCCGACCGCTTCACAGGTGGTCCGCACCCTGGCACGGTCGTCCTGCTGGGGATGGGCGGATGTGGCTGACAGGTGGGAGTCCGCCGACGAGCGGCTGCGCCGTCGGCTGTGGCGGTTGCTGTCCAGCCGTGGCGGCTGGGACGAGGTGCGCGCCCACCTGCTGGCCGCCGCCGATCCACGCGTCGCAGCTCTGGGGCGGTCAGGCCTCGACTCCTGGGTCCTGCACCGGGCCAGCCGGATGTACCGCTGGCCCACCCCGGAGCAGCGCGCCCACATCGTCGCTCTGCTGGAGACAGCCGACATCCCGACGTCGCAGCAGGAGCGAATCCACTTCGGGGTGGGGCTCGACTGAAAATCGAACCATTGCCAGCGGATCAGGTCATGAGCAGGCAGGATGATGGCATGAGGCAGGTTCCCGGGGTGAGCGACCGCAGCGACATCCTTCGCTTCTGGTGGATGCTCGAGCTGTTCAGCCGCCAGAAGCTCCCGACGGTGACCCCACACACCACTCGCCCCGAGGACCATCAGGTCATTGCGTGGCGCTCTGAAATCCCTCTCCCTTGGGATCAACTACCGCCACCGCGCCCCAAAGGGCAGACCGAACGGGTGTGGCTTCACACGGTGTACCTGGGAACCTACGAACTCAAGGCCACTTTCGACATCCTCGGCCGTGTCTTCGGGGAGGACCCGGAGGCCAATGAGAAGCAACCCCAGGGCGAGAGCGCCTGCGCAGCACTGCTCATCGACGCCAACGGCCGTCTGCTCACTGGATCCCCCGTCCTTTCATCCGCCCTGTGGGCAACAGGGCGAGCCCATCACCTGGGGACATCCGATCCTACGTGGATGGAGGGTTTCGAGCTGGCCCAGGAACGTTTCGGCGAAGTCATCGACACCTTCGAGGGAACACGTCGAGACGCTCATCTGGCCGAGGAAGCCGTCCCTCACACATCTGAATCCCTGCTGCAACTGCTACGCATAGCCCACTCCTGTGCCGGGATCAATGACCTTGCTGGGCTCGCTCAGGAGGGGATCATCATCGACAGCCGGGCGTTTCCCAAGCCCAAGGAGGGCAGCACTCCCCCGGAAGTCGACTTCCTCAACAGCTTCTTCCTCGATGATCTCGCACGGGTTCGACGAGAAGTCGCTCGCGGAAATTTCGCACCTGCTGCGGGACTATCTCACTGACGACACCGCGCTGGACGTGCATCAGAGGATCGATGTCATCGCCCATGCCGAGGCGGTCGAGGACGGCACCCGGGTGAAGCGGATTCCCAAGGGACGCTGGCCCGCCAAACCTGAGCACGGCCTGGCTCTCAGCCAACAGTTCGCGGTCAACCGTGCCCTGCACGACCTGGCCGTGCAGGGCGGAGTCATGGGAGTCAACGGCCCGCCCGGCACAGGGAAAACCACGATGCTGCGGGACATCCTCGCGGGTAACATCGTGGAACGCGCCCGCCGTCTGGCTGAGCTGACCAGACCTTCCGACGCCTTCACGGGTGAGTTTCGTTGGAGTGACGGTGACGGCAATCGCCGGACAGTGCCCCGCCTGATCCCTGAGTTGACCGGGTTCGAGATGGTGGTGGCTTCGTCGAACAACGCCGCTGTCGAGAACGTGACGGCCGAGATTCCCGCAGAGAGCGCCATCGCTGCTCCGTGGCGGGGCAACGTCGGGTACTTCAAGGAGATCGCCTCGGAGATCCTCTATGCGAAGCCCACCGGTGCCTGGGCTCTGATCGCCGCCAAACTGGGCCGCAGGAGCAACCGTACCGATTTCCGCTCCAACTTCTGGTTCGGCGATACGGACACCAAGGACAAGCCAACCTCCAAGAACACCCGCCCCTCCGTTCCCCGGATGCAGGAGCGTCTCAAGATGTGGCGGGACGGCGCAGACCCTCACACTCCGTGGCGTGAGGCAAGGAAGGCATTCAGGGCAGCCGAGGAACGGGTGGACTCCCTTCTGGAGCAGCGGAGCCAGGCCGAGCACAGACTGGCATCCCTCCGTGGCCTGCTCCACCAACAACGTGACCTCCAGAACCGGCTGCAGCCACAAAGGCAGCGGGCTGAGCAGGCTCACTCGATGGCAGCTGGGCACATCTTTGATGAGCGACGGACGAAGGCCGACAGCACCCGAGCACTGGAACGACGAAACCGCCACCTTGAGACCAGACCCGGGTTCCTGGAGATCTTCTTCACTCTCGGCAAGGCCATCCGGCGGTGGCGTCGCCAACTGGAAGCACTGGATGCTCACCTGGAGCACACCGAGCAGGCACTTCAGCAGGCTCACGCCGAGGGAGAACGGCTACGCCAAGCCGCTGTGACCGCGCAGGCAGAGGTCACGGTAACCGAGACCGAACTGGCAAGTATCGCTGCAGCTCACCACCAGCTGCTCTCCCTGTGTCACCAAGATGCCCAACGCTTCGGCAAGGCATATCCGGGACCCGCTTGGCAAGGGAGACAGCGGGAACTCCATGCACCGTGGCTCGATGCTGAGCTGGATCGTGCGCGCTCAGATCTGTTCATCGCCGCGTTGCAACTGCATGAGGATTTCCTCGCCAATGCCGCCAGCACCATGCTGCACGGTCTACGGGCTGCCTGCGAGATCGTGGCTGGGCGTATCCCGGCCAACCTCGAACCGGAAAAGGTCCTCGCCGCATGGCAACTGTTCTTCCTCGTGGTTCCCACAGTCTCCACAACCTTCGCCTCGGCCAGTCGCATGTTCGGTGACCTCGGCCCAGAAGCCATCGGATGGCTGCTCATCGACGAAGCCGGCCAGGCGATGCCACAGCACGCTGTCGGCCTCATCTGGCGAGCACGCCGAACCATCGCCGTCGGGGATCCACTGCAGTTGAAGCCTGTGGTGACCATCCCGGAGAAGGCCATGCGCAACATCGCGGTCACGTACACCGTGGGCAGCACGTGGCTTCCCCCGCGCGCCTCCGTCCAGACCTTGGCCGACCGGGTCACCCGACACGGCACCCTACTGGATCAGGGCGAGGATTCAGTGTGGGTGAGCGCACCGCTCAGGGTGCACCGTCGCTGCGATGACCCGATGTTCTCCTTCTGCAACCGGATCGCTTACAACGACCTCATGGTCAGCGGCGTCCACCGGGTGCTCGACGATCCAACGAAGCCTGATCTGTTCGACAACGTTTCAGCCCCACGGATCACCCCCAGCCAGTGGATTCATGTCCCCTCCGAGACCCGAGGCACCCACCTGCAGCAGAATCAGATCGAGGAACTGCGCCGTGGGCTCGACCACCTCAGGAGCCACCAGGTTCCCTTGAAGGAGATCTTCGCCATCTCCCCGTTCCGTGCGGTGGCCGACATCCTGGAGGATCTCAGATTCGACCATCCTGGCCTCAAGGCCGGGACCATACACACCGCACAAGGTCGAGAAGCTGACGTGGTCTTCCTCATCCTGGGCGGGGACCCTGACAAACCGGGAGGTCCCGCGATGTGGTCCGACACCCCCAACCTCATCAACGTGGCGGTCAGCCGCGCCAGACGTCGCATCTACGTCATCGGTGACCTGGGCATGTGGGGCAGTCAGAACTACTTCAGGGACCTGAGGACCCTGTTACGCCCCAGCAGCTGAACGGATTCCAGCCAGAATCACGAGACACAGTTCAGCCAGGCCCAGCAGCCCGACAAGCACGAGCATGAGCGCCGAGAAGCTCTCAACGCCGTTCGCCAGAATCGGTCCCAGGCTGGCCCCTGTGAAGAGCATGAAACCATTGATCGCCATCCCACTTCCTTGGTTCGGAGCAGAGGTCGTCGAATACAGCGAGATCATTGACGGCACCGCCAAGGCCACCCCTGAGACGAAGCCGATGCTGGCCACTGTGACCACCGGCAGAGTGGTCGCCGACAACGACGCGACCAGCAGTCCAAGTGCGGACAACCCAAAGCCCAGTTGCGCCACGCGCATCGCACCGATTCTCCCGATCAAGGGAGCTGCCACAAGACACAGAAACATCGCGGGCAACGCAGCCAACCGGATCAACAGCACCGACGATGCCTCCTGCCCAAGACTCACCAGCTGCCTTCCCAGCGCGGTGTACAGGGCGACGAACGACAGCAGCAATGTGACATGCGCACCACTGAGCAGCAGAATGCCGGGCCGGATCATCAATCGACCCAGGGCTGTGAACTGCAGGCCCAACGACGGCACGTCACTGCGTCTTGTCGTCTTCGTGAGCAGCACGAGCAGCAGAGCGGAGTCCACCATCAGCACCACGGCGAAGATGACGAAGAACCAGGCCCACCCGAGACGGATCGCGATCATTGAGGCAACCACCTGTCCGAGGATTCCGGCCACGAGGAATGCGGTGGACATCGCCCCGATGGCAGCGGCGCGCCATGAGGGGGCGACACGCTCCGTCAGGTAGGCCAGGGCGACCGGCGCGAAACCAGCCGCCGCCAGCCCTTGTCCTGCGCGCAGTATGGCCAGCACGGGCAGTGACGTGGCAAAGGAGCACAACAAGGTGGTCAGGCTCAAAATGCCGACCGCCACCACCAGGACGCCTTTGCGGCCGTAACGGTCGGAGATCGGCCCCCAGATCAGGAAACCGATGGCATAGGTGAGGCTGAAGCTCGTCGCCAGCGCGAACGTGGCATCCCCACCAAGGGAACGACTCACCGGGCCGAACAACGGGATGGCTGCGTAGAGCTGGGTGAGCACCGCCAACGCAGTCGCGACCAACAGCGCCACGGCCCCTCGGGTCGCGGGCGCATCAGCGGGAGAGGAGTGGGGCATCAAGAATCCTTTCCAACGGTAGCGTTGGAGTTAACGTAGTACCATTCACCCCCAAAAGCAACGGAAGCGTTGGGGACGGAGGGATCGTGGCCTGGGACACCGAGAAGACCAGACGCAGGATCAAGCAAGCTGCCACCACGGAGTTCGCCCAGCACGGTTTGCACGGCACGACCATCGAGCGGATCGCACGGCTGGCCGGGGTGAACAAGGAGCGGGTCTACAACTACTTCGGAGGGAAGAAGGAACTGTTCGCCGTCGTGCTGCACGACGAGATGTCAATGGTGGCCCAGGCTGTTCCCATCACCTCGTCCAGCATCGATGACATCGGCGACTACGCAGGCCGGGTCTACGACTACCACCTGGAGCATCCCGAGCTGATCCGGCTGCTGCGCTGGGAAGCCCTGTCCCTCGACGACGACGTGGTCGATGAGGAGAACCGCCGAAAGCGCTACGAGGAGAAGACTGCAGCTGTCGCAGCGGGCCAGGAAGCGGGAACGATCACCTCGCAGATCAGCGCCGAGCACCTGACCCTGTTCATCCTCTCCATCGCCGGCTGGTGGGCGACAGTGCCACAGGTGGCCCGGATGCTCTGCGGTCCACCCTCCGAGCAGGAACATCGGCAGCGCCGTGCAGCCGTCGTGGCGGCTGCGAAGCGGCTGGCTGCCGTCGCACCTGAGATCATGGACGTCTCCCGATGAGTCAGCCCCGGACCCGAACAGGGTTCACCGTTCCCGAGGACCCACGTGAGCGAAGTCTGTGGATGCAGCACAGGACCGGGCTCCTGCTGATGACCGAGGTCCGGCAGCGCGTGATCGACGATCTGCCCGACGATCTCGGTGACGAGACCCGAGCAGCGGCCTGCAAGGCCGTCGATGACACCCTCCATTCGCTCATGATGCTGGTCGAGGGCGTCGTCGGCTCGCCAGGCGATGAATCGGGTGGGATCGACTTCGAGGTGGATCTCGTGGGCCAACTGGTGGATTCCGAGACCGGGCAGGTGCTGCACACCGAGTCCCTGCGCGACGGTGACGGTGCCTGCATGGGGCTGGCCGGATGGCTGGAGGGTGACTACGGGGATCTCCTGTGAGCGCCTGCTCGGGTTGGTCCCGATACCGATCTGCGCATCTTCTGTTCCACAGCCGCTTCCTGCTGGTCCTTCCTGCGGCGAAGTCCCTATGCTGAGGTCCATGTTGGTCATCTGCACTGCTTTGCTGCGTCTGCGCAGCCGCTGACCGCGGGAGCACCCCGACGCTGCTCCCGCCCCGGCCCTCCCGCCGGGCGGCTCCTTCAGCGTGCCCGGCTCCACGACCATCACGGAGCAAGCAGTGCCCACCTTTCAGCACGGCCGTCACGAGTACGGCCAGAACTTCCTCACCGATCCAACCGTCATCGCCACCATCATTGACCTCGTCGCGACGACCCGTGGTCCCATCGTCGAGATCGGGCCGGGCGACGGCGCACTCACACGACCGATGTCGCGACTCGGCCGCCCTGTGACGGCTGTCGAGATCGATGCCCACCTGGCTCGGCGCCTGCGCCGTCGCCTGCCCTCACACGTGGCGGTGGTGACGGCGGATTTTCTCACCCACCAGCCACCGAACCACCCTCACGTGGTGGTGGGGAACCTGCCCTTCCACCAGACCACCGCGATGCTGAGACACCTCCTGCACTCCACGACGTGGACCGACGCCGTCCTGCTGACCCAGTGGGAGGTGGCCCGCCGCAGGGCCGGTGTGGGCGGGGCCACCATGATGACCGCACAGTGGTCCCCGTGGTTCAGCTTCACCCTGCACGGTCGCGTCCCAGCCCGGGCCTTCACACCTCGCCCCGGCGTGGACGGCGGGATCCTCACCATCCACCGTCGCGAGGATCCACTGCTGTCGATGGATCAGCGGCGTCGGTTCCAGGCCCTGGTGCACCGCGTCTACACCGGGCCGGGAAACGGTCTGACCGAGATCCTGGCCCGGGCCACCTCCTTGGGGACACCCCGGGCAGCCCGGACCTGGCTCAGCAGGCACGGCATCGATGCCTCGGCCCTGCCACGGACCATGCCCCCGAACACCTGGGTGGATCTGTTCAAGACGACGGGGTCATCACCACCTTCACCTCGCACACGAGGCGGTGACAGGAGGCGACGATGACCCTCTCCCCCGCTGAACGAGCCGCGCTGTTGCTGACCGAGAGCCCCGAACACGACTGGCGGCTGGAGGAACTCGCGGGTCTGGTCCATCTCTCGGTCTCACAGCTCGGCCGGGTGTTCACCCGCAGGTTCGACCTCAGCCCGATGCGTTTCCTGATGAACCTCCGTGCGCACCGGTTGGCCAGGCTGCTGCTGGAAACCGACCTTTCCATCACCGAGGCGATGGAGCGGGTCGGATGGCACAGTCGTGGCCACGCGGCCAGACACTTCAAGGCAACCTTCAGGGTGTCCCCGTCGCGGTATCGGGCAGCCGGTCGGGAGAAGCCGGACGGCAGCCTCTGCTGAGGCCCTTCACCATCGCCAATCGTGGTTGGGCCTCCAGTCCCAGTTCACGTTCATGACGGCGTAACGCGTTGAGCTCAGGACCCAGTGCATCGTCGGGTAGCACCTCCCAGCCGAGTCGCTGATAGTACGGAGCATTCCATGGGACATCGCGATAGGTGCACAGGGTCACCCGTGTGAGCCCGTGATCCACGGCCCATTCCTCAGCCGCCGCCATGAGCTGGGCACCGATGCCGTGACCTGCTGCGGCAGGATGCACGCTCACCTGCTCCAGGTGGGCCTGCCCATCGACCAGATCGACACGGATGAAGCCAACCACGCCGTACTCCTCCGCACAGGCGACCAGGAGTCGCCCAGCCTCCTGGGCTGGGGCATGATCCTCAGCCGTGGTCTGGGGCGCATCCACGACCACGGACAACCCGACGGTGGTGAACATGGCGTCCGCGGCCCGCTCCACCTCGATGATCCTGAGCAGATCATCAGCGACAGCCGAGCGGATGACGACACGCATGGGAACACCTCTCAAAGGTTGTTTCACCAGCATATATACAGTGAAGCAACGTCATTCGCCGACAATGCCAATGGCGACGAGGATGAAGCCGACGAGCTGGAGCGATCCTCGGATGAGCTGAAAGACATCCCAGCGACGTCGCATCGCGATGAAACCAGGCGGTGCGGCACCCTGGTCGATGCGACCGGTGCGCAGGTTGATCGGCACGTTGCCGATGATCGTGACCACGAGCGCAGCCCCAAGGCTGACAGCCGCCGCAATGAGCCACTCCGAGGGCGTCGCGATGGCGACGCCGATCGCGAGCATGGTGGCGGCCGTCATGCCGACCGGCATGATCCGCCCGAACGTCTTCAGCAGACCTTTCTCGAAGACGAGTTGGTCGTCTGGAGAAAGTTTGCGGATGACCGGGTGCACCAAGGCGGCGGAACCGAACTCCGCAGACCCGACAAAGCCGATGACGAGAATGGCCGCGATCTCCAGCCAGTTCATGATGACCCCTCGGATGCAATGGCACGCTGCTGCGCGATCCACTGGGCGAACGGGGTCGGCGGGATGCCGAAGTCGCGGAAACAGTCGGTGGTGGCGGTGACGTCGCCATGACGATTCATGCTGGCGAGGATGCCGAGCGGCCTGGTCATCTCGCCTTTCAGGAACAGGCGGTTCACAGCCCCCATGAACCAGAGCGGCATCACACGCACTCCCCTCGGGGCAACCAACTTTCCGGTGATCGCACCAGCGTAGGCCGCAGCCGCCTCTCTCAGAGTCATGGCCTGCTCCCCTGCAACGTCGTAGACGCGGTTCGCGGTCCTGGGCATCCCAATGGCTCTCGACGCGGCAGCCATGATGTCGTCAACAGCGATCGGTCGAATCGGGTGTGGTTGACGGCCGATCAGCACCGGACGCCCGCCGCGCACGAACTTGGCGAGCGTCTCATTGATGAACCCTACTCGGAACACCGTCGCGGGAACCGGGCTCTCCAGCAACAACTGCTCGCCGCGCACCTCGGCCTGCTCCCACGGATGGGTCGCATACGCAGGCTGGGCGAACATTCCTGAAAGGAGCAGGATGCGGCCAACACCCGCAGCTTCGGCAGCAGCAGCGACGTTCACGACCCCGCGCTCCTCGACCTGTACTGCTCGCACGGGGTCGCCGCCGCCGTTCAGCGCGAGCAGCACACCATCCACCTCAGCGAGTGAGGCTGGCAACGTCGCTGACTCAGTGACATCACCACGAACAACCTCGACTCCCTCCGGCAGACTCGCCCGTTTCGGGGAACGCACCACTGCACGCACCTCGTGCCCATCAGCGTGCAGGCGGGTCACCGCATGACCACCGAGGTACCCGGTGGCCCCCAGGACAGCTATCCGCGCCATCGCCATCTCCTAATGGATAGATTTACTATCTACTAGTAGATAGTAGCCTTATCCATCTGAGGGCACAAGCACGATGGCGGGAGGCGCAGATGACAGAGATGCGGATGGCGGAGCTGGCTCGACGCTCAGGGCTGACCGTGCCGACGATCAAGTACTACCTACGCGAAGGGTTGCTACAGCCCGGACGACGCACCAGCGTGAACCAGGCCGCCTACGATGCATCACACCTGGAACGCCTCCGACTCATCCGGGCACTGGCGAAAGTCGCCGGACTTCCCTTGGGCAAGATCCGCGAGGTCGTGCAGGCAGTCAGCAGCGAGTCGTCCATGCTCGACGCGATGGCCGTGACACAAGATGCACTCGTTGGAGAAGTGGAGACGGACCCCGCGGACACGGCTGCGTCGAAGCTGCTGACACAAGTGATCGAGGCGCGCGGTTGGCAGTGCCAACCCGGCTCACCCGCACATGCGGCAGCCATCAGAGCAGTGGCAGAGCTGCAGGCCGAAGAACTCACCATGCTCACCGATCGCCTCGATGACTACGCACGAACAGCAGACGACATCGGGCGCATCGACGTCCAGGCGGTCGGTGGCGCAGAGAACCTCGACACCATGATCCGTGGCGTCGTCCTCGGCAGCATCCTCAGGCGCCCCCTCCTGGACGCCCTCGTGCTCCTCGCACAGCAGCACCACGCACGCACCCTCACCGATGCAACCGCAGCTTCCGAGAAGACCACTGCGGGTTTGCCAACCAGATGTGCCTGTTGACTTCACAGCACCAAGCTTCGCGCTCAGACTAGGTCGTGTTTCGAAAGTGTTGCCGGGTGGGAGTGTGACTGCTGGCGTGTTGGTCCTGACTGGAGGAGGGCTCCCGGGGTGGACGGATTGGGTGTCCAGTCACTCCTACTTCCCAGGGAGTCCTCGTGCCCATCGTGGATGCCGCCGGCCGTCATGACCTCACTGATGCTCAGTGGGAACCCCTCCAACTGGTCCCGCCAGCCCCTCCAGCACGGGGACGGCCACGCAAGTGGCCGTTGCGTGACCTGATTGACGGGATCCGTCACCGGGTCAGGGTGGGGTGCCCATGGCGGGATGCTCCCCACCGGTACAGGCCGTGGGGACGAATCCACGCGCTGTTCACCACTTGGCAGGTCCTCGGGGCGCAGGAGAGGATCGAAGATGCCCCATGAGCTGCTGCGCGGGCTCGTGGCAAGGTGGGATGGCAGGTTTCGGTGGACTCCACCAGCTGTCGAGGGCATGTTCACGCTGCTGGTGCTCGCCGCGACTCGATCGACCTGGTCGTCGGTGAAGGGCGTTGCTGGGGTGGTTCGTTGTCGGTCGTTTCTGGCACGATCTCCTCCGGGTGAAGCTTACCTCCTCACGTATTACGTAATACAGTTGTTGGTATGGGTAAACGGATGATTCAAGGCCGTGAGATCTCGGATGCGCAGGTGCAGGCCTGGGCGGATGAGGCGGAAACGGGATACGACGTCGACGAGTTGCAGCGACGCTGGGGGCGTCCCCCTCGTGCGGGCAAAGCATCTCGGGTGGTGCCGACCCGATTCTCTGATGAAGAGCTGAGCGAGCTGATGGAACGTGCGGAGCGTGAAGGACTCGACCGGTCAACGGCGATCCGTACCGCTGTGCGTGAATGGGTCCGTGCGTGATCGTCTCACCGTCAGCACGCAAGCACGGTGTCAGCGATGAGGACGCCGTCCCCGCTGCACGCTCAACCCTGGCTGGCGGGCCGCTCGATGATGAGAGTCCGCAACGGGAACTTCGGATCGGGTTGGACACAGCAAGTCGCCTCCTGAAGATCGTCGTCCCGCTCTGGGATGACGGCGAGGTCGAGATCATTCATGCCATGAAAGCCCGAGCCGCGTATCGACGACTCGTCGGTTGAGCCGTTCAGCGTCGTCATTGTCGCTACGGCCACCAGGGTCGTCATCGGGTGCCCTGTCTGCAGGTGGATGGGCGGACATGGGTCACCAGTTCCGCCTCAGTCTTGGGCACCACAACAGTGGCGGGTAACTCATCTCCAGCTCCACCGGCGGCCAAGCCCACACACTCTCGACCACACTCCTGTGGCTCCGGGGCCCTGGGCGCTCCGGAGGGATCGGCCAAGCGCCCTCCGTGACAGCGACCTCGTCGAGAGGCCCACCCTGAACATCACACTCATCACCAGCCCCGTTCGTGGAGGCCTCCCAGGTCTTGGGGCGGAATTCGGGTTTGGGTGCTGCGGATTCGTCGCTGAGGAGTCCCATGTGTGGTCCTTCGGCCTGGGTGGCTGAGCCGACTCCGAATCGCGCGGCCCAGGGGTTGGCGAACTGCCACCGGTCGTCGGCGGTTTCGACCCACAGCCATGCTGTCCCGTTGTGCATCACTGCTGCCCCGGCTTCCCGGCCGTGAGTCCAGGCACTCATGAGCTGCTGCCCATACTCCGGGCAGCTCCCTTCACGGAGTCCGTGCAGGGTCAAGGTGCGCCAATCGAGCTCGACCTCGACCCCGCCGCTGGACCAGGCCGTGATGGTCCCCGTCAGGCAGCCCCGGCGAGCCGGTTGGTGGCTCACCGGGACCTGTCCTGGAAGCGGTGTGAATGGCCCCATCCCCGGTTCGAGCTGAAGCAGTGATGATGACCGAGACAACCTCCACGAGCAGCAGCGTGTGGGCGATGGGGCCAGCCAGGCAACGGGCTGTGACCCAGCGCTTCCCTTCAGACTTGAAGGCCACAAGGAGCATCGTGGGGATCTGGGACCGGTGACGGTGATGGGGAGTCAGTGAAGTTCTGGTTCGTGTGCCCGGCCGAGTTGAGGAACCGCGGCGTCCAGGATGTGCTTGTCGTCGTCTGCGTCGGACTCAGGGATCTGCCAAGTCCTTCGGCAAAGTGGTTTGACCAGGCGAGGGTCCAGACCTGTCTGATCCATCTGCTGCGTGCCAGCTTCCGGGAATGCAACCAAGCATCACTGGCCCGAGATCACCGGGAACCTCAGGCCTGTCTCATGAGACCTCTACTCCGCAGGCCGCCGAGGCGGCAGGGATGCGTTGCCTTCGTGCCGATGACTTCTGGGGACGGACACGGACCATGTCCTGGATGACGTGCTGAGCCTCATCTGGCGTTCTCGCTTCGTCCTGGCTGACCTGACCGGGAAGAACCCCAACGTCTTCTACGAGACCGGCATCGCCCACTCCGTCGGGCGCAGGACCATTCTCATCACCCAGTCGATGGCTGACGTGCCCTTTGATCTCCAAGGGCTACGAGTTCTTCACTACCTGGACAATGAGGAAGGACGGCATCGGTTGTCCCAAGGAATCACTGATCGCCTGCGAACCCTGATGACCTGACCCCGGCTCAGGTGTTTGCGGCCTTGATGACCCGGGCGATGGCGTCGCGGGAAGTGGCGAGGGTGGTGATGGTGGCCTCGATGCGTTCCTGCTCTCGTCTCAGCTCGGCGATCGTCTCGGAGCAGATCGGTGTGAGCTGGCCCGCTCGTTCGATCAGGCACGGCAGGACCGCTCGAATGGTCTGCGTGCTCAGGCCCGCATCGAGGAGCTGCCGGATGCGGCGCGCGACACCGACGTCCTGGTCGCTGTAGTCCCGGTATCCGGAGGCGTCTCGCACGGGTTCGAGCAGGCCTTGCTCCTCGTAGTAGCGCAGCAACCGGGGAGCGATGCCGGTGTGAGCCGCGACGTCGGAGATGCGCATGACCATGCCTCCCGTTGCCGGACTTGCCTTCTCATCGATGTGAAGGTTGAGCCTATCAGGATGAACAACGAACTTCCGCCCCCCAGTCACTCCTTCCCGCTTCGAGGACTCACGGTCATCGGTTTCGTCGTGCTGGTGTTCTGCACCGGGACGGCGGAGTACTTGGTGGCCGGCGTGTTGCCGCTGCTCGCGCACGACATGACGGTGGATCTGGCCACCGCCGGGCAGGCCGTGACGGCCTATGCACTGGGAGTTGCCCTCGGAGGGCCGATCATCACCGCACTGACGGCCCGCCTGCCGCGCAAAGAACTGGCGCTGACGCTGGGCGCCGTGTTCGTGATCGGCCTGGTGATCACGGTGGCCGCCCCGAACTATGGATGGATGATCGTCGGCCGCGTGGTCTCGGCTTGCAGTCAGGCACCCTTGTTCGCGATCGCGCTGACCACGATGACCGCGCACATGGGTCCCGAACGGCAGGGAAGTGCGATTGCCATCGTGACCTCGGGCCTGACCGTCGCGACCGTGCTGGGGGTACCTCTGGGCAGCCTGTTGGGTGGGAGCACGAACTGGCGTGTCCCCTTCACCATTGCGGCAGGCATCGCAGCGGCTGCGGTCACGGCATTGGCCGTGTCGATGCCACGAACACCTGCACCGACCACGGGAATCGGCGATGAGATCCACACCCTGCTTCGAGGACCGGTGCTCCTGGCCGTGGCGACGACCGCAATCGGGTTCGCCGGGGTCAGTGTGGTGTTCACCTACCTGGTCCCACTGCTCGTCGAGGTGACCGGCATCACCTCGACGGTGATCCCGGGATTGCTGCTCGCGTACGGCATCGGAGGCGTCATCGGGAACCTGGTCGCAGGGCGATTCACGGATCGGTCCCTCGGCAGGACCTTGACCGGGGTCTTCCTCGCCCTGTCCCTCGTGCTGGCGGCGTTCCCTCTTCTCGCCCGCTCCTCCGGCCCCATGATCGTGCTGGTGTTGACCCTCGGACTGTTGTCCACGGCGACGATTGCTCCCCTGCAGTCACTCGTGCTCCGTCATGCCGTCAAGGCCCCCAGCCTTGCACTGGCGGTCAACGTCGGGGCCTTCAATCTCGCCAACGCGATCGGTGCCGCACTCGGTGGGGTCGGTGTCGCCGTCGGACTGCTGCAATGGGGCGGTTTCGGGGGCAGTGCCTTTGCCCTGCTCGGCCTCGCCCTGTCAGTCATCGCGCTGCGTGTCGCCCCTTCTCCTGGCGACTCCTCAGCACTCTGAGGAGCCGGTCCGCCAGGAATGCCACACACCCGTCAAGCCACGCCTCCTGGTATGCGTCGACCTGCCCACAACGGTGTCACACCCGGCCGGAGCCCAAAGTTTTGTATTTCAAAGTACAGATGAGGTGACTTCCCCAACAAGGCAAAGCCACGCATGTTCGACGAGACCGCGGTGCTCGACGCCGCAACACACGAGTTCCGTGCGCACGGGTTCGCCGACACGTCGACCGAGCCGTTGTTCGAGGCCTCAGGCGTTGGACGCAGCACGCTGTACAACACGTTCACCTCGAAGGAGGAGTTCTTGGTGCGAGCACTGGCGAGCGCCGCTAGACACGGCGGCCCTGAGTACGTGCAGGGCAGGCTGCAGTCCTCAACGCTGTCGTCGGATCGAGCCCGGTGTGCTTCCGATGATGCGAGCGAAGGCTCGGTTGAATCCGGCTTCTGACCGGTAGCCGACCTCGGTGGCGAGCCGCGCGGCTGTGATGTTCTCGTCGCGGAGTCGGGTGTGGGCGATGTTCATGCGCCAGCGGGTGAGGTATGCGATCGGGGCTTCACCGACGAGTTCCGTGAAGCGGGTGCTGAACGATGATCGCGACATCGTGGCGGTCTGGGCGAGTCGTCCGAGCGTCCATTCCCTACCCGGCTCGGCATGGATCGCTTCGAGCACGCGTCCGATCCTCGGATCCTGGATCGCGCGAAGCCATCCCGCTCCGGTGTCTGAAGCGGTGGTGAGCCATGCGCGGATCGCTTGGATGACGAGAATGTCGGCGAGTCTTGTGGCCACCGCCTCCCCACCGGGCTGCAACTCCGAGAGCTCGCCGGCCATGAGGCGCACGGTGTCATGGATCGACGATGCCGTCGAGACGGCGTCGCCGCCGATGTGCAGCACTGACGGAAGTGCGCGCATGAGTTCGCGGGCAGCGGGATCGTCGAATGAGACGACGCTGCAGATCATCTGCGCGGCGCGGCCGGAACCCCCGTGCCGCAGCACAGAGTAGTGGTCGGTGAGGTACTGCTGTGGCAGGAGGTCGACGCGAGGCACCGGCCCTCCATCTTCAGCGCTGGCGAGGTCGTGCCCGAGCCCGTGCGGTACCAGGGCGAGATCACCCGCGTGCAGCTGGAGTGGAACGGCACCGGGGAGACGGAGCCAGCAGGTGCCGGTGGTGATGATGTGAACACTGATCGAGTCGGGGATCGCGGGCATCTCGAATGCCCAGGGCTCGGCAAGCTCGGCGTGGGAGTAGAAGATGCTGCGCATGCGTAGCGTGTGCAACACCCGCGCCAGTCGGTCAGTGCTGCCAGCCATCGGCCCCGGTCCCATGCCTCCCACCATCTCACACAATCGCGCCGATTCACCGAGGCAGTCGGATGAACGGTCAAGGAAATCGGATGAACTGACATGGTGTCTCCATTGCCTGCCTCCTAGCTTTGATTCACAAGCAACAGACACGAGAGGACGCGTCATGTACGTCATCGCAGGAGCAACGGGAAGGGTCGGATCCGCGACCGCGAAGAATCTGCTCAACGAGGGAAAAGCCGTTCGGGTGCTGGTACGGCGGCGTTCCGACGCCGACGAGTGGGAGGCGCAGGGGGCAGAGGCACGCGTCGTGCACCTCGATGATCGCGCGGAACTCGCTGATGCGCTGACCGGCTGTGCCGGATTCTTCGCGCTCCTGCCGTTCGATCTGGCTGCCGATGACCTCGATGACCACGCCGCGCGTCTGATCGCCTCGATCGCGGGTGCCGTTGCCGATGCGAACGTCCCGCATGTGGTGATGCTGTCCTCCACGGGTGCAGACCTGGCTGAGGGCACAGGTCCGATCACCGGACTGTACGGTCTGGAACAGGCCCTGCGCGCAACGGGCACCGTGCTGACCGCGCTGCGCTCAGGGCATTTCCAAGAGAAGGTCAGCGACGTGGTCGAGGTCGCCCGTGAAACGGGTGTCTATCCGGTGTTCGCCACCTCAGCGGATGTGCCTCTGCCGATGGTCGCCACTGCTGATCTGGGCGCTGTTGCAGCCCAAGCGCTCCAATCGCCGCCCGATGTCAGTGAGGATGTCGATGTCATCGGCCCTTCCTACTCTGAGCGGGCCGTCGCCGCGCTGCTGGGCGAGGCACTCGGAAGGGAACTGCAGGTTGCAACGCTTCCGGAACGAGCCCGGGTGAGTGCTCTGGTCGAGGCGGGGTTCCGTCCACACATCGCCGAGAGCCTGGCCGAGCTGTATCGCGCAGACGAGCAAGGGCTGCTCGCGCCACGGGGCGACCGCATGGTGCGCGTCCACACACCTGTCGAAACTACCATCAAGCGCGTCCTCGCGGCTCGCTGAGTCAAAGTGTCATGTTCTCTCTTCTCGACGCTCTAGCCGTCGCAGCAAGCGTCGCGAACGGGCTACTCGCCGGACTGTTCCTCGCTTTCGCCTGCGCCGTGGCACCGGGATTGCGTCATGTTGATGACGCCGTCTACGTCCAAGCGTTTCGCTCGATCAACCGAGTGATCTTGAACGGCTGGTTCCTGCTGGTGTTCTTCGCCGCCCCGCTCACAGCAACTGCCCACGCATTGCTCGAGACGTGGCAGACGGACGAGACCCCGCCAGTGTCGGCGTGGACTGGCGCAGTATGTTCTGTGCTCACGTTCGCGATGACGGTCACGCGAAATGTGCCTCTGAACACGCAGCTCGACCGAGCCGCCGTCAGCACTGCGTCGGAACAACACGCTGCACGCGGGCGATTCGAGGAACGGTGGAACTGGTGGAACCTCGCCCGCACCATGACCAGCATCAGCGCGCTCCTGAGCCTCGTCACTGCAAGCGTTCTCGCTTAACCAGGAGACTTCACCGTAGAAACGAAACTACCCCGTCTGACGGGCAGTTTTCGAGCATTGGAGATTTATTCAGGAAATGAGCAAAGCCTCTCTGACTAGGGATTTCACTGTTCCCTGAATAAACCTCTTGGTCTGCCCTAGATTTTGTGGACAGTGACGAAAATCATGTTTGATTTAGGCTGACGCCTGGTTTTTGCACCATTCATTGCGGACTTCGTTCGGGGTTTTGTAGCCCAGTGTTGATTGGAGTCTGATTTGATTGTGGCAGGTTTTTGTCCAGTGCGTCACGTCCTTGATTGCCTTGTCGCGGGTGGGGCAGATTTTCCGGTTGACGAGTTCTTTCTTCTGGGCGGCGTTGAAGGATTCCGTGGCGTTGTCGTAACAGCTTCCCGCGCGTCCCAGTGATGGCTGGATGCCGTGTCGGGTCATGGCTTGGGCGTATTCTTCTGAGGTGTACTGGGAACTGACGCGGAAGTTCGCAACTGGGTAGTCCCGCGAGTGCTAGGCAAAGCGGTGGTCTGGTTGCCTGAGCGAATGACGGCGACGCTGGTCATGTGCTCGACGTCCGTCGGGTAGCGACCTTCATGAGGAGGCCCAACGGATGTCATCATCCACAACCAGCGCGACATCAACTCGATCAGAGAGTTCCTGCGCAAACCGCTCCTCTGGGCTTGCGCTGACGGCGCTGAGCGTCGGTGGCTTCGGCATCGGCTTGACTGAGTTCGTCATCGCAGGATCGTTGATGGAGGTCGGCACCGACCTCGAGGTCAGCGTCTCGGGGGCGGGTCAGCTCGTCGGTGTGTACGCCCTGGCCGTCGCGCCAGGGGCGCTGATTCTGACGCCGTTGCTGATGCGGCGATCCCCGAAATGGGCGCTGGTCGCGTTGCTGGGGTTCTTCATCGTCGGGAACGTGCTGTCGGCGTGGGCTCCCGGATACGGGGTGATGTATGCCGGGCGCATCGTGGCCGCGCTGGCGCATGGTGGCTACTTTGGCATCGGGGCCGTCTTGGCTGGCTCGTTGGTTCTTCAAAGCGCAGGCGTGCTTCGGCGGTGTGCTACCAGCGGTGATCCTTGGCCTTGGGCTGGTCTCAGGGTCACGGATCGGCATGACCATTGGCCTGTTCGTGCTGGGCACCGTCGGATTCGCCACAGTACCCGGCCTGCAGGCCCATGTCCTCCAGCACGCCGAAGGCGCAGCAACCCTTGCCTCAGCGGTGAACATCGTCGCCTTCAACCTGGGCAACAGCCTGGGTGTCACCCTTGCCGGAATCACCATCTGTGCCGGATTCGGTCTCCTCAGCCCAGCTCTGGTCGGAACGGCTCTCAGCACCATCGGGCTCGGGCTGGTCATGGCCGCTCGAGTGATCAGACACACAGAGACAGGAAATCGTCATGGATCTGCAGCTCACTGACCGCATCGTCATCGTCACCGGCGGAACGAGCGGGATAGGACTCGCCATCGTCCACGAACTCACCGAGGAAGGCGCGATCCCCGTCGCTGTCGCCCGCCGTGACCCCGACGACGGTGTGCTCCCCGACCGCGCGGAGTTCATCTCAGCGGATCTCACCGATCCCGACGCAACGACCATTGTCGTGGACCAGGTGCTGCAGCGGCACGGCCGCCTCGATGGGCTCGTCAACAATGCCGCCTTGTTCGACACCAGAGATTCTCTCAGCGAGATCGAGGACGAACTGTGGCGGTCAACGTTCGAAGTGAACGTCATCGCGCCCGCTCGGCTCATGCGTGCCGCACTCCCCGCTCTCCGCAAGGCTGGCGGCAGCGTGGTCCACGTGGGAAGTGAGGCCGGTCGCATGCCGGATGCCACCATGGCTGCCTATGCGGCCTCGAAGGCGGCACTGCTGTCGCTGTCGAAGTCGTTGGCCGCCGAGCAGGGCCCCCTGGGGGTGCGCTCCAACGTCGTTTCCCCAGGTCCGACCCGGACCGCGCTCTTCGATGCCCCGGGCGGCTTCGCCGAGCAGCTCGCTGAACGGTTCGGCACCGACCCGGACAGCGCAGTCGACCGCTTCATCCGTGACGAACGCCGCCTACCGATCGGACGCATTGGCACCCCTGACGATGTCGCGGGAGTCGTCACCTATCTCCTCTCACCGCGCGCTCGTCAGGTGACCGGCTCGGAATGGGCGGTTGACGGAGGCGCCCTGCGTCAGCTGTGATCCTGACCGGGACCTGGTGAATCCTCCACGCGGTCCAGCCGCGACACGTCCGCCAGGATGATGGATCGAGCGACGAGAACTCACCCCAGCAGCCGCCGCAGTGCGGCAGACGACGGACTTCCCGGTTCAGCCGTGTGGGTGAGGATGCGTTGCCCGTTGCCCTCCGGCAGGTGCAACATCTCGTAGCCGAGTTCGATCTCGCCCACCTCCGGGTGACGGAGCCGTTTGAAGCCACTGGTGCACAGTCGCACATCGTGCCCCGCCCAGAGTCGCGCGAAATCCTGACTGTTCATCGACAGCTCGCCCACCAGCTCCACCACCCGACGGTCATCGGCGAACTGTGCGGCGACATATCGCAGGGATGCGACCGCCAGTGCAGCCTCGTGGTCCCAGTCCGGATACAGCTCACGCGTGCACTCGTCCAAGAACAGCAGCCTCAGCTGGTTGGGCCGATCATCCTCACGTTCTGGGGCATCCACATCGAGGTGCCGGGCCAGCAGCCGATGCCCGGCGGTGTTCCAGGCGAGGATGTCGTTGAACCGCCCCAGCAGCATCGCGGGCACGCCACCCATCGCGTGCAGCAGCCTCTCTGCCCCCGGTGTGACGCGTTCCGTAAGGCTCTCCCGCAGTCGTCTCGATGGCATCGGATGCGCCAGTGCGTGGAGGTGGGCACGTTCATCGACGTCCAACTGCAGGGCCCGAGCCAATGCCTCGATCACCGCGTCGGAGGCGTTCTGTGACTGTCCCTGCTCCAGCCGGGTCAGGTAGGTCACCGACACCCCGGCCAATTGTGCCAGCTCCTCCCGGCGCAACCCTGGCACACGCCGCCGTCCATAGCTGCGTACCCCCACGTCATCGGGGGTGATGCGATCCCGGCGCGAACGGAGGAACTCCCCCAGCTCCGTCACCGGTCGGTGATGGTCTCCGGTCAGGTTCGCTGGACGTGACATCATGGTCACATTCTCGCTGCCCCTCCTACCCCCAACCTGTCCCTGCCAGTACCAGCCACGAGTAGGCTCGCCACCTCAGAGGTCTGGTTGTCCCACGCCGACCGACCGAAGCTGGGGACCATGAGCGAGATCACCGAACCAGAAGCCACGGACACGACTGCCGTGACCCGCTTCACCACGGCACAGTCGATCGCCATGGTCCTCCTGCTGACAGCGAATTTCACCCTGGCCGTCGACTTCTCCATCCTGGGCGTCGCCCTGCCCCACATCGGGAAGGAGATCGGCTTCACCACCGATGCACTGCAGTGGATCGTCACGGCCTTCGCCCTCTGCGCCGCAGGATTCACCCTCTTCTTCGGCCGCGTCGCCGACCTCTTCGGCCGCAAACGCCTCTTCCTGCTCGGAATCGCGATACTCGGCGTCTCCTCGCTGGTCGGCGGACTGGCCTCCACACCCGCCATGTTGCTGGGAGCCCGAGTCGGTCAAGGGATCGCCACCGCCATGGTCACCCCGGCCGCGATGTCGCTGATGACCATCATGTTCCCCGAAGGCCCAGCCCGATCCCGAGCACTCGGCCTCAACGGTGCCCTCATGGCAGCTGGTTTCACCACCGGAGCAGTCCTCGGCGGCGTTCTCACCGGTATCGTTTCATGGCGCTGGGCATTCTTCATCAACGTCGTCGTCGCAACCGCCGTCATCCTCGTCGCTCCCGTCGTGCTGCGTGAAACCCGTGACACCCGGCGTCCCCGACTCGATGTTCCCGGTGCCATCACCATCACGCTCGGCCTCAGTTCTCTCGTCCTCGGCATCGACAACGCCGGACACGGCAGCTGGACCCACCCCACCACCTGGGGATCCATCGCCATGGCTGCCATCCTCATCGCCGTCTTCCTCCTGATCGAGTCACGGGTCCCGGAGCCGTTGATCACCCCGGGACTTCTCAGACGGAGCAACATCGCCTGGGGCAACACCGCCGGTCTGTTCGCCTTCGCCACGGAGACCTCACTGGTGTTCCTGCTCACGCTCTACCTGCAGGAGGTCCTCGGTCACACGCCCTTGGCCGCCGGGTTGATCCTCGGGGTCCTCGGTGTCGGCACCGTGATCGGCGGGCTCGTCGCGCCACGGATCATCGGGCTGACCGACCCGAAGCGGGCGATCATCATCGGCCTGCTCGTCCAGGCAGGAGCCACCCTGCCGCTCGCATTCATCTCCGATTCCCGCAGCTGGCTCGTGCCACTGCTCATCACCACCTTCATCGGCGGTGTGGCCAACCTCATCGCCATCGTCGGCTACGTCGTCTCCTCCACCAGCGGGGTACCCGACGATCAACAGGGGCTGGCCACGGGGCTGGTCACCATGAGCCAACAGGTCGGCATCGCGCTCGGAACCCCGGTGATGTCAGCGATCGTGACGGCCTGGGCAGGTGCCACCCTCCTGCCCGGTCTGCAGACTGCGATCGCCGTCAACGCGGTGGTGGCCCTGGTCACCGCGCTCGTGATCTGGGCCGCGCTGCGTCTGCCATCATCTGCACCACGGGCCACGTCTGGGACCGGTGACGCGACATGAGTGGTTGGATCACGTCATCGCCCTATGACTGGATCGCAACGCTGGGGGAAAAGTTCTGGCACAGATGTGGTCGTCATGATCGGCACCAGGACTGCGTTGCGTCCTGATCCGGGTGAACCCGGCTGCTTCGAGCACCCGCTGGCTGGCGATGTTGTCCACGTGAACCCGTGTCGAGATCTCCGCGATGCACAGTTCACGCTCGGCCCACTCGACGACGGCACACAGGGCACGTCGCGCGATCCCTCGTCCACGACGTGCCGGGGCGACGAAGTAGGAGACGTTCCATCGCCCTTCGTCGAACTTGAGATCGATCCCTCCCGCGAAGCCATCGAGAACCCGGATCGCCCAGACGTAGGAGTCCGGCTCCGCATCGAGGGTGATTCGTCGGAGGTAGCTGAGGCACTGCTCCGTCGTGGGCCGAGAAGGCCAGTCGAACCAGATGGCACATTCATCGTCCTGTGCCGCGGCCCAGGCGGGAGCATCGTCGATCGTCGGGGGCTCCAGTACCAGGTCCTCGATGAGCAACCTCGGCGCTTCCATGGCCAATAGCATACGGATTCCCGGACGACACGGACTCACTTCTCCAACCAGGAACAACGGCGAGCCCCTGGAACGCATCAGGGCCAGACGGGCACGAACTCGCTCTCGCACCAGATCATCGACCGGGCTGTGCAAGGACCCGGCGGTTCACCGGGCAGGAATGACGAGTCGGAGACGCTGCGGTCGCTGATCGAGGGCAACTCAACAGCTGGGTGTGCCGCCCCGATGCCCGATGGGAACACATCACCGACCGAACAGCTCCGGACGGCAGCCCGGACAGATCCTGAGTGCTCGGTCTCCTCACAAGAGCTTGATCGCGTCGCGCGAGGCGTCGTCGCGGGGGGTGTAGATCTCAAGTCGGTGGTCTGGGCTGTCGGGCTGTAGCCAAACCTGGTAGTCGACCTTGACGGCTCCGATCGTCGGATGCTGGAGGTCCATCGGGCCGCTCGTGCAATCGGCGACGTCACCCGTGGCCCAGATCGTCGCGAAGTCCGGACTGTGCATGGTGAGCTCACCGATGAGCCCGGCGAGTTTCGCGTCGTCGGGGTAGCGGCCAGACGTGAGGCGGAGGTAGCCGCTGTGGGTGCGGGCGAGTTCCTCCCAATTCCGGTACAGGTCACGGTGCAGCGGATCGAGGAAGAACATCCGTGGGATCGAGGGGCGCATCTCGGGATGTGCCGGGGCGTCGTGGTCGAGGTGTGCGGCGATGAGGGCGTGCCCGGTGCGGTTCCAGGCGAGCACGTCGCCGCGCCGACCGAGCACGATGGCGGGCAGGCTTTCACCCAGCGAGGACAGGAGAGCGGACACGCGGGGGGCGAGGACTTCCGGTTCGGGCTGGCTGAGTCGGGAAAGGCCAGAGCGGTGGGCGAGGTTGTGCAGATGCGTCGTCTCCACATCGTCCAGACCGAGCACCCGGGCGAACGCGTCGAGCACTTGAGATGAGGCGGTGCCGGACTGGTCCTGTTCCAGACGGGTGTAGTAACCGACGGAGACTCCGGCGAGGTGCGCAAGTTCTTCACGTCGCAGGCCGGGCACCCGGCGGGTGGTGCCGTAGGTGTGCAGTCCGGCGTCGTCGGGGGTGACGCGGTCGCGCCGGGTCTTGAGAAACACGCCCAAGGTCTCGGTCTGCACGTTCACCATGCTAGTCAGCCACTTTCGTGCGTGCCTGCACCTGTCAGGTGTACCCATGCCAGGGATCTGGCTGTGCCCGGGCTGCCTGCAGAGGATCGAGTACGTGAACGAGCAAACGCATCTCTCCATCCCCGACGCCTCCGCCTCGCCGCACCGGAAGCAGATCAGGGCGGGTCGCCGCGCGTGGTTCGGGTTGCTGGTCGTGCTCGGCCCGGTGCTGCTGGTCTCGATGGACGGCTCGATCCTGTTCCTGACGATGCCAACGATCACCCACGTCCTCACCCCGAGCGCAGACCAAGCCCTCTGGATACTCGACATCTACGGTTTCGCCGTCGGGTCGCTGCTGATCGCGTTCGGGAACCTCGGCGACCGCTTCGGCAGACTCAAACTGTTGATGATCGGGGCGACCACGTTCGGTCTGGGTTCCGCCGGGGCGGCATTGTCAACCTCACCGGAATGGCTCATCGCCTCCCGCGCCCTCATGGGCCTGGGCGGCGCCACCCTGCTCCCTTCCGGTCTGGCCGTGCTCAGCGAACTGTTCGAGAACCCACGTCAACGCTCCCAGGCCATCGGGATCTTCGCCGCGACCTTCGCCACCGGCTTCGCCATGGGACCGGTCATCGGCGGGCTGCTGCTGAGCCACTTCGCATGGGGCTCGGTGTTCCTCATCAACCTGCCCGTCGTGGTGGTCTTTCTCACCGCCGCCCCGATCGTGCTACGTGAGGTCAAGGCCACCCGGCCCGGCAAGGTCGACCCGGTCAGCATCATCCTCTCGGCAGGTGGCCTCCTCGCCGCCGTGTACGCGGTCAAGCAACTCGCCGCCTACGGCCCCTCCTGGCCCGTCGCCATCTTCGGCGTCACCGGCGTACTGGTGCTCACCTGGTTCATCCTGCGCCAGCGCAACCTCGAATACCCCCTCGTTGACGTGACGCTCTTCCGGGAGAAGGTCTTCACCGTCGCGATCATCACCGGCGTGTTCTCACTGTTCGCCTGGTCGGCCGCCGCCTACCTCACCGGCATCCACCTGCAATCGGTGCTCGGCCTTCCCGTGCTCAGCGCAGCCTTCCTCGCCCTGCCCGGGGCCATCGTGCTCACCATGGTCTGCATCCTCACCCCCAAGCTCGTCGAACGCATCGGTGGACGCGCTGCACTCGTGCTCTGCCACTTCTCGATGGCCGCAGGACTTGCGCTGCTGCTCGCCACCACGATCACCGGCGGCATCGGCTGGTACATCGCCTCCACGGTCATCGCGGGCATCGGCTACGGCATCTCCTTCGCCCTCGTCGCCGACACCGCCGTCTCAGCAGTCCCGCCGAACAGGGCAGGTTCGGCCGGTGCGATCGCGGAGACCTCGAACGAGGTCGGCAACGCCCTTGGCATCGCGCTCCTCGGCTCCACCGCCGCTCTCGTCTTTCGACTCACAGGCCCAGACCTCGCACCCACCCTGGCCGAGACACTGGACCTCACCCTCACCACCGAAGCCGCGGAGCAGGCCAAGACCGCTTTCCTCACCGGCATGCACATCGCCATCGGCATCGCAGCCGTCCTGAGCGCAGCACTCGGCGCACTCGCCCTGCGCTGGATACCGAAGAACAAGCAGACAACCCAACGGTAGGGCCGTTCAATGTAGCCCGAGTGAGATCCAGGGCCAGCCTCGGCCTCCACATCAGAACCGACCGCAAGCGCCATACGACGACTTCGTGAAGTCCACTTCAGGTGCCGCCCGAAGGGGCGATCCATGACACGAACAGCATGACCGATGACATTGTGGAGACAGTGACGGTACCGGAGAACATGGAACCCGCCGCACGGGTCAAGACCTCGACGTCAGCCAGCAAGGATGGACGGCGGAGTCTGGAACTCAAACCAGTGATGTCATTGGTCTGAACAACGAACTTCTGGTGGACCTACGTAGAGAGTTTGACAACTTTGGCTCCGCCGCACGAACCCTGTGTTCGCGCTGGTCACGAGGGGTTTACCGGATATCGAAGCGGCCATCGGAACCCTGCGTTGTGGACTCCCGGGGCCAGTCCGTCCACTCACTTGAGATGACTCAAACTATTCTGACCGATGCCGAAGTCGACCAGCTGGTCACTGCCTACGAGGCCGGCGCGACGCTGCGTGGGCTGGCCAAGCAGTTTCATATCCATCGCCTGACCGCGGCAGCTCATCTTGCACGGCGCGGCGTCCCTGTTCGCCGCGCGGGTCTGGATTCTGTGCAGGCCAAGGAAGCGGCCCGGTTGTACCAATCGGGTTGGACGCTCGTACAGCTGGGCCGCCGGTTCGAGGTGGACGCGCAGACCGTGCGTCGAACCATCGCACGTCAAGGAATGTCGATCCGACCGGGTGGACGACCACGCCGACGTGACAAAAGAGGCGGCTCAGCAGCGTGAGTTGGTGGGGAGCCGCCTCCGGTCCGTCGGGCGCACCGCCTGGGCCATCATCTGCTCGCGCATGATCGCTCGCACGAGGCGGAACAGGCTGATGGGACCGTTGAGAATGAACTTGAAGGCATTCCAGATGCCCCACAGAACAACCAGGTGCAGCCACTCGGGCGCCCCACGGTCCATCAGGATGGTGCACACGTTGGCGATGGCAAGGTATGGGACACCGACGAGCATCGCCGGGACACCCCACTTCAGCCCTCGCCGGGTTCGCGTTGCTGCGAGCAGGCGGTTGCTCGGCATGTAGTGCTGGAAGAAGTCATGGGCGTGGATGCTGAGGATCCAGATGGATCGGAACATGATCGGGCTCTCTCGTCACACGTGCTACTCCGTCGAGGAGGCAGTACGTAGGTGAGCGCCCGTAGGCCGTCCCGAAAGACCCGCAAGAGAGAACCTGCCTCGCCACCAATGTACGCCATCATCGTGCCCCTGGATAGGTGCGGTCCTGCGAGACAGATTGACGCAGGGCCAGATCACCAGCATCGAGCTGCTCTGACGGGCACCCGCACCAAGTGACGGGGCGGGCAACGGGCCGCTACTAGCTTTCCTCGGGTTGGGTGTCGGTCGGGAGCACCGCAAGACCTGCAGCTGACGCCTTCATGGGCAGGAAGCCATACCTGCCGTCGCTAGCATGCTTGGTGAATGGGGTGTCCTTCGCGTCCTGAGCCAGAGGTTCAAGCGGATCAGTGTTCTCCATGACGATGACTTGGCCGTCAAAGTTGTCTTGGATGTTGCGGTAGAACGCCCGAACAACGTCTTCCGGCGGGTCTTCGTCATCATCATGAGAGTGGTCCGGCGGACGATAGGTCACGAGAGGCGAGTCGAGGACGATGAAGCCAGGGTGTGGGAGTTCGCGGTCGAAGCAATACTGCGCGAGTGCGAGGGTGAAGGCTGCGTGCAAAATGGCTCGGACGCCCTTGCCGTGGGCCGACCGCTTTTGGTCTCCCGCGATGATGTCCAGCTCGCTCCGGTCGTATCGGACCAGGGCTGCGTCGGGATATCCCCACTGGCGAAGGCGTTTGGAGATCTCGGCCGAAAACTCTCTCACGGCGGTGAGACTCAGGCTAGTTGCCGCAGTGGCTACCTCTGCGTCGCTCTCACTGGCGATTTTTCGGATCATTGCTTCGAGTGATGCCACTTGGTCGTACAGCCCGAGGTACTTTTCGACCTCACTTCGTTTCGCGAGGAGGTCGTTAAGGTCCCCCTCGTGCGGGGCGATTCTGGCGTCGAGGGCCTCGATTTCCGTTTGCAGACGAGACGACTCCTGACGTGCTGATCTGATTGCTTTGCGGACGCTCCTGTTCCGCTCGTTCACGCTCTCGATCGTGACCAGCAGGTCTTGGTGAAGAGCGCGAGTCTTCAGAGTCTCCGCTTCCACGGACAGGCCAAAGCTGGTCGTATCACCGGCGCAGTCGATATTGAGGTGTTGGTTTGCGGGCTCGGCGCCGCAGAAGACGCACGTGCCCTGCCGAAAGTAACCCAGCAGGTTGCCGACCTCAGCAATCATTTCAAGGCGCGCAAGATCGCTCTCGTACTGTCTGCGCAGCAGCTCAAAGCGCTCTCGCAGAGCGGCGGCATCTGAGTACTCAAGACGATAAGTTCGTTCTTCGCGCTCGATGCGAGTACGGTCCACAAGGAGTTGTCCTCTTTGCCTCGCCAGACCTCCCACCGTGGCAGTGTGTTCAGAAATGGCACGATTCAGCTTAGCCAGCTGTTCCTTGAGTTCGGTCGGTTCAGCGACGTCTTGAAGCCGCGTTTCGAGTTGGCCGAGCATCCGCTCTACTACCTCTTGACGGGCTCCGCGTAAACGCTTCTGTTCTTGAGTTGACGGAACAGTCTCCAGCGCCGAATCGTCTTCTCCTGTGAGCAGGAGCTTGAGAATAGAGACTTCCTTCGTCCTGCTGACATGCTGACCGCTGATCCCCGGCGCCTCTTCAGCCTGCATCTTCGTCTCGCCGATGATGCATAGCTTGGTGAGATCACGGAAACTAAGCATGTTGGTTTCGTTGCGCGCGTTCTTGCGAACTCGCTTTTCGTCGAGCCCGACCTGCCCAAGAAGGAACCGGGAGAGATTTGAGGTCGTTGATGCACTGTGTTTCGCCGAAAGCGACTCATCCGGCGGGCCCGGGGGCTCGAAGCGGAGGTCGGCTCGGTAGAGGCAGATGTCGCCTCCATCGATCGCACGCGCGAGGGTGACGCGGTCACCTTCTGGGAGTTCAAGACCGAGAAGGACCCTACTGTAACCATCCCGTTCGGGTATTTCTTTGAGTGCTTTCGCGCCGAGGACGAAGTCGATGGCATCGACGATGAACGACTTGCCAGTGTCGGAGGGGCCGTGGATGACTGTGACATGGGGGCTGAAGTCTACGGAAGCGTCTGGCACGCTGGTGCCCGTGAAGGTCAGGTGAGTTAGCGTGAGCCGTCTCATCACTGTGCGCCCCCGCCCGGTGCTGGAATGACTTCAAACTCCTCGGACCAGTGTGACGATACTTCGCGCATGCGTTCGCGTAGGCCATGGTCATCGATGTGACCGAGTTCTGCAACAACCCAACGGGCCCGTTCGTGTAGCGCTCGCGCATAGTCGCTTTCGAGAAGGCGGAGAAAACTCTCGGAGCTGTCGCTGGCACGAAACTCAATACCACCGTCCTCGGCAACCATCTCTGCGAGTCCAGCTTGGAGCATGAGGTGAAGTCCATCTTCAATATGCCGTCTCTTTACCCCAAGCTCGCCAACTCGGACAGGGATGGGCGGGTGCAGACTCTCGGGCCCATCGAGGTCCGCGCTGTGGAGAAGGCCGTGGTCCAGAAGCACCAAACGGTTGATGTCGAGATGAGCAGGAAAGGCTGCCGCCAGGAGGGTAAGTACTCGGAGTCCGACCTCGAAAGGGCTGTTGAGGGGGCTATCCATTGCGCTTCACCCAGGTCAGTCGATCCGCGTTGGCAAGCTGGTGACAGATTCCTTGACGGTCTTCCATTCGTGATACTGAGATTAGAGAGTGAGCTCCCAAGTCCAGTTGTCCGGACTGAGTCAGGACAGCGCGGAGTCGATCCATTCCGGTGGCATGCTCAGCTTCGGCGGTGTCGATGACGCCGCTGTACACGTCGCTTTGCAGGAGCTCTAGCCCTCTTTAAACAAAACCTGACGGGGTGATGGGGTGACAGAAGTTTCCTCTGTTTTCATGCTGGCGTGTGTTAGATTTGTGGGGTGTC
>NZ_RQZG01000002.1 GCF_003859805.1 Arachnia propionica
AAGGTGAGCACGATCCCGGCGGCGAACAGGCCTCGTCCGGCTGCTCGGCCCCAGCCGGAGGTGCCGATCTTGGTGGTGACCGTGCTCTGGACACCGACACCGAGTTTCCCCTTGAAGAAAGTCTTGACCTCTGAGGAGAAGACATGGGGTCGGCCGTACTGGCCTGGTTTGGGGCCGAGGATCGTCTCGAAGAAACCAGTGCGGATCTTCGTTCCGATGTCCCCGGGTGCGGCTGGTGGGGGTGAGCCCCAGGCCTTGTCCCAGTGCCGAGCACCGGTCTTCCACTGCACCCGATATGGCAGAAACCTCAAGCGGTGCTCTCCGATGCGGAGATAAACTCTCCTGACGGCACGGTGGATGCGGACCTTGCGGCTCTCGGCCACCGTGGTGGCCGTGGTGAGTGCGCTGTCCCGCGCGATGTCGTCCAGGACGGAGGTGTCCCCGGGAAGGCCCGCGTTGCTGATCGCGCTGAGCTGGGCGTGACACTCCTCGATGGCTGCCTTGTACTCCTTGACGAGAGCATCGATGCGCCCCTGGAGCGCATCCCCTTCCCGAACCTTGTCGAGGTGGTCCTCGGCGTCTGGGTCGAGCTGTTTCGCGTTGAAGGTGGCGGCGTCCTCGAGCAGGGCCTGCCTACGGTTCTTCAGGGCGTGGACGGCCTCAGCGAAGGCATCGATGGCCAAAGCGATGCTCGCGCATCCAGCAGCGACCTGATCCCCATCGGCCTGGGCGGAGTCCAAGGAGGAGTAGAGCAGATGCTGGTGAGGGGATTCGTAACAGGCGGTGAGCCCCTGCCAAATCGAATGCGCGTTGTCGATCTCCTCGGCGAAGCTGGTCCCACGCTCAACCAGGGTGAGGGCGGCATCCTGCAAGGATGCGGGGTCAGGCCAGTTCATCAGACCATCGGTGTTGACACTCATGCTGGTTTCCCATCGGTGATGCGGACCTCATCGACTGCGTGGGCGTCCTTGGCGGTCTGGTCGGCCATCTCGTAGTGTCCGGCCTGGATTGCGGCCACCGATGCCCGACCACCGGCAGCAGCATTGGTGATCTGTTGCTCGGCAGAGGTCATACCCTCAGTCAGGATGCGGTTGTAGAGCCCATTGAGTTTCGAGGCGAGGATGCTGCTCTCCCCGGTGAACAGCGCGCCCAGGGCGTCGATGTCCCCGGAGAGAGCCTTGTGGGTCTGGGCGGCCTGCTCCGCCTCGGTCTCCACCTTGGTGAAGATCTCGTAGCAGGCGTCTGCTTTCACACGATGAAAAGTCACAGTTGTTCCTCCTGCGCTGAGACAATGCCTTGGATGAGAACGGCCCACAGTGGGTCGAGCGGGTCCTGCTCCAGGATCAGCTGGTCGCGTTTGGCGGGCGGTGGGGCGGCGAAGGCCAGAGCGTCCCCACGCGAAGCAGTATGGAACCAGGTGACGGAGCGGTCCACGGCAAGGCAGTCCAGGGCCCAAGCGCTCCAGCGCTGAGCGCAGAACTCGGCTTCATCCGGGGACCCTGTGGATGGCACGATGCCGTCTTCCACCTTCACCTGCACCTGCCTCATGGCTAGGGACAGGTTCACCTCCAGCGGCCACGAGGGACGATGGCCAACCCAGGACAACATGACCCGGAAGAAGTCATAGGTCGTGGTCCATCCCAGCAGATACTTGCCCGACAGTCCGGGGTGAGGGCTGAGGAAGACGGTGGTGGAATCAGTCATCCAGAACCGGAAATCCGTGTTCGCCGGGGCCGTGGTGTGCAGAACCCAGGGCAGTCCTTGGTAGAAGTGGCTGCCGTACCAGAAACCGTCCCCGACGAGGTTCCCCTTCCGGTCCACCAGGCCAGCCTCGGCCAGTTCGTCGCGCGCCTCGCCCTTGACCTTCGGGAACAGGCCACGGGAGGCCCCCTTCACGATGGTGGCCGCCGTCGCGGAGCTGACCGTCAACGGCTCAGCCGGGAGCACCAACTCCGGCAGCGCCACCACCGACAGATCCTCACGAGGCGCACCAGCACGGCTCGAGGCCCACACGTCCAGCGTCGGTTCGGGAACATCTGACGTGGTCGGTGGTTTGGCGCGCTCCTCGGGAGGCAGCAGCCGCAGGGTCTCCAAAATGTTGTGGTTCTCATCCCAGGGCCGGAAGTCGAACAACGGTACCGACAGGGTCAATTCGGCCACCACACCATCGGCCACGACGAGGTCCTGGATGCTCAGCACCGAGATGGTGTTGCCATGGACCTCCTCAGGCCTGGCCGGGGACAACATACAGACCCGGCGATGCTCGGCCCCGTGCTGCTGCAACGCCTCGATCTGCAACACCAGCGTGCCCGGAATTCCGTTCTGCAGACCCCGTAGATTCGCCTGACTGATCGCAGCCAGCGCATCGGGACGCTCCTCCACCTGCGACTCCCGCAACACCACGTTCGGCGTGAACCCCGTCAGCGCAGCCGGAGCCGTGCCGATCACACATCCAGGCTCCCTGGCCACGGACCAGCCGTCGGGTACCTCGCAACAAAAGGTTGAACCAGCCAGGAGCATCGTCGCGTCCTTCCGAGCAAATCCGGGGGATGCCGCGATGCTACCAGAGGGAAACCTGCTGTGCAGAGGTCAGCGACGCTGGGCCGAGGCCGTCTGGTACAGGCAGATCGCGGCCGCCGAGGAGAGGTTGAGGCTCTCCGCCCCACCCCACATCGGGATGGCGACCACCTGGTCGGCCAGGGCCGCGTCAGCCTCGGGCAGGCCCCAGGCCTCGTTGCCCATCAGCCAGGCGGAGGGCCGGGCCAGCCTGCCCGAGGCGGCCAGCAGATCCAAGGGCTCGCCGTCGCCGTCGGCCGCCAGCACCTGCATGCCCATGGCGTGGACCCGGGCCACGGCCTCGGCCAGTTCCACCCCGGTCAGGATCGGCAGGTGGAACAGCGACCCGACGGAGGCACGCACGGTCTTCGGGTTCCACACCTCCACCGAGCCGGAGGTGAGGATCACCCCGTCGGCCCCGAACGCATCGGCGCAACGGATGACGGTTCCCGCATTGCCGGGGTCCCGGACCTGGGCGCAGATCACCAGCAGGCGGGCATCCGTGAGGTCCTCCCAGCCGAATCGGGGCTGGCGACACACCGCGACCACACCCTGCGGGGTGACGGTGTCCGACAGCTGCCGCATCACGGCCTGTGACCCCACCCACACGGGCACGTCCACACCCGCCAGCAGGTCGTGGTGCCGCTCGGGATCGGCCACGACGACGGCCGTGACCAGACTCTCGGTGGCCAACGCCTCACGCACCGCCTGTCGCCCCTCGACGAGGAACTCCCCCGCCAGGTCACGACCACGACGCTGGGTCAGACGACGAAAAGAACGCAGCACGGAGCTCGGGAGCTCGCGTGCTGCGTTGCCGGATTCGGTCACGCTCAGGCCGCTGCCGGGGCCTGGTTGTCGCGGGCGACGGCGACCAGGGCGGCGAAGGCGTTGCTGTCCGTGACGGCCAGATCGGCCAGGATCTTGCGGTCCACCTCGACGCCGGCGTTCTTCAGACCGTTGATGAGGCGGTTGTAGGTCATGCCCTCCGCACGGGCGGCGGCGTTGATGCGCTGGATCCACAGGGCGCGGAAGTCACCCTTCCTGGCGCGACGGTCACGATAGGCGTAGGTGGCAGAGTGGAGCATCTGCTCCTTGGCCTTGCGGTACAGGCGCGAGCGCTGCCCGCGGTACCCCGAGGCGAGCTCGAGGACCTCGCGACGCTTCTTCTTCGCATTCACAGAACGCTTGACGCGTGCCATGTTGACTCCTTAGATGACGGCCGGAACGGCCAGGGGAACGAGGGGATGGGTGGGCTCAGCGACCGGGGTGCCCGGCCAGCAGGGCCTTGGCCTGCTTCACATCGGCTGCGGCCAGTTCGGTGTTGCCCTTGAGGCTGCGCAGACGCTTGGAGGACTTGTGGGCGTTGAGGTGGCCCAGGTTGGCCTGGCGGTGCATGAGCTTGCCCGATCCGGTGACCTTGAAACGCTTCTTGGCGCCGGAATGCGACTTCATCTTCGGCATTGTCTGCTCACTTTCTGTATCTCAGCTCGACCCGGGTCACAGGTCGATGTCGGGGTCCATGTTGTCGGCGGGGCCGCGCTTCTTCTTCGACGGCTGTGCTGCGGCCCTGAGCCGGGCCTCCTCAGCCTTCTCCGCCTCGGCGTTGGCCTTCCGCTGCTCCATGCGACGGTCCCGTTCCTCGGCCTGTTCGGCCTTGGCCTCGGTCTTCTTCTTCGTGGGGCCGAGCACCATGAGCATGTTCCGGCCGTCCTGCTTGGGAGCGGACTCGACGAAACCGAACTCGGCCACGTCGTTGGCGAGCCGCTTGAGCAGCTCGATTCCCAGTTCCGGCCGCGACTGCTCACGGCCGCGGAACATGATGGTGATCTTCACCTTGTCGCCGCCCTTGAGGAAGCGCACGACGTGCCCCTTCTTCGTCTCGTAGTCGTGGTTGTCGATCTTGAGACGGAGCTTCATCTCCTTGGTGATGGTGTTCGACTGGTTCTTGCGGGCGTCACGTGCCTTCTGCGCCGCCTCGTACTTGAACTTGCCGTAGTCCATCAGCTTGCAAACCGGGGGACGCGCCTGCGGAGCCACCTCGACGAGGTCGAGATCACTCTCCACCGCGAGGCGGAGTGCGTCCTCCAGACGCACGATGCCGACCTGCTCCCCCTTGGGGCCGACGAGTCGGACTTCGGGTACTCGAATGCGTTCGTTGATCCGCGGTTCAGTGCTGATGGGTTCCTCCAAGGTCGAAGTGCTGGTGCTGACACGGAAGAAGGCCTTCGCGCATGCGCGAAGGCCTGACGACGCACCTGAGGTGCGTTCCGACCCGACCGCCCCGGCGGCCCAGGTGGGAGGTCAGGCCTCCACTTCCATGAGCGAACGCTTCCGCGTCGCTGTCAACACCTGCACACCTTACCGGTTCAACCGGGAACGACCAAACAGCCGCCGCCTGAAGGCAGCCGAGCACGCGCCAGGACCGGCAAACCCGACTGGGTGACAGCAGGTCTCGACACGGCGCCCCTTCGTGCCATTCCGGGCCCCGGTTCGACACTTCTCCGCCGGGCGAGCCATCGGCGTCGGGTGACCGCGGCGGGTTCGCCTGCCTTGTCTCGGGTTCGCCTGTGTTGGGTGTGGCTCGCCTGCCTCAACGGCGGCTCACCTGTCCAACTGGGCAGGCGAAGTGAAACAAGGCAGGCGTTTCCAACCCAAGACAGGTGAATCAGCGCGCAGCGGAGGCCGCCGGGAGGGAGTGACCGAAGAATGGAGTGGTCACGAATCGCCGCTTTGTTTCGGTGAGATCGCGTTTGAAACGTTCCAAGCAAAGCAGAACGGCGATTCGTGACCGAGGTGAGCCGCGAAGGGCCGGGCGACGGAGGCACGGGACGGCAGGGGTACGAGCGGTTTCCGGCAGCCCGCACCCGAGCGACACTGAGTCCGAGTCCAACACGACATCGGGTCGCGTCGATACTCTGCGGTGCCTGCCGGAAACCTGTCCGCGTGGCCCTGTTACCCGATGACCTCGACGACGTTGCCCTCGGGGTCCCTCATCTCGGTGGGCTCGATGATCCACACCACCCCGGCCGGGGCTTGGTGGCGTCCCCGCTTCGGTTCGAGGATGGCCACGACCTGCTCCAGGTCGGCTGGGGTGAGCCGGAGGAAGTTCTCCTCCTCACCCAGCTCCCACGAGGTGGAATCGGCCGGTTCGAAGGTGAGGCCGTCCTCGTTGCCGATGAGCATGAAGTCCCGCCCGAACGGCAGCCTGCCCTGAAGGTAGCCGGGCACCTCCCCCGCGATCCGGGCGCCGATGGTGATCTCCAGTCTGCCCTCGACCTCGGCCACCCCGACGCGCTCGACGAAGGTCCGGGCCATCTGCGAGCCGTCGCGCAGCTTGCCCTCCTCGATGAGCCGGGCCACCTCCGGGTCGTCGCGCAGCGGGCCCTGGTCCAGATGGGTGATGAACTTCGGGAACCGGGCACCGTACAACTCGTAGAGCGATTCGGCACTCCAGGCCTTGACATCGGACAGATCCGTCCCGGTCAGTCCGAAGATCTGGGTGAAGCGGACCTTCCCACTCGGGGTCTCGATCTCCCCGAGATCAGGGTCCGCCACGAAACCGAGGGCGGTGAGCTCGGTGTCCTCCTCGAGCGCGATCCTCCCACCCGCGTCCATGTGATGGTTGGCCCCGAAGCGGTTCCCGGTGGCGAAGACGTAACGGCCCAGGTTCTGCATCATGTCGATCGGCCAGGTGGGAGGCTCAGTGGCCGTCATCACCTGCGGGTCGGCGAGCCTGAAGGTGAGCTCGAAGCCGTGACCGGAGTCCCCGTACCCATCCGGTCCGTCCTGCTCCCCGAACAGGTCACTCAGCCCGTAGGAGACGTAGTGCCAGTGCGGTTCCGGCTGTGCCACCCGGTACACCGAGACCCCCTCGAGCCCGGGGTCCTGGAAGAAGGAGAACGGCATGGTGCCGTAGTGGAAGGGCTCACCCTGGTCAGGGTAGAGGCCGAGGCAGGCAGCGTCGATGGCCTCCCAGCCAGGGGCCGAGCCCTCGTCGTCGTACTTCTTGGTCACGTCGTCGTGGTGCTTCGTCATGCTCGCGATCCTATCCGCCGACCAGTGGTCATTCCGCCCTGGCAAGGTTGGTCACCAGTCCCAGCAGCACCAGCCCCAAGGCCGGAAAGAGCACCGTCCACGGCGCCTGCTCCATGTGGCTGACGGCGTCGGAGAGCATCTTGCCCCACTCCGGGGAGTCGTGTCCGGCCCCCAGACCGAGGAAGCTCAGCCCGGTCAATGCCAGCGCCAGGTGCGGCAACCTGACCAGGGCGTGCCCCAGCACCGGTCGGAAGACACTGGGCAGGATGTGCCGACGGGTGATCCACCACCTGGTGGCCCCCGACGTGATCGCCGCCTGGTGGAACCCGGCCGCCCTCGCCTCGGCCGCCAGTGTCCTGGCATGGACCGCCAGCGGAATCCACCCGACGATGCAGATCGCCAGCCAGGCGCTGAACATCCCGGGCCCGAGTGCCGCCGCCAGCACCACCCCGAGGAAGACCGACGGGATGGCGTTGAGGATGTCGGTGATCCCGGCCGATCCCTCCCGGGAGGCCAACCCCACGAGCAGCCCGATCACCAGGCAGATGAGGGTGAGCGCCACTGCGGAGCCGATGGTCAACCACGCCCCTTCCCCGACACGGGCCCAGACGTCACGACCGACGTGGTCCGCCCCCAAGGGGTGGGCCCAGGAAGGGCCCTGGTGACGGGACAGGGGGTCGATGGCGCTGCTGCGGAACCAGCCACCGACGATGAGGACCACGAGCAGCGCCACGCACGACCACCATCCCCAGCCGCGCCGCACGGTACCGACGTGACGCACCAACGCCGTGCCCTGTCCGGCACCGAGGGCTGGAGCCATGAGCCAGTGGTGGAGCAGGTTGCCGAGGGCACCGACCACGACCCCCAGCAGCACCAGCACCGCCATCGCTCCCTGCACGACGGGGACGTCCTGGGCCAGTGCGGCGTTGAGAGCGGTACGGCCGAGCCCCGGGATGGCGAAGGTGTCCTCCACCACCACCGAGGCCCCGACGATCCCGGCGAGCAGCAGGAACACCTGGGGCAGCACCACGGCGAGCGCCCGCCTGGCCACCTCGGCGGAGATCCGGGCGGGCCGGGCCCCGTTCGCCCGCCAGGTGCGGACCCAGTCCTCATCCGCGACGGCGGTCACCGCGGTCATGAGAACACGGAGCAGCACCCCGACCGAGGCGACCGAGATCGCGGCCACCGGCAGCACGGCGTGCTGACCGGTCTGCCAACCGGTCGCGGGGAACCAACGCAGCCTCACCGCGAAGATGAAGGCCAGGAGCACCGCGAGCACGAACTCGGGGAGGGCGGCGAGCACCGAGGAGACCACCCGCAGCACTCGCGACGTGCCCCCCTTCCCACGCCCGACGGACAGGATCATCGGTCCCACACACACAAAGCCCAGGGCCAGGGTCGTCGCTGCCGCCATCCCGGAGAGGTTGAGCGAGACCAGCAGCGAGGAGCCGACCTTCTCGGCAACCGGGGTGCCACTGACCCAGGACACCCCGAAGTCTCCCCGAAAGGCCTTCACGATCCACTGCCAGGTGCCCAGCAAGGGGTTCTCCGGCAGGTCCAGGCTCTGCCGGATGGCCTCCAGTGCGGCCGGGTCCGCGTCGCGCTCCACCTGTCGGGCACGCAGCACGGTTCGCGCGGGGTCGCTGCCCGTCAGCCAGGGCAGTGACCCCGCGAACAGGGCAGCCACCAGGAACGCCCCGATGAGCACGGGGAGGGAACGCAGACTCGACCTGGTCACGGCTCAGCTCACCTGCTGATGGTGGTCTGCTCGGTGATCATCTTCCACTCCAGCGGGTCCTGGGCCAGCCCGGAGAGCTCGTTGACCCGTCCGATCCGGACCTGCTCGTGGACCACCGGGATGTAGGCCCCTGAGCCCAGGACGAGTGCCTCGGCCTCCACCGCGGCAGCGCGCCGCTCGGCGACATCGGACTTGCCGGTGGCCGCGGAGACCACCTCGTCCACGGCCGGATCACAGAGGAAGGAGAGGTTGTAGCCGCCCTCACAGGTGAAGTCCAGCTGGACGAGACTCAACGGATCATTGGCCTTGGACATGTACATCCTCGACAGCAACACCATGTCGTACTGCCCGGCCATGATCTCCGGCTCCAACACGGTGTACTCCTTGACCACCGGCGTCTCGACGACGAAGCCCGCGCTGCGAAGCTGATCCGCGATGACGGTGACGGCCTCCGAGAGCTCCGGACGATCCGAGTAGGTCGCGATGGTGATGGCGGTCCCGGCCGGGTCCTTCGCCTCCGCATAGGTCGGGGCGACACGATCCCTGGTCCACTCGACGTCACCGCGGAAGATGCCCTTGGCCGGATCTGCGTGACCCTCGAAGATCGTCCTCGCGATGACGTCGCCCTGGATGGCCTTGGCCGCCGCCACCCGAAGGCCGGAATCGGCGAAGGCTCCGCTGCGGGTGTTGAGGTAGAGCCCGCTGGTGCGTGGGATGGGACGGGACTCCACGGTGAAGCCGTCCATGTTGGGCAGCTGCGCCACGGGCACGTTCTGGAAGACGTCGAGCTCCCCTGCCCGCATCGCATTCACCCGGGCATCGGCCTTCGAGATGAACTGCACGTCGAGCCCGGCCGCCTTGGGGGTGCCACCCCAGTAGCCGGTGTTGGCCTCGAGAGTGGCATGGGTGCTGCCGTTCAGCGTCGTCAGTTCGAACGGCCCCGTTCCGGCATCGATGGGATCGGGCTGGTTCGGGTTCTTCTCGTAGGCCTTGGGGGCCAGGATCACCATGTCCGGATTCGCGAACCGCATGATGAGGATCGGATCGGCCTCAGCGGCCTTCACCGTGACGACGTCCTCACCCTCCGCGGTGATCGTCAGGTCCCGCCCGGAGACGGTGCTGGGTGCCGGGTCGGCCTCGAGAGCGGCGTTGAGACTGGCTGCGACCGCCGTCGCGGTGACGGGGGTGTCGTCGTGGAACGTCACCCCGGGACGAAGCGTGAACCTCGCGGTCATCTCGTCCACCATCTCGAACTTCTCCGCCAGGGCGGGTTGCGGAGCCCCGTCGGCGTCGATGGAGATGAGAGACTCGGAGACCCCGAGCCTCATGAGGCTGGATGCGTCGTCGGTGTACGGGGACAGCTCGGCGACAGGAGCGAAGTTGAGTGCCACCCGCAGCCGGGGGCCACCGGCCTCACCGGCGGCTCCTGCCGAGGTGGAGTTCCCGGAGTTCTGGTTGCCCGTCACCACACATCCGGTGGTGAGGGTGAGGACTGCTGTTCCAGCAGCCACGAGCCCGAGGATTCGATTCATCGGTTTCCTTTCCTGGAAGAGGGGTCGAGGTGCCGTCGACTGAAGGCGACGGCACCCACGGCTGAGAGGGCGGGAGGTACCGCCAGGAGGAGCCATGGCAGGAAGGCCAGGCCGGAGGTGGTGGCGGCCCGGGGCAGGACCACCCCGATCGCGGTGCTGCCCAACAGGACGGCCACACCGCCGACGGAGGCGAGCATCCCGAGGTGGGAGCCAAGGCGTCTCCCACCTGCCAGCTCCGCGACGACGGTGCGTGCGGCCGGCAGCACCAGGATCTGTCCCAGGTGCAGCCCGAGGACGAACCACACCGCTGACAGGTAGGCCAACCAGCCGGGCAGGACCGGCAGCACGGCCAGCACGGCCACCCCCAGGAAACCGGCCGCCATGAGTGCGTACCCCCAGCCGAGGACCTTCGCCACGCTCCACCGGGCGACGAAGCGGGTCACCGGCAGCTGACCACCGATGACCAGCACAGCGGCCAGTCCGAACAGCCAGGTGATGTTGGCACTGGGAGCACCGATCCGGTGGAGTTCGACGGGAAGTGCGAGGTAGAGCTGGTTGTAGCTGAGCAGATAGGTGCAGTGGATCAGCGCGAAGAGCAGGAAGAGCCGGTTGCCCAGCACGTCGCCCATGGACTCCCGGATCCCGCTGGAGGCACCGGCTCGGGAGCCCGCGGGCAACCAGATCAGGTGCGCGAGCAGGATGCACCCGAAGATGCCGGCTGCGACGAGGCAGGTCGTGGCGAACGGGATCACCAGCAACACCCCGCCCAGCAACGGCCCCACGATGGTCCCGAGTTTGGAGGCCATCACCTCGAGGCCGATGACCTCGACGCGACGTGGCCCTCCTTCCTGCTCCAGGTCTCCCGCCCAGGCGGTGATCGCAGATTCCACGGCGGGCGAGAACAAGGCGGCGGCGAACCCGATGAGCACCACACCGAGCATGATCGACCACACGTCACGGGCCATCCCGGTGACGACGAAACCGAGGATCCGGATGGACACCCCGAGGAGGATCGTGCGCCTGATGCCGAACCGGTCGGCCAGCGCGCCACCGAGGAAGAACAGCCCCTGCTGGGAGAAGGTTCGCAGCCCCAGCACCAGCCCGACGATCCAGCCGGCCAGTGCCAGGTCGTCGCTGAGATGGGCAGCGATGAACGGCACCACCAGGTAGAAGCCGACATTGAAGGCGAACTGACTGACCACCAGGAGCTGCAGCGCGGTCGGCAACCGCCACAACAACCCGAGTGAGTCGCTGCGCCCCACCTGCCTCAGCACGGTCACGCTCCGGGTTGGACCGGGACGGAGGCCACCAGTTGGCGGGTCTCGGTGGCCGTCGGCGCCTCGAAGACCGCGGGCACCGGTCCCGAGTCCACCACCTTGCCCCGGCTCATCACCAGTACCGAGTCGCAGAGGTAGCACACGGCCCCGAGATCGTGCGAGATGAAGATGAGGGAGACGTCCTCGGCCTCGCAGATCTCCCGCAGGGTGGTCATGACCTGGAGCCGCACGAGGGCGTCGAGGGCGCTGACGGCCTCATCGGCGACGATGACTGCGGGCGACGGAGCCAGCGCACGGGCGATGGCGACACGTTGCCGCTGGCCCCCGGAGAGCTCACCGGGGTAGCGCTCCGCCAGGCCCGGGTCGAGTCCCACCGCCTCGAGGCAGGCCTGGACCCTGGTCGCGTGGTCTGCGTCGATGCCCAGGCACTGCAGGGGCTCACGAACGCAGTCGCGGATCCGCAGGTGCGGGTTGAGCGAGCTGGACGGGTCCTGCGGCACGAACTGCACCTGGCGCCTGAACCAGGCGAGGTCGGCACCGGCCCTGACCTCACGCCCGTCGAGGGTGACACCCCCGGCGTCGGGTTTCTCCAGCCCCAGCAGCAGACGCATCAGGGTCGACTTGCCCGAGCCTGACTCCCCCACGATCCCGAGGCGTTGCCCGGCCCGAAGGTCGAGATCGACACCATCGACGGCCTGGACCCCGGGAATTCGACGCAGGGAGGCCCACAGCCCGGCGGGTCGGTAGGCACGGCTCAGGCCACGGGCCTGGAGGCGGATCGTCATGCGGACTCCCGGTGGATCAGGTTGAGCGACTCACAGGTGTCCGGGAGCGCGGTGGAGGAACTGGCCAGCAGCAGTTCCTCGACGTATTCGTGGGGTGGTGAGGCGATGAGCTCGGCGGTGGGACCGTCGGCCACCTTCACCCCGGCACGCAGCACGACCAGGCGGTTGCACAGCAGGGCGGCGACGGCGATGTCATGGGTGATGAACAGCAGCGCCGAGTCCTCGGGCAGATCGGCGAACAGGCGGAGCACCCCGGCCTGGACGGTGACGTCGAGGGCGGAGGTGGGCTCGTCCGCGATGAGCAGAGCGGGATTCGCCGCCAGCGCCATCGCGATGCCGACCCGTTGCCGTTGTCCTCCGGACAGGGCGCCCGGGTACCGGTGGCCGAGGTTCTCGGGGTTCGGCAGCTGAACCTGTCGGAGCAGCTCGATCGCCCTGTTGCGGGCCTGCGTGGCACGTACCCCCTTGGCCCGTAGTGGTTCTGCCACCTGGTCGACGATGGTCACGAGCGGGTTGAGGGCGGTTCTGGGGTCCTGTGCGACGAGCCCCACCGCGTCACCGCGCAGAGCCCGCAGCTGCTTCTCCGGCATTCCGATGATCTCGGTGCCCCGGAGCGTGACCGAGCCGGTGACCGCGGCACCGAGCGGCAGGAGACCGAGCAGCGCGGATGCGGTCATCGACTTGCCGGAACCGGACTCACCGATCAACCCGACACGTTCGCCGGGGTGGATGGTGAGGTCGAGGGCCTCGAGGGCGGTCACGTCACCGAATCGGACCGTGAGCCTGCTCACCTGGGCCACTGGGCTGGTCACTGTTCTCCTTGCATGCCGCGTGGTGGGCGCTGGACGGATGTCGGGCGGCATCGGGGCAGTTGCCCCGAGACGAATGACAGACAACCTAAGTGAGCCTAATTGAGAATGCAAGTCCACATCGTCATCATGAGGTATCCACCTCTGCCGCCCAGCTGTGGAATGCTTGGTCCATGGGAACCGCGCTGTTCATCACGATCGCCGTCATGACCGTCATCGTCGCCATCACCGCAGGGCTGTTCGCCCGTGGCCGCAGTCTTCGGGTGCTGGTCGCCGGTCTGGGACTGGCGCTGATCCCGCTCGCCCTCCAGCTGACCGGGCTGTCCATCCTCCTGGTCAACGGCATCGGCAGTCTCGTCGCCTGGGCGCAGCGCACCGGTTGGAACGACACGATGACCTGGGGAGCGGGGCTCGGGGCGACCGGGGTGCTGCTGCTGGTGGTCAGTGGATTCATCCCGAAGCGGGAGCGCGCGGCGGCCCCGAAGGAGCCACGCGCCAAGGCCGCCCAGGCAGGACCTCGCAGACCGGCCGTCGGTGCCTCGTCCTCGACGACGCCCGATACCGGGACCCCGACGGGCACGCCCCAGGCCCCGCAGCCGGCCAGGAAGGCCGCCCCGGTGGACGAGGACATCGACGAGATCGAGGCGATCCTCAAGAAGCGTGGGATCGTCTGAGCCCACTCACAGCCGGACCGCGTTGAGCTCGGTGAGGAGAATCCCCCGGGCCCCGGCCTCGAAGAGCTGGTCCATCAGCATGTGGGCGCCCTTCTTCGGCACCAGCACCCGGACCGCCAACCACCCGGGCTGTGCCAGGCGGGAGACCGTCGGCCCGTTGACCCCGGACGCCAGGGCCGTCGTCGCAGGCAGGTCCTCCTCCGCGACGTTGTAGTCCATCATCAGGTAGTTGTGTGCCACCAGCACCGATTCCAGCCGGGTGCGCAACGACGCCAGCCCCTCCGGCTCGTCGGCACCGGAACGACGGATCAGGACGGCCTCGGAGTGGCAGATCGGATCACCGAACATCTCCAGTCCCGCCCGTTTCAAGGTGGTGCCGGTGTCCACGACATCCGCGACCACGTCGGCCACCCCCAGGCGGATGGCGGACTCGACGGCCCCGTCGAGCTTGACCAGTTTCGCCGTGATGCCCTGGCCGGCGAGCCACTCCCCCAGCAGACCGGGGTAGGAGGTGGCGATCCGTCTGCCCTCCAGATCCGCGACACTGCAGGAACTGCCCGCGGGAGCGGCGAACCGGAACCTGCTGCCCCCGAAACCGAGCTTCATGACCTCCTCGGCATCGGCCCCGGAGTCCAGCAGCATGTCGATGCCGGTGATGCCGACGTCGAGGTGCCCCTCACCGACGTAGACCGCGATGTCCCGGGGTCGCAGGTAGTAGAACTCGACGTTGTGGACCTCGTCGATCAGCGTGAGGTCCTTCGGGTCGGTGCGCTGCCGGTACCCTGCGGCGCGCAGCATCCGTGCGGCGGCCTCGGCCAGTGCCCCCTTGTTGGGCACGGCGATCCTGAGCATGTCCGTGGTCATGGTGGGCCTCACAGGTGGCGGTAGACGTCGTCGAGATCCAGGCCGAGGGAGATCATCATCACCTGGAGGTGGTAGAGCAACTGGCTGATCTCCAGCGCCGCGTCCTCCTTCGACTCGTGCTCGGCCGCCATCCAGACCTCGGCCGCCTCCTCGACGATCTTCTTGCCGATGGCGTGGACCCCGGCATCGAGACGGGCGACGGTCGAGGAGCCCTCCGGACGGGTGCGGGCGGTCTTGGTGAGCTGCTCGAAGAGCTCGTCAAAGGTCTTCACGGCGCTCAGACTAGTGTCTGCAGCCGGATGCCGAGCAACGCGTCCACGGCCTCGGCCAGATGCTCGATGCCCTCGGGATCGTCACCCTCCACGGCGAGACTCGCCGCCGCCCAGGTGTCGACGGCAGCGAGCGCCCGCGGCGCGTCGAGGTCGTCACGCAGGGCGCTGCGCACCTCCGCGATGGTCTCGTGTACCGGCAGGCCGGTGCCGTTGTTGAGCACGGAGCGCCACAGTGCGAGACGCTGCTCGGCCCGTTCCAGCTCGGCGGGTGTCCACTCCCAGTCGGAGCGGTAGTGATGGGCCAGCAGCGCCAACCGGATGGCCATCGGATCGGCCCCCTTGTTGCGCAACCGACTCACCAGCTCCAGGTTGCCCTTCGACTTCGACATCTTCTCGCCGTCGAGGGCGACCATCCCGGAGTGGACGTACGCGGTGGCCATCGGCCGGCCCGAGGCGACGACCGCCTCGGCGGCGCACATCTCGTGGTGGGGGAAGACCAGGTCGCTGCCCCCACCCTGGACGTCGAAGGCAGGTCCCAACCGGTCCAGGGCGATGGCGGTGCACTCGATGTGCCAACCGGGACGCCCCGGGCCGAGCGGTGAGGTCCAGCTCGGTTCCTCAGGGCGGGCGAAACGCCACAGCAGACAGTCCAGCGGGTGGCGTTTGCCGGGACGCCCCGGGTCACCCCCACGCTCGGCGAACAGCTCGATCATCTGCTGCTCGTCGAGCCCGGAGACCGACCCGAAGCCGGGAGCCGCAGCGGTCTGGAAGTACCAGTCGGGATGCTCCGGGTCGTCGACCTGGTAGACCAGGCCGCTCGGCAGGAGTTTCTCGATCAGGGTGGCGACATCCGGGATGGACTCGACCGCACCGACGTAGTGGGTGGGTGGGATCACCCTCAGGTGCACCATGTCGGAGCGGAAGAGCTCGGTCTGGTCCTCGGCCAGCTCCTCCCAGTCCTGGCCGGTCTCACGGGCCCGTTCCAGCAGTGGGTCGTCGACATCGGTGACGTTCTGGGTGTAGTTGACCTCCAGCCCCAGGTCCCGCCACACCCGGTTGACCAGGTCGAAGGTGACATAGGTGTTGGCGTGCCCCAGGTGGGTGGCGTCGTAGGGGGTGATGCCGCAGACGTAGATCCGGGCCTCACCACGGGCGGGCCCCACCTCGACCAGCCTCTGGGAGGCGGTGTCGAACAGGCGGAGCCTGTCAGGGATGCCGCTGGATGCAGGCAGACGGGGAACATCGACTGGGGCCCACGAATACATGGGAACCACGCTACTGCCTTCCCGCCTCAGGGCTGCAACTCGACCGGGCAGGGTCCGTCAGAACAGCGGTGCCCGGTAGCCGTTGGCCCGGGGGCAGATGTGACCTGCGGCGTGGACGGGCTGGGCGCAGAACGGGCAGGGTGGGTCCACCGTCGCGATGACGTGGGCCACCCGGGCGGAGAACTCCCGCGCCATGCGGGGATAGAGCCAGATCTGGATGATGGTGTCGAGCTCCGTGGCATCGCAGTCGGAACTTCCCGCGAACAGCTCCAGCTGGATGGCTCCGCGTGCGGTGTCGAGGGCCCAGCCGACGGCCCGCACGCTGAACAGCACCACCAGGGGTTCCTCGAGGGGACGCAGATCCGGCCGGGTGTCCTGCTGCGGGGCACCGAGCCACCCGAGCAGCACCGCCTCCTCCAGCAGGGAGTCGATCCGCCGCGCCACCGAGATGACGGCGTCGCGCCCGATCTCGACGGCGGCCAGCTGCTCCCGCTGCCTGACCTGCAGCACGAAGGTCCGGTGTCCCACCTCCCCCAGGGCACCGACACTGACCCGGTCGGGGTGCGGAAACTCCAGAAGCATGACCCCAAGCCTACGAGGTGACCAACTGCATCAGCTCGGAGTAGTCGGTGACCACGTCGTAGGTCACCCCGTGCTTCTCGCTCAGTGAGGCGAAGAACCTGCGGGCACACTCGATCTTGGCCTCCTCGACCCCTTTGAGCTGGAGGGTGGACAGCGACCCCTTGGTCTCCGCGACGAAGTAGATGTGCTTGACGGTGCCCTCGGTGAAGGCGATGGCCCAGTCCGGGTTGTAGTCCCCCACCGGGGTGGGGATGAAGAAGCCACGGGGCAGCTTGGCGTAGACCGCCACCTCTGAGCTGGTGTCCAGTTCCGTGACGAAGTTCCGCTCCACCGTCGAGTCGGTGACCACGTAGTCGTAGATGTGCTTGCGCAGCTTCTCCCCGGCCTTGGTGAAATCCTGGGCGCTCTGGTTCTCGGTGAAGATCGCCGAGTCGAAGCGGTCCTCAAGGGTGTCGTAGGTCAGGTGCTCGACGATCACCGTCGCCTTCTGCTCGTTGATGAGCCGGGACGCCTCGGTGATGAACTGCTCGGGATTCTGCCGGAACTTCGCGAACACCCCCGGCATGATCCCGCTGAGAATGGCGGCGACGGTGCGTCGTAGCAGCTGGGTCTTGGCGCTGATCTCCCCCAGCAGGTCGTACTTGACCTGGGAACCTGCACTGACCGTCTCGGTGTGGGTTCGGCTGCTCCGCACGGTGAAGCCAGCACCTTTCTCGAGGTCCTCGACCTCCATCTGGTCCTGCTGTTCCCCGGTCTGGACGACGTACTGCAGGGCCGCGACGTGGAGGTGCTGGTTCAGGTGATGGATGGCCTTGCGGATCAGTTCGTCGGAGTCGAATTCCACCTGGTAGACGGCCTTGTGGTTGATCCTGGCCCACAGCTCCTGGAACTCCTTGCGGGCGAAGTTCGCCTCGTTGAGCGGGATCTTCTTCGGCCTGCGGTCATCGGCGAGCTCCGGCAGGTCGAGGTGGAGGGCATCGATGAGCGGCCACACGAAGTCGATGATGGGCTTCAGCACCTCGGAGGTCGGCGCCGCCAGTGTCCCTGCCTCCTTGGCCTGGAGGTAGGTCTCTGCGATGGTGTCGTCCTCGTTGAGGTAGTCGTTCTTCACCAGGTACTTGTAGAGCGCGGCGGCCTGGGCATGGTCGATGACGTGTTCCCCGGAGTGGGTGTGAATGGTCTTGCCCTCGAAGAAGTGGGCACTGGCCTTCCGTGGCCTGGCCGTGAGCGAGGCCCTGATCTCCTGCTGCAGGCCTGCGACGAAGTCGGTGTAGGACTCGTCGGTGACGACGGTGAGCTGGTTGATCTCGTGCACGGTGACAGGGTTGTCCATCCGCTCCCCGTGTTGATCGACGGCCAGCCGCAGTCCTCGCCCGATCTCCTGGCGACGCGAGATGGTGTTGTCGCTCTTCTTCAGCATCCCCATGACGAAGACGTTGGGGTTGTCCCAGCCCTCCCGGAGCGCGGAGTGGGAGAAGATGAACCTGACCGGCTCATCGAGGGAGAGCAGGCGTTCCTTGTCCTTCAGGATCAGGTCGTAAGCGTCTGTGTCCGCGGACTGCCCCTTGTCCTCGCCACGCCCGGAGACCTTGCCGTCGATCTGGCGTTTGTTCTTGTCGATGGAGAAGTACCCCTGGTGGACCTGGGAGATGTCGTCACGCTGCAGGTAGGCCCGGTACTGCGCCGCCTGTCCCTCGTAGGGCAGCTCATCAAGCACCTCGTCGCGAATGGCGGCGTACTCGTGCTCGAACATCCGTGCGTAGTCACCCAAGGTGTCCTCGCGGTCGTAGTCACGGTACTTGACCACCTCGTCGATGAAGAACAGGGAGAGCACCTTGATGCCCTGGCCGTACAGTTCGCGCTCCTTCGACAGGTGGGATCGGATCACCTCACGAACCTGGATGCGCCGCTTGGTGTCCTCGGTGACGTCACGGTCGGCCAGTTGGCCTGCGCTGATGACCTCCCCGTTGCTGAGCTCGACAATGTCCCGGGTGGCGTCGATGTCGGTGACGAGCAGCCCCCGGTAGGCCTCCAGCCCACCGGAGAGATCGTGGAGGTTCGTACCGTGGTCGAGCCATCTGGTCTGTCGTTTGATGCCGGCCTTGGTCTGGACCTCGATCTCCACCCTGGCGCGCGGCTTGGCCCCCTTCCTGACCTCGATCGCATCGAGGTAGAGGTAGGCGTTGGACCCGGCCAGGCCCTTGACGGAGATACCCCGCACCGCGATCTTCTTCACCAGCCTCTGGTTGTAGGCGTCCACCGCGTCCAGCCGGTGCACCTTGACGTGCTCCTGCTTGTGCGTGGCCGAGTAGCGCAGCGCCATGAGGGCGTTGAACCGCGCCAAGGACTTCAGGGACTTCTCCGCCCCGATCTTCTGCGGCTCATCGATGATGACGATGGGGCGATTGGCACTGATGACGTCGATGGGGCGACGCGACTGGAAGTCGTCGAGCTCGTCGTAGATGCGGCGCTGATCCTTGCCGGTGGCGTTGAAGGCCTGGATGTTGATGATCATCACCTGCACCCCGGCGTCGGAACTGAAGCGCTCCAGCTCGTGCAGCTGGGAGGAGTGGTAGATGAAGGAGCGGGGCTTGGTGCCGTAGAGCTGCTGGAAGTGCTCAGCGGTCACGTCGAAGGTCTTCTTCACTCCCTCCCGAATGGCGATCGACGGCACCACGACGATGTACTTGGACCACCCATAGCGCTTGTGGAGCTCCATGATGGTCTTGATGTAGACGTAGGTTTTGCCGGTGCCGGTCTCCATCTCGACGTCCAGGTTCGGGGCGTCCGGGGCCGCCGGGCTGCGGATCAGCTTGGTGGACAACGGCAGGTTCCGGGAGCGCTGCACCGCGTGGATGTTCTCCAGCAGCTGGGCGTCTGAGAGGGCGATCTCAGCGTTGCGCAGTCCCGCGTCCGTGTCCAGCAGCGAGTCCTGCGCACCTGCTACCCGTCCGGGGTCGATCCGATACGAGATGCCATCATGCTTCGGTTGTCCTGCGAAGACGTCCACGACCGCGTCGACGGCCTCGCTCTGGTACTGCTGGACCTTGAACTGGAGCTTCATCACACCTCTTTCTTTCTGCACCGCCCCCTCCTCCAAGAAAGCCTGAATCACGCTGACAAGGAGTTTTCCTCATCGAAGGGGCCGCTTCCTTTCATACCTTGCACCCGTCCACCACCAGATTTATGAAAGCTTCCATCGCGGCTGGGCCCGAGTACCTGCGTTGACGATGGAACCCTCGCGACGAAGCTTGGCGAGCAGGTTGGAGACCTTGACCTCCTTCTGTCTGACGGAGAGCACCTCGGGCAGCAGCGGCAGCAGCAACGTGTCGATCTCCTGGCGGGTTGCGCTCCCGCTGCGCTGCAGATAGTCCCTGACCAAGGTCGCGTAGTGCGCATCCGTCTGTGGCCGCGTACGAACGTAGTCTGCCAGCCGTCCACTCGCGCTGGCGATCTCCTCCGAAACCCTCAGACTCGGCTTACGTCCTTCGACAAGCTTGGCCTTTCGGAGGTGAGTCAGGGCTTCTGTACTGACTGGCAAACTCTTTTGCACCCGATCCAGTGCCAGCACATCCGCCAGGGGCAGGTCGGTGCGTGCCATGAGCAGCTGACTGAAGGCCGGGTCGATGACCGCTCCGGGGATGGTGAGCCGAACCTCTCCCGGGGTGCTGAGGTCGTGGTCCGGGAGCGGGAGGAACCGACGGATCTGGTCCCGGGCCATCCGATGGATGCCGTATCCCATGTGGTCGATGAGGTTCAGCTCGGTCATCGCCTCGACGAGGAAGGGGTTCCGGTAGCGCTGCGGGCTGCGTTCGCCAAGCACGTAGTCCTCCGGGACACCGTCGTAGAAGTTTCCGAGACTGCTGAAAACCACCTTGTCGGGGTGTTCGGTGACGATGATCCGGGCACGCTGGGTGTAGTCCTGATGCGCGATGCAGTTGTACAGCGCCTCGAGCAGGCTGCGTTCGTCGTACTTGCTGACCTCCCGGTAGATGAGTTCATCGGGCGGCATGAGCCGCAGCTGGACGTTGCGGATGCGGCTGGCCAGCGCGCCCGCGGTCAGGAGGAACGGCGGATGGAAATGCTCGTAGGCCTGCTGCTCCCCCACCAGTTTCCAGGTCAGTTCAGCCGGATGGGGGGTGAGCAGGTGGGTGGAGGTGTCAGCACCGAGCAGCAACAGGGCCGCCCGGGTGATGCGTCCATCACGGGTGAGCCTGGCCCTGGCCAGGAAGGTGGCGTCATCCCACGCCTCGATCTCCGAGGCCGGGATGCGCGGGGCATGCCGTTCCGCGAAACCGCGGCGTGCTCTCGCCAGGGCCGCCGGGTCGAGGTGCCGCAGTTCGGCCTCGGGGACCACGGCTGCGGTCCAGTCAGCATCGATGGTCTGCCGCCTGATCTCATCCAGCTTGTCCAGGGACAGCGGGACGAGGCTTTCCCCTGCCCGAGCCCGGTAGTTGCCCTTCCAGGAGATCGGGATCCTCCGAGGAGCCGCAGGGACCTCGAGCATCACGACGCGGCGTCCCTCGTGAACCACTTCGTGGATCTCCCGGATGGTGAGGCCTTGGTCGATCGACTGGTGGACGTGCTGCTTCAGGGCCTGTCGTTGCTGAGCATCCACCAGATGGGTGGTCCCCAGCACCTGCCGGTCGTTCGAGACCCCGAAGACGAGCCATCCAGAGCTCAAACCGTGCAGATTGGCCTCGTTGCTCAGCGCGGAGACGTACTCGCCGGTCTGGTCGACGGAGAACTGCCGCGCGGCCTCCTTGAACTCGACGACCTCGTTCTCCCAGCCAGCAAGCAGCCGCTCCAGCAGATCGGTGAGAGGACCAGTCATGACAGCCATGATCTCAGATGGTCCGCACCTCGGTGCTGGGCGACAGCTCGCGGAAGACCTGCTCCGCGTTGATCCGGGCCGCATCCGAGCTGAAGGCGTCATCCCGGAAGACCGCACGAAGTGGTCCACGCTCCGCGATGGCCTGCACCACCGCAGGAGTCACCGACTCCGCGAAACACGCGATCAAGGCACCTTCATCGACGTCGAACACCTCGCACCCGTCCACCTCGTCCCGGGCAATGGGCAGCGAGAGCTCAAGACCCCAGTCAAGGATGACTTGGAAGAGCAGGTCCTCAGCGGTGCGATCAGACTTGATGCTGGGAGCCATGCCCGTCAATTTTTCCTGTACATGCTGTGCTGCAGGAATATACAGTTCCCGCAAGTTGGAAGTTTCAGCACGAAACACACGACACCCAGCGTCAACAAGTCTCCCTTCAGCCGTGGAACACACCTTCTTGCCAGCTCGGGATATCCGATCTCGGCACACATCAACCAGCGTTTCGTAGCGAGATTCACCAACCTGCCCTGAATCTGGCTCGATAGGTTCAGCCAGCTGCACCAAAATGAACTTACGAGAACCTTGGTCAGCCGCATTGGCACGCATCACCGCATCAGCAGTTGTCCCCGACCCGGCAAAGAAATCCAAGATCAGCGAGTCGGGATCCGTTGCAATTTGAAGCAAACGCATCAGCAACGATACGGGCTTGGGAGTCAAAAACAAGCGCTCCCCACTGGAGGCCTCCATGAGCCGATGAAACTCCTGCTTGGCATTACGCGTACTACCGACTTCACGCCAGTTCCAGTAGGTCTGCGGAACGACACCCCCACGCACCTCAGACAGAAAGCGTTTGACCCCCGGCCGGACCGAACCGTCGCCCCACCAGATTCTCCCGTCGGCGTTGAGCTCATCGAACTTCTTCCGGTTGACACGCCAGTAACTCCCCGGAGGAGGTCCTTCAATCACTCTCCCACTTGGGGTTGTGATGGAGTAGCGTCCACCCTCGTAGGGGTTTCTGGCGGCCAGGTCGCTCAGCAGCCACGGCCCTCGCGGGTCGTCATCCGGGTTCTTATATCTGGCCACCATCTCTTCTGTTCTCGGAAGCAGATTCGGCCGCCACTGGTCAGAACTTCGCGCATAGAGAACCAAATACTCATGATCCTCACTGAGATGACGTGCCGAGTTCTTCGGACTGTCCATCTTGTGCCACACCACCGTGGCGATAAAGTTACTTGCCCCGAAAATCTCATCCATGATTCCTCGAAGCCCCACCACCTCGTGATCATCAATGGAAACAGCAATGAGACCGTCATCGCCCAACAGGGAGCGAGCCAGCTTCAAGCGCGGGTACATCATGCTGAGCCAATCGGAGTGGTAACGACCATTCGCATCACTGTTGGTCACCAATCGGCTGCCCGCTTCATCGACCTGTCCCGAGCGAATCAAGTACTCCTCGACCGTCTCGGCGAAGTCGTCCTCGTAGATGAAGTCGTTGCCGGTGTTGTACGGTGGGTCGATGTAGATGAGCTTGACCTTGCCGAGGTAGGACTCCTGGAGGAGCTTCAGCGCGTCGAGGTTGTCCCCTTCGATGAAGATGTTCTTCGTGGTGTCGAAGTCCACTGACTCTTCGCGGACGGGGCGAAGGGTTTTGGCGATCGGTGCGTTGGCGGCGAAGGCCGCGGCTCGTTTGCCCGGCCAGTCCAGCCGGTAGCGTTCCTGGGGTCCCTCCACGATGTGGTCGGAGAGTTCCTGTCTGAGCAGGTCGAAGTCGATGGCGGTGGTCACATTGCCGTCCTCATCGCGAGTTTCCGTGATGACGGTTGGGAAGAGCTCCGCGAGCTTCTCGATGTTGCGGGCCACCAGATCGGGCGAGTGCATGATGCGCTTGTCCATCACGCACCACCCACCAGTGAGCCACGGTTCTGCTCACAGGGTTTTGACCTCAGTGTGCGGCGACAGCTCCTTGAAGATCTGCTCCACGTTGATGCGCTCCGCGTCGTCGGTGAAGTCCGCGTCGCAGAACACCGCGCGAAGTGGCTGCCGCCGAGCGATGGCCTCGGCCGCCCGAGAGAGAGAGAGAGAGAGAGAGAGAGAGAGAGAGAGAGAGAGAGAGAACCGGTCACCTCACGCTGTCGGTGACAGAACATCAGTGCACCTTCCTCGACGTCATACACCTCGAGCCCATCGATGGTCTCCGTCCTGATCGGAAGCGTTGGCTCCAGACCCCAGTCCAGGAGCACCTGGAACAGCAGGTCCTCCCCGGTGCGGTCCGACTTGATGGTGGACTCCAGCCCCGTCAACTCCGCTTGGGCCGTTGCATCAGGAGAGAGCACGACGTCGTGGAGGTTGCTGCTGTCCACGGTGAGGACCCTGAAGCCTGAGTCCTGCTGGGTTCCCGGCGCAGTGCTCTGCTCGAGCTCCGCGGCCACGTTCTTCACCCGGGTGAGGCTCATCCCCAGGATCGAGTCGAAATCGGGCTCCGGCCTGCTCAGCGGTTCTGGCAGCTGCACGGCGATGAAGCGTCGGTTGCCGCCATCCTCCTGGTTCTGCTGGAACACGGCATGGGCCGTGGTGCCGCTGCCGCTGAAGAAATCCAGCACGATCTCCTCACCCTCAGGGTTGGTCGCCAGCTGGAGGATGCGCTGGATGAGCTGCACCGGTTTCACCGAGTTGAGGACGTTCTCCGTGTGCTGGAAGGGGACGTACTTGAGCAAGGTCTTCTTGGCATCCTGGGTGTGCCCTACTTCTTGGTAGAGCCACAGAGTCTGCGGAGTCCGCCCGTTGGAGACCTCCGAGAGGAAACGCTTCACTGCGGGTGTGTTGTTCCCATCCGCTCCCCACCAGATTCGATTGTCCGCATCCAGCTCCACAAACTTTGCTTTGCTGAATCTCCAGTAGCTTCCCCGGGGAGGTCCCTGGATTACTCGCCCCGATGGCGTTCTGATGGCATAGACCCCTGCTTCATACCGGTTCCTCGCAGCAAGGTCGCTGGGCTTCCACGGTCCCCGAGGATCATTGTCCGGGTTCTTGTAGCGAGCCTCCATCTCGGGGGTTCGCGGCAGCTGGTTGGGCTGCCACGAGGCCTTGTTCCGTGCGTAGCAGAGGATGTAGTCGTGGTCCTCCGAGAACCACTGGGCGGAGTTCTTCGGCGAGTAGACCTTCTGCCAGACGATCTGGGCCACGAAGTTCTGCGCCCCGAAGACCTCGTCGCACAGGGCACGCAGATTTGCCACCTCGTGGTCGTCGATGGAGATGAAGATGGCACCGTCGTCCTTGAGGAGGTTCCGGGCCAGCCTCAGCCGGGGATACATCATGGACAGCCAGTTGGAGTGGTAGCGCCCACCGGTCTCACTGTTGGTCACCAACCTGCCGCCAAGATCGTCGCTCTGTCCGGAGCGTTGCAGGTACTGGCTGGCGGTCTCGGCATAGTCGTCGTCGTAGATGAAGTCCTTGCCGGTGTTGTACGGCGGGTCGATGTAGATGAGCTTCACCCGCCCCAGGTAGGACTCCTGGAGCAGCTTCAGCACCTCCAGGTTGTCCCCCTCGATGAACAGGTTTCGGGTGGAATCGAAGTTCACCGACTCCTCACGGCGTGGTCGCAGGGTCCTGGTGGTCGGGATGTTGGCTGCGAGTACTGCCTTCCGTTTACCCGGCCAGTCCAGCTGGTAGCGCTCCTTGGGCTCCTCCACCGCATGATCGGACAGCTCCTGCTTGAGAGCGTCGAAGTCGATCATTCGGGTGGGGTTCCCTGCGGAGTCGTGAGCCTCGGTCACCACGTGCGGGAACAGCCCTGCCAGCTTCTCGATGTTGTCGCCAACGCCATCGGGTGAGGTCAGACGCAATCTGTCCATCATCACCTCTGCTGTTCCAACTCGTGTTGTGTGGCCTTGAGCCGTCGTCGAAGCTCAACCTTACGGTTGAACTGTCGTTCCTGTCGCATCCGACGCTCCAGAGTGCTCACTTCCCGTTCCAGTCGACGCACCGCGTCCAGCCTGTCGGCGAGTTGCGACATCTCCTCGCCCGGGCGGATCGATACCGAGGTCAAGGGGGCCAACAGCGCGGTGTACAGCAGCGGCAGGGTGATCGCCGTCGGCATGGGTTGCCTGGGTGCATCCACAGGTAGCCACCTGGTCGAGTGGTATGCGCTGAGCCTGGGGCGACCGCCGTCCAGCTGCTTGAGGGCCGCCACCATCCGCACCTCGGCGGCTCCCTCCCGGTGCCGCACGACCTCGAAGACGATCGGGAACTTCACGGCCTTGTCCATGGCTGCAAGGACCTCATCACTGACGTCCTCCCCCTTGGCCTCGACGACGAAGACCTGGATCTCCGGCACCTCCGGACTGCCCTCGAGGTTGACCGTCACCTCCGCGAGCTTGTAGGCCCATGTGATGCGCTCCACCTCCGTGACAAGCCGCTGCCGCATCGACGTCCCGCCGGGACCATGCGTCTGGATCTTCTCCTTCGCCACCCGGGTCCCCACCCGTGCGGCTGCCGGCCACTGGTGCAGCAGCTCAACCATCTCGTACGTCACCGCCTTGGTCAGGGGAGACGACGGCGACGAAGGCGGTCAGCTCGAAGTCATCCAACCCGGCGATCACCTGGGTCAGGGCTGTGGTGCTGCCACCGCTGAAGAGACTGTCCACATCTCGTTCCTCGGTGACCTCGATCATGGAACGGATTGCATCGGTGAGCAGACCGGAATACCTGCCCATCTCCATGCCGTCCTGGGTCACAGCGTTGAAGACTGCCACCACGTGCGACACAGGTTCGTCGTGGGGGCGGCAACCCCGCCGAAGCAGGTCGAGCACCCGCTTGGCCTCAGTGTGGTTCGCCACCACCTCACCCTGATCGTCGAGATAGACCAGATAGTGCGGATGCAGTCGATTGCCCCGGTTGATGTGTTCATCCGCGTTGACGTTGCGCAACGCGAAGATGACCCCCGGCGGCAACCCGTTGTCCGGATCGGCAGGGATCACCGCGTGGAGTCCGCGTGGCGCGGAGGCGAGGTCCTCGTGCTCCCTCAGATAGGTCAACAGGTCCATGCGGAAGTCGTTGAGCCCGAGATCGGTGATCGAGACACCGGTTCGGACGTCCTCGAGCTCGATCACCTCGTCCTGCAGCTTGCGGAGTTGTTCCCTGCGGAAGGCCGCCTCCACGTTCTGCGGGTTGAGGACGTTGTCATCAGCAGTTCCGGCCAAGTCGGCGATCACCATCCGGTTCTCGACACGTTCCTTGAGGTTGATGTACTCATCCAGCGAGATGTCCGGCCAGAAGTTCACCAGCTGGATCCGCTCGTTGATGGACCCGATGCGGTCGATCCGCCCGAACCGCTGGATGATCCGCACCGGGTTCCAGTGGATGTCGTAGTTGACCAGGAAGTCGCAGTCCTGCAGGTTCTGCCCCTCGCTGATGACATCGGTGCCGATGAGCACGTCCAGTTCTCGGCTCTCCTCAGGCATCGTGAGGTGTCGCTGCTTGGAGCGGGGCGAGAACAATGTCATCACTTCCTGGGGGTCGGCTCCCTTGCCGAGGGTGGACTTCGTGGCATGGGTGCCACCTGTGATGACGGCGGTCTCCAGCCCTGCCACGGCAAGCCCCGGGGCCAGCTCCCGGTACAGGTATTCCGCGGTGTCGGCGAAGGCGGAGAACACCAGGACCTTGCGGTTTCCCGGGTTGAGCGGATCACGCACCTTGTCCTGAATGACCTGACGCAGGCGACGCAACTTGAGGTCGTGCTCAGGCGTGATCCTGTGCATCTCGTCGAGGAGTTCCCGCAACGTCTCCCTGTCGTGCCAGAGGTCCTGCTGCCAGGATTCGACATCCAGGTCCGCCAGGTCGATACGGATCTTCTCCCCGTAGGACATCGCCTCGACGTTCGCGTCCTCCCCGTCGGCGATGTCGAGGTCCAGCTCCGCCAGGTCAGGGCTCAATCCAGCCAGACTGCCTGCACGGGAGCCGATCCTGGTCAGCGTCCGGTTGATGGAGTCCTCGATCTTGGCCAAGGTGAGCCGGAACGCCTCGACGGAGCTCTCCAACCGTTTGAGCAGGTTCACCGTCATCAGTTTCTTCAGGCCCTGTTCACGGCCTGCCTGTCCCAAGGTGGGGCGAGCACCACCGGTGGTGATGTCGTAGAGGTCCTCGTACTTGCGGCGACGACTCGGCAGCACGTAGGCGAGGGGCGTGTACACCGCCAGCTTCAGCTCCTGCAGCTGCTCGAAGATGTCGTCGAAGCCCGGAACCTCCTCCAGATCGGTCAATGGCTCCCGGATCGAACGCGGCGTCAACCTTTCGGGGAAGGCCCCGATTCCTGTGGTGTCGTACAGGGTCTGGATGTGCCTGCGGGAACGGGCAATGGTCACCGCGTCGAGGAGCTCGAAGAAATCGAGGTCCAGCATCTGGAGGATCCGCTCCGTCGTGCGCTGCTCCGGCGGCAGCTTGGACCACTCGTTGAACACCCCCTGCGCGGTCGAGAACACCTTCTCGACCGTGGTGGAAAGATTCAGGTGCTGTGACAGGTTCTCCGACTCCCCTTCGTAGGCCAGTTGGAGCTGATTCCTCAGGTCGTTGAACCGGTTGTTCACCGGCGTGGCGGACAGCATCAGCACCTTGGTCCGGACCCCGTCACGGATCACCCTGCGCATGAGCCGCTGGTAGCGGGACTCCCGCTCCTGCGCATAGTCGGCGTTGCGGAAGTTGTGCGACTCGTCGATCACCACGAGGTCGTAGTTGCCCCAGTTGACCCGATCCAGCCGAAGGCCGAGCGACTCGCCCTTGGCGCGGGACAGGTCGGTGTGGGCGAGCACGTCGTAGTTGAAGCGATCTCCGGCGAAGATGTTCGTCGTCAGGTTCGCGTTGTAGTTCGTCCAGTTCTCGGCGAGTTTCTTCGGACACAGCACCAGCACGGACTTGTTGCGCAGCTCGTAGTACTTGATGACCGCCAGTGCAGTGAACGTCTTGCCGAGCCCAACCGAGTCGGCAAGGATGCACCCGTTGTAGGTCTCCAACTTGTTGATGATGCCCGTCGCGGCATCTCGCTGGAAGTTGTACAGGCTCTGCCAGACCAGCGTGTCCTGGTAGCCGGTCCGGTCATTGGGCAGGACGTCCTCACTCACATCGGCCAGGAAGTCGGCGAAGAGATTCTGCAGGATCAGGAAGTAGATGCGGGCCGGGGAGTTCTCGGCGTAGACGCTGGCGATGTGCTCATGGACCGCCCTGGTGACATCCTCCACCTGCCAGGGATCGTTCCAGATCTGGTCGAACAGTTTCAGGTACCGCGTCGTGGTCGACGCCTCGTCGCTGCGTTGCACGAAGCTCGACACCGCGCTGCCCCGCTCGTATCCCAGATCAGTGGTGCTGAACCCTTGGAGAGGGGCATAGGCCACGCGGTCATCGATCACCGCGAACTGCTGCATCTGCTTGCCATTGGCGTTGCTGCGGAAACGAACCTTGCGCCGCACCCATTCCGCACACTCGCGGGCAATGGCCCGCTGGGTGAGCTTGTTCCGTAGCCGGATCTCGAACTCCGTCCCGGCCAGTCCTCGTTCAGCCCCACCACCGGGGATGAAGAACTGGCGGCGCTGTTTACGGACCTTGTCCGTGGCCTGCTCGGCGATGAACGACGGGTCCGTGAAGATGAACTCCAACTCCTCGAGCTGCAGCAGCTCATCCCGTAGGGCCTCGAATGCGAAGATGGAGAAGGTCGACGCCGCGACGCGCAGCCTCGACCTCGGGCGGAGTTCTCTCCGTAGATCGTCCCCCAGCCGCGTGCTGACGTTGTCGATGATCCCCACGGACTACACGCCGTCCCCGAGATCGACGACCCCTGGTCCAGCCACGCCTGTCCTCCCTCATCCACGGCTGGCTCGATGATACTGGCTCTCGCCGTTCAGCGCTCCAGACCGGGACGTCGTGTCCGGGACAGGCTGGCCCTTTTGCCCGCTCGCCCTTGACCAAGCTCCCCGGTGACGGTAGGTGTTCTGGGCTGCTGCGGCCGCGCCGGGAGAACCCGCGCCTTTCCGGCTTGGTCAATGTGTTCCACCGCGGGTCGTTCTCCCCGGTGTGCGATGAACAGGTTCACGTCCTTGAACACTTCTTCCTGGCGGGCCAGGTCGTGGGTGGTGCGGGCGTTGTCGATGCACCGGCTGATCGGGTTGCCGGGGGTGAACATCGACTCAACGGCCTCAGGCGGGGCGTACCGGGCAGTCACGTCTCCTGTGCTTCGGGGCTCGGCCCAGCGGTGGTGTGCTCCTGCCAGGCAGAGCTCCTTCGACGCATCCACCGCAACGATGCTCACCTGGGTGTACCTGCGAACCGCGAGTTCTTTGAGCAACCTTGGTCCTTGGCCCTCGCCGGAGGGTTCCATCCACTGCAGGGTTCCCTCGATCTTGATGTTGGTCCTCATCGCGACCAGTCGCTTCCTCGCACTGTCCGCCGTGGCGGTGGACAACGGGTGGACCAGGGTGGCCAACTCACCCCGCAACAACGGCCGCCCATCGGCCAGCGGCTCCGGCGCACACTCGGCGATCACCGCATCCCAGTGTTGGCGAGCCCGGGCCAGCAGATCGGGGTCGATCTCCAGTCCGGGTACCGGGTTGCCGAGCAGGAGTTGTTTCACATCATCGGCATCGACAGTGACGTACCCGTCCTCCACGACACCGAACCGACGTGATTCCTCTGGCCCCAACACCTGCCGGACCGCTGCCACCCCGTGGCTCTTGCCCGCCCCGGGTGGCCCGGCCATGATGATCGCCCGCCCCTCCCGGGCAGCCTCCCGCCCCGCACGAGCCACGTAGGCCTGGATGATCGCCTTGTCCAGACTCCCCCACAAGGATCCCTCAGGGGGTTTGCTGGGCAACGAGTCCCGGACGGCAAGCCGCTTCACGGCAGCCCCAACCTGTTCCTTCGTGCGTTGAAGCCGCTGCTCGGGCAATTCAGTCATGCGGGTAGCCGGGCATCTGCTCAGCGATCAACCGCAGCTCCCGATACTCCTCGTCTGTGATCTGATCGAGTGCTGCCAGGCCTGCCACGTCGTCCCAGCTGCCTGCGTCGTAGAAGTCGTAGTGGAGTTTCCCGAAGGTGTAGGGCCAGGACCGCAGCCGCTCCATCATCTCCTCGGTGGTGATCTCCCCAACGAAACGACGCAACCCCACCTCGTGAGGAGTCAACGGCTGAACCTCCTCTCCCTGGGAGACCTGGCCACGGATCGAACGCACGACCCCAAGTCGCTGTCCCAACTGCTCCGCGATCCGCTCGTCCTCCCAACCCGCCTCGATCAACCGCACCGTCTCCCGATCTCGATCGATCAACTCAAGCTCCGCCACCGCAGTAGCCATCAACAGCTCATCCCAGGAGCCGGAGGGCCTGTCGTCTTGGCCAGTGGTCATCCCGCACACACCTTTCCTGCTTCATTGCGTCCCCCGACACCTTATCCGTTGGACGGCAACGAGGAGGCGCAGGACGTCGGTTCGAGGACCGTTGACCAGCAGGGCTAGAGTAGCCACCCGGACATGGGGGCGATTCTTTTTCAGGAGGAAACATGGGATGGTTCGAGGCCATCGTGTTGGGCGTCGTCCAGGGTTTGACGGAGTTCCTGCCCATCTCGTCGAGTGCACACGTCTCCATCGTCGGGCAGCTGCTGTTCGAGGGGCGCGACCCCGGGGCCGCCTTCACGGCCGTGACCCAGCTCGGCACCGAGACCGCCGTGCTGGTCTACTTCTGGCGTGACATCGTGCGCATCGTCAAGCAGTGGTGCGGATCGCTGGTCGGCAAGGTCGACCGGAACGATCCGGACGCCCGCATGGGCTGGCTGGTCATCATCGGCTCCATCCCCATCGTCGTGCTGGGATTGCTCTTCCAGGACGCCATCGACACCTACCTGCGCAACCTGTGGCTCACCGTGTTCATGCTGGTGGCCATCGGCGTGGTGCTGCTGCTGGCCGACCGGATGGCCGAGCACAACCGCCGGGGCCTGAAGGACCTCACCTGGGGACACGGCCTGTGGTTCGGCCTGGCCCAGGCCTGCGCCCTCATCCCCGGGGTCTCCCGCTCCGGCATGACCATCTCGGGTGGCCTGTTCATGGGCTACACCCGTGAGGCCGCAGCCCGGTACTCCTTCCTGCTGGCCATCCCCGCGGTGTTCGGCTCCGGGTTGTACAAGTTGAAGGACATCGGCGAGGGACACACGGCCTGGGGGCCGACGATCGTGGCCACCGTGCTGGCCTTCGCGATCGGCTACGCGGTGATCGCCTGGCTGCTGAAGTTCATCTCCAACCACACGTTCAAGGGATTCGTCTACTACCGTTGGGGAGTCGCCGCAGTGGTGTCCGTCCTGCTGCTGACGGGTGTCCTGCAGGCAGGTTGATTCAGGGGGGTTCATGCAGTATCGCGCGCTCGGACGTTCAGGGCTCCAGATCTCCCGGGTAGGTCTCGGGACGATGGCCTGGGGTCGGGACGTCGAGTGGTCGGCCGTCCAGGAGATCGTCGGCGACTTCGTCGAGGCCGGGGGCAACCTCATCGACACCGCCCCTGCGTACGGCGGTGGTGTCGCGGAGAAGATGATCGGCAAGCTCCTGGCGGCAGGCGTCCCCCGTGAGTCCCTCGTCATCGCGACGAAGGCAGGGTTCGTCATCCGGGGCGGCAAACGCATCATCGACACCTCCCGGGCCGCCCTGCTGAGCGACCTGGAGGGGTCGCTGCGACGGCTGCGCACCGATCATGTCGACCTGTGGCAGGTCCACGCCTGGGGGCAGGCCCCCATCGAGGAGACCCTCTCTGCACTGGACCAGGCCGTCTCCCGAGGCATGGCCCGCTACGTCGGCATCAGCAACTTCGTCGGCTGGCAGACCGCCACCGCCGCCACCTGGCAGGAGGCGGTCGCCGGCCGGACGAAACTGGCCTCCGTCCAGGTGGAGTACTCCCTGCTCGCCAGGCGTGCGGAGGTGGAGGTGATCGGGGCGGCCCGGCACCATCAGCTGGGAGTGCTCGCATGGTCGGCACTCGGTCGAGGAGCTCTCACCGGCAAGTACCTGCGCAAGATCCCGAAGGACTCACGGGCCGCCTCCGAACACTTCGGGTGGTTCCTGGAACCCTATCTGCAGCCCCGCAGCCGCTCCGTCGTCGAGGCCGTCTCGACGGCGGCCGAGGGGCTGGGGCTCACCCCGTCACAGGTGGCCCTGATGTGGGTGCGTGATGCCCCCCAGGTGGCGAGTGCACTGATCGGGCCTCGCACCGCGGATCACCTGGCCGAGTTGTTGGATGCGGAGACCAAACTGTTGGTGCCCCCCATCATCGCTGCCCTCGATGACATCTCCGGAGGTCCCAACCAGTACCGGACCTAGGGGTTAGACTGGTCCCACCCCAGCGGGCAGCGCCGCCCAACGACAGGAGATGCGGATGAGCGCTCAACCGACCACCCGACGAGCACCCCTGGTGCCCGGACAGCTCCGGATCCCGTTCCTGCTCCTGCTGCTGTGCTTCGCCGCCTGGGGCACCGCCGCCAACCTGACCGACGTGTTGGTCGGCGTGTTCCGCAGCATCTTCACCATGAGCATCCTCGAGTCCTCCCTGGTGCAGTTCGCCTACTACGGGGCCTATTTCCTGCTGGCGATCCCCGCGGCCATGATCAACCAGCGCTTCGGCTTCAAGGCGGGCCTGCTGACCGGGCTCGGTCTGGCCGCCATCGGCGGGTTCCTCTTCATCCCTGCCGCGAAGATGTTGACCTACGGGATGTTCCTGCTGGCCCTGTTCGCACTCGCCGCAGGCCTGTCGATCCTGGAGACCTCGGCCAACCCCCTGGTGATCGCCATGGGGGACGAGACCACCGCCACCCGTCGCCTCAACCTCGCCCAGGCCTTCAACCCCATCGGTGCCAACCTCGGCGTGCTGATGGGCGCGGTCCTCATCCTGCCCCACCTGACCCCGGAGCCCGCGAAGTCCATCATGGACGAGACCGAGCTGCGTGCCGCGCAGGAGGCCGACCTGGGACTGGTCCTGGGCCCCTACCTCGGCATCGCGACGGCCCTGGTGGTGATCTGGCTGCTCATCGCCTTCCGTCGCCTTCCGCTGCCGGCCCGCGACGACACCCCCGTCGCTCAAGGTGGCCGGTTCGGCAGGCTGTGGCGCAACGGGCACTACCGCTGGGGGGTGTTCGCCCAGTTCTTCAACGTCGCCGCGCAGACCTGCACCTGGACCTACACCATCATCTACGCCCAGGACGTCGTCGGCACCTCCCCGGAGCAGGCCGGGTGGTGGCTGCAGGCCAGCCTGCTGCTGTTCCTCGTCGCCAGGTTCGTGATGGTCCTCCTGCTCGGCGTCGTCAAACCGGCACGACTCCTGCTGGTCATGGCGCTGTTCGGGGTGGGATGTTGCCTCACCTCCATGTTCGTGCTCAACGTCATCGGGTTGATCGCCGTCGTGAGCATCTCGGCCGCCCTGTCACTGATGTTCCCCACCATCTACGGCATCGCCCTGAAGGGCCTCGGTGAGGACACCAAGTTCGGCTCCGCGGGACTGGTCATGGCCATCCTCGGCGGGGCGACCATCCCCCTGGTCCAGGCCACCGTGATGGATGTCGCGGGCTCTGCCCTCGGCTTCGTCGTGCCCGCCGTCTGCCTCGCCCTGGTCGCGGCCTACGCTGGCTACGACCTCACCCACTCCCGGGAGGAGACATCATGAGGACCTCACGCACCCTGCTCGCCGTCATCCTGGTGGCGACACTGACCGCCGTGCTGGGAGCGTGCAGCGACAACCGTCCTCCCGTGCACATCGGACTCATCACCAAGCAGGAGACCAATCCGTACTGGGTCACGATGCGGGAGGTCGCCGAGGACACCGCTCGCCGTGCAGGTGCGACCCTCACCGTCGCCACGGGCAGCAGTGACGTCGACGTCGACGCTCAGCGTCAGGCACTGCAGGAGATGGTGGAGAAGAAGGTGGACGGCATCCTCATCGCGCCGACGGACTCGACGGCGCTGGCACCGGAGATCGCGGCGGCCAGGCAGGCCGGGATCACCGTGATCGCCCTGGACACCCCGATGGATCCGGTGGAGACCACGGATGCCTATTTCGGTACCGACAACCATCGGGCCGGGGAGCTGGTCGGTACCTACGCGGCCGCGAAGGTCGCAGAACTGGGAGAGACCCCTCAGGTGGCGATGCTGGATCTGGCTCCGGGCATCGCCTCGGGCGAGGAACGAGCAGCTGGTTTCCTCGCCGGTTTCGGGACGACGGCCCCGACCGCCAGGGCTGACACCCAGGGGGATCAGCAGTTGGCCCAGCAGGCCATGACGGAACTGCTGGCAGCACACCCCGGCATCAACGTGGTCTACGCGGTCAATGAACCAGCGGCACTGGGCGCCGTGACCGCCCTGAAGGATGCCGGGCGTGATCTGGGTCGGGTCGTCGTGGTGAGCATCGATGGTGGTTGCCGCGCGATGAAGGACTCGGTGCGCCCCGGTGACATCGACGCCACGGCCATGCAGTTCCCCCAGAACATGGCCCGGGAAGGGGTGAAGGCCGTCGTCGCCAAGGTGCGCGAGGGCGAGGCCCCGTCGGCTCACCTGGCCACCGGGACGGAACTGGTCAGCGGGTCGCCGGTATCAGGTGTGCAAACCAGGAACGTGGAGTACGGGATTCGGACGTGCTGGGGGTCGTGACGGGAGCACCGGCGCCAACCCCACGCGATGCCGGGTAGGCCCCGAACTCGGCGTCAAGGAGCTTGGTGAGAAGAGCTTGGTACAACATCATGCCTCCATGATGCGATGCTCACCATCCATACGTCCAATACATTTTTTTCAGGGAAATCATGCAAATAAGGTATTGATATGGATGTTGCTACCCTCCGGTGGTTCCAACTGGTGGCCGACGGGGCCACGGTCACCGAGGTGAGCGACCTGGAGCTCACCTCGCAACCGACGATCTCCCGCGCCCTGACCAGACTGAGCGACGAGGTGGGCACTCCCCTGCTGCACCGGGAGGGCCGACTGCTGCGTCTCACCCGAGCCGGGGCCGCGTTCAAGAGACACGTGGACGCGATGCTGCACCATCTCGACGACGGCCTGGCCGCCGTCGCCCAGCTCACGGACCCGGAACGAGGAACCGTGGTCCTGGCCTACCAGGCCTCACTCGGCTCCTGGCTGGTGCCGCAACTCGTCGCGGCCTTCCGGGAACAACATCCTGAGGTGAGGCTGGAGCTGCGTTCCCTCCGCGACAAGACCACCGCGGCGAGCGACCCCGATCTGGAGCTGAGCACCCGACAACTCCCCGGCAGGCAGTGGCGGGTACTGCTCCGGGAACCGATCAAGGTCGTGCTGCCCACGGACCATCCGCTGACCCGGCAGCAGGACATCACCGTCGCGGACCTGGCCGAGGAACCACTGGTGGCGATGCGCGCCAGCTCCCAGCTGCGGCTGGCGACCGACGCCCTCTTCACAACGGCCGGACTGCGTCCACGGATCTCCTACGAGGTGGACGACCTGCCGTCACTCTACGGCTACGTGGCGGCAGGACTCGGCATCGCCCTGGCCCCGGAACGCCCCGGCGAGGTCGTCCTGCGCGACCTGCCGGGACGGGTCTTCCGGGACATCGGCCTGAGCTGGTCCGGTGAACGACAGCTCCTGCCCGCCGCCGAACTCTTCCGCGACCACGTCCTGCGCAATGCCCAACACGTCGGGTCCCGGGCAACCACCCACGGTGAGTTCCCACCTGGCCCCGGCCCGATCTCGTCGACGAGGCCCGGTGACCCGAACACCTGACCAGCGGGTCAGATCTGCGACTCGCTGCGGTCCCCGGACCAGTCGAGGTGCCAGCGCCCCTCGTCGTCGATGCGCTCGTAGGTGTGGGAACCGAAGAAGTCACGCTGCGCCTGGGTCAGAGCCGCGTTGACGCGCGGGGCCCGGGCCAGGTCGTAGTAGGCCAGCGTCGCGGCGAAGACAGGGGCTCCCACACCGGAGGTCACCGCCGTCGCCACCACCCGTCGCCACGCCTCCTGGTACTCCCCCAGCTCCGGGGCCACCGACGGCGCACACATGAACGACACCAGACCCGGGTCAGCCGCGTACTCCTGCCGGATGCGCTCCAGCAGCTTCGCACGGATGATGCAGCCGTCCCGCCAGATCATCGCGGCATCCGCGACGCGGATGTCCCAGCCGAACTCCTTGCCGCCGGTGCGGATCTCGTCGAAACCCTGCGAGTAGGCGATGACCTTGCTGCACCACAGCGCCCTGCGGACGTCCTCCACGAAGGCCTCGCGGTCGGCCACGGTCACCGTCCCGTCGGGGCCGGCCAGTGCACCCTGGGCCAGGTTCCTGAGGTCGTCGTGACTGGAGGTCGCACGGGCGAACACCGCCTCGGCGATCCCGCTGACCGGAGCCCCGAGCTCCAGGGCCGTCATGACGGTCCACGTGCCGGTGCCCTTCATCCCGGCACGGCCCTTGATGACATCGACGAGGTCGGCCCCGGTGCGCGGGTCCTTCTGCCGCAGCACCTCGCTGGTGATCTCGATGAGGTAGGAGTCCAGGTCACCGGTGTTCCACTGCGCGAAGATGTCGGCGCACTCGGCATTGCTGAAGCCGGCTCCACGCAGCAGCATCCAGGCCTCGCCGATGACCTGCATGTCGGCGTACTCGATGCCGTTGTGGATCATCTTCACGAAGTGACCGGCACCGTCGGGCCCCATCCAGGCGCAGCAGGGATCGACACTGCCGTCGGCGTTGGTCACGTGGGCGGAGATGTCCTCCAGCATCGGACCGATGATCCGGTAGCTCTCCGGAGTTCCCCCCGGCATGATCGACGGCCCGGTCAAGGCCCCGTACTCACCACCGCTGATCCCACATCCCACGAAGTGGAAGCCCTTGGCGGAGACCTCCTGCTCGCGTCGGATGGTGTCGCGGAAATGGGCGTTGCCACCGTCCATCACCACGTCGCCGGGTTCCAGCAGCGGCATCAGCTCGTCGATGACGGCATCGGTGCCCTTGCCGGCCTGGACCATGATGACGATGCTGCGGGGACGCTCGATGGAGGCCACGAAGTCGGCCAGGGTGTGTGCGGGCAGGAACGTGCCCTCGTCACCGTGATCGGCGACCACGCGGTCGGTGCGGCTGGCGGTGCGGTTGTAGACGGCGACGCGGTAGCCGTGTCGGGCGAAGTTGCGGGCCAGGTTCGATCCCATGACGGCCATGCCGATGACGCCGACCTGGGCGAGCTGTGAAGTGGAAGTGCTCATCGTTGTCTCCTGGGATTGGGGCTCAGACGGTGTGGTTCAGGGGCCAGGGGCCGGAGGAGCCCGCGGGGTACTCCTCCATCGGGATCTCGTTGTTCGCGAAGGCGGCGAGAGTGGACTCGAAGACCCGCCACGACTCCTCGGCGATGTCGGCGCGCACCGCCAGCAGCTGGTTGCCGTCGAAGATCTGCCGCAGCACCTCCCCGTAGGCGGTCATGACGGGCTGGCCGAGCTCCGTGGTGAGCGATTTCTTCTCCAGCACCTTCGGGGTGGCGGAGTTCATCGACAGGTCCAGGGTCACGTTGCCGGGGTTGAGACCGATGCGCAGCTGGTCCGGGTCCTTGCAGGTGGAGCGGAAACCGACGGGGAGGTGGGGCACGGGACGCAGGTGGCAGATGATCTCCTTGCGCTTCTTGCTGAGTCCCTTGCCGGAACGCAGCGTGAAGGGCACCCCGGCCCAGCGGTTGTTCTGGATCTCGAGCGTGACCTCCGCCAGGGTCTCGGTCCCCAGCGCCGGGTCCACCCCCTCCTCGTCGACGTAGGCGGGCACGGCGTGACCGTCGACGTACCCAGCGGTGTAGCGGGCGCGACGTGCGGCGCGCAGCGGGTCGCCCTCCCAGACGCGGGTGGCTCGCAGCACCTGTGCCTGGAGGTCGTGGATCTCGGTGGGTTCCAGGCTCGCCGCCGGTTCCATCGCGAACAGGGAGAGCACCTGCAGCAGGTGACTCTGCAGCATGTCACGCAGTGCCCCGGACTTGTCGTAGTAGGCTGCGCGACCCTCCAGCGCCAGCACCTCGTCGTAGACGATCTCCACGCGCTCGATCTGCTGGGCGTCCCAGATCAGCTGGAGCGCCCGGTTGGCGAAGCGGAGCCCCACCAGGTTGAGCACCGTCGCCGTGGCCAGGATGTGGTCCACCCGGTAGATCTGGTCCTCCGGGACCACGCGCTGCAGCTGCTCGTTCAGGGCGATGGCGGAGGCCCGGTCCACGCCGAAGGGCTTCTCCAGGGCCAGCCGCAGGTTCTCGGGACGTTCCATGGTCTCGAGCACGTGGCAGATCCTCATCGTCACCGCCGGGGGCAACGCGAAGTACATCACGACGGTGCCGTGGGTGGCGTCGAGGAGCTCGCGCAGGTCGTCCGGGTTCGTGGGATCGGCCTGGATGTAGCGGGAACGACGCTTCACGCGCGCGGTGGTCGCCTCCGGGCACTGCACCCGGGTGAAGGCGTCGTCGATCACCCGGCGGAAGTGCTCGTCGCTGATGTCGGAGCGGCCGGTCCCGATCAGCGTGAGGTCTCGGTCGGCCTCGAGGCGCATCAGGCTTCCCAGGCCGGGCAGCAGCAGCCGTGACGTGAGGTCACCGCTGGCCCCGAGGATGAGCAGGGTCACGGGCCCCCGCTCGGTCTCACCGTTCAGGGCATCGAAGATGTCAGTGTCTGTGCTCATGCAGAGTCCTCCTTCAGCGCGGGCGAGGTTACCAGCTCAACCCAGGACTGCCCCGGTGTCCGCTGTCGTGTCGGTCAGGGATGGATCAACCGCTGCCACTGCCGGCCCCGGCGAACGACCAGTCCGAGACGCGCATGGGAGACCAGCCCCATCAGGTCATCACTCGGGCGTTCCGGCAACAACAAAGTGCACACCCGAGGTTGCACGTGTCGTCGGAAGTCGAGGAGCCGTCCGATCCCCATCCGGACATGTCCCCTGGAACTGCTCGGTTGGACGTCGAACAACTCCTGCGCCGTGGCGTCGTAGGTGTCGGTCAGGAATCTGGTGCCCTCGGCGGGCAGCGTGATCTGAACCCGGTAGATGTCATGCCTGTCACGACGCAGTTTCGCCTCCCAGGCCCGCATCACACCATCACGTTCCGGCGTGCTGAACCCGCTGCGTCGGGCCTTTGCCTCGAACTCCCTCACCGCGGCGGAATCGGTGCCCACCAGGGTGGTCTCTCCGCGCAGACCTGTCCCCCCGGCCTCGACCGACCCACCCGGGGGTTCCGCATCGACGGGCAGCAGCCGGAAGACCACGATCCTCCTGGTCAGGCCGTTGCGGGTGATCCTCTCGATCCGGTACGGAGCCTCGGGGTCGACGCGGAAGGACCCGATGTAGCGCTGCAGTTTTCCGCCGGGCTGTTTTCCACCGATGGTCTCGAACACCCGCAGGACACGACCATCTTCAGCGGAATCGACGATCGCCCTGTTCCCATTGGTGATCCGCTGGTCCCCGACCTGCCCCTCCCCCGTGTAGTGGTAAACCCCGTCCTTCGCGTCCCAACCGTCGAAGTCGTAGTCGTGTTCGGCCCCTGCGTCGGGGTCCGAGTAGAGCATGATGTTGGGGGTGGTCCGCGACGGCTCGATCCCTCGTTGCTGTCCGCCACCGTAACGCTGGGCGATCTCACCGCGCCTGGTGATCTCTCCCGGTTTCAGCGTCCATGTGGCCATGCGGCCCAGGGTAGGCAATCGTCCCTTTTCGGCTCATGCCCCGCGCAACACGGCTGCAATCCGTGTCGGGACAAAAGAATCCCGGGACATCTGGGATGCCCCGGGATGAGTGTGTCCGAGAGAGGACTTGAACCTCCACGCCCTGTATCGGGCACTAGCACCTCAAGCTAGCGCGTCTACCATTCCGCCACCCGGACCTGTGCAGCCCCCACCGAGGTGGGCGCGACCACGAACACTACCAGCCCACCGACGCGGCACGCAACTGCCGGGTGGCGGCCCGGGGGTACCTGCTGGCGCCCCCCGGGCCGCGAGTGCCGGATTCAGAAGTCGAACTGCCCGATGTTGTCGGCGTTGAACCGGAACGGCTCGCCGAGCACCACCACCCCGTCGGCCCCGACGGTGTACTCGTTCAACCTGCCCGCGGTGAACTTCTCCCCCTCGGCTCCCTTGATGCTGCCGTCGATGAGGGCCTTCGCGGCATAGGAGCTGAGGTACCCCAGGTCCTCCGGGTTCCACAGCGCGAACTCCTTGACCGTGCCGTCGTTGACGTACTCACGCATCTGGTTGGGGGTGCCGAGCCCCGTGATCGCCACCTTGCCCTTCGCGCTGGAGGTGGAGATGTAGCGGGCCGCGGCGGCGATGCCAACGGTGGTGGGCGAGACGATCCCCTTGAGGTTGGGGTGGCTCTGGATCAGGGCCGCGGTCTTGTCGAACGAGGTCTGGTCGTCGTCATCGCCGTAGACCACCTCGACGAGGGTGATCCCGGGATGGTTGGCCGCCAGCTCCTCCTTCATCATCTCGATCCAGGTGTTCTGGTTCGTCGCGTTCGCCGAGGCGGAGAGGATCGCGATCTCCCCCGAGCCCCCGATCTGCTCGGCGATCATGTCCACCTGGACCTTCGCGATCCCCGCCGCATCGGCCTGGTTGACGAACAGGTCGCGGCACTCAGGACTGGTGTCGGAGTCGAAGGTGACCACCTTGACCCCGGCCTCGCGCGCCTCACCCAGTGCATCGCAGATGGCGGCCGGATCGTTGGCGGAGATGACGATGGCCCCCACCTGCTGCTGGGTGAGCGTGTTGATGTAGCTCACCTGTGCATCCGGTGTCGCCTGGGTGGGCCCCACCTCACTGAACGTGCCGGAGAACTCGGCGACGGCAGCCTTGCCACCCTTGCTGGAGGTGTCGAAGTACGGGTTGCCCAGGTTCTTCGGCACGAAGGTGATCGACAACTCCCCACTGCCCTTCGCCGCCCCGGCGGTGCCGTCGCCGTCACCTCCCTCACCGGAGCAGGCGGTCAGGGCGAGGGCTGAGAGGGTGACGAGGGCCGCCGTCCTGACGGCCAGGGTTGAGAACTTCATTGGACCTTTCCCTTGTTCGACTCGGATGAGTTCCTTCTTGACCGACGGCGCCGGGCCCAGTCGAGCCAGGATGCCGCCATGACGGAGAGCACCAGGAGACACCCGGTGATGATGTTGATGAAATCCGCGGTGACCCCCGCCAACCTGAGCGCATTGGCCAGCGCCCCGACCACGAGGACACCGGCGACCACGCCGTGCAGCATCCCGCGACCACCGAAGACGGAGACCCCGCCCAGTACCACGGCCGCGATCACCTGCAGCTCATACCCCGTGGCATTGTCGCCCCGCGCCGAGCCGAAACGCAGCGTGAAGTACACCCCGGCGAAGGCGGACAACACCCCGGACAGCACGAAGAGCACCAGCCGGGTCCTGGCCACTGCGACCCCGTTGAACCGGGCGGCCTCCCTGCTGAGTCCGATGGCGTAGACCCCACGTCCGAAGGTGGTGGCGTGCAGCAGCACGACGAAGAACACCAACAGCACCAGGAAGACGATCATGATCAGCGGGATCGGGGTACCGGGAATCCTCGCCTTCGCCAACGCCGTCCACTCGCGCGGGAACTGCGTGACCGCCGTCGTGCCCAGGAGCCCGACGGCGATGCCACGGAACAACGCCATCGTGCCGATGGTGACGGCCAGCGCCGGAAGACCGACCCGGGTGACGAGCAGCCCGTTGAGGAGGCCGCCCAGCACACCGACCCCCAGGGCGAGGAGCAGTGCGGACAGCACACCGGCCCCGGCCTGGTGGGCCACCCCGAAGACCACTGAACCGAGTCCGACCATCGACCCCACCGACAGGTCGATGTCGCCGGTGATCATGATGGGGGTCATCGGCAACGCGATGAGGAGGATGACCGCGACATCGAGCAGCAGGTACGTCACCGTCGCCGGGGTGGCGAACTTCGGCACCGTCACCGCGGCGACGACCAGCACCACAGCGAGCAGCGCCACCATCGCCATCTCGCGGGTGAGCAGGACCCGGCACCAGAGGGGCCGGGCGTGGGTCGGGATGGTTCCAGCGGTCATGATGAAGCTCTTTTCTCGATCCTCCTGCGGTGTTGCCTGACCGCCATCACCCGGTCCATGACGATGGCGCCGAGGATGAGGACACCGACGACGGCGCGCTGCCAGAAGTCAGGGATCCCCAGCACGGGAAGGGCCCGGTTGATGGTGACGAGCAGGGCCGCTCCCAGGGCCGCCCCGACGATGGTGCCGACACCACCGGTGATGGCGATGCCCCCGATGACGGCCGCCCCCACCGCCTCCAGTTCGAAGCCGTCCCCGGCGGCCGAGTTGATGGTGCCGTAGCGGGCGGCGAGCAGCACCCCGGCGAGCCCGGCCATGAGCCCGGAGAACACGAAGGCCGTGAGCACCCGCCGTCGCACGTCCAGACCGTAGAGCACCGCCGCCTCCGGGTCGGAGCCGATGGCGTAGCACTCCCGGCCACCACGTGTGTTGTGGAGGTACCAGGCCACCGCGGCCAGGGCCAGACCGGAGATGATCGTCAGCACGGGCAGCCCCAGGATCTGCTGGGTGCCGAGCCGCAGGAACCCGGGTGGCAGCTCTGAGGCGTCGATGCGGTCCGCTCCCGCCCACCACACGCACAGGCCCCGGTAGGCGTAGAGGGTGCCCAGGGTGATGACCATCGACGGCACCCGTCCCAGGGCCACCAGGGCCCCGTTGATCAGCCCGAGGAGAGCTCCGAGTGTCAGGCCCGCGGCGATCACCAGCACCGTCGGCACCCCGGCACGGAACAGGGTGCCCACCAGGTAGGCCGTCAACCCCAGCACCGAGCCGACGGAGAGGTCGACGTTGCGGGTGAGGATCACCACGCCCTGGCCCAGCACCACCACCAGCAGGATCGAGGGGGTGAGCAGCAGGTCACGGAACCCGTCGGAGGAGAACAGGAAGGCGGGATTGCGCCAGGTGGTGAGCACCACCACCGCGACGAGAACCAGCGCGATCCCCATCTCCCGCGACCGCAGCAACGCCCTCATGCCGTCACCTCCGAACGGGTCGCAGCACTCATCACGGTCTCGGGGGTGGCCTCGTCACGGTCGAGGGTGGCCATGAGCTCCCCCTCCCGCATCACCAGCACCCGATCCGCCATGCCGAGCACCTCGGGCAGCTCCGAGGAGATCATGAGGATCGCCATGCCCTGCCCGGCCAGGTCGGAGAGCATCTGGTGCACCTCGGACTTCGTGCCGACATCGATCCCACGGGTGGGCTCGTCGATGATGAGCACCGATGGTTCGGTGGCCAGCCATTTCGCCAGTACGACCTTCTGCTGGTTGCCACCGGAGAGGGTCCCGGCCGCCACATCCAGGGCGGAGGTCTTCACCTCGAGACGTCCGGCCCACCGGTTGGCCACCTCGTTCTCCTGAGCAGTGGTGATGAACCCCCACCTGGCCAGCCGACGACGGATGGCATCGGTGATGTTGGTCCGCACCGGGGCCTCCAGCACCAGGCCCTGACCGCATCGATCCTCCGGCACCAGTGCCAACCCGGCCGCCATCGCTGCCGTGGGTGAGGCAGCGGGCAGGGGTCGTCCCGCCACCGTGACGACACCGCTGTCGTAGGGGTCGATCCCGAAGATGGCCCGGGCCACCTCGGAGCGTCCCGCTCCGACCAGTCCTGCCAGGGCGACGATCTCGCCGCGCCTGACCTGGAAGCTGATGTCGGAGAACACCCCACCACGGGTGAGTCCCGTGACCTCCAGGACCGTCTCCCCCAGCCTGGCCGGCTGCTTCGGGAACAGCTCGGTCACGTCCCGTCCCACCATCGCACGCACGATCTCCGCCACGCTGGTGCCAGCCGTGGGGACGGTCATCACGTGGGATCCGTCACGCATCACGGTGATGGTGTCGGTCAGTTCGAAGACCTCGTCGAAGCGGTGCGAGATGAACACCAACGCCCGCCCCTCGTCGCGCAGGGAACGTGCGACGGCGAACAGCCGCTCCACCTCCACCCCGGACAGGGCCGCCGTCGGTTCATCCATGATGAGGACCCGGGCATCCAGCGAGATCGCCTTGGCGATCTCGATGATCTGCTGATCGGCGATGGACAGGCCATCGGCCAACCGGTCCGGGTCGAGGCCCACCCCGAGCCGTGCCATGAGGGACTCCGCCTCGGCACGCATCGCCGGACGGTCGATCACCTTGAACCTCCGGGTCGGCTGCCGCCCCATGAAGATGTTCTCGGTGACCGTGAGGTCGGGGAACAGCGTCGGCTCCTGGTAGATCACGGCGATCCCCGCCGCACGGGACTCGGCGGTGCTGCGGAACGCCACCGGCTCCCCTGCCAGCTCCACCAGTCCGGAGTCGCGCTCGTGGAACCCCGCGATGATCTTGACCAGGGTGGACTTCCCCGCCCCGTTCTCCCCGACCAGGGCATGGATGGAACCGGGGAAGAGCTCCAAGGTGCCGTCCTGCAGGGCGGCGACGGACCCGAAGCTCTTCGTGACACCACTCATCCACAGCACCGGTGTCGCCGTCACCCCGGCACTGTCCTCGGGAACCCGCATCAGACCACTTCCTTGTCGTCTCTTCGTCAACGGTTGGCCGTAGCCTAACGACGTCGAAGGCTCCTGGGAAGCCCTGAGCGGGAAACTGACGACAAATTTTGAAACGTTACATCAATCAGCTCAGCAGTTCCTCGTAGTGGTGCCTCAGGTCTTCGGGGGCGGCGGCGATGATCTTCTCGGGACGGTTGTTGCCGTCATCGCCCCAGATGGCGTGAACCACTTCACGCCAGACGAATCTCGGGATCCGTTCCTTCTCCGACATGTGTGCCCTGAGATCCGCCACCGTCTCATCGCCACTCCTGAGGGCTGCGAGCCATCCCAGGCTCTCCGGGTTCGCGATGAGACGCGCGAACACCTTGCGGTGCGGCAGGCCCTGGGTGTTGGACGCGCACTCGACGAGGCAGGCCAGGGCCTCCCGGGTGAAGCCGTGCTGTTCGGCGTAGTTCGCCACGATGGTGTTGTGCAACATCTGGTGTTCGCCGTCGACCTGGCCGAGGTAGTCCAGCAGCAGGGGCACGTGGGAGACATCCGCCCAGGCCAGCGCGACGACCGCGAAGGTGCCGGGCAGCGCCGGGTTCTCGTCAGGAATGTTGGTGTACCACTCGTCCTCGACCATCGCGGCCCGGGCGTAGCGTTCGATCAGGGCGTGCAGCCCAAGGTGTCGCACCGCGCAGGCGAACAGCTGGTTGATCCCCTTGCGGGGCAGCCCCTTGCACGGCAGGTACTCCTTGACCGGCCCGCGGAACTCGACGGCGTAGCTGCGGGGGAAGTGACCGGATTCCAGCAGCTCGACCAGGTACTGCAGCGCTGCCTCGTGGAGCGCCTCCTCGTCGCGCCTGAGCGTGATCCGGACCACGGCGGTGGCGTCGTTGGCCTTGGCGGTGAACCCGTCGCCGCTGCGGGAGGCGAGCTCCGGGGGCAGCGCACCGGTGCCCTGTTTCCTCAGCCTCGCGGGCAGGTCGGAGCCCAGCGCGGTGACGAAACCGAAGATCTGCTCCGCGGAGACGCTGGACCAGCTGGGGCCGTGCTTGAGATGCCCGACGGCGATCCGGCAGGCGAAGTCCAGCACCTCGGGGTCCACCGGACCGGGCTCTCCCCTCAGCACCCAGTTCTGGTCCATGAAGTCGTCGCCGATGTTGTGGAAGAAGGGGTCACGGATGCGAAGTTCCACCCACATGTCCAGGACAAAGTGCATCTCGTCCCAGCCGAGCAGCCGCCGCATCTTCTCGGAGAACTTCCACAGCGGCGCCGCTGCGAACTCACCCGCTGCCGTGGCCTGGCGCAGCCGGTGATCCAGCACGGCGTCACCCAGCACCCGATGCTTCCCGACCTGGATCAGCTCGGCTCCATTGTGCTTCGACGTGACACGCCGTGCAGTGCCGTTCTCGACGGCCACCACCGCGGCGTCGAAGGCCTCCTTGGCCACGGGGTCACGGTGGATCTCGTCGCGAACGAAGTAGTCACTCATGGGTTCATGCTGCCAGAGGTCATCCGGGGCAGGCAGCCCTGGCCGCTTCGACCTCCTGCGTCATCCGGCCATCGGCGCCCACCGGGGTCCAGGCTTCAGTGGGCGCCCACTCACTGTGGCAGCCACTGCACCGGAACAACGGCTGGTCGTGGTACTCCTGATCCGTCGGGTGCCAGTCGCACTTCCCCTGACAGCTGTTGTGGACCAGACCCATGATCACTCCTTCGTGTCGCTCCTGCTCGGCCCTCTGGTCACCCACCATACGAGCAGCCCGACGACTCCCGCCAGCATCAGGATCACCACCAGGTCCGAGACCCCGAGGCTCCACCGCCCGAGTTCCGACTCCAGCCTCACCTGTTCCGAGGCCCCGAGCAGCCCACCGAGCGCCGTCGTGGCATCGGTCAACAGGAACAGCAACCCCAGGGCCACCATGAGCATCCCTGAGACCAGCCCCCACCAGGAGGTGGTGACCGGGCCGAGCCGCACCGGGCGTGGCCGGAGCCAGCGGGCGACGTCGAGCCCGTCCCACAGCGAGGCCAGCAACAGCAGTGGGGCCACCATCCCCGCCCCGAAGCAGGCCAGCAGCAGTCCTCCGTAGAGCGGGGACCCCCCGACTGCGGCATAGGTGAGCACCGCCCCCAGCAACGGTCCGGTACAGGCCCCCGCCAGCCCGTAGACGGCTCCCATGAACAGCACCGCGACGGCACTCGTGCCGCCCTCGCTGCGCAGTCCCGGCACCGACAGCTGCACCCCCAGGGCGGTCACCAGACCGAGCAGGATGAGAACCGCGCCGCCGATCACCGTGAGCAGGTGGCGCTGCGTGCTGAGCAGTGCCCCCAGCGCCCCGGCCCCGAGCCCGAGCGGCACCAGTGTCAGCAACAGTCCCAGGTAGAACACCCCGGTGCGGACGACCAGGGTCCGCCTCGAGGAGCCGAAGGCATAGGCGAAGAACGACGGCAGCAGCATCGCCGCACACGGGCTGAGCAGGGCGGCGAGCCCACCGAGGAAGGCCCCGGCCAACCCGATCTGGGTCACCTGGCCCTCTCCTGCTCGATGACCTGCTGGAACACCTCGATCGGTTGGGCCCCGGAGACCACCTGACCACCCACCACGAAAGTAGGGGTTGAACTGACCCCCAGCTGCTGCGCCTCGGCGCTGTCGGCGCGCACTGCCTGCCGGGTCTCCTCGGAGCGGTAGTCGGCCTCGAACCTCGCCATGTCCGCCACCCCCACCTGCTGAGCGATCTGCATCACCAGGTCGTCACCCACCGGCGGGTGACCCTGGTTCGGCAACGCCTCGTAGAGCGCCAGCTGGAACTCCCAGAACAGCCCCTGCTGTCCCGCGGCCCGCGCCGCGGCAGCGGCGTTGACCGAGTCGTCGCCGAAGATCGCGAAGTCACGGAACTCGACGCGGAGCGTGCCGTCGTCGATGAGTGGCTGCAGCTTGGGCAGCGTCTCCTCCCCGAACACGGAGCAGAACGGGCACCGGTAGTCGGCCCACTCGGTCATCACGACAGGGGCGTCGACGCGCCCCTTGGCCATCGGATCCCCCTCCTGGCGGCGTGGCAGCGACAGCAACGCCTCCTGCTGGCCCTGCGACGTCGTGGTCTGCCCTGCGGCAGTCGGATCGGCAGGGGCGGCGGGATCGCCCGGGGCTGCGGTGACCGTCACCGTCGCCGTCGCCGCCGGTTGTGCAGTCCGCTGCCCCTGCTGGCTGAACACGGCGATCCCGGCGACCGCCAGCACGGCGAGCACCGCCGTCGCGACCTTCCACGGGCGCGCCGGGTCCCCCTGCTGCACGTCGCCTGTCTCCTGTGCCGTCTCTTTGGCCATGTTTCCTCTCCCCTCGGACGTCTGAAGAGAGTATGTCCACTTCGCGGCTGCTCCAAACCGGGTAAGATGTGTCGTTCCTTTTCACCAGTGAGGACCATCAGTTGACGACTTCCCGCGCCGACCTCCAGACCGAACTCGCCCTGGAGCAGGCCCACATCGACCGGGTCTACCAGCACCTCGAGACCTCGACGGCCAATGCGCGTTCCCTGGCCCGCACCGGGGCCGAGATCTACCTCACCGACCGCGCCGACTACCTCCGGGAAGAGGCCGGAACCGCACTGTTCGAGCGTGACGCCTTCGCCTACCAGGCCGCGAGACGGCTGGCCGTGCTCGACGCCGAGCACGAGGGACTGGTCTTCGGCAGGCTCGACCTGACCTTCCCGGAGACCCGCTACATCGGCAGGCTCGGGGTCCGCGACGACGAGTACGAACCGCTGGTCATCGACTGGCGGGCCCCCGCGGCGGAGCCCTTCTACCGCGCCACCCAGGCCAACCCGATGAACGTGATCCGACGGCGTGTCCTCAGCTGCCGCGACGACAAGGTGATCGGCCTGGAGGACGACCTGTTGGACACCGAGGCCGAGACCGATCTGCCGATCCTGGGTGAAGGTGCCCTCATGGCGGCCCTGACCCGGGCGCGAGGTCGGACCATGCGCGACATCGTCGCCACCATCCAGGCCGAGCAGGACGAGGCGATCCGTGCCCCCTACCAGGGATTCACCATCATCGGTGGCGGGCCCGGCACCGGCAAGACGGTGGTCGCCCTGCACCGGGCGGCCTTCCTGCTCTACACCAACCGCGCCCGATTGGAGAAGGGTGGGGTGCTGGTGGTGGGCCCGAGCGCGGTGTTCATGCACTACATCGAGCGGGTGCTGCCGGGACTGGGGGAGGACTCGGTGACCCTGCGCTCCATCGGTGGTGTCGCCGCCGATGCCCTCGGCATGGCCTCGGAACGTGTGGACCTGGCGGAGGCGGCCTCCCTCAAGGGGTCGCTGCGGATGTTGGGCATCCTGCGTCGTCTGGTGCGCCGCCCCTTCATCCCCGCCTCGGAGACCCTGCGGGTGACCGTCAAGGGGGAGGTCCTCACCCTTGACGCCATCGAACTCGCCGGGATCAGGGAGACCGTGCTGGGCAGCCAGCGGATGAATCCCGGCCGTGCCGCCGCCGAGACCGCCGCCGTGCGGGCACTGGCCAACAAACTGACCGTCGACGTCGGCCTGGAGCCGGAGGAGATCGACGAGACCATCCGCGACCACCCTGCCTTCGCCATGTTCATGAACGCCTGGTGGCCCATGCTCGACGCCCCGACGGTGCTGGCCCGGCTGGCCGATCCCGAGATCCTCACCGAGTGCGCCCCGCAGCTGACCCAGCCGCAACGGGAAGCACTGGTGGACTCCTGGGCCTGGTTGCAGGCCGACGACTCCGGGGTGCGTGGCTGGTCCGTGGCCGACATGGCGCTGCTGGACGAACTGCTCGACATGCTGGGTCCCGTCCCTCAGGAGCCGGGTGAGGACCCGCTGTTCATCGGCCTGGACGACGTGCAGGAACTGGTGACCACCGCCGATGTGCTGCGTCGGGAACGGGTCAGTGACCCCGACGACCTGCACTCCACCTTCGCCCACATCGTCGTCGACGAGGCCCAGGACATCACCCCGATGCAGTGGCGGATGCTGCGTCGCCGAGGCCCGCAGGCCTCCTGGACGCTGGTCGGGGATCCCGCACAGAGTTCCTATCCCGATGCAACGGAGGCGGAACGGGCCCTCGACGACCTGGTGGGACGTGCCCCCCTGCGGCGCTTCACCCTGTCGACCAACTACCGTTCCCCCGCCGAGGTGTTCGACCTGGCGGCCAAGGTCATCACCCGGGTCTTCCCGGAGGCCACCCTGCCGAGGGCGGTGCGGACCACAGGACTGGAGCCGAGGCTGGTCCGCACCGATGCCGACCACCTGGCCCCGGCCATCCGGGACCAGCTGATCGACCTGGCCGGACACGTCAGCGGCACCATCGGCGTCGTGGTGCCACCGTCGCGGTTCCGTGAGGTGCAACGCCTGACCATGTCCGATCCCCGGCTCGCGGCCCTGGAGGACCGGCTGCTGGTCGTCACGGCCCTGCAGGCCAAGGGCCTGGAGTACGACGGTGTGCTGGTGCTCGCCCCTGACGAGATCGTCGCCGAGGCCCCCGGCGGGGAACGGGTGCTCTACGTCGCCCTGACCCGCGCCACCCAACGGATGACGGTCCTCGACATCGACTCCTCCACCTGGCGGTCCGCCCTGGGCTGAGTCAGCCGGAGCGCGGCCAGTCGAGGGCCTCCAGCACCTCGGAGGTGGCCTGCCAACGGTTCTGGGTGAAGAACTGCAGGCCGGGTGCGCCGTGGTCGATCAGTTCCCGGCACAAGGAGATGGCGCGGGCGAGCCCGATGCGTCGCACCTCGGCCGGGTCCTCGGCGGCCCGGAGCTCCGCCACGAAGTCGGCCGGCAGCTCACAGTCGGCCAGGGCCGCGAACCGTTCGATCTGGGTGATGACCGTGAGCGGTGCGATGCCCGGGATGATCGGGATGTCACAGCCTCGGGCCCGGACCCGTTCCACCAGCTCCGCGTATCGGGAGGCCTCGAAGAACAGCTGCGTGATGGCGTACTGGGCCCCCGCCTCGGCCTTGGCCACCACGAGTCGTGCGTCCAGCTCGGGGTCGTTGTCGGGCTGGTGGACGTTCGGGAAGGCCGCCACCCCGACGCAGAAATCCCCGTGGGCCTTGATGAAACGCACCAGTTCCGTGGCATTGCCGAGACCTTCCGGGTGCTGCCGCCACGGCTGCTGCGGTCCTCCCGGCATGTCGCCACGGATCGCCAGGATGTCACGCACCCCCGCCTGCTGGAACGCCTCCAGGGTTCGGGTGAGGTCAGCACGACTCTGCGAGACGCAGGTCAGGTGTCCCACCACCGTCGCGTGCCGGGTCTCGGCCAGGGCCGCCGTCGCCGCGACGGTGCGGTCGCGGGTGGACCCGGAGGCCCCGTAGGTCACCGACAAGAACGCCGGACGATACGCGGCGAGCCTCGCCACCGAGGTGTCGAACCTGGGCCGTTCCTCCTCACTGCGGGGTGGGAAGAACTCGAAGCTGAGCAGTGGCGAGGAGGAATTGGCCAGGAGATCGGCGACGGACTGCATGGCCACAAGGATAGGGTGCTGACCATGCCCACGCCGTTTGCCGACGACCCGCTGGCCCCGGCCTTCACCGAATCCGTGGCCGCAGCGATCACCACCTTCCTGGACTCCAGGACCGCTCTGGCCGAGCACATCGGCGCTCTTCCCGTGCTGGAGCAGGCCCGCGTCGCGACCTCCGGTGGGAAGCGGTTGCGCCCCGCCTTCTGCTACTGGGGGCATGCCGCGGTGGCCCGTCCCGACGACCACGGGGCCCTGATCCGGGCGGCCAGTTCCCTGGAGCTGCTCCACGCCTCCCTGCTGGTCCATGACGACCTCATCGACGCCTCCGACACCCGGCGGGGAATGCCCGCCGCCCACCGTGCCTTCGCGGCCACCCTCGGCGGGGAGCGGGCCGAGGCCTTCGGGGTGGCGGCGGCGATCCTGACCGGCGATGTCCTGTTCGACCTCAGCGTGACGATGTTCGAGAGCTCCGGGTTGACCCGCGAGGCACTGGAGCGCGGCCGTCCTGTGCTCCAGGAGATGCGTCACGAGGTGTTGCTCGGCCAGTACGTCGATGTCGCAGCCGGATTCGACGCCACCGGCGTGGGGAGTCCGGAGCAGCTGCTGGAACAGGCCGAACGGGTGCTGGAGTACAAATCGGCCCGCTACTCGGTGGCCCGTCCCCTGCAGCTCGGTGCCTCCCTGGCCGGGGGCACGATCACGCAGGTCGCGGCGCTGGGGGCCTTCGGGTCCCTCATCGGTCAGGCCTTCCAGCTGCGCGACGACGTCCTCGGGGTCTTCGGGGACCCGGAGGTGACCGGCAAACCGGCGGGTGATGACCTCAGGGAGGGCAAACGCACCGTGCTCGTCCTGGCCGCGCTGGGGGGAAGCGACGACACGGACCGCGACCGGCTGCTCTCCGTCCTGGGGCATCCCACAGATCCGGCGGGCATTGACCGGGCACGTAGGATCATCATGGACTCAGGCGCCCTCCAGGCCGTCGAGTCCCGGATCGAGGCGAGCCATGCCCAAGCCCTGGCGCAGCTGAGGTCCGCTGACCTGAGTTCCGAGGCCGTCCAGGCCCTCACCCAGCTAGCAGAACGGGCCATCCACCGTGACCGTTGACATCCAGGGCCTGACCAGTGCCGAGGTGGCCGAGCGCGTCCGTGACGGTCGCGTCAACACCCTTCCCGAACGCTCCGGCCGCACCACCTGGCAGATCATCTCGGCGAACGTCTTCACCCGGGTCAACGCGATGCTGGCGGCCCTGTTCGTCATCGTGGCGATGACCGGGGAATTGATCCAGGGGGCGTTCGCGCTGCTCATCATCGCCAACTCCGTCATCGGCATGATCCAGGAGCTGCGTGCCAAGAAGACCCTGGACAACCTCGCGGTGATCGGTGAGGCCCACCCCGTGGTGATCCGTGACGGTGAACGCCGTTCCATCCCCAGGGACGAGGTGGTGATCGACGACCTCATCGCCCTGTCACCCGGGGACCAGGTGGTGGTCGACGGCGTGGTCGAGACGGCCGACTACCTCGAGGTGGACGAGTCGATGCTGACCGGCGAGGCCGACCCGATGGCCAAGGGCCCGGGCGACGAGCTGTTCTCCGGGGCCTTCGTCGTCGCCGGGTCAGGGGTGTACCGGGCGACGAAGGTGGGGGCGGATGCCTATGCGGCACAGATCACCGCGCAGGCCGCGAAGTTCACCCTGGTCAACTCGGAGCTGCGCGCCGGTATCGACTCCATCCTGAAGTTCGTCACCTGGCTGCTCATCCCGGCCGGGGTGTTGACCGTCTGGGTGCAGTTGGGGCAGCAGAGTCAGGGCTGGAAGGATTCGGCACTCGGAATGGTGGCCACCCTCGTGCCGATGATCCCCGAGGGACTGGTGCTGCTCACCTCGATGGCCTTCGCACTCGGCGTGATCCGGCTGGGCCGTCGCAAGTGTCTGGTGCAGGAGCTGCCCGCCATCGAGGGTCTGGCCCGGGTGAGCGTGGTGTGCGCGGACAAGACCGGCACGCTGACCAGCAACGCCATGCAGCTCGGCGAGCTGATCCCACTGGCCGAGGACGAGGCCCGGTCCCGGGAGGTGCTGCGGCAGCTGGCCGCCTCGGACCCCACCCCGAATGCCTCGATGCAGGCCATCAAGGACTCGCTCGGTACCGCCGAGGCACCGTGGCCGGTCGTGGCACGGGCCCCCTTCACCTCCGCGAAGAAGTGGTCAGGGGTGTCCTTCGAGGGGCACGGCGACTGGGTGCTGGGGGCACCGGACGTGCTCGCCCCGGCCGAGATCGCCGCCCGGGCGGAGGAGATCGGCGCGACGGGGCGTCGGGTGCTGGTGCTGGGTCGAGCCTCGGTCCGGGTCGATGACGGGGCTGCCCCCGGTGACGTGACCCCGACGGCACTGCTGGTGCTGGATCAGACGGTCCGCCCCGATGCCGCCGACACGCTCGCGTACTTCAATGACCAGGACGTGGCCATCAAGGTGATCTCCGGTGACAACGCCGCCTCGGTGGGGGCCGTCACCCGGTCACTGGGGGTCTCGGTGGCGGACGCCGTGGACGCCCGGACCCTGCCCACCGACGAGGTGGCCTTCACCGATCGGGTGGCGGAGGCCGATGTGTTCGGCCGGGTCACCCCGCAGCAGAAGCGGGCGATGGTGGGGGCGCTGCAGAGCCGCGGTCACACCGTCGCGATGACCGGTGACGGGGTCAACGACGTGCTGGCCCTCAAGGACGCCGACCTGGGTGTGGCGATGGGCTCCGGCTCCGCCGCCACCCGCGCCGTCGCGCAGATCGTGCTGCTGGATGACCGGTTCGCCACCCTGCCCCATGTGGTGGCGGAGGGTCGCCGGGTGATCGGCAACATCGAGCGGGTGGCGAAGCTGTTCCTCACCAAGACCGTCTACGCGGTGCTGTTGGCCCTGGCGATCGGGCTCATGGGGCTGCCCAGCCCGTTCCTGCCGTTGCAGATGACGGTGGTGGGTTGGTTCACCATCGGGATTCCCGCCTTCCTGCTGTCGCTGGCCCCGAACAAGGAACGGGCCCGCCCCGGTTTCGTGCGTCGGGTGCTGTCCCTCGCGGTGCCGTCGGGGATCGTCGTGGGTCTGGTGACGACGGTGACCTACGTCATGACCCGCGGCTTCGGCCCGGTCGGTGAGGCCGTACGGGTCCAGTCCTCGACGGCTGCTCTGGCGGCGCTGATCATCACCGCCACCTGGGTGTTGGCGGTCGTCGCCCGGCCGTGGGTGTGGTGGCGGCTCGGCCTGGTGGTCTTCGCCTACCTCTTCTACACGGCCATGTTCCTGTTGCCCTTCGCCCAGGAGCAGCTGAGACTGGACCTGTCGAACCCGGGCACCATGACCGTCGGTCTGGTCGCCGGCCTGATCGGGGCGGGGCTGGTGGAGATCGCCTGGTGGCTGACCGCCCGCATGCGCGGCGAACGACCCCGCCTGTGGCGCGTGGCCGATCCGACTGCTGAGAGCGGCCTGTGAGGCCCGGGGTGGGCAGGACCGTTCAGGAGCGGATGGCCTGGGCCAGGAAACCCTGCCCCTTCGGGTCGGCATGCCAGGAGTCGCGGAGCAGGCGGGAGATCTCACCCACCTCGTCGAGCCCGGGGGTGCCCGTCAGCAACACCCGCCGTGCCCCGACCTCGACCAACCGCTGCACCCGGTCGGGTGAGAACCTGCCCGCGACGAACCACGGGCGCGCCTCCGGTGACAACGGCGGATCGCTCACCATCGCCGCTGTGATGAGCTGGGGGGCGGCCCCGTCGAGGACCAGGAAGTCATGGGGCGATTCCACCCGCACCGACCGCCGGTCCCCCACCCGCCAGCCGAGCAACGTGTACGGGTGAGGTCGCGCCATCCGTCGCCCCGGCCACCCCGTGGCGACGATGACATCCCCTCCGGCCCCCAGGACGTCGTGGGCCAACAGCACCTGCCGTCCCCACTGTCTGTTCAGCTCCAGCCAACGGCGGTGGGTCTCCTGCGCATCGACGGTGCTGGTGGTGACGACGAGATCGACCCCGGCCCCGGCCAACCCCTCCAACCGGGACGCGGCCTCGACCAACGGCAGGGTCACGGCGAGCCGACACAGCAGCAGCCGGGAGCGAAGACTCACGAGAGCAGTCATGTGAACAGCCTATGCGGCGCGCCGGGGTGAGCGAGTGGGCTGCGACGGCCCTACACTTCCTCTGAGCGGACCAAACGGTCAGCGTCAGCATGCACGAGTACGACTGGGAATGGTGCCAATGAGCAGTACGTTCGACCCGATGGTCGGCCACGTGCTGGAGGGTCGCTACGAGATCCTCGCGAAACTTGCTCGCGGCGGCATGGCGACGGTGTACCGGGCACGTGACTCGCGGCTGCAGCGGATCGTCGCCGTCAAGATCATGCGCGCCGACCTGGGCGAGGACGACGAGTTCGTCGCGAAGTTCGACCGCGAGGCCCGCTCAGCAGCCCTGATCAGCCACCCCGCGGTCGTCAGCATCTTCGACCAGGGCATCTCCTTGGGCCAGCCCTACATCGTCATGGAATACGTCGAGGGCGAGACCCTGCGACGCCTCATCAGCCGAGAGGCGCCCCTGCCTCCCCTGACGGCCCTCGACTACCTCGACCCCATCGCCTCCGCACTCGCGGCCGCCCACGAGGTCGGCATCGTCCACCGCGACATCAAACCCGAGAACGTGCTGATCTCCACCCGCGGCCAGATCAAGGTCGCCGACTTCGGCCTGGCCCGGGAGGAGCACTCCCCCCAGATGACGGCGACGGGGGTCCTCGTCGGCACGGCATCCTACCTGCCACCGGAACTGGTCACCCACGCCCGACCGGACGCCCGCAGCGACATCTACTCCACCGGCATCCTGTTCTTCGAGCTGCTGACCGGCCGCAAACCCCACGTGGGCGAGAACAACTACCAGATCGCCTACCTGCACGTGAACAGTGACGTTCCCGCACCGTCGGCAAAGCTGCGGGAACTGGAGCTCCCCGGTTTCATCCCCGACTACATCGACGCCCTGGTGGCCTACTGCACCACCCGTGACCACACCAGTCGACTCAGCGACGGCCGGGAACTGGTGGACAAGCTGCGCATCGTCCGTCAGGAACTGACCGACCACCCCGGCCAGCACAACCCCGACCTGGCCGCCGAGCTGCGCCCCGCCCAGGTGGACCCCGACGCCCCCACACAGCAGATCTCCCCCAAGCCGGAGCCCCGCCCCCGGCCCCTCAAGGAGGTCCCAACCCGTACGTTGCACCGTGCCCGACGCTCCGCGATCCACCGGGAGACCTCGGAGCCGGTCTCACCGACGGCGGAGACCGTCATCGTCTCCACCCCCGCCACCGAGACCACCCTGATCCGGTCGGGTCGCCCACCACGAGCAGGCCGACCCTTCCCCACCTCGCCGAACCTCGCCGAACCGGCCTCCTCACAGCGCACACCGCTGTTCCCGCATCTCAGCATCAGCAACGATCCCGTCCATCGGCGACGGCGCGGCGTCATCCTGGTGCTGGCCGTGCTGCTGCTGACCGTCCTGATCACCGTCGGCTCCTGGTGGTGGGCCTCCGGCCGATACACCACCTCCCCGGACCTGGGTCAGGTCACGTTCGAGCAGGCCGTCGCCGCCATCGACGCCAACGATCTCAGGGCGAAGAAGGTGGAGGCCTACTCCGAGACCGTCCCCGCCGGACAGGTCATCTCCACCGACCCCACCGGAGGGCAGCGCGTCCTGCGCGGCTCCGAGGTGACGGTCACCCTGTCCAGGGGACCGGAGCGCTACCCCGTCCCGGATCTGACCGACAAGTCACTCGACGAGGCACGCAGCCTGCTGGAGGAGGTCCACCTCGGGGTCGGCAGCGTCACCGAGGCGTGGTCCCCCACCGTGGTCAAGGGCAATGTCATCTCCACCGCGGAGCAGGCGGGTACGCTCCTGCCCCCGAGAACCACCGTCGACCTCACCGTCAGCGCCGGTCCCGAACCGATCACCGTCGAGAACTTCGAGGGACGGGATGCGGATGCCGCCGTGAAGAAGCTCGAGGGCCTGGGACTGCACGTCTCGGTCTCCGAGGAGCACTCCCCGACGGTGCCCGCGGGTCGGGTGATCTCCCAGACCCCCAACCAGGGCGAGGTGTACCGGGGCAGCACCATCACCATCACCAGGTCACTCGGACCGGAGATGGTCGAGGTGCCGGACGTGAAGTGGAAGAAACGTGAGGATGCCGAACGCATCATGAAGAATGCGGGGCTGACCCCCCGTTTCGTCGAGGCCCCTTTCATCGGCAACGTCGTGGGATGGGTGACCGGTATCGAACCCGCCGCGGGCACCAGTGTGCCGAAGGGCAGTGAGGTGGAGCTGCGACTGGGCTGAGCGGCCACGTCGAGGACGCATCCCGAGGCCGGGATCATCTAGGATGGCCCGGTGAAACTGGACCGCCAACTGCTCCCCGCCCTCGCCCTGCTCCTGGCCGCAGCCGCCTGGGGATCAACTGTTGCGGTGGCCAAGGGGGCCTACGAGGTGATGTCCCCGGAGAGCCTGACCATCTCTCGTCTGCTGTTGACCGGGCTCTGTCTGCTCTTCCCGTTCCTGCCCCACCTGAGGATGAAGAGACGGACCCTGATCCAGGGCATCATCCTGGGGGCGGTGTTCAATTTCGGCCTGGCGATCCAGCTCATCGGCCTGAAGTACACCGCGCCGTCGCTGTCCGGGTTCATCACCGCCAGCTACGTGGTGTTCACCGCCATCATCACGGCCGTGTTCCTGAAGCAACGCACCAACTCCCGGACCTGGATCGCGGTGCTGCTGACGATCACCGGCATCGCCATCCTGGCGCTGGGTCACAGCAGCGAGGGTGGGTTCGGGTTCGGTGCCGTCCTCACACTCATCGGTGCCGTCATGTTCGCCGTCCACATCGTCCTGCTGGGACGGTGGGTCACCCCCGAGACGGTGCAGTCCCTGACCCTGGCCCAGGCACTCACCGGAGCCGCGGGTTCTGTGATGGTGATCCCCTTCACCAGTTATCAGGTCCCGACGACCTGGGAACTGGCCGCTCCCGTGCTCTACCTCGGCATCTTCTGCGGTGCCGTCACCCTCTTCCTGCAGAGCTGGGCCCAGAGCTACGTGCCACCCACCACCACGGCGGTGATCATGTGCACCGAACCGGTCTGGGCCGCCGTCTTCGCCATCGGTTTCGGGATGGAGCTGTTCACCTGGCACGTCGCCATCGGTGGAGGCATCGTGGTGGCGGCACTGCTGCTCATCGCCTGGCCGAAACCCTCCAGCCGTCGTATCGACGAGGTGGTCCAGGAGCTGCGGCAGAAATTCAAGCGCTGAGGCTCAGAACTCCCGGAGCTGGTACTCCTGCACGGGATTGCGACGTGAGGCCCGGCCCTCACGCAGTCTGGTGGCGACGGTGAAGGCCAGCTCCAGGCTCTGGTTGCGGTTCAGCCTGGGATCGCAGACCGTCTCGTAGCGGCTGGCGAGATCTGCCTCCTCCAGCCTGAGTGCCCCCCCGACGCACTCGGTGACATCGGTTCCGGTCAGCTCCACGTGAAGCCCACCCGGCCACGTCCCGAGGGCGTGGTGGACGTCGAAGAAGCCCCGCACCTCCTCCACCACGTCGTCGAAGGACCGGGTCTTGAAGCCATTGGCGGCCTCGAAGGTGTTGCCGTGCATGGGATCACACACCCAGGCCACCCTCCGTCCGGTCGCCTCCACCCCTTGGATCACCGAGGGCAGCACCTCACGCACCTTGCCCGCCCCCATGCGGGTGATGAACGTGATCCGGCCGGGCTCGCCATCGGGATCGAGCCGATCCGCGAGCTCGATGGCCTGCTCCGGGGTGGTGGTGGGACCGAGCTTGATGCCGAGCGGGTTGCGGACCCGTCGCAGCAGCTCCACGTGCGCCCCGTCCAGCTGCCGGGTGCGTTCCCCGATCCACAGCATGTGCCCGGAGCAGCCGTAGAGCTGCTGGGACCGCGAGTCGACGCGGGTCAGTGCACGCTCGTACTCCAGCAGCAGTGCCTCGTGCGAGGCGTAGAAGTCGATGGTGGACAGTGCCCGGTCCTCCACCCCGCAGGCCACCATGAAGGCCAGCGCCTGGTCGATCTCCGCGGCCAGCTCCTCGTAGGCGGTCTCCACCTCCGAGTTGCCGACGAAGTCCCGGTTCCAGGTGTGCACCCCACGCAGATCCGCGAAACCTCCCTTGACGAAGGCCCGGACCAGGTTCAGGGTCGCCGCTGAGGCGTTGTAGACCTGCACCAGACGTTCCGGGTCCGGACGCCGTGCCTCGGGGGTGAAGTCGAAACCGTTGATGGCATCGCCGCGGTAGCTCGGCAGGGTCACCCCCTCACGGGTCTCCGTCGGTTTGCTGCGCGGTTTCGCGTACTGCCCTGCGATACGTCCCACCTTGACCACCGGGACCTGGGCCGCATAGGTCATGACCACCGCCATGGACAACTGCACGAGCAGCTTGTTCTTGATGTCCTGCGCCGTCACGGCCTCGAAGGACTCGGCGCAGTCCCCACCCTGCAACAGGAAGGCGCGCCCCGCGGCCACCTCCGCCAGTTTGTCCCTGAGGTCATCACACTCGCCCGCGAAGACCAACGGCGGCAGGTTCTCCATCACGTCGATGACCCGGTCCAACGCCTCGACATCGTCATAGACGGGCTGCTGGATCAGTGGCAGGGCACGCAGTTCGGCCCGACTCATGATGGAGGACATGCGCGGAAGACTACCCCAGCGGGGCAAGAACTCCTCACTCGTTCGGATCGTGAAGCCCTTGGTCGATGGCGTAGAGGGTCAACTCGACCCGATTGTGGAGCTGCAGTTTGCGCAGCACGTTCTGGACATGGTTCTGGATCGTGCGGTGTGAGACGAACAGCTCCTCGGCGATCTCCCGGTAGGCCAGCCCCTTCGCGACGCGACGCAGCACCTCCACCTCCCGCGTGGTGAGCACCGGTCCCTCGTCGTCGTGGTCGCGGGCGACGTTGGCCATGCGACGGAACTCCCCCAGCACCAGTCCCGCCAACCCGGGGGTGAAGACAGCATCTCCTGCCGCGGTCCGGCGGACCCCCTCGATGAGCTCCGCCTTCGACGCCGACTTCACCAGATAGCCCTTCGCGCCCGCCTTCATGGCCTTGAGCACGTCATCGCGTTCCCCACTGGCGGAGATCACCAGTACCTTGATCTCCGGGAACTCACGGACCAGCCTCTCGGTGCAGGTGGCCCCATCAGGTTCTGGGATCTGGAGATCCATCACCACCACGTCCGGTCGTGTGGCCCTGGCACGTTGCAGGCACTCGGTGCCGTTCTTGGCTGCGGCGACGATCTCGAAACCTTCCTCCTCCAGGTCCTCACTCAGCGCGTCGATCCACATCGGGTGGTCGTCCACCAGCATGACACGGCGGCGTTCGATGTCGTTCACGGTCCCACCAACCTCACCGGGAATCTCAACTCCCACTCAGTGCCCTGCCCGGGGCTCGACTTCACCTCGGCTGATCCGCCGAGTGCAACCATGCGCCCAACGATCGAGTTGCAGATACCAAGCCTGCCACGCATCGCCGCGGAATCCACCTCGCCGAGGTCCATGCCCACCCCGTCGTCGCGGACCCAGAGGATCACCTCGTCCTTGTCCTCCTGGTCCAGCAGCACCCACGCCCTCGCATCCGGACCGGCATGCTTCTCGACGTTCTTCAACGCCTCGCTGAGGGTGGCCTCGACCTCCTCCGCGATCAACCGGGGCACCATCACCCTGCCCGCCATCGTGGACACCGTGACACGGCCTGACTCGAAACGCCCCAGTGCGGAGGTGAGGTCGACCTCGAAGACGGTGGACTCGTCGAAGACCTCCTTGTCCCGGATCAGGGTGCGCAGCTGGTTCTCGGACTCACGCGCCAAGGCCGCCAGTCGCGCCCCGCGTGGCCCGAGCCCCGGCCCCTCACGCTCGACCAGGGCCAGCACCTGAAGGGCCCCGTCGTGGACGATCCGGGCCAGCCGCTCCCGCTCCCCCAACGCCACCGAGCGGATCCTGGCCCGTTCCTGCTCGGTGATGGTGTGCTTGAACTGGGTGATGAGCACACCACAACAGACGGTGATGAGCATGGCCCCCAGGGACAGGTCGACCCTCGCCAGGGACAGCCGGGGTGGCAGGGCCAACAGGGCCACGGAGGTCGCGAGGACACAGGCGACCCCTGACGCGGCGCCTCGGAGCACGGCTGCGTAGAGACAGCAACCGAGCATCCAGTAGCCCGCGAGCGAGGTGTCGCCGTAGGGTTCGGTCACGATGAGGGGGGTGGCGAGGATGATGGCGCAGGTGACGGCCGCATCAGCCAGATGCACCCAGAGGCTCCGCTGGCTGGGACGTCGCAGCACCGCCGTGACCAGGACCGTCCACCCGAGCAGCACCACGAAGGTCAGCATCATGCCCGGGAGGTCGATCATGGCCTCCTGGTCGAAGGTCAGGTTCATGGCGACGGTGTGCACCGCCAACGCGGCACGCACGAAGGCCGCGACCACGAAGACCCGTCCCAGCACGTCGTAGTCCTTGCGGAACCACGACGAGGCCGCCTGGACCCATCCCAGGCCGGCCGAGGTGGGACCCGGGTGGGTCACCCCGTGGTCTCCTCAGGACGTACTCCTGTCCCGGGACGGGGACGGACGAACTCGTCCGAGCCGACCTCCTTGAGGTCGCCGTACTTGACCCTCGTGGCGTAGACGTCGGCGTACTCCTGGCCGGTGAGCCGTTGGATGGCGGCCAGCACCTCGTCGGTGACGTGGCGCAGCACCTTGGTCTCACCCTGTTGACCGTGGTACTCGCTGAAGTCCAAGGGCTGCCCCACCACGACGATGGGGCGACGCACCCACGGGATGCCGAACAGCCCACGTACCTTGTGGGTACCGACCACCCCGACGGGCAGCACCGGCGCCCCCGAGGTGAGCACCATGCGGGCCATGCCGGTCTTGCCCTTGTACAGTCGACCATCCGGGGAACGGGTGCCCTCCGGATAGATCGCGATCACCTGGCCGGCGTCCAGCACATCGGTGATGGCCTGCAGGGACGCGGCCGAGGCCCTGCCCCCACCGCGGTCCATCGGCACCATCCCGATGGCCTTCAGGAACCAGGCGACGATCTTGGAGACGATCCCTCGGTCCCCCTTGAAGAGTTCGGCCTTCGCTGGGAAGGTGACCTTCCTCGGCAGCATGGCCGGGATCACCACCGAGTCCATCGCCGCGATGTGATTGCTGGCGAGAATGGCTCCGCCGCTGGCGGGCACGTTGTCAGCCCCGATGATGCGGGCGCGAAATCCGTGACGGACCAGGGGACGGAACAGAAAGGTCTTGAAGAACCTGTACCACATTCAGGATCAGCCGACGCGGCGGGCACCCTGATAGGGCATCGAGTTGAGACCGGTGACGTTGATGCCACTGCGGGGGTTGGCGGCATGGACGATCTTGCCGTCACCGATGTACATGCCGACGTGGCTGATGCCGCCGTAGTAGAAGACCAGGTCACCGGGCTGCAGGTCACCCTTCGCCACCGGGGTACCGATCTGGTACTGCTGGCGGGCACTGCGCGGCAGGGAGATGCCTTGCTGCCGGTAGGCGTAGCTGGTCAGCCCGGAGCAGTCGAAGGTGTTGGGACCGGAGGTGCCCCAAACGTAGCTCTTGCCCACCTGGGCGAGGGCCACCTCCACCGCGGAGCCACCACGACCACTGGCCGGCGGGGCCTTCGGCTGTTCCTTCTCCTTCTCGGGGGCCTCCGGGCTGGGAGAGGCCGTGTCGTTCTGGTTGTCGAGGGCACGGCTCGCGGCTCGTTCCTGCTCGCGACGGTCGCGTTCCTCCTGCTCGCGCTGGCGCTGCTCCTCGAGCTTGCGCAGCCGCTCCTGCTCCTCGGCGTTCAGACGCTTGTAGACGTTCTCCGCCTCGGTCTCCTTGGTGTCGAACTCCTGGGCGAGCCGTTCCTTCTCGGCACGGTCGGCCTCGATGGCCTCGGTGGTGGCGACCTGCTGGTCACGGAGGGAGTCGAGACGTCCCTGTTCGAGCTGCAGTGCCTGCAGGTCGGAGTTGCTGCGATCCATCTCGTTCTGGATGGTGGCCAGTCCGGAGAGGAACGTGGAGTCGGAGCCACTGGTCAGCAGCTGCGACGTCACGTCCAGACCACCGCCGTTGAGCTGGAGCATGGCGACGTCGCCGAGGTCGGCCCCCATCCGGGCGACCTTCTGCTCCTGGGCGCTGAGGTCCTCGTTGAGGTCTGCGAGCCTCGCGGTCGCCTCGTCCGCTCGGGCCGCCACCTCGATGATCTCGGCGTCGAGCGAGGAGGCCTCCTCACGGATCCGCTCCAACTCGGCCTTCGCCTCGGCGACCTTGTCCGGATCGGCGAAAGCCGTCGGGACGAACACGACGCTGGTGGCGACCAGCAGGGCGACCAGCCCGCTGCGCATCTTCTTCACGTGGGTCTCCAAACACTGCAGGAAGCAAAGCTGAGAGAATCCTAAACGACCCTCAGGGCATTGCCCAAACCGAATCGGCCGAAAGGGCCTCGTTCCGGCAACGCCGTTGACCGTTTCTGTCGGACGGGCTCGGTAGTTTGTGGACCATGCCCACCCCTTCGCCGGATCAGCCCAGCTTCGACGACCTCGGCACCGCACTGCGCGCAGCGACCTTCACCGTCGTCGACCTGGAGACCACCGGGGCAGGACGGGACGCGGAGATCACGGAGATCGGCGCGGTCAAGGTGTGCGGTGGCACCGTGGTGGGCGAGTTCCAGTCCCTGGTGCGCCCTGACGGTGCCATCCCGGCGATGATCCAGGCCCTCACCGGGATCACCGATGCCATGGTCGCCTCCGCTCCCACACTCCGGGTGGTCCTGCCCTTGTTCCTCGACTTCGCTGCCGGGACCGTCCTGGTGGCCCACAACGCCGCGTTCGACATCGGTTTCCTGCGGCGGGGCTGCGAGGCACTGGGACTGACCTGGCGTCGACCGGTCGTCATCGACACGGTGGCCCTGGCCCGTCAGGTACTGCTCCGCGACGAGGTGCGCAACTGCAAGCTGGGTACCCTGGCCCGCCATTTCGGTTCGGCCACCCAGCCCGATCACCGGGCCCTCAGCGACGCGCGGGCCACCGTCGACGTGCTGCACGGCCTGCTGGAGCGCGTGGGCAACCTGGGGGTCGACACGGTGGAGGACCTGCGGGAGCTGATGGCGAGGGTCTCCCCCGAACGCAGGGCCAAACGGGTCTGGGCGAAATCCCTGCCCGAGGCCCCCGGGGTGTACTGGTTCGAGCACGAGGGGCGCGAGTTCGACGGCACTGCCCGCACCGAGGTGCTCTACGTCGGCAAGTCACGCAACCTCCGGCGACGGGTCGCCTCCTACTTCTCGGCCTCGGAACAACGTTCCCGGATCCACGAGATGGTGGAGATCGCCACCCGGGTGCAGACGATGCGGTGCACCACTGACCTGGAGGCGGAGGTGCGTGAGCTCCGGATGATCGCCGGGCACCGTCCCCGGTACAACCGTCGGTCACGCAACCAGCACCGGTTGGTGTGGTTGACACTGACCACGGAGGCCTTCCCGCGACTCCGGACGGTCCGCGCCGTGGCACCGGGAGATGTCGTGTGGGGGCCGTTCCGCAACGCCAGTGCAGCCCAGGAGGTGGCCCGGTGCCTGCAGGACGCCTTCGGGATCCGGGAGTGCACCAGAGTGTTGTCTCCCCGGACCCCGAGCACCGCCTGCGCCCTGGCGGAGCTGGGCAGGTGCTCGGCACCGTGTGAGCTCGGTGAGAGTGCCGAGGGATACGGTGATCGGGTGGCCAGGCTCCGCGCGGCCTGGGCGGGCGACGTGCGGGACCTGCTGGGTCATGCCGCGCCCCGGCTGGAGGTCCTGGTGGCCCAGGAACGCTTCGAGGAGGCAGGAGAGGTGACGAACCGGTTGCAGGCCGCCCATGTCACGTCGCGACGCTTCCACCGGGTCAGGGCACTCGCCGACTGCCAGGAACTGGTGGCCGCCGCCCCGGAGGGTGGTGGTTGGGCCATCCACGTCATCCGCCACGGTCGGCTCGCGGCTGCGGGGTGGGCACGCACCGCGCAGGTCCGCGACGAGGCCTCACTCCTGCAGCAACTGGCCGAGACGGTGCACGAAGCTCCCGGCGGGATGCCCGCCGGGAGCTTCGAGGAGGCAGAACGCGTGGCCACCTGGCTGGAGTCCCCCGGAGTACGTCTGCTCGACGTCCGCGGGGACTGGGCCTGGCCGATCCACTGCGCCTTCGATCAGGACAGTGTCACCGAGTTGATCACGACCGGGGTGGTGGGACGATCACGCTGATCGGTCGGCGTCTTCGCGATCGCGTCGACGACGGCCCTCGACGCCTCGTCCTTGACCTCGCCGAAGATGGTGTGGCGACGGTTGAGGTGCGGGGTCGGCACCACGGTGATGAAGAACTGGGAACCGTTCGTGCCCGGTCCGGCGTTGGCCATGGCCAGCAGGTAGGGGCGGTCGAAGGCGTGTTCGGGGTGGAACTCGTCGGCGAACTGGTAACCGGGACCACCGGTCCCGGTGCCGAGCGGGCACCCGCCCTGGATCATGAAGCCGTCGATCACCCGGTGGAAGGTGACCCCGTCGTAGAAGTTGCCGGTCTTCGTCTCCCCGGTCTTGGCGTCCCGGTACTCCTTGGTCCCCCCGGCCAGGCCGACGAAGTTGGCGACGGTGACGGGCGACTGGTCGTCGAACAGTTCGATGACGACGTCCCCCATGCTGGTGTGCAGAGTTGCAGTGCTCATGCAGCCAAACCTACAGGCTGGGCGGTCGATGACACCGCGACACCGCGTGGTCCTTCCGGCCTTCTTTCGCAACCACTCCTCCTGTGCCTCCCGAACCGGGTAGCGTTGTAGGTGCTCGATCACGAGCCAACTCATTGGAGGAAACTGTGAAGAAGTCACGACTCGCCAAGGCCGCCGCGGAACAAGCCGCCGCCGCCGCGGAGACCAGCCGCCACTTCTGGGACGAGGCAGTGGAGAAGGCTGCCGAGATGTACACCGAGGCCCAGCGCCGGGCAGTGCCCGCCGCACGCCGGGCGGGCAAGCGCACCGCCGATTTCGCCTCGCGTCGCCTGGACAACTGGGAGCCACACATCCGAGGCGCCATCTCGAAGGTCTCCCCGGCCGTCGATGCCGCCACGGGCAGGCTCACCGACCAGATCATCCCGAACCTGCAGGACCGGCTGCACAAGGCCGCCGGGCACGTGCCGGTCCTCGCGGAGGTCATTCCCCCGGCGAAGAAGAAGCGGGGTGTGTTCAAGACCATCTTCAAGTTCGCCCTGATCGGCACGGCGGTGGCCGGTGCCGTGGCCGCGGTGCGGCACTTCCTCACCCCGAAGGACGACGGCTGGACCGCCCACGAGCCGTCGCGCGCCTACATCAACAACAACGACACCTTCGCCACAGCGGCGAAGTTCAACGAGCCCCCGGCGGAGCCCGCGGCATCCGCGAGCCAGGAGAAGTCCCTCGACTTCGGTGAGGGCTCCTACGTCGGCCCGAACCCACCGGAGGGCTACATCGTCAAGGGCAACGGGCGCTCCCGGAAGTACCACGTGCCGGGCACCCGCGGCTACGAGTTGACCATCGCCGAGGTCTGGTTCAACTCGGAGGAGGCGGCTGAGGCGGCCGGATTCACGAAGGCCCAGCGCTGATCCTGTTCCTGCTGGTCACGGCCAGCAGCCTGGCAGCCGCGGCACACCTGATGTGGGTGGTGCCGCGGCTGCCGCGCATCTGGGCGGATCCATCCGATCCTCCGCCCGACTACTCCTCCCTGGCCCGGCCCGGGGAGGCCGTCGTGCTGGCCGCGATCGTCGCCGTGGCGGGGCTCGCGTTGTGGCGACTGCCACCGCTGTGGTTCCCGATGTGGTTCGGGTACCTCGGGGCGGGGGCGGCCCTGGCGTGGGTGGACCTGCGGACCACGTGGCTGCCCCGTCGGCTGCACTGGATCACCACGGCCCAGGTGGCGCTCGGAGCCGTGGTCACGACGATCCTGCTGCCGGAGGCGCTGCCCCGGATCCTGCTGGGTGCCGCCGCGACCTTCGCGCTGCTGTGGCTGGTGTGGCGGTTCACGGGGAACTTCGGCTTCGGTGACGTGCGTCTGGGACTGCTCGTGGGAGCGGTCGGGGGCACCCTGGGATGGACCGGATGGCTGTGGGCCCTGCTCGCGGGCACCCTGATCGGTGCGGCGTGGGGCATCGCCCATGCGCTTCGCGGGCGCGCCGACGAGCCCTTCCCCTACGGCCCGGCGCTGTGGCTGGGGCCGCTGGCCGTGGCCGTGCTCCACTGTTGAGCGGACGGAATCAGGTGTTGGTGACCCGGATCCAGGCCTCCAGGGTCCGCTGGGCACGACCGTCGTCGATGGCTGCGGAGACCGCGTCCAGGGTGCCCTGCAGCTGCTCGGTGAGCGGGATGGTGTGGCTGATGCCCCGGTAGGCCAGCAGGGCGGCCGCCGCATTCAGACGGACCACGTCACGCACCGCACCCGAGCGCCCGGCCACCAGGTCACGTACGACCTGGGCGTTGTGCTGGGCGTCACCGCCGACCAGATCGGCCGGCGCGGCGGGAGCGAGCCCCAGTTCCACGGGGTCGAGGACGGTTCGTTTCACCCTGCCATCGGTGATGAGCCAGACGTCGGAGGCCGACGTGGTGGTCAGTTCGTCCAGGCCGTCGAAACCGCGGAACACCATGCCGCGCACATTCCGCCCGGCCAGCACCCGGGCAACCACCGGCGCCACGTCCCCGTCGGCCACCCCGAGGGCCATCGCGCGGGGCTGGGCCGGGTTCGACAACGGCCCGAGGAAGTTGAAGGTGGTCTGGATGGCCAGCTGCCTGCGCACCCCGGCCACGTTCTTCATCGCCGGATGGTAGAGCTGGGCGAACAGGAACACGATGCCGACCTCGTCGAGGACGGCGGCCTGCCGCGCCGGGTCGAGGCCGATGTTCACCCCCAGGGCCTCCAGGGTGTCAGCGGTTCCGGACTGCGACGAGGCCGCCCTGCTGCCGTGCTTGACCACCTTCGCACCGGCGGCGGCGGCCACGAGCGCCGCCATCGTGGAGATGTTGACGGTGTTGGCCCGATCCCCACCGGTACCGACGACGTCGACCGTCTCCGGATCCAGGTCCACCCCCTCGGAATGGGCCAGCATCGCGGCGCTGAGCCCTGCGATCTCGTCCTCCGACTCCCCCTTGGCGCGCAGGGCCACCAGGAGGGCCGCGAGCTGGACCTCACTGGCGCGTCCGGCGAGGATCTCGCTGAGCGCCCACTGCGCCGCCTCGGCCTCGAGTCCCTCGCGCCTGAGCAGGCCGGTCAGGACGTCGGGCCAGGTGTAGTTCACAGGACCTCCGCACGCAGCAGTTCGGCCACCTGCTCGGGAAGGCGGAGCGGATCGACCGGGTAGGCCGCCAGCGCATCGGCACGCGACCAGGTGCCGAGCCAGGCATCGGCGACACGGGCGACGAGCAGCAGCACCGGTGGGCAGTCGTCGACATGGTCCTCCTTGACCTGGTGGGCCAGGCCGAAACCACCCTCGGGCTGGGCCTCCCCGTCCATGATGACCAGACCGAAGTCCCGGTCCTCGTCCAGGATCTTGAGCAACGCGGGTCCCGTGGCCACCTCGACGACCTCGATGGGCGGCAGGTCGGCCGCCACCTTGCGTCCCAGTGCGAGCCGCACCTGCTCCCGCACCGTGCGGTCGCCCGAAAACAGCAGCACCCTGATGGTCTCGTCGCTCATGTCTCTCCTTCCACGCCGCGGCCACACGCGACTGCCCACATCGTAGCCCGCAGCGCCCCACCCCGGCCACGGCTCACCCGGGTAGGCTCCACGGTGATGAACGACAGGGAACGAACCGGGTACGTGCACGGCGTGGCGGCCTACATCCTGTGGGGCCTGTTCCCGCTCTACTTCTCCTTGTTCCAGCGGTCCTCCGCCCTCGAGGTGGTGGCCCACCGCATCGTGTGGTCGCTGGTCTTCTGCCTGCTGATCCTGGCCCTCACCCGCCGCTTCCACCAGGTGCGCAACGCCCTCGGCGATCGACGTTGCGTCGTGCTCGTCGGGGTGGCAGGGCTGATGGTCGGCATCAACTGGTGCCTCTACGTCCACGGTGTGAACACCGGCAACACCCTCGATGCGGCCATCGGCTACTTCATCAACCCGGTGGTGACCACGGCCCTCGGCGTGGTGGTGCTGGGGGAACGGCTGCGCCCGGCGCAGTGGCTGGCCTTCGGGCTGGGGGTGGCCTCCATGGCGGTGCTGATCCTGGGGTACGGCCGGACCCCCTGGATCGCACTCGGGGTGGCCACGTCGTTCGGCTTCTACGGTCTGCTCAAGAAACAGGCGGGGACCACGGTGGCCCCCGTGCCCGGACTGGTGATCGAGACCACGGCACTGCTGGCCCTCGCGCTTCCCTACCTGTTCCTGCTCGGCCTCACCGGCCAGGCCAGTGCCACCCCTTTCTCCTGGTACTCACTGCTGCTCGCCACCACCGGGGTGGTGACCGCCGTCCCACTGCTGCTGTTCGCCTCGGCCGCACACCGCATCCCGCTGGTGGCGATCGGGATGATCCAGTACCTGGCACCCCTGCTGCAGTTCCTGCTGGCCTGGCTGCTGTTCCGGGAACCGATGCCCGTGGCCCGTTGGGTCGGTCTCATGTTCGTGTGGGTCGCGGTCGCGGTCTTCGTCGCCGATGCCGTGCGGCATGCCGCACGGAACCGTCGCCTCACCTGAGTCACGGTGCCGGGGCATACTTGACGGGTGCGTTTCCTCAGCGAGTCCCCTGCCCAGGACCTGACCTACTCGGACGTCTTCATGGTGCCCAGCCGTTCAGCCGTGACCTCACGCCTGGACGTCGACCTGACCTCCACCGACGGTCTCAGCACCCCGATGCCGCTGGTCGCGGCCAACATGACGGCGGTGTCCGGACGCCGGATGGCCGAGACGATGGCTCGCCGCGGGGGCCTGGCGATCTTCCCCCAGGACATCCCCGCCGACGTGGTGGCACGATCCATCGGCAAGGTGAAGCGGGCCCATCCGGTCTTCGACACCCCGGTCACGGTTGCCCCCGACACCACGATCGGGGAGACCCTGGCACTCATCGCGAAACGGGCACACGGCATCGCAGTGGTGCTCGACGGCGAGGCACCCGCCGGGATCGTCACCCCAGAGGCGGCCGTCGAGGTGGACCGGTTCGCCCAGGCGAAGGACGTGATGCGCACCGATGTGCTCACCGTCCCCCCGACGATGACCCCCAAGGAGGTCTTCGACACCCTGACCGCGCAGCACCAGCCCATCGCGCTGGCGGTCGGCGACGACGGTCGGCTCGTCGGGGTCATGACCAGCAAGGGCGCACTGCGTTCCGCGATCTACTCCCCCGCACTGGACCATGAGGGACGCCTCCGCACCGGGGTCGCCGTCGGGATCAACGGTGACGTGGCGGGCAAGGTGGGTGCCGCGCTGGATGCCGGGGCCGACGTGCTGGTCATGGACACCGCCCACGGCCACCAGGAGAAGATGATCGCGGCCCTCGGGCACGCCCGCCGGGTCCGGGACGAGTTCGAGGCGAGAACCGGACGTCGGGTCCTGGTCGTCGCCGGCAATGTCGTCACGGCGGAGGGCACCCGGGACCTCATCGACAGCGGCGCGGACATCATCAAGGTGGGTGTCGGTCCCGGCGCGATGTGCACCACACGGATGCAGACCGGGGTGGGCCGGCCCCAGTTCTCCGCCGTTCTCGAGTGCGCGAGGGCCGCCAGGGACCTGGGGCGCGCCGTGTGGGCCGACGGTGGGGTCCGGCACCCCCGGGACGTCGCGTTGGCGCTGGCCGCCGGGGCTGGGTCCGTGATGATCGGTTCCTGGTTCGCCGGCACCCACGAGTCCACGGGAGCGCAGCTGGTCGACCACGACGGCAGACCCTACAAGGAGAGCTTCGGGATGGCCTCCGCGCGGGCGGTGCGCAACCGCACCAAGGACCAGTCCGCCTTCGACCGGGCACGGGCCGCACTGTTCGAGGAGGGGATCTCCTCCTCCCGCATGTACCTCGATCCGCAGCGCCCCGGCGTGGAGGACCTCCTGGACTGGATCACCTCCGGAGTGCGCAGTTCAGCCACCTACGCGGGAGCCCGCGACCTCACCGAGTTCGCCGACCGCGCGGTGGTCGGGGTGCAGTTCGGTTCCGGCTACGAGGAGGGCCGACCCGTCGCGACGAGCTGGTGAGCAACCGCTGAATTGACCCAAACGGACGACGTACCGAAAGCTTGGAAGCGACCGAGAGCATAGTTGGATTCATTACATGGAATTTCCCGCAGCCAAAGCCATCATCTCTCACTTCGAGGCGGCCCGGAGTCGGGACAACGGTGCTCTCTCGGACTGTTTCCTGACGCCCACCAGGACGCCGGTGGCCCGGTGGTACCTCCATCACCGTCGGGACAACCACCGCCTCGGCGGGGCCCACCTCCTCGTGCTGGGCAAGAATCCGTCCAGCGCCAAGATCCTGGCAACCCGGGTCCAAGGGGGCGATGCCACGGCCGGGATCATCCGGGAACGGCTGGAGGACGGCACCCTGGACAAGGTGTTCGGCCGTCGTGTCGGGTGGGTCACCCTGGCGAATCTGCTTCCCGTGGTCAGCAAGAACCCCCGGGTGCTCACCCAGCGGGACAAGAGCAAGTTCAACCGCACCAACCTGACGGTGATGAAACACCTGCTGGAGGTCGCCGATGCGGTCTGGGTCGCCTGGGGACAGACCTGGGGCATGCCATGGGCACAGCAGTCGATTCCCGGGGTGGTGAACCTGTTGAAGGAGCACCGGGACAAGCCGATGAAGGCCCTGTGGGCGGAGGCCCGCTCGCACGGGGAGTCACAGGACATCTGGTACCCGCACCATCCGCAGCGGATCACCATCACGCCGGAGGCGTTCAGCGACGTCCGCCTCACCGACGACGGGGTGGAGCGGGCTCTCTGATCACGGACACGTCAGGGGCTCCGGGCATGGCGGCCCGGAGCCCCTGACGGTCGTGGAACGGTTCAGTGGAAGCTGTCGCCGCAGGCGCAGGCACCACGTGCATTCGGGTTGTCGATCTCGAAGCCCTGCTTCTCGATCGTGTCCACGAAGTTGATGGTGGCGCCCGACAGGTAGGGTGCGCTCATCTTGTCGGTGACGACACGCACACCGTCGTAGTCATTGACGACGTCCCCGTCGAACTCACGGGTGTCGAAGTACAGCTGGTAACGCAGTCCGGAGCATCCGCCGGGCTGGACGGCGATGCGCAGGCTGACGTCGTCACGACCCTCGGCTTCGATGAGGGCACGCACCTTGGCGACGGCGACGTCGGTCAGGACGACGCCCTGGGGAACGGTTCCGGTTTCAGTCACGTACGCCAGTGTAGTGGGCCTCGTCAAGATCACCACTGCCACGTGGTGGCGACACGGGCTGCGAGTTCCTCGAGCTCACGGTCCCGGACGGGGGACTCGTCCAGACCGGCCCGCACCGCGTGGGCCTCCTCGATCCCGGTGTGACGCAGTTCCCTGGCGGAGACGAAGTTGCGGCCACAGATGACGACCACCGGGCTGAGGGCCTCACCCGCGATGCCGGTGACGGCCCGGACCACCTCGCCTCCCCTGGTGTGGAAGTCGAGCGTGTCTGCCCCCGTGACCACCAGATCGGCCAACCCGGCCAGGCGTGGCAGGTCGTACCCCTCGGCCACCACCTGGACACCGGTGGACACACTGATCCCGCACCCTCTCAGCCAGGCCCCGAGGCCACCGAGAGCACCGGTTCCCGGGCCGTCCACCACACCGATGCGGTCCAACCAGCCGGTGGCACGGGTGTCCTCGGCCACCACCTCGGCCAGGTCCCGGTCACCACGCCGACCCTGTTCCGCGAGTGCCCCGGTGAGTCCGGTCAACGGCAGGGTGGCGTACTCCGCGGCGACGACGGCGACAGGGGCGGCCGTCAGCTCCAGCAGAGGGAGGGACTCCAGCTCGGGCAGCGTCGGTATGGGCAGGCCGGTGAGGTCGAGGTACTCGGCCCCTGAACGGATCGCATCGAGCAGGTGGCCCAGCCCGGCGGGGCGGGCCACCCGGGCACGGGGGGCGAATCGGCCGATGGCGGCCGACAGGTCCGGTCCCTGCGTCGCGACGGGGGCCACGGCAACATCCGCCCCCTGCCGGGCGAAAGCGGCGGCGACGACATCGGATGCCTCGGCCGGGCTGAGACGTCCGATGCGGTCGGTGGCGACGAGGACCTTCACCCGTGGTCGGCGGGAGTGGCCCCGGCCTCCGCGTCGAGTTCCCGGTCGTCCCCCTCCAGCTGGTGGCTGTCAGGAACCAGACCGTAGAAGTCGGAGGTGCTCTCCAGGAGGACCCGGACCTCGTCGAGGGTGGCCGTGACATCGGGCAGCACCAGGTCGGACTCGACGATCAGGTCGTCGGGCACCTCGGACCCGTTGGCCTGCACCGCGGCCACCAGACGCTCCAGCTCGGTGCGCAGTGCTGCCTGGTCGTTCGCCTCGACGGCGGCCTCGACGGCCTCGTCGATCTCGTTGAGTTCCAGGAGCTGCTCCGGCTCCATGACCCACTGGCCGAGCCCCATGAGACGGACGATCATGACTGCGCACCCTCCTGGTTCTCGATGGCCTCGGTGACGGACCCGGCGGCTGCACCCGGTGCGGCGATCTCGGGACGTGCGGCCGGACCACCGGTGAGCTGCGCCTTCAGCGCTGCCAGTTCACTCTCGACGGAGGAACCGGCGGCCAGGGCGTCCAGCTCCCGGTCGAGATCACCCTGGACCGATCCGGTCGGGTCCTCCAGGGCACCGGTGGCGAGCAGCTCGTCGACGGCGGAGGCGCGGGCCTGCAGCTCGAGGGTCTTGTCCTCCGCACGCTGGATGGCCAGACCGACGTCGCTCATCTCCTCGGAGATCCCGGTGAAGGCCTCGTTGATGCGGGTCTGTGCCTCAGCAGCGGAGTAGGTGGCCTTGATGGTCTCCTTGCGGGTGCGGAACGCGTCCACCTTGGCCTGGAGCCGGGTGCTGGCACGCACCAGCTTCTCCTCCTCACCCTGCAGGGTGGCGTGCTGGGTCTGCAGATCGGCCAGCTGACCGGCCATCGCCTGCTTGCGGGTCAGGGCCTCCCGGGCCAGGTCCTCACGGTTGGCCTCCAGCGCCCGCTGCGCGGTGAGGGTGTAGCGCTCCATCTCCTGGTTGACCTTCTGGGCCTGCAGTTCGACACGCTTGCGGCTGGTCGCCACGTCCGCGACGCCACGCCTGACCTTGCGGAGCAGGTCGAGCTGACGTTCGTAGGAGTAGTCGAGGGTCTCTCGTGGGTCCTCGTACTTGTCGAGGGCCTTGTTCGCCTTCGACTTGAACATGAGGGCGATGCGTTCAAAGATGCCAGCCATGGGGGTCCTTCCGCGTTCGTGCTGATGCACTGACAACCGTACCCTCCTTCGGGCCTCCTCGGGTCCGGTGATCCCCTGATTGCTCCCCCTGCCGACCATCCCCCGTACGCAGCAGGACACAGTTCTGATCGCCAGCCTCTAGACTGACGTGGACATCCGTGACCCCCGACCCCGAAGGCAGACCCGTGGGACTGTTCCGCCCCTACGAGCGCAAGACCACCACCGAGCAGGAGCGCCCGCACAAGCGCACCCGACTCGTCCCCGACGCCAAGCCACAACGTGCTCCGAGGACCAGCAGCACGTCGACCTCACCTGCGACCCCGACGGAGAGCGAGGCGAGGACGGCACCGTCGAGGACGAAGGTGACGCGCCGCCAGCCGGTCCGCAAGACCGAACCGACGCTGACCCGCAAGCAGGCCGAGGCGGCCCGCATGGAACGGCTCCACCCGAACCTCAGCCCCGCCGAGCAGCGCAAGGCGAACCGGGAGGCCCGGGCGAAGGCCCGGTTCGAGGCCTGGGACAAGATCGAGGCCTCACCCGAGCGTGTGCTGGCACGCGACTTCGTGGACACCCGGTGGACCATCACGGAGTTCATGCTGCCGCTGATGCTCGTCGCCATGGCGGGCATGATCTTCACCATCACCGACGCCATGGTCTCGTTCATCATCTCGATCGTGCTGTGGGTGCTGCTGTTCCTCAGCCTCATCAACACGTGGGTGATGTGGCGCAGTTTCAAGAAGGTCCTCGCCCAGCGGGTTCCGAACGCCATCACGCGTGGCCTGATGATGTACATGTTCAACCGCTCGCTCATGATCCGCCGGTTCCGCCGCCCCGGTCCCCGCATCAACCGGGGGGACGCGATATGAGCCACCAGTGGCGACCGGTCGTCGGCACCCACGACCCATCGGCCCTGGCGGATGCCGGACTGTTGCCGACCTTCGACTCCCGGGCCGAGGCGGAGCAGTGGCTCGGCCTCTACTGGAGCGACCTGCTGGATGCCGGGGTCACGCAGGTGAGTCTCTGGGAGGACGACCACGAGGTGGCCCCTCCCATGTCCCTGGAGGGCTGAACACTCAGCCCCTCCCCTGCCGCAGGGTGAGCCACAGGAAGTAACCGCCACCGAGAACGGTGGTGACCAGCCCCACGCTGCTGTCGAGACGCTGCCCGATGAGATCGGCGGCCAACAGCAGCACCGCCCCGGTCAGTGCAGCGATCGGCAGGTGCAGACCTCGCTGCGGCACCAGACGACGGGCGATCTGCGGGGCCACGAGGGCCACGAGGGCGATGGGACCGGCAGCCGCCGTCACCGCTGCCGTGAGTCCGATCCCGAGCAGGACCAGTGCCAGACGGGTCCGCTCCACCCGGACCCCGAGAGCGGCTGCCACCTCGTCACCGAGCTCCAGCTGCCGGAACACCGTGGCCCGATGGGCCACACCGATGAGCAGCAGCACGATGCAGAGGCTGAACGGCCAGAACTGGGTGAACCCGAGCGAGCTGAACGACCCGAAGCCCCAGGAGGCCGCCTCCTGGGCCTGTTTCGCCCCGCCACGGATCAGCAGGTAGTTGTTGACCCCGGTCAGGAAGGCCGCGGTGCCGATACCGACGACGATGAGCCGGAAACCCTGGACCCCGCGACGCCAGGCCAGCAGGTACACCAGGATGGCCGTGCCCATCCCACCGGTGAGGGCTCCCGCCACCAGCACCAGGTACGACGGGCTTGCGAGCACCAGCGTGACGAACAGCGTCCCGGTGAAGGCCCCGGTGTTGAACCCGATGACGTCCGGGCTCCCGAGAGGGTTGCGGGTCAGGGACTGGAAGATCGCCCCGCTGACCGCCAGGGCCAGACCGGAGAGCAGGGCGAACAGCACGCGGGGCAGCCGCCACTCCCACAGCAGCCGCAGGACGGCGGGACGGGCACGCCCCTGAACCGCCTCGAGCAGCTGCGGCACGGACAGCGAATGAGTCCCGACGCTGATGCCCAGCACCGCGAGCACCAGGGTCGGTGCGGCCAGGATGGAACCGAACAGCAGCAGTCGCTGGTCGGGGCCGGTGAACCACCGGACCACGTGTGGCACCATGAGCCCGACGAAACCGATGGGGCCTGCCATGGCGACGGCACCCCCACCGAGCAACGTCACCCCCGCGACGGCGAGTACCCGGGTCAGTGGCAGACGTGCCCCCAGGCCACGTCCCAGGTCGTCCCCCAGCGCGGTGGCGTTGAGCATCGTGGCGGCTGGAACGGCGAGGATCGCCCCCACCGTGACGACGGGAGCGACCGCGATGAGCACGGCCGGGCCCCCACCCCCAGGCTCAGCATGCAGACCGCGGCGAGACCGATCCCTGCCAGCAGGAGCCCGGCTGCTCTCACCGCTTCGTGAAACCGGTGGCCAGCTGATCCGCCATCGGACCGACCGTCGCCGGGATCGACAGCACGCTGGGGGCTGATGACGCCCAGGCCAGCGAGTGATCCTCGACGAAGAAGAAGTAGGACCCCTGGGCGATGGGCGCCCAGCGGGCGACCAGTGGGTGCTCCAGGGTGCGGGTGACGTCATCTGGGACATCACCCCACCCGACGTGGAACTGTGACTCGACCTGACCCAGTTCCTCGAGGCTGACGGAGGTCACGAACTCCTCTGCTCCCGAGGCCGCGTCGTAGGCCCCGGCGTCGTCGTGGCGCAGGAGCTCGGGCAGTTCGCCGCCGAGCTCGACCACCTTGTCCTTGAACCAGGGCAGGTACTCCTTGACGGTCCCCCAGGTGAAGTCCTCCACCCCGACCGGGACCACCCCCAGTGCGGCCACGACGTCCTGGGAGTACCAGCCGAGGGTGACCACGCGCTGGGGACGCTCGGTGATGGTGGTCTCCCCGAAGACGTGTGTGATGGTCACCGGTTGATGATCCACGGCTGGTTGGGACCGTGGCCCGGTTGGGGCCGGGGCGGAGCAGGAAGCCACGGCACACACCATGACCAGGAACAGGACCACCCTGCGCAGGGTCGATGACATCGTCTTTCCTTCCTCAGGACTGCGTGAGGAGACACAGGTTAGGCAGCCCTAAGCCTTCTGGCTATCATCACGATCAGCCATGGATCTTCCAGAAAGCAGTCAATCGTGTCCGAATCCGACGATTCCTTCCCCTCGGGTGCCGTGTTCGACGACGTGGTTCCGTCTTCCATGACAGGGAATTTTCTGGTGGCGGAGAGCACACTGATCGATGCCAGGAGCCATTTCGCGAGGCACTACCACACCATGGACCAACTGGCCTGGCCGCAGCACGGTGGGCTTTCGGTGCGCGTCGCGGATGCGTGGTGGCGGGTCACCCAGCATCATCTCGTGTGGATCCCGGCCCACACCGAGCACGAGGTGTGGAACGACGGTGCCGACGTGTTGCTGAGTCTCTACGTCGCGCCTTCCCTGCGACCACACGGCAGGAGGTGGTCCAGACCCCTGTCACTGCAGGTGAACGACCTCTCGGGGGCACTGATCCGTCACCTGTGCACCAATGAGAGTTCATCGATCAGGGAACAGTTGTCACTCGCCCTGCTGCGTGACGTCCTGGAGCACAGCCCCGAGAACCATGACGTGCTGGCGTTGCCGAGCCATCCTTCGGCCCACCGCGTGGCCGAACAGCTCCTGGCGGACCCCGCCTCGCCACGCACCATCGAGGACTGGGCCGAGCAGGTCGGTGTCAGCTCCCGCACCCTGCTGCGTTGCTTCCTCAACGACACCGGAACCACGTTCACGAAGTGGCGCACCCGGGCCAGGACCTACCATGCGGCCCGTCTCCTGGCCGAGGGGTGGAGCGTGCAGGATGCCGCGGTGGCCGTCGGTTACGCCACCGCAACCGGCTTCATCAAGGCCTACCGCAGCACCTTCGGCACCACCCCGGCCCACCATGCCGCCCGCCGTCGACGCCAGGACCTCTGACCTGCCACCAGCCGGATCCCATGCGTCGTGCACGATGTCTGACAGGACCCCGTGACGATGCGCAGTGAGGTCTCACCCGGGTCGAGGAACCACCGGGTACATCCTCTAAGCTGACCGGATGACCACCAGTATCCCGATTCTCACCACCGCGAGCACGCCTGCCCCCGACGCCGACGTCCTGGTCCTCGGCCTGACCAAGGCCAACGACGAGCCAACCCTCGTCGGTGCCTGCCCTGACCTGACGCAGGCCTGGGACAGTGCATTCCCGCAGGACCTGCTGACCACCGCGATCACCCTCGGGGCGAGGAGCAGGCTCGGCACCGTCGCCGTCCTGCCACCGCTCCGCGAGCAGCGTGTCATCGTGGTGGGGCTGGGCGAGGTCGACGTCACCCCTGCCGCGGTGCGTCATGCCGTCGGCACCGCCCTGCGGAGCATCACGGGCACCGACGGCGCCGAGGCCTGGAAGGTGACGCTCAGCCTGGAACTGGGCGACCCCGAACTGGGTCAGGCCGCAGCCGAGGGCGCCCTGCTCGGCGCCTACCGACGCCCCCGCGTGGGCAAGGACGACTCCTCCCTGCCGGTGGGTGAGGTGGAGCTCGTGATCGGCCAGGATGCGGTGAAGGAGGCCGTGACGGTGGCCGGGACCGTCGCGGCAGCGGTCGCCCAGGCCCGTGACTGGGTCAACACCCCACCGAACCTGCTGTTCCCCAAGACCTTCGCCGAGGCCGGGAAGGAACTCGTGGCGGACCAGAAGGTCGCGGTGGAGATCCTGGACGAGAAGGCCTTGGCGAAGGGCGGCTACGGTGGCCTGCTCGCCGTCGGTGGCGGTTCCTCACGATCCCCCCGACTGCTGCGTCTGGCCTGGGCCCCGAAGGGCGCGAAGTTCCACCTGGCCCTGGTGGGCAAGGGCATCACCTTCGACTCCGGTGGTCTCGACATCAAGCCCGCCGGACAGATGGCCGCCATGACCTCCGACATGTCCGGGGCCGCTGCCGTCATCGCCGCCACCCGGGCGATCGCCGAACTCGGTCTGCCCATCAAGGTCACCACCTATGCCGCGATGGCGGAGAACCTGCCCTCGGGCAGCGCCTACCGCTCCTCCGACGTGCTGACGATGTTCGACGGCACCACGGTGGAGAACGGCAACACCGACGCCGAGGGACGCCTCGTGATGGCCGACGCCCTGGGCCGTGCCACGAGGGATGAGCCCGACCTCATCGTCGACGTCGCGACCCTGACCGGGGCCTGCATGGTGGCGCTCGGCACCCGCACCGCCGGGCTCATGGCCAGCGACGACACGACCGCGGACCAGCTGCTGGATGCCGCCGAGGCCGCCGGCGAGGCCTTCTGGCACCTTCCCATCACCGACGACCTGCGCGAGGGTCTCACCTCGGAGGTCGCCGACCTGCGCTCCACCGGCAAGAACCGCTGGGGTGGCGCACTGACCGCGGCCGCCTTCCTGCAGCACTTCGTGGGTGAGACCCCGTGGGCGCACCTGGACATCGCTGGCCCGGCCTTCAACGAGGATGCCCCGTGGGGCTGCACCCCGAAGGGCGGTACCGGGGTCGCGGTGCGCACCCTGGTCGCCCTGGCGACGAACCTCGCGGGCTGAGGACCGATCGTGCCCGACCGGTGGCGATGATCGAACCGGTCGGGCACGACGCGGGATGCGTGTGTTCAGTGCTGGAGAAGATCAGCGGCATGTACCAGCAGGGCGTCCCGGACGAATCGGCTGCTCTCCTCCCCGCCGAAGGCATGGCGCAACCCGGGGTCCTCAACGTACATGTGGGCCAGGCCCGTGATCATCTCCAGCGCCTGGCCATGATCCCCGGCGTGGGTGGGGGTTCCCGGGATCCGGGAGAGCCACGCGATGTGGCATCTCACCATCTCACGTGCTGGAGTTGACCCCGGTGTGACCCCGCTGCGGAAGGTCCTCACCCAGTCGGCCACGAGCTGCTCCGACTCGCGCTTCCACTCCTGCTGCTGGGAGAAGGTCTTGCCGTGCCACCAGCGGTTCCCCGCCTCGTAGGCCTCACGTCCCCACCTTTGGACCACCTCGGCCTCGTAGCGGTCGTTGAATCCTTCGAGCAGGATGTCCGGGTCGGGCTCCCTACCATCCCGGCGCGCCTCCAACAGGTGCCGCACAGCCGTGATCCTGACCTCCAACGCTGCTCGTTGGGACTTCAGCACCCGGATGTGGTCCTCCAGCGCGGCCACCTCCTGCACCTCGTCCTCGTGCTCGAGCAGCTCGGCGATCTGCGCCAACGGCATGCCGACGTCCCGGAGCAGGAGGATCCGTTGCAGCCGGGCGACGGCGTCGGAATCGTAGTGCCTCACCCCTGCGGCGGTGACCCGGCTCGGGGCCAGCAGCCCGATCTGGTCGTAGTGGCGCAGGGTGCGCGTGGTGATCCCGGCACGTCGTGCCAGTTCAGCGACGTCCCATTCGATCATGTGCCCCCTTCTGAATCACATGTTCACCGCGATGTCCCGGCGACGATGCGCCAGTCGGTCCGCACGTTCGCCGCGGCCGTGGTCCGCGTCGCGGTCAGGTGGCCGTCCACCAGAACCCTACCGGCCGCATACCCGGCTCCCGTGGGCAGACCGACGGGTTCGGCGCCGAAGCGCCTGGCGGCGGCGTCACCGTGCACCCACGGCACCATGTGCTGCATGCCGGTGATCTCCAGCCCGGAGAGCACCTTGGCGACGGCGTCCTCACTGCTGCCCGCCGCGCCCACGAAGTGCGTTGGCCCCGCTTCACCGTAGAGCTCCCGCGCGAACACGTCGGCCAGTCCTTCGGCGACCACCTGCTCCCCCACGGCCACCGTCATGGGGTTCCAGACGATCCCGCCGGGACCGTATCGGACGTTGTGATGCAATTCGTGCGCGGCGATCGCCTCCACCCGCTCCAGGACGGTCGGGTTCGGCCACAGCGTCAGCTCGATGAACCCTGCGATGCCGCCGAAGGCCGACAGCCCCTGGATCTCATGCATGAAGTGGTCATCCGTGGGGTCGCCGAGGGTGATGAGCACCCTCAGCTCCTCGGGGAACCTCAGGTCCGGGTCGGCCTCACGCAACGCCCGCATCGCGGTGTCGAGCCCCGCCTCGACCCGTTCCGGAACCCGCGCGGAGCGCATCGCGGTCAGGGCCTCACGCAGGAGCTCGTCGTGACCGGTCAGTGGAAATCCGAAGGTGCCCCGGTGCGCAGCGAGGTGATCGGGCCCACCCGGGATCCATGGGAACATCCCTGACATGGGTTGTCGCATCGAAAGAAGCAGGTCCGCACGTTCGCTCTCGGGTGCGTCGAGAATCGCCAGGGTCTGGTCGAGGGAGTCGAGCGCGTTGATCTTCATGACGGCGACACTATGAGTTGACGCTGCGTCAACGGCAACCCGGCACCAGTGGCGCGTCGACTCAGCGCCTCTTGTTGCGGATGCCGTACTCGCGCATGCGTTGCGGGTACGGCACCACCCCGGCGTCGTAGGCCGGGATGTCGTGGCGGGCCGCGAAGTCGTGGCCGAACGGGATGGAGGGGATGGCGCGACGGGTGGACTCACCGTCGGCCGCCACCAACAGGATCGACGGCTTGTTGAAGCTGGTCGGCTGCTCGATCCACGCCTCGACCCCCCGCCTGCTGGTCACGAAGTCGTCCAGATGATCCAGCAGGACATCAGAGATGTCCTTGTTTTCCTTGGCCACCTGGGCGGCGACCTTCCGCTTCGAGAACCAACCCACGCCGCAATTATGCCCAAACCGACCCCGGCTGAAGAAGACCGGTCACCTGTCACATGCGGCGGCAGCACCGAAACCGGGATAGGCTTGGGGAGCATAGCGATGCGCGAGACGCAAAGGAGCCCAAGTTCACATGTCCACCGAAGTCACACTCCCGGTACTGGGTGAATCGGTCACCGAAGGCACCATCTCCCGCTGGTTGAAAGCCGTGGGAGACACCGTCGAGGTCGATGAACCGTTGCTGGAGGTCTCCACCGACAAGGTCGACACCGAGATCCCCTCCCCGGTTGCCGGCACCCTCCTCGAGATCAGGTTCAACGAGGACGACGTGGCCGCCGTGGGTGCCGTCCTCGCCATCATCGGCGACGCCGAGCAGGGCGAGGCCGCCGCGCCCGAGAGCACTCCGGCCCCTGAGGCCGCCGCTGCGGAGCCCACCCCGGCACCCCCGGCCGTCGAGAGCGCACCGGCACCGTCGACCCCAGCTCCTGCCTCCTCCGGCTCCGCCACCGAGGTCACCCTGCCGGTGCTCGGGGAATCGGTCACCGAGGGCACCGTCTCCCGCTGGTTGAAGGCCGTGGGTGACTCGGTCGAGGCGGACGAGCCCCTGCTGGAGGTCTCCACCGACAAGGTCGACACCGAGATCCCCTCCCCCGTCGCCGGCACCCTGTTGGAGATCAAGGTGGCGGAGGACGAGGTGGCGGCCGTGGGCGCCGTCCTGGCCCTGATCGGTGACGGTGCCTCCGCGGCACCTGCCCCCCAGGCGCCGGAACCCACCCCCGCGGCCGAGGCTCCCACCCCGGCCGCCCCTGCTGCACCGACTCCGGCCCCGCAGCCCACGCACGCCGCCCCGGCGGGCCAGACCGCCACCACGGAGGATGCGGTGGCCGCACGTCGCGCCACGAAGGATGACATCTACGTCACCCCGCTGGTGCGCAAGCTCGCCGCCCAGCACGGTGTGGACCTCGGCTCGGTGCAGGGCACCGGAGTGGGTGGCCGGATCCGCAAGCAGGACATCCTCGACGCCGCCGAGGCGGCCAAGCAGGCCGCAGCCCCTGCCCCCCAGGCCACCGCGCCGGCTGCCCCGGCCGCTGCCCCCGCCCCTGTGGCCTCCGCCGAGGCCCTGGCCCTGCGCGGCACCACCGAGAAGCTGTCCCGGATGCGCAAGGTCATCGCCGAGCGCATGGTGCAGTCACTCCAGGTCGCGGCCCAGCTCACCGCCACCGTCGAGGTGGACCTCACCGCGATCTCCCGGCTGAGGGCCGTCGCGAAGGACGACTTCAAGAAGCGTGAGGGCGCTTCGCTGTCCTACCTGCCGTTCATCACGAAGGCCACCATCGAGGCCCTCAAGGCCATGCCCATCCTCAACGCCACGGCGGACTTCGAGGCGGGCACCCTGACCTACGCCGCACAGGAGAACATCGGCATCGCCGTCGACACCGAGAAGGGCCTGATGGTGCCGGTGATCCACGGGGCCGGGGACCTCAACCTGGCGGGGCTGGCCAAGCGCATCGGTGACCTGGCGGCCCGGACCCGTTCCGGCCAGGTCACTCCGGACGAGCTCGGTGGCGGCACCTTCACCATCACCAACTACGGCTCGGCCGGGACCCTGTTCGACACGCCGATCATCAACCTGCCGCAGGTCGCCATCCTCGGTACCGGCGCCCTGGTGAAGCGACCCGTCGTGGTGAGTGATCCCCACGGCGGCGACAGCATCGCCATTCGCGACATGATGTACCTGTCGCTGAGCTACGACCACCGGCTCATCGACGGCGCGAACGCGGCCCGGTTCCTGCAGCTGGTCAAGACCCGCCTCGAGGGCGGTGACTTCGCCGGGGAACTCGGTCTCTGAGACAACACCGCGGGGCCCGCAGGATCACTCCTGCGGGCCCCGCGGTGTTCGTCTCGTTCGGCTGCTCAGATGAGGCCGAGCTCGGTGACGGCGTCACGCTCCTCGACGAGCTCAGCGACCGAGGCATCGATCTTGGCGCGCGAGAAGTCGTCGATCTCCAGGCCCTGGACGATCTCGTACCTCCCGTCCTTCACCACGCACGGGAAGGAGGAGATGATGCCCTCGGCGACCCCGTAGGAACCGTCGGAGGGAACCGCCATCGAGACCCAGTCGCCCTCGGGCGTGCCGAGCGCCCAGTCGCGCATGTGCTCGACGGTGGCGTTGGCCGCCGAGGCGGCCGACGACAGGCCTCGGGCCTCGATGATGGCGGCGCCACGCTTGGCGACGGTGGGGATGAAGGTGGACTCGATCCAGGCCTCGTCACCCACCAGCTCGGCGGCGTTGCGGCCGTTCACCTCGCAGTGGAACAGATCCGGGTACTGGGTCGAGGAGTGGTTGCCCCAGATGGTCATCCTCGTGATCTCACCGACGCCGACCCCCAGCTTCTGGGCGAGCTGGCTCTTCGCCCGGTTGTGGTCCAGCCGGGTCAGGGCGTTGAACCGCTCGGCCGGGATGTCGGGGGCGTTCTTCATCGCGATGAGGGCGTTGGTGTTGGCGGGGTTGCCGGTGACGAGGATGCGCACGTCGTCGGCCGCCACCTCGTTGAGGGCCTTGCCCTGGGCGGTGAAGATGGCTCCGTTGGCCGACAGCAGGTCGCCACGTTCCATCCCGGCCTTGCGGGGCATCGCCCCCACCAGCATGGCCATGTTGGCGCCGTCGAACACCTTCTTCGGGTCATCGCCGATGACGATGTTCTTGACATTCGGGAATGCGCAGTCGTCGAGTTCCATGACGACACCCTCGAGGGCCTTCAGCGCGGGGGTGATCTCGAGAAGACGCAGTTCGATGGGACGATCGCCCAGCAGTGAACCGCTGGCGATGCGGAACAGCAGGCTGTAGCAGATCTGACCGGCTGCGCCGGTGACAGCCACCTTGACGGGAGCCTCAGTGCTCATCGTGCGGACCTTTCTTTCGACTGTGATGTCCGTCTCTCACCCTATCGCCTGGTGCACCCGCACCGGTTCCGGGGTCAGGGCCCCGGGGGAACGACGAGGGCACACAGTGCGATCGTCAGGCCCAGCCCGCCCATGAGCAGGACGTCCACCGGGCGGCGACGCACCACGAGCAGTCCGGAGACGTGGCGCGGCAGCACCGCTCTGGCCGCAGCCGCGACGAACAGGGCGAAGGCCATGATGACAGCTCCCCGTCGCCAGTGCCCGAACGCGGTGACGACGACCCCGACCAGCAGGATCGCCACCGACACCAGCAACGCCCCGGGTCGGTTCGGCAGCAGCTCAGCCCTCTTGTCGTGCATGGAGCACCTCGGCTCGGTCCACGATGTTGCTGAGCAGCATCGCCCGGGTCATCGGCCCCACACCACCGGGATTCGGGGTGACCCAGCCCGCCCGGTCCCAGACATCTCCCGCCAGGTCACCCACGACCCGACCGTCGACCCGGCTGACCCCGACGTCGATGCACACGGCACCGTCCTTGATCATGTCCGCGGTGATCATCCCGGGCACCCCGGCCGCCGCGACGACGACGTCCGCCCGCCGTGTGTGATCGGCCAGGTCCCGGGTGCCGGTGTGGCAGAGGGTGACGGTCGCGTTCTCGCTGCGTCGGGTCAGGATCAACCCGAGGGGACGCCCGACGGTGATGCCGCGTCCCACCACGCACACCTGCGCGCCCTGCCAGTCCAGACCGTGGTGGCGCACCAGCTCGACGATGCCGCGGGGGGTGCAGGGCAGGGTGCCGGGTTCGTTCAGCACGAGGCGTCCCAGGTTGATGGGGTGCAGGCCGTCGGCGTCCTTGTCAGGGTCGAGCAGCCCGAGTGCCCGGTTCTCGTCCAGGTGTCCCGGGATGGGCAGCTGCACGATGTAGCCGGTGCAGGCCGGTGACTCGTTGAGCTCCCGGATCGCTCCTTCCAGCTGCTGCGCGGTGGCGTCGGCTGGCAGCTCCACCTGGATGGACTCGATGCCCACCTGCTGGCAGTCACGGTGTTTCATGCGCACGTAGTTCTGGCTCGCCGGGTCCTCACCCACCAGGACCGTGGCGAGCCCCGGAACGAACCCGGCCGCGCGGAGCCGGGCGACCCGGTCCGCCAGCTCGGTCTTGATGGCGGTGGCGGTCGCCTTGCCGTCGAGCACCTGTGCGCTCATCTCACGCTCCTCAGTGGAAGAAGTGTCGGGTGCCGGTGAGGTAGAGGGCCACTCCCCGCTCCCGGCACAGGTCGATGGTCTCCTGGTCACGCAGGGAGCCCCCGGGTTGGACGATGGCCCTGACCCCGGCGTCGATGAGGATCCGAGGCCCGTCGGCGAAGGGGAAGAAGGCGTCCGATGCGGCCACCGACCCGGCGGCACGTTCCCCGGCCCGTTGGACGGCGAGTCGGCAGGAGTCGACGCGGTTGACCTGGCCCATCCCGACACCGACGGAGGCACCGTCGTGGGCCAGCAGGATGGCATTGGACTTCACCGCACGGCAGGCCCGCCAGGCGAAGACCAGGTCGGCCAGGGTGGCCCTGTCGACGGCCTCGCCCGCCTGCAGCTCCCAGGCCGCCGGGTCATCCCCGATGGTGTCGATGCGGTCGGGCTGTTGCAGCAGGGCTCCTCCGGAGATGGGGTGCAGGGTGCGTTCCCGGTGGGTGTACGGGGCGGCCCGGAGCAGCCTCAGGTTCTTCTTCGCCATCAGCATCTCCAGCGCCTCGGGCTCGAAGTCGGGCGCGATCACCACCTCGGTGAAGATCTCCCGCAGCTGCTCCGCGAGTGCCGAGGTGACGGGGCGGTTCGTGGCGACCACCCCGCCGAAGGCGGAGACGGGATCGCAGGCCTGTGCCTTGCGGTGGGCCTCGGCGATGTCCGCCCCCACCGCGATGCCGCAGGGGTTGGCGTGCTTGATGATGGCGACCGCGGGGGCGTCGAAGTCGTGGGCGGCACGGTGGGCGGCCTCACCGTCGGTGTAGTTGTTGTAGCTCATCGGTTTGCCGTGCAGCAGTTCCGCCTGGGCGATCCCGTGAGGACCGGGAGGGTAGGTGTAGAGCGCGGCAGCCTGGTGTGAGTTCTCCCCGTAGCGCAGGTCCTGGCGTTTGACCCAGGTGGCCCCCAGCCACTCAGGGAAGGAGTCGTCGGCTCCCGATGCGATGGTGCCCCCCAGCCAGGAAGCGACCATCACGTCGTAGCTGGCGGTGTGCCGGAAGGCCTCGGTGGCCAGGTCCCGGCGCTGCTGGAGGGTGAACCCGCCCTCGGCCAGCGCCGTTCCCACCTCCGCGTACTGGGCCGGGGAGGTGAGCACCGCCACACCGTGGTGGTTCTTCGCAGCGGCCCGGACCATGGCGGGCCCCCCGATGTCGATCTGCTCGATGCACTCGTTGACGCTGCCCCCCGCGGCGACGGTGGCCTCGAACGGGTAGAGGTTGACCACGACGAGGTCGAAGGCCTCGATCCCGAGTTCATCCAGCTGTCTGCCGTGTTCGACCAGACGTGGATCGGCGAGAATCCCGGCGTGGATCCGGGGGTGGAGGGTCTTGACCCTTCCGTCAAGGCACTCGGGGAACCCGGTGACCTCCTCGACGGGGGTGACCTCGATGCCGGCCGCCGCGATGTGTGCGGCGGTGGAGCCGGTGGAGACGATCTGCACCCCGGCGGCGTCCAGTTGCCTCGCGAGTTCCTCCAACCCGGTCTTGTCGTGGACGCTGATGAGGGCGCGCCGTGGGGTGATCCGGTCCGTCATGTCTCTCCTTGTCTCCAGGAGCGCACGGTCTCGATGAGCAGACGGCGCTCCACCACCTTGATGCGTTCGTGAAGGGTCTCGACGGTGTCGTCGTCCAGCACCGGGACGGCCCCCTGGGCAAGGATCCTACCGGTGTCGATGCCGGGGTCCACGAGGAACACCGTCGCCCCCGAGACCTTCACACCGTGGGCGAGGGCGTCACGGGGGCCGTGCATCCCGGGGAAGCTCGGCAGCAGTGCCGGGTGGGTGTTGATGGTCCGGCCACGAAAACGCGCGAGGAAGGCCTCACCCAGCAGTTTCATGAATCCGGCGGAGGCCACCAGGTCCGGGGCGAACCCTGCGACGATCCCGGTGAGCTCCGCGTCCCACCGGGCACGGTCCTCGCCTCTGCCCAGAGGATGGGCGACGGCGGGAACGCCTGCGGCCCGGGCCCGTTCCAGGGCCGGTGCCGCGGGCTGGTCCGAGACCACGCCGACGACCTCGGCATCCAGCTCGCCCGCCACGACCGCGTCGAGGAGCGCCTGGAGCAGGGTCCCCGAGCCGGAGACCAGAACCACCACACGAGTTGTCACGGCTCAACCCTACCGTCGCGCCGATTCGCAGGTCGGGTAGCGTGCTGACCATGGCACACCCACATCACGGACATGCTCACGGCCACGCGCAGGGACGCCCTTTCGGTGCTCGTCCCAACCTCGACTTCGACCAGGCACCGTTCATCGTGATCTGGGAGACCACCCAGGCCTGTGACCTGGCGTGCAAGCACTGCCGGGCCTCCGCCCAGCCACTGCGCGACTCCGGTGAGCTGTCGACGACGGAGGCCTTGCAGCTCCTCGACGACGTGCGGAGGTTCGGTCGGGTGGTGTTCGTGTTCTCCGGTGGGGACGCCTTCAAGCGACCTGACATCATCGAGTTGGTGCGGCACGGCGCCGAGATCGGGCTCCGCATGGCGATCACCCCGGCCACCACGCCGCTGGCCTCCCGGGAACGGCTGGTGGAGTTGAAGGAGGCGGGGCTGACCCGGCTGGCGGTCAGCCTGGACGGCTCGAACGCCGAGATCCATGACGAGTTCCGGCGGGTGCACGGCAGCTTCGACCACGGCATCCGGATCCTCAGACAGTCACAGGAGATCGGGCTCAGCACCCAGGTCAACACCGTGGTGCGCAAGGGCAACATCGACGACATGCCCGCGATGTGCGAGCTGATGACCGAGCTCGGGATCGTGTTCTGGGAGGTCTTCTTCCTGGTCCCGATGGGACGGGCGAAGAAGGACGACGTGGCCAGCGCCGAGGAGTTCGAGACGGTGTTCAACCAGCTCTACGACCTGAGCAGGACGGCCCCCTTCGACCTCAAGGCCACGGCGGCCCCGCAGTACTCCCGCGTGGTGATGCAGCGCAAACGCGCCGAGGCCCGACAGGGTGCCGACACCGACCTCGACGTCCTGACCTCCGGGATGCACTACTCGCAGCAGGACGGGATCGGGCGGGCCCGCAACGTCAACGACGGCGACGGTTTCATGTTCATCTCCCACGTCGGTGACATCTACCCCTCGGGGTTCCTCCCGATCAGGGCGGGCAACGTCCGCACCGACGACATCGGGGAGGTGTACCGCAACTCGGACCTGTTCCGTACCCTGCGGGACCGCAGCCAGCTGAAGGGCAAGTGCGGGTTCTGCTCCTACCGTTCGTTCTGCGGTGGCTCCCGGGCCCGCGCCTACGCCATGACGGGTGACTTCCTGGCCGAGGAGCCGTTCTGCGCCCACGAACCCCGGGCCCACTGAGCGGGTTCAGCGTCGGGGCAGGGTGTCCTCGTCGTCATCGGCCGGTCGCGGCTCGGCGCCCTCCTGGTCCAGCCGGGACTCGCGGGTGATCTCCTCGTCGATGACGTCAGGATCCTCCGTGGTGGCCAGGCTGGCCCGCCACTCGGCCCATTCCTCAGCGGAGGGCCACTGCCGACGCAGCAGTCCGACGACCAGGCCCACGACCAGGCCGGAGAGCCCCAGCAGGCTGGGGGCCGTGATCGCGAGGTCCTTGAGTCTCACCCCCAGCATCGCCAACCGGTTCGTGCCGAGACCGCCGGAGGCGACGGTGGCGAGCAGCACCAGGCCGAATCCTGCGGCCACCCCGGTGAGGGCACCGACCAGGGTGGTCTCGTCGAACCTCCGGGCCGGACGGGCGAGAGCGACGAGACCACCTGCCAGGGCCCCGGCCAGCACCCCGCCCAGCAGCCACAGCCACAGCGGTGTCGGCATCCTCCCGGGATCGGGGATCGCGCCGAGGACCGGGATCGCCGGGAGGAAACCGACGTCGGTGATGCCCATGGAGATCAGTGAGTCGTCGCCCAGGGTGAGGCCTGCTCCCAGCGACCATGCGGTGGCCCAGACGACCAGGTTGGGCAGGTAGGCCAGTTGCAGCACCAGCAGGATCACCAGGCCAGCCGTCCCGGGATCGAGGGTGTCCGTGATGGCGATGATGCGATCGCGTTGCAGGTACAGGCTGATCGCCAGCAGCACGGCCCCGACGGCGAGACAGATCCCCCAGGCGACCCCGAGGGCTCGGGGCACGCAACGCAGCCACACCGGCCACCTGCCCCGAAGGTCGAACTCGAGCGCCGAGACGGATCCCCACAGTGCCCCGAGTCCACCGACGAGGACGGCACCGAGCAGCACCCTCGGCAGGGAGACCCCGGCCACGAAGGTCGCGAGGACCCCCAGACCCAGGAGGTATCCGATCACGAACACCCCGGAAACGCGCATCACGATTGCGCGACTGTCGACCCGGAGTTCACCGGTGTCGTCCGAGACCCCTTGGGAACGTGCCGCGTGCCTGGCCGCAAGGGCCGCCAACGGGCGGCCGAGCAGCATCAGCACGGCGGTGCACCCCAGCGGGACGATGCTCACCCGCTGCCCTGCCACCTCGACCGGGACGCCGTTGGACAACAGCAGCATCCGGTTGGCCAGGTCGAGGGCCCCGGTCAGCTGGGCGCGAGGCGAGGTGAGCCAGCCCAGCACCGCCGGGGCGGCCAGCAGGAGCCAGCCCGCGGCGACCACGGCGAGACCTCCGAGGCCCGCCACGAGGTACCAGGGCAACAGCACGTGAAGACGCCTGACCGGCTTGGTCGCGTCCACGTCGACGGTGATCGTCCGGTGCTTCGATGAGCGCTCCCCCACAGCCGTGTCCTCCACTCGATGGGCAAAAACCTGCGCGTCATGGGTACCCTGTAGAAATGAAGTGCCGCCGATCGGCGGTGTCACATCCGCTTGGAGGTGTACATGACTGACTCCGGCAACGAGCGTCCCCGTCGGGCTTTCGCCCCTGAGGGTGCCGAGCCGGACGGCCTTGACGATACACGCCGCGCCGTCCCCGGTGGTGCCCGACGCGGCGCCGCGGATGACTTCGACACCCCCTTCGCACGTCCGGCCGATCCCGACTCCGCCACCGCCATCCCGGCACCGGTGCTGCCCGAGACGGAACGTCGTCTCGACCCTCCGGCAGCGGTGGGACGTCGCTCCGTCTCCTCGGCCCCGGACGCTCCCCGTCGTTCCGCGCCGAGCACGACCTCGCCCACCACCGCGACCATGTCGTTCCCGTCGCGGGCCCGTCTCGAGGAGTCCGGGGAGGGCGACGGCGGGTGGTTCCACCACCATCGCCGAACCCTGCTGCTGTGGGGAAGTGGTGCCCTGGCCGCCCTGGTGCTCATCGTCATCGGGTTCTTCGTCCTGGCGAACCGTGGCCGTGGTGACGAGGCCCAGCAGCCCGGCGAGTCGACCACCTCGGAGCTCCCTCCGGCGGCCAGCACCGCCAACCTCATGGAGGCCTCGGACGCCGGCAACATCGTCCCGGATGTGAGCTGGTCGCAGGTGACCACCTCCGAGTTGAAGAAGGACCACCAGTACCGTGTGGTGTGTCGGGGCAAGGACGTGGCCGACATCAACCCCGTGGTCTCGCTCCAGCGCACCCTGGGCGCTGACGACGCGGAGCGCCAGCCGGCCCTCCTCCACGAGATCGACGGCTACGCGAGTGTGGATGCCGCCACCCAGGTCTACGCGAAGCGGGTGAGCGACATCTCCACCTGCGCCATCAACCAGCTCTACATCGCCGGCGCCACGGCGGTGACCGGCCTGGGTGACGAGGCGGTCCAGGTGACGGTCGTCTCCGAGGAGGAGAACAGCCTCCACCACACGCTGTTGATGGTGCGCACCGGTCGTACCGTGTCCACCTTCGTCGTGAAACAGACCGGGGCCGCGGTGGATCCCGCTCCACTGGCCCGGGCAGCTGCGGTCCGGCTGCAGGAGATCTGCGCCGCTTCGGAGGGCACCTGCCCGGGTGAACCGACGGTGACCCCGTCGGTGCCACCCAGGGTCGAGCCACCGGGGTGGCTCATCAGCGCCGACCTGCCACGGATCACCCCGGGCTCGGGCAAGTGGGTGCAGGGTGGTGCACCCGCGGACGTGAAGGCGAACGGCATCGGGTGCGAGAACATGTCCTTGGACACCGATCCGGGTCCCACCGAACGCCAGCAGATCACCTTCGTGCTGAGCGAGACCAATCAGGTCCCGGCTGGTTTCGGCCTCGACGAGCTGCGTTTCACCTTCGCGGACGAGGAGGCCGCCAGCGGCTTCGAGTCCACGCTGGTGAGCAACATCCTCTCCTGCAAGGAACGGCTCACCACGGCCAATGTCGCTGAGTTCGAGGCCGTGAGCGGCACCGGTGCCAACGAGGTGCCGGTCACCGCCCGGATGTTCTCGGTCTCCCTCGACAAGTCGGACGACAGCAAAGCCCACTACCAGCTGGTCATCACCCGGGCCGCCAACACGGTGAGCTACGTCCTGGTCGCGGTGGCACCGGAGTACCAGTTCAGTGAGGCCCAGCTGGGCAGCGTCGCCATCCGTGCCGCCCAGCGGGCCACCCAGGCCTGAGGTCAGCGCGTGTGACGACGCAGTTCGGCGATGCTGTCACGCACCAGCTGAGCGGTCTGGCTCGGGGTCTCCCCGACGCGCACCCCGGCGGCCTCCAGGGCCTCCTTCTTCGCGGCCGCGGTGCCCTTGCTCCCGGTGACGATGGCACCGGCATGGCCCATCGTCCGGCCTGCCGGGGCGGTGAAGCCGGCGACGTACCCGATGACCGGTTTCGAGACGTGCTGCTCGATGTGGGCGCCGGCCCGCTCCTCCGCGTCGCCCCCGATCTCCCCGATCATGACGATCACCTCGGTCCCGGGGTCCTCCTCGAAGGCCTGCAGCACGTCGATGTGGGAGGTGCCCACCACCGGGTCGCCGCCGATCCCGACGGCGGTGGAGAAGCCGTGATCACGCAGTTCGTACATCATCTGGTAGGTCAGCGTCCCGGACTTGGAGACCAGCCCGATCCGGCCCTGCCCGGCGATGTGGGCGGGGATGATGCCGACGTTGGACAGCCCCGGTGAGATGAGTCCCGGGCAGTTCGGGCCGATCACCCTGGCCCCGTTGGCCCGGGCCGCCGCGTGGAACTCGAGGGCGTCGCGCACCGGGATGCCCTCGGTGATGACCACGCACAACCCGATGCCGGACTCGACGGCCTCGACGACGGCGTCGCGGGCGAACCTCGGGGGGACGAAGACCACGGAGGTGTCGGCCGCGGTGGCCGCCACCGCGTCAGACACCGTGTCGAACACCGGTACCGGGTCCTCCTCGAAGAGCACCGACTCACCGCCACGACCGGGGGTGACACCCCCGACGACGCGGGTGCCGGACATGATCATCCGTTGGGTGTGCTTGCGCCCTTCCCTGCCGGTCATGCCCTGGACCACGACGCGGGTGTGCTGGTTGATGAAGACAGCCATGGTTTCCTCTCCTGATGCCTCAGTGCCCGGAGGCGAGTCGGGCGGCCGTGGCCGCTGCCCGGTCCATCGTGTCCTCGACGTGGATGAGTGGGTGTGCCGCCTCCTCGAGGATGGCCCTGCCCACCTCGACGGAGTTGCCGTCCAGGCGCACCACGATGGGCAGACGCGCGTCGTCACCGAGGAGCTCGAGGGCGTGGACGATGCCGGTGGCGACATCGTTGCAGGCCGTGATCCCGCCGAAGACGTTGACGAGGACACTCCTCACCTGCGGGTCACTCATGATGATCCGCAGGCCGTTGGCCATGACCTGGGAGGAGGCTCCGCCCCCGATGTCCAGGAAGTTGGCCGGTCTCGGCGCCCCGGGCAGGTCCCTGCCGGCCCGCTCCACCACGTCGAGGGTGCTCATCACCAGTCCTGCCCCGTTGCCGATGATCCCGACGCTGCCGGACAGGTGGACGTAGTTGAGATCCAGGGCACGGGCCTGTTGCTCCAGTTCGGTCTCGCCGGAGGAGGCATGGTAGGAGGCCCAGTCGTGCCGGAAATCGGCGTTGCCGTCAAGGGTCACCTTGCCGTCGAGCGCACTGAGCGAACCGTCGGTGAGCCTCACCAGGGGGTTCACCTCCACCAGGGTCGCATCGACGTCGTGGAACAGCCGCCACAGTGAGACGAAGACCTCTGCCAGCGCCTCGTGATCCGCCTCCGGGAATCCTGCGCGTGCCGCGATCTCACGGCCGACGGCTCCATCGATGCCAACGGTGACGTCCAGGGGGATGCGCACCAGCGCCTCGGGATGTTCGACGGCGAGGGTCTCGATGTCCATGCCACCCTGCCGGGAACACATCGCGAGGTAGCCACCGGCAGCACGGTCCAACAGGATGGAGAAGTAGTGCTCCTCGGCGATCTCGGCGGCCGGACACACCATCACCTCCTCGACGGTGTGGCCCTTGATGTCCATGCCGAGGATGGCCGACGCCACCTCGGCCACCTCCTCGCGACCACGGGCCAGCTTGACCCCGCCGGCCTTGCCACGTCCCCCGGTGCGCACCTGCGCCTTGACCACCACCACCTCCGCATCGAGGTCGGTGCGAGCGGAGACGGCCTGCTCGGGGGTTCTGGCCACGATTCCGGGTAGGACGGGCACACCGAAGTCCCTGAACAGTCCGCGTGCTTGGTACTCCAGCAGATCCATGGACATCAGCTCCTGAATCGACGTTGATCTGGGGGGCAGGGCCTCACCCTAACCGCTGCGACGGCTGCTGGTCCACCGTCTTGGCCCTTGCCATCCGAAAAGGTGGCCACCATTTTGAGAACAAGCTGAGAATTGCTAAGGTTTAGCGCGTTGGTTCCCTGAGGAGACGACTTTGAAGATCAACGAACCGCGACCTGCGGCACGCCGGGCCCTTGCTCCCGAGCAGGACGTCGAACCGGACGTCGTCGAGGCCTCCATCGCCACCCCCTCCCGTCGAGGCCGTGCCCGGCTGAGCCGGACCGCCGTCGCAGCGGTCGCGGCTGGCAGCGTGGCAGCAGCCGCCGTCTTCGGATGGGCCTGGAGCTCACGGTCCGCGGACGAGTCGGTCAGCGAGGTCATCGCCACCGATGCCGCGGTGCCTGAGAGCGCCGCCCGGGCCGTCGAGAACGGGTTCCCCACCAACGAGGAGGACGCCTCCCGCTCAGCGATCCGCAGCAACCTGGACACGGCCATGGCCGACCAGGCCGCCAAGGAGCACGAGGAGGACCTGGACTCCACCTACAACGACTCCACCAGCAACATCGCCACGGAAACCGCCGCCGAGCGGGAGGCCAAGATGGATGCCGACCTGGAGCTGGTGGCGGCCCAGGAGGAGAAGATCAAGGCCGAGAAGCAGGCTGCCGCCGAGCGCCTCGCAGCCGCTGAGGCCGCCCTCAAGAAACAGGGCGTCGACACCTCCAAGATCTCGAAGGAGGACCTCAACGCAGCCGGTTCGAAGGGAGGCGCACTGCCGCTGAAACCCGGGACGTTCCGGATGGGTCCCCACTACCGGCAGCACGGCATCTGGGCCCGCTACCACACCGGGCAGGACTTCACTGCCCCGAAGGGCACCGAGATCTACGCCGCCGCCTCGGGCATCGTGATCAGCCCCACCAGCGCCGGCTGGGCCGGAACCAACGTGGTGATCTCCCACTCCAACGGCGGATCGACGCTGTACGCCCACATGTCCCGCTCGGTGGTCAAGCCCGGTCAGAGCGTCAAGGCCGGTGACCTCATCGGCTACGTCGGCTCCAGTGGCAGGAGCACCGGCCCGCACCTCCACTTCGAGTACTACCCGAAGGGCACCACCCCGGGCAAGGTCTACGAGGCCGGTGATCCGATGGCCTTCCTGCGGAGCCTGGGCGTCAACGCCTGACCCAGGTGCACTGATCCATCCTCATCGTGCCCCACCCGCTGCGGCGGGTGGGGCACGATGCCGTGGTCAGAGCTTCTCCATCGGTGCCTGGGCCGGGGCCAGGCGTTTCCTGCCGGCCGAGCCGAAGTCGACGTCGACGCGCTGCTTGTCGCCGATCCCCTGCACCGCGAGGACCGTTCCCATCCCGAACATCGAGTGGAGCACCCGATCCCCGACCGCCAGGTCGCTCACGGGAGTGGGCCGGGTGCGGCCCTTGCCGAGGCCCACCGCGTCCCTGGTCCGTGAGACCCGGTCGGCGCTGCTGGCCGCCCAGCCGACCGACGGCTCCTCACCGAGTCGGCGCCAGTCGATCAGGCCGGACGGGATCTCGTCGAGGAATCGTGAGGCCGGGTTGTGGCCCACCGTGCCGAAGGTGACGCGCACCTGGGCCCGGGTGAGGTGGAGCAGCTTCCGGGCCCGGGTGATCCCCACGTAGGCCAGGCGTCGTTCCTCCGCCAGTTCCTCGGCCGAGGCCATGGCCCTGGCGTGGGGGAACACCCCGTCCTCCATGCCGGTCAGGAACACCGTGTCGAACTCCAGCCCCTTCGCGGTGTGGAGGGTCATCAGCGTCACCACACCCTGCCCGTCGCCGTCCGGCACCTGGTCCGAGTCCGCCACCAGCGCGATGCGCTCCAGGAAGGCGGGCAGCGAGTCGTCGGGTTCGGGCATCCCGGCGGCAAGGGGTGAGCCGGCGTCCTCGTCGTCGAGATCGACGGTGTTGGCGGCGGCCACGAACTCCGCAGCGACACTGACCAGTTCCTCCAGGTTCTCCAGCCGGGTCTCGTCCTGTGGGTCGGTGGAGTTCTGCAGTTCCGCCAGGTAGCCGGATCCGGTCAGCACCGAGGTCAGGATCTCGTGGGCCGGTCGGCCCTGGGCCATCTGCACCCGGTGCGTCTCGATGAGGTCCACGAAGGTCCGGATCTGCTTCGCGGACCGGGTGGACAGGCCCGGGGCCTCGTCACTGCGGGTCAGGGCCTCGAAGAAACTGATCCGCGTGGCCGCGGCCAGCGAGGCGATGGCGGCCTCGGCCCGCTCCCCGATGCCCCGTCTGGGCACGTTGAGGACGCGGCGCACGGACACGTCGTCGGCCGGGTTGGCGATGGCACGCAGGTAGGCGATGGCATCACGCACCTCCTTGCGCTCGTAGAAGCGCACTCCCCCCACCACCTTGTAGGGCATCCCCACCCGGATGAACACCTCCTCCAGGGCCCGGGACTGGGCGTTGGTGCGGTAGAACACCGCCACGTCCCCGTACCGGGTGACACCGTCGTCGACCAGCCGGTCGATCTCGGAGGCGACGAACTGGGCCTCGTCGTGCTCGGTGTCGGCCACCCATCCCACGATGGGGCTGCCCTCACCGAGCTCACTCCACAGGGTCTTGTCGCGACGACCCTCGTTGCGGGAGATCACGGCATTGGCCGCCTGGAGGATGGTGTTGGTGGAGCGGTAGTTCTGGTCCAGCACGATGGTGCGGGCGCCGGTGAAGTCGGCCTCGAAGTCCAGGATGTTGCGGATGGTGGCACCACGGAAGGCGTAGATGGACTGGTCGGAGTCCCCCACCACCATGAGTTCGGCGGGCTCGACCGCCTTCATCCCGCTCGCGGACGGGGTGGGCTCGCCGCACAGCTCCCGGATCAGCACGTACTGGGCGTGGTTGGTGTCCTGGTACTCGTCGACCAGGACGTGCCGGAACCTGCGGCGGTACTTCTCCCGGACGTCCGGGAAGGCCTGGAACAGGTTGACGGTGGTCATGATGAGGTCGTCGAAGTCCAGGGCGTTCGCGGCCCGAAGGCGCGCCTGGTAGTCACGGTAGACCTCGGCGTGGATCCTCTGGTGGGGGCCTGCGGCCACCTCGGCCGCGGTCTCGAAGTCCACCAGGTCGTTCTTCCAGGTGCTGATGGCGTTCATCACCGCACGCACCGGGAACTGCTTCGGGTCACATTCCTGGTCACGCAGCACCAGACCCATGAGTCGTTTCGCGTCGGCGTCGTCGTAGATGGAGAAGGACCTGGCCATCTGGAACCGGTCGATGTCGGAGCGCAGGATGCGCACGCAGGCGGAGTGGAAGGTGGAGACCCACATCAGTCTGGCCCGGTTGCCCACCAGCTCGGCCACACGCTCCCGCATCTCGGCGGCGGCCTTGTTGGTGAAGGTGATCGCCAGCACCGCCCCGGGGTGGACGCCACGGACCCCGACCAGGTGCGCGATCCGCCTCGTCAGCACCCGGGTCTTCCCGGAACCTGCCCCTGCGACGACGAGGACCGGGCTCCCGGCATGGGTGACGGCATCCAGTTGTGGCGGGTTGAGCCCCTCGAGGAGATCCCCCTCGTCCACCTGCCGGGCCGACACGACGGGGTCTGGACGCGATGCCGTCCGGTTGGTGGTGAACACGGCGGCGAGATCAGGGAAGAGACTGTCTGACATGGTGGATCCACCCTATTGGACACCGCTGAGATCCGCGCCATGACATGTCGACCCAAACGGACGACAGGAACGGGCTCCCGGGCGTTCCTTCCGCCCGGGTGTCTCGTCTAGGGTGGATCAGGTAACGGTTTCGTAACTGCCGGAAAGACTGCGTATGCGTTTCATCCAGCTGGCCGCCGCGGTGGCACTGCTGCTGCCCACGGGACTGGCGACGGCACACGCGGCCCAGCCCGACCTCACCCCCGTCGTCCTGCCGATGGAGGAGAACACGACGGCCGGGTACGCCCGAACCATCCTCGCGAAGGTCAACGAGCTCCGGGCCGACAAGGGCCTTGCCCCGGTGACCAGGTACCGGGAGCTGGACGCCATCGCCACCGACTGGTCGCAGCAGATGGCGACGCAGGCGTCGTTGTCGCACCGGCCGAACTTCACCAACCACTACCCCTCCGGCTGGAGCAACGCCGCGGAGAACGTCGCGATGCACGGCGGGAGCGGTGACATCGGGGCGATGATGTTCGACCTGTGGCTGAACTCCCCCGGCCACTACGCCAACATGGTCAACCCTGAGTTGAACTCCATCGGGATCGGCCTGGCCCACGATCCGGTCAACAACGCCTGGTACGCCACCCAGAACTTCGCGAACTACTCCGACGCCGAGGCAGCAACGCTGACGAAGGTCGGTGGCGAGTCCCCCCGCCCCCGGCCGAGCCCGACCCCGGATCCCAGCACACCGCCGTCGCCCCCTGCCCCGAGCCCGTCGAAGGAATCCACCCCACCGCAGTCACCCACCCCCTCACCGACCCCGACCCCGTCCGAGCCCGACTCCCCCACTCCCGAGGGGCAGGACGCCACGTCGCCCAGTGCCTCGGGCAGTCGTCCTGCGATGACCCTGCCCAGTGAACTCGTCGAGGATCCCACACCTTCGTCGGATGCCCCCATGGTCACCCCCTCCGCCACCACCTCGGAGCCGACGCCGACACCCTCGCCGAGCATCCAGCCCTCCGGTTCCCCGGCCGCCCTCGCCGAGCTCGACGAGGCCGGTCCGTCCTGGGGCATGATCTCCTTGGGCGTCGCGCTGACCGGCACCGCCGTCGCGGGCCTGGTGTTCCTCTTCCGACGCCTGTTCTAGACCTCACGGTCGCGGGAGACCCAGCCCTTGGGGGTGAAGGACAGGTTTCGTTCACCGACGACCAGGTCAGCGACGGCGTCCAGGTGCCGCAGCTGATCCTCATCCAGGGTGATCCCCACCGCGGCCGCGTTCTCCCGGACCCGGGTGATGGAGCGGGTACCGGGGATCGGCACCACCGGTAGCCCGTGTCGCTGCTGGGCTGTCATGAGCCAGGCCAGGGCCACCTGGGCAGCGGTGGCACCCAGGTCCTGCGCGATGCCCTGGATCACCCGTACCACCGCCTGGTTCGCCTCGAAGTGCCGCTGGAACCGATCCTCGGCCCTGAGCATGGAGGCTGCGATCCGCTCCGGGGTCAGCGTCCCGGTCAGGAACCCACGACCCAGCGGGCTGTAGGGCACGAAACCGGCACCCACCTCCCGGGCCGCCGGGACGACCTGCGCCTCGACGTCCCGGGACCAGAGGCTCCACTCGCTCTGGATGGCGGTGATCGGATGCACCGTGGCCGCTGCCCTGATCTCCGGGGCGGTCACCTCGGAGAGCCCCAGGTGCCGGACCTTGCCCTCGGCCACCAGCTCGGCCATCGACGCCACCGTCTCCTCGATGGGAACCCGGAGATCCCGGCGATGCATGTAGTAGAGGTCGATGGTCTCGATGCCGAGCCGCTTCAGGGAGGCCTCGCAGGCGGAGCGCACGTGGTCGCGGTCCCCACGAACTGCAGGCGCGTCCGGAGTCCCGATGGCTCCGGTGATGCCGAACTTGGTGGCCAGCTGTACCTCGGAACGTCGCTCCCGCAGCAGCTGGGCCATCAACTCCTCATTGGTGCCCGCCGGGCCACTCGTCTTGGGGCGGGGTTCACCGTAGACGTCGGCCGTGTCCAGAAAGGTGATTCCTGCATCCACGGCGGCGTGCAGCACCCGCAGCGCCTCCGCCGGGTCGGTGTGGCCGTAGACGTGGCTGAGCGCCATGCCGCCGAAGCCCAGGCGGCTGACCTCAAGGCCGTGGCCGAGATCGATGGTGTCGGTCATTCTCGCTCCTTCTCCTCGATGAGGTGCTGGTAGGCGCCGATCTTGCGGTCGAGCACCTCGAGATCGCTGGTGAGCTGGTCCAGCTGGCCCCGCACGCTCTCCCGGTGTCGCCGCAACAGCTCCAGACGCTCCGGGTGGGTGCTCTCACCCGCCATCACCAGCTCCACGTAACGCCTCATCCGCGCCACCGGCATGCCCGTGCGACGCAACCGCACCAGTAGCTGCACCATCACAACGGCTCGGTCGTCGTAGCTGCGGTGGCCGTTGTGGTCACGGTCCACGTGCGGGATCAGCCCTTCTCGTTCATACCAGCGCAGGGTGTCCCGGCTGAGTCCGGTCAGGTCCGCCATCTCGGCTATCCCACGCTTCTTGCTCGCCTTCGGCATGTCCTCCACGGTAGGCGTTGGAGCGCACTCCAACGCAAGTGGTCAGTCCTCCTCGTCCTCATACAGGATCTCGGGGGCGGGCACGTACCACTCGACCCCTTCCAGCCGGATGCGCGTCGCCATGTCCCGGTTCCACACCACGGTGATGTCGTGGCGCTCCAGGATGGGGATGACCACCTCGGTCATCAGCTGGATGGTGTCGGACTCGTAGAGCTGATCCCGTTCCTTCTCCGACAGGGCGTTGTACTCGGCCTCGCTGAGGTGGGCGGGCCAGAAGATCCCGTAGTTGAGGTACACGTGCCCGTCCTCGAGCAGCGACTCGGTGTCCTGGGAGTGGAAGAACACGTATCCCAGCCACTGGTCGAGCTCCCCGGCCTCGTACTCCTTCTCCCCGATCTCGGCGGCCCCGCAGGTGCCGCAGCAGGTGAAGTTCATCTCCGCGACGATCCTGGCCTCACGCAGCGCCTCGAAGGCCCGCTGCAGCCTCGAGGCCCCGAGGTCACCGAAGGCCGCCTGCTGGGAGCGCCGCGCCTCCAGCAGGTGTTCGACGACAGCACGCGCCTCAGCGGTGGTCATCTCGTCCTCATCGAGCGAGTACTCCATGACCTCCTTGTATTCAGCCAGCTGATCCTCACCCAGTGTGATCCCGGTCCACAGCATCTCCAGCAGCTCCTCGCCCTCCTCCTGGGTCAGGGAGGCGTTGGGGAGCAGGTGGGTGGGGAAGGTGAGTCCTTCGGGAAGCACGTTGTGTCCAGTCATGCCGTCACCCTAGCCAGCGACACCGACATCTGCCGTGGGCTCCTTCGCCTTGGCTGTCCCACCCTCTATGCTGGCCGCCATGAGGCGAGTCTGGGAGTTCCTGCGCAGGGTGATCCCGCGGGTCAGTGTCGGCCTGTTGCTGACCCAGATCTCCCTCATGCTCGGCCTGACCGCGTGGGAGTCCCTCCGCAAGAAGCGCCGTCGGCTGCGTCACTTCCCCGCCACCCCTGCCGAGCCGCTGTCGATGGACCAGGACGAGGTGACCATCTACACCTACGGCGAGGACCTCTACCGCGACATGCTGGCGGCCATCGACGGCGCCCAGCAGGTGATCCACTTCGAGACCTTCATCTGGAAGGGGGACGAGGTGGGGGAACAGTTCAAGGCGGCACTCGGCCGGGCCGCAGCCCGGGGCGTCCAGGTCCACGTCGTGTGGGACGGGTTCGCGAACCTCGTGGTGCCACGCAGTTTCTTCCGCATGCCCGATGGGGTTCACGCGTTGCGCCATCCGTCGTTCCCGAAGCCCTGGGCCCCCCGCACCTGGGGCCGCAATCACCGCAAGCTCCTGGTCGTCGACGGCGGTACCGGCTTCATCGGCGGGTACAACATCGGCAGGTTGTACGCCACCCAGTGGCGTGACACCCACGCCCGGATCATCGGCCCGGGTGCGGCGGAGCTCGAGAACGCCTTCATCGACTTCTGGAACCAGAACGCGAGACGTCATCACCTCCCGGTGCTCGACAACCAGACCCCCCGACGCTGGTTCAGCCCCCTGCGGGTGCACCGCAACCAGCCGCGCATCCAGGTGTACCCGATCCGCAACATGTACCTGGAGGGGATCGACCGGGCCGTGGACCGGATCTGGCTGACCCATGCCTACCTCATCCCGGACGACGACCTGGTGGGGGCGCTGAAGACCGCGGTCAAGCGTGGGGTCGACGTGCGGATCATCGTTCCCGCGAAGTCGAACCACGCGGTGGCGGACTGGCTGTCACGTGGCTTCTACGCCGACCTGTTGGCCTCCGGGATCCGCCTGTTCCTCTACCAGGGGGCGATGGTCCACTCCAAGACGGCCGTCATCGACGGCACCTGGTCCACCATCGGCACGGCGAACCTGGACCGACTGAGTCTGTGGGGCAACTACGAGGTGAACCTGGAGATCACCGACGAGGAGGTGGCCCAGCACATGGAGCGGGTCTTCCTGGTGGACGCGGGCAACACCGTCGAACTCACCGCCGAGGACTGGCACCGTCGCCCTGTGGTGAAGAAGTTCGCCGAGGCCCTGCTGAGCCCCTGGCGTCCCCTGTTCTGACCGCCTCAGCAGCACCGCATCGTGGGCGGCCGGTCCGTTTCACAGCGCCAGAACTCGCGCTCCCCGAGTGGTTCCCCGTGACCGTGGAGCCGGTGGTGCGCCAGGTACTGCTGGTACTTGTTGGCCCCCAGCACCCCGTTGACGAACCAGGCGAGGCGACGCCATGCCGAGACGGCCTGCCGCCTCATCAGTGACCACCGCCTCGGATGTCGGCACCGGGATGCTCGGTGTAGTACCTGCTCCAGGCCGCTGCCAGTTCCTTCTCCGCCGGGGTGGCGGTCATGCCCGAAGGAGCGTAGATCCTCGACTGCACCGCCGGGTCCTCCGTGTCGGGGCCACCACCTGCTCGAACTGCCCGGATCGTCTGCCACACGCACATCGTGATCACGACGAGCGCGCAGGCCAGGAAGATCACCGACAGCGTCGTCTGCACCGCGGTGTTGCGGACCACGGCCTCCATGGCGGCCACTCCCTTGACCCCACCGAGTTCGGTGACCCCGTCCTGCAGGGCCGCGGCGAAGCGGTTGTGGTTGGCCCAGTACCCGACCTTCGGGTCGCTGCTGAAGATCTTGAGGAACGATCCCGTGATGGTGACGATCGCCGTGAACGTCAGGGGCACGGCGACGATCAGGAGCGTCCATCGGCGCCCCCGCCGCGCAAGGATCGTCAGGCACACCGCGAGTGCGATCCCCGCCAGCAGCTGGTTCGCCACCCCGAACAGCGGGAAGAAGGTGTTGATGCCACCCAGTGGGTCGGTGACCCCCAGCAGCAGGATCGATCCCCAGCCCGCCACCATCAGCCCTGTGGTCAGGTAACTGCCGGGCTTCCAGCTCGCCTGACGGAATCTCGGGTAGAGGTTGCCGAGGGCATCGGAGAGCATGAAGCGTGCGACCCGGGTGCCGGCATCCACCGAGGTCAGGATGAACAGCGCCTCGAACATGATCGCGAAGTGGTACCAGAAACTCATCATCTCCGGCCCACCGAACCACTGCTGCATGATGCCTGCCAGCCCCACGGCGAGGGTCGGTGCCCCGCCCGTGCGGGAGACGACCGTGTGTTCCCCGACCAGCTGTGCGGTCTGCTCCAGCTGTTCCGTGGTGAGGTCAACCCCCGTCAGCCCGAGTGAGTTCACGAAGTTCACGGCCCCCTCGACGGTGCCACCGGTGGCCGCGACGGAGGAGTTCATGGCGTAGTAGATGCCCTGGTCCACCGACAGCGCGGCGACGAAGGCCATGATCGCGACGAAGGACTCCATCAGCATCCCGCCGTAGCCGATGAATCGGGTCTGGCGTTCCTTCTCGATCAGTTTCGGTGTGGTACCGGAGGAGATCATGGCGTGGAAGCCGGACAGCGCACCGCAGGCGATGGTGACGAACAGGAACGGGAACAGCGACCCGCTGAACACCGGGCCATCGGCACGCGAGGCCCAGATCGTCAGGGCGGGCACCTCGATGGTGGGTCGCACCACGACGATGGCGACGGCGAGCATCGCGATGGTGCCGACCTTCATGAACGTCGACAGGTAGTCACGTGGGGCCAGCAGCAACCAGACGGGGAGCACCGCAGCGACGAAGCCGTAGATGATGATGGCCCAGGCGATGGTGAGCGGGTCGAGGGTGAACATCGCACGCCCCCACTCGGTGCCCGCCACGTACCCCCCACCGATGATGGCCGCGAGCAGCAGCACGACCCCGATCAGGGAGACCTCCGCCACCTTCCCGGGACGCAGGTAGCGCAGGTAGACGCCCATGAACAGTGCGATGGGGATGGTCATCCCGACGCTGAACACACCCCACGGGCTCTCACCGAGGGCGTTGACCACCACCAGGGCCAGGATGGCGATGATGATGAGCATGATGACCATGGTCGCGATGAGGGCGGCGATCCCACCGAAACGTCCGAGTTCGTCCTTGGCCATCTGCCCGACGGAGCGGCCGCCGCGCCGCATGGAGCAGAACAGCACCACGTAGTCCTGCACCGCACCGGCGAACACGACGCCGAGGATGATCCAGATCGTGCCGGGCAGATACCCCATCTGGGCGGCCAGCACGGGACCCACCAGCGGGCCGGCTCCTGCGATGGCGGCGAAGTGGTGGCCGTAGAGGATACGACGATCGGTCGGCACGAAGTCGTGACCGTCGAGCCGGTACTCACCCGGGGTGGCGCGCCGGTCGTCGGGTTTGGTCAGGTAACGCTCGATGACGCCCGCGTAGAAGCGATTGGCGATGAAGTACGAGCACACCGCGGCGAAGACGAACCAGATGCCGTTGATCGTCTCCCCTCGGGACAGGGCGATCAGTGCCCAGGCGACACCACCCAGCAGCGCGACGGCTCCCCAGATGGCGATCCTCAGCGGGCTGAGCCTCTGGTCCTTCTCGATCGTCTCCTCGTCCAGGGCCACGGGAGGCAGCCCTTCCGGCTCTTCGGTCAGTACTGGTGAGGCAGTTGGTGTCATAGTCCTTCGCAATCGTCGTCGACCACTGGCGGAGGCCTGCCCACAGCCCCCGTCACAGGACGCTACCACCGCCATGACGATGTCGGGCGGGAACCTGACAGTTCGTGTCCGACATCACCGGGTGATCTCAGGGCTTCTCCCGATGTGCAGCACCATCGATCGAGGCACGATGGAGACATGACGATCATCGGTTACATCATCATCGGACTCCTCGGCGGCGCGATCGCGAAGGCCATCATGCCGGGCAGGGAGGCAGGCGGCTGGCTCTCCACCATGTTCCTCGGCATCGGTGGTGCCCTTCTGGCCGGTTTCCTCGGTCAGCTGATCTTCCACGACTCCTACGACAGGATCTTCTCCCTGCCGGGACTCGCCTTCTCCGTCGGGGGTGCCGTCCTCATCCTGGCGATCCAGGGATGGTCGAGGAAGCGCCGGTGAGGCCTTCGGTCGACGCAGGACGCCGGTCGCTCAAACCGGCGTCCTGCCTTCTCACACCAGGTGACGGTCGGTGGCCCACTTGGTGAGCTGGTGGCGGTTGCTGAGCTGCAGTTTCCGCAGCACCGAGCTGACGTGGGTCTCCACCGTCTTGATGGAGATGAACAGTTCCCTCGCCACCTCCTTGTAGCTGTAGCCCCGCGCGATGAGCTTCAGCACCTCGCGTTCCCGGGAGCTGAGCCGGTCCAGCTCCTCGTCGATGGAGGAGATGTCCACCGAGCCGGAGAACGCGTCCAGCACGAATCCCGCCAGCCGGGGCGAGAACACCGCATCCCCCGAGGCCACGCGCTGGATCCCCTCGACCAGCTCCTCGGACGAGATGGACTTGGTGACATAACCACGGGCCCCGGCCCGGATCACGCCGATGACGTCCTCGGCCGCGTCCGAGACGGACAGCGCCAGGAACTTCACCTCCGAGTTCTTCGCCGCCACCTGCTTGATGACCTCCGCCCCGCCGCCACCGGGCAGGTGGACGTCGAGCAGCACCACGTCGGGGCGGGTGGCGAGGATGGTCTCGACGGAACTCGCCACGTCGTGTCCCTCACCCACGATCTCGCAGAGCTGTCCGATCTCGTGGCGCACCCCGGCCCGGAACATCGCGTGGTCGTCCACCAGCACCACCCGCAGTTCGCCCAGTGGTTTCGTCGTCTCCAGTTCACTCATCGTTGCAGCTCCAACCTGACCTCGGTACCCTCACCCGGCTCGGTCCTGATCCGGGCCGTGCCCCCGTGCCGTTTCATCCGCGCACGGATCGATTCTCGCACGCCCATCCGGTCCGCCCTGATCCGGGACTCGTCGAATCCCTGCCCCCGGTCCCGGATGAACACCTCGACGACATCGGGCGTGACCTCCGCGTACACGTCGACACGTGCCGCCCCGGAGTGTTTCGCCGCATTGGTGACGGCTTCGCGCGTGGCGTGCACGAGGGCCGTCGTGGCGTCGTCCAGGTCCAGGTCACCCACACACACCACCTCGACGGCGATGGGGAACCGGTCCTCCACATCCACCCGGATCTGCTCCAGTGCTCCCCTGAGGCTTCGTGCCCCGACCTCCTCGCCGTAGAGCCAGGTCCGCAGTTCCCGCTCCTGGCGACGCGCCAGGGAGGCCACCGCTGCGGGGTCGTTGGCCTGCCGCTGGATCAGCGCCAGCGTCTGGAGCACCGAGTCGTGGAGATGCGCCGCCATGTCGGCCCGTGCCTCGGCCTTGAGGCGGCCCCGGTCGGCGTTGCGGAACCGGGTCAGCGCACGGAGCAGCCACGGTGCCGCCACCACCACGAGCCCCACGAGCAGCGCCAGTGCAGCCCCGATCACCACGGGCAGGTCGCGCCATCCCAGCTGGCTGGCGACGATCCAGCTGATCCCGAATCCCACCAGCACCATGCCTCCCACCAGGCGGGTGACGCTGGCCAGGGCCTTGCCCCTGGGGATGCGCCCCTCGGCGGAGGTGGCCAGCTGGCTGCCGACCCGATCGGCCTGCACCCAGACCAGCACCACCCCGAACCCGCCCAGCACCAGCGGCCAGAACATCGGCACGGCTCCCGGCGATGCATCGAGGGCCACGGCCCACAGCACCCCACCGATCAGGATTCCGACGGAGAACAGCACCCCGGCGTCAATGCTGCTCATCCGCTGCTCGGGGCGTCGTCCGGTGCGGCTGGCCCCCTCCAGCCCCGGGGCCTCCTGATGGTCGGCGCCCGGCATCAGCATCCACAGTGTCGCGTAGACCAGCACCCCGATCCCGTTGAACAGGGCGAGCCCCACGAGGACCAGTCGCACCCACATGCTGGGGACCCCCAGGTGCCGCGCGACTCCACTCGCCACCCCGGCGATCGCCTTGGTGGTGAGGTCGCGCTGCAACCGAGGGGTACGCTCAGGGGATGCCGCGGGACTGCTCATGTCCTCCAAGGGTGACACGAAGGACGGTGCCGAGTCACCTCGTCGGGAATGGTTTCAGGGCCCGGGGCACACATCTCAGGCCTGCCTCAGGGGCTCCCCCGATGGCGTGCCCCGCTACGACTGGTCACACTGGAGGACATGAACGAGTTGGTGGACCTGGGGGCCGTGCACCCCGCCCTGTCGCGGCTGGAACGCCCCACCAGTTCCACCACCCTCGGCCTCAGCCGTTGTCTCGGTGCCCGGTTCGCGGTCGATCCCCTGCTGATCCGGATGTTCTTCATCCTGTTGACCCCCGTCGGTGGGGTCGGTGTCGTGGTCTACACCTGGGGAGTTCTGCTCACCCCTCGCGAGGGCCGCGGGGTGGCCCCCATCACCCGGCTGCTGCCCCAGTTCCGCTCCTGGGCGCCGCGGACCCAGTGGCTCGGCATCGGCGTCAGTTCCGTGCTGGCCGCCGCCGCGGTCTCCTGGATCGTCCCGATCTCCGCCCTCCCCGTCCTGCTGCTGGGACTCGCGGTGGTCCTGGTGAAACGCTACCGCTCCCCCGTGCGCAGCAGCTCCGGCACGCATCAGGTGGAGCACGGTCCACAACTTCCCGTGGTGGATCTCTACGCCCCCGAGCCCGAGGTCGAGGCCCCCGCGCCGAGGCATGTCCCAGGGCCCGTGCCGACCAGCTGGCTCGGAGCCGCGGCGATCGCGATCCTCGGTGTGCTCTCCTTCGTGTCCCTGCAGGTCTTGTCCGGGAGTCGTTTCCTCGGTGCCGCCGGGGCACTCGGCACCATCGGCGCGGCGACGACCGGCTGGGCACTGCTGCTGCGTTCCCGACGGCTGCCCACCGTCTTCCTGCTGGGTCTGCTGCTGGTCGCAGGGGTCTTCGGCACCCTCGCCTCGTTGCGGGTCTCCGTCCAGCGTCCCGGGGTGGTCGCCCCCGGCACCGCGGAGCTCACCCACACCTATGTGGCCGATTCCGCCGTCCTCGACCTGCGCCACCTGCCCGAGGACGCGGCCTCGGAGGTCATCAGCATCGAGGCCGTGGCGAGCGAGGTCCACGTCCTGCTCGCGAGCGCCCCTGCGGGGGTCGAGATCTCCCGGACGCTCTCGGACGTGGACCTGGTACCCACCGGCGGATCGGCGTCGTCGTCCCCCGGACCGCAGCTGCGCATCACCGCGGCCGTCTCAGATGTCACCGTGGAGTACCCGGGATGAGACGGCTCGACCTTCCCACCCTCCTGACCGGACTGGTGCTCGTCGGTTTCGCCGCCGTCGGCCTGTGGTTCGGTTCCGGGATGCCCCGGGTGGCCCCGGGAAAGATGTGGTTCGCCGCCGTGCTGCTCACGGTGGGGACCCTCGGGCTCATGATCGGCCTCGGCCGAGGGCCTGAGAACAGAGACTGACAGACAAGGAGTCATCATGTCACTCACCCGTTCCGACAACGACAAGATCATCGCCGGTGTCTGCGGCGGTGTCGCAGGGGCCCTCGGGGTGGAGAGCCTCTGGGTCCGGCTCGCCCTGGTGGTCTTCGTCCTGCTGGGAGGCAGCGGTATCGCGCTCTACGTCGTGCTGTGGCTGTTCCTGCCCCGCGCCACGGGGGGCTCGGCCTTCGAGGACATCCGGCGCGACTTCCGGAGGCCCTGAGCATCCGAGCCTGTCACCCTTTTGGCCAGCACTCAGGTTCGAGGTGGCTTTTCAGGTGACCTCGGGTGATGATTGAGGTCCCCCCATCGCTGCTCGCCGTACAGCCTTCCACCCAGGCGTCCTCCGCGGCGAGCAGCTCCATTTCTCCCCGGGGTCACTCCCACTCGATGGTCGCCGGTGGTTTGCTGGTGATGTCCAGCACGACGCGGTTGACGTCCGCGCACTCGTTGGTGATCCGGGTGGAGATCTTCTCCAGCAGCTCCCAGGGCAGCTTGGCCCAGTCCGCGGTCATCGCGTCGTCGGAGGTGACGGGACGCAGCACGATGGGGTGGCCGTAGGTGCGACCGTCCCCCTGCACCCCGACGGAGCGCACATCCGCGAGCAGCACCACGGGGAACTGCCAGATCTCGCGCTCCTTCTTCGCCAGCGCGAGTTCCTCACGGGCGATGGCGTCGGCACGACGCAGCACCTCGAGCCGCTCAGCGGTCACCTCCCCGATGATGCGGATGCCCAGACCGGGGCCGGGGAAGGGGTGCCGCCACACCAGCGACTCGGGCAGTCCGAGCTGGAGCCCGACGGCCCGCACCTCGTCCTTGAACATGGTGCGCAACGGCTCGATGAGGGTGAACTGGAGGTCGTCGGGAAGGCCACCGACATTGTGGTGACTCTTGATGTTCGCCGTCCCAACCCCACCGCCGGACTCCACGACGTCGGGGTAGAGGGTGCCCTGGACCAGGAAGTCGATGCCCCGCTCCCCCGCCAGCCGCGCGGCCACCGTCTCGAAGGTACGGATGAACTCCCTGCCGATGATCTTCCGTTTCGTCTCGGGATCACTGACCCCGGCCAGTGCACCGAGGAAGCGGTCCGCCTCGTCGGCCACCACGAGATCGACTCCGGTGACCTCGACGAAGTCCTCCTTGACCTGGCGGGCCTCACCTTCTCGCAGCAGCCCGTGGTCAACGAAGACGCAGGTCAGCTGCGACCCGATGGCGCGTTGCACCAGGGCCGCGGCGACGGCGGAGTCCACACCGCCGGACAGGGCGCACAGCACCCGCCGCTCGCCCACCTGGTCGCGGATCGCCTGGACCGCCTCCGCCACCATGTTCTCCGGGGTCCAGTCCGGGGTGAGCCCGGCGATGCTGAACAGGAAGTGTTCCAGCACCTGTTGCCCCCACTGGGTGTGGGCCACCTCAGGATGCCACTGCACACCGGCGAGTTTCCGGTCCCGGCACTCGAAGGCGGCGACAGGGGCCCCGGCGGTGCGGGCCAGCACCTGGAAACCCTCCGGTGCCCGGGAGACCGAGTCGCCGTGGCTCATCCACACGTTGAGGGTGTTGGGCAGGGTACCGAGCAGCCTGCCGGCGTTCTGGATGGACAGCGGGGTGCGCCCGTACTCCCGTTGCCCCGTCTTCGCCACCGAGCCACCGAGGGCCTGCGCCATCGCCTGGAAGCCGTAACAGATGCCGAGCACCGGGACCCCCGCCTCGAACAGTGCCGGGTCCACCGAAGGCGCGCCGTCGGCATAGACCGACGACGGTCCGCCCGAGAGGATGATCGCGGCAGGGTTGCGGGCGAGGATCTCCTCGACGGTGGCATCGGAACCGATGATCTCGGAGTAGACGGCCGCCTCCCGGACCCGGCGCGCGATGAGCTGCGCGTACTGGGCACCGAAGTCGACGACGAGGACCAGATCGTGCTGGGAAGTCATGGGACATGAGTCTATGACCGCGGACCCGCAGGGGTCCAAGCGGCACCCTCCCGCAGGGCCGGGAACAGAGGGCCGGGAATACCTGCGGTCGTCCGGGAGTTGACCTGACATGACCGTTTACTCAGATGTCACGGCCGTCATCGGCCGCACCCCGCTCGTCAAGGTCAACCGTGTCGCCGGGGAGGGCGCCACCGTGCTGGCCAAGCTGGAGTTCTACAACCCGGCCAACTCGGTCAAGGACCGCATCGGCGCGGCCATCATCGCCGCTGCCGAGGCCTCCGGGGAGTTGAGGCCGGGCGGCACCATCGTCGAGGGGACCTCCGGCAACACCGGTATCGCACTGGCCATGGTCGGTGCCGCGAAGGGCTACAAGGTGGTGCTGGCGATGCCGGAGACGATGTCCCTGGAGCGTCGCGCGTTGCTGCGTGCCTACGGGGCAGAGCTCGTCCTGACCCCCGGTCCGCTGGGGATGAAGGGAGCCGTGGCGAAGGCCGAGGAGATCGCGGCCGAGCGGGGCGGGATCCTGGCCCGTCAGTTCGCCAATCCGGCCAACCTGGACGTCCACCGTCGCACCACCGCCGAGGAGATCTGGGCCGACACCGACGGTGGTGTTGACATCTTCATCGCCGGGGTCGGCACCGGGGGCACCGTCTCCGGGGTGGGGCAGGTGCTCAAGGAGCGCAAGCCCGGGGTCAAGGTCATCGCGGTCGAGCCCGCCGAGTCGCCGATCCTCTCCGGCGGACAGCCCGGCCCGCACAAGATCCAGGGCCTGGGCGCGAACTTCGTGCCGGAGATCCTGGATCGGGAGGTGATCGACGAGGTCATCACCCGCAACGTCGACCAGGCCGTGGCCGCCGCCCGTGCCGCCGCCACCGAGGAGGGTCTGCTGGTCGGCATCTCCTCGGGGGCCGCCCTGTCCGCCGCCGCCGAGGTGGCGGCGCGCCCGGAGAACGCCGGCAGGACCATCGTCGTCGTCCTGCCCGACTTCGGGGAGCGTTACCTCAGCACCGTGCTCTTCGAGGGGCTCGTCGAGGCCTGAGACACCACGCGTTGCGCCCCGAGGGAGAGCCCCTCGGGGCGCAACGCGTTCTCAGGCCCTGGTCCTGGCCCGGAAGGCCAGGACCGCCAGGGGTGCGAAGACCACGACGAAGACCACCAGGTAGCCCAGGGTGGCGGCGACGGAGTTCTGGAGCAGCCACACCTCGGGTGCAGGAGCGCTGCCGAGGTTCCCGAACAGCGTGCGGCACGCCTGCACCAGCACCGAGACCGGGTTCCACTCCGCCACGACCCGCATCCAGCCGGAGAGGCTCTCCAGCGGCACGAAGACGTTGCTGAGGAAGGACATCGGCATGACGACGAGCATGCCTGCCGTGTTCACGGTCCGCGCGTCCCCGAGGAACGCCCCCAGCGCGATCATGAGCCAGCTCATCGCCCACGAGAAACCCAGGAGCAGGACGAACCCGACCAGCATGTTCCCGATGCCCTCACTGAACCGCCAGCCCACCAGCAGACCCGTGACGGCCATGACGAGGATCGAGAAGGCACTGACGATGAGGTTGGACAGGGTGCAGGCCATGAGGATGGCGCTGGGGTGCATGGGGAGACTGCGGAACCGGTCGATGATGCCCTTCTTCAGATCCTCCGCGATGGAGATCCCGCACACGAGTGAGGCGAAGACCATGGTCTGCCCGAAGATCCCGGCCAGGAGATAGTTGGTGTAGTCACTTCCCTGGACGTTGATCGCCCCGCCGAAGACCTGGGTGAACAGCAGCACGAACAGGATGGGTTGGAGGACCGAGAAGGCCATGACCTCGGGGCTGCGCCTCAGCGCGATGACGTTGCGACCGGTCAGGGCCGCGACATCGGCCAGCCACGCGACGATTCGTGGACGCTTGAGCGGTGTCATGCCGCCACCTCCTCGGCCGAGCCGCGCCCGGTCAGGGTGAGGAAGACGTCGTCGAGGGAGGGACGACGAATGCCTGCGTCGTGGATCCCGATGCCCGCGGCACGGAACTCCTCCAGGACGACGACCAGCCCCGCCGCGGCATCCCCGACCTGGGCGACGATGCTGCGTTCCATCGTGTTCACCTCGCCGACGGCGTGGATCGCGACGATCCGTCGCGCCTGCTCGAGATCATCGGGGGAGATGACCGTGACCTCGATGCGTTGTCCGCCCACTCGGGCCTTGAGCTCGTCGGCGGTTCCCTCCTCGATGACCCGGCCGTGGTCGATCACGGCGATGCGGTCGGCCAGCTGATCGGCCTCCTCCAGGTACTGGGTGGTGAGCAGCAGCGTGGTCCCGGCACCGACACGCTCCCGGATCACCTGCCACAGGTCGCTGCGGGAGTTCGGGTCGAGCCCGGTGGTGGGCTCGTCGAGGAACAGCACCGTCGGCTCGGCCACCAGCGCCCCCGCCAGGTCGACCCGTCGCCGCATTCCTCCGGAGAAACCACCGAGGGGCCGGTTCGCCGCATCGCTCAGGTGGAAGATCTCGAGGAGTTCGGTGGCGCGCACCCGGGCCCGGCGGCGGCCGAGCTGGTAGAGCCTGCCGATGAGTTCCAGGTTCTCACGTGCGGTGAGTTCCTCGTCGACGGCGGCGAACTGGCCGGAGGTCCCGATCACGGCCCGGACCCGTTCCGGGTGCGCGAGCACGTCGTGGCCTGCCACCGTCGCTGCCCCTGAGTCAGGGCGCAGCACGGTGGTGAGCACCTTGACCGTGGTGGTCTTGCCGGCCCCGTTGGGTCCGAGCAGTGCCATGACGGTGCCCTGGTCGACCTCGAGGTCGAGCCCGTCGAGTGCTCGCACCTCTCCACTGCGGGTTTGATAGATTTTGCGCAATTCCTGCGCACGGATGAAGGACATGGAGTGACCTTTCTCGTGGTTGGAAGAGGTGAGGCGTCGCGGCAACGACGCCCCGCCCCGTCGGGTGGCCCGGGGCCGAGCCCTGCGGCCACCCGATCGGTTTCATGGCCCGCCCCTGCTCTCGGGGACGGGAGGGTCGCTGAGCAGTCGCCGGAAGCTGGCCTTCATCTCTTCACGGGGCATGGTCCGCCCGTGCACCGCGATGTGCAGCATCACGCCGTAGATGTGGACGACGATCGCCCTGGCCTGCTCAGGGGTGGAGATCTGGGAGAGCGTCCGCAGCACCACCTCGTCACTGGAGCGCATCAGGCCCTCGAGTTTCGGGTGGATGGCATAGCAGAGCCAGAAGGACAGTTCGTTGCGCAGGAGCGTCGGATCCGAGATCGCATCCTCGACGAGGTCGGCCAGGACCGAGGCGACGTCCTCGGCCTGGATGATGTCCTGGGCGACCTCGTCCAGCATGGCCTCCCGCTGCTCCGCCATGCCGGTGAGGGCCTCGGCGATGAGGTCGGTCAATGAGGCGAAGTACTGGGTGGTGGACCCGAGGGGCACCTTTGCCCGTTCCGCCACCTTGCGGTGGGTCAGCGCGCTGACCCCGATCTCGCGGATCAGCTCACCCGCAGCACGCAGGATGAGGTTCCTGCGCCCTTCCGGATCCCTGGTTCGCTTGGCCACGGCCTCAGTGTACACATGTACATGTACAAATGTACAGGATCTGGCTCCCCCTCATCCCATGAGCCGCGCCCGGTGCAGCACCTCGTGACGATGATCCCTCAGGTGGGACTGGACGAGCGCCACCTCGGTGACGTCGAAGGGCTCGCCGACGTAGGTGTCGAGGGCCTGGAGGAGGCGTCCGGCCGGTTCACCGCGACGGGACCTGGCGACGGTGAGGTGCGGGGTGAAGCCCGCACCGTCGGGGCGACCACCGTGGCTGGAGGCCAGGGCCCGCAGTTGCCCCGACCACTCCGCCAGGACCGCTCGCCCCGGCGACGACACCCCGAGGTGGAGCACCTTGGCACGCTCAGGGGTGCCGAACGCCCCGGCTCCTTCGATCGCCATGGTCTCCGGTCGGCGGCGCGCCGCCCAGAGGTCCAGCGCATCGATCAATTCCTCGATGCGTCCCTGCGGGTACTCGGCCATGAAGGCAAGGGTGAGGTGGTAACGCTCGGACCGGGTCCATCGCCAGGAGGTCGGCTCGCTGGCGAGCCGTCGTGGCTCGAGGAATCGTGAGATCTCCTCCGAGACGTCAGTGGGTGGGATCACGGCGAGGAAGCAACGCACCGATCGATTCTATTCGCCCCCGAGGTGTTCGCGGAACGTGCGTCCCCGGTACTCGGAACCGATGAGGCCTTGGCCTCGTAGCCCGGGCAGCACCTCGGCGAGGAACAACTCGACGGAGTTCCACCACCCTCCCGGGAGCGCGATGAAACCATCCAGTGCGGCTGCCTCGGTACGCCTCAGGATCTCCTGGACCGCGTCCTCCGGGGTTCCGATACGCTCCAGTGCAACCTTCGGTTCCCCGCATTCTCCTCGGCAACACGTCGAGCCTGCTCACGGGTCTCCGCCAGGACGAGATGCAGGCCGGGAAGGAACCGGATCGCCCCCGGGTCGCGCCCAGCCGTCACAGCGGCCGAACGCAACGCAGCACGCTGTCCCCTGGCCGCATCCAGGTCGGGGACGGCCCCGAACACGAGGTCGGCCCGAGCCCCGGCGAACGCGATTCCTGCTGGGGAGGCCCCGGCCTGGACCACCGGCAACCGACCGGCAGGATGCTGGGGCAAGGCCATCGGCCCTGCCACCTTGAAGTACTTCCCGTCGAAATCGATGGCCTGGACCCGATCCGGATCAGCGAAGACCCCTGTCCCCCGATCCGCGACGAAGGCCTCGGACGGGAAGGAGCGCCACAGGGCCTCGACGACCGTGATGAACTCATCGGCCCTGGCATGACGCTCAGCGGAGTCCGGAAGCTCCGTCAGGCCGTGGTTCCGCTCCCCGGCAAGTGCCGTGACGACATTCCATCCGGCACGTCCACCGCTGATCCGGTGCAGTGACGCCAGCTGCCTGGCCACGGTGAAGGGGTTGGCGAACGCGGTCTGGACGGTGGGAACCAGACCGATTCGTCTCGTCACAGCCGCCAGGGCCGTCACGAGGGTGAAGGACTCAAGCGTGGCGAAACCGGGGGAATGCCGGATCGTGCTCGGCTCCAGGTGTCCGGCCTCGGGGCAGAACAGGAAGTCGACGACGGCCCTTTCGGCCTTCTCGACCAGTTCACGATAGGGGCTGAGGGAGAACATCTCCTCGACGCGGCTGTCCTCACGCCGCCATGCATCCGCGCTCAGCCAGACCGGTGACAGCGCGACCCCGACCACCAGGGGCCTGTGGTCCCGGCCCTGCTCGACGTGGTTCGTGGTCATGCCCGGACCTCCAGGATCCGTGGGACGAGGATCTTCGGCACAGCCCTGACGCCGAATGACCCCGACTGCTCCTCGCTCACCGCCCACGTCTCCGAGAGGGCCTCGGAGCTCGAAGGTGCCTGACATACCGGGAACCTCGTGACGTGCCTCTCAGAACGCGAGTCCCGACGGTTCCGGGCCGAGCTCGACCTCACGGGGGTCCACCACCTGGAACCCGTTGGCCCGGTAGGCCTCGTAGTCGAAGGCCTCGCACTCGTCGTAGCCGAGCCGGTGGTAGTCGTAGAAGCCCTCCCACTGCTCGTAGCCGTCCCCGAGCCCGGTCTCCAGGAACGCCTCGGCCATGGCCATGCCCAGTCTGGGGCCGATCCAGAAGGCCCCCATCGCCAACAGGTTGCAGTTGTTGGCCGCTGCCGCCCTGCGGGCCGCGTGCACCGACTCGGCGACCGCGGCGTGCACGTGCGGACACTTCGAGGCGGCGACGTGGATGCCCATCCCGGTACCGCAGAAGGCCAGGGCCTTCTCGAAACGACGTTCCGAGAGCTGGGCGCCGATGAGGAAGCCGACACGGTGGTACATGGGCGTCTCCTCCAGCACCGGGGTCAGGTCGGTGACCTCCCACCCCCTGACGCCCAGGTGTTCCTTGACCTTCTCCTTCAACGGGAACCCCGCGAAGTCCGCACCGACGACGACCCGCCGCATCCTCACGCTCACTGCTGCTCCTGACTGTTTCGACGGAACCGGAACCTGCTCCTCAGATCCGCGGTGCTGATGACGATCAGCAGCACCGCCCCGAAGATCAGGAAGCGGTAGAAACCATTGATCTGGTGGAACCAGTTCACCGAGGAGGAGAGGATCTGCAGGATCGCGATCGCCAGCAACACACCGAGGAGTTTTCCGCTGCCTCCGTTGGGATGCACCCCGCCCAGCACGACGATGAGCACGGTCAGCAGGGTGTAGGACACCCCGTTGTCCGCCTTCGCCGAGTTGTAGTTCGCCATCAGCACCAGTCCTGCGACGGCGGCGCAGAGCCCGGACAGCGCATAGGTGCGCACCAGGAGCCACGCCGAGTTCAGACCGCTGAACTTCGCAGCGGTGGCATTGCTGCCCAGCAGGTACAGCTTCGCCCCGAAGGACATCTTGTGCAGCACGAATCCGACGATCAGCGCCACGACCACGAAGATGATGAGCGGTGTGGGGATCCCCGCGATCCTGCCACCCAGCACCGAGGTGTAGGCCGGTGGCAGCCCGCTGATCGACTCGCCTCCGGAGAGCAGCACGGCGATTCCCGTGAACAACTCGAGCGTGCCGAGTGTGACGAGGATCGCCGGTATTCGGACCACCGCCACGAGGAAGCCGTTCAACGCGCCTGCGACCACGCCGATCAGCAGCGCCAACAGGACCGCGACGAGCACGGCCGTGAGCTGCTGCCCCGCTGCCGCACCACGCGGCGCCATCGCCAACATCACGGTGGCGGTGACCACCCCGGTCATGTTCGCGACCCCGACCGAGGACAGGTCGATGCCGCCGGTGATCATGGTGAGCATCACGCCCAGCGCCATGATCCCGACCTCCGGGAACTGCACCCCCATGGTCTGCCACGTCCTGAAACTGGTGAAATCGCGTGTCTTCAGCACCAGGAGCAACAGGCACAGTGCCGCCAGGAACACCACCAGGCGCAGGATGTGTGCATCCCAGTGACGCGATCTTGCAGTGAAGGAAACCGAAGCCATCTCAGGTCCTCTCATTCCGCGACCAGACGTTGCCTGCGACGACGTCTGGTCAGCTGCACGGCGGAGATGCCGGTGCCGATGATGATCAACAGGCCGAGCGCGAAGCGCTGCCAGGTGGTGGGGATGCCGATCAGGATCATGCTGTTCTGCACCATGACGATGAGCAGGGTGCCGAGCATCACACCGGTGAGACTGCCCGTTCCTCCCGTGATGGCCGTGCCGCCGAGGACGACCGCGGCGATCACCAGCATCTCGATGCCCAGCAGGTTCGTCGGGTGCATCTGCCCCATCATGGAGGTGCGCACCAACCCCGCGAGGGCGGCGATCACCCCGACGATGACGTAGAGCCAGAACTTGACCCGGCGCACCTTGAAACCAGCCCTGACCGCGGAGGTCTCGTCGCCGCCGATGGCGTGGATCGCACGGCCGAACATGGTGCACCGCATGATGAAGAACACCAGGGCGACGACGGCGACCAGCAGCAGGAAGGCGACCGGCATCCGTGAGGTCAACCCGGTTTCAGGATTGGTGGCCGTGAACAGTGAGGCCGTACCGAACTCGGCCATCGACGACGGGAGCCGGTTGATCTGCACCGAGGACAGCACCCCCTGCATCAAACCGGAGAACACGTTGGCCGTGCCGAGGGTGATGATGAGGGTCGGCACCGCCAGGCGGGAGGTGAACACCCCGTTGAACGCACCGAGCAGGGCACCCAGCAGCAGCACGAGCAGGAACGGGATGATGAGACCACCCGAGTAGTCGGAGTCGACCAGCACCCTGGTGACCACGTAGACGGCCAACGAGGCCAGCGCCGGGAAGGAGACGTCGATCCCGCCGGAGACCAGCACCATGTGTGTGCCGACTGCGAACAGTCCCGGCACGATCATGGCCGTGGCCAGGTCGACGAGGTTGTTCGGGGTGAAGAACTGCCCCGAGCGGATCTGGATGACCAGGGCGAGCGCCACGATCACCAGGAACACGTAGAACTCATTGGCACGGAGCATCCTGTGAGCGAGGTCCTTCATCTCACGCCTTCCCGTTCTCGTCGGCGGTGATCCGCGCGGACAGTTCGAGCTGGGTGAGGCCTGCAGGATCGAGCTCCTCGACCAGTCGACCTTCACGCAGCAGCAGGATGCGGTTGCAGACCCGCAGCAGTTCCTGGGTGTCGTCGGAGATCACGATGATCCCCATGCCGCCGTCGGCGAGACGCCGCAGCAGTTCGTGGATGTCGCTCTTGGACCCGATGTCCACCCCGACGGTCGGCCCGTTGAGGATCAACACCTCGGGTTCCCTCGCCAACCACTTGGCGAGCACGACCCGCTGCTGATTCCCACCGGACAGGGTCCTGACCGCGTTGTCCGGGTCCGCGGTGGCGATCCTCAACTCCTCGACCCAACGCAGGACCTCCTCGTCGCGTCGTTTCGCATCGAGCACTCCGAGCGCGGAGGAGAGCTCATCGAGCTCCGCCACGACGATGTTGTCCGCGATGGAACGATCCAGCATCAGCCCCTCGGTCAACCGGTCCTCCGGCACGTAGGCGATGCCGCGTGCGATGGCATCACGGATGCTGCGCAACTCAGCGGGCGTACCGTTGACCACGAGCCTGCCCGCGTCGGCCCTGAACACCCCGAACAGGGTCAGCGCCAGTTCGGTGCGGCCCGAGCCCAGCAGACCCGTGATCCCCAGCACCTCGCCACGGCGCAACGTGAAGGAGATGTCCTGGAAGGCGTCCTCGAGGCACAGGTCCTCCACCTCCAGCACGGGGCCGCCGGGTTCCCCGGCGGGAACCAGCGCCTCGTCGGAGAACTCCCGCCCCGTCATGTGACGCGCGAACGAGCGGTGATCCAGCTCGCTCGTCTCGGCGGTCGCGACCAGCCTTCCGTTGCGCAGGATGGTGAACCTCTCGCTGATCTCGAACACCTCGTCGAGCTTGTGACTGACGAACAACGTGGCGATGCCACGCGACCTGAGGTCGGTGATGACCTTGAACAGCGCCTCCACCTCGCGATGGGTGAGGGCGGTGGTGGGCTCGTCCATGATGATGAGCTTCGTCTCGGTCAGCAACGCCCGGCAGATCGCGATGAGTTGCTTGTCCGCGACCGACAGGTCACCGACCTTGGCATCGAGGTCCACGGAGAAGTCGATCGTCGCGATCGCCCGCTCGGCGATCTCGCGGAACCGCTTCCAGTTGACCAGGCGACGCCGTGCCGAGATCTCACTGGTCAGCGCCAGGTTCTCCATCACCGTGAGGTTGGGGAAGATGGAGAAGTCCTGGTAGATGACCTGGACCCCACCACGCATCGCCTCGATCGGTGTGAGACCCCGGTACGACCGGCCGTCGAGGATGATCTCCCCGCCATCGGGCTGGTGGACCCCGGAGATGAGTTTGATGAGGGTGGACTTCCCGCTACCGTTCTCTCCTGCCAGGCAGTGGATCTCACCGGGCTGGAGCACGAGGTCCACGTCGTCGAGGGCCCTGACCCCGGAGAAGTTCTTGGTCAGTCCCCGCACGTCGAGCACAGGCTGCATCATGGTGGCTCCTTGTCCGTCGTCGGGGTGTGAGCACATCTCGACGACGAGGTGGGTCTCAGAATTCGAAGCTGTCGACGTTCTCCGCGGTGATCACGATCCAGCCGGAGCCCTCCAGCACCTTGTCGCTGCCCTCGGCGAACTTCATGGACTCGTAGCCCTCGACGCCGAGGTCGATGCCGTCGGTGATCTCCTCACCGTCGAGCACCTTCTTGGCCAGTGCGGCCATCGCGTAACCGGCCAGGGCCGGGTCCCACAGGGTCAGCGCGGCCACGAGCCCCTTCTCCAGGAGTTCCTTGTTCGCCGACGGCATGCCGGTGCCGGCGGTGAACACCTTGCCCTTGAGCCCGAGTTCCTCGATGGCGCGGGCGATGCCGGGGGCGTCGAACGACGAGGTGCCCATGATCCCCTTGAGGTCCGGGTACTTCTTGAACAGCTCCTTGGCGGTCTGGTAGGCCCCCTCCCCGTTGTCGCGTGACTCGACCCGGGCCTCGGCCTCCAGCAGGGTCATCCTGGGGTACTTCTCCTTCTGGTGCGCCACCCCGCCGTCGGCCCACTCGTTGTGGGAGGCGTTGGTGACGTGCCCGACCATCGTGGTGTAGAGCCCTTCCTCCCCCATCGCCTTGGCGAGGTTGTCCATGATGAAACCACCGTAGGCCGCATTGTTGAAGGCCTCGATGTCGTACTTGGTGCTCTCCTGACTGGCCCCTTCGTGGGTGATGACGACGATGCCCGCGTCCATCGCCTCCTTCAGCACCGGCTCCAGGGCGGCCGGATCGACGGGGACGACACCGATGGCGCTGACGTTCTGCGCGATGAGGTCGCGGATGACCTGGGACTGCATGGCGGCATCGGTCTCCGCCGGCCCCTTCTGGTACACGTTGAGGCCGCTCTCCTCCGCGAACCTCTTCACACCGGTCTCCATGCGCACGAACCAGGGGTTCGTCGCGTCCTTCGGCACGATGGCGATGGTGTGTTCGCCGTCCGAGCCACCCGGTCTGCCGTCGCTGCACCCTGCGAGCCCGAGGGCTGCCACCGCAAGGCCGTTGAGCTGGATGAACAGTCGCCGCTTCATTGCGTTTCCTTCCGTGGTGCAGGGCTGCTTCGCCCAAGATGTGGAGCACCGGTTCTCGTGATTAAAGCGCTTTAAACGCCTGAACCGGAGCATAGCTCATGGGATCATTCTTGGTGCAACCCCTTGATCCAGATCGATACCTTTCCGTGACCTTGGGGCAAGTGATCCGCATCCTTCACGAGTCATTGGGAGCACGATGTCGAAGCGCGTGGGAGTCGCCGAGGTCGCCGCGCGAGCAGGGGTCTCGCCGGGGACCGTCAGCAACACCCTCAACCACCCGGAACGGGTCTCCCCCGCCACTCGCGCCCAGGTTTTGGCCGCCGTCAAGGAGCTGGGCTTCATCCCCAACCAACAGGCCAGGGTGCTCACCGGCGCCGCCAGCAACCTGCTGGGACTGGTCGTGGTGGACCTGATGAGTCCGTTCTTCATGGAGCTCGCCCACGCCGTGGAGCGCACGGCCGCGGACGCCGGGTACGTCATGATCCTCAGCAACTCCGAGAACGACCACGACCGGGAGGAGACGGTGATGCGCACACTCGCCGCCCAACGGGTCGTCGGCTCCCTGCTCACACCGGCCGGTGGCGGCACCCCGCTGGACGAGTCGACCCACGGCGTGCCGTTGGTGCTGATCGACCACACGACGAGGGAGCATCCGTGCTCGGTGTCGGTGGATCACGTCGCCGGCGGCAGGATGGCGGCCGAGCACCTCATCTCACTCGGCCACACCCGGCTGGGCTTCGTCGCAGGGCAGCCCAACCTGCGTCAGTTCACCGAGCGCGAGCGCGGGGTCCGCGACGTGATGGCCGAGGCCGGTCTCGACCCGTCGACCCTGCGAGTGGTCCGGGCCGACGGGATCGGCCAGCCCAGCGGCCTGGCCTCCGGGAGGCAGCTCCTGCAGGACGGCGACCTGCCGACCGGGATCTGCTGCTGCAACGACATGCTCGCCTTCGGGGTGTACCGAGCCCTCACCCAGGGCGGGGTCACGGTACCCGACGACGTCGCCCTCGTCGGCTACGACGACGTCGACTTCGCCGCGAACTGGATCGTTCCCCTGACCAGCGTGAGCCAACCCACGGCCCTCATGGGTGAGCAGGCCGCCCGGCTCCTCATCGACCACGCCACCAACCCGGACCACGAGCACGAGCGAGTGGTGCTCCAGCCCCGTCTCATCGTGCGTCGCTCCACCACCGGGGAATCTTCCGGTTCCCGCTCCGCGATCCCGGTGCGGTGATACCTTTCCGGAATGAAGCCCTGGCATCTCCACCTGGTCGCCGCAGTCCTGCTCGTCGTCGGCATCGGTCTCATCTCCGTCCGACAACTCGGCCCCGCCCCCGAGGTGACCTGCCTCGAGGAGGGGCAGCCCACCTCAGGATTCTCCCTGGAACGCGACGGCAAGCCGTGCCCGTTGAGCGTCGAGGACTTCAACAGGTACTGGCACTGGCAGAACAAATCCGCCCTGCCGCTGCGCTGGGTGGGACTGGGTCTCGCAGCGGTGGCCATCGGCACCGCGGTCACGGCCGGGGTGAAGCAGGTCAGGTCGCGCAGACGGATGCGGAACTGACACCCCTGTCAGACGTTCCCGGCGATCCGCTCGTGGTGGCGCACCACCTCGGCGACGATGAAGCCCAGCACCTTCTCCGCGAACTCGGGGTCGAGGTTGGACTCCTCGGCCAGCGCCCGGAGCCTTCGGATCTGCTCGGCCTCCCGGTCTGGATCGGCCGGAGGGAGCCCCGCCTCGGCCTTCAACTCCCCGACGCGTCGGGTGATCTTGAAGCGCTCCGCCAACAGGTGGATCAGCATCGAGTCCATGTTGTCGATGCTGTCGCGCAACCGTCGCAGTTCGACGCGGGCCTCCTCGCCGGTCACGGATGCACCATCACATCGATGCGCTGGAACGACTTGATGTCGGTGTAACCGGTCAGGGCCATCGCCTTGCGCAGCCCGCCGACCAGGTTCATCGTCCCGTCGGGCAACCGCGACGGGCCGATGACGACCTCCTCCAGGGAGCCGACCTGCTCGAAGAACACCCGCTCACCCCGCGGCAGGGTGGCGTGCCACGCCTCGGGGCCCCAGTGCCAGCCCCGCCCCGGTGCCTCGGTCGCCCTCGCCAGGGGGGAGCCCACCATGACTGCGTCCGCACCACAGGCGATCGCCTTCGCGATGTCCCCCGAACGTCCCACGGCCCCGTCCGCGATGAGGTGGACGTAGCGTCCCCCCGACTCCTCGAGGTAGTCGCGGCGCGCCTCGGCGACATCGGCGACGGCAGAGGCCATCGGCACCTCGATGCCCAGCACCGAGGCCGTGGTGTGGGTGGCTCCCCCGCCGAAGCCGACCAGCACGCCGGCCGCCCCGGCCCGCATCAGGTGGAGCGCCATCCGGTAGGTGGCACACCCGCCGACCAGCACCGGCGCGTCGAAGCGATAGATGAACTCCTTGAGGTTGAGTGGGTTCTCGGCCCCGTCGACGTGCTCGGCGGAGACCGTGGTGCCACGGATGACGAAGAAGTCCACGCCACTGCGGGCGATGACATCGGCGAACTCCTGGGTCCTGGCCGGCGACAGGGCTCCGGCGACGGGCACCCCGGATGCCCGGATCTCCGCCAGACGCGCCTCGATCAGCTCGGCCTTGACCGGCTCGGCGTAGACCTGCTGCAACCTGCGGGTGGCGGTCACCTGGTCAGCCGGTTCGGTCAGCTGCTCGTAGGCCCGTGACGGGTCCTCGTAACGGGTCCACAGTCCTTCGAGGTTGAGCACCCCGAGTCCACCGAGCCGCCCCATCTCGATGGCCGTGGCCGGGGACATCACCGAGTCCATGGGAGCAGCGACGACGGGGGCATCGAAGGTGACCGCATCGATCCGCCAGCTGAGGTCCACCTCGGACTCGGCGCGGGTGCGTCGGGCCGGGGCGATGGCGACGTCATCGAAGGCGAAACCGCGCACGGTGTTCTTGGAGCGGCCGAGTTCATGCATGGCAGGGCCTTTCAGCGGGACCAGTAGTTGGGGGCTTCAGCGGTGAGCTGGATGTCGTGGGGATGCGATTCGCGCAGCCCGGCGGCGGTGATCCGCACGAACCGGCCACGTTCCTGCAGCTCCGGCACCGTGCGGGCCCCGGAGTAGAACATCGACTGCCGGAGTCCCCCGACGAGCTGGTAGGCGACCGCGGCGAGTGGCCCCCGGTAGGCCACCTGCCCCTCGATCCCCTCCGGCACCAGCTTGTCGTCGCTGGTGACGTCACCCTGGAAGTAACGATCCTTGGAGTAGGAGGCGGAGCGGCCACGTGCCGCCATGGCGCCCAGCGATCCCATGCCCCGATAGGCCTTGAACTGCTTGCCGTTGATGAACACCAGGTCGCCCGGGCTCTCCTCACAGCCGGCCAGCAGGGAACCGAGCATCACGGAGTTGGCCCCGGCCACGAGGGCCTTGGCGATGTCTCCGGAGTACTGGAGCCCGCCGTCACCGATCACGGGAACCCCGTGCGGCCTGGCCGCCCTGGCCGCGTCGTGGATGGCCGTGACCTGCGGCACACCGACCCCGGCGACGACCCGGGTGGTGCAGATGGAGCCGGGCCCCACCCCGACCTTGATGCCGTCCGCTCCGGCCTCGACCAGTGCGTGGGCCCCGGCGTAGGTCGCGACGTTGCCACCGATGACGTCGACCCCGGCCGCCAAGGGCTCGGCCTTGAGGCGGCGGATCATCTCCACCACTCCCCGCGAGTGGCCGTGCGCCGTGTCGACGATGATGCAGTCCACCCCCTCCTCGACCAGTGCCATGGCGCGCTCCCACGCGTCGCCGAAGAAACCGACCGCGGCGCCCACCCGCAACCGGCCCGCGTCGTCCTTGGCGGCGTTGGGGTACTTGTCGGCCTTGACGAAGTCCTTGAGCGTGATCATGCCGGACAGCCTGCCCTCGCCGTCGACGATGGGCAGTTTCTCGATCTTGTTCCTCGCCAGCAGGGCCAGCGCATCCTCACCCGAGATCCCGACGGGTGCGGTGACCAGCGGCATCCGGGTCATCACCTCGTGGACGGGGCGATCCCCGTTGTCCTCGAACCTGAGGTCACGGTTGGTGATGATCCCGACCAGGTGTTCCTCGTGGTCCACCACGGGCACCCCGGAGATGCGGTACTGGGCGCAGAGCTCATCGACCTGACTGAGGGTGGCGTCAGGGCTGATGGTCACGGGTTCGGTGACCATGCCCGCCTCGGAGCGCTTCACCTGGTCGACCATGTGCGCCTGGTCCTCGATGGACAGGTTGCGATGGAGGATGCCGATTCCCCCCTCGCGCGCCATGGCGATGGCCATCCGGGCCTCGGTCACGGTGTCCATCGCGGCCGAGGCCAGCGGGATGTTGAGGGTGATGTTGCGACTGAACTGCGTCGCCGTGTTCGCCTCCGAGGGGATGACATCCGACTCGTTGGGCTGCAGCAACACGTCGTCGAAGGTCAGTCCGAGGGTCTCGAAGGGTGCGGGCACACCGGCAGGGGTGAGGTTGGCCACCAAGGTCTCCTTCGCCAGGGGAACAGCAGGCCCGAGTCTATCGCGGAAGCCGGTTGCGCTCCCCAGCGACCTCACGGATGTACACTGAATGAACGTACAGCTGGTTCATTCAGTCAAGGAGGACCCATGCCACGCTGGTTGCTCATCTCCCTCATCATCGTCGCCGTCATCGTGGTGGCGATCCTCGTCATGCCACGCCAGTCCCACAAGGGCGATCCCGCGAAGGTGGAGCGCACCTTCAGCGCCGAGGAGCAGTCCCTCATCGACTCCCGCACCGTCACCCCGGAGGAACTCGCCGCCAACGACGGACTCGACGGGCGCCCCGCCTGGATCGCCGTGAACGGCGTCGTCTACGACGTCACGGAGCGGTGGCAGGAGGGCCGCCACCACGGGCTGTCGGCCGGGCGCGACCTCACGGAGGAGTTCATCAACTCCGGACACCCCGGCTCGGTCCTGCCGAAGATGAAGGTCGTCGGCTCCTTCGCACGCTCCTAGGATGAAGGCATGCCGATCACGCCCGACCCGATCCTGGCCGCCGCCCGGGAGGAGTTCGCCCAGCACGGCTACGCACGGGCGGGCATGGCGAACATCGCCAGACGCGCCGGCATCGCCGTCGGCAGCCTCTACAACTCCTTCTCCTCGAAGAAGGACCTGTTCACCGAGGTCTACCTCATCGAGAACCGGGAGGCGAAGGCCGCGCTGCTCGCCGAGATGGACTGGTCCGAACCCAGGCAGGCCATCACACAGTGGGTCGCGGCCACCATCGCCACGGCAAGGGACAACCGCATCCTGGCCGAGTGGTTCGGTGATGCGCTCGGTGTGCACCTGCGGGCCGCTGCCGCCGCCGAGTTCTCCTGCGGCCTCCTCGAGCCGGCGTTGGCGTCCAGGATCAGTGAGTGGCGCGCCCGGGGTCTGGTCGCGGACGAGGTCAGTGACGAGTTGCTCGAGGAGCTCTACCTGGCGATGACCACCCTGGACCGTTCGGGCGCGGTCTCGTCCAGAGCCGTCGAATTCCTCATGACCGCTCTTCTCGAGAAGATCTTCCCCAGCGCCGGATGAGCAGCCGGTCGCTGGAGGCGTGCCAGCCACGGACGATGGCGACGATCCGCACGGTCGTGACCAGGGCCGCCGTGCCCGACATCCCGAGGACGCCGGCCAGGCCCAGGGCGTCCAGGGTGACGGTCAGCACCCCGCCCAGCAGGGCGGGCACCACGTAGAGCCGGGAGTGCCGCCTGAAGACCAGGGGAACCTCGGAGGCCAGGACATCGCGCAGGATGCCACCACCCACCCCGGTCACCGCCCCGATGAGGGCGGCTGCGACGGGGTGCAGGCCGTACTGGAGCCCCCTGAGGGCACCGTCCACGACGAACAGTCCGAGTCCGATGGCGTCGAAGACCAGCAGCGGGGCACGTTCCCGGGCGTTCGGGGGCACCGTGAACATCACCACCAGACCCGTGGTGGCCGCGAGCCCGATCATCCACAGCTCCACGAGGGCCGCGACGGGCACCGCCCCCATCATCAGGTCGCGCATCACGCCACCGCCGACCGCAGTGACACAGGCCAGGGTGACGATCCCGACCCCGTCCATGTCCCGACGCTTGGCCGCAAGTGCCCCCGAGACCGCGAAGGCGATGATCCCGAAGGCGGCCAACCCGCCACGGGTCAGCGTCACAAGATCCCACACGAGGATTCAGACCTGCCGTCTCAGTCCTCGTCGTCCTCGGGCAGGTAGGAGCACAGCGCCGTGGCCGACGGCACCACGTAGACCGACCCGCTGAGCGGCGTGGTGAAACGGGTCAGGGCATCGCGCACCCCGTCGACCCCGGCCATCCTCCGCAGCATCTCGAACTGCCGGTACTGGTCCTTGCTGAAACCGACGAACAGGGTGCCGTGGTCCCCGGTCACGCCGTAGGCGACGTTGCGGCGCAGGATGTCCAACTCCTCACCGTCGTGCTCCACGACCGTGCGGGAGACGTGTGAGGTCTCCGGCATCACGTCCTCGGGCAGCTCGATGCTGTCCGGCTTGGTCCGCCCGATGACCTCCTCCTGCTCCTTCTCGCTGAGGGTGAGCCAGTGCTTCTCGTGACGCCACTGCTGGAACAGCAGCACCGAGGAGCCGGCACCCGGCTCCCCCGGAGCGACGCAGGCCGCATCGGCCGCCTCCACCAACGGCGGGTTCTCACTGCCGTCGATGAAGCCGGTGAGGTCGCGGGACTGCTTGTAGTGCCAGCCCGAGAGCTCCGCTGCGACCTCCGCCAGCCCGGCGACGGCGGAGCGCAGCTCCGAGGTCCGGTCGAACAGCACCGCACGCTCGGCACCAGCCAGCCACACCCAGACATCGTGCGGGGTGGCGGGGATCTGGTAGCCGGACTGTCCGGTGATGGGTTCTGCCCAGTCCACGACGTCGGCCGGCGTCTCGTCGGGCTGCAGGGCCCGCCAGAGGCTCGGGCGGACCCCGATCACCATGTTGCAGCCTCCCTCCGTGTGGTTGGCGGGCAACTCCATGAGGCGACGGAGCACCTCCTCCAGCGCGTCGGGACGGACGAGGTCCAGCTCCAGGTAGGCGTTCTCCGGGGTACCGAGGGCGAAGATTCCAGGCTGCGGGATGGTCATGGGAACACGTTAGCGCCCCACTGCGACATTCTCGCGCCGCCGAACCGGGAAGGACAACCGCACGGGACGGGATCAGCCCTCGACCCAGGTGGATCCCCGGTCGAAACCGGTGCTGGCGGACCACGACGCATGCTCCGCCAACCGCTCCGGACGACCGTGCTGCTGCTGGATCCGTTGACCGGCCCTCAGCCGGATCTCGTTGTCGTCGATGACCAGTCCGGTCGGCTGGTCGTCGTTGCGGTAGATGTAGGCGTTGACGGCGTCGTGGAACCTGTTGCCCGTGATGGTGAGCCCCATCGGGAGCTCCTCGGAGTAGGAGAGCAGGTGGACCCCTCCGGCCTCCTTGTCCGGGCGTGCCCGGTACCCCCACCCGACACCGGCGTCGGTGCAGTGGTTCCCGGTGAAGGTGCAGTCGACGTATCCCGCGCCCTCACCGTCATGGCGCAGCTCCCGCAGGAGAGCGCCGTGCTCGTCACGGACGGCCTGCCCCCTGGACCAGATCTCGAAGGACTGGCTGCACCGGGTGATGCGGTTGTCCCGCACGTGCACGTCGGACCAGCCGTGACGGAGCACCGGTTCGTCCTTCGTGGTCTCCACCACCTGCTCGCCCTGCAGGGTGACGGCCACGTCGTAGACGTCCTGGATGACGTTGCCCTCGACCAGGACGTCATGGCTGTTGATCCACATCTCCACCCCGTTGCCGTAGCGGGTGCCGGGGACGGGGAAGGTGAGCAGCTCGCTGCCACCGATCTCCCGGATCCGGTTGCCCCGCACCCGGACCCCCCTCGCGTCGAGCACCTGCACCCCGTGGCCACCACAGCCCACGAGGTCCAGCCCCTCGATGGTCATGTCGCTCACGGCCTGGAACAACCTGCCGTCGACCGCGGCCAGCACCTCACCGCGTCGGCTCGGGTTGTCCTGGCTGTGGACGGTGAGGGTGCCCTCCCCGAGATCACAGCACCAGTCCCAGTCGTGGATGAGTTCGTCGGGGCTCATCCTCCGCCCCGTGAGGAACTCCCCGTTGACACGGAGCAGGCCGACGTTGACATCGGTGGTCGAGCGGTTCCCGGTGTGGGTGCCGGGGTCGTCCAGCTGGATCCGCCACCGGTTCCGGCCGAGGGCACGCCAGGCATCAGGGCGGTCCAGCACCTTGTAGCCCACGATCCGGGGACGTTCCCCACGGCCGTAGGCCCCGAAGGTGATCCGGCCCTCCCCCTGGAGGGAGCCGAGGTCGCTGAACTGGCCGTGGAACCGGTGCCCGGCGTGGAACAACACGGTGTCCCCGCGCACGACCTCCCCCCGCTCGATGGCCTGCAGCACCCGGGGGATGGTGGCCCAGGGCCTGGCCACGGAGGTTCCCGGGTCCTCGTCCCGGCCCTCGGTGGAGACGTGGAAGGTGTTTCCGGAACTCGGCATGGCTGCTCCTGTGGGAGGCGGCCGGCACGACGACCGCGGTGTCGGAAGGGTGGATGGCGACGCCACCAGCGTAAGAGCGCTCTCACTTCACTGCAAGACCACCGGCGGGAGGGCTCACGTCTTGATCGCGCCATCGGTCAGTCCCCTGAGGAACTGGCGGGAACCGAGCATGAACACCAGCAGCAGTGGGGTCACCGCGATCACAGCACTCATCATGAGCATCCCGTAGTCCGTGCCGTGGGCGGTCTGCAGCTGGGACAGTGCCACCTGCAGGGTCAGCTGGTTCGGGTTCGTCAGCACGATCAACGGCCACAGGAAGTCGTTCCAGGAGCCGATGAAGGTGAAGATGCCGAGGAACGCCAGCGCCGGTCGGGCCGCGGGCAGGGCGACGTGCAGGTACTGCCGGAAGAAACCACACCCGTCGATGGTGGCGGCCTCCAACAGCTCGACGTGGACCGCACTGGTGAAGTACTGCCTGAGCCAGAAGATCCCGAAGGCGTTGGCGAAGGCCGGGAACATCACGGCCTGAAGCTTCCCCACCCAGCCGATCTCACTCATGATGAGGAACAACGGGATGGTCGAGAGCTGCCCCGGCAGCAGGAAGGTCAGCATGATGATCCCGAACAGCACACCACGCCCCTTGAAGGAGTACTTCGCGAAGGCGAAGGCGGCGATCGAGTCCAGGAACAGCACCACGGCGGTCACCACGAGGGCGACCAGACAGGTGTTGGCCATCGCGGCCCACACGTTGACCGTGTTGATGACGGTGAGGAAGTTCTCCATCCCGCGATCCCCGGGCAGCAGCGGCGGCGGGAACTCGTAGATCGCGGCGGAGCGGTGCGTGGACAGCACGAACATCCAGTAGAAGGGGAAGAAGGCCAGCAGCGCCCCGACGATGAGGAAGGCGTGCCTGCCGATCGCGCTCAACCGGATGGGACGACGACGGGTCACCGTGCTCACGACTCCCTCCCCCTGGCCGCGAACCAGTTGATGATGGCGAACACCAGCACCACGCCCACCACCCCCCAGGCGATGGCGGCACCGTAGCCGTACCGGTTGTCCTTGAAGGCCGCGGCGTAAAAGTACATCACCATCGTCAACCCGGAGTTGCCGACCCCGCCACTGGCCGCCGCGCTGCCGACCTGGGAGCTGGTCAGCACCTGCGACTCGGTGAACGACTGCAGGGACCCGATGGTGGACATGATCGTCACGAACAGCACGATGGGTCGCAGCAGCGGCAGGGTGATGGTGAAGAACTGCTTCACCGACCCCGCCCCGTCGAGGGCCGCCGCCTCATAGATCTGACGCGGGATGGACTGCAGCCCCGCCAGGATGATGAGCGCGTTGTACCCGACGAAGCTCCATGTGGTCAGCGTCGCGATGGCGATCTTGATCCCCCACTCGGTCTGCAGCCACCGGATGTTGCTCATCCCGACGGCGTTGAGCAGGGCGTTGGCCACCCCGAAGTTGCTGGAGAAGATGGAGCCGAACAGGATGCCCATCGCCACCAGTGAGGTGACGTTCGGCAGCAGGTAGGCCACCCGGTAGGTGTTGGAGAACCGGGTGACGCTGTTGAGCGCCAGCGCGACGAGGGTGGCCAGGGTCAGACACGGCACCGTCGACATCACCCACAGGATGAGGGTGTTGACCAAGGATTTCCAGAACAGCTTGTCGGTGACGAGCCATTCGTAGTTCTTCAACCCGATGAAGCGGGCCTCCCCCAGCCCGGACCAGCTGGTCAGCGAGATGTAGGCGGTGAAGATGATCGGGATGGCCGAGAACACCAGGAAGAGCAGGTAGTAGGGCGAGACGGCCAGGTAGAGCGGGAGAGCACGTCGCCCCCGCACACCCAGCGTGCCGGGCTCCTGGCTTCCCGTGCGGGGGCGACGACTCATCAGAGGCTCAGCCCTTCCTGCTCGGCCAACCGCTTGGCGGCCTCGACGGCGTCGTTCCAGGCCTGCTCCGGGTCCTTGCCGCTGGCCTCGACGAGCTGGAGCTCGGCGTAGAACGGCCCACTCACGGTGCCGTTGGCCGGGTGCTCGTGGAGCGGACGGACCGTCTCGGCGGCCCTGGCGAAGAGTTCTCCCGCAGCCTGGCCCCCGAGGAACTCCACCGGCGCCTTCAGCTCGTCGGAGGCGAAGGCCGCCGAGTTGGCCGGGAAGTTGCCCTTGTCCACGTACTCGAGGATCTGGTTCTCGGGGTTCAGGATGTGCAGGATCACCTCGAGGGCCTGTCCCGCGTCGGCCGTCCCCGCCGGGATGGCCAGGAAGGAGCCACCGTTGTTCGTCGCCTCGCCGGGGTGCTCACACACGTGCCACGTGCCCGCGGTGTCGGGGGCATCCACCATGAGGTCGGCCAGGTGCCAGGAGGCCCCGAAGTCGGCGGGGAGCTTGCCCGCTGCCACCGCAGCCGTGGAGTCCGGGGAGTTGGAGGTGAGCGCTGCCGAGATGCCCAGACCGTGGGCCTTGACGGCCCGGTCCCAGGCCTCACGGATGTGGGTCTCACCGCCGATGAACTTGTGGGACCTGTCGATGAAGTTCATCCCGGACTGCTGCACCATGATGTCGAACAGTCCTGAGATGTTGCGGATGAGGAAGGTCTCGGCATCCTTGCCCTTCATCTCCACGCCGAGGGAGAAGTACTCGTCCCAGGTCCGGATCGCGGCCCCGAGGGCATCGGGCTCCGAGGGCAACCCCATGGCCTCGAGGATGTCGAAACGGTAGAACAACGCGGTGGGGCCGATGTCGATGGGAATACCGAGCTGACGACCATCCTCGGTGGTGGCCTGGGCCCACTTCCAGTCCAGGAAGTCCCCCTTCTTCTCCGCTGCACCCAGCGTGTTGAGGTCGACGAAGTAGTCCGCCTGGGCGGCGAAGAAGGCGATGTCCTCACCCTTGACCCCCGTGATGGAGGGCTTGGCCTCCTTGCCCTGGAGGGTCACGGAGAGCTTCTGCTTGAAGTCGCCACCGATGACGTCCTGGCGCAGCGAGACGTTCGGGAACGTCGTCCTCACCGAGTCCAGGACCTGCTGGGCGAAGCCCTCGGGCCAGGTCCACAGCACCATCTCGGCGGCCTCACCGGATGCTCCGGCGGAGCCTCCTGAAGGGCTCGTGGTGGGGTTGACGGCCGTGGAACAGGCCGTGAGCGCGGTCGCCAGCGAGGCGACGCCTCCGAGGGTGAGCACTCCGCGACGAGAGATGCGGCAGGTGGTCATGGTCCTTCTCCTTGGATCTTTCACTTGGCTGCGGGCCACACAGCCGGGGCCTCACCGGGCAGGGGATGACACGGTTCCCCGTCGGGGGAGTGCACGTCCTGGTGCGTCATCCGCTTCCTCCATCGTTGAGGGCATCCTGCTGGCCTTGGCTCAGGTTAGGATGCACGGTCTTGAGTGTCAATGCTTGAGTTTGAAGTTTTTTGATCGTTCTTGTTGCGCACCGACCGAACCAGGGCTAAGTTTGCGGCATGCTGAAAGAGGCGCGGCTCCAGGCGATCCTCGACCACCTCCGCGAGCGGCAGGTGGAGAGCACCGCCGCGCTCGTCGACGCCCTGGGGGTCTCGGCCGCCACGGTCCGACGCGACCTCGACGAGCTGGTCTCCTCCGGGCTCGTCACCCGAGTCTTCGGTGGGGCCAAGCTCACCATCTCGGAGGCCGTCGACGAACCCTTCGACGAGGTGCTGCCCCGCAACTCCACCGCGAAACGCAGCATCGCCCGCCTCGTCGCCACCCAGCTCCAACCCGGCAGCACCGTCTTCCTGGAGGCCGGGACCACCTGCTGGGAGGTGGCGATGGCGGCACAGGAGATGGAGTTGACGGTGGTGACCAACTCCCTGCGCATCGCCGAGCTCCTGCTCCCCCACCCCGGCATCGAGCAGATCCTCCTGGGGGGCAGCGTCAACCGGGAGTACCTCTGCACCCAGGGGGCAGCCGCGGTCACCGAGATCGGCAACCTCCTGATCGATGTCGCGGTCATCGGCTGCTCGGGGGTCGGGGAACGTCACGTGCTGCGCGACACCAGCCAACGGGAGCTGGAGGTCAAACGGGCGCTCCGGGCGAGCTCCTCACGGCTGATCCTCGCCGCCGACCACGGCAAGTTCCCCGGAATCGGGGCCTACACCGCCCTGGACCTCACCGAGGTCGACCTGTTGGTCACCGACCGTCCCCTCGCCCCTGCCTGGGCCGACCCACCGACGAAAGTGCTCCACCCATGAGACTGACCCTGCTCGGAGGAGGCGGGTTCCGCGTCCCCCTCCTGTTCCGCACCCTGTTGGCCGACCGCAGTGACCGTCGCGTCACCGAGCTGAGGCTCTGGGACACCGACCCCACGCGTGTGCACACCGTGAACCGCATCCTGCACGCCATGGCCGAGGGGCGCCCCACCGCCCCGGATGTCATCGTCGCCAACTCCCTCGAGGAAGCGGTGCGGGGCAGCGACTTCGTCTTCAGCGCCATCCGGGTCGGCGGCACCAGCGGTCGGGCGGCCGAGGAGGAGATCGCCCACTGCTGTGGGGTGCTCGGGCAGGAGACCACCGGTTTCGGCGGCCTCGACTACGCTCTCCGGGGCATCCCGACCGCTCTGGAGATCGCCCGCACCGTCGCGACGGTGGCACCGCGGGCCCACCTCATCAACTTCACCAACCCCGCCGGGATCATCACCGAGGTCTCCTCCCGCGTCCTCGGCGACCGTGTGATCGGCATCTGCGACTCCCCCATCGGTCTCGCCCGGCGTGTGCTGGGCACCCTGGAGGGTGCGGGTCTGGCCCCGGTCGGCAGCGCCCGTGACGTCATCGCAGGCGACGACCGCCTCCGGATGGACTACGTCGGTCTCAACCACCTGGGATGGCTGCAGCACCTCGAGGTCGAGGGCGTCGACGTGCTTCCCCGCCTGCTGGAGCGCCCCGACCTCCTCGAGTCCTTCGAGGAGGGGCGACTCTTCGGCGCCGCCTGGCTCCAGTGGCTGGGTTCGATCCCGAACGAGTACCTGCACTACTACTACTTCGCGCGCGAGACCCGCCTGGCCGACGAGCAGCTGGAGGCCACCCGGGGGATCTTCCTCGCCCGGCAGCAGGCAGAGTTCTACCGGCAGGCGGCCGACCTGGACGGCCCGGCGGCCTTCGCCCTGTGGGAGGCGACCCGGCTCCGACGCGAGGAGACCTACATGGCCTCCAACCGGTTGGCCGCCGGTGGCCTCACCCGTGACGAGGAGGACCTCGCCTCCGGTGGGTACGATCGGGTGGCGCTGGCGGTGATGAAGGCCCTGGCCTTCGACGAGGCCACCGACCTCATCGTCAACTTCCGCAACGGTTCCCGGCTGCCGATGCTGCCCGCTGACACCGTCATCGAGGCGCCGTGCCGGATCGACGCGAGCGGGGTCACCCCCCTGCCGGTCTCCCCACTGCCGGACCACGCCATCGGGCTGGTGCAGTCGGTGAAGTTCGCGGAACGCACCATCATCCAGGCCTCGCTGAACGGCAGCCGGGATGACGCCGTCGCCGCCCTCGCCCTGCACCCCCTGATCGACGGGGTCGGGGTGGCGAGACGGTTGCTCGACGAGGCCACGGCCCGTTTCCCCGAACTGTCCGAGCTGTCCTGAAAGACCCCCATGCACTCCTTCGACACCGTGGTCCTGGAACGCGTCGAGCGTGTCAAGGACGACCGCATCCTTCCCCTCGTCGACACCCACCTGGGGCACCTGGACGTCGAGGCCTGGGAGGTCCCCGGCGAACCGGTGGCCCCGGTGGAGGCGCTGGCCGCCCCCTATCGTGCGATCACCCTCCCCCACCGCTGGGGAGCGGCCTGGAGCACCTGGTGGTTCCGGCTGCGTGGCACCGTGCCCGAGTTCACCGGCCCCGGACGGCTCCGGCTGGAGGTGGACCTGGGATTCGCCGACGCCTGGCCGGGGAACCAGTGCGAGGGACTGCTGTTCACCCCCGACCTGCGGGTGCTCAAGGCCATCAACTCCCGCAACCGTTCCTGCCCCCTGGACGCCGCCGCGGGCGAGCCGGTGGAGTTCCTCGTCGAGGCGGCCGCCAACCCGGACCTGTTCGCCGACGGCTGCAGACCGACCCGCCTCGGTGATGTCCTCACCGCCCCGAAGGAGAGCATCTACACCCTGCGCAGCGCCGAGTTCCGGGTGCGTGACGAGACGCTGTGGGGGCTGTTCCACGACCTCGACCTGTTGTGGGACCTGGCGGGTCACCTGCCCGTCGGTTCCACCCGACGCGCGGTGATCTGCCGACACCTGGACCGGGCGATGGACGTCCTGGACCTCCACGACGTCCCCGGCAGCGCCCAGGCCTGTCGGGACGCCCTGGCCCCGGTCTGGGAGGCCCCGGCCGTGGCCTCCGCCCTGGAGGTCACCGCCATCGGTCACGCCCACATCGACTCGGCCTGGCTCTGGCCGGTCCGGGAGACCATCCGCAAGGTGGCGCGGACCTTCAGCAACGTCGTCGCCCTGGCCCGCGAGTACCCGGACCTCCGGTTCACCGCCACCAGCGCCCAGCAGTACGCCTGGCTCAAGGAACGTCATCCGGAGGTCTTCGAGGAGGTCAGGCAGGCGATCCGTGACGGCCGCTGGTTCCCCTCCGGGGGCATGTGGGTGGAATCCGATGTGAACATGCCGGGCGGCGAGGCCCTGATCCGGCAGTTCACGATGGGGACCCGGTTCTTCCAGCGGGAACTCGGGGTGCGCAGCCGCACCCTGTGGCTGCCCGACTCGTTCGGGTACCCGGGCAACCTGCCGCAGATCGCCGCCCGCTGCGGCATGACCGGTTTCCTGACCCAGAAGCTGTCGTGGAACCAGCACAATCAGCTCCCCCACTCCACCATGTGGTGGGAGGGGATCGACGGGACACGCCTCTTCACCCACTTCCCGCCGGTCAACTGCTACGACTCCGAGATCAGCGCCGAGGAACTGAACCGCGCCGTCGACAACTACCGGGAGAAGGGGTGGGCGACTCGTCAGGTGATCCCCTTCGGCTACGGCGACGGCGGGGGTGGCCCCACCGCCCGGATGGTGGAACGGATCCGTCGGCTGGCCGATCTGGAGGGGGCGCCCCGGATGACGATGGGCGACCCCGACTCCTTCTTCGAGGCCGCCAGGGCCGAGTACCCGGATGCCCCGGTCCACGTCGGTGAGCTGTACCTGGAGTACCACCGGGGCATCTTCACCTCGCAGCTCGAGATGAAGCAGGGCAACCGCCGCTGTGAACACGCCCTCCGGGAGGTGGAGTTCCTGTGGAGCCTGGCCCTGCTCACCGGCACACCTCGCGACTCCTTCCCGGCGGACCGGTTGGAGGTGCTGTGGCGAAAGGTACTGCTCAACCAGTTCCACGACATCCTGCCCGGTTCCTCGATCGCCTGGGTGCACCGGGTGGCGCGCGAGGAGTACGCCACGATCCTGGCGGAACTGGAGCAGCTGGCCGACGACGCCGTCGCGGCCCTGAGGCGGAGCAGGCCGGACTCCGTCCAGGCCGTCGTCAATCCCCATGCGCACCCGGTGACCCGGGTGCTGGACGTGGCCGGGACACCGACCCTGGTCACCGCTGCGGGGCTGTCCGTCACGCCCGTCGCGGAGGCCGTCCGGGAGCCATCGGCACCGGCGACAGCACAGCGTGCGGGTGACGACGTGGTGCTGGAGAACTCCCGACTGCGTGCCGTGATCGGCCCCGACGGGGACCTGACACGCCTCACCGATCTGACCGCCGGGCGCGACCTCCTGCTGCCCGGGATGGTGGGCAACCAGCTGCGGGCCTTCGAGGACGTGCCGAACGCGTTCGACGCCTGGGACATCGAGCGGCACTACCTCAACCCCGGCAACGAGATCCCGGTCCCCGCGGCGCGGCAGGTGGAGATCATCGGTGACGGGGTGCGGGCCGAGGTGCGGATCACCCGTCGGCTGGGTCACTCCGAGATCATCCAGCACATTGTGCTGGAAGCGGATGCCGCCCGACTCGACTTCCGGGTCTCGGTGGACTGGCAGGAGCGCGAGACCCTGCTCAAGGCGTCGTTCCCGCTCGCGATCCATGCCCGCGACCATGCGGCCGAGGTGCAGTTCGGACACGTGCGTCGCCCGCTGCACGAGAACACCTCCTGGGACTTCTCCCGCTTCGAGGTGCCTGCGGGCCGCTGGCTGCTCGTCGACGAACCCGGCTACGGGGTCGCGGTGGTCAACGACTCCAACCACGGCCACGACGTCCAGCCCCTGCCGGGTGGCACCCGGGTGTCGCTGTCCCTCATGCGCTCCCCGGTCTTCCCCGACCCCGAGGCCGACCGCTCACACCGCACATTGTGCTACTCGCTGGTGCTCGACGCGGACCCGGTGGTCGCCTCCCACGAGGGCCACGCCCTCAATCTCCCACCCAGGCTCGTGACGGCCCCCGCCGTGGAGTTCGGGAGGCTGGGGGTCGAGGGCGCCCACGTCGAGGCCGTGCTGCCTGCCGAGGACGGCTCCGGGGACCTCATCCTGCGGCTCCACGAGGGCCGCGGGGCCCGCGCCACTGGAACACTGCGACTGGCCTTCGACGCCACCGTCGTGGAGGTGGACCCGTTGGAGGACCCGGTGCCCGAGCCACGCGTCCGGCTGACCTCCCCCGGTTGCGAGGTGCCGCTCAGCCTCACCCCCTTCACCATCCTGACCCTCCGCATCACTCCTGAAGGACAACGATGAAGCTCCTGCTCATCGGCGTCGACGGTGTCCGCATCGACGTCGCCGTGCCCGCTGCCCTGGCCGCCCACCCGGGATTCGCCGCCCCTGACCACCCGGCCGATCCCCGGTTCGCGGCGGAGGCGGCACCGCCGGATCGTCCCACGATGCCCCCTGCCGACCCCGAGCGTCCCGGGGCCCGGACCCTGGCCAGACTGATCGACGGTGGGCTGGTCGCCCCGGTGTGGATGACGCCACCCACCGATTCCGGGCCGGGCTGGTCCAGCCTGCTGACCGGCACCACCCACGAGCAGAACAACGTGTGGTGGAACGAGTTCGTCGGCCACCGGCTGGCCGAGTGCCCGGACCTGCTGTCGAGGGTGTTCTTCGCCGATCCCCGCGCCCTCACCTATGCCGGGTCCACCTGGGATGCGCTGGTGGGGGGCGTCGGGCCCGTGATCCACCAGCGGGTGGACCAGCAGCGTGCGGGGCGACACGTCTCGTTCATGGCCCGGGACTTCACGCGTGGCTGCGTCAGCGCCGACGTCGAGGTGCGCAGCCACGCCTGCCACCACCTCAACCATGTCGGCCCGGATGCCGCGTTCGTCTACGTCGAAGGGGTCGACGAGGCCGGGCACCGTCACGGCGCCGCGTCGCAGGAGTACCTCACAGCCATCGGCGAGGTCGACGAACACGTGCGGGCCCTGGTCAAGGCCGTCGCGGAACGCTACGAGGCGCTCGGTGAGGACTGGCTCATCGCGGTGGTCACCGACCACGGCCACAAACCGGAGGGCGGTCACGGCGAGGACGAGGTGGAGGTACGTCGCTCCTTCCTCATCCTGCACCGTCTGGGCGGCCCCGTCGAGATCCCGGAACGGTGGCAGGACGACGGTGGGCGTCTGCGCACGTTGCGCAGCCATGAGGTGACACCGCTGCTGCTGGAGCTCATCGGGGTGCAGGGCGGCAGTTGGACCCCCGACCACGAGGTGGGGGTCGCCACGGACATCCCGTCCGTCGGTCCCACCCGCGACCTGACCTACGAGTGGTGACCCGCCCATGACCTCATGGGGCGAAACGGTCGGGGTCCCCACCCGGAACCCGCTCCGGCTCGACGACGCGGTCCTGGACCGGGTCCAGACCCTGGTCGGTGCCGCGGTCGGGGAGGAAGCCGCACGGATGTGCGTCAGGTTCCTGGTCAACACCGCCACCACGACGGTGGACCTGAGCGAAGAGGCCTTCGTCATCACCGGGGACATCCCGGCGATGTGGCTGCGCGACTCCTGCCTGCAGCTGGCCCCCTTCCTGCGGCTGGGGGACCCGGAGCTGCTGGAGGTGGCTGCGTCACTGCTGCGTCGGCACTGGCGGATGATCCGTCTCGACCCGTACGCCAACGCCTTCAACGCGACGGCCAACGGGAACCGCTGGGACGATGACGAACCCCTGCAGCACCCCCACGTGTGGGAACGCAAGTGGGAGCTGGACTCACTGACCCATCCGCTGGACCTGGCACTCCGACTGGAGCGGTTGGGCTGCACCAGCTGGCGCAGCCCCGACTTCCTGCCCGCGCTGCGGGTGATCCTGGAGATCGTCGGGATCGAGCAGGACCACGAGGTCCGCAGCCGGTACCGGTTCCACCGCCCGGGCGCGTCGCCGTCGGACACCCTCGGTCGTGACGGCCGTGGCCCCCTCACCCGCCCCACGGGTCTGGTGTGGCAGGGCTTCAGACCCAGCGACGACGCCTGCGAGCTGGGCTTCAACATCCCGGCCAACCTGTACCTCGCCAGCACCCTGCGGGGCTTCGCAGACCTGCCCGAGGTGGGTGGTCCCGCAGCTCTGCTCAGCCAGGAGATCCTCCGGGCGGTCAAGGGCTCGGGCATCGTCGATGGGGTCCTGGCCTACGAGGTGGACGGGGCCAAAGGGCATGTGATGCTGGATGACGCCAACGTGCCCTCGCTGCTCAGCCTGCCCTGGCTGGGAGTGCTCGCCGCCGATGATCCGCTGTACCTGGCCACCCGCGAGGTCGTGCTCTCCGCCGCCAATCCACACTTCCACACCGACGCCGAGGGACGCGGTGGTGTCGGCTCCCCCCACACCCCCGGTCCCCTGGTCTGGCCCATCGGCATCGCGATGGCGGGACTCACCGCACTCTCCCCCGAGGAGCGTCGGGATCAGCTCGAGCTGTTGCAGGACACCACGGGTGGGACCGGCTGGATGCACGAGGCCTACCATGTCGCCGATCCCAGGCAGTTCACCCGGCCGTGGTTCTCCTGGGCGAACTCGATGTTCGTCGACCTGGCCCTGGAGATCGCCGGTCTGCCTCGCCCCGGCACGGGGCTGTCCCCCCTGGAGCTCACATGACCGCCCAGTTCCGACTGCTCTCGCCGCTGGCCCACGTCCTGCCCAGCGGCCCCGTCGGCCCCGGCCTGGACGAACTCACCGCCTGGGGTGGGGAACCTGCCCGGTTCCTCGTCGCCTGGCGGCTGCCGGCCACCCGAAACTCCCGTGCCGAGGCGTTGTTCCGGCTCGAGATCGACGCTCCGGGATGTCGTGTCGAGATCAGCCGTGCGGAGCTGGTGCCGGTGCAGATCCCTCATTTCGAGGGCAACGCCGACGGGTTCGTCGTGGACTCCCCCACCCTGCTGCCGGATCCACTGATCCCGGTCACCAGCGCCACGGATGCGTCGCAGGTGACCCTGAGGGCCTCGCATCTCGGTTGGCACTGCCTGCACGTGGTGCTCTGGCCGAGCTGCGATGCGACGGTGACGGTCACGGGATCGCTCGTCGACGAGTGGAACGGCTCGGTGACCCGGCTCGGCCGCACCGGTGTCCCGCTCGTCCACGCCCTGGACCGGCTCGAGGTGGCGGGGCCGTCAGTGACGCAGTGGGTGCATCCCGACTGCCTGCTCCACGTCTACGACGTGTCCCCGTTCAGCGAGGAGCACTGGAGCGCCATCGGTGCCCACCTCAGATGCGCGGCGGAGATGGGGGTCACCGGGACGATCGCCCCGCTGTGGGCTCCGGCCCTCGACACCGCCGAGGGCAGCTACCGGCCGGACGTGCAGCTCCTGGGGATCACCTGTTCCGCCACCGGTGCGTACACCTTCGACGCGGATCGGGCGCGACGTTTCCTCCTCCTCATGGTGGAAGCCGGGATGAGGCACGTCGAGACCCCGCCCCTGTTCACCCAGTGGGGAGCGAGGCATGCCCCGCCGATCCGGGTGGCGTACGACGGGGCCGAGCCCGGGCTGCGGTTCGGCTGGCACACCCCCGCCGACGACGAGGCCTACCTCGCCTTCCTCGACCAGCTGCTCCCCTTCGTCCATGACCTGCTGGCCGAGTTCCCCCAACTGAAACCCTTCGTCCACATCTCCGACGAGCCTGATTCCTCGACCGCCGAGCGGTTCGCGGCGGTGCGTCGTCGTCTGAAGGAGGCCCTCGGTGATCTCCCCACCCTGGATGCCCTCTCCGACCCGGGGTTCCGGGACCTCGTCGACGAACCCGTGGTGGCAACCGATGCGGTGTCGAGGTGGCAGGAGGTCGGGGTGGAGCCGAACTGGGTGTACCACTGCGTGATCCAGGCCGATCTGGCCAACCGGTTCATCGCGATGGAGCCATCACGCATCCGGATGCTCGGACTGCAGATGTTCACCGCCGGGGCCACCGGATTCCTGCACTGGGGTTTCGACTTCTACTTCCACGCCCTCTCCCGCAACACCCTCGACCCCTGGCAGGACACCAGTGCGGGCGGTTGTTTCCCCTCCGGCGACGCCTTCGTCGTCTATCCCGGCCCCGGCCTCGAACCGGTGCGTTCACTGCGCTGGTGGCAGATCCGCGACGCCTTCCGCGACTGGGCACTGTTCACCCACGCCACCGAACTCCTCGGAAGAGAACGTGTCGTGGCCATGCTCACCCGGGGGCAGCCGATGGACTACACCACCTTCCTGGACGCCACCACCTACGAGGAACGTCGGCACGTCCTCATCGAACGACTCACCCTGGAGGAACGGATCGCCGACGACCTCCTCCTCTCACGCGCCCGTGTGGCGGCCGACCCCACCCTGGAGACCGTGCGGAAGCTGAGCACCGCCCTGCACCAGGCAGCGCAGTTGGCCCTCACCCAGGACCACAGGGACGAGGCTGAGGCCTACTACCAGGAGTTCCTCACCCACATCCGCTCCATCCGGGCCCAGGAGGACGGCATCGAGGCCCGAATCGGACTCAGCGTCGCCCTGACGGAGTTGGCCACCCTCGCCGAGGAGCGTGAGGACTGGGGAAAGGCCCGGGAGTTCTACATGGAAGTGCTGGAACTCACGCGCACGATCGCTCTCGAGGACCCGACCCCGGAGACCCAGCATGACCTGCAGGTGGCCCTCGACGACGTCGGGGACGCGGCGGCAGAGCTGGGCGACTGGGCCAGTGCCGCGACCCACCACGGGGAATCGGTGACCATCGCACGGACGGTGTTCGCGTCGCATCCCTCGGAGCAGAGCCAGATCGACCTGGCGGTGGGACTGCGCAATCTCAGCCGTGCGACGGCTCACCTGGGTCTGGTGGACGAGGCCCGTCGCCTCGCCGTCGAGGCCCGGGACCTCGCAGCCCCGCTGGGCCGCCCCGACCTCCTGGCCTGGGTCGAGGAGCTGCTGGAGTGAACGCGGACGACGGGGGTGTGAACCGCTGCTCACACCCCCGTCGTCCGGTGCTCAGGCGATGACGAACCTGGAGTTCTTGTCGAAGCCGGTGGCCTCGGACCAGGCGGCGTGCTGCTCGATGAGCTCACCGCGCTGCTGCTGGAGCTTCTGCCCCGCCTTCAGCTGGATGGTGTTGTTGTCGATCTTCATCTGGGCTCGATTCGACATGTGTCGGTACATGTAGGCGTTGACCGCGTTGAGGAACCGGTTGCCGCTGATGGTGACGTCCATGGGCAGCTCCTCGGCGTAGGCCAGCAGGTGCACACCACCCTCCTCCGGGTTGCGACGCACCGCCTGACCCCAGCCACCGCCCGCGTTGTGGCAGGTGTTCCCGGTGAAGGTGCAGTTGCGATGGCCAGCCTCTGGGCCACGATTGGCGCCCCTCGACCACACCTCGAAGGACTGGCTGCAACGGTTGACACTGTTGCCCTTGATGTGGACGTCGCGCCAGCCGAGGAAGTTGCCCTCCTGGCCTCCCTGGATGGTGAATGCGACATCGTAGACGTCGTAGACCCGGTTGTTCTCGACCAAGACATCGCTGCACCCGGTCCAGATCTCGATACCATTGCCATATCGCATGGTCGGATCCTCTGGAACCCCCAGATGCTTGCTGCCACCGATGTGATGGACGTGGTTGTCAAGGATCCGTACTCCCGAGGCTTTCTCCACATGGATGCCGTGACCGCCGATGCCGATGAAATCAAGCCCTTGGACGGTCGTGTTCGACTTCGGCTGGATCAGCCAGCCATCAGCGGCCGCCAAGACCCCGTGCCCAGCAGGGTTGTCGGCGCAGTTCACCGTGAGAATCCTCGATTCCGGGTCGGAGTGGAACTCGAACTGGGAACGCAGCTCACCGATGGAGAACTTCTTCGCCCCGTAGAACTCCTTGCCGCTGATCCGCAGGAACCCAATGTTGCCCTCTCGTCCGGAACGGGAAGAGGTGTTTCCACGGTAGTTCCTGGTGTCGCTGAGGTCGATCTGCCACAGGTTGTCCCCGACCTTCGACCAGGCCTGGGCGCGGTCGAGCACCTTGTAGCCCATGATCACCGGGTGGGCCCCGGTGCCGTAGGCCCCGATGGTCAGCCGGGCCTCCCCATTGGGTTGGGAAAGCACCGGGATCTCCCCGAAGAAACGCTGTCCGCGCTGGAACAGCACGGTGTCACCGTGGACGATCTGCCCGTCGGCAAATGCTTTGTTCACCCGATTGATGGTTTTCCAGGCAGCACTCTCCGAGGTACCTGCAGCATTGTCATCCCCCTGCAGGGAGACGAAGTAGGTGCGGCGCGACTGCGCACGCGCATCAGCAGGCATTCCGGCCAACAGGGCAACAGCAGGAAGTGCACCTGCTGCCGCCAGGACACTGCGACGACTCAAGGACATCCGAAACTCCATTCACGATGTGGGTCCGACAACTCGCTGAAACGATTCATCAGCGGGTCTTTCGCCAGCCTAATCGGCCTTGACCAAGGCCTCAACCGCCCCAGCGCCCTCTTTTCAGTCAGCGGTCGAACGCCCCGCCAGAATCGGAGAAATCTGCATTTCTTGACAGGGATTTGATGCACCATTGACGCATTCTTGATGCCATGTTGACCATGGAATGATGAGGCAGTTCTTGACACCGATCAGGGCAATCCTGGCGGATTCTCGACGACACATCCCCGTCCCTCACATCACAAGACCTGGCGGAAGTCCGTCAGGACTCCCGCCAGGTCTCCGGCATCCGCCTTTCTCAGACCTCTGCATCCGCTCGATCAGCGAAGGAGCGAGGTTCAGCCGATGACGAACTCGCTGTTGCGGTCGAACCCGGTGTCACGCGACCACTCCTCGTGCTCCTCGATGGTCTGCCGCTGCTGCTTCATCCACTCCTCCGGGCGATCGGCCTGGATCCGCTGCCCCGGCTTGAGGCGGATGACGTTCTCGTCGATCACGAGGTCGTTCTCCTGCTCCGGCTGTCGGTACATGTAGGCGTTGAGCGCACCCAGGAACTTGTTCCCGGTCACCTTGAGGTCCATGTGGAGGTCCTCGTTGTAGGACAGGAAGTGCACCCCGCCCTCCTCCGGGTTGGAACGCACGGCCTGACCCCAGCCCGTACCGGCATCGGTGCAGACGTTGCCGGTGAAGGAGCAGTTGCGGTACCCCGAGGCAGGACCGTGGTCGTAGGTGGTCTCCTTGTCCTTCTGCTCGAAGCCGCGCGCCCAGATCTCGAAGGACTGGCTGTTGCGGGTGATCCGGTTGTTGCGGATGTGCACGTTCTTCCAGCCGGTGCGCCACGGCTCGTTCCACTCGGTGGGACCCAGGATCTGCCCGCCCTGGAGGGTGACACCGACGTCGTAGGCCTCGTAGATGATGTTGCCCTTGACCAGGACGTCCTTGGTGTTGATCCAGATCTCCACACCGTTGCCGTAACGGGTGGTTCCGTAGACGTAGCTGCCGCCGATGTCCCGAACGCGATTGTCGAGGACCTGGACGCTGTCGGCATCCACGACCTGCACCCCGTGCCCACCGCATCCGATGAGGTCGAGCCCCTCGACGGTCATGCTCGAGCGGAGCTGCACGAGTCGGCCATCGACGGTGATCCTGAGGTCACGAACCTTCGAGGGGTTGTCCTCACGGTAGACGGTGAGGGTCTTCTGCTCCTCGTCGGAGTGGAAGTGCCACTCCTCACTGAGCTCCTCCACACTCGTCTTCTTGTGGCCCTGGATGACGCCGTCGACGCGCAGGAAACCGACATCGGCGTTGCGGCCCTCCTGGGCCATCTTGTTGCCGACGTGGGTGTCGGGATCGCCCAGGTTGATCCGCCACAGGTTCTTGCCCACCTTGGACCACATCTCCGGCTTGTTGAGCACCTTGTACCCCATGATCTGGGGTCGCCTGCCACGCCCGTAGGCCCCGAGTGTCAGCCTTCCCCGCCCGTTGAGCTCGGGGATCGAGGACAGCTCACCGTAGAACCGGTGACCGCTGCGGAACAGCACGGTGGAACCGTAGCCGACCTGACCGTCCTGGAAGGCCTTCTGGAGACGCTCCAGGCTCCTCCAGGCCTGCCGCTGCGAGGTCCCGGCGGCGTTGTCATTGCCCTTCTCCGACAGGTAGAAGGTGAGATTGGTGCTGGTGTCGGCCGAGGCCACGGGGGCCCCGGACAGGAGACTGACCGCAGGCAACGCCAGCGCGCCCGCGAGAACACTACGACGACTGATTTCCATCGTTGGACTCCACTTCGTAGGGGATGTCGGACAACCCGTTGAAACGATTCACTCCAGGTTGCTTCGGACTCTAATGACCCAGGATCCACCCCACAACCCCCACAACCGTCCGCCATCCAGCCGACTTGCGTCTTGACAGAAGATCCTCAGGTCCGTCGCCGTGACGGTTCACCCCTCCCTGACCCCTTCATCGATCTCGACCTGCTGCACCCACCGGCGCAACGTCTCCACCCCGACCCCCTCCTCAAGACATGGCGCATCATCAGCACCATCCACCGCCCACACACGACATTCGAAATCACCGTCAAAGCCGCCCTCGGGATCATCTTCTCCCCCTGAACAACCCTCCGGAAGTGCTGCGCGGTGTCGGAGGAACTGGTTGCCAATTCCTCTGCCAACCGTGAACGGCGTCTTGCACAAGGAGGGCTGCACAACGTCCATCGACATGGGTCAAGACGGACGAACGGGCCCCGGGACCGTGCGGTCCCGGGGCCCTGCGGACAGATCTCACTTGTCCTCGTCGTCGTCCTTCTTCTCCACCACGAGGGTCTCGGTGGTGAGCAGCAGGGAGGCGATGGAGGCGGCATTGGCCAGCGCGGAGCGGGTGACCTTCACCGGGTCGATGACCCCGGCCTCCACCAGGTTCTGGTACTCGCCGGTCTTGGCGTTGTACCCGAAGCCGGGCTCCATCTCGGCAACCTTCGAGGTGATGACGTAGCCCGCCTCGCCGCCGTTCTCGGCGATCCAGCGCAGCGGCTCCACCACGGCCTTGCGGACCAGTGCGACACCGGCACGCTCGTCACCGGTGAGCCCCAGGTCACCGTCCAGCACCTTCGCGGCATGGATGAGGGCCGAGCCGCCACCGGCGACGATGCCCTCCTCGATGGCCGCACGGGTGGCGGAGACGGCATCCTCGATGCGGTGCTTCTTCTCCTTCAGCTCCACCTCGGTGGCGGCACCCACCTTGATGACGCAGACGCCACCGGCCAGCTTCGCGACCCGCTCCTGGAGCTTCTCGCGATCCCAGTCGGAGTCGGTGCGCTCGATGGTGGCGCGCAGCTGCGCCACGCGAGCAGCCACCTCGGAGGACTCCCCGGCGCCATCGACGACGGTGGTGTTGTCCTTGGTGACCACGACGCGGCGGGCGCGACCCAGCACCTCGAGACCCACCTGGTCCAGCTTGAGACCCACCTCGGGGGCGACGACCTGGCCGCCGGTGAGGATGGCGATGTCCTCCAGCATGGCCTTGCGGCGATCCCCGAAGGCAGGGGCCTTGACGGCGACGGAGGTGAAGGTGCCACGGATCTTGTTGACCACCAGCGTGCTCAGCGCCTCACCGTCGACGTCCTCCGCCACGATGAACAGGGTGCCCTTGGCGGCGATGACTTTCTCCAGCAGCGGGAGGAGGTCGTTCATCGAGGAGATCTTGCCGGAGTGGATGAGGATGTAGGGATCCTCCAGCACGGCCTCCATGCGGTCGGCATCCGTGACGAAGTACGGGGACAGGTAGCCCTTGTCGAACTGCATGCCCTCGGTGAACTCCAGCTCGGTGCCGAAGGTGTTGGACTCGTCGACGGTGATGACACCGTCCTTGCCCACCTTGTCGAAGGCTTCGGCGATGAGCGCACCGATCTGCTCGTCACGCGAGGAGATGGTGGCGACCGAGGCCATGTCGGCGGTGGTGTCCACGGAGCGGGCGTTGGCGTGGAGACGCTCGACGACGGCCTCGACGGCCTTGTCGATACCCCGCTTGAGACCCACCGGGTTGCCACCGGCGGCGACGGCGCGCAGGCCCTCGTGGACCAGCGCCTGGGCCAGCACCGTGGCGGTGGTGGTGCCGTCACCGGCGACATCGTTGGTCTTGGTGGCGACCTCCTTGGCCAGCTGGGCTCCCAGATCCTCGTACGGATCCTCGAGCTCGACCTCCTTGGCGACGGTCACGCCGTCGTTGGTGATGGTGGGGGCACCCCACTTCTTGTCGAGCACGACGTAGCGGCCCTTGGGGCCGAGCGTCACCTTGACGGTGTTGGCGAGGATGTCCACGCCCCGCTCGAGCGAGCGGCGGGCGTCCTCGTCGAACTGCAGAGTCTTTGCCATGTCCTACCTCGTTCAGCGGGAGACGACAGCGAGGATGTCGCGGGCGTTCAGCAGCAGGTACTCGGCACCGTCGTACTTGACCTCGGTGCCGCCGTACTTGGAGAAGATCACGACATCACCCTCGGCGACGTCCAGCGGGACGCGGTTGCCCTTGTCGTCGATGCGGCCGGGGCCGAGAGCCACGACCTTGCCCTCCTGCGGCTTCTCCTTGGCGGTGTCGGGGATGACCAGGCCGGAAGCGGTGGTCTGCTCGGCCTCGAGCGGCTGGACGAGGACGCGGTCCTCGAGCGGCTTGATCGTGGTTGCCACGTCAGGCCCCTTTCTGTGTTCTCCGGCCCGTCGGGCCGGTCAGTTGTCGGTTTCCGGTCCGGGCGTCGTCGCGGTGCCACCCGGGGCTGGCACCCGAGCTGGTCGAGTGCCAGAACCAAAGCTATACCCCGGTTAGCACTCAATCAAGTGGAGTGCCAAAAACACACCCGTCATCGCAGGTGCCGCACCGCATCCCATTCGGGATCGGGCTCGACGGTGATCATCGCACCGTGGCCATGGGCGACCTCCTGCAGCCGCGACTCCACCGGTGTGAGGGGATCGACGAAGCAGTGCCAGAGCACCCGGCCACCGCCGGTCTCCACCGCCTGAAGCATCCCGTCCCCACCGAGTGCTGCCATGATCTGGTCCTCGAGCCTGCCGTTGAGCTCCAGGTCCTCCTCCCCGGGGAAACCACTGCCGCCGTCGGGGTAGTGGCGGGTGATCCCGACGTGGGTCTCCCACAACGGATTGACCAGGCTGCTCAGCGGCACCCGGGCGCGGGCCAGCAGCGGGCCGTCGGGGCCTTCCCCCTGGAGACCCGCCCAGCCCGGTTCTCCGTCCTCCCCCAGGAAGGATCCCCTCAGGTCATCGATGACACGCTGCACCCGGCTCAGCGGCACCGCACCCTCCGGCTCGTCCTCGAGAGCGTCGACGGCCCCCACCCACAGCTCGATGCGTTCCTCACCGACGGCGACATCCAGCATGAGGAAGGCCAGCTGCAGGCGCAGCGTCTCATCGGCCTCCGCGAAGCTCGGGTGCCACACCTCGAGATGGACCTTGGTGTGGTCCTCATCGATCACCACCCGGGCGTCATCGAGATCGAGATCGTGACCTGCGAAACTCAGCACCCCGCTGCTCTTCGGTGGTTTCAGGTCGGTGTAGGCCCACTGCGCATCGGCAGGCGGTGCCGCCAGCACGACGCGCCGGGCGGTGGCCCGCAGGGCGGGGTCTCCCCCGGCCGAGACGACCAACACCATGGCCGAGCCGTGGTCGCCCTGCCCGACCTCCCAGGTGAGCCGTTGGTCGACCTGCCCCAGCCTTTCCGTCAACTCCTCGGCGACCTGCTCGACCTGCTCCCCCGTGGCGACGGCGCGGGCGACCTCGATGCGGTGTTCCTGCCACCAGGACCAGAACCGCTGCACGGAGTCGGGGAAGGGGATGTGGGATGAGGTGCTTTCCATGGGAGAGAACCTACAGCCCGGGACTGACAGGATCTCAGCGGTCACCGACCGGCAGCAGGACCACGTTCTCACCGGGGCCCAGCTGCGCCGCCTCGTCGATGGACTCCTCGGTCAGCACCCCGGCGACGGGGTAGCCGCCGGTCAGTGGATGGTCGGCGAGGAAGAGCACCGGCTCACCACTGGGCGGCACCTGGATCGCCCCTGCCACCACCGGTTCGCTCGGCAGTTCCCCGACCCGCCTGGCCAACGGGCTGCCGAGCAGCCGCACCCCCACCCGGTCGGCCTCGGGGCTGACCTGCCAGCGGCTGCCCGCCAAGCCCTCGACCCAGTCGTCGCGTGGCCCCGGCACGTAGTGCAGGACCCCGCCGTCCTGCTCCGGGGGCGCGGTCAGAATGGGACGTCCCCAGCCGGCGATGGTCTTCCCCACCGGGATGAGCGCCCCTGCACCGAATGGTTCGGGACCGAGCCGCCCCAGGGTGTCGAAGGACCGCGACCCCAGCACCGTCGGCACATCGATGCCCCCGGCCACCGAGACATAGGTGCGCAGCCCCGAGCTCGGTGCGGCGAGGGTGAGTCTCGCGCCGTCGGGGAGGATGAGGGGATGGTCCATCGGCACCGGATACCCGTCGATGTCGGCAGGACAGGGGGCACCGGTCAGGGCGAGCGTGAGGGTGCCCAGGGCCCGGAGGATGCACTGACCCAGGGTGATCTCCAGGGCCGCTTCGCCACACCGGTTCCCGACCAGCAGTGCACCCTGCCGGTATGCGCCGCGGTCAGCGGCCCCGGAGGTCCCGACCCCCACCGCGGCCAGACCGGGCCGACCACGGTCCTGGGCCGTGATGGGGAACAACGTGCGTTCGACGCCGAGGGCACGGCCCGCCCGGGACACCGTTTCCGGTTCGGGAGTGACAGGAGCACTCAGCTGCTCGACGGCCCGGAAGCGGACCGTCGTCCCGGGGCCGAGCAGCGCCGGGGGTTCCGCATCGGGGTCGAAGAGTGGGGCCTCGGTGCGGCCGATGAGCTGCCAGCCGCCGGGCGAGGCCGTCGGGTAGACGCCGCTGAACTGATCGGCGAGCCCGACCGAACCGGCCGGGACCCGGGGTCTGGGCGAGCTGCGGCGAGGCACCCTCAGGCGGGGGTCGCCACCGATCAGATAGGCGAACCCGGGCGCGAATCCCCCGAAGGCCACCCGCCACGGGGTGCCGGTGTGGGCGGCGATCACCTCGGCGGGGCTGAGTCCGGTGAGCTCGGAAACCTCGGCCAGGTCCTCGCCGTCGTAGACCACGTCGATCACCACCTCTCGGTCAGCACGCGGCAGCTCCGGGCTGAGGCCGGCCAGGGCGCGGGCGATGGCGGGGCGAAGATCAACAGGGCCATGAACCAGCAACACCGTGCGCTGGGCGGCGACGACATCCACCACCCGGTCCCAGGGAGCTTCCCCGGCTCCGGCGAGCCCCCGCAGTCGGGCCTCGGCGGCCAGCACCTCGGTGAGGTCGCCCAGTTCCACCAGCGTGGCGCGCTCTCCGCAGGCCAGCAGTCTCATGCGAAGGAGGCGACCTCGACGCCTGCCTCGCTCAGGGCGTCACGCACCCGACCCGCCAGCTCGGCGGCCCCCGGGGTGTCACCGTGGAGACACAACGAATCGACCTCGGGTCGCAGCAGGGTGCCGTCGACGGCGACGAGCTCCCCCGTCGTGGCGAGCCTCACCACGCGGGCGGCAACCGTCGCGGCGTCGGTGATGAGGGCTCCCGGCTGATCGCGGGGCACCAAGGTGCCGTCGGGCAGGTAGCCCCGGTCCGCAAATCCCTCCTTGACGGCGCGCACCCCCTGCTGCTCGGCCAGGGTGAGCAGCAGGGATCCGGGCAGGCCGAGCACGGGAAGGCCGAACCAGGCGGCGGCATCGACGACGGCGCGGGCGTGGGTCTGATTGCCGATCGTGGCGTGGTAGAGCGCGCCGTGGGGCTTGACGTAGGCCACGGCCCGGCTGATCCCCTGCAACGCCCCGATCTGGTAGATCACATCGGCGCGCAGCTCGTCGTAGGAGGCGTCGATGAAGCGCCGTCCGAACCCGGCGAGGTCCCGGTAGCTGACCTGTGCCCCGATGACCACCCCGTACTCTTGCGCAGTTCCGCAGGTGGCGGTGAGGGTCATCGGGTCCCCGGCATGGAATCCGCAGGCGACGTTGGCGCTGGTGATCTGGGCCAGCAGGGCAGCGTCGTCGCCGAGCCGCCACCGGCCGAACGACTCCCCCACATCCGCATTGAGGTCAATCCGCATGGCCCGAGTGTAGAAGGGTGAGTGTGGAACCACGACGTCCCGGGACCGCTGAGCAACGCAGGAGGACCTGCACATGGTCACACCCTCCGAGGTGAGGGCGGCGGCGCGTCGCCGCCGCGACACTGGTGGAGCCGAGGAAGGACGGAACCACCCAGTCCTACGGCTCGAACTCGATTCGCTGGCACTGCCTGGGCCCGGGCCTCCGCCTTGTTGACCGGCACTTCACCACGTGGTTCAAGGCGTTATCGACGCCCTTTTCCCGCTGGTCGAGCCGAACCGCGAGCGCCAGCGAGCCGTCCGTGTCGAGACCCTTGGAACACGGTGCTGGAACCCGAGCTGGGCGGGAGCCCCCACGGGGTCTCGACACGGGTTCTCCGCAGGCTCCGGACCCGGCTCGACCAGCGGTGAGGAGGACGACGCTGAAACCGCAATGAACAACCTCCTCAGCCCCGTGAACAAGAGGGCGCGCGGACAGGGGAACACCGGGGCGACCACAGTAGATTCGCCTATCCGCGCGAGCTCTAAGCTTGGAACATGGATGCCCGGAACGATGAGGGGCAGCGGGTCGCGGGCCGTCGTGGTCATGGTCACGTGGTGCGACGGGGCGAGGGAGAGCCACTCGTCCTGGTGCATGGCAACGGGGTTGACCACCGGCTGCTGCTCGCACTCGACGACACCCTCGACTCCTGTGGTTGGGAACGCATCTACCTCGACCTGCCGGGTTTCGGGGGCACTCCTCCCCTCAGCAGTGGCCCCGGCGGGTTGCCGGAGATCGCCCACTGGCTGGAACAGACGGTCGCCGAGCTGCTGGGAGAGCAGCCCTTGGCGCTGCTCGGCAACTCACTCGGTGGTCTCCTGGTGCGCTGGCTGGCGGCCCGACATCGGGAACAGGTGCGTGGGATCGCCTTGCTCGCCCCGGTGGTGGACCCGGATGTCTCGGCACGTCACGTCCCGGAACAGACGGTGGTGACATGTGACGAGGCCCTTCTGGCGTCCCTGCCCGAGCAGGACCGTGAGGAGTTCAGCCAGATCGCGGCCTGTTGGACCAGGCCTTCCTGGGAACGCTTCAGGGATGCTGCACTACCCGGGATCAAGGACGCGGATCCGGTGGCGATGGCTCGACTCGGTCAGCGCTACACCCTCGGCGCCGCCCCGGAGCACTCGGGTCCTCCGTTTGAAGGGCCGACGCTCATCGTGACGGGAAGACAGGACCACGTGGTCGGCTTCGAGGATCAGCATGAACTGCTGTCAGCGTATCCACGGGCGAGCTTCGCGGTCCTCGATGCAGCAGGGCACAACGTGCACCTGGAACAGCCAGAGATCATCGCAGCGCTGCTGCGGGACTGGAGCCGCCGCGTCCAGGCGGGGTGAGACCCGGTGTGGGCAGAGGATTCCGCCTGGAGTGTCCCATCGGGCGGGCTCACAGCCTCAGCCGCTGATCGCAGGCCGAGGCCAGCTGGTCGTCATGCGTGGAGATCACGACGGTGGCCCCTCGCTCCTGCTCACCGAGCAGCAGGTCCTGCACGTTCTGACGGTTCACGGCATCCAGGGATGCGGTCGGTTCGTCGGCGAAGATGACCCGGGCCTGCTTGAAGATGGCGCGGGCGATGCTGACTCGCTGCCGTTCCCCGCCGCTGAGTTTCGCCACCTGATCCCCCGAGCGCCCTGCCAGGCCCACCCGGGCCAGGGCCTCCTCGACGCGTGGCGCCCAACCCTTCCGGCGCTGGAGGATCGGGGCTGACTCCATGCAGACGTTGAACCCGACGCTCTCGTCGGGGACCAGCCCGAAGTCCTGGAAGACGAAGGCCACATTGTCACGCCAGAACCGACGTTTCCTCTCGACCCGAAGCCTGGTCATGTCGACACCGTCGATGAGGATCTGCCCCTGGGTGACCGGGAGCAGCAGGCCGAGGCAGTTGAGCAGCGTGGTCTTGCCGGAGCCGCTGGGGCCGGTCAGGGCCAGGGAGGTCCCACTGGCGGCGTCCACAGACACCTTGTTGAGGATGTCACGGTCGTCGATGGTGACGTGGATGTCGTGGGCGGTGATCTGCATCTGATCTCCTCAGTGGGCTCGTTGGGTGACGCGGTGGACCATGGCCATGACGGCCCGCTGGTGGCAGAGGGTGGAATAGCCGAGGTAGAGCACCATGCCGAGCAGCAGCACGAGGGACCAGGGCATTCCCAGGGCCAAGTAGACGATGGACACCACGGTGAAGGTCGTGGTGATGATCACGGCCTCGGCGAGGATCCGGCGTTTCAGCACCACCCACCAGCTCCGACCGAAGGTGAGCATCGGATAGATGAAACGCGCGTTGTTCGCTGCGTAGACGCGGGCCGAGAGCCAGCCGCTGACGACGATGGCCCCGACCAGGATCACGATGCTGGACCCGACGGTGAAGACCACCTGGTTCGCGAACTGGGCGGCCAGCAGCGCGGAGTCCGTGGCCCGGCTGCGGGAGAGCAGCATCTGGCTCACCCCGGCATCCCTCGCCTGCTCGTCGATCACCGCGGTGTCGTTGAAGAGCACATGGCCCAGGGTCAGTGCGGAGACGAGCGCGTCCGTGTTCAGGGAGGTGCTGATCCGTTCGGAGATCAGCAGCAGGGGCCGCTTGGCGTGTCGGAAGCCCAACCCGGTGCCGGACGGGGCCACGAGTCCCTCGCCCGAGGTGACGCGGTATCCCTGCAGACCGTTGTCCACGGCGCTGGCGAGGTCATCCCGCACTCTGCCATTCACCACGCCAGAGCGTGTCTCCTCCAGTGCCGCCAGCAGTTCCCCCGTCTGCGCGGCGGGAAGTGGCTCCAGCGAGCCATCGGCCACCTGGAGACCGAACCGGGCCACGTAGTGGCTGTTGACCACCGCGACGCTGTCGAATCCTGCCGCCACCAGCTCAGGTGGTGCCTCGTCCCGGGTCAGGATCTCGGCGTAGGCGAGGGTGTCGGTGGCATCCACGGCCTGGATGAACCGGTCCAGTTTGTCGTAGGCAGCGTCGAGCTCCTCTTCAGTCACCCCGCCCACCCGTTGGTAGACGTATCCCGTCAACGCCGCCACCCGGCCCTGGGTGGCGGCCTCGGCGAGCGAACTCTGCGCCTGCCAGAGCAGGGCGGGCAGCGCGGCGAGCCCCAGCGCCAGGGCCACAGCCTTGAGCAGTTGACTGGGGAATTCGAAACGGGCCTCCGGCGGCTTGCGCAGTGCCAACGAGGTGACCGACGGAGCGGTGACCATGGAGGCCACGATCCCGAAAGCCATCGCAAGGCCCAGCATGAGCATCAGATACCCTGCGACGATCACACCCACGCCCAGCCCGTTGCCCCAGCCCCGGGCAAGGCCCACCCCCACCGTCGCCAGGACCACTCCTGCCAGCAACACCGGAACGACGACCCGGAGCCAGCCCAGCATGTCCTGGGCCTGGATGCGCCATCTGGGGGTCCCGGCCAGCAGCCGCACCGCGCGCGCCTCGGCCCTGGCTGCGTACCAGGCCAGCACGATGGTGACCCACAGCACGGCCAAGGCGACCAGCGGAATCCCGGCGGCACCGTAGACCAGACCCGCTGCGAACATCGTCAACGGGGACTCGAAACCCCAGTCACTGGCCTGGGTGCCCACGCTCTCCGCCCACTGGGTCAAGGCCTGGACCCCCTGCCAGGAGCCCTTCACCATGTAGACGGCGGACAGGTTCGTCTCACCCAACTCGGAGGCCGGGTGGAGCGAACCATGGCGGGTGAGGCTGAGCCAGTCGACCTCCATCGGCGCCGTCGGTTGCTCGTGACCCACTGCGTAGACGTCGAGACCGTGGAAAGGATCGTCCTTCCCCGGCACCTCCAGGTAGATCTCCAGGTCGTGCTGGCGGCTGACCTCCGCAAGCCCGGAGAGCACCTGCTCCCGGGACAGCCCGGACTCCCCGAACAGGATCGTCCCTCGGTGTTGCGTCCCCAGCGGGAAGTCCTGCTCCACGAAGGACAGTTGGATGTAGGACAGCAGGGCAGCGACGACCACCGTCACGGCCGCCACGACCCGAAGCAGAGACTTCAGCACGATTCCTCAGACCTCTTGGAATGGATTGGAACAGTTTTCACCAAGGGTGGGTCCCACATGGGACCCACCCCCTCAGTTCAGCAGAACCGGTAGTGGTAGGAAGCACGAGTGCCCGGTGGGCGCCAGCGCTCCGCCTTGGCGGTTTCGTCAGCCGGAGCGCAGGCGCTGCGATGAACGTCAGCTCCGATCTTGACGCTTGAGCCGTGCTTCCTTGACGGATGCCAGAAGCTGGACCACGCCACTCCGATGAGGACGTGGGTTCCGTGGTCCCAGGTTCCCCCAGCGACGTTGCGCGTGATCGCGAACGCTGCTCCTGTTGAGGTCATGAGGATGACCACAGCCAGCACGATCGCCTTCTTGACCGCCTTGATCGACCTCTTCAGTGAGTACTCCTTCCCCTGGAAAGCTCTCAGCTGGAACTTCTCCGGTCAGCTTCGGCTCCAAGTGCCACACGATGCACATCGCCTCAAGGGTCGTCCTCACCTGATCTCACCGCACCCGCAATCGCCACCCAGGAAGAACAACAACAGGCAGATGAACAGGGCCTCAGTTGCTGAAGCGACACCTCGATACCGTTCTTGACAGACTTCCACGCCCCCGCCCACACCTCCAGAGTTCACCCCTGCCGTTCCACGACGACCGCCCTGGCACCTTCGGTGGTCCTGGCCAGGATCAGGGTCGCGTGGTTCTCGCCCCTGGGTCTGAGCTGACGACGCAGCACCGCCGGGTCCACGTCGATGGCCCGGCGTTTGATCTCCAGGCTGCCCACCCGGTGGGCCTTCACCCAGTGCCTCAGCGTCGCGGTGTCGTTCTCCAGCACCTCCAGCACCTTGTAGTCGGTGGCGAAGGGGCTGGCCAGCGGTGCATCCGAGGTGAGGTAGGCCACCGAGGCGGCCAGTAGGTGCGCGTGAGGCGCCGCCTCAGCGACCAGCCCGGCCCGGATCACCGCGTTGTCCGGCTCGTGAATCCACTCCCCCAGCTCACCGACGGGCAAGGGCTCAGCCCCGGGCAGCAGGGTGTGGACCCGGCCGCCGCGCATCACCACGGCCCGGGGGCCGGGGTCGAGGAAGTTCCACAGCGAGACCTCCACCACGTCGCCAGCCACCGACACCCACACCGCCGCGACGTCGTCCGGGATCAGTTCCTTCGGGAGTCCTGGGCCGAGTTTGACGCAGGTGTGCCAGTCACCGTCCAAGTGATGCTCCACCAGCGACCAGGGCGGGGTGAACTGGGAGACGTCCCAGGTGCGGCCACGCGCGGTACGGCGGGCCGGGTCCAGGAAGACCCCGGCCCCAGGCGGCAGCTCGACCTCCTCCGCCAGCCCCGTGATGACCTCAGCGGTGGTGCCCTGCAGATTCGCTCTCGCGAAGGCGGCGGTCGTCGGATCGGCCTCGACGGCACAGACCCTCAGCCCCGCCTCCGCGAAGGCCATCGCATCCACCCCCAGGCCACAGCCCAGATCCCACAGCGCAGAAACCCCGGCGTCACGGAACAGCTCGGCCCGCCACTGCGCGACCGGCCAGCGCGTGGCCTGTTCCAGCCCGTGCGGGGTGAGGAAGAGTCGCTCGGCCTGGGGCAGCTTGGCCCTGGCCCGACGTCTGAGTGCCACCTGGGTCAGGGCGGCAGCCGCCAGATCCGGCGGGAACTCGCGTCGCATCCGCTGTCCGGCGGCGATCGAGTCGGGATCGGCCTCGGCGGCCGCCCGGACCAGCGCCCTGGCTCCTTCAGCCCCCAGGATGTCCATGTCCCGACCCTATCGCTGTTCCTCCGCCCCGGCCCGGGAGAAGTCCCGGCGCAACCTCACGAGCTCTCGACACGAACGGCTCTCTTCGTATCGCCACCCGGCTCGACCAGCAGGAGCGAAATCCTGTTGCCCTGGTTGAGCCGATTTCCGGAGGGTTGTTCTGTGGTCGGCTCGTTCGCTGCTCACACCGGACCGCAAGCGCCAACGAGCAGCCTGATCGAAACCAGGGATGAGTCCCAAGGAATCCTCACGAGGTCTCGGCTGTCGGGAGAAACGGCGCTGAAGCTCGACCAGCGGAGGGAGGGGACGACCCGATCGGTGGCGGAGGAGCGGGCAGACGTCGGCGAGCTCATAGACTGCTTTCCATGACGCGACTTGACGTGTGGCTGTGGAGTGTCAGGCTGTTCAAGACCCGATCCCTTGCGACGAAGGCCGTCACCGGCGGGCACGTCCGCCTCAACGGTGATCCGGTCAAACCGGCCCACGCCGTCAAACCCGGGGACCGGGTGAGCGTCAAGGAGCCCGGCTGGACCCGCGAGTTCGAGGTCGTCGAGCTGCTCTCCAAGCGGGTCGGGGCCTCCATCGCGCAGCAGGCCTACAAGGACCACTCCCCCGAGCGTCCCTCCTACCTGTCGGTCCCCATGGCCCGACGCGACCGCGGTGCCGGTCGCCCGACCAAGAAGGACCGTCGCGCCATCGACAAACTCATGGGCCACGACGGCTCTCCGTGACCGGTCCTCAGCCCCTTCGGATCAGCAGGTGGGAGAGCGCGAGCGGTTCGTAGAACGCACTGATCGCAGCCAGATCGCCCTCTCCCCCTCCCAGCACGATCTTGATCTCGGCATTGCGTTTCAGCGGATCATGCGTGATGAACAGGGCCGTGACCCGGCGTGAATCGGGATCGGCCACCCAGATGTCGATCCCCTCACCGTCGCCTCCCACTGTTCCATCGATGAAGCCGTAGTCCACGGGATGGACCAGCTCCGGGAAGTCTGGGTGGTGGCTGCCGCAGGATCGGTCGATGACGATCGGATGCCGCTGAACCGTGATGTCCAGCTGTTCCCAGACGGACATCGTCGCCCACGCGGCCAGTTCAGCGGCATCCGGCACGACGTGCTCTGCTCTACTGATCCAGCTCGCGGGTGTCGATCTCGGCGATCTCCTCGCCCAGCGCCTCGAGCAGCGCGTGGCGTTCCTCGCGACGACGGCGCTGCTCGATCGGGTCGGGCACCGGGGCGGCGGCCAACAGCCGCTTGGTGTACTCCTCCTGCGGGGTGAGGAGCACATCGGTGCACTCGCCCTTCTCCACGATCTTGCCGTGCTGCATCACGACGACGCGGTGCGCCAGCGAGTCGATGACCGCCAGGTCATGGCTGATGAACAGGCAGGCGAACCCGAAGTCCTGCTGCAGCTCGATGAGCATCGCCAGCACCGAGGCCTGCACCGAGACGTCCAGCGCCGAGGTCGGCTCGTCCGCGATGAGCAGGTCCGGTTTCAGCGAGAGTGCACGAGCGATGGAGACCCGCTGCCGCTGGCCGCCCGACAACTCGTGGGGGTAGCGGTTGAAGGCGCTCTTCGGCAGGGCCACCGCATCCAGCAGGTCGTGGACCATCTGCTGCCGCGACTTCTTGTCACCGACCTTGTGGACCTCCAGCGGCTCCATGATGACGTCACCGACGGGCAGCCGCGGGTTGAGTGAGGCTGCGGGGTCCTGGAAGATGACGCCGATCCGACGGCGAAGTTCCTTGACCTGACGTCCCCGCAGCGCCAGCAGGTCCTCCCCGAGCACCCGCACCTCACCAGCGGCCGAGGGGATCAGGCCGAGCAGCGCACGCCCGATGGTGGACTTGCCGGAACCGGACTCACCCACCAGACCGACGATCTCACCACGACGCACGTCGAAGCTCACACCGTCGACGGCACGGAACGGCTTCTTCCCGGCACGCTTGTACTCCACCACCATGTCGCGCACGTCCAGCGCCAGCCCCGCATCGGCCGAGACCTCGGCGGGCTTCGAGCCGAACTGCCCCTGCCCCTCACCCAGGTGTGGCACCGCGTCGAGCAGTTTCTTGGTGTAGGGGTGCTGGGGGTTGAGCAGCACCTCCTCGGCGGTCCCGCGCTCCACGATGTTGCCCTTGAACATCACGGCGACGCGGTCAGCCATGTCGGCCACCACACCCATGTTGTGGGTGATGAGCAGGATGCCGGTGTTGAGCTTCTCCTTCAGGGAGCGCAGCAGGTCCAGGATGTCGGCCTGCACCGTCACGTCGAGGGCCGTGGTCGGCTCGTCGGCGATGATGACCTCGGGATCACAGGCCAGGGCCATCGCGATGACCACGCGCTGCCGCATACCACCGGAGAGTTCGTGCGGGTACTGCTTGGCGCGACGCTCGGCATTGGGGATGCCGACGGCCTTGAGCAGGTCGACGGCGCGGTCCCAGGCCTGCTGCCCGTAGGCCACGTCGTGGACCTCCATCGACTCGGTGAGCTGCTCACCGATGCGGATGACCGGGTTCAGCGCCGTCATGGGCTCCTGGAAGACCATCGCGACGCGGTTGCCTCGCAGTGCCCGCAGTCCCCGCTGGTCCAGCTTGGAGATGGTCTTGTCGGCCACCATCGTCTCGCCGGTGATGGTCGCGGTCCTCGGCAGCAGTCCGAGAGCGGTGGTGGCGGTCACGGACTTGCCGGAGCCGGACTCGCCCACCAGGGCCACGACCTCGCCCGGGTTGACCACCAGGTCGATGCCCTTGACGGCGTGGACCCGGCCGAACTCGGTGCGGAAGTTGACGTCCAGCTGCTGGAACTGCAGCACCGGCTCATTGGTGTCCGGAGTGGTGTTGGTCTCAGTCATCTCAGTTGTCCTCAGTCCATCTGCTGCCGGGGGTCGAAGGCGTCACGCAGACCGTCACCGATGAAGTTGACACACAGCGCGATCGCCAGGATGAACATGCCCGGCCACCAGAACAGCCAGGGACGGGTGGTCAGTGCCGTCTGGTACTCCGAGATCAGCAGCCCGAGCGAGGTCTCCGGGGACTTCACGCCGAATCCGAGGAAGGACAGCGCGGTCTCCAGCAGGATCGCCGAGGCGATGAGCAGGGTGGAGTTCACCACGATGACACCGACGGAGTTCGGCAGGATGTGACGGAAGATGATGCGCCAGTCGGAGGTTCCGATGGCCTTCGCCGCGTGGACGAACTCCCGCTCCCGCAGCGAGAGCACCTCGCCACGCACCAGACGCGCCATGCTGGTCCACACCACGATGCCGAGCACCCCGGCCAGGAAGAAGATGTTGTTGCCGTTGGTCATCCGGCCCAGCACGGAGGCCAGCACCAGCAACGGGATGATGATGACCAGGTCGGTGACGCGCATCAGGAAGGCCTCGATCCAGCCCCGGAAGTACCCGGCGGCCGAACCGATGATGGTGCCGATGGTGGTGGCGATCGCCCCCACCATGAAGGCGATGATGAGGGACTTGCGAGCCCCCTCCATCACCAGGGCGAAGTAGTCCTTGCCGATGGTGGTCTGCCCGAAGGGGTGCTCCCCGATACGGAGGGGCCACAGTTTCAACGTCGGAGCCCCGGCGTCGACCTGGGGATACAGGTCGGTGTAGTTCTTCGGCCACCAGCCGGGGATCGGCCCGATCCCGGAGGAGGTGAAGGCCATGAGGATGATCAGGCAGAGCACCGTGAGCGCGATCATGGCGCCGCGGTGACGGAAGAACCGCCGACGGATCAGCGCGCCCTGGGAGTAGGAACGCTCCCCCGCCGCGTCGAGGGTCTCCTCGACCTCGAAGCTGGTCTCGGGCTCGGTCATGGTCTCTGTGGTCTCGTCGACCGGTGTGTTCTCGGACATCTTGTTCTCGTTGCTCATCGGGAGATCCTCGGGTCCAGGAAGGCGTAGGCGATGTCGGCGATCATGTTCATCACCACGGCGGCGGTACCGGTGACGGCGTAGAAGGCCATCACCCGGGCAGGATCAACGGCTTCCAGACCGGTGGCGAACATCCAGCCCATGCCCTGCCAGCCGAAGACCCGCTCGGTGATGACCGCACCACCGATCAGGCCCGCGAAGTCGAAGGCCACGATGGTGGCCAGCGGGATCAGGGAGTTGCGCAGCGCGTGCCGGGTGATGACCTTGCGCTCCGAGATGCCCTTGGAGCGCGCCGTGCGGATGTAGTCCTGGTTCAGCACCTCCAGCATCGAGGCCCGGGTGTAGCGGGTGTAGGAGGCCAGCGAGATCAGCATCAAGGCCATCGTGGGGAGGAAGATGTGGGTCAGCAGATCGATGTTGTGGCCCCACCAGGTGGTGGAGAAGTTCGCCGTCGCGGAGCCGATGGTGGGGATCGGCCGGGGCTGGACCTTGAGGTAGTTCGACCAGTTGCTGAGCAACAGGTCGATCAATGCCGCGACGGAGGCCAGCAGGCTGGTGACCACGGAGGCGAAGATGGCCTGTCTGCGGGAGAAGCCTCCCAGGAACTGGCCCGCCAACACCGCGACGACGATGGCGACCACCAGCAGCAGGAACAGCAGCCAGTAGCTGGGGCTGGTCATGAGGATGCCCCGCATGATGGCGTAACCGACGATGGCGACCCCGGCGGTGACCCCCACCGCGTTGCGCACCCCCTTGTTGCCGAAACCACTGGTCAGCACGATCAGCATGACGGCGATCCCGATCACCAGCAGGATGTAGACCGGCAGCCCGATGGCCGGGCGACGGAACCAGGTCACGGCGTCGAAGTAGAACAGGACGCCCGCGAAGGCCACGAACAGGGCGCCGAAGGTGATGAGGCGACGATTCCACGGACCGCCGACGACGGCGGCGATCACGAGGCCGAGGAAGGCGGCGACGCCGACGATCATCGGTGGTGCGAACTTGGCCGTCGCGATCCAGTTGTTGAACTCGATGGCGGCGTAGTGCTTCAGCAGCACCGCGAACCAGAACACCGGCAGGGAGAAGAAGACGAAGGCCATCATGGTCACGGCGTAGTCGAAGCCGCTGTACTGCCTCACAGCGGTCAGCACACCCAGCGTGATGCCGATGGTGATGGAGAGCAGGGTGGCCAGAATCACGAGCCGCAGGGTCGAGGAAGCGGCCGAGAACACCAGCGCGTTGACGTTCGCGCCGTCGGAGGCGACACCGAAATTGCCCTGGAGCACACCGGTGAGCCAGTCCCAGTAGCGCGCGAACCACGGCTTGTCCAACCCCATGCGTTCAGTCATCTGACGCATCAGGTTCTCACGGTTCGGGGAGTTCGACTCCCGGATCGGGGCGAGCGGATCGCCCGAGTTGATCACCAGGACGAACAGCAGCAGGGAGCCCAGGAAGAGGATCATCAAGGAGATGAGAAGCCTCTTGGCGATGTACTTGATCACGGTAGTTCCTATTCCGGCTGGCAGGTCTGGGCCCCACCGGGAAGACCCATAGCGCCCGATGATAGAGCACGAACGCCGTCTTGGTCGCGCCCAGCCGTGGTTTGAGCGGTCAGATGCAGCAAGGAGGGTGGGTGCACGGATGGCACCCACCCCCCTTGTTCAGGTCACCTCAGGGGTGTGTCACCTCAGTTGAGCTGCCACTGCTCGCCGTTCCAGACCACATGGTTCTGGGTGGCCGTGGAGCGCACGTTGCCGATGCGGGCGTCGTAGGCCATGACACCTGGATGGGCGTAGAGCGGGAGTCCGAACAGGGTGTCCCACAGCTCCTTCTCCAGGACCTTGGTCTCCTCCAGGAGGACCTTGTCGTCGAGCGTGCTGGTCATCTTCTTCCAGGACTCGTCCACCTTGGCGTTGGAGTACTTGCCGTAGTTCTGCGGCTTGTCGGTGGAGTAGATGTTCTGACCGGACACGAGCTGACCGGAGCTCGCCCAGGCGTACAGCGCCACCTCGTAGTCACCATCGGGGAGCTGCTTGTCGAAGAAGTCAGAGGTTGCGGTGTCCTCGACCTCGAAACCGGCGTCCTTGCACGAGGCCTGGATCGCGGCGACGGTCTCAGCGCGACGCTGGTTGCCGGCACGGTAACCGACGCGGACCTTGATCGGGGTGGCGACACCGGACTCGGCGACCAACTGCTTGGCCTTCTCGATGTCGACCTGGTCGTAACGTCCGTCGTAGCTGGCCTTGACCACCTCGTCGTACTTCTCCTGGAAGGGGAAGGCCTCACGGGCGTTCATGATCTCGGCGCCGGGATCGATCGGCTTGATGAGCGAGTCGACGATGGCCTGCCGGGGCACACAGTGGGCGAAGGCCTGGCGGAGCTTGAGGCCACCCTGGGCGTCGGAGAAGACATTGGTGTCGCGGAAGTTGAAGTCCAGGTGCTCCCAGGTCAGGGTGGAGAAGGTCTCGACCTTGACGGAGGGACCGATGTTCTGCAGCTGGCCGACGGTGTCGACGGTGGCCTGGGGATCGATGACGTTGAGGTCACCGTTCTGCAGCGACTGGGCCATCTGGGCGTCTTCGATGTAGCGGAAGATCAGGTTCTGAGTGGCCGGCGGGGTACCCCAGTACTTCGGGTTGGCCTCGAGGGTGAGCGCAGTGCCCTCCCATCCACCCTGCTTGATCTGGTAGGGACCCATCGAGGGGATGACCGAGGCATCGGGAAGCTGTCCCTGCTCGAAGTTCCACCCGGTGTTCCAGAACTCAGCTGCCTTCTTCACGGTCTCGGCATCGCGGTCGAGGATCGCCTGGGCGAGGGCGTCGGGCTCCAGACCACTCTGCTTGGCCACCACGTGCGCCGGCATGACGTTGCCGATGATGAGCTTCCAGTCCGGGTAGGTGCCCTGGTACTTCAGGGTGAAGGTCTTGGAGCCGATCTCACCCTGCGGCCCTTCCAGCACCTGCTCGGCGAGGCTGGAGGAGACGTGGTCGAAGACGGCCTTGGTGTCCTTGTTCTCTCCGCTGGCGCGGCCGGGAACCAGGAACTCGGGGTTCTGGGCCGCCCAGTCCAGCAGGTAGTCGTTGATGGTCACCGGGGTACCATCGGACCACACAGCCTTGTCACTGATGGTGTACTTCACCTCGAGCGGGTCCTCGTTCAGCACCTCGATGGTGCCGAAGTCCTTGTCCTCGCAGATGGTGCCGTCGGTACCGAAGTACACGAAGCTGCTGAGGATTCGGTCAGAGACGACGGAGTTGTAGGTGGAGTAGGTGGCGGAGGTGAGGTTGTTGTACCCGCTCCACTTGCCCGGGCCAGGACCGTAGATGACCTGGCCCTCCTTCGGGGCCGTGACCTCCACGGGCTTCTTGCAGGTGTCAGCATCACCACTGGGGGTGCTGCCCGTGCCCGTGGTGGACGCCGAGGTCTCACCGGTCCCCGCAGGGGGTTGGGTGGCCGGATCCTCGCCGCTGGTGCAGGCGCCGAGCATCAACGCTCCGCCCAGCAGTGCGGCAAGGGCAGCCTTGGAGCCCTTGAACTTCATAGTTTCTCCTTGGTCGATTCCCGACACGCGATCCTTGGGATCAGGACCGATTGGCACCGGACCTTAGTCGGATTTCGAGACCCTGAGAACCAGAAGGCCCAAACTTGAGACGGATTGTTACCTGACTGATACTCAACCCCCGGCCACCGGCCGTTCAGACGACGACCCGGGTCACCGGCAGGCCCGGTTCGGCGGAGAAGTCCAGGGGGGAAGGAGCGAGCCCGGCCCGGACCACCTCCACCCCGACGGCGGCGATCATCGCCCCGTTGTCGGTGCACAGGGCCGGACGGGGACGCCTGAGCTCGATCCCGGCGGCCCCGGCTCGCTCCTCCATGAGGCCACGCAGCCGGGAATTGGCCGCCACGCCCCCGCCGAGCAGGATCGTGTCCGCCCCGGTGACCTTCACCGCGTCAAGCGTCTTGGTCACCAGCACATCGGCCACGGCCTCCTGGAAGCTGGCGCAGACATCCGCGACGGGAACCTCGCGTCCCTCCAGCCGGGCGGTCTCCACCCAACGTGCGACGGCGGTCTTCAGCCCGGAGAAGGAGAAGTCGAAACGGTGCCGCTCGAGGTCGTGCCGTGCGGTGAGCCCCCGGGGGAAACGGATCGCCGTCGGGTCACCGTCGGCGGCTGCCCGATCGATCACCGGCCCTCCCGGGTAGGCCAGCCCCAGGAGCCGAGCCACCTTGTCGTAGGCCTCCCCCGCCGCGTCGTCGATGGTGGCCCCCAGCTCCGTGATGTCACGCGCCAGGTCCTTCACGTGCAACAGCGAGGTGTGTCCACCCGAGACCAGCAGCGCCAGCGTCGGCATCGGCAGGGTGCCGTGGTCCAGCAGGTCGACGGCGATGTGCCCCACCAGGTGGTTGACCCCGTGGAGTGGCTTGTCCAGGTACGCAGCCAGGGCCTTGGCCGCCGAGATACCGACCAGCAGCGCCCCCATCAGCCCGGGTCCTGCCGTGACGGCGATGGCGTCCACCTCGCCCAGGTCGACGTCGGCGACGGCGGCCGCCCGCTCCAGGGTCGGCACGAGGGCCGACAGGTGAGCCCGGGAGGCGATCTCGGGCACCACCCCACCGAACCGGGCGTGCAGATCCACCGAGGAGGCCACCTCACTGGCCAGCAACTCGTTGCCACGCACGATTCCCACCCCGGTCTCGTCGCACGACGACTCGATGCCGAGGATCAGCGGTTCGGTCATGAGGGTTCCTCCTTCACAAGCGGCAACTCCATGATGAGTGCATCGCGGCCCCGGCCGTAGTAGTCCGCGCGCCCAGCCACCTGCGCGAAGCCGTGGCCCCTGTACAGGGCGATGGCGGGCTCGTTGTCCGCCGCCACCTCCAACATCACACGCTCCGCCCCCTGCCCACGCGCCCAGGCCAGTCCACGACGCATCAGGTCCCCGGCGAGACCCTGGCGACGCCGTGCCGGGGCCACGATCACCCGGTACAGCTCAGCCACGTCGAAGGCCGCGCGCCAAGCGCAGGCCGCGACGACCCCATCGGCCTCCCCCACCAGCACCAGGTGCTCCGGGGACTCGATCTCCTCGCGCCAGGCTGCCTCACTCCAGCGCTGGGAGGCCGGGAAACCCTCCTCCAGCCGGACGATGTCCGCCGCATCGGCGGGCACGGCGGATCGCACGGTCATCGAGGCACCCGCAGCCGGGGCAGTGCCGACTTCCGGGTGGTGGGCACGGCGGCATCGGCCGGGCGCAGGTAGAACGGTTCCCCGTCCACCGCGGGCAGGCGCTCCCACGAAGCGGCGAGCACCGCGGCGTCGATCCCCTCGGGGCCGACCACCCGGAGCCCGTACTCCCCCGGAACGGGACCGGCCAGGGGCAGGTCGGGAAGCCCACCCGGGGCTCCCACCCTGGGTTCCCCCTGACGCCGGCCCTCGACGTAGTGGGCCCAGTAGAGTTCCTTGCGACGGGCATCCGAGGCCACCACGAACTCACCGGGCGCATCCACCCACTGGGCCGCGATGACGTCCAGGGAGCAGACCCCGTGGACCGGCCGGGCGGACACGGAGGCCAGGCTTCGGGCCGCGACGATCCCCACCCTCAGCCCCGTGAACGGTCCCGGCCCCATCCCGACGGCATAGGCGTCGATCTCCTGCAGCCTCACGCCGGCCTCGGCGCAGAGCTGCTGGATCAGCGGCACCAGGGTCTCACCGTGGGCCCGGGTGTCGGCCACCACACGGGTGGCCAGCGGAGCACCGTCCTCGGCCAGCCCGACGGCGACGTGGTGGGAAGTGTCGATCCCCAAGGTGTAGGTCATGATCTCCTCAAAGCTTCCAGGGCACCGGCCCACCTCGGACCGACGCCGGTGAGGGTGACCCGTCGGGGGTCACAGCTGCGGTCGATGTCGATCTCCAGGCGGTTCTCCGAGAGCCACTCGGCCACTCCTTCCCCCCACTCGATCAGCGTGACCGCCCCGGACATCGTCTGGTCGAGGTCGATGTCGGCCAGCTCACCGGCACTGGACATCCGGTAGGCATCGACGTGGACCAGGTCGGGGCCGTCCCCGTGGGCCGGGTGGATCCGGGAGATGACGAAGGTCGGGGAGATGATCGGTCCTGCCACCTGCAGCCCCCGGCCGATGCCCTGGGTCAGCGTGGTCTTGCCCGCCCCGAGGTCGCCGGTGGCGATCACGACGTCGCCTGCACGCAGCACCCCGGCCAACCTGGCCCCCAGGTCCTGCATCTCCTCGGCGCTCGGTACGTCGATCACCACGGGCAGGTCCCGCCCCAGGATCCATTCGTGGCCCTCCTGACGGAGGGTGGCGAAGCCGTGGGCGCGCCACCAGTCGGCCAGTTCCGGGAATTCCCGTCGGCAGGCCAGTTCCACCCGGGACAGACCGGCGTCGGCGGCCAGCGAGACGGCCCCGGCGACGAGGTGTTTCGCCACGCCACCTCCGGTCGCCTCGGGCAGGACTGCGACGCGGCACAGCCTCGCGACCTCGCCGTCGTGGGCGATGAGCAGGCAACCGATGATCCGATCGCCGTCGAGGGCGCACACCCCCCAGCCCTGGCTCAGGGCACGACGGTAGTCCTCGACGGTGTCCGTGAGCGCCGCTGCGGGCGGATCGACGGGGCGGCGGGCGGCGAAGGCGGTGTGTGCCACCTGGCGCATCGCGGGAGCATCCGCGTCGGTGGCCACCCGCACCTGGATGGTCTCGGACATGACCTCAGGGATCCTACTCCCAGTTGCGGCGGCCGCGCCCGCCACGGAACCCGCCGCGTCGCCGACCGCCGTGGGGACGACGGCGTTGCTGCGGTTTGGGCGCGATGAGGGCCAGGTAGTCGGCCTCGTCGATGGGGGCGTCGAGGCACTCCTTCGCCCCGGTGGCGTGCTTCAGCTCATCGCTGCCGGGGGTCACCTCGAGGGGTTTGGTGCTGACCCCGGCCTGACCCACGAGACGACGCATCAGTTTGCGCTGGTGCGGCAGCACGAGGCTCACCACGGCACCGGTCTCCCCCGCCCGGGCCGTGCGACCGGCCCGGTGGAGGTAGTCCTTGTGGTTCATGGGTGGATCGACCTGGAGCACCAGGGTGACATCGTCGACGTGGATGCCACGTGCCGCGACGTCGGTGGCCACCAGCACGGGGACCTCACCGTTCTTGAAGGCTGCGAGGACACGGGCCCGGGCCCCCTGGGTGAGGCCGCCGTGGAGGGCACCGGCCAACACCCCGGCCTGGCGGAGCTGACCCGCGATGCGGTCGGAGCCCATCTGGGTGCGGGCGAAGATCACGGTCTTGCCGTCGCGGTTGGCGATCTCGGCGGTGATCTGGTTCTTGTGGTGCGGGGCCAGGTGCAGCACGTGGTGGGTCATGGTGGTCACCGAGGCACGTCCCGAGTCCACCTCGTGGGTCACCGGGTCGACCAGGTAGCGTCGCACCAGCTTGTCCACCGCACCGTCGAGGGTGGCGGAGAACAGCAGCCGCTGTCCGCCCTCGGGGACCGCGTCGAGCAGGGTGGTGACATCGGGCAGGAATCCGAGGTCGCTCATGTGGTCGGCCTCGTCGAGGACTGCGATCTCCACCTGGCTGAGGTCCACCGCTCCCTGCTCCAGCAGGTCGATGAGGCGGCCGGGTGTGGCCACCACCACGTCGACGCCGCGCTGGAAGGCCTTGATCTGGGGACCGTAGGCCATACCCCCCGCCACCAGGTACAGGTCCAGACCCATGACGGTGGCCAGCGGTGACAGGTTGTCGGCGATCTGCAGGGCGAGTTCACGGGTGGGGGTGAGGATGACGGCGCGCGGTGTGCCGGTGGGTTCCCCAGCGGCCAGCCGGGTCAGCATCGGCAGTCCGAAGGCCAAGGTCTTGCCCGAGCCGGTGCGGCCGCGACCCAGCACGTCGCGTCCCGCGATGGCATCGGCGATGGTGGCCCGCTGGATGGGGAAGGGCTCGGTGATCCCCTGTGCTGCCAGGGCCGCGACCATGGGGGTGGCGACCCCGAGCTCGGCGAAACCGGAGCGCTCGTCGTCCGTGGTGACCTCCACCTCCACGGCGGTGGCCTCCCAGCTCATCTGGTCCTGCTCCACCTCGTGGGTCTCGTGGCGGCGGTCATCACGACGGCGGTCGTGGTGGTGGTGCCGCGGCTGGTCCTGGAAGGAGCGGAACCCGCGCGGCCGGTCCTGCCGGAACCCACCACGACGACCGAAGTCACGTCGGTCATCGCGGCGCTCCTGATCCCGATCCCGGCGACGGTCGTCCCGCCGTTCGAAGCGGTCGTCGCGGTCGAACCTGCGCTCGTCACGGCGGTCGAACCTGTCGTCCCGCCGTTCGAAACGGTCGTCCCGGCGGGGACGGAACTCGCGGTCGTCACGCCGCCCGAACCTGTCATCACGCCGGGGCCGGTCGTCGCGGTCGAACCTGCGCTCGTCACGGCGGTCGAACCTGCGCTCGTCACGGGGCTCGACGTCATGGTCAGTTCTGCGGGAGAAGCGCTCCCGCTCCGGGTGGCGGACCCCACCCGACTTGCGGGGCGCACGCCCCTTGGCTGCCCGCTCGGCAGCGCTCCAACGTTTCTTGGGTGTGCCGTCAGCCTTGAACGACTTCGGCTTCTTGCCATGCATGGCCATGTCAGGTCCTTAAAGAACAGCTCGTCTCGGGCCCGGCGGATGGATTCCGCGGGCTTCGGCTCGCCTCGTCTCACAGGAAAAGCTCAAACACAAGACGGCCGTTGGCGCTCGATGCGCGATGCTGACAGCCGGTATCCGGCTCAGGGGGTCCGGGGCTTGGTCAGCGACACCCCGGACTGGGCCACATGGGCCGACTGATCAGACTAGCACAGGCACGACGGGTTGCAGCAATCAGATCAGTGGAGAGACGCCGCCACACCGTCGAGGATGATCTCCAGCTTCGTGTCGAACCATTCGATGGGCGGCCGTTGCACCATGGTTCGCCTGGTCTCCTGGACCACCCGCCTGACCGGGTCGCCCCCCTCCTCCGGTTCCGGAAGGGCACCCCAGACCTCCTGGAGGTCACGGCGACGAGGGCCCCCGCCGGTCAGGCCGTCCAGGCCCTCCGCACCACGGCGGCTGTCGATCACCAGGTCGAACACCATGTCACAGGCCAGTACGGCCCCGTGCGCGGTGAAGCCGCACTCCACCAGGTGGATGCACAGATCGTCGACGAGTCGGACCCCACTGAGCGGAATCAGCCCACGTGCGGCCTCGGCCGCCGCGCCCGGGTGACGCTCACAGGTTCGCCAGAGACAGTGGGCGCAGGCCCTCAGCACGTCCCGCCAGGACCCTGACAACGTCGGCCACCTGGCAGTCTCGACCATCCGTCCGAGGCCCAGCCGCACCAGTTCGTCACGATCCGGGGCGTAACGGAACAGTGTGGTCTCCCCCACCCCCAGTCGTTGCCGGACGGCCGCGAAGGTGAGGTCGGGGAACCCGACCTCGAGCACGGCCTCGGCCACCTCCTCCCGCGAGAGCCGGGGTGGTCTGCCGCGTCTGCGGCCGGTTGTCACCGCACCTCCTCGGCTCTCAGCGGGACGAAGCGTCGGAAGGCAGGATGCATGGCGAGGAACACCACGACGGCGATCAGCATGGCGATGGAGATCACCACGGGCAGCGGACGCCACCAGCCGTAGAGGATCGTGCTGAGTGCGGGTGAGATGACATAGGTGAGACCGTTCGTGGCCCCCACGACACCGGCCAGACCGCCCTGTTCATCGCGTTGCACCAGCATGGTGGGCCCAGCCGTGTAGCCGGGGATCGCCAGACCGAGCCCGAGCCCCATCAGCGCGAAGGCGAGGAACAGCAGCCACGCGCCCTGGTCGGGCAGCAGCAGGATGAACCCGATGGCGGCCACGACGGTCCCGAGACGCAACAGCCTCGGCGGCCCCCAACCCGTGCGCGGCACGATCACGGCCTGGGACAGCACCATTCCGAGACCCATCACGAGCATCATGGCCCCGGTCATCTGCCCGGCGGTCTCGGAGGCCAGGTGCAGCCGATCCTGGATGAGGAATCCTCCCGTGACCTGGATGAATCCCAGAGCGGTGAACATGCCGAATCCTGCCATCAGGAACGGCCACACCCGAGGGTCGGCGGGACTGATCCGTCTGGGGGCGGCCACGAGTTGCCCCTGTCCCCCGCTCCGCAGCCCCCACAGCACCACGGCGAGACCTGCTCCGATCAGCACCGGCACCACTGCGATGGGGACCAGCAGCCCCAACCCGGCGAGCACGCCCCCGATGATCGCACCCAGGATCGAGGCGAGTCCCTGCATGGCCCCGACCCCGGCCATCGCCTTGACCCGTTGTTGACCCTCCGGGGTCACCTCGGCGACATAGGCCTGGGCCGTCGGGGGGACCGCCGCGATGGCGGTGCCGAAGGCCACTCCGCGCAGCAGCAGGAAGAGCAGGAAGAGCAACCAGCCGGTGAGCACCCCGGCCAGCCCGACCGAGACGACGACGGTGAACAGCAGCATCGTGACCGTGGCGGCCAGCAGTGCACTGACCAGCACTGGCTTGAAACCCGCCGACTGGGCGCGGCGCCCCCAGAACTGCGAGGTCAGCACCACCATGAGGGCAGCGCTGGAGATGGTCACCCCCACCTGCCATTCCGCGAGCCCGAGGTCACGGGCCAACGGCGCGATGATCGGGCCGAGGGTCATCTGACCCACGTAGACGATGAGCACGACACCCAGGAGCAGGGAGAGCTGGGGCCGACCGCCGTGGTCGGCTCGGACTTCTTTGGAGAGCACGGACACACTCTACAACTGTTTTCGGGGGTGTACCACCACAATGTGAATGGAGCCGCAGGCCCACGCCGCGTAGACTGGGACCGTGCGTGTCGCCGTCATCGCGGAATCCTTCCTGCCGCAGGTCAACGGAGTGACCAACTCCGTCCTGCGGGTGCTCGAGCACCTCCGGTCAGCTGGCCACGACGCCCTGGTCATCGCCCCGGCCGACGGACGGAAGGTGCCCCGCAGGTACGCCGGTTTCCGGGTGAAGAAGGTGGCCTCGATCGGCCTGCCGGGTTACGACACCGTGCGGGTGGTGACCACCCCGTCGTTCACGGTGGAGCGCATCCTCACCCGTTTCAACCCCGATGTGGTCCACCTGGCCGCCCCCTTCATCGTCGGCTTCAAGGGGGCCTCGGTGGCGGCCCGGCTGGGCATCCCCATGGTGGCGATCTACCAGACCGAGGTGCCCTCCTACGCCGCACGCTACGGCTTCCCCCATGCTGAGGCGCTGCTGTGGCACCACGTCACGCAGGTGCACTCCTTGGCGACGATGACCCTGGCGCCCTCCACCTACGCCCGACAACAGCTCATCGATCACGGGGTGCCCCGGGTCAACCTGTGGGGACGAGGCGTCGACTCGGAACGCTTCACACCCACCAAACGCAACCGTGGACTGCGCCGCCGACTTGCCCCGAACGGGGAGAAACTCATCGGGTTCATGGGACGTCTCGCCGTCGAGAAGCAGGTCGAGGACCTGGTGGCGTTGACCGACCTCCCGAACACTCGGCTGGTCATCATCGGCGACGGCCCGGAACGCGCGACGCTGCAGCAGAAGCTGCCCGGTGCGGCCTTCCTCGGGCAGCTCGGCGGCGAGGACCTGCCCCGCGCCATGGCCTCCCTGGACCTGTTCGTCCACACCGGTGAGATGGAGACGTTCTGCCAGGCCGTCCAGGAGGCCAAGGCCTCGGGGCTGCCCGTCGTGGCCCCCCGCAAGGGCGGCCCCGTCGACCTCATCGATCCGTCCCGCACCGGCTGGTTGTACGAACCGGGCAGGCTCGACCAGCTCCGGGCCCAGGTGACGGATCTGGTCGGGGACGACGTGAAGCGGGCCGCTTTCTCCGCTGCCGCGCGTGAGTCCATCCTGGATCGCACCTGGCACAACATCTGCACCGAGCTGATGGAGCACTACACCGAGGCGATCCGGCTGTCCGTCAGGCGGAAGTCCCTGACCCCGCAGACCCACTGACCAGGTCAGCGACCACACCGGGGAACCTGGCCGCCTGCACGTGAGGGGGCCACGGCCCCGGGAACCGGGTGGCGACCAGGGCCTGCAGGCTGGCCGCGGCCAGCGCGGCCACCGCCACGGGCAACCCGGCTGCGAGCAATGTTCCGCAGGCCCCGGCGAGCACGTCCCCGGAGCCGGCCTGAGCGCTCCAGGCGGGTCCCGGCAGTGCCAGCCTCACCTGCCCACCCGGGGCAGCGACCGGCTGGACGGCTCCCTTGAGCAGCACCGTCACCCGGAACATGTCTGCGGCCTCCTGTGCCGCCGCCACCGGCTCCGCCTCCACGTCACGTCGTGGGACCCCGAGCAGCATCGCCAGCTCTCCGGCGTGCGGGGTGATCAGGCACCCCTCGGGCACCGGGTTCGGCAGGTGGCGCAGCGCATCGGCATCGATGACCATCGGGACCCGCCGCGAGCAGGCCTCCTCGAGCCGCTGCCCGGCGTCGGCCCGCGGTCCCCAGCCGGGCCCCAGCACCAGGGCCTGGACCTGCCCGTCAGCCAGGACGACGCTGGGGTGACGGCTGATCACCAACTCCCCCGGAGCCGACCCGAGGTAGCGGACCATGCCCGGCCCCGTCCCCAGCGCTCCGGCGACGGCGAGCAGCGCCGCCCCGGGGTAGCGGGTCGATCCGGCATCGATCCCGACCACTCCCCGGGTGTACTTGTGGTCCCGGGGTCCCGGCACCGGCCAGCAGGCCGCCAGGTCAGCGACGGTGAAGGTGTCGATCACGACTCGCACACCACCATCGCGGTGGCGAACCCACCGTCGTGGGAGAGGCTGAGATGGATCCGGGTGATCCCCAGCTCGGACACGCGGTCCGCGACGGTGCCGCTGAGGGCGAAGCTCGGCACACCGGCCGGGTCCTTGACCACCTCCGCATCCAGCCAGCGCAACCCACCGGGACTGTGCAGCGCCTTGGCGAGTGCCTCCTTCGCGGCGAACCGCGCGGCCTTGGACTGCACGGACAGTTCCTGCTCCCTCGGGGTGAGCAACCGCTCCGCCAGGCCGGGCCGGCGCTCCAGCATCGCCTGGAACCGTTCGACGACGCACAGGTCCACTCCGATACCGACGATCATCGTCCCAGCCTAGAGGGTGCGCGGCCCCCGCCCCCCTTCGCGTTATGTCATTTCATTGAGTTCTCGGGCATGTTCTGGCAGAAACGTGCAACAACTGCCCGAAAACCCTATCGATTGGACGGGTGGGGCCTCACTCGACCGTGACCGACTTCGCCAGGTTCCTCGGCTGGTCCACGTCGTAGCCGCGCTGGGTGGCCACCTCGCAGGCGAACAGCTGCAGCGGCAGGATGGCCAGCAGCGGCTGGATCAGCGTCGAGACCCGTGGCAGCGCGATGAAGACGTCGGCGTGGCGACGGGCCTGCTCGTCGTCGGCCTCCGCCAGCACGATGGTGCGCGCTCCCCTGGCCCGGACCTCCGCGATGTTGGAGATCACCTTGTCGCGCAGTTGGTCACGGCTGTGGGGCGGGACCACGACGAACATCGGCAGCCCCTTGGAGACCAACGCGATGGGTCCGTGCTTGAGCTCACCCGCGGCGAATCCCTCCGCGTGGATGTAGGCCAGCTCCTTCAGCTTGAGCGCCCCCTCCAACGCGACGGGGTAGCCGACGTGACGGCCGAGGAACAGGATGGAGGGTTCCTCCTTCAGGTCCCCCGCCAGGTCGAGGATCTGCTGCTGGGCGTCGAGGACGCACTGCATCTGCTCGGGCATCCGTTGGAGCTCGTCGAGGATCATGCGGATCTCGTCGGCGTACTTCATGCCGCGCACCTGGGCCAGGAACAGGCCCAGCAGGTAGCAGGCGATGAGCTGGGTGGTGAACCCCTTGGTCGAGGCGACACCGATCTCGGGGCCTGCGTGGGTGTAGATCACGGCATCGGACTCACGCGGGATGGTGGCACCGTTGGTGTTGCAGATGGCGACGACCTTGGCGTGCTGTTCGCGGGCGTGCCGGATGGCCATGAGGGTGTCGGCGGTCTCCCCCGACTGGGAGATGGTCACCACCAGGGTCATCGGGTCGATGATCGGGTCCCGGTAGCGGAACTCACTGGCGAGCTCCACCTCGCAGGGGATGCGGGTCCAGTGCTCGATGGCGTACTTGGCCACCAGCCCGGCGTAGAAGGCGGTGCCGCAGGCGACGATGACGATCTTGTTGACACGCCGGAGCTCCTCGGGACTGATCCGGATCTCGTCGAGCACGATCTCGCCGCGCTCGTTGGTACGGCCCAGCAGGGTGTCCGCCACCGCCTTCGGCTGCTCGAAGATCTCCTTGCGCATGAACCAGTCGTAGCCCTGCTTCTGGGCAGCCGTGAGGTCCCAGTCCACGTGGAAGGCACGGGTGCTGGCCGGCGCACCGTCGAAATCGGTGACATTCACACCGTCGCGGGTCAGCTCCACGATCTGGTCCTGGCCGAGCTCCACGGCGTCGCGGGTGTGCTCGATGAATGCGGCGACGTCGGAGGCCAGGAAGTACTCGGCCTCACCGATGCCCACCACGAGGGGGGAGTTGCGGCGGGCCGCGACGATCCGGTCGGGATCCTGGCTGTCGATGGCCACCAGGGTGAAGGTGCCCTCCAGTCGCTTGACGACGGCCCGCATCGCCGCGACGAGGTCAGCTCCCCTGCCCAGTTCCCGGTCCAGCAGGTGGGCGGCCACCTCCGAGTCGGTCTCCGAGGCGAAGGGGACGTCGAGATCGGCCTTGAGCGCGGCGTGGTTCTCGATGATCCCGTTGTGCACGATGGCCACGCGCCCCGCCAGGTGGGGATGCGAGTTGGCATCGGTGGGGGCCCCGTGGGTGGCCCAGCGGGTGTGTCCGATGGCCGTGCCGGACCTGGGCAGCGGGTCGGCCTCCATCGCAGCCGCCAGGTTGGCGATCTTGCCCTCCTTCTTGGCATGACTGAGCTCCCCGTCGGCCACGACGGCGATCCCCGCCGAGTCGTAGCCGCGGTACTCGAGTCGACGCAGTCCGTCGACGACGATCTGCCGCCCGTCGCGGCTTCCCAGGTATCCAACGATTCCACACACGAGGAGAAACTGTACATGATGGATGCACACTTCTTGACAATCGCTGGCGCGTCGGAATTGGGCCGATGGGGATAGGGTCGGGCCATGGATTTCTTCAACCTCTACGCCCAGGGGTTCGCTCGGGTGGCCGCCGCGACGCTGCCCGTGGCCGACTTCGATCCTGCCACGAACGCGGAGCGCATCGTCGAGATGGTGCGCCGAGCCGACGCCGAAGGGGTCGCCGCCCTGGTGTTCCCGGAGCTGTCGGTCAGCGGCTACGCCATCGACGACCTGCTGCTGAACGACTCACTGCTCGACGCCGTGGTCGATGCCGTGGCGCGGATCGCCACCGAGACCGCGGAGCTGAGGCCGCTGTTCGCCGTCGGTGCGCCGGTGAAGCTGCGGCACCGGCTGTACAACTGCGCAGTGGTGATCCACCGGGGCGAGGTGCTGGGAGTGGTGCCGAAGAACTACCTGGCAAACTACCGCGAGTTCTACGAGAAACGACAGTTCGCCTCCGGCGAGGGCAGCCCGGGCGACTCCGTGCTGATCCCCGAGTGGAGCGACGAGCCGATCCCGTTCGGCGGAGAACTGCTCTTCTCCGCCACGGACCTGCCGGATCTGAGGATCCACGTCGAGATCTGCGAGGACCTGTGGGTGCCGATCCCGCCCAGCCACGAGGCCGCCCTGGGAGGGGCGACGGTGATGATGAACCTGTCGGCCTCCCCCATCACCATCGGCCGGGCCGATGATCGGCGGGACCTGGCGGCCGCGGCGTCGAAACGGTGCCTCGGGGCCTATGTCTACGCGGCAGCCATGTTCGGGGAGTCGACGACCGACCTGGCCTGGGACGGGCACACCATGATCCACGAGATGGGGACGCTGCTGGCCGAGGGCGAACGTTTTCCCCACGACGCGCAGCTCACCGTCGCGGACGTGGACCTGGACCGGATCCGGCAGGAGCGGATGCGGCAGGGCTCCTTCGACGACAACCGTCAGCGTTTCGCCACCTTCCTGTCCACCATCGACTTCGAGGCCACCCCCCCGGCGGGGGATCTCGGCCTGCTGCGCCCCCTCGATCGTTTCCCCTTCGTCCCGAACGACCCGTCGCAGCTGGAGCAGGACTGCTACGAGGGCTACAACATCCAGGTCTCGGGCCTGGAGCGACGGATGCTCGCCATCGGCGGCGGGGATCCGGCCCGCGCCCCGAAGCTCTGCATCGGTGTCTCCGGTGGCCTGGACTCTACCCACGCCCTCATCGTCGCTGCGAAGGCCTGTGACCGGCTGGGGCTGCCACGCACCCACATCCTGGCCTGGACGATGCCCGGGTTCGCCACCACCGAGCACACCCGCAGCAACGCCCAGGCCCTGTCCGAGGCCCTGGGGGTGACCTTCGAGACCGTCGACATCCGTCCCATGGCAACGCAGATGCTGACCGACCTCGGCCACCCCTACGCCGAGGGCCAGGACACCTACGACATCACCTTCGAGAACGTCCAGGCCGGCATCCGCTACGACTTCCTGTTCCGTGCCGCCAATCATCACGGCGGCATCGTCGTCGGCACCGGCGACCTGTCGGAGCTCGCGCTGGGGTGGTGCACCTACGGGGTGGGCGACCACATGAGCCACTACGGGGTCAACGCCGGGGTGCCGAAGACCCTGATCCAGCACCTGATCCGATGGGTGATCTCGTCGGGCCAGTTCGACGAGCAGGTGGGCCGGGTCCTGGCCTCGGTGCTCGACACCGAGATCAGCCCCGAACTCATCCCGACCCGCCCCGGCGAGGTCCCACAGTCCACGGAGGCCACGATCGGCCCCTACGAGCTGCAGGACTTCACCCTGTACCACCTGCTGCGGCACGGGATGCGGCCCCGCAGGATCGCCTTCCTCGCCCATCACGCGTGGCGTGACGTGGAGGCCGGGCAATGGCCGCTCGGTCTGGAGGGCAAGGATCGTCACTCCTACGATCTCGCGACGATCCGGGGCTGGCTGCAGGTGTTCGTGCGTCGCTTCGCGACGAACCAGTTCAAACGCAGCACCCTGCCGAACGGCCCCAAGGTGGTCGCAGGCGGCTCCCTGTCCCCACGAGGCGACTGGCGGATGCCCTCGGACGTGACGGCGAAGGTGTGGCTGGAGGAGATCGAACGCGACATCCCGTCGTGATGGCGGATACCATGAGGCCGTCCTGAACCCTTGGGGAGTACCGATGTCCCGTCCCTATGTCGTGCTGCGCCGCAAGGCGTGGGCGGCCCTTGCCCACAACACCGAGATCGATCTCGACGAGGCCACCCTGGAGCGGCTGCGTGGTCTCGGTGACCCCACCTCGGCCGCCGATGTCGCCGACATCTACCGGCCCCTGACCCAGTTGCTGCACCTGTACATGGCCAACACGGGTCGCCTGTGCGACGACTCGAACCGGTTCCTCAACCTGAGGGTGCGTCGCACCCCCTTCGTGATCGGGATCGCAGGCTCGGTCGCCGTGGGGAAGTCCACGACGGCGCGGCTGCTGCAGGAGCTGCTGCGTCGTGCCCCGGGCAGCCCGAAGGTGGACCTAGTGACCACCGATGGTTTCCTGTACCCCAATGCCGAGCTGGAGCGTCGTGGGTTGTTGGAGCGCAAGGGATTCCCGCAGTCCTACGACCGGCGCGCCCTGCTGCAGTTCGTGATGGACGTCAAATCCGGGGAGACCCGGGTCACGGCCCCGGTGTACAGCCACAAGGTCTACGACATCGTCGAGGGTGAGCAGATCGTCATCGAGAACCCTGACATCCTCATCGTCGAGGGTCTGAACGTCCTGCAACCCGCCCGTGCGGACTCACAGGGGCGCTCTGGCGCCGCGGTGAGCGACTTCTTCGACTTCTCGGTCTACGTGGACGCCTCCGAGGAGGACATCCGGCGCTGGTTCATGGACCGGTTCATGGTGCTGCGGGACACGGCGTTCCGTGACGAGGACAGCTTCTTCAAGCACTACACCAGCATGAGCCCGGCGGAGGCGATGCAGTTCGCGGCCCACGTCTGGGAGTCCATCAACGGCCCCAACCTGCGTGAGAACATCATGACGACGAAGGACCGGGCGACGGCGGTCCTCAGCAAGGGACCGGACCACAGCGTGCAGACCATCGCGATCCGCAAGGTCTGACACTCTTCGACCCGCCCCCTATGAGCACGAACCGCCGTTCTGCTTCTCCGATATCTGCTGTGTGCCGCGGTCACGCAAGGAACCCAGCGGTTCGTGCTCGCCCTCTGACCTGTGAAACGGAAATGAGCTCAGATCGCCAGGCGATCCTTGACGATGGCGGCGAGTCGTTCGGCGATCTCCCCGGCCTGGTCGTCGGTCGGCGCCTCCACCATGACCCGGACCACCGGCTCGGTGCCCGAGGGCCGCAGCAGCACCCGACCGCTGGAGCCGAGCTCGGCGCTGGCGTCGGCGACAGCGGAGCTGATGGCGGTGTCGAGACCGGCGCGCAGCTTGTCCACGTTCTTGACGTTGATGATGACCTGCGGCAGGCGCGTCATCACCGCGGCCAGTTCCTTGAGCGACTTGCCGGTGGTGGCGACACGCTTGGCCAGGTGCAGGCCGGTCAGCACGCCGTCACCGGTGGTGGCGAACTCACTCATGATGACGTGTCCGGACTGCTCACCGCCGAGCGAGAACCCGTTGGCCCCCATCGATTCCAGCACGTAGCGGTCCCCCACCTTGGTCTGGTCCAGCCGGATGTCGTGTTCCTCCAGGGCCAGCTTGAGGCCGAGGTTGCTCATCACCGTCGCCACCACGGTGTTGGAGGCCAGCCGGTGGTCCTCCTGCAGGGCGAGGGCGAGGATGGCCAGGATCTGGTCGCCGTCGATGAGGTTGCCCTCGTGGTCGACGGCCAGGCAGCGGTCTGCGTCGCCGTCGAAGGCCAGTCCGAGGTCGGCCCCCTTGCTCACGACCACCTTCTGGAGCTGCTCCGGGTGGGTTGAGCCACAGCGTTCGTTGATGTTGAGGCCATCCGGTTCCGCGTTGATGGCGATCACGTCGGCCCCGGCCCCCTCGAAGGCGCGGACCGCGGTCTGCGAGGAGGCCCCGTTGGCGCAGTCGAGCACCACCTTGAGGTCACGCAGCAGTTCCTCACCCCGCAGGGACTTCACCAGGTGCTTGACGTAGGACTCGACGGCGCGCGGCTGGTCGATGATGCGCCCCACCTTGTCGCCGACGGGTCGCTGCCAGGTCTCGTGCATCCGGGACTCGATGGCGTCCTCCAGGTCGTCGTCGAGCTTGACACCGCCCCGGGCGAAGAACTTGATGCCGTTGTCCGGCATCGGGTTGTGGGAGGCGGAGATCATGACACCGAGGTCGGTGCGGTACTCGTTGACCAGGTAGGCAGCGGCGGGGGTCGGGACCACCCCGACGCGCAGCACGTCCACCCCGGCGCTGGCGAGTCCGGCGCACACCGCGGCCTCCAGGAACTCTCCGGAGGCGCGCGGGTCACGAGCGACCAGTGCGGTGGGCTGACGTCGTCCGAAGACCCCGGCCTCACCGAGGGTGTGGGCAGCGGCCACCGCCAGGTCGAGGGCCAGTTCAGCGGTGAGTTCCTGATTCGCGACGCCGCGCACGCCGTCAGTTCCGAAGAGTCGAGCCATGCAGGCCAGCATAGAGTGCGCAGGGGCTGTGAGCGATTCGGGAGGGTCATCACAGTGGGGTGATGAGCCATGAAAGAAACGTGGGTGGGGAGAGCAGCTGCTCTCCCCACCCACGTGCTCGCGAGATGTCGCTCAGCCTCCCCGCATGTCCCGGAAGAAGGGCTTGCCCATGTGGGCCAGCGTCGGGTAGTCGGCGAACCGGGTGACGGTCAGGCCATGGCGGATCTGGTAGTCCGTCACCCCCTGCCGGGTCACCGGCCCCGCGAGACCGTCCATCCGGACATCGACGACATCCTGCACGTTCATCACGACATGGGTGATGCTGTCGACGGTAGCGGATCCGACGATCCCGTCGACCGCCAAATTTCGCTGGTACTGGAAATTCCTGACGGCTTCGGTGGTCCTGGGGCCGTAGACGCCATCGATCTCGTCGAAACCGAGGAAACCGAAGAGGGCCATGCTCCACTGCGTGTCCTCGGTGGTCCACCAGTCTGGCGCTCCTCCCCACGCACTCGCGTTGGACACGTTGGCGGCGGCCAGCCCGACGCCCAGCACCCCGATGGGGGCCAGCTTGAGCACGGAACGACGGTTCATCCCGGTGCCAGGTTGACTCTGAGTCATGATGCGTTCCTTTCTCGTGGATGCAACTGTTGGCTGCTCACCAACCTAGGCACCTCCCGGGTCACCCTCAAGGCTCACCAACCGGCCTGCGCTGCGGCCCTTTCGGCCAGGACCACTGGTCAAGGCCCGGTTGTCCCGGTGCTGAGAAAAGTGCATCCTGTGTGACCCGCACCCGGGCGTTTCGCACCAACAGGGCCTCGACACGCCAGGAGGGGCCCCGCCGAAGCGGGACCCCTCCTGGTCCGGGCGCTGGGGATCAGCGCTTGGAGTACTGCGGAGCCTTGCGGGCCTTCTTGAGACCAGCCTTCTTGCGCTCCTTGATGCGGGCGTCGCGGGTCAGCATCCCGGCCTTCTTCAGGGCGGGGCGGCTGGCCTCGGCGTCGACCTCGTTGAGGGCCCGGGCGATCCCCAGCCGCAGCGCACCGGCCTGGCCGGTGACGCCGCCGCCGTCGATGCGGGCGATGACGTCGTAGGCACCCTCGACACCGGCGGTGACGAAGGGATCGGAGACCAGCTGCTGGTGCACCTTGTTCGGGAAGTAGTCATCCAGGGTGCGCCCGTTGATGGCCCACTGGCCGGAGCCGGGGACGATGCGGACGCGGGCGACGGCCTCCTTGCGGCGACCCGTCGCAGCACCGGGGGCGATGACGGCCGGGCGGGCGGTCTCCGAGGCGGCGGCGGCCGGGTTGGAGTCGGAGCGGTAGGCGATCTCGCGGTCCTGCTCGTCGACGAACGGGGTGATCTCGTCAGCGGTCTCCTCGACCGCGGTGGTGGTCTCAGTCATGTCCGTGCTTCCTCAGCTCACTGGGCAATCTGGGTGATCTCGAAGGGCTGCGGCTTCTGCGCAGCGTGCGGGTGCTCCGGGCCGGAGTACACCTTGAGCTTGCCGATGAGCTGACGGCTCAGCTTGTTCTTCGGCAGCATGCCCCACACGGCGCGCTCCACGGCCTTGCGGGGGTCCTTCTCGAGAAGGTCACCGATGCTCACGGCCTTCAGGCCGCCCGGGCGGCCCGAGTGCGAGTACCGCATGTCGTTGGCGCGCTTGTTGCCGGTCAGCGCGATCTTCGACGCGTTGACGACGATGACGAAGTCACCACCGTCGACGTGGGGGGCGTAGGTGGGCTTGTGCTTGCCGCGGAGCAGCGTCGCAACCTGGGAGGCCAGGCGGCCGAGGACGACATCCTCGGCGTCGATCACATGCCAGTTCCGGGCGATCTCGCCAGGCTTTGGGGTGTACGTGGACACGGCAGCTTCCATTCGTTGTCAAACACTTGAGAGGTCACACACCGCCGACCGGCCGACCGGAGTCGACGGGGCGGAGCACAACAGCGCCCTAGTCTAAGTCGGCAGGGCCGCTGTGGTCAAAACACCACCCAGCCCCCTGGCTGCTGACCCACCGCTGGCCGAGCCACTCCTCTCCGCTGGTCGAGCCGGGGTTCCGAGGCAGCAGCCCGGGAATCCCGAGTCGAGACCCCACATCCATGTGCCGGGACTCGCCCCCGGAGCATTTCCACTGAGTCCACGTCCCAGAAGCGAGCACCGGAGGTCTCGACCATCGGGCACGGGGGCGCTCAGGCGTGATCGGTGAAGGGTCTTGAACCGCCGACGAAGAACGCCGACACGTCGTACGCCGACGGTGAACTGGCTCTCCTCCATGACTCCTGCACGCTTCCGCGCTGACCGGGCCTCTCCACCGAAGGTTGGATGAATCGCACCCGGGTTCCACCGAAAGTCGCAACTGAGGTTCCACCTCACGACTCTGTCGTCCGGGATACCTTGGCCGAGAGGCTGGAGCACATGAGAAACACACGACGCCTGCTCGGCCTCCTCATGATCGGCATCCTTGCCCTGCTCAGTGCCTGCAGCAGCCCACCCACACCCCCACCCCCACCGGTCGAGCCACCAGCCGAAACCCACGAACTGACCAAGACCGACCTCGACGCCTGGCTCGACGGGACACTCCCCGATGTCCTCACCAAGGGCAAGGCCACCGGAGCCGTGGTCACCGTCGTCAAGGACGGCCAGATCCTCACCAACCGCGGCTACGGGAATGAAAAACTCGGCGACAACGGTCAGCCAGACACCCCGGTGAACCCCGAGACCACCATCTTCCGCTGGGGCTCGATCTCCAAGGTCCCCACCGCCATCGCCGTGATGCAACTGGTCGAGCAGGGCAAACTCGACCTCGACGCCGACATCACCACCTACACCGATGTCCCCATCCAGAAACACCACAAGGAGCCGATCACCCTGCGCCACCTCCTCACCCACACCGCAGGCTTCGAGGAGAGCACCGGCACCGTCAACCCTGCCCTGAAGAACATGCCCCTGGCCGAGTACGTCCACCACAACCCGCCGGTGTCGGTGTACCGCCCCGGCACCATCCCCGCCTACTCCAACTACGGCATCACCCTGGCCGGGTACCTCGTCGAGCAGGCCAGCGGCCAACCCTTCCACGACTACATGAAGGAACACGTCCTCAGCCCTGCCGGGATGACCACCGCCAGCTACGACCAACCCCTCCCCGAGGAAACCCTGGCCCTCGCCTACGACGACACCGGACAGCCCCACCCCTTCCAGACCATCCCTGACGTCCCCGCCGGGACCCTGTCAGGCTCCGGGACCGATGCCGCCGCCTTCATGCTCACCCAACTGAACCACTCCCCCCAACTCCTCACCCCAGACAGCTGGGAACAGATGTGGACCCCAGCCCTCACCGAGGACACCCTGGGCAACCTCGCCAACTCCCCCCGCATGGGACTCGGCTACTTCACCGGATTCCGCAACGGCCACCGCACCGTCCAACACGGCGGGGACCTCAGAAACCACCACTCCCAGTTCGAGATCTACCCCGACGACCAGGTCGGCATCTTCATCTCCTTCACTGACGACGGTAGCTTCTCCGACGCCACAGCCAGCCTCCGCGATGACCTCCTCAACGGTTTCGCCAACCGCTACCTCCCCGCCCAAACCACCGCCCAGACCCCGCAGCTGGAGGGCTCCACCGAACGCGCCCACCAGGTCGCAGGCACCTATGTCGGCAGCCGTGCTCCGGTGACCACCTGGCTCTCGGCGTGGTACAACACAGTGCAGCAGATGCAGATTCAGGCCCTTCCCAACGGGAACCTGCTGCTCCAGGACCGGGAGTTCGTGGAGATCGCCCCCTGGATCTGGAAGAACCCCCACACCGACGGGCTCTCCACCACTCTCACCGCCCGGGTCGTCGACGGCAAGGTCGAAGCCGTGGGCGTCGGACCAGCCCTCACCCTGCTACCCACCACCCCCACTGGGCAGGCCCTGCTCCCGGTGTTCATCATCAGCCTGGCCATCTTCGCCCTGGCACTGCTCGCCTGGGTGGCCGGAGCCATCCGCCGACGAGTTCGGGCACGACGAGGCAAGCCGACCGCCGGACTCCCCCGGCTCGCCCACCTCACCCGCATCGGTGCCCTCACCGCCACCCTCGCCCTGATCGGTTGGGTGAGCGTCAGCCTGATCATCCTGATCGGCCAGAACTTCGATCTGCTCGGCAACATCACGTTGCTGCGCACCATCCAGGTCCTCCAGTGGGCAGGCATCATCACCATCATCCCCGCCAGCCTCGATCTCATCACCGCCATCAAGAGTCGAGCCGGATGGAAACGGATCACCATGGCAGTCCTCCTCCTGGCTGCCTTGGGCGCCACCGCCTGGTGGGCCTGGGCAGGCAACGCCCTCAACCCCAACCTCGGGGCGTGAGGCATGAGGGAGCGCGGACAGACGGGGCTGCCATCAGGGCCTCGGCAGTGGATCTCACCTGTCCGCGCCCCCTCCGGCAGACTGTCCTTCATGGTTGGACGAACCGACGTGCTGCTGGCCCTGGGGGTCGCCCTGCTTTTCTGGCTGGCGACATCCCTGCCCGAACACGCGGTCGTCGCGGCCTTTCAACCTTCCTGGGCTTGGGAGGCCGTGAGGGTGCTGCTCACCCTGGAAGCTCTGGCGTTGGTCTGGTTGCGGAAGCACCCGCTGCTCACCCTGGGACTCGTCTTCCTCCTCGACATCCCTGTCCTGCTGATACCACTGGATGTCGTGCTGACGGACACTGTTTTCTCCGGCATGGTCGCGGTGAACGACATTCCGGTGAATGGCGTCGCCCAAACGATCGCCGCCTTCTCCATCGGCCGTCGTCTCGCACTGCCACGTGCAACAGCCATACTGACCAGCCTGGCCACCCTCGCCGTCCTCATCACGGTCGTGGTGAAACAACCCAACTGGGCCACCATCATCGCGGTGATGATCGTCAACGCCCTCCAGTACCTGGCACCCATGATGGTCGGGGCGACGCTGGCCAGCCGAGCGAGACACGAGCAGATCGTCAGAAGATTGAAGGCCGAGGAACAGGAGAAGCGGTTGACAATGGCTCTCCTGGAGGAGCGGCGGCGGCTGGCGAGCGAGCTCCACGACGTGGCAGCCCATCACCTGGCCGGACTGGTGGTGCAGGCCGCCGCCTTGGAACGGCTGATTGACCGGGACCCCGACCGGGCGAAGGACGCGGCGAAGCAGCTACGCAGCATGGGGAAGGAGGCCCTCACAGGGCTGCGTTCAGTGGTCAAGTTGCTGCGCCACGACGACCCGCAGCGCGGTCTGGCTGACATTCCCGCGCTCATCGAGTCCACTCGCGCCCTGGGCGTGCCGATCACCGTACACCTGGCGCCTCCAACGTCGTTGCCCCCGCTGAGCCAGACCGCTGCCTACAGGATCATCCAGCAGGCCATCAGCAATGCCATCCAGCACGCACCCGGAGCCCCGATTCACGTCGAGATCACCCCTGAAGGACTCACGGTCAGCAACGGTCGAGGACAGGGTGAGGTCGGCCTCGGCTCCGGTGGGGTGGGCCTGGAGGTGATGCAGGAACGGGCGGCCGCCATCGGTGCTGAGTTCCGGGCCGGGCCCACGGATGCGGGAGGATGGCAGGTGCAGCTGACCTGGCCACACCCGATTGAGGAGGAGTCATGATCCGAGTAGTGTTGGTGGACGACCAGGCCGTGGTGCGCGCCGGGTTCAGGGTGCTGCTGGAGTCCGAGCCGGACATCCAGGTGGTGGGTGAGGCCTCCGGTGGTCGTCAGGCCGTGCAGGTGGTGCAGCGGACCAACCCGGACGTGGTGTGCATGGATCTGCGGATGCCCGCCGGGGACGGACTGGAGGCCACGCGCCGCATCGTGAGCGAGCGACGGGGCGAGAAACCGGCCGTGCTGGTGGTGACCACCTTCGACATGGACGCCGACGTGTTCGGCGCCCTGGAGGCCGGGGCCGACGGCTTCATCCTCAAGGACTGCGAACCCGAGGAACTGGTGACGGCGGTACGCCGACTGGCTGGCGGTTTCGGGCTGGTGGATCAAGCCGTCACGAAGCGGGTGATCGCGGAGTTCGCCCGCCGCCAGGCCGCGGCTCGCGACACCGAGGCCGTCCCTCGCCTCACCCCTCGCGAACAGGAGATCGTCCGGCTGCTGGCCCGGGGCATGTCGAATGCGGAGATCGCGGCTGAACTGGTGGTGGAGATCAGCACCGTGAAATCGCACCTGACCAGGCTGCTCCCGAAGATCGATGCCAGGGACCGGGTCCAAGCCGTGATCTGGGCCCACCGCCACGGGCTGGCCTGACCAGCTTCTCCCCGCTGGTCGAGCCGGGATTCCCGATGCGGGGCGAGGGAATCCCCGAGTCGAGACCCCAGGACCATGCGCGGACACTCGGCCCCGAACCATCCCCGCCCGACTCACGTCCCAGGACCGTGTGCCAGAGGTCTCGGCTGTCAGGCGCTGGGCGCCCTTGGCTCGGCCAGCGGAACCAGGGGATCTCAACAATCGGACGCCAGATGTCCTCTGCAAGACTGGACTCCCGAAAGGCGGTGTCTCCCATGGCTCAACAGCTCAGCATGACCGATCTCGTCCGTGTCATCTACTCCTCCGGGAAGGTCTTCGACGGCCTTGGAACCGGCCGGGTGGACACCGAGAACTTCCTGCGCTCCGGTTCGGCCGACGGAATCACCTCACGTTCTGATCTCGCCCTCCTGCAGGACCTCAGGGATGTCGCACAGTTCATCATCGAGCACAGCACCCCCGTCGATGCCGCCTTCGTCCGTCAGGTCAATGCCCAACTCACCCGTAGTGCCGCGATCAACCCCGGCAGCCTCCGCACTGCCGAACAGCAGATCGGGGTCAGAACCCGCTACGGCAGGCATCTTCCCGAGGCCTTGACCGAGAAGAAGCTGCAACGGCTGGTCGGGGCCGCGATCATCCCGGACCAGCCAGTGGAGAGCGCCTTGGCCCTGTTCCTCACCCTCGCCAAGGCGCAGCCCTTCGAGGACGGCAACAAGCGCACCGCCCTGTTCGTCGCGAATGCGCACCTCATCACGCATGACACCGGACTGCTCCTCACCGTCCCCTTCGACGAGGACGACCCGTCCGTGGCGGACCGGTTCAACGATCTGCTCGCCCGGGCCTACGTGTTCGATGAGCACGATGCCGTCCGGGACATGCTCCGCTCCCAAGGCCTCGCTCCGGTGTGAACTTGTGGAACACCCATGTCGAGACCCACTGAGATTTCCACCCGGCTCACGTCCCAGCACCGTGTGCCAGGGGTTTCGACACGCTCGCTTAGCTCGCGGCTCGACCAGCGGGAAAGGGCGCAAACAACGGCTCTGCGGTCACGCAGCTGGCGCAATCACCTGGAGCCCCACTTCCGGTGCCGCATGACCGAGTCGTGCGTCGTAGGTCAACATGGCGGGCGCATCAACTCGAAGTGCCGCCTCGAGGTGCAGCGCATCACGGGCACGAAGATGAGACATCGGCAGCAGAGCCACGCTGCGATGCACCGCGCGGTCGAGGGCTGCGATGTTGACCCCTTCCAGCAGTCGGGTCACCGCCCCTTGGGCAAGACCTTCTCTGACAGCGACGCGCCGGAGCTCGGTTTCGAGCAGGTCGCTGGAAAACAGCACATCCGTGGCCTGATCCAGCCATACGAACAGAGCGTCACTCCCTGGCTGTTCGACGAGCAGAGCGGCCAGCGCAGAGGTGTCGACGTGAACGACCCTCATCGTTGTCACAGCCGGTCTTCACGGAGATGAGTGAGCGTCTCGTCAAGTTTCTCCCCAGGCTGACGCCTCAACCCCAGAGCGGCCCAACCACCACGCCTCACAGCGGGACGAACAATGGGCAGCCCCGGGGCTGGGGCATCCAGGGGCACAATTCGCCCCACCGGAGTCCTGTTGTTGGTCAGGATGAACGACTACCCCTCCGCCACGGCCCGGAGCACCCGCCCTGATTCGTTGCGCAGTTCACGCTGCGACAAGCTCTCCACCGCTTCCTCAACGCTCATGCCACAACCGTGGCACGCGCGTTACAAACCTGTGGGGCTCACCGGGATTCAGCGTGACGACGCTCGAAGTCCAGCAGGGCCTGCTTGACGTCCAGGCCGAAGGCGTAGCCGCCGAGGCTGCCGTCGCTGCGCACCACCCGGTGGCAGGGGATGACGATGGGGATGAGGTTGCGGGCACAGGCCGCGGCTGCCGCCCGGGCCGCCGCCGGGTTCCCCGCCCAGGCCGCCAGCTCCTGGTAGGAGACGGTCTGGCCCGGCGGGATACGACGCATCTCGCGGCGCACCGCGGCATGGAACTCCCCCTCGGGCTGGGCGACGGCGATGGCGTCGATGGCCGAGACCTCGCCGTCGGCATAGGCCCGCACCGCCCGCGCCACCGGGTGATCCTCCGGCATCGCGGGCAGCGCCCCGCCACCCGCCCCGTACAGGCATCGCACCAGTACCTCCCCGTCGGTGATGAAGGTCCACACCCCACCGGGAAGTTCAATGGTCAGCTGGTTCATGTGTAGCTCGCCTCCGTCCACAGATGCATGATCGCGTGTCCTCGCCACGGGCTCCAGCCGACGGCCCGCGCGAAGACCTCCCGGGTGGTGCCCAGCCCCAGCACCCGGCGCAGCACCAGATCACCGGCCGGGCAGGCATCGAGATCCCCCAGCGCCCTGAGCGCGATGAACTCGGTGGTCCACGGACCCACCCCCTTGATGCCGAGCAGCCGATGCCGCACCTCCGTCCGGTCCGCGTCCGGCTCCAACCGCAGCCCTGAACCCACCAGGACCGCCAGCTGGTGGAGCGCCCCGGCCTTGGTCCGGGTCAGTCGCAGGTCCTCGCGCAGCCGGTCAACCCCCGCCTCGGCCACGACCTCGGCACTGGGCGCGAACCGCCACTGCTCACCCAGCCCGGCAGCGTCCTCCCCGAATCCTCGGATGAGACGTTCCGCGACGGTTCGGGCGGCACTGAGCGAGATCAGCTGCCCCAGCACCGTCATCATCGCGAACTCCGCACCGTCGATCACTCCCGGCACCCGCAGCCCGGGCCGGGCCGCGATCAGTGGCGCCAACAGGGGATCACGTGCCAGGTGCTGATCGGCAACCGCCGGATCCGCATCCGAGGCCAGCCATCGACGCACCGCCTTCACAGCGGTGGTGAGCGCGGCCAGTCCCGGCAGGTCCAGCTCCACTCGCCCCGCACAGTCCGTGCGCGCCAGCACCGCTCCGGCCTCGGTGCGGATCAGGCGGGTGACGTCTTGGTGCGTCACCCGCTCCACACCCGCGACGGCGTGCGCCCGGAAGGCCCCGAGCATCGCCCTGGCCGCCTCACCGCGCGCCCCGGGCAGCCGGAGCACCAGGCGCATCCGCGCGCCCTCGCCACGCTCCCGCGAGGGCAGACGTCGAAGCCGGGATGGCGCCATGCCGAACTCCGCCCGCATCACGTCCCGGAACTGGCGGCTGCTGCCGAACCCGGAGACGGCGGCGATCTCGGCCAGGGACCAGGAGGTCTGATCCATCAGGGCGCGTGCGGTGTGGGCACGACGGGTCTGGTTCAGCTGCTGCGCCGCCGCCCCCACCTCCGCGGCGAGCACCCGGTTCAAGGTCCTGGTCCCCACCCCGAGTCGGGCAGCGAGTCCCTGCACCCCGATGTCATCGATCACGCCGTCACGGATGAGTCGTACCGCACGGGCCGCCAGGTCGGCACCTTCATCCCACCCGGCCATCCCCGGCACCCGGTCCGGACGGCACCGAAGACACGCCCGGAAGCCAGCTGCGACGGCGGCCGCCGCGGTGACGAAGAACCGGCAGTTCTCCCGGCGGGGTATCCGTGCCGGGCAGGAAGGCCGACAGTAGATGCCGGTGGAGGTCACCCCCAGCACGAAGTGTCCGTCCCACGCGCTCTCCCGCCCGGCGCAGGCCCGGTAACAGGCATCCGGGGACATGGGCAGCGAGGTCATGGCCTCCAGTCTGCCCGCTCCGGGCCCCGACTCGTCGGCGGAGATCGGACACGACGACGCGCCAGTTTTTCACCCCCGACTCCGATTTGGGATGACAAGGGGCTAATGTTTCGTCATGGCCTCAAAGACGAGTACGCACACAGCAATCAAGACACCGGACCAGATCCGAAACGTCATCCTGGTCGGGGCCAGTGGCTCCGGCAAGACGACACTGTTCGAACATCTGCTACGCGCCCGGGTGGAGGGATATCGGGGAGAGAAGGACACCCCCGAGCGGGCGGCGTCGTTGACGTTGGCCTCCATCCCGGCGGACGACGTGCAGATCAACCTGTTGGACGCCCCGGGCCACCCGGAGTACGTGGGTGAGCTCCGGGCCGGGCTGCGGGCCGCCGATGCCGCGGTGTTCGTGATCCCGGCGGGCGAAGCCATCCAACCCGCGACCATCGCCCTGTGGGAGGAGTGCCAGCAGGTGGCGCTGCCCAGGATCATCGCCATCACGAAGCTCGACCAGGGACAGGCCGACTTCCTGGAGATGGTGGAGGTGTGCCGCGACGCCTTCGGTGAGGGCGTGGTGGCGGCACTGTTGCCGATCCGCGACGGCGAGAAGTCCACCGGCAACATCTCACTGCTCAACAAGCGCATCCACGACTACTCCTCCGGCACCAGGGTCAGTCGCGACGCGAACGAGGAGGAGAGCGTCCTCATCGAGGAGCAGCGGGCTCCGCTGCTGGAGGCGATCATCACCGAGCTCCAGGACGAGGACCTGATGGAGCGTTACCTCGAGGGCGAGGAGATCGCCGTCGCCGAGGTGTACGAGGTGTTGAACCGGGCCATCATCTCCGCCCGTTTCTTCCCGGTCCTGCCGGCCCACACCACCAGCGACGTCGGCGTGTTGGAGTTGCTGAAGTGGATCGAGAAGGGCTTCCCCGCCGCGAACACCAAGACGGTCCCGGACATCATCACCCTCGACGGGGAGACCCTGCCGCGCGCCACCTGTGACCCGGACGGTCCGCTCGTGGCGCAGGTGATCCGCACCACCTCCGACCAGTACTCGGGCAGGTTGTCGATGGTGAGGATCTTCTCCGGCACCTTGAGGGTCGACGATCCGGTCCACGTCTCCGGTCGCAGGGTCCTGTTCGGTGAACAGGAGGACCCCTCCCATCCGGACCACGACGAGTCCGACAAGGTCGGACCGCTGTCGGCCCCCGTCGGACTGGAGCTCGTCGGCAAGGACAGGGCCATCGCCGGGGAGATCGTCTACGTGGCGCGTCTGGCGAAGGCCGAGACCGGGGACTCGATGTCGAGCCCGGAGCGTCCGGCCGCGATCCGGCCGTGGCGGGTACCGCAGGCCCTGCTTCCCGTCGCGATCGTCGCGGACACCCGCAACGACGAGGACAAGCTCGGCAGTGCCCTCCAGCGCCTGGCCGTGGAGGATGTCACGGTCCGGCTGGAGCGTCACCCGGAGACCGATCAGCAGTTGATGTGGACGATGGGACAGGCCCACAAGGAGCTGCTGCTGGCCCGGCTGAAGCAGCGCTTCTCGCTGGGCATCCACGAGGTGCCGGTCGAGGTGCCGCTGCGGGAGACGTTCATCGCCCCGGCGAAGGCGCAGGGCAGGCACGTCAAGCAGTCCGGTGGCCACGGCCAGTACGCGGTGTGCGAGATCGAGGTCACCCCGCTGGAGCGCGGCAGCGGTTACGAGTTCATCGACAAGGTGGTGGGCGGCGCGGTGCCCCGCCAGTTCATCGGTTCGGTGGACAAGGGCATCCAGACGCAGATGTCCAAGGGCACCCTGTTCGGGTTCCCGATGGTGGACTTCAGCGTGACGTTGTACGACGGCAAGGCCCACTCCGTGGACTCCTCCGACATGGCGTTCCAGACCGCCGGGGCCCTGGCCCTGCGGGAGGCGGCGAAGGAGAACGTGATCGGGGTTCTGGAGCCGGTGGACAAGGTGACGATCACCGTCGGTGAGGCCTTCCTGGGTCCGGTGCTGACCGATCTGGCGGGGCGTCGTGGGCAGGTGCTGGGTTCCGACGCCGATGAGGAGCACCACGCCATCATCCAGGCGCTGGTGCCGCAGAAGGAACTCATCAACTACCCCATCGACCTGCGCGGGCTGGCGCAGGGCACGGGCAGCTTCACCCGGGAGTTCAACGGCTACGAGTTGATGCCACGCGAACTCTGGCCCGAGATGAAGGGCTGACCACGACGACGGGCCCGGCATCCTCGAGGATGCCGGGCCCGTTCGTGTCAGATGGAGTGCAGCGGACGCTGGTGGGGCAGCAGGAAGTCACGGTTGACGATCTGCTTGCCGAAGGGGAAGCAGGTGATCGGGATCATCTTCAGCGACACGACGGCGTTGACGATGCCGATGATGGTCACGGCCTGGACGATGGCCGCGAACACATGCCCCAGGACCAGCCACCAGCCGCACAGCAGGAACCAGATGACGTTGAGCAGCATCGACCCGGCACCGGCGTTCGGTTTGGGGATGACGGCCGAGCCGAAGGGCCAGACCACGTAGGAGGCCATGCGGAACGAGGCCAGACCGAAGGGGATGGTGATGATGGGCAGGCAGCAGAGGATCCCGGCGATGACGTAGCCGATGGCGAGCCACAGCCCCGCGAACAGGAACCAGATCACGTTGAGGACCGTACGCATGACCCCATTCTAGGAAGGTGCCCGGAACTGGAAGGTCACCGGGTCGAGGTGGTACTCGCCCCCGAAGGCCCGCGTCAAGGTGCCGTCCCGGGCCAAGGCGGAGGGAGAGCCGATGGTCAGCCCCGATCCCTCGCCCAGCACCCACAGCCGGTCCGCCTGGCGGGCCGCCACCTCCACGTCGTGGGTGCTGACCAACACCCCGATCCCCCGTTCCACCGCCAGCTGGGCCAGCAGTTCGAACACCTGGAGTCGTCCCGGCGGGTCGAGGAAGGCGGTCGGCTCGTCCAGCAGCAGCAGCCGGGGTTCCTGGGCCAGGGCCCGCGCGATCATCACCCGTTGTCGCTGCCCGTCCGAGAGTTCAGCGAACCGTTTCTCCCGCAGCATTGCCGCACCCACCCCTGCCAGGGATTCCGCGACGACCCTCCGGTCGTGGGAACTGAGCCGGGCGGCCCAGCCGGTGTGGGGATGTCGCCCGAGCGCGACGACCTCCGCCACGCTCAGCAGCCCGGGATCGACCGCATCGGTCAGGACGGCAGCCACGCGTCTGGCCCGCTGCACCGCTGACAGCGTTCCCAGGTCCAGGTCATCGAGCAGGATCCGTCCCGACAGCACGGGCTGGAGTCCACACAGACTGCGCAGCAGCGTCGACTTGCCCGCCCCGTTCGGACCGACCAGGCACACCAGCTCCCCCGCGGCCAGCTCGGCGTCCAGTCCTGCACGGACCAGACGTCGCCCGTAGCCGACGGTGAGCCCGTCAAGACGCAGCAGACTCACAGCTCCCACCTCCGACGACGGATCAGCAGCCAGATCACCACGGGCGCCCCGAAGGCGGCGTTGACGGCGTTGAGTGGCAACACCCCGTCACCGGGAAGGGTGGCGATGAGGTCGGCGAGCAACGCGATGCAGGCCCCGAGCAGCGCCGTCGCGGGGATGAGCACCCGGTGGCTCGAGGTGTGGAAGACACCACGCGCCACATGAGGGATGGCGATGCCCAGGAACTGGATGGGACCGCAGAAGGCTGTGACCGTCCCCGCCAGCACCGAGGTCACCGCGATGAGCAACCCACGGTCACGCCGCACCCTGACCCCGAGACTGGCCGCGTAGCGTTCCCCGAGCAGCAGGGAGTCGAGGGTCTTCAGCAGTGCTCCCGCCCCGAGCAGGCCGATCAGGATCGCGATGGTGATGATCCTCAGGTTGCCCCAGGTGACCCCGCCGTAGCTGCCGAATCCCCACCGGGCGTAGGCGGCGATCAGCTCGGGGGTGGAGAAGGAGATCATCACCGACACCCCGGCCGAGGTCAGGTAGCCCAGCATCACGCCGATCAGCAGCAGCGAGACCGAGGACCGCACCGCACGTCCCAGGACCAGCACCAGCAGCATCACCAGCGCGGAGCCGAGGGCAGCGGCCACGACGATGGCGAGGTCCCCGGCCAGGTCGAGCCCCGCGGTGAGGGTCGCGGCCCCGGCGCCACCGATCACGAGGATCACCGCCGCCACCCCGAGGGAGGCCCCGGAGGACAGACCGAGGATGTAGGGGTCGGCCAAGGGGTTGCGGAACAGGGTCTGCATGGCCAGACCCGCCACCCCGAGGGCGGCACCGGCCAGACAGGCCATGAGGATGCGGGGCAGCCGCACGTCCAGGACGATGAGCCGCGCGACGGCCCGCACCTCACCACCACTCAGGATCGCCCAGACCTCCCCGGGGGTCACCCGGGCGGGACCCAGCCAGAGTGAGATGACCACCGTCGCGGTCAGGATGAGGCCCGCCCCGAGGAACCGTGCACCAACCGCCATCAGGCGGGCAGCTGTGCGTAGAACACGAACTCGGCATCGGTGAACAGGTCCGGGTGGGCGATCTTGGCCAGGTCACGCAGCACGAGATCGGGACGGACCACGCCCTGCTCCCAGTAGTCGTTGCCCCCGCCCTCGTTGATGCGGAGCACCGGGTTGTACACCTGTCCCTGCTTGGCGGCCTTCAGCTCCATGAGACGCGGATCGGTGGCTGCGATGGCCGAGGTGTCGGCCCATTGCCCGGTGTAGTCGGCATTCAGCCACAGATCGGCGTCCACGGCCGCCTCCAGCATGGCCTCGATGGCCACCGGCTGGCTGCCGTTGGATTCGTCGTCGGCGAAGATGTAGGCCATCCCGGCATCGGCAAGCAGCCGTGCGGCATAGCTGCGTCCACCTGCCTTGTACCACTCCCCCTGGAAAGGGGCACCGGTGACCACGCTCGGCCGCTCAGCGACATCGGCCACCTTGGCACGCACCGCCTCGTAGTCGGTCTCGATCGTGGTGAACACCTCGTTGGCCCTGGCCTCGGTGTTGGTCAGCAGCGCGGTGAACTTCACCCACTCGGCACGCCCCAGCGGGCTGCTCTCCAGCCACTCGGAATTGCCGAGCACCGGGATCTTCAACTCCCGGAGCTTGTCGTGGACGGGATCGGGGGTACCACTGGAGATGAACACATCCGGTTCTGCGGCCGCGATGGTCTCGACGTCGAGTGCGCCGGTCGCGTCACCGATACCTGCGATGCTGCCGTCGGCGATCCGTGTCCTGATCTTCTCGGACCACACCAGTGTCGGGCTGCCGACCCCGGTGAGGGCGTCGGTGGCCTCCAGCAGCTCGAAGGCGGGCAGCTGGGTGGTCGAGGAGGTGACGGCACGTTTGACCGGGATCGTGACCTGCTGGGCGTCGGCCAGGTCGGCCGGCAGGTCAGGGGTGGTGCCGCACTGCACCAGCACGTAGGTCTCAGGGGCCGCACCCATGACGGGCTCGGTGACGGTCACCACCTTGTAGGAGCCGTGGTACTCGACCGTGACTCCCTCGGCATGGGTGAAGGTCACCTTGTCAGGGAAGTAGTCGGCGGCGGGGTCGTACGTGCTGACACAGCCGTCGGACCCGATGGCCTGCGAGGAGGTCACCTGCGATGGTGCGCCCGAGCTCGAGGGGTCCGGCGGGGACTGTGGTGTGCACCCCGCGGTCAGAGCGGTCAGGACTGCGAGGGCTGCGAGGAGTCGCAGTGGTTTCATGGGGGATCACCCTTCCTGGATGTCGCGTCCAACGGGAGTGCGGCCCAGTGAGTTCCTGACTGCCCCGGGGACGCTCCCGGGGTACACAGTGGCGCGACCGTTCCGGATTCCCACCGGATTCCTCTGCTGTACCGCTGAGGAGAATCTACCCGCCCAGGTCGGGAAGCAGGAAGGCGGGGCTGGGTATCATCACGGGATGGATCCATCCCGGCCACACCGCTCCGTCGTCAGTTTCGTGCGCCGCAGCACCCGTATGAACGAGTCCCAGGCCGCGGCCTGGGAGCGGTACCGAGACCGGTTCGTCGTGGCGGTGCCCCAGGCCGAGCGGAACACCTCGATCGCCGAGGATGCCGTCGTGGACTGGGATGCGGCCTTCGGCAGACGCGCCCCCCGGATCGTGGAGATCGGTTCGGGTGGCGGGGACTCACTGGTGCCGATGGCGGCGGCCCGTCCGGAGGTTGACTTCATCGCCTTCGAGGTGTTCGCCCCCGCCGTCGCCTCGACGCTGGGGCGGCTGGGACGAGAGGACATCACCAATGTGCGGGTCGTGATGGCGGATGGGGCCCAGGGCCTGGCCCAGCTGTTCGACGACGCATCGTTGGCCGAGCTGTGGACCTTCTTCGCCGATCCGTGGCACAAGGCCCGCCATCACAAACGTCGGCTGGTGAGCACGAACCTGGCCGATGTGGCTGCCACGAAGCTGGAGGCGGGAGGCCTGTGGCGACTCGCCACCGACTGGGAGGACTACGCGTTGTGGCAGCGTGAGGTGCTGGATGCTCACCCGCGGTTCGAGAATCTCCACCCCGGTTGGGCGCCCCGCTACGACGCGCGACCAGTGACGAAGTACGAGGCCAAGGGCTTGGCGGCGGGGCGTACCACCCGTGACCTGACGTATCGGCGGTTGCCGTGAGGCTGCGGATCGATCTGGCCTACGACGGGGCCGACTTCCACGGGTGGGCCGATCAGCGGGGGTTGCGCACGGTTCAGGGGGAGGTGGCGCAGTGCCTGGCGACCATTCTGCGGCTGCCTGAGGCCCCGCGGCTCACCGTCGCTGGCCGTACCGATGCGGGGGTGCATGCCCGCGGGCAGGTGTGTCACGTGGATCTCGACGACGTGGACCCGGCGATGCTGCTGCGGCGGCTGCGACGGATCGTGCCCGATGACATCGCCATCCACGACGTGGGCCGGGCGGCCCCCGGCTTCGATGCCCGGTTCTCGGCGATCTGGCGCCGTTACTGCTATCGGCTCATCGGCTCCGAGCAGGTGCTCGATCCGCTGCTGCGCGGTCAGGTGGTGCAGACCCGGCATCCGTTGCAGGTCTCGACGATGCAGGCCGGGGCCCAGATGTTGACGGGGCTTCGGGAGTTCGCCCCGTTCTGCAAGCCCCGGGAAGGGGCCACCACCATCCGTGACCTGAAGGAGTTCGTCGTCGGTGTGCGGGACGACGGGGTGATCGAGGTGCATCTGCTGGCCGATGCGTTCTGCCATTCGATGGTGCGCTCCCTGGTGGGTGCGCTCACTGTCGTCGGTGGGGGGAGGCGGGACCTGGCGTGGCTGGAGCGGACCGCCGCCTCGGATCGTCGCGCCGGGGATGTGCCGTTGCTGCCACCGCACGGACTGGTGCTGGAGGAGGTCGGCTACCCTGCCGACGCCGAGTTGGCGGCGCGTGCCAGCCAGGCGCGTGCCGTGAGGACACTGGAGGATTCGTGAGCCACTACTTCACCAATGACGACTCCACGATGGTGACCCGTGAGATCCGGGCGACGGTCTTCGGTCACGAGTTGACGTTGACCACCGCGAACGGGGTGTTCTCCGGATCGCGGCTGGATCTGGGGACGGCGGTGCTGCTGCGCAGTGTCGAGCCGCCGACATCCGGGCACGTGCTGGATCTGGGATGCGGGTTCGGGCCGATCGCCGTCGGCCTGGCGGTGGCGAGCCCCGGGGTCACCGTCGATGCGGTGGATGTCAATGAGCGGGCACTGGCGCTGACCCGGCTCAATGCGGAACGGGCACAGGTGGCGGATCGGGTGCGGTGCTTCTCCCCTGCCGATGCGGTCTACGACGAGATCTGGTCCAATCCGCCGATCCGGATCGGTAAGCAGGCGCTGCACGAGTTGTTGCTGACGTGGTTGCCCCGGCTGCGGGAGGGTGGGGTGGCCTACCTGGTGGTGGGCAGGAATCTCGGGGCGGACTCGCTCGCGAACTGGCTGGGCGAGCAGGGCTGGCCTGCGACGAGGTTGGCTTCGGCCAAGGGGTTCCGGGTCCTGAAGGTGCAGCGTCGTTCCTCGTGAGTGTGCAGGAACTGCATAGGATGGGTGTCGTTCAGTGGAACCAGACCGTGAGGAGTCACCCATGACCTACGTCCTGCCCGACCTCGACTACGACTACGGGGCGCTGGCCCCGCACATCGCCCCGGAGATCATGGAACTCCACCACAGCAAGCACCACGCCGCCTACGTGGCGGGGGCCAACACCGCGTTGGAGCAGCTGGACGAGGCCCGCGAGTCCGGCAACTTCGGCGCGATCAACAAGCTGGAGAAGGACCTGGCCTTCCACCTAGGTGGTCACGTCAACCACTCGGTGTTCTGGAAGAACATGTCGCCGGAGGGCGGGGGCCGTCCCGACGGTGAGCTCGCGGCTGCGCTCGACGAGTACTTCGGCAGCTTCGAGAACTTCCAGAAGCAGTTCAACGCCGTCGCGAACGCCATCCAGGGTTCCGGCTGGTCGATGCTGGTCTTCGACACACTGGGGCGTCGTCTCAACATCAACCAGCTGTACGACCAGCAGGGCAACCTGCCGGCCGCGCAGATCCCGCTGCTGCAGCTGGACATGTGGGAGCACGCGTTCTACCTGCAGTACAAGAACGTCAAGGGCGACTACGTCAACGCCTGGTGGAACGTCGTCAACTGGGCCGATGTCGCGGAGCGCTTCGCGAAGGCCTCGCAGACCCAGTTCTGAGGGGCGACGGGGAGGGCTCGGGCCACATGGGGTCCGGGCCCTCCCCGTGTCCTGGCTTCTCTCCTCGCAGCGGTCGGGCAAGCACCTGGACAGCCCTCCGCTGAGGTGTGGTAGTTCTCCCAGAAACAGTCTTTGAGAGCAGGGACCGTCGAGCACCTGTCCCCTGTCTCCACCCAAGGAGCCCTGATGGATGAGATCCTGGCCGGTCTGCTGGATCTGCAGACCCGGATCCACCGTTTCCAGGCGGAAACCCTGGAGATCGATGACGCCTACGAGGAGGTGGCCCGAGTTGGGTTCTCACGAGCGGGGGATCTGCTGCACCTGCACTTCCACGGCGATTCCCACGACGACGTGCCGGACGAAGCAGCCGAGATCACCGATGACGGGGTGAACTATCCCCTGGTGGCCTTCCTGACCTGGCTGAGTGAGCCAGGACATGCTGAGCGTGTGCGTTCGCTGGAGTTCAGTGGGCCCGATGAGGGGGCCAACGGGATCAGGGCGTGGGAGTTCACACGCTTGTTGCTCGCGGATGTGACCTTCCCTCACCTGGTCCACCTGGGTGTGGGGCTCACCGACGCCGGTGACCACAATCTCAGTCTCATCTCCTCGCAGGAGGATCCTTGCAGCGAGGGCGGGACCATCGCGAGGCTGCTCGGCATGATGCCCGCCATGGAGTCGCTCGTCGTCCCGTCGGCTCCTGACGAGAATTTCTTCGACGGCCCGGAGCATCCTCTGGCCCGGCTCCGTCTCCAGTGCGGGACGGCACATCAGGGTTTCATCGCCAACCTGTCGGACAGTGCGCGTTTCCCCGGCCTGGTCACGCTGGACCACGCGGAGGTCCATGACATTGCGACGGTCCGTGATGCCGACGATGCGGAGCTGGCCGGGTTGTTCACCAGCCCGGAGGACTTCCGGGCACTCGTGGTTTCGCCGGCTGGGCGGAGGATCTCGCACCTGACGCTACGCGGGACCCGCCTCGGCCCTGCGGATCTTCGGGAACTCCACGAGCTGAATCCGTCGCTTCAGCTTCTTCACGTCCCGCAGGAGGCTGGCAGGTACGTCTCCCACCTGTGATCATCAACGCTGAGGGGCTCCTCATGACCTTGGTGTTGGACGGGTCTCCGGGAGCAGCAACCGGTGTCGAGTCGACGGTGGGCGCACTGTTGCCCGCGGAGCTCGACCTGATCGCCGCACGTCGCGACACAGCCGGTGAAGCACTGAGCAGGCGCCGTCATGAACGACCTCTTCGGTCGTGGTCCGAGCTCGCGGTTCCCTGAGGTTGGGGCTGGGAGGGATCAGGGCTCAGGTTCCAGTGGAATCCCAAGGTCGAGGTGCAAGGGATTCTCCCCGGGGTCCAGTTCGGCCAGGTCCTCCTCGTAGTAGAGCACGCCGTCGGGGATGCCTTCGGGCTCACGCCAGGCCTTGTAGCGCAGTTGTGATGGCGCCGAGATGCCTTGGAGTTCGCGCATCGTTGCGACGGAGTCGTCCACCAGGCGCTGGTAGGCGGACGACATCGCTGGGAGTGGGAGGTTGCGCCCCCAGAAGTAGCCCTGCTCGGCGTCCTCACCCGTACCGATCCAGCCCAGCTCGCTCAGCCGCGTTGTCACCGCTGGATCGTCCAGATTGAGGATTGTGATCGAACAGTGTGCGTGGAGGGCATCCTCGTCGACTCTCAGCTGTACTGTGAACTGCCTGTTCTCGGGGTTCACCAGCACCAGGAAGCTCCGCTCCCCCAGTTGCATGACGGTCCTGAGGAACCGCACCGAGAACTCATCCCAGTCGTCCATCACATCTCCCTTCGAATAATTGTCAGGTCATGATCAGTGTACTTGACCTTCAAGAACGATCCCATCGAGGCATGAAAGACTCGAGTTGCGCCTAGCTTCGGGCCTTCGTGATTTGATCCCAAACGGAAGCGGGGGTCGCTGGGTCGCTTTGAGTACGCACTGCGCTTGACTCTGCTCTAATTGTTTGTGCGAGAAGGTGTTTCAATGTGCATTGTCCAAGCACCTGAGAGTCTCAACACAAGAAGGACTGAAGACGTACAGGCGAATCGTTCTCCAGTTGTTTACCAGTTCAATATGGGATCCGTTTGAGGTGCCCCATGTGGCCTCGTGATCCTCTTTTGATTTCTTGGTCTTTCCTCTCCCCAAGACCGCCCTGAGAGCATCCACGTAACTGACGAACAAATCGTTCAGTTCGAGTCGCTCGTCTGCAGGAGCTTCCCGCTGCACGTCCGTTACCCGGAAGTAGATGCGCGTGACGCCACCTTCCTCCTTTCCCACGATCACGGAAGCTTCCGGCATGTTCAGCCCGTAGGGCATGGCGAAGCCGCCGTCGCCGCTTCCAGGCCATCCCAGAGCCTCACAGGCAGAATACCCCTGCTCCCTGGACAACGGCCAATCCAGACCGACGAAATACTCCGCCAACCTCACGACCTCATCAACTGGGATCGACTTCATGTCACCCATCTCTTTCTCGCCAAGACCGAGAACCTCGACCCCCCCTACCTTTTGAACAAATCTCAAGGCCCACACTAAAGGTGTTATTCACGAGGGCTATTTTGGATGAAACGCCGCCAGTAATACAAAGGACATCGGCTGCCTCATGAAATGATTGACTTGCAACAAAACCCAATCATGAAAGCAGCCGATGCTTTACCAGTCTACAACAG
>NZ_RQZG01000011.1 GCF_003859805.1 Arachnia propionica
CCCGGCTCCACCCACGGCTACGACGTCGTGGACCACACCCGGATCTCCGAGGAACTCGGCGGCGAGGAGGGATTCCGGCACCTGGCCGAGGTCGCCCACGAGCAGGGCATCGGCATCATCGTCGACGTGGTGCCGAACCACATGTCGGTGCCCAGTCCGCTGTGGCACAACCGGCCCCTGTGGGATGTGCTGCGGCGCGGCCCGGAGTCGGAGTACTCGGACTGGTTCGACCTCGACATGACCGCCTCCCAGGCCATCCTCATGCCCGTGCTGGGGGATCGGATCGGCAAGGAGCTGGAGCACATCACCCTCACCACCACCGAGATCGACGGCGAGGTCCAGCCGGTGGTCAGGTACCACGATCACGTCTTCCCCATCAAACCCGGCACCGAGGAACTGGAGCTGGAGGAGCTGCTGGAGAACCAGTGGTACCGGCTGGCGTACTGGCGGATCGGCAGCGAGGAGCTCAACTACCGTCGTTTCTTCGACGTGGACACGCTGGCCGCGATCCGCGTCGAGGACCGCGTGATCTTCGACGCCACCCACGCCAAGCTGCTGGAGCTGTTCCGTGACGGCCTGATCGAGGGCTTCCGTATCGACCACATCGACGGCCTGGCCAACCCACGCCAGTACCTGGCCGACCTGCAGGAGGCCACCGGTGGCTGCTGGGTGGTCGCGGAGAAGATCCTGGAGCCGGACGAGGCCCTCCCGGACGACTTCAAGTGCGCCGGCACCACCGGCTACGACGCGCTGCTGAGGGTCGGCGGGCTGTTCCACGTCGCCGGTGCCACCCCACGCCTGACCGACCTGTGGGAGCAGATCTCCGGCTCCGGTGACGGGTTCGCCACCGTCACGCTGGAGGCGAAGAAGACGGTGGTGAAGGACTCCCTGTTCACGGAGATCAACCGGCTGGTCAACATCGCGGTGGCGATCTGCGACTCCGACATCCGACTGCGCGACCACACCCGTCGCCAGCTCACCCACGCCATCCGTGGCCTGCTCATCAACTTCAGCCGGTACCGCGCCTACGTGGAGCCGGGCAGGGAGAACCCGCACGCGGAGCGTGAGGTGATCCTGGAGGCCGCGGACCGGGCCCGCTACGCACTGCAGCCCGACGAGCTGGACGCCCTGGATCTCGTCGTGGCCCTGGCGCTGGGCGAGACCGGGGATGCGGCACTGGGCAGTGCCGTCACCCTCCCACCACCGTCGAAGATCCTCAACCAGCTGCCGGGCCGGGTCCACAACCTGGCGGATCTCAGGGCCGAGTTCATGGTCCGGTTCGCGCAGACGTGTGGCCCGGTGATGGCCAAGTCGAAGGAGGACACCGCCTTCTACCGGTGGAACCGGTTCGTCGGGGTCAACGAGGTGGGTTGCGACCCCACGATCGTCGGCATCAGCAACGACGACTTCCACACCTTCGGTCGTTTCCTGGAGACCTCGTGGCCGACGACGATGACCACCTTGTCCACCCACGACACGAAACGCTCGGAGGACGTGCGGGCGCGGCTGGCGGCCCTGACCGAGTATCCCCGCGAATGGGCGCAGTGCGTCGCCGAGCTGCACGCCGTCACGGGGGACATCCGTCCCGCCCAGCTGGACGGTGCGACGGAGATCCTGCTGTGGCAGACCCTGTTCGCCACCTGGACCCTGCCGGGCACGGCCGCCGGGTCCTCCCCCATCGACGCCGACCGGCTGACCCGCTACCTGGAGAAGGCCATCCGGGAGGCGAAGCTGCACACCACCTGGACCGCCCCGGTCCCGGCCTACGAGAACGCGGTGCTGGACTTCGCCCGCACCTGCCTGACCCATCCCCGGGTGGCGGAGCTGCTCGACGCCTTCGTCGCGCTCACCTACGAGTCGGTGCGGGCGAACATCCTGGGGCAGAAGCTGATCCAGCTGACCATGCCGGGGGTGCCGGACCTGTACCAGGGGTGTGAGGTGGTGGACCTGTCGCTGGTGGACCCGGACAACCGCCGCCCTGTCGACTTCTTCCGCCGCTCCGGGATGCTGACGGCGCTGCAGACCTCCCCGCCGCCGGATCTCGACGCGGAGAAACTGCTGGTCACCTCCCGGGCGCTGCTGCTGCGCCGCGACCACCCGGAGGCGTTCCGTGGCCCGGATGCCGACTACCGATCGGTGTCGCTGAACACCGGGCACGCCGTGGTGTTCGAACGCGGATACAAGGATTCCGAGACCCCCGTCGCCATCACGGTGGCGACCCGGGTCCACTCGGGGCTCGGGGAGCGGGGTTGGGGTGAGGACGAGCTGGTGCTGCCGAACCTGAGGTTCCGTGACGTCCTGACCGGCAGGGAGTACCCGGGTGGGGCGACCCCGTTGGCCGAGATCCTGGCCGACCTCCCCGTCGCGCTGCTGGTGCACCAGGTGGACCATGATGCGTGACCTCACCATCCCCACGGTGTGGGCCCCGGCGGCGTCCCGGGTGGACCTGGTGCTGGAGGACGGCCGGGAGGCGATGACACCGGTGGGTGAGGGCTGGTGGCGGGCCGGACGGCTGGCCCCGGGCACCCGGTACCGGTTCAGCCTCGACGGCGGGATGCCGTTGCCGGATCCGCGCAGCCTGGCGCAGTTCGACGGCCCGCACCAGGCGAGCGTGGTCGTCGACCCGGCGATCTTCGAGGATCGGGTGGAGTTCTCCCGCGACCTGCGCGGGGCGGTGCTCTACGAGCTGCACATCGGCACCTTCACCCCCGAGGGCACCCTCGACGCGGCGGCGGCGCACCTGGAGCACCTGGTGCGGTTGGGGGTGGCTGCGGTGGAGTTGATGCCGGTGGCGGATTTCCCCGGGGTGCAGGGCTGGGGCTACGACGGGGTGGGGCAGTACGCCGTGCACCACGCCTACGGTGGTCCGGCAGCGCTGGCCCGGTTCGTCGACGAGTGTCACCGGTTGGGACTGGGTGTGGTGCTGGACGTGGTGCACAACCACCTCGGGCCGGAGGGCAACTACCTGGCACAGTTCGGCCCGTACTTCACCGATGTGCACCACACGCCGTGGGGTGAGGCGGTGAACCTGGACCAGGCGGGTTCTCGCCAGGTACGGGACTTCCTGCTGGGGGCGTGTCGGCAGTGGCTGGTGGATTTCCGGATCGACGGGCTGCGGTTGGACGCGGTCCATGAGCTGCGCGACGACTCCTCACCGCACTACCTGGCGGAGCTGAGTCAGGCCGTGCGTGGCTGGGAGCAGGAGACCGGACGCAGGTTCACCCTGTTCGCGGAGTCGGATGAGAACCAGCCGTCGATGGTCTCCCCGGTCGGTTCGGTCCCCGGGGCCAAGGGCATGGACGGGCAGTGGGCCGATGACGTGCACCATGCGCTGCATGCGTTCTTCACCCGGGAAAGCAGCGGCTACTACGTGGACTTCGGGTCCGCGACGGTGCTGGAGCACGCCCTGACCCGGGTGTTCGTCCATGAGGGAGGGTGGTCGACGTTCCGGGAACGTGACTGGGGTGCCCCCGTCGATCCCGATTCCCCGTTGTACGACGGCCACAGTTTCGTGGCGTGTCTGCAGAACCACGACCAGGTGGGCAACCGGGCGGTGGGGGACCGGACCTCGCACCTGGTGGGGGTGCGGGACGGGATGGGGCTCGACCTGCAGGCGGCGGCTGCGTCGCTGTACCTGTTGTCGGCGTTCACGCCGTTGATCTTCATGGGTGAGGAGTGGGCGGCCTCCACGCCGTTCCCGTTCTTCTCCGACCTGGGGCCGGAGCTGGGTCCGCTGGTGACCGACGGGCGTCGTCGTGAGTTCGAGAGGATGGGCTGGGAGGTCGCGGTCCCGGATCCGCAGGCCAGCGCCACGCGGGAGTCGGCGGTGCTGCGGTGGGACGAGGTGGATCGTGAGCCGCACGCCCGGATGCTGGCCTGGTACCGGGCGTTGTTGATGCTTCGTCACGAGCACCCGGAGCTGCACGACGGGTCGTTGCGTTCGGTGACGGTGGAGGTCGTGGACGAGGACGCGGTGCTGATGCGGCGGGGCCGGTTCACCGTCGCGGCCTCCCGCTGCGAGGGTGAGGTGCAGTTCCCGTTGGGCGCCGAGCCGCTGCTGGTGTGGGGAAGGTTCACGCGTCAGGGGGAGAACTCCATCCTGAGCGGTCCCGGGGCCGTCGTCTGGGGCTGACCTGTCCACTGACCGGGCCGGGAGCAGCCCTCTGGGGCTGACCTGTCCACTGGCCGGGCCGGGAGCAAGCCCTCTGGGATTGACCTGTCCACTGACCAGGCCGGGCGGGTGGGTCTGTGGGCACGCCCGGGTCGAGGCCCGACGGCCTCCCCCTCGACCGGGTCCCGACGCACGCTGCCGAGGTCTCGATCTCCTGGGCGCGGGGTGCCTCGCCGTGAACCAACCGCAAGGACATCCGGTTCGCCTGCCTTAGCGCCGGTTCGCCTGCCTTACCGCCGGTTCGCCTGCCTTGTGACCGGTTCGCCCACCCTGCGACCGCTTTGCCTGCCTTGTGACCGGTTCGCCTGCCTTACCGCCGCTTTGCCCGCCTTACGACCGGTTCGCCTGCCTTGGCCCTGAAATGCCTGCCTTGTTCGGAATTGCCTGCCTTATTGGGCAGGCAATTCGATTTTGGGCAGGCAAACCCGACCCAGGACAGGCGAAACCACATCCCTCACTTCCGGCCAGGCCGACGTCGGGGCCGATGACCTTCGTTGATGGCCGTTCGAGTCGTCCGATCTGTTGATCCAGATCAACTTCTCAGCGCTGTCCACATTGTTCACAACCCTGTGGAAAACTTTGTGTGCAGCCTGTGGTCAGTCCCCGGAACCGCGCTCCGGGGGCGTCACAGCATCTTTCCCCGGGTTGTCCACATCTTCCACAGGTTCTTCCACAGGTTCTTCACCATCGGCCACTGTCGTCGCCTTTTCGTCCGTGGCTTCCTCGCCGTTCTCCTCGGCCGCGTCCTCGTCCTCATCCGGGGTCTCGCCCTCTTCCGAAGCCTTCTCGTCGTCGACCGGACCCTTCTCGTCCTCGGCCGGACCCTTCTCGTCCTCGGCCGGATCCTTCTCATCGTCGGTCGGGCTCTCCTCGTCGTCGGCCGGCACCACCACATCGGTGACGCCTCGGGAACGCGACCACAGCCACAGCGCCACCCCGGCGACGATCATCGGCAGCGACAGCCACTGCCCCATGCTCAACCCGAGAGAGAGCAGCCCCAGCTGGGAGTCGGGCTGCCGCCAGAACTCAGCGATGAAACGGAAGGTGCCGTAGCCGACGAGGAACGCAGCGGCCACCTGGCCACGCAGCCGGGGCCTGCGGGCGTACCACCACAGCAGGATGAACAGCAGCACCCCTTCCAGCAAGGCCTGGTAGAGCTGCGACGGGTGACGCAGGACCACCCCACCGGTGGGGAACCTCATCGCCCACGGCAGCGCCTCGGAGGCCTCCCTGCCCCACAGTTCACCGTTGATGAAATTGCCGATCCGCCCCGCCGCCAGACCGAGCGGTGCGGTGGGCACCAGGAAGTCCGCCACCTGGAGGAAGGGCCGTCCCCGCCGCCACGAGAAGAACCAGATCCCGAGCACCACACCGATGGCCCCGCCGTGGAAGCTCATCCCACCGTCCCAGACCCGGATGATGGCGCCCGGGTTCGCCAGGAAGTTCGCAGGTTCGTAGAACAGGACATAACCCAGGCGCCCACCGATGATGACCCCCGCGATGGCGTACATGAGGAGGTCCTCGATGTCGCTCTTCTCCCACGGTCTGGGGGCGGTGATGGAACGGTAGGGCTCGTGGCGCAGCCGCCGTCGCATCAGCAGGTAGGCGATGACGAAGGCCAGCAGGTACATCAGGCCGTACCAGTGGACCTTCAGCGGTCCGATGGCGAAAGCGACGGGGTCGATCTTCGGGAAGGGGATCTCCAGCAGGTGCACGCCCCCAGCTTTCCACATGTGAGGGTTTCCTCGACAGGTTCCACGGTGGACACCGCCCCCTCCGCCCGGTGCACCGACCCTCACGCTCCGCCGCAGCGAGCGACGGTGTCCGGGTCGGAGAGCGGGGCGGGCCTGGGAGGGTGCGCGGGTAGGCGCATCTACTGCGGTCGCCCCGTTGACCCCCTATCCGCGCACCCTCTGGGTCAATGCGGCGCTGGTGGCTGGATCGTGGTACCAGGCATCGAGGTCCGCCAGCAGCCCGGCCGGGGTGTTGTCCGCACGCAGCCAGAGGGCGGCGCGCCAGTCCGCCGGGGTCGGGTTGGGTGGCAGGTCCGCGGTCATGGCCGCGAAGTGGGCGCGCGCCAGGGGTGCGGCGCCGTGTTCGCGCCACAACGTCAGCAGTTCGGCAGTGATGCCGAGCCCTCCGCAGGCCAGCCCGGCGATGATCTCGCCCAAGTGCGTCTCGTCCGGCGGGCTCGGTTCAGCGTGGTGGCACAGGTGGATGACGAGCGCGCGTGCGAAGTCCCGCACCAGCGCCAGCTCGGCCGCGGTGTAGATTCCCGGCTCGGCGAACCCCACCTTGCCCGGCACCATGTCCTCCCACAGGGCGGGGGATTCCCCGGCCGCGGAGGCGGCCAACACCCGGGGCAGGAAGTAGCGAATCTCCGCCGCTGTCACCTGCGCATCCTGCCCCACGGCGGCCCAACAGTAGGTCCAATACAACTGGGGTGGGATCGCCAGCCGGGGGCCAGCCACCAGGGCAACCTGCTCGTCGGGCAGGCAGCAGCACGGCTCGTCACACGTGTCCAGCGGCAGTGGTGGAGCGGTGGCCGGGAAAAGCTGGTCGGCGGCGAGGGCGAAGGCAGCAAGGTCGGTGGGCATGGCGGTTGGTGAGGGTCGACGACGTCGCCCCACCCTAGCAGCGCCGGGTGACGGCCGCGCGTCCTACAGGCCGGTCAGGTAGGTGTACCAGGCCTCCCACTCCGGGGTCTCGTCCTCCTCCTCGTCGCCCGCCAGCAGCGCCGCCTCCAACCCGGCGGTGAACGCGGCACGTACCGCGGGCCGGTACGCCCACTGCCCCAGGTATCGCCACTGCGGCTCTGGTGCGGGAGCGGTCGGGTCCGTCGATTCCAGGACCGCCAGATAGCTGCGGATGGCGGGTACCGCGTCGGCGTGGCCCGCCCACACCTCGCACACCGCGGCCGTCACGTCCAGCCCGGCACGCTGCCACATCTCCAGCAGCACCAGCAGGGCCAGGTGGAACCGGTGCGGATGGGTGCACAGCTCCGCCGCCCAGCTGGTCGCGAACCGCCGCAGGAACGCCAACTGGGCGGGGGAGTAGACGCCCGGGCAGGCGAGGTCGAACTTCTCCAACGTCATCTCGTCCAGGTGGCTCAGCACCTCGCCGCGCACCAGCCCCGTCAGCACCCGGGGCAGGAAGTGGGCCCGCTGGACGACGCCGCGGCGGGTGGCGTCGTCGTCCCCCGGCACCTCCAGCGGGACGCTCTCCAAGTAAGCCAGCAGGTACCCTGTCGGAATCTCCGGCAACGCGAACCGCACGAATGCCGCCTGCTCGTCCGGGGCGAAGCACACGTTGCAGCTGCACACCAGCAGCGGCAAGGGTGGGGTGGGGGAGGCGAAGACCCGGTAGGCCTCGGCCAGCAGCGGCGCGAGGCGGGCCTCGGCTGCCCGGCCCGCAGCCTTCACGGTCGTCACGGGAAGATTCTCGCACCGCCGGGCCGATGGCGGAAGAAAGACGGCCAGCTTTCCCTGCGCGACGGAAGGCGGGGAAGGGTAACCGTGTCCTTTCCGAATCACCGGCCGCAATCAGAAGGATAAATGTTATCCTTCCGGCGGGAAGGAGGGACTGTGGCGCGTTGGGCATCACAACAGTGGCAGTCGATGGTCGAGGGCATGCCCCGCCGGGACCGGATGAGCGGGCCGTACCGCGCCTACGTGCCCGACCTGCTGCGTGCCCGGCCCCTGGTTCTCTCTGCCGAGCTGGATGCCCGGATCGCGCGGACGGAGCGCGAGGTCCATGCCCTACAGCTCGGGCAGCATGCCGCTGATGTCACGGGGCTGTCCCACTTCCTGCTGCGGAGCGAGGCCATTGCCTCGTCGTACATCGAGGGAGTGACGCCCGCGGCCCGCCGCGTCGCCGAGGCTGAACTCGAGTTGGCGGAAGGACGCCCGGCCACCGACCAGTCGGCGGGGGCGGTGGCCCGCAACGCCACCATCATCAAACAGGCGATCTCCCGCCTGGCGATGGCGGAGGCCATCACCCGGGCCGACATCGTGGAGCTGCAGAGCGCGCTGCTCGCCGAGCAGCCGGACCTGCAGGGGGTGCGGCACACCCAGAACTGGGTGGGCGGCTCGAAGTACCACCCCCTGACCGCTGCCTTCGTGCCCCCACCACCGGCGGAGGTGCCCGCCCTGCTCGACGATCTGGCGGCCTACCTCTCGGGCGCCGCCCACGGCATGCTCGTGCAGGCCGCGCTCGCGCACGCCCAGTTCGAGACGATCCACCCGTTCCCCGACGGCAATGGCCGTGTCGGGCGCGCACTCATCCACACGGTGTTCGCCCGGCGCACCCCCGGCGGCGCCTCAGTCCTGCCCGTCAGCCTGATCCTGGCCACGTTCTCGCAGCGGTACGAGGCCGCGCTGACCGCCTACCGGTACGACGGCGCGCCCACCTCGAAGGCGGCCACCGCGGGCGTGCAGGCCTGGCTGGAGTTCTTCTGCGACACGGTGATGGCCGCCTGCAGCGAGGTCAAACGTCTCGGCGAGGAAATGGCGCAGGTGCGGGCAGAGTGGGACGACAGGCTGGCGGCGCATCGGGCGGCCGCGGACCGCAAGCGGGCACTGCGGGCGGATTCCGCCGAGGCCCGTGTCCTGGCGGGCCTGCCGGGCACGCCGGTGCTCACCATCGCCACCGCCCAACAGCTGTACGACATCAGCGACAAGTCTGCCGCCAGCGCCCTGCGGGAACTCACCGCCGCAGGCATCCTCACTGAAACCGGCAGACAGCGGGGCCGCAGTTGGTTCGCCGCCACGGATGTGCTCGACCTCGTGACCATCACGGAGCATCGCCTCGCCTCCACTCGTTTCAACACCGCGGCCAGCGCGCCGCACCGCCCCGTGCCCGCACCGCCGTCGCCGTGAAGCCGGAGAGCTGGATGGTTGAGGCGTGCACGAACCGCCGCTTTGCTTGAGTGAGGCGTCGATGTCAACGCTGCCAGAAAAGCAGAACGGCGGTTCGTGACCGGGGGAAGGGCAGGGGTGGGCGCGGCCGAGTCAAGAGTCGGCCGATGGGCGGACAGGCTCGCCGAGGGTTTTGTCGGTGCCGTCCCGTAGATTCGGGGCATGAGGACTTTCGCTTCCGCGTCGCTGCTCGACGACGCCGGCCTCAGCCTGGAGCTGGCCCCGGCGTTGACCCCCTCCGGGCTCGTGGACCGCCCGGAGTTCTTCTCCGGCTTCGCCGCCCAGCCGACGGTGTTGGCCCGGGGACTGCTGGTCCTGGCGGACGTGGCCCAGACCCGCTACTTCCAGCCGATCCCCGCCGGGGCACGGGACCCGATCTGCACCGCGAACGGGGACCGGATGCGGTTCGAGTCGTTCTCGGCGTGCAACACCGTCGGTGTCAGGCTGGACCTGCTGGCCTCGGCCTTCGACGGGGGCGACATCCAGCACGGCACCACGAATGTGGACATCAACGCGCCGCTGCGGGAAGCGTTGACGCAGATCACCTCGTCGGAGCTCATGCACCTGGCGGTCGGCCGGGACGAGATGCGGGTCTCGACGCTGGAGGGCACCCACGTGGAACGGAAGGTGGACCTGCCGGACCGCTGGCTCAAGGCGCTCGGCTCGTCGCAGGAACTGAGCCGGGACCTGGAACTCGTCGGGGAGGCCCCGGCGGTGCAGACCCGCCAGTTCCTGGCCGCCATCCCCTCCGGCTCCGGCAGGAAGGGCCACTGGGCCATCAGCCGGTTGGGGGTCAAGCCCGCCCTGCGTCCCGGCAAGGGCACCGTCTACGCGGAGGGCCTCAACCGGCTGCGGGCCGCCAGGCGCCTCAGCCCGCAGATCATGGGGCTGCGGGTCTACGCCAAGCCGGGCGAGCCCCTGTCGCCGTCGGTGTGGGAGTTCACCCTGCCGCACGGGCGGCTCAGCTTCACGCTGACCCCGGAGTTCTACCGTGGCTTCTCGGGCGAGGGGGCGCTGCTGATGAAGCTCGCCGCATCCACGGCCCTCGACGACGCGAACCTCATCGCGGCCTGCCTCGCCTTCGAGCCCCGCATCGACGTGGACTCCCTGGTCAAGGACACGGCCCTCAGCAAGGAACGGGTCGGCGAGGGGTTGGCGGTGCTCGCCAACGACGGCCGCGTCGGCTACGACCTCTTCGAGCAGGCCTACTTCCACCGGGAGCTGCCCTCGGACAGCAACCGCGTCGAGAAGGCCAACCCACGGCTCAAGCAGGCCCGACGCCTCATCGCGGAGGGGGCCGTCGCCCCGTACGAGGGTCACGACGGGGTGTTCCGGGTCCGCGGCGACCACGGCGAGTACATCGTCCGCACCGAACCCACCAGCTGCACCTGCCTGTGGTGGCGGGACCACCAGGGCTCGCGGGGGGTGTGCAAGCACGTGCTCGCAGTGGAACTGCAGCGACGCGAGTCGATGCCCGACGACGCCGCCGCGGCTCCCGACCCGGCCCGGGAACTGCAGCACTGACCCCCTGGCCACCGGCAGGATCGGGGGGGGTCCTGCCGGTGGCCCATCACGTCCCATGGAAGGAACCATGACCAGCACCCCCGGCAACCATCATGGCGGACCACACGGCCCCGCCATGACGGTGGAGGACTTCTTCGCCCGGGTCAGCGTCGACGAGGCGAAGCAGGTCGTCGGGCTGCTCCTCACCGCCTGGGAGCAGGGTCGGCTGAGCGGTGACGAGCTCGCGGCCGGGTGGCGCCCGGACTGGCAGGAGGTCGCCCCGCTCCAGCCCGCCAGGATCGTCGCCCTCCTCGACACGCTCACCGCGGCCGGGGCGGCTCCCCTGGCCTGGCCGCTGCTCGGCCTGGTCACGGAGCATCTCGCCGCAACCCACCCCACGCCCGCCGCCACCACCAGGGCCCTCACCCTCCTCGGCACGGTCCTGCCTGCCGCCCGCGCCGCAGGGCACCCCGTTTCCCTCCCCCACACCCAGGCGCTCGCCGCCCACACGGGCAGCGGCCAGGCCGTCCGGGCCGCCCGCGCCCTCAGCCTCTGAAAGGACCCCCATGGCCAGAACCCCCGAGCATCCCGACGCGAAGGCCGTGCGCCGCCTCGTCATGGACGCAGGCGGCCCCGTCGCGCTGCTGCGGCAGCTCCGCTCCCTGTCGGGTGAGGATCGGGCGCGCTTGGAAGCCACCTTCGCCGAGCACCGGGACGACATCGTCCGTCGCCTGCGCAGCAGCGAGTTCAAGGGGGAGCTGGCGGTCCTGATGGTCGAGCTGGGGGTCACCCCGGAGCAGTTCGCCGAGACCGTCGACGCGTGGTTCCGTGGCTTCATCGACGACGGGGACACCCTCGACGCGCTGGGTGAGGCCCTGATCGACCGGGGCCCCGCGTGGGGTCAGCGGCTGGTGGACGCGTACCTGAGCAGCAGGTCGCCGCGGGCCTGGGTCTCGCTCATCCTCGACCCGATCATCATCACCCACGAGCTGCCGCTGCCCTCGGATGCGGACTACCTCACCGACTGGCTGCGGCGCTGGGGGGGACCGGCCCCCGGCCGTCGCTGGCAGGAGCTGTTCCTCGCCGCCTGCTCGCATCCCGACGCGCTGGGCACCCCGATGGGTCCGAGGGCCAGGTTGCTGCACTGGCTCCGGCACGGGACCTCCATCCTGCGCCGGGCGGAGCCGCTTGACGACGTCGCCCTCGCCGATGCCCTGCTCGGGATCATCGAGCGCGGCGACCGGCCCGCCGCCCAGTCCAATGCGACGGTGTGGCTGGAGGGCCTCGGCCTGGTCGAGGAGGTCTGGCGGCAGCGGGAACGGCTGCTGGCCATGCTGCCGAACGCCCACTCGACGGTCGTCGCCTTCGCCTGCGCCCAGCTGCTTCGCCCCGACCTCAGCGACGAACACCTCGAGGCCCTCGCCGTCGAGGTCCTCTCCCGCAAGGAGAAGGCGCCGAAGAAGCGCATCCTGAAGCACCTCGGCCGCCTCGCCGCGCCGGGGCCGGATCTGGCGGCCGCGTTGCAGGGCCTCGCCAAGGAGGCCGACACCACTGTGGCCACGGCGGCGATGAAACAGCTGGGTGCGTGGGGCATCCAGCTGGATGCAGTCGACGAGCTGAGCGGCCTGTGGCAGGAGCCACTCGGCGAGATCGAGCCCCTCGCCTCGCGGCCGAGGGTCCTCGACGACCCGGGGCTGGCGGAGCTCATCACCGTCATCACCGGCGACCCCCGGAGCAGTGGTGAGTTCGAGGAGCAGCTGGCGGATCTGGTGGCCACCGCCCATTCACGGGGGCTCACCGACGTGCTGGCGGTGCTGGAGCAGTTCGACCTTCGCCCGCTGGAGTACGAGTACCTCGACCGGCCGGTCCTCGCCGAGGCCCTGGTCCATCTCGTGCACGACGAGGAGCTGCCGGTACCGAGGACCCGGCAGCTGACCCGGCTGGTCCTCGGCCACGCGTTGGCCGTCACCCGTCGGCTGGGGGAGCTGCCCTGCCTGCTGTCCACGCCGACCCGTCACAGCAACCATCTCACCTGGCGGGCGCTGCTGCAGCGGGCCTCCCGGTATCGCGACCTCGGCGTCGCGCTGGAGGCCACCGACGTGCTGGCGGCGCTCAGCCGCGTCGATCCCGACGGGGCACCGTCGGATCTCGCGGCCCTGGAACAGCCGATCCGGGGGCTGGATCGCACCCTGGCCGAGGTGGTCCGGATCTGGCTGCGTCGCCCCTACCGGCCACGGCTGGAGGTGTTGCCGCCGAACGGCGCCGGGCATCGCGACGGCGGCCCCCACATGCGCTGCAAGCTGGACGACGACAAACCCGCCCTCGTGGTGGCGCTCGGGCTGATGGAGCTGTGGAATGCGCCCGACGAGGGGTACTACGCCGAGCGGACGGAGGCGCTGCGCCTGCTCCCCGGGCTCCCCCATCGCGCGGCGCTGAGGATCCTCAAACTGACCTACCGGATGGGGTCCGGTGCCGGGCTGGAGGATCTGCCGGAAGTCGGGCACGTGGCCCACCCGTTCGGCCCGGTGCTGACGTTGGCCTGCCTCGCCGTCGCCTCCGAGGGCACCCCGGCCCACCGCGAGGAGGTCGCCGCCGTCCTGTACGGGGCGTGGCAGGACGGCAGGCTGCGGGCGGAGGATCTGGTGGATGCGTGGGTCAGCCCGCAGTCCCGCGAGTTCCAGCTGTCGCCCGCGAAGGTCACCTCGATGCTCCGGCTGCTGGCCGAGACGGGCGCACTGGCCCTGGTCTGGCCGCTGCTGGTGGTGATCGCGGAGGAACTCGCCGCAGCCGAGAAGGTCCCCGCCACGGCCTCGACGGTGTTCGAGACGGTGCTCGCCCTCCTGCCCGAGGTCCCGCACGCGACCGAGCTGCCCAACATCACCGCCTTGGCCGCCCGCAAGGGTAGCTCCAAGGCCATCACCCTCGCCCGAGCCATCGAGGAGAAACTGTGACCATCAACATCCCGCAGATCGTCGCCCACGCCGACGACGTCGCTGCTCTCGTCGCCCGGCTGGAGACCCTCAGCGACGAGGAACGCGCCCGCTGGGCGGAGGCGATGGTGGCGTCGCTGCCGGTGTGGCGGCGGCTGCTGCGCGGGGATCACGACGTCAGTTACTGGGTGCTCGACCCGGCCTCGCCGACCGCCGAGTTCGAGGCCCAGGTCAAGAAGGCTTTCACGCGCCGCTACACCTCGATGTACCGCCTCGTCCTGGTCACCGTCGCGCTCGGGGCCAGCCCCGCCCAGACCCTCGACCTGTTCGACTCCGACACCGTCCCCCTGCTCGGTCAGTACAAAGTGCTCCCCGCCCTGGCCGACGCCGTCATCGCGCGCGGCCCCGACTGGACCGCCGAGTTCGTCGCGGGGTTGACCGGCGGCCCGAGGAATCGACGGCTCGCCCGCAGCGTGGCGCCCCTGGTGCCGAGGCTCGTCGCGGCCTTCGACCTGCCACTCCCGACGAGCCCGGACTATCTGACCGGCTGGGCCGGGACCCTGCCGAGGCCCGGGCGGGCCTGGCAGGAGCACTTCCTCGCCGCCTGCGAGGTGCCGGGGGCCTTCAGCAACGCCATCGCGAGCCCGAGGAAGCACGTCGAGGACATCCGCAGGGCGGCACGGAAGCACCGGATCGAGGAGCCCACCGACGACGCGCCCCTCCTCGACGCGCTCCTCGGCGTCATCGAACGTGACTCCAGACCCGGCACGCAGCGGGAGGCCCTGGCCTGGATCGAGGGCCTGGACCTCGACCTCACCACCCGCGCCGATCGGCTGCTGCGGATCCTTCCGGTGGCGGATGCCCGCGTCGTCGCGGCCTTCACCGCCGTCCTGCTGGGCGGCGATCTCGACGACGACGCCCTCGCCGGGCTCGCCCTGGCGATCCTGCCCCGCAAGGAGAAGGGGCTTCGACGCGACGTGCTGAAGCGCCTCGGGCACCTCGCCACCCCGTCGCCGGAGCTGATCGAACTGGTCGCCGGCCTCAGCAGCGACACCGACTCGACCATCGCGACGCTCGCCAGCACACTGTGCGAGTCGTGGGGCGGCGCACCGGCCCAGGACACCGGGACCCGGGGCCTGTGGCAGGAACCGTCGCTGCCGAACCCCGGCCCTTTCCCCGGCCTGGAGGCACTGGTCCTCGACGACCCGGGGCTGGCCGCCCTGGTCTCAGCCGTCGTCGAGGCGTGGGAGGAGGACCCCACCGTCACGGAGCGGGCGCTGGCCCAGCTCGTCGCCACGGCCCACGAACGCGGCACCGAGGTGGTGGTAGCGGCCTGCACCGACCTCGAGGCGGAGGACGAGTCGTCCTACCTGCAGCGGCTGCTCGCCGAGATCGGTGACGGCACCCTCACCCCCGGCACCGAGCCGCCGGAGGTCGAACCCGACGGCGGCCCACTGCTGTACCTCGCGGCCGAGCGCGCCCGCGCCGTCTGCCACGGGCTGGGGCGGCTGCCCTGCCTGCTGTCGACCCCGAGCGATGCCCGGTTCCGGGTCAGCGTCGACGATCTGCGTTCCCGTGCCACCCGGTACGTCGAGGCCGGGGTGCCCCTGGAGGCGACGGATGTCGCCGTCGCGCTGGGACGTCTCAGTCGTGCCGAGGTCACGGATCTCGACGGACTCGAGGTCCCCATCCGTGACTGTGACCTGCGGCTGGCGGATGTCATCGACACGTGGCGCCAGGCGGGGCCCGGATCAGCCTGGCTCGAGTCGGAGGCGGTGAACCCGCAGTGGGGCCGCAATCTCGTCGTCGACGGCGAGGACCCGTTCTGGCACGAACTGCTGGGCCTGGACACCGCGTGGAACCGCCCGTATCGACCCGGCTGGTTCCCGCCGGACGACGAGTGGCGCCCCTCCGCCCAGTGGGGGGCGGCCGTGCTCGGCGGGGCGTTCGGCTCCCGCACCGAGTTCCCGTCGGTGTTCACGCTGCTGCCGGGTCTGCCGTCCCGACCCGCGGCGACGGCGCTGCAGCTGCTCACCGACAGCGAGCCCTCCGCCGCGCTGGACCACGTCGTCCTGCTGGCCTCGTCCGCGTCGCGGTTCCCGGAGCTGTTGGCGGTCGCGGCGCTGGCCACGGCGACGACCGTGGCGGCGAAGGATCGGGGCCGGGTCGCCGAGCTGCTGCTGGCGGCCTGGGATGAGGGACGTCTCATCGGCGACGACCTCGTGGCCGGGTGGCGCTCCCCGGCCTGGGATGTCCTCGCTGACAAGGCCGTGGGCAAACCCGTCGAGAACTCCCCGGCCAAGCTCGCCCCGCTGCTGAAGGACCTCGCCGAGGCCGGGGCCCTGGCCCTGGTCTGGCCGCTGCTGGTGGTGATCGCGGAGGAACTCGCCGCGCACGAGAAGACCCCGGCGGCCGCCTCAACCGTGTTCGAGACGGTGCTCGCCCTCCTGCCCGAGGTCCCGCACAAGGTCGAGCTGCCCAACATCTGTGCCCTGGCCGCCCGCAAGGGCTCGTCGAAGGCCATCACCCTGGCCCGAGCCATCGAGGAGAAACTGTGACCATCGACATCCCGCAGATCGTCGTCAAGGCCGGCAACGCCAAGGCCCTCGTCGCCCAACTTCGTTCCCTCACCGACGAGGAACGCGCCGAGTGGGCGTCCGTGATGCGGACGTCCCTCCCGGTGTGGCGCAAGGCCGTGCAGTGGTGGACGCTCGACCGCGACGAGATCCCGAAGATCAGCGACCCGACCCGCAGGAAGCTCCTCAACCAGGCGGTGGATGCGTTCGACCGCCACCATCGCACATCCGGCCGCCTGCTGCTCGTCGCCGTTGCCCTGGGTGCCACCCCCGCCCAGCTGGTCAAGCTCGCCCTCCCCGAGGGCCTCACCATGCTGGAGCGCGAGCAGGCCACCGGGCACCTCGCCGACCTCATGATCGAGCGGGGCACCGAGTGGGTGGAGGAGACCATGGCCGGGCTCCTGGCCCAGTCGTCCGTCGCGATGGCGGCCTCATCGCTCATCTCGCGCCTGGTCATCCGCCTGGACCTGCCCGTCCCGCACGTCGCCGCCCATCTGGGCGTGTGGTTCGGGACGATGCCCACCCCGGGGACCCGCTGGCAGGACCACTTCCTCGCCGCCTGCGCCACCCCCGACACCTTCTGGAATCGCCCCGAGCGCGACGAGCACATCGCGAGGATCCGCGAGGCAGCCACGGAACTCCGCCGCACCGAACCCACCAACGATGACGCCCTCCTCGACGCCCTGCTGAGCGTGATCGAACGCGGCGAACGCCCCGGCCCCCAACGCGAGGCCCTGGCCTGGATCGAGGGCCTCGACCTCGACCCCACCACCCAGCCCGAGCGCATGCTCGGGGCCCTCGACGTCGCCAACAACCAGGTCGCCGCCGCCTTCACCCGGATCCTGCTCGGGATGGACCCAGACGGCGACACCCTCACCCGGATCGCCCTGGCCATCCTTCCCCGCAAGGAGAAGGGCCTCAAGCGGGATGTCCTCAAACGCCTCGCCAGCCTCGAATCCCCCTCGGCGGAGCTGATGGAACACATCGCTGACCTCTCCCGATCCACCGACACCACCACCGCGAAGCTCGCCAGCACACTGTGCGAGTCCTGGGGCAGCGCACCGGCCCAGGATTCCGGGACCCGGGGCCTGTGGCAGGAACCCTCCCTGCCAGACCCTGAACCCTTCCCCGGGCTGGAGACCTTGGTCCTCGACGACCCCGCCCTCGCCGCGCTGGTCACGGAGATCGAGGACGACTGGGCGGAGCGCGCCGAGGTCACCGAGCACGCCCTGGCCCAGCTCGTCGCCACCGCCCACGCCCGCGGCCCCGAGGTCGTCGTCACGGCCTGCCAGGCGGCCGAGTTCGACCCGAGTCCAATCCTCGGGCATCTCCCCCGGCTCCTGGCCCGGCTCGGCGACGGCACCATCGTCCCCGGCACCGAACCGGCCCCCGCCCGCTCCCCCGAAGGGCCGCTGGTCTTCCTCGCCGCACAGCGCGCCCGCGACGTGCTGCACCGCCTCGGCGAGATCCCGTCGCTGCTGTCCACCCCCAGCACCGCCCGGCACGAGGTCACCGCCGACGACTTCCGCGCCCGCCTCACCCAGTACCTCGACGCGGACACCCCGCTGGAACCGACCGACGTCGCCATCGCCCTGACCCGCATCCGGCCCGGGGCGGATCTCACCGGCTGCGACGCCCCCATCCGCGGCTGCGAGATGCGGTTGGCTGAGGTCATCGACCTGTGGGCCAGCACCACACCCGAACCCGCCGAGCCAGTCCTCAGACCCACCGGGACGCGCGGCGAGGAGGGACTCCACGTCGTCGGCGACGCCCCCGGCTGGCACGAGGCGCTCGGCCTGGACACCGTCTGGCAGCACCCCTACCCGTGCGACACCGGCTACCGCAACCACCACGTGGCGGATCTGGCGGAGGTGTGGCCGGGCCCGGCCGACGACTACCTCCACGCACCGGCACACGACGTCGTGTTGCGGCTCATGCCCCAGCACCTCGGCCGACCCGCATGGCGAGCGATGCTCAGGCTGCGCTGGGCCGAGATCGCGGACTCCCTGACCGGCATCGTCTCGTGCATCGAGGTCGCACCCCGCGTCACGGAACCCGTCACGACGGCAGCGCTCGCCGTCGCCGCCACCGTCGCCGCGAAGGACCGCGACCGCATCGCCGCCCCGCTCCTGGCCGCCTGGGATGAGGGCCGCCTGACCGCCGACGACCTCCTCGCCGGCTGGCACTCCCCGGCCTGGGAGCTGGTCAACCGCGCCCGGGGCCGCAACCCCGTGGACCGCAGCCCCGCCAAGATCACCGCCCTGCTCGCCGTCCTCGCCGAGGCCGGTGGACTCGCCCTGGTCTGGCCCCTGCTGGTGGAGATCGCGGAGGAACTCGCCGCAGCCGAGAAGATCCCCGCCGCCACCTCGACGGTGCTCGAGACGGTGCTCGCCCTCCTGCCGGAGGTCCCGCACGCGATCGACCTGCCGAACATCGCAGCACTGGCGGCACGAAAGGGGTCGAGCAAGGCCATCACCCTGGCCAGGGCCGTCACGGAGGCATCGGCCGCCCGCTGACTGCCCTTCCCGTGTGCGGTGGGGTCGTCCCCGACACGAACCTTTGGCCACATCTCGGCCGTCCGTGGCCAACCACGAGTCCTGCGCGTCGACCTCGGGTAGCTTCGGCTCCATCGAGGAGGAGACATGACCATCACCATCCCCGCACTCATCACCCGCGCCAGCAGCGTCGCGGATCTCGCAGCCCAGCTCGAGGCCCTGCCCCCCGACGTCCGCACCGGATGGACCGAGGACCTCCAGCACTCGCTTGCGTCGTGGCAGGAGCAGCTGGACCCGGGGCAGCTGAGGACCCGCATCGTGCAGCAGGGCTTCGACCGCGTCGAGTCCTTCAGCTCCCGCGACATCACCTCCCACGAGCGACGACAGCGGCTCGCCACCCGGTTGGTGCTGGTCGCCGTCACCCTGGACGCCACCTCGGAGCAGGTGCTCTCCCTGTTCCGACGCAGCACCACCCACTACCTGGCCCTGGACGGCGGGCTGCCGCACGTCACCCGGGCCATGGCCGCCCGGGGCACCGCTTGGGTGGAGGAGTTCATCTCCGGACTGCGGGACATGCCCGGCATGGTCGAGACCGCCTCCCCGCTGATCTCCCGCCTCCTCACCGCGTTGGACCTGCCCATCCCCGACGACCCCGCCTACCTCGCCGGTTTCACCCGGCTGCCCCCGGGTCCGGGGCAACGCTGGCAGGAGCACTTCCTCCTCGCCTGCACGGTGCCGGACTCCTTCAACCATCCCGAGCAGGACCAGCAGGAGCACGTCGCCACCATCCGCAAGGCCGTCGCCACGCTCCGCCGCACCGAACCCACCGACGACGACGCACTGCTCGACGGGCTGCTGAGGGTCATCGAGCGCGGCGAACGGCCCGGCATCCAGCTCGAGGCCCTGGCCTGGATCGACGGTCTGGGGCTCGACCTCACCACGGAGAGTGCCCGTGTCCTGGCGGTGCTACCCGATGTCGGGGCCCGGATCGTCGTGGCCTTCACCCGCGCCCTGCTCGCGACCGAGCTCACCGATGAGCAGCTCTGGCAGCTGACGGCGGTGGTGCTGCCGCGTCGGGAGAAGCACCTCAAGCACGAGGTCCTGAAACGCCTGGCGACCATCGAGGAGCCTCCCCGGGAACTGGTGGAGCTCGTCGCCCCGCTGGCGCAGACCAGCGACACCACCACCGCCGCGATCGCCCGGAAGCTGCTCAGCAGCTGGTGTGTCTCACTGCCGCCACCGCCCATCCCGCGGGGACTGTGGCGGGACCCGTCGCTGCCCGCGTCGGCCCCCTTCCCGGGGGTGGAGCACCTCGTCCTCGACCCGGTGCAGCTGCACACCCTGGTGCAGGAGACCCGCCGCAGCTGGCAGAACGACGTGCTGGGGAACTGGCTGCTCGAGGAGCGGCTGCTGGCCTCACTCATCGCCACCGCCCACGCCCACGGCCCGGACATCGTCGTCGCGGCCTGCGCCACGCTGGACCCGGAGACCGCGCTGTCACCCCTGGCGACGCTGCTGGCCCAGCTGGGAGAGGGCACGCTGGGCCTGGCAGACCTGGACGACGACGAGCCGGTGGCGCTCGGCACCGCCCGGCAGCACAGTGTGCTACTGCGGCTGGGGGAGCTGCCCACACTGCTGTCGACCCCCAGCACCGATCGGTGGCTCATCACCCGCGACGACCTGCGCGCCCGCATCACCCGGTACCACGACGCCGGGGTGGCCCTCGACCCGGCCGATCTCGCCGTCACGCTGGCCCGCCTCGAACCCGACGGCGAGGACGACCTGGCCGGACTGGATGCCCCGATCCACGGGGCCGGGACCCGCCTGGCCGAGGTGCTGGCGTCATGGCGTGGGGCCGGGATCGCACCGGCCCGGTTGGACGTCGACCAGTGGTGGACGTGGAACCCGGACCCGATCAGGGTGACCGGCGAGGTGCCGCCGTGGCACGCGCTGCTCGGTTTCTCCGACGCGCCGGGCCAACTGACCGGGCATCTGCAGCCCCACCTGATGGCCCGACCCAGCGTCGAGGTGCTGACCAACCTCACCCGTTCGGGCCCGGCAGCCGCCCTCGAGCGGCTGGTGCCCTGCCTGGCGGTGGCGCAGCGCTGCGATGAACCCCTGATGGTGGCCACCCTCGCGACGGTCGCCATCATCCAGCCCAAGGCGCGGACCATCATCGCGGCCGCCCTGCTGGAGGCCTGGGACCAGGGCAGGCTGAAGGCCGACGACCTCGTCGAGGGATGGCAGTCTCCCTTGTGGGACGTGCTTCGCCCCGAGAACTCCAACCTGCGCATCGAGCGGGTGGAGGGTCGGGTGCTGACGCTGCTGACCGCTCTCACCGAACTCGGCGGGGTGGCGTTGGCGTGGCCACTGCTCGTGGCGATCGCGGAGGAGCTGGCGGCGGCCGATCGGATCTCCTCGGTGGCCCCGAGCGTGCTCGAGACGGTGCACACCCTGCTGCCGGAGGCGCATGCGGCAAGGGTCTTCGTAGAATTGCCGAACGTCGTGGCGTTGGCGGATCGGGACGAGAAGCTGAAGAGCATCATCACGGCACGTGCAATCAAGGAGCGCCTGTGACCATCGACATCCCGGACCTCATCAGGACCAGCCAGAACGCCGAGGACCTCGTCTCCCGGCTGGAGGCGCTGAGCGACGCCGAACGCACCGCCTTGTCGGGGCTGGCCCCGACGTCGCTCACCGCATGGCGGAAGGACCTGGACCCCGGCAAGGTCACCCCCAGCGCGGTGTGGCTCGACGAGGGCGGCGAGGTGGCGGGCGAGACCTTCACCCAGGAGGACGTCGAGGCGTACAACATGCGACTCCGCGTCGCCGCCCGGCTGGTGCTCGCCGCCGTCGCCCTCGGGGTGCCCGCGGCGAAGGTCGCCGCGCTGTTCACCCTGGAGACCGTGTACCACCTCCACGGCGACGGCGGGATCGACCCCTTCGTCCGCCTCGCCACCGCACGGGGTCCGGAGTGGACCGCCACCTTCATCACCCGCGTCCTGCGCAACCGTCGGCTGGCCCGGACCACCCACCCCCTGGTCTCACGTCTCGTCGCCACGGTGGACATCCCCATCCCGGACTCCCTGCCCTACCTCAACCGCGCCACGAGCACCATGCCCACGCCCGGTACCCGCTGGCAGGAGCACTTCCTCGCCGCCTGCGCCACCCCCGGCACCTTCAACAACGCCACCTACGACCGGGAGGAGTATGTCGCCAGGATCCGTGAGGCCGCAGCGAGGCTCCGTCGCAGCGAACCCACCGACGACCCCGCTCTGCTCGACGGGCTGCTGGGGGTCATCGAGCGCGGGGAACGCCCCACCATCCAGCGCCAGGCCCTGGCCTGGATCGAGGGCCTCGACCTCGACCCCACCACCCGGCCCGAACGCATGCTCGGCGCCCTCGACGTCGCCGACGCCCACGTCGTCGCCGCCTTCACCCGCGCCCTCCTCGGCACCAACCTCGACGACGAGGCGCTGGTCCGGCTGGCCCTGGCGATCCTCCCCCGCAAGGAGAAGGGCCTGGGACGCGACGTCCTGAAGCGCCTCGGCCAACTCACCACCCCGACGGCGGAGCTGGTCGACCTGGTGACCGAGCTGGCACGCGGCACCGACACCACCGCGGCGAAGCTCGCCAGCACACTGTGCGAGTCCTGGGGCGGTGCACCCACCCCGGAGACCGGGACCAGGGGGCTGTGGCGGGACCCGGCCCTGCCGGACCCCGAGCCCTTCCCCGGCCTCGATCCGCTGGTCCTGGCGGAGCCGGACCTGCTGGCCCTGATCCAGGACATCCGGTACGACTCGCGCACCCCGGAGCTGGAGGAGCGGCTGCTCGCGGCGCTGGTGGCCACCGCGTCGAAGCAGGGTGCCCGGGGCATCGTCGCCCTCTGCCGCAGCATCGACCCCGACGACGCCGGGAGCGCCCTCACCCGGCTGCTGGGAATGCTGGGGGACGGCACCATCGTCGTCGGCACGGAGCCGCCCCCTCCCACCCAGGACGGCGACTCCCTGTCCTTCCTCGGGTCGCAGCGGATCCGGGGCGTCCTCCATCGGCTGGGCGAGCTGCCCGTCCTGCTGTCGACCCCTGGCACGAACCGCTGGCAGGTCACCGCCGCCGACCTCCGAAGGCGCATCGAACGGTATCGGCAGGGCGGCGTCGCCCTGGAACCCGCCGACCTCGCCGTCGCGCTGGCCCGGTGCGACCGCGACCGGTGCGACGAGCTGGTCGGGATCGACGCCCCCGTCCGCGGCCTCGACGACGGCTTCGCGTCGATCCTCGTCCTGTGGCGGGAGGCGACGGTGGAGCCACCGACCTTCGTCGTCGACGATCCGGTCGGCTGGCGGCGACCGATCAACGTGCACGGCGACGAGCCGTGGTGGCACGAGGTGCTGGGGGTGGCCAGCCGGGAGCACTGCATTCCTGCGCACCTGCTGCCTGCGCACCTGGCCCGCCCCGTCGGGGAGGTCCTCAACGACATCGCCCGCTCCGGCCCGGCGGCGGCCCTGGAGAGACTGCTCGGCTGCCTGGCCGTGGCGCGCCGCGTCGACGAGCCCCTCGCGGTCGCCACACTCGCCACGGCCGGGGTGATCCCGGTCAAGGACCGCGCAGCCCTCGCCGCGGAGCTGCTGCAGGCCTGGGACGAGGGACGCCTGATCCCCGACGACCTCGCCGCGGCCTGGCATTCCCCCCTGTGGGAGCAGTTCTGGCCGTCGAACGCGGAGCTCTGCATCGAACGCGCCGACGGGAAGGTCACGGCGCTGCTGGCGCTGGTCGCCGAGGCAGGTGGCCTGGCGCTGGTCTGGCCGCTGCTGGCCGGGATCGCGGAGAGAGCAGCAGGCGCCGAGCAGATCCCCGCCACCGCCTCGGCAGTCCTCGAGACCGTGCTCGCCCTCCTGCCCGAGGTCCCCCACGAGGTCGAACTGCCCACCATCTGCGCCCTGGCCGGCCGCAAGGGATCGTCGAAGGCCATCAAGACCGCCCGGCTCATCGTGGCGAACATGGCGAAGCCGTGATCCCCTCCCGGGCACGAATCCCCGTTCTCGCTCGCCCCCGCTCATGATTCCGGCGGCGGCGAGGGCTGGATCAGTCTCGGCAAAAGTCTGGGCCGTGGTGGGCGATACCAGCCACCAACAGGGTCAGCCCTGTTGTAACGTCTCGCTGCCGTGTGTGAGTGCTGACCTGCTTCGCGTGATGGTTTTGTGCCGGGAATCCCTCCACCCGGACGAGCGCACCGGCTGCCAGCGTGAGCCTGTCGGCCATGGTCAAGGCGTTGTTCACGACGGCTTGGGCGTCTCCCCTCCCGTCCCCGTCCCACCAGCCTCCCCAAGACGCCGATTCGCCTGCCTTGGGCCGGAAACGCCTGCCTCGTTTCACTTCGCCTGCCCAACAAGACAGGCGAAACCGAGACAAGACAGGCGAACCGCCAAGGTCGCCGTCACGGATCGTCGCCCTGGAGGGTGGTAGGGGGAGGGGGAACCCTGAATCAGGACAACTCCGATGCTTCCACTGAACCCTGCCTCAGCTCGCATCCCGGAGTTGGAGTGTGAGCCATTCCTCGGATTTGTCAATGATTCGCTCGCCGTCGTGATCCAGTGTTGCGACGTGATACGAGTTTGGCAGGTCCACGACTGTGATTTCAGGAGCGGGGGAGCGTTCAACGATCAGGCGCAGCGAGGTGGCGTCGATCACATGGTCCGCTCGTGACCTGAACATGAGCAACGGGTGACGCACCCGGGGGAGGCCCCTGTTCGTCTCATCCCAGAGGTCGAGCATGGAGGCCGCGGCTCGAAGCGGTGTGCGCCGATATGCATGGTCGGTGACGTTCGGCTTGCAGATGTCGCCGCCGAGCGCGGGTGACGAGGATTTGAACTTCGCGAGGAGTGGAAGCAATCGCATGTGCCATCCCGAGAGCGCAAGGGCTGGGTTGACGAGCATCACGCCGGCAACGGCACTTTGACGTTGTTGCGCCAGCCGCAAGGCGAGCGCCCCGCCCATGGACAGCCCCGCCGCGAACACCACGTTGCACTCACGAGCCAAATCGTCGAATGCTCGCTCCAGCTCGTTGTACCAGTCCACCCAAGTTGTCTTGTTGAGGTTGCGCCAGTTCGTGCCGTGACCGGGCAGGAGGGGAACAGAGACGCGGTAGCCCTTGCTCGCAAGGCCGGCTGCCCACGGTTTCATGGGCCACGGAGACCCAGTGAATCCGTGGCTGAACACTATGCCGACGGGGCCAGATCCTGCCGTCAAAGGAGTGGCGTAGCCAGGAATCGTCGGCTCGGTTTCTTCATACTCTGTCATTGAATCTCCTTTGGGCGGAAGGGCTGGGCTCGAGAAGGGGGCGGGAGTTGTCCGGTGACCAGTGCGGTGAGGGCGATGGTGAATCCGGTGACCTGTAGGAGGGTGAGGGATTCTCCTGCGATGAGTGCGCCGAGCAGTGCGGCCGTCAGTGGGGAGAGGAGTCCGAGGAGTGCTGTGGGTGTGACGGACAGGTGTCGGATGCCGGCGAACCAGATGGTGTAGGTGAGCAGGGCGCCGATCAGGCCGAGCCAGGCGTAGCCGGCCCATGCGCCTGCGTCGATGGGTTCAGGGATGCCATCGAGGACGAGGGCGGGGATCGCGAGCAGGAGGCCTGCTGCGGTGAGTTGCCAGCCGGCCAGGCCGACGGCGTTCACGTGTTCGGGGCGTCCCCACTTCTTGGTGAGGACGACACCGGCTCCCATCGAGGTGGCGCCTGCAAGTCCGGCAAGGACGCCGAGTGGGTCGAGGGCTGCGTCTGGGCCGAGCACGACCATGCCCACGCCAGCCATGCCGGTGATGCCCCACCACAGGCGCCAGCCCGAGAGTCGCTCGTGCAGGATGAGGACGGCGAGGAAGGCAATCACGATGGGCTGGACCGCACCCAGCGTCGCAGCGACTCCGCCGGGCAGGCGTTGGGCGGTGACGAACAACAGGGGGAAGAACGCCGCCATGTTCAAGCCGCCGAGTACGAGACTCTTCCACCACCAGCGCCCGCGCGGGAGCTGGCGCGACAGCGCCAGCGCGATGAGTCCCGGCGGCAGGGTGCGCATGAATGCAGCGAAGACCGGGTGCCCCTCCGGCAGGAGATGCGTGGTGACGATGTAGGTCGTTCCCCACACCATCGGCACCATCGCGGTCAGGAGAATCCACCCCGCCTGCTGCCCGATGGGCTGGTTGCTTGCTGTCATGTCATCAAACCTGTCAGCTGGTCAGGTATGAGTCCAACGCATGCTTGTCATGGTAGGCATGTATGGGCATCATGGATGTGTGGAGTTGCAGCAGATGCGGTACGCGATCGCGGTAGCGGAGGAGCGCAGCTTCACCAAGGCCGCTGAACGCTGCTTCGTGGTGCAGTCAGCGCTGAGCCACCAGATCAAAGCACTCGAACGAGAGCTCGGCGTGCAGCTCTTCGCACGCACATCGCGTCGCGTCGAACTCACCCCCGCGGGAGAGGCCTTCGTCGCTGCTGCCCGGGAAGCACTGCAGGCCACCGAACGGGCCATGGTGGATGCCGCCGCTGCCGAGGGTGAGGTGCGAGGCACCCTGACCCTCGGTGTCATCCCCACGGTCACCGCGGTTGATGTCCCCCATGTACTGGCAGCATTCCATGCCGCTCATCCTGCGGTGCGGGTACGTCTTCGTGGCGGTGGCAGCGAGCAGTTCATCAGCGACATTCGTGCGGGACAACTCGATGTCGCCTTCCTGGGGCTCGCCGAGAGCACGCCACCCCAAGGGGTGGCCTTCCATGAACTCTCCCACGAGGCACTCGTGGCAGCGTTGCCCGCGAACCACCACCTGGCACGCAGGAAACGCGTCAAGCTCGAAGAACTCGCCGACGAGACCTTCGTCGACTTCCCGAGTGGCTCTGCCGGTCGTGCCCAGGGCGATCTCGCCTTCGAAGCGGCAGAGCTGCAGCGTGAAGTCGCCTTCGAGGCCATGACCACTGACCTGATCCTCGGCCTCATCCGCAACGAACTCGCAGTCGGAATACTCTCCGCCCAGGTCATCCCGCACGACCCCGGCGTGGTCGCAGTCCCACTTGTCGATGGTCCCCGGAGGATCGAATACCTGGCCTGGAACGACTTCAATCCCAGCCCAGCCACCCGGGCCTTCCTGGAGGCCACCCCCATCCGATCACGCAGATGACGTGACCGAACCCTCGGAGGCACCGTCCTTGTGACGAAGACCGGACGGGAATGCACCCCGACACAGCATCACCGCCACAAGAGCGCCCAGTGTCACGATGCCAGCCGCGACGGCGATCCCTGACGTTCCCGTCCCGGCAAGCAACACTCCGCCTGCCAACCCACCGCCCGCGACAGCCAGGTTGAACACCGTCACGAACACCGACTGAGCAGCATCGGTGTGCTCTCGGCGCGGTCAGCCAGCGCTGTCTGGAGCAGGACAGGCGCTCCGCCGAAGGCAAGACCCCAGATGAGCACCGCGGTCACGGGTAGCACCAGACCGGGAGCACCGAGCCCCCACACCCCGCAAGAGCCGATCATCGCAATCAGGCTCAGGAGGGTGGTGGTCCGCAACGAGCGATCGATCACCGTGCCGACCACGGCGATCCCTGCCATGGAAGCGACCCCGAACAGCTCGCCGAGAACACCCTGCCACCACGCTCCGCGCACCGCGGGTTCCCGCCAGTGACGAATGACCGACCTTGGCGTTGAGGTCCTGCCCGGGGTAGGCCCGGGCGTTCAGCGAAGTTGCGTTCATGCGTGGGCCGGCTGGGGGCTTTGCTTGTTGGGGAGTTGGTGGTGATCCTCACGTTGACTGCCACCGCAGCGCTGGCAGGATGTAAGAGGGCGCACGGACAGGAGCATCTACTGCGGTCGCCCCGGTGACCCCCGGGCTGTGTTGTCCTCCTCGAACGCACGCTCCAGTGCGCTCTTCGTCGTCCGCCTTGCCCGGAGCCCACCGTGTCGGTCCTCGTGACGATCCCCCTATCCGTGCACCCTCCAAGACGCTGCTGGCTGTGTGTCTGAGATGATTTTCGGCGTGCCCGCGACCACTCCTTTCACTCCGATGGTGCTCGACGACGATGCCTTGACCGAGCTGCTCGCCGAGGTCGCCGAGAATTGGCTGGAGCATGCTGACCTGACGGAACGCGCCCTGGCCCAGCTCGTCGCGACTGCCCACGCCCGAGGCCCCGAGCCCGTCGTGGCCGCGTGCCGGGAAGCCACCCTCAGCAGCCTCGCCTTCCTCTTCGGCTACTCAGGACGTCTGCTCCAACGGCTCGGCGACGGCACCATCAGACCGGGCACCACCCCCCGGCCTGCCCGGTCACCGCGAGGACCGCTGGTCTTCCTCGCCGCCCAGCATTTCCACGACGTGCTGCACCGGCTGGGGGAACTGCCCTGCCTGCTCTCCACTCCCTCGAACAGTCGCTATGAGGTGACGGCACAGGACCTGCGGGATCGCGTCGAGCAGTACAACCACGACAACGTGGTGCTGGAACCCACGGATGTCGCCATTGCGCTCGCTCGGCTCCGCAGGACCGACGACCACACCGGAATCGACGCGCCCATCCGAGGCTGTGAGCTGCGGCTGGCGCAGGTCATCGAGATCTGGTCCTCGGCCCGGATCGAACCAGCTGGCCTGTCCCTGAGCCCCGGGACTGCCCGGGACGAGGCCGTGCTCCAGGTCGTCGGCGATGTGCCCGCACCCCATGCAGCACTTGGCCTGGACACCGCCTGGAACCACCCCCACCACTACGAGGCGTCCCACCAACTGCACGACGTCGCGGACCTGCCTGCGCTCTGGTCGCCTGCCGAGGGCAGCACCGTGGACACCCGACCCCACGACATCATCATGCGGTTGCTGCCACAGCACCCTGGGCGCCCTGCAGGGGTGGTGCTGCGCCTGCTGCGCTGGTCGGACACGGACGGTGCCCTGGACGCCCTCATCTCCTGCGCCACTGTCGCGCAGCGGTTCGGTGAGCTACTGACGGTCGTCACCCTCGCCACCTGTTCACGACTCGACCCGTCGCAGGTCAAGCGCCTGGCCCCGGTCCTCCTCGACGCCTGGCGTGAGGATCGTCTGAGCGCATCCGATCTCGCGATGGGGTGGCGTTCTCCCATGTGGGAGCAGCTGAACCTCGGGTCGGGCCGGAAGACCCTGGAGCGGAAGCCCGCGAAGGTCCTCCCGCTGCTGTCGCTCATCGCCGAGGCAGGCGGCCTCGCGCTGGCCTGGCCCCTCCTGATCGAGATCGCAGAGAACCTTGCCGCGCAGGAGAAGATCCCCGCCACCACCTCGGCCGTCCTCGAGACCCTCCTCGCCCTCCTGCCCGAGATCCCCCACCCCGTCGAACTGCCCAACATCCGTGCCCTGTCCCAACGCAAGGGAAAGTCAAAGGCCATCACCCTGGCCCGAGCCATCGGAGACCTGCTGTGAGTGCCAATCCTGGTTGGGTCGAAACGCTGCCGCAGCCTGCACCCGTCCCGGCAGCCCACGGACGACGACGCCCTCCTGGACGCCACGGGCACGACAGCCTGGAGGAGCTGCTCCACATCTTTGGCGGGCGTGCGGGCCCTGTGAGCCTGCAGTGGGTTCACCCGGTGGCGACGTCGTGGTCGGTGGCGGGTGGTTCGGCATCGGTCGTTGCTGACACGATCTCCTCCGGGAACAGCTTGCCCCCTTACGTATTACGTAATACAGTTTCTGGTATGGGTAAGCGGATGATTCAGGGCCGTGAGATCTCGGATGAGCAGGTACAGGCTTGGGCGGATGAGGCGGAATCGGGCTACGACGTCGACGAGCTGCAGCAACGGTGGGGGCGTCCCCCTCGTGCGGGCAAGGCGTCTCGGGTGGTGCCGACCCGATTCTCTGATGAAGAGCTGAGCGAGCTGATGGCACGTGCGGAGCGTGAAGGACTGGACCGGTCAACGGCGATTCGCACCGCTGTGCGTGAGTGGGTCCGTGCGTGATCGTTTCGCCGTCAGCGCGCAAGCACGGTCTCAGCGATGAGGACGCCATCACCGCTGCACGCTCGGCCTTGGCCGGTGGACCGCTCGATGATGAGAATCCGCAACGGGAGTTACGGATCGGGCTCGACACAGCAGGACGTCTCCTGGAGGTCGTTGTCCTGCTCTGGGACGACGGCGAAGTCGAGATCATCCACGCGATGAAAGCCCGGGCAGGGTATCGACGGCTCGTCGGTTGAGCCGATCAGTGTCGTCACCCCTGTCCCGAGCAGCAGCATCCGTCTCACTCTCCTCTCCCGGCAGATCCTGGGTGCCAGACGCTGCTGACTGTGTGTCTGAGATGATCTCGATGTGCCCATGACCACGCCTTTCAACCCAACGGTGCTCGAGACCCTCCTCGCCCTGCTGCCCGAGGTCCCCCACCCCGTCGAACTGCCCAACATCTGCGCCCTGGCCGACCGCAGAGGAAAGTCGAAGGCCATCACCACCGCCCGAGCCATCGGAGAACTGCTATGAGTCCCAAACCTGCGCTGACCGACGAGGGCATGGAGCTGTACATGTTCGTTTCCCGGGCCAGCGGCATCGACCACCTGGCCGCGCAGCTCTCCCGACTGGAGCCGGAGGAGCGGGCCCGGTTCGCCACCGTGATGAAGAAGGAGGGCAAGGCCCTCAAGGCCCTGTGGGAGAAGAAAGGGCATGAGGGACGGGCCCTGCTGCTGGCCGCCCACCTGAACCCGACGCCGTCACAACTCGTCACTGCCATGACCGGTTGGGCGCTCGACAACCTCAGCCACGGCGGCGGTGCCGAACACCTCCGCAGGGTCGTGCGTGGCCGAGGCCAGGAGTGGGGGACGGCCTTCGTCCAAGCCGCGTTGAAGAAGTCCAGCGTCGTCCAGGCGGCACCCGCGCTGCTCAACTCCCTCATCGACGAGTTCGGCCTGCCCCTGCCCGAGACCCCGGCCTTCTGGCGGGCCTGGGTGGACCATGACCCCTCACCCCGGCCCGGGACCCGCTGGCAGGAACGCTTCATCAGGGCTTGTCAAACCCCCGGGGCCTTCACCGACGACTGGTACGAGGAACCACACCCCGGCGCCGTCGCCGAGGCCCTGAGGGAGATCGAGGACCGCGACGAGGACGCGCTGGTGGCAGCCCTGCTGTCGGTCATCGAGCGCGACGACTCCCCCGCCTGCCAGCGACGGGCCCTGTGGTGGCTGGATCATCTCGGCCTCGCCGATCGCCTCTGGGACCACCGTCAGGCCCTCATCCGCTGCCTCATCTGGGCGGAACGAAGCGTGGCCAAACGCATCGTCGAGGTGTGCCTGCGCCCCGAGCTGGAGGGCGACGACTGGGACGCGTTCGCCGTCACCGTCCAGATGCGCCCGGAGAAGACACCCCGACGCCAGGTGCTGAAGGAACTGCTCCGCCGCGACTCCCCACCAAGCGCCGCCCTCACCGAGATCCTCGAACAGCTCGCTGCCGAACCCGACACCACCACCGCGGCACTGGCGAAGCAGGTGCTGGAGCGGTGGGGAGTCGCCCCCGAACCCGAGCAACCGCGGGGACTGTGGCAGGAACCGGCGGGTCGTGAGGATGTCCCCACGGACCACGACGCCGTGCTGGACCCGTCGTCGTTGGCGGAGCTGCTGACCCGTGTTGAACAGCTGGACGAGGACGATCCGGAACTGGCCGAACGCACCCTGGCCGCCCTCATCGCCGCCGCCCACGATCGGGGGGCCGTGCGCATCCGCCACGCCATCCGCACCTCGCTCGGCACCGACCTCAACGGAGGTCCGGCGCTGCGGCGGCTGCTCGCGAGCCTGGCCCGGAAGGGCGAGGAGGGCGGCCGGGTCCGCACCCGCAAGCTCACAAGCCAGACCTTCCTCGTCGGGCAGCGGATCTCGGAGGCCCTGAACGCCCTGGGCGAGGTGCCGTGCCTGCTGTCCACCCCCAGCCACCACGACTTCCGGGTCTCCTGGGAGGCATTCCGGGATCGCGCCCGCCGCTACCGGGAGGCCGGTGCCGCGACACTGCGCATCGACGTGGCCGTGGCGCTCGCCCGGCTGGACCGCGACGCCGTGCCCGAGCTGACCGAGTTCGCCCAGCCCATCGCCGGGCTGGAGGTGAGCCTGGCCGATGTCCTCACCCACTGGGCGAGCCACCCCGCCTCCCCCGGGAAGCTGAGGTTCGCCGCGCCACGGCCCGGCCATGAGGACCCCTGGTACCTGGGCGAGCGGGTCCGCGCCTACGACGACGCCCCCACCAGCCACAAGCTCCTCCGCCTCCGCAACGCCTGGACCCTGCCCTACTCGCCGCCCTCCTGGCCCAATCTGTGGCAGGAGGAGCTCAGCGTCTTCAGCCTGCTCCCCGAGCACCCCACCCTCCCCATCGCCCTCGCGCTGACGGGCCTCACTGGAGGTAACCCAGTGAACCGACTCACACAGGTGGCCACAACCGCCCACCACCTGGGCCCCAACGGGACGTTCGGCCTGCTCGCCGCCGCCTCGAACATGCCCGCGAAGGATCGCTCCGGGATCGCCTACGCCCTGCAGGAGGCCTGGCACGCGGGTCGTATCACCTCCGACGACCTCGTCACCGGGTGGCGGCACAAGGACCGGGAGGTCGTCGGGATCTCACCCGGGAAGACCATCCCGATGCTGGTCGAGCTGGCCGAGGGCTCGTGCCTGGCGCTGGTGTGGCCGCTGCTGGTGGAGATCGCGGAGACGCTGGCCGCCGAGCGGGCGACGGCGACCACCGCGGCCGCGCTGGAGGCGATCCTCCAGTTCCTGCCCGAGGTGCCGCACCAAGTGGAACTACCCAACATCACGGCCCTGGCTCAGCGCAAGGGCTCGTCGAAGGCCATCAAGACCGCCCGGCTCATCGTGGCGAAGCTGTGATCCTCCGCTGCTCACACCGGGAATCCCGATGCGAAGCGAGGGAACCCGGCTCGAGACCCCGTGCCCTTGGGCAGGAACCCAACCGCCGACCACCCCGCTGAGAGGACGCCGTGATCGACGCACTGTTCACCCACACCCGGCTGCCCGAGGAGGTCGCGGCCCGGATCACCGCCCTCGACCACGCCGGGCGCGAGGCGGCCGCGAAGGAGTTCGCCGCCACCACCTCAACACTGCGCACCCGTCTGGTCGGACGCGATCAGGCGCAGAGCTTCCTGGTGCTGCTGGCCCACCTGCCGATCACCCCCGCCCAGGCCGCGAAAGCCCTCAACCGGGAGCTGCTGGAGATCCGTCACGCCCCGATCATCATCGAGGGACTCCGCGCCAAGGGCGGCGACTGGGTGGCCGCCTTCGTTCGCTCCGCCTGCGCCGTCCCGCGCCTGCGGGCCGACCTGGCGCGACTCGTCGACGACCTCATCGACGAGTTCCACCTGCCCCTGCCCGAGGCCCCCGACTACTGGCGCGGCTGGTACGACCGCTCCCCCCTGCCCCGCCCCGGGGTGCGGTGGCAGCAACGCTTCCTCGCGGCCTGCTCCGTTCCCGAGCTGTTCGCCCCCGACCGGAGGATCGACGAGCAACGCATCACCCGCGCCGCCGAGAAACTGCGGGCGAGTGAACCCACCGACGACGACGCCCTGCTCACCGCGCTGCTCCAGGTCTTCGAACGTGGCGACCGCCCCACCACCCAACGCACCGCATCCCGGTGGGTGGCGGGGCTCGGCGTGACCGGCCTGATCGGGAAGCATCGCCGCCGCGTCATCGACGCCCTCCCTGCCGCGGATTCCTCCTTCGTGAAGCTGACGCTGGCCGAGCTCCTCACCCCCGAGCTGCCCGCGGCGGATCTCGATGCGCTCGCCGTCGCCGTCCTGCCCCGGGCCGCGAAGGGGCTCACCGGGAAGGTGCTGAAGGCCCTGGGTCGGATCGACGCGCCGTCGGCGGACCTCCGGGACACCGTCGCCGCGCTGGCGTCGGAGACCCCGGCGGCCGCGGCACTCCTCGCCGACTGGGGCCAGACCGCACCGGAGCCCGAACGGCTCGGCCTGTGGCGGGAGCCGGTCGGCTCGCCCGAACCGGACCCCCACCACGCCCAGCTGGAGCCATCACCCCTCGTCGACCTCATGGACGAGCTCGCGTGGGAGCATCCCGAGGCCTGGGACCACCTCGAATGGCTGCTCGGCCGCCTCGTCCATGCCGCGCACACCCGGGGTCGCGAGGCGCTGTTGGCGTCGGCGGCGGAGAACCTGGGCGGGAACACCCAACTGGCCCGGGTGCTGCTGCAGCTCGCGACCGGTGAGGAGCCGTCGACGCAGGGGGTGCGGCCGCTGACCGGCCTCATCGGCCGCCGGATGCGGGAGGCGTTGCCGCTGCTCGGCCGGGTGCCAACACTGCTGTCCCTCCCAACCCTGGTGGGCAACCGGCTCGACTGGGACGCCTTCGCCGAGCGGGCCGCCGCGTTCCGGGAGGCCGACATCCCCGTCGCCCCCACCGACGTCCTGGTGGCCCTGTCGCGGATGGATCGCGGCGCGGCCCCGCAGGATCTGGCCGAGCTGGAGCAGCCGATCGACGGCGTGACGTCGTCGCTGGCGGAGGTCGTCGCCCGGTGGCGGGACACCGACCCGGAGCCCGGGAGGCTGTGGTTCGTCCCCGAGGAGCCGAACGCCAGCCGATGGCAGAACCTCCGATACCGGCGGATCCGCTGCGACGGCGACGTCCCCGTCGCAGCGGAGCTGCTCGGGATCGACGGGCCCTGGACGGAGCCCATGAACCCGCTGGATGGTGAGTGCTCCGAGGAGCTGGGGGTGATGTCGCTGCTGCCGGAGCACCCGACCCGCCCGGCCGCGCACCTGCTGCAGGTCCTGGGGCGTGAGGACCCCGCCTGGAACCGCCACCCGGACTGGTTGGCGGCGCGGCTGCTCACCACGGCGCGGATCACCCCGGAGGCGGCGTTCGCGATCCTCGCGACGATCGTCGAGCAACGCAAGGAGGACCGGGAGCCATTCGCGGTGCAGCTGCTGAATGCGTGGGATGAGGCTCGGCTGCACCCGGAGACCCTGCTGGCGGCCTGGCAGGGCGAGTGGCGCGCCGAGTGGCCGCTGAAACCGATCCCGCTCGTCGGGACGCTGGTGATGGTGGCGGAGGCCGGGGGTCTGGCCCTGGTCTGGCCGCTGCTGGAGGCGATGGCCCCCGAGACCAAGGCGGCCCGCGACGCGCTGACACGCTTCCGCGCCGAGGTCCCGTGACCGAACCGCTGCAAACGTGCGGAGCGTTGCTTCTGGAAGCGCTCCCATCCGCAACGCTCCGCACGTTTGCAGCGGAATGTCATCGAAGGAGCTTCCTCACCTCCGGGACCAACTGATGCAACGTCGCCGAGGTGTAACGCAGAACGGCCCATCCCGCCGTCGCGAGCCGGTTCTGGCGCACTCTGTCCGAGATGAAGCTGTCCCGGCTGGAATGCGTCTCCCACCCGTCGAGTTCGATGGCGAGCAGGTGGTCGGGAAAGGCTATGTCGAGGAAGTGGGTGTGCCCGGCCAGCACCACCCGGTGATTCGCGCACCATCCCTTGACACCTGCGCCTCGCAGCTGCTGGTGGGCCTCCATCTCCAAGGGGGACCACGGATTGTCGCGGGAGATCGCCACCAGGCGTCTGCGGAGTTGATTGCCGGCCCGGTTCGGGAGCAGGCTCATGGCCTCGGTGAGATGTGCCCATGTGGTTGCTCGACGGCGGTATGCCTCACAGATGGCAGAAGCGTCCTGGTGCTCCACCATTCCCAGGACCGACAGCTCAGGGCACGCCAGCCGGAGTCCGGCACGCTCCCACACCAGGGTGGGAGGCACGCTGAGTTCAGTGCATCGCAGCCACGTCGGGACGCTCCGAGGTGGCCGGATGGCCGCATCGATGCGGGTCGGCCTGAGCCCAGGCCACCAGGTGAGAGCCGCAGCCGAGGCCCCCAGGATGACAGCTCGCGGATTCCATGCGCACACCGCCGCCGCGAGAAGCTCCAGGGTCGGTTCGACCCCACGCCATCGGAGCACCCCTCGAAGCACCGACACCAGTTCTTCGGAGCGGACCAGACGGTCGATGTGCCCCCGCAGGTCGGGGTGGTCACGGCGAACGATGAGGGGCAGGTCGGAAAGAGGGGATTTCATACCCACACCATGGGCGGGAACAGACCGGAAGAACTCTTTTCCACAGCCACCTTGCTGCAAACGTGCGGAGCGTTGCTTCTGGAAGCGCTCCCATCCGCAACGCTCCGCACGTTTGCAGCGGGATGGGTGGAGAAGGGTCCCGGCACGAGAACGTGGTGCTGTGATCCGCAGTGGGGTGGGGGGATACTCGCGTATCGGGCTTCTGCGGAGTCTCGACATTCTCGTACCGGGACTCCACCTACGGTTGCAGAGACACCACGTCGAAAGCAAACCCGCCCCCCGATCTACCATCGGGCATGAACTTCCGGCAGACTGTCCCTCGGACCTCGTCGTCGCATGACCAATGACGTTCCACCAGCCTGGCCCCTCAGGAGGAGACACCATGACCGATCCCACCGCCGAGCTTCGTGCCCTGGTGCAGAGCGAGGACTGGGAACAGGTCGTCTCCGCCCTGACCGACCTCCCACCCGAGCGGCGCTCCGCCTTGGCCAAGGCTGTCCCGAAGGTCCTCAGCCAGCTGCGGAAGACCACCATTCCCGCCACCATCATCGTCGCGGCGACGAGCCTCGACGTGACTCCCCGCGTCCTCGCCTCCACCCTCGACCCCACCACGGTGCCGCAGCTGACCGGCAATCGCGCCGCCACCGAACACGTGACCGGCCAGCTCCGGGCCCGGGACCGCGACTGGCTGACCCGGTTCATCGACGCCGCGTGCGCCCGCCGCACCACCGTGCAGCACCTGCCCAGGCTCCTCGACCCCCTCCTCGACGCCCACGGCCTGCCCCTGCCCACCGAGCCCCGCTACTGGCTCGGCTGGATGCAGTGCGGTGGTCTGCCCCGGCCCGGCATCAGGTGGCAGGACCGGTTCCTCGCCGCCTGCGCCACGTTCGGCGCGTTCCGGGTCAGCAACTTCGACCCGGAGCTGCGGGTCGGGGAGATCCGCGACGGCATCGCCGAGATCCGCTCCACGGAATCCGTCGACGCCGATGCCCTGCTCCGGGGCCTGCTGCAGGTCTTCGGACGTGGTGAGACCTCCGGCGCGCAGAACGTCGCGTTGATGTGGTTGAACGCCCTGGACCTGGCTCCCCGGCTGTGGCAGGAACGAGCCCTGGTCGTCGAGGCCCTGCCGAAGGCGAACACCGCCTTCGTGAAACTGGCCCTCGACCACCTGATCCGCCCCGACCTCACCGACGACGAGCTGACCGCCGTCGCCGTCGCCGTGCTGCCCCGCCGCGAGAAGGGACCCCGCCGCAGCGTCCTCAAGGCCCTGTCCCGCGTCACCGAGCCCTCCGAGCAGCTGACCACCACCGTGCGCAGCGCCGCCGAGGCCGACCCGACCTGCTCGGACCTGGCCGACCGCCTGCTGAACACCTGGGAGACCCGCCACCTGCCCGCCCCACCCGTGCAGGGGCTGTGGCAGGACCCCACCGATGAGCCCGCGCATCCCCTGGACCAGCTGTCCGGACCGTCGTTGATCCTCGACGACACCGCGCTGGCCGAGCTGTGCGCCCGCGTCGGGCACGACTACCCCGGCGATCCGGTCGTCCACGAGCAGGTGCTGGCCGCGTTGGTCGCGACGGCCCACGCCGGGAGGTTGTCGAACATCAAGGAGGCGATCTCCCGGCGGCTCGGGCTCACCGGGTTCGTCGTCAACGTGTTGGAGAACCTGATGCTCCGCACCACCCGGGAGGTCGCCCCCGTCGAGGACCGCACGGCGGGTGGGCTGCTGGTGCAGCTGCTGGCACAGCGTGCCGCCGAGGTGATCGACGCGTTGGGGTCGATCCCCTGTCTGCTGTCGGTTCCCACCCACGACGACTTCCACATCTCCTGGGCGACCTTCGTGGAGCGGGCCGGGTCCTACTGGGATGCGCGGGCAACGCTGTTGCCGACCGATGTGGCCGTGGCCCTGGGGCGGCTGGACCGGGGGCAGGGCATCGACCCCGACGACCTTCCACTGGTGAGGATCCAGGGCGTCCCGGCGACGTTGGCGCAGGTGGTGGCCACCTGGCTGGCCACGCCCGGGGACCCGGCGCAACTGATCCTGCTGCCGGAGGACGAGCAGGCCACCCGCTGGGCGAATCGGGTGGCCGCCCGGATGCGGGTGGCGGGGGAGCAGGCTGCGGCGCACCGCCCGCTCCGGCTGACGGATGCCTGGGTGGGTGAGTACCACCCGGGCCGGGTCACCGAGGGGGACCAGGAGGCGGTGGCGGCGTTCCTGCCGGTGACCGATCCGGTGATCCGCAGTTCGCTGGGTGAGATCCCGCCGGTGCTGACGTTGATGCCGAACCGACCGGCCCGACCCGCCGCGTGGGTGCTGCACGCGCTGCTGGAGCGCGGCCCGGATGCCGCGCGGGACCCGTTCACGCTGCTGGCCCGCACTGCCCGGCCGTGGGGCAGCGTGGTGTCGCTGGTGTGGCTGCTGCTCGTGGACGCCGGCGCGGACACCGATGACGACTCCCTCGTCGCGGAGCTGCTGCGCGCCTGGCGGCGGGGGGCGGTGAGCGACGACGACCTGGTCTCGGCCTGGCACTCCCGCTACCGGGTGGTGCTGGACCCGTCGCGCACCACCGTCGCGACGGCGTTGATCCGGGCCGCCCACCAGGGTGGCCTGGCGCTGGTGTGGCCGCTGCTCAGCCATCTCGTCGACGACCTGGCGGGTTCGCGTGGCTTCACCGGCACCACGACGCCGCTGCTGGAGGAGTTCCAGCCGCTGGTGCCGGAGGTGGTGGCCGCCGGTGTCCCGGTGGAGCTGCCGGAGATCCACACCCTGGCCAACCACAAGGGGGCCAGCCCGACGGTGAAGGCCGCGCGCCTGATCGTCGCGGCCCTGCCGGAGCCGGAGGAGACCTGGTGAGTCTGAAGGACGCCCTCACCCGCGCCACAGATGCTTGCGACCTCATCACCACCATTGAGGACATCGGCGACAGCGCCCGCGCCGCGTGGGCGTCGGAGGCGAAGCGATCGATGCCTCGGCTTCGTCGGATCGCTGACGACCTCGGCAGGCCGGAACTGGCCGTGGTCGTCGCGGCGTTCTTCGACGTCCCCGTCAAGCAGCTGGTGCTGGCGCTGGCGGATGGTTTCCTCATCGAGGAGCTCGACGAGCAGAACGCCATGACCTGGGTGGTGGAGCAACTGCGGCAGCGCGGTCCCGAGTGGGCATCGACGCTGGTGGCGGCGGCATGCGACAAGAAGCAGGCTGCAAGGTTCCGGACCCTGCTGGATGCCCTCCTCGACGCCCACGACCTACCGCTGCCGGATGATCCGCGCTACTGGACGAACTGGCTGCCCGGCCCGGGAAAGGTGCTGCCCGGGCGGCGGTTCTGGGCGCGACTGGTGAGGGCCGCCACCGTCAGGGACGCCTTCACGGGGTGGATCCCGCCCGGATACTTCGACGAGCTGGCCGGGCCGGTCGCGACGCTCAGGGCCGCCGAACCGGTTCCCGACGACGTGCTCCCGGCCCTGGTCCAGGTGTTCACCCGGGGCGACCGCCCCGCCGCGCAGCAGTACGCGCTGGGCTGGATCGACCTGCTCGGGATGCGCTGCGAGCTGTGGCAGCACCGAGGCGTGCTGTGTGATGCGCTCCCGTTGACGCCTTCGAAGGTGGCGGGGGCGATCGTCGAGGTACTGCTCCGCCCCGAACTCGACGACGACGAGCTCACCGCCCTGGCCTGCGTCGGTCTGGTGCGCAAGGAGAAGGGCATTCGTCGCGCCCTGCTGAAGGCCCTCCCCCGCCTGGCTGAGCCGGGTGAGGAGCTGCGGGAGCTGGTCGCGGTGCTCGCCACCGACGGCGACACCACCACCTCGGAGCTTGCCACCCGGCTGCTCCAGGACTGGGGCGTGGCCACGACTCCGGAGGCCCTGGCGACGGGGCTGTGGCGGGAGCCCGCCCTGACCGATCCCGAGCCGATGCCGGAGTTCAGCGACGAGGCCCTGCGGCTGGATACGGCACGGGTCGCAGACCTGCTGGGCGATGACGTCAACACCTGCGGCTTCTTCCCCCTGCTGATCGAGTGGACACCGGCGGTGCTCGTCGCGCATGCCCGCGACCACGGCGTCGATCACGTGCGGGAGTTGGTGCGGCGGCACCTCACCCAAGAGTTCGACGCATTCCCGCTTCGGGCGATGCTGCTGGCCTGGGCGGATGGGTCGGAACTCAAGGACGCCACCGTCGCCCCGGGCGATGAGAACAGCGGGCTGTCCCTGCTGGCGGCACGGCGGATGGTGGAGGTGCTGGGGTGGCTGGGCGAGCTGCCGTGCCTGCTGTCCACGCCCAGCCATCAGGGGCTTCGGGTCTCGTGGGAGGCGTTCGCGGCCCGGGTCGGGCGCTTCCGGGAGGTCGGGCAGCCGCTCCTGGCCACCGATGTCGCCGTCGCCCTGGCCCGGCTGGACCGGGCTGCTGCGCCCGCCGATCTGAGCCCCTTCGCCCATCCGATCCACGGCGCCGAGGTCTTGTTGGATGAGGTGCTGGGCCACTGGCGGGACACCGACCCCGAACCGGTCCGGGTGAGCTTCGCACCCGCGATGAAGGATGACATCACGGCCCAGTGGCACTACCGCATGGTGGTCGACGGCGACGCACCGGTCACTCACCCGATGCTGGGCCTGTCCGATCCGTGGTCGCTCCCCCACCACGGTAGTACCTGGACCGCCCGGGTGGTCGGCATCCAGCCCCGCAGCGGGGAGCCCTTCACCGTCCCCATGCGCGATGAGGTTGCCGCCGTCGCCCAGTTGTTGCCGCAGCACCAGGCCCGCCAGGTGATGGCTGCGGTGCATCGGATGGAGCAATACGGGGTGGGGCAGGCCGCGTGGTGTCATCGGATGCTGGGGGATGTGGCCCATCCGTTCAGCGAGGCCCTCACCGTGCTGGGGCTGGCCTGGGCCGGTGGGGCGGCGCCGCAGGACCGCGACGGCATCGCCGAGCTGTGGTTGCGCGCCTGGGACGAGGGACGTCTCACGGCACAGGATCTGGTGGGCGCCTGGCACAGTGTGCTGTGGGAGCTGCCGGACCAGTTCGGCCACACCGCCGGGCATTTCGTCCGGGCCCCGCTCAAGGTGGCTGAGGTGCTGGCGGTCATCGCCGACGGCGGCGGCCTGGCCCTGGTCTGGCCGCTGCTCGCGGTCCTCGCCGAGGAGGCAGCCGGAGCCGAGAAGCTCCCCGCCACCGCCGCCGCCCTCCTCGAGATCGTGCTGCGCCTGCTGCCCCACGTCCAGGCCGCCGGGGTCGCCGCCCTGCTGCCGAACGTCGTCGCCCTGGCATCCCGGAAGGGCAACAGCAAGGCGCTCCAGGTCGCCCGTCGGATCCGGGACTCGCTGCGATGAACTCAGCTTCCGCACGGCAACCAGGCCACATATTGGTATACAAAAACCAGGTTTTCGGTATACTTCGGATGTGAAACTGAAAGTGGCCAAGCAGGCGAGACGACACAAGGTCGGCAAGGCCCACATGATGCACGTCATCAGCAACTGTCCCCCTCGTGAGTCAACACGCATCACCGGTGAGACGGAACTCAGCTGGGTTGGCATCGACGACCGGGGACTCGAACTGCACATCGTCGCTGTTGTCACCACGGATGACCGCACAGCTGAGGAGATCCTCTTGGTCATCCACTGCTTCCCCACTGTCTTGAAAGGCTGATCCATGGGCGAACGTACCTACACCGTCAATCTCGGCTCCCGTGGTCGCGTCACGGTGACGGAGTCCGACATCGAGGAGATCGACCTTGATGAATCCACCGTCCAGGTCGACGGCGTGCGGCTCACTGAGGCCCGCGCTGCGCAGCTCGCCCGGGAGATCTCCGTCCGGCACGGACGACGCGGAGGCCGTCCCTCCCTGCCGGAACACGAACGGGCCAGTGTGCAGAAGGCCCTCCGCCTGACCCCCGAGCAGGCGCAACGCCTCGCGGCCGCAGCCAGCTCGCGGGGAGTCAGCGAATCGGAGCTGCTGCGAAACGCTCTCGACGCCTACCTGGCCAGCTGAGTACCATGCTCGGGGCCCGAAGAGTCCTGGAGGAAGGCACCCCGACATGAACCAGCTCGACGCTGCAGCCCGTCAGTTGCAGGAGTTCGCCCAAGAGCTGGAGCCGGTGGGCCTCGCCCGCGCCCTGGGTGCCATGTCCCCGGCCGAACTGGCCGAGGCGAGGGCCGCCTGGGTCGAGAACCCCATCGCCATCGGTGGCCCGCTCGGTGAGCTGAAACGCATGATTCTCCAGGCCTGGCTCGGCAACCGGACAGGCTGGTTCGCCATCCAGGTCAACAGCTGGTCGATGAACGAGATCGTCGCCGATGACGAGCTGCGCGACCTGCTCGTCGCGCGTCTCGTGGAGCGGGGCCCAGAGTGGGTGCAGGAACTGCTGGCGGAGGTGACCGCCGATCCGGATCATGGAGCCCACGCGGCCCCGCTGCTGGACCCCGTGCTCGCCTCGCTCGGCCTGCCGGAACCAACCGACAAGGCCTATCGGCTGGGTCGACTGCGGCCGTGGGGATCGGATGAGAGTGCCGCGCTGGATGCCGTGCGCAGGAACCTCGCGGGGCTGCCGGAGCGGGAACGTGCCGAGGCGGAGCGGCTGCTCATCACCGCCCACACGTCGACGAGATATCCGGGGTGGCGTGACGGACCGCTGGGTCTGCTGGCGATCGTGCTGGTGGCGGAGCTGGGCGCGACGGCGAAGCAGACGGCGGCGGCCATCACCTCAGGCATGGTGCAGTGGTCGGACCCGGCCTTGATCCCGACGGTGCTGGCCGCGATCGAGGCGCGCGGGGAGCAGTTCGTCGCCGACTTCGTCGCAGCCGCCGTCGCAAAGCGCGCCCCGTCCGGTTTCGTCGTGCTGCTCGACCCGCTCATCCGGGACCACGGGCTGCCGCTGCCGCAGGCCCCCCGCTACTGGGAGGCGTGGGTGCGTTCCGACCCGCTGCCACGCGTCGGGGACCGCTGGCAGCAGCGGTTCCTGCTGGCCCTGGCCCAGCCGAATGTGCTGCGCACGCAGCTCTCGAAGGCGGAGCTGCAGGAGCGGGTGCGGGTCGGGATCGCCGAGGTGCATCAGGCCGAGCCGATCGACGACGACGCCCTGCTGCTGGGGCTGCTGGGCGTGGTGGAGCGCGGCGACAAGACCAGCTGCCAGCGGATCGCGCTGCACTGGCTGGAGGCCCTCGACCTGGGCCCGCGGATCCCCGCGCACCGCGACCGGGCCCTGGCGGCCCTGGCGAGCGCTGACGCCCCCGTCGTGACGCTCGTGACCAACGCCCTGCTGGCGGGAGGGCAGGGCGACGAGGGACTGAGTGAGCTCGCCGTGGTCGTGCTGCCCCGCACGCAGAAGGGGCCTCGAGAGAAGGTGCTGAAGGCCTTGTCGAAGCTCGATTCACCGACGGAGGAGCTGAGGGGACTCGTCGCCGCGACCGGCCACGACCCGGATGCCACCATCTCGGCGCTGGCGAGGGAGTTGTTGGCCCAGTGGGGTGAGCAGGCCGACCCCCCGGAGCCGGTGACGGGGCTGTGGCGGGCACCGTCGCGGTGGGAGCCTGAGCCCGTCGCCGAGGTGGAGGTGCCGAACGAGTGGCCCGACAACCCGACGGTGGAGCAGCGGGAGCAGCTGCTGGCGGCCGTCGTCGCACTGGCACACCGTGCTGGTGCGGGTGCGGTGCGGCAGCGGGTGCTGCCCGATGATCCGGGTGCCTCGGAGCGGGCGGTCCAGACGCGGCTGAAGCAGCTGCTCACGGGCAGGCAGAACCGGAAGCTGCCGAGCCCGGAGTTGCTGTCCCGGTTGCTGATGCAGTGGCTCGCGGATGTCATCGCGCGGCTCGGTCAGCTGCCCTGCCTGCTGGCGACGCCGTCGCATCGCGGGTTGCTCGTGGCCTGGGAGGCGTTCCGGGAGCGTGCCGCCAGGTACCGGGAGGCGGGGGTCGCGCTGGTGGCCTCCGATGTGGCGGTGGCGCTGGGTCGGCTGGACCGGGCGACGCTGCTGGAGGACCTGACCGAGTTCACGCAGCCGATCGCCGGGACGCGCGTCGACCTGGCCGAGGTGCTGCGCCACTGGGCGGGGGCCGAGGAACAGCCGCTGGAGCTCACCTTCCTGACACCACCGAAGGAGCCGATCCGGTGGAGCAGCCTCAAGGCGCCGACCCGGCCCCGCATCCGGGCGACGGGGGCGGAGGCACCGTGCCACGACCTGCTCCGACTGGAATCGGGCTGGACCGGGCCGTTCGAGCCGTTGACGACCCGTGACGCCTGGTCGTGCCAGCTGCTGCCCCACGTCGCGAGCCGACCCGCCGTCGAGGGACTGCGGCTGCTGGAAGGGCTGGCGGCCCCGTGGCCGTCCGACGTGTTGGACGTGGTGGCGGTGGCGAGACCCTTGCCGCCGGTGCTGACCTACGCGGTGCTGGTGCTCATCGGGGACACCGGGACGAGGGACCGTGACGAGATCGCTGAGGCGCTGCTTCGGGCATGGGAGGAGGGCCGCCTCAGCGGCGACGACCTCGTCGAGGCGTGGGAGCTGCCGTGGCGGGACCACTACCCCGTCTCGGAGGGCAGGACCCTGGCGGTGCTGCAGATCCTGGCCGAGGCGGGCGCACTGGCGCTGACCTGGCCGCTCATGGTCCATGTGGCGGAGCGGCACGCGGCGGCGGAGAAGATCCCGGCAGCGGCAGCAGGCTGGCTGGAGACGCTCCTGAAGCACCTGCCGGACGTGACCGCGGCGGGGATCCCCGCCCTGCTGCCGAACGTCGTCACCCTGGCGGGACGAAAGGGAGGCAGCAAGGCGATCCGGACGGCACGGGAGATCACGGCGCTGCTGTCCTGAGCAGTCGCCTGGTCGAGCCCCCGGACCGAGTCGCAGGCGTCGGTCCCGGGCGGGCCCGACCGTTCCCGCCTCAGTTCCACCCGTCAGGGACCACAGCCTCCACCAGCACGGCGTACGACATGAGGTGCAGCACCCCGTCCCGGGCGATGGTCGCCGCAGCGTCCCGGTATGCCTGCCACATCCGTTCCCGCACCGTCGCCTCCTGGGCCAGATGGGCCCGACCGATCCCTGCGATCCCGTGCGCGGGTCCCTGCCACAGGTCCACTGGATCGATGACGAACTCCCAGAACACGACTCCTGCGGACCCGACCTCGAGCCCGCACTCCCCGGCCAGTCCCGCCAACCCATCGGGGCTCCGTTCGAAGTCCTCCTCCGGTGGGAGATGCTGCACAGGTGGTGCCGTGAACCCCGGCACCGAGGTCGCCGCGCGCCACAGCAGATCGAGATCCCCCAGGGAACTCTCCCAGATGGTGGCGACGATCCTGCCACCCGGTGTGACCACCCGTGCGATGTCACGCAGGGCACGTCGAGGGCTCGCCACGTGATTGATGACGAACGAGGCCACCGCGTGGTCGAACGTCCGGTCCGGGAACGCCATGCCCGGTGTGGCACCTGCGGCCCATGTCACCGCGGAGTCCACCCCTCGCCGCCGCGCCACCTCGAGCATGTCCGCATCCGGCTCCAGGGCCGTGACCCTCCACCCCCGTGCCGCAGCCCGGACGCTCAGTCTCCCGGTCCCGGCCCCCACGTCCAGCAGCCGCCTACCACCTCCCGTCGGCAGGGCGTCGAGGATCGCCGGGGTCGCGCCGGCGCACAACCGGGCGAAACTCACGTCGTAGGCCTCCGCTGCACCGCCACTCCATCCGGTCCCCATGTGATCTCCTTTCCGTGCCCCTCGCCTGTACCAACCGGTGTCACTCCGCCGGGTCCATGACCACGGCCTCGACGAGGGGGACCCCTGCCTCCAGGTCCACCAGACGCAGCACGAAGGGCCGATCCACGACGAACGGGACGGGATCGGTCGCCGACAGCGAGGCGGACATCCAGTGCTCGGTCAGGGCCGCCGCGACCACTCCCCGCTCCGTCACCGTGACCCGGACCTGCTGCGCGACCTGGACCGCCGGCAGGCCGGGCGCGACGTGGTCCAGCCCCGGTGGCACGCCGAGTTCCTCCAGCAGCGGGTTCAGCGGGACCGGACCGGAGGACAGGTCCAGTCTCGGCATCCTCAGCCGCACCGGCGTCGGCTCGGCGACGGTGAGCGCCTCCGTGGCCGCAGCCCAGGTCCCGGGTGGCAGCTCGACGGGCGAGATCCGCTGTCGGGGCAGGATGAGGTCGCAGGCCAGGCCGCCGCAGCGGTGGTCCAGACGCACGGCCTGCCATCCCCTGCGCCGGACGAACCGACGGTCGGTCTGGGCGCCCATGCAGGTGACGGTGCTGGTGGTGCCGTCGGCACGGTGGAAGGGTGCACCGTCACTGAGCAGGGTGAGTTCGCGATCCCATCCGGCCGCGACGAGCAGGGCGTTCTGCAGCACGATCCGGGTCTGCTCGTCCACCACGACCGCCGTCTGCTCGATGAGTTTCCCGGTGTGCAGGGCGGCCCAGGCGTCGAGCCGGGTCCTGGCCTCGGCCAGCGGAGCCCTGCTGATCGTCGCTCTGTCGTCGAGGGCGGCCATGTAGCCGGGCAGGGGCTCGGTGTCATCGATGAGCATGACGTGATCGGCCAGGTGCAGCAGGGGCGTCTCCGGCGGCTGATCGGGATCGAGGTCGCGCAGCAGGTCCGGGTCCGGGTCGAACCGCCGCAGTGCCTCGCGGGTCTCGGCGTCGAGCCCCACCCCGGCCTCGGGGTGGAGCAGGGAGATGAGGGCCGCCACCCCGACCGGGCTGCAGAGCGCATTCCGGTGTGGCTCCTCGGTCACCTGCCTGGCCAGCAGCTCGGCCCCCAGGCGATTGACGAACTCACGAGATCCCACGACGCCTCCTCCACCCCGATTCTCCCGCACCACGGGCGACGGGGCGATCCCCCATCCGAATCCCCGCAATCGACCGCACCTGTTGAATCAGATGTAGTAGTTGTGCTACATATTGAGGCATGACAAATACTTCACCGCCGGTGATCTCCGCGACGGGGCTCACCATGGCCTACGGCGACAACCTCGTGCTGGACTCCATCGACCTCACCATCGAGGCCCGCGAGACCGTCGTCCTGCTCGGCCCCAACGGTGCGGGCAAGACCACGATGGTCGAGGCGTTCGAGGGATTCCGTCGCCCCTCGGCCGGAACCCTCCGGGTGCTCGGGGAGGATCCGGCGACGGCGGGTGACGCGTGGCGGGCACGCGTGGGCGTGGTTCTCCAGTCCTGGCGCGATCACCCGAAATGGCAGGTGCGCACCCTGCTGGACCACCTCGGCTCCTTCTACCGCCCGTACTCCACCGCGGCGATCCCCCGGCCGTGGCCCACCGACGAGCTGCTCGACCTCGTCGGCCTCACCCGCGACGCCGACAAGAAGGTGTCCCAGCTGTCCGGCGGCCGTCGTCGTCGCCTCGACGTGGCCGTCGGGCTGGTCGGGCGCCCGGAGCTGTTGTTCCTCGACGAGCCGACCGCCGGTTTCGACCCGGAGGCCCGCCGCGACTTCCATGACCTGCTGGCCTCCCTCGAGGACATCGACACCACGATCCTCATGACCACCCACGACCTCGACGAGGCGGAACGGGTGGCCAGCCGCATCCTCATCCTGGCCGGACACCGGATCATCGCCGACGGCTCACCCGAGGAGCTGCGTCGCCACCACGCGGGCACCTCCGAGGTGCGATGGCGCGACGACGACGGCGCCCACGTCCACACCACCGACGACCCCGTCGGCTTCCTGCGTGGTCGGCTCGCCGACCCCCTGGTCCACATGGACAACCTCGAGGTGGAGCACAACTCCCTCGAGGACACCTACCTGGAACTCGTACGTCGAGAGGAACACCGATGAACCGCACCACGATCAGCGCCGGCCTGCGTCAGGCGGGCGTGAACCTGCTGGGCGACCTGCGCGGCCCAGCGATCCTCAGCTACCTCTTCTTCCCTCTGCTGGCGACCGCTTTCGCGTTGTCCGTGAACAACATCGAGCTGGATCAGGCGGCGATCAGCATCGGACGGTTCGCAGCACCGGGCTGGCTCGCCGTGGTGGTCGTGACCGGCGGGTTCATGGGGATTGCGTCGACGATCATGGCCGAGAAGGAGGACGGCACCCTGCTTCGGATGAAGAGCCTGCCCGGCGGGATGCAGGCCTACGTCCTCGGCAAGATCATGTACGTCACAGGCTCCACCATGGCCTCAGTGATCCTGACCCTCATTCCGCTGGCCCTCTTCATCCCTGAGATCGTGTCCTTCGGACCGGGAGGCTGGCTGGCCGCGTTCGGCCACACAGTGCTCGGCCTCCTCGCCACCCTGCCCATCGGTATCGTCGTCGGAGCTCTCATGCGGAGCGTGGTGGCCCTGGTCATCTCCATGGCGGTGCTCTACCTCCTGATGGGGGCCTCCGGCCTGCTCTTCCCCCTCAATGATCTGGTCCCAGCGTGGTTCCAGTGGCTGATTCAGGCCCTGCCCCCGTACTGGATCGGCCTGGGGATGCGCTCCGCGATGCTCCCCGCCGAGGCGGCGGCGCTGGAGTTCGGCGGCAGCTTCCGCGTCGTGGAGACCCTCGTCGTCCTCGGGCTCTGGGTGGTCGCGGGTCTGGTGCTCGCGCCACGGGCGCTACGTCGTATGGTGAGGGGCGTGTCCGGATCACAGGTGGCCAAGGCCCGCGAGCGCATCCTCGCCAGGGGGTACTGAATGGCGGAGACCATCCACAACCGCATCGCCATGCTGCGCGCCGAGCGAGGGATCTCCCGGCGCCAGCTGGCCGAGGCCCTGGGCATCCACTACCAGACCGTCGGTTACCTGGAACGCGGCGAGTACTCCCCGTCGCTGACGCTGGCCCTGCAGTTGGCGGAGTACTTCGAGGTCCCGGTCGAGGTGCTGTTCTCGCTGCGCCCCTTCCCCCGCATCGGGGCGTGACGCGGGGTCGCGGGTCACACGACGATGAGGTGCAGGCCGGGATCGACGGCGCTGAGGTCGACGGGATCCGAGGTGACGACGGCATGGCCGTGTTCCCGCGCGTGGAGGGCCACGTGCACGTCGACGACGTCGGCATGCCCCGTTCGCCCGCACAGCACCCCGACCGCCCGGGCGGACACCCCGTCGAGCGACACCACCTTCACGACGGGATCGCCCAGCAGCGCCGCCACCCGGGCCTGGCGTGGACCGCCGCGCCAGGCCTGGGCGACGACCCCGGCAGGCACCGCCAAGGGCACTCTGCTCTCGACGGCCCGCCTGAGCAGCGCCCGGATCTTGGCATCCCCTCGCTCCAGGGCAAGGAGGGCGCCGGTGTCGAGGACGAGGCCGGCGACGAGGCTCACGCCAACCCCAGTTCCCGGTCAGCCCAGGCCAGGTCCTCCGCACTCACCGCCCCGAGGTCGCGATCGAGTTCCTCCAGCAGCAGCCGCAGGCTGTCCTCGCGATCCGCGCGCGCCACGGCCTGGCTGATGAACCCGGACACCGACGCGGCCCGCCCCTGCTGCACGGCGCGCTGGATCATCTCCACCTGCTCATCGGGCAGGCTCACCGCGATCTTTCGAGTCATACCGAAATCATACCGACCGCCCCACTCCCCCGCCTCGCCCCCGCTCCCCCGCCCGAGCACGAATCGCCGTTTTGCTTTTATGGCAGCGCTGACATCGGCATCTCACGCACGCAACCCGCCAGTTGGTGTACGCCCCGCCGCAGATCACTAGCCGCCTAGTAACATGGCACCTCATGAGTGACCTGGTGGGTATCAAACAGCGACTCCTGCTGGATCAGATCGGCGACGACCCCGCCGCCCGATTGGTGCTCGCCCTGCACACCACGACCCGGCGCATCGACGCAGCCTGCGCCCAGTTGCTGGCTGAACATCAGCTGTCGGAGGGGCGACTCGCGACCCTGCTCGCCGTCGTCGACGAGCCAGGACTCAGCCCCAGAACGCTGGCGGACCGGCTGGATGTGACCACCGCGACGGTGACCGGACTGCTGGATGGACTCGAGCGTGCAGGCCTCATCGAACGCCGTGCCCACGAGACGGATCGTCGGGCCCGCGTGCTCGTTCCGACCTCGGAGGGCGAGCGGCTGGTGGCGAGCCTCACCCCGATCTACGCCGACTGGCTGGTGCGCCTGGCCGACGGGATCGGCCCGGAGGCACTCGAGGTGATCGAGCAGGTACTGGCCACCCTTCAGGCCAATGTCACGGAGCATCCATGAGCATCGATCCGGCGCGCCTCGAGGCCCTGAACAGTGGCCGCTCCGCCTCCCGCACCCTGGCCGAGGCCCTGGCCGTCGACCAGCCCGCCCTGCTGCGGACCGTCGTCCCCGATCCGACCCCGGAGCTCCTCGCAGCCGCCGCCGATGCCGGACGGCTGGGCATCCTGCGTCGCATGTGGGCGATGGGGGAACTCCTCACTCGGATCGACGACACCCCCCTCACGCGCCACCCGTCCGACACCGTCCGGGGCTGGGTGTGCTTCGCCATCGCCCATCGCCACGAGGACGACCCCGAGGCGATGCTCAGTCAGCTGCAGCCGTTCGCCGACGACGAGCACTTCGCGGTCCGGGAATGGGCCTGGATGGCGGCCCGCCCGTCGCTGGTCCGGGACCTCGACGCAGGCATCGCCCTCCTCGTCCCCTGGACGGCACACGCCTCCGAGCGCATCCGACGCTTCGCGAGCGAGGCGCTGCGCCCGCGCGGGGTGTGGGCGCGGCACGTCGAGGAGCTGAAGCAGGAACCGCACCGGGGCGAGCCCCTGCTGGAGCCGCTGCGGTCCGACCCGTCGCGCTACGTCCAGGACTCGGTCGCGAACTGGATCAACGACGCCGCGAGAACCCGCCCCGACTGGGCCGTCGAGCTGTGCCGTCGCTGGCAGGAGGAGAGCCCCACCCCCGCCACCAGCCGCATCACGAAACGGGCGCTGCGTTCCGTGCAGCGGCCCCCCGAAGAAAGGAAAGGATGAGCATGGCCATCATCGAGATCGTCGAGTTCCGCACCCTCCCCGAGACCACCGCCGAGGCCCTGGAGCAGGCCCTGAGCGAACTCGACCGGGAGTTGGAACTCATCGGCGGGTTCCAGAGCCGCACCCTCTACCGCGAGGCAGAAACCGAGGACCAATGGATCCTGGACTACCGCTGGGACACTCTCCTCCAGGCACAGGAGTCCATGGGCAAGGTCGCGGGAACCGCGGTGTTCGGCAAGGTCATGGCCCTGGTCGCCGAACCGGAGACGATGCGCATCCGCTGCGGTGTCCCTGCCACGTGACAGCCCTCTGGCCCATTCACGGAATTTCGTTTACGATATTTGCGTGAGTGAGACCGAGATCAGCGAGGAACAGATCCAGGCCTGGGTCGCCGAGGCTGAGGCTGGTTACGATGTCGCCGAGTTGAAACGCCGTGGCCGGGGCCGACCGGGCCGCGGTGCCGAACCCATGCAGGTCGTTGCCGTACGACTCAGCATGGACGAGATCGCAGCACTCGACGCCATCGCAGCACGCAACCACATGAGTCGCTCAGAGGCACTTCGACAGGCTCTGGCCGAGTTCGCGGCATGAAATTCATCAGGGGTGCCCCGATTACACATACCCCGATACCACTAGCCCTGCCAGAGCCGCTCTTCCAACCACCCGTCGGCGATCCCCATCGAACGCACCTCGAGACCGTTGCCAGAGGGGAACTGACTCAGATGTTTCACGACTCGTTTTGCCCAGTCACCCTCAGAATCTACTTCCCGGAGCAAGTAGGCCATGACAGCCAATGCACTGTAGGAGCCAAATTTCTTCGGAGCTTGATCAGACCTCAGATGGGCAAGCAACGGAATCTCATCCGGAGATGGGCGCTTCGGAGCCGTGACAAGCCCTCGATTGAAGAGGCGGGCATGATGCGCCGCAATGTTCCGAACATGATTCATGCAGGCGATCCAACTGATCAGAAACTTTTTGGTTGGAGCCCCCAGTGAAACTGATATCTGAGTCGCAAGATCATTACGCAACCCCTTACAGAGACTCGAAAGATGACCTAGCTCAAGGACTTCAGTGAGAACCCAGATCGGAATCCGATTCTCATACTTGTCACGGAAGTGACCAATGAAATCCTCCTTGGATCTCTCCCGACATAGCCCCACTTTTCCAAGCCAGTCATAATGCTGACTTGTAACAACTCCCCTGCCTTCCTTGTACTCAGGCTTCAAAAAGGCTTCCGTGAAAATCGAAGGGTCCTCGTACACAAAAGGATCCCGCCCTCCGAGAAAATAGCCCACCTTGGCACGCAGGGCAACTTCAATGCGCTCCACAGCCTCAAGAACCAGGAGGCGAAGACGTCGATCAAAGTCCAAGAGCGCCACGACCTGCACCATATTCGTTCCTTCACGATAGCGCTCGGGAGACCGCCCCTCTTCATGGCCTGTCTCCCCCAGGGGATCCTCGCGGAAGGGAAACAGGTAACCACTCAGCCTGTAGTAACCAACATTCTGGAGGACCCGTTTCGCAACCTCACGATCCGAAACCTCCACACCGCGCTGGACAAGCAAGTCCACTTGTTGGTCGTATGAGAGCCACGGCTTGGTGTACTCCACAAGATCCTCCTCAGAAAAAGAAAATCGGCCCGAGCCTTGTGGCGAGCGGGCCGATCATGATGGCACAAATCGTAGCAGAAGGCAGACGCGGGCGCAAGGGGGACAGGGACGGTCCGTTTGGCGACCAGCCACACAAGGTGATCGCGAACCGTCGGTTTTCCGACACTTCGCGACCACCCAAGCCTCGCCGAGGGCCGAACTCAGCTGAACTGGCGACCGTACAGCGTCGCGTAGGCACCTCCGGCCGCGAGCAGCTCGTCGTGGGTGCCCCGCTCGACGATACGACCCTGATCCAGCACCAGGATCTGGTCCGCCTGACGCACCGTCGACAGACGATGGGCCACCACGATGGCCGTGCGACCCGCCCGCGCCGCGTCCAGGGCCTGCTGCACCGCGTGCTCCGAGGTGGCGTCCAGGTGCGCCGTCGCCTCGTCCAGCACGATCACCGGCGGTGACTTCAGCAGCAGCCTCGCGATCGCGACCCGCTGCCGCTCACCCCCACTCAACCGGTACCCACGCTCCCCGACGACGGTGTCCAGCCCGTCCGGGAGCCGCCGCACCACGTCCGCGACCTGCGCCGCCTCGAGCGCCTCCCACAACTGCTCCTCATCAGCCTCGGGACGGGCGAACAGCAGGTTGCCCCGCACCGTGTCGTGGAACAGGTGCGCATCCTGGGTGACGTAGCCGACGGCGTCCCGCAGGCTCGCCTGCCGCAGCCGCCGCACATCCACGCCCCCGACCCGCACCGCGCCGGAATCGACGTCGTAGAGCCGGGCGACCAGATGCGTGATCGTCGTCTTGCCCGCCCCCGACGGCCCCACCAGCGCGATGGTCCGCCCCGGCTCCGCCCGGAACCCCACCCCACGCAGCACCGGCTGACCGGCCACCTCCTCCGATCCCGCCTCCGGGGTCAGTGAGGCCAGTGAGACCTCCTCGGCCGCCGGGTAGGTGAACCACACGTCCTCCAGCTCCACCCCCACGGGATGCGGCACCGCCACCGCGTCGGCGGCGTCGACGATGCCCGGTTCGAGGTCGAGCACCTCATAGACCCGCTCGAAACTGACCAGCGCCGTCATCAGGTCGATCCGCACATTGGTCAGTGCCATCAACGGCCCGTACAGCCGGGCCAGCAGCGCCACCAGGGCCGTCAGCGTTCCCAGGCTCAACCGACCCTCGAGCACCGCCACACCGCCGAAACCGTAGAACAGCGCCGTCGCCACCGACCCGACCAGCGCCAGCGCGGCCAGGAACACCCTGACCACCAGCGCCATCCGCACCCCGTCCGCGGCGACGGCGGCGGCCTGCGCGTCGAACCGGTCCCGTTCCCGCCCCGGATCCCCGAACAGCTTCACCAGCAGGGCACCCGAGACGCTGAACCGCTCCGTCATGGTCTCGGTCAACGACGCGTTGTGCTCCATCCGCTGCCTGCCCAGATACGCCATCCTGATGGAGATCAGCTTCGCCGGGACCATGAAGACCGGCAGCAGCACCAACGCCGCCAGGGTCAGCTGCCACGACAGCCACAGCATCGAGGCGATCACCAGGCTCAGCGTGACGACATTGGTCAACGTCGAGGTCAACGCCGAGGTGAACGCCTGCTGGGCACCGGCGACGTCACTGGACAGCCGCGAGACGAGCCGTCCCGAGTTGGTGCGGGTGAAGAACGCCAGCGGCATCGAACTGACATGGGCGAACAGCCGGGTCCGCAGCCGGTGGATCATCCCCTCACCGATCAGCACGGAACACCAGCGCTCCGTCACCGCCAGCACCGCCGCGACCACGGCGATCCCCGCGACGACGAGCGCCAGCCTCACGATGACCCCGACATCCCCGGCCAGCACACCGTCATCGATGATCCGCTGGAACAACAGAAGCGGCACGACGGTCGCGGCACTGCCACCCAGCACGGCGACCACCAGCAGCGCGATCAACCGCGCGAACGGCCGCCCCTCGGCCAGCACACGACGCACCGTCCGACGATCCACCCGGTGCCGCAGCACGGCACGGTCCCGGGCGAACGGGCCGATGCCCAACCGCTCCGGTCGCCCGAGACTGCCCGCGGGCTGATCCGGCCTCACGACGCCCCCCGCCTCACCGTCGTCAGCGACCGGTCCCCGCGTAGACCACGGCCTGCTCGTCGGCGTCCAGCCCGAAGGCGGCGTGCGCCCCGCGCACCGCCCGGTCCACCTCGTCGGCCCCGACGACCACGGAGATGCGGATCTCGGAGGTGGAGATCATCTGCAGGTTCACGTTCTCCGCAGCCAGGGCCTGGAAGAAAGTGGCGGTGACACCAGGATGGGACCGCATCCCCACCCCGACGATGGAGACCTTGCCGACCTGGTCGTCGTAGAGCACCTCGTCGAACCCGACGGTCTCGCGCACCGCGTCGAGGGCCTCCAACGCCTTCTTGCCGTCGCTCATCGGCAGCGTGAAGGAGATGTCGGTCTTCACATCCGACAGGCGCGAGACGTTCTGCACGATCATGTCGATGTTGATCTCCGCATCCGAGATGGCCTTGAAGATCGCGGCGGCCTCACCCACCTGGTCGGGCACCCCGATGATGGTGATCTTCGCCTCGCTGCGGTCGTGCGCAACACCGGTGATGATGGCCTCTTCCATGCCTGTTCCCTTCTCGATCTCCTCCTGGGGCACCACCCAGGTTCCCGGCCTGTCGCTGAACGACGACCGGACGTGGACCTTCACGTTCTCCCGCCGCGCGTACTCCACGCATCTGAGATGGAGGATCTTGGCCCCGGACGCGGCCAGCTCCATCATCTCCTCGTACCCGATGACCTCGATGCGACGGGCGCTGGACACGATCCGGGGATCAGCGGTGTAGACACCGTCGACATCGGTGTAGATCTCACAGTGGTCGGCACCCAGCGCCGCGGCCAGGGCGACGGCGGTGGTGTCGGAGGCGCCCCGACCCAGCGTCGTGACGTCCTTCGTGGACTGCGCCACCCCCTGGAACCCGGCGACGATGGCGACGTTGCCCTGGTTCACGGCCTCCTCGACGCGCCCTGGGGTGATCTTGATGATCCGGGCGTTGCCGTGGGTGGGGGTGGTGAGCACGCCCGCCTGCGACCCGGTGTAGGACACGGCATCCACCCCGAGATCGGACAGCGCCATGGCCAGCAGCGCCGCCGACTGACGCTCCCCGGTGGTGAGCAGCATGTCCAGCTCCCGCGACTTCGGGCGTGGACTGACCTTGAGCGCCAGGTCCATCAGCTCGTCGGTGGTGTCCCCCATCGCGGAGATGACGATGATGACCTCGTTGCCCTCCGCACGGGTGCGGGCGATCCGGCGCGCGACACGCTTGATGGACTCGGCATCCGCGACGGATGAGCCACCGAACTTCTGAACGATCCGTCCCAAGGCGTTCCTCCTACCTCCTGGCACCGGCTGGAACCAGGAGAAGGCTACCCGAGATGCCCCGAGGTGCTCAGCCCTCGCCACCAGATGAACGACGACGGCTGAGTGGCACCCCGGTCAGGACTTCGACTTGGACTCACCACTCAGGTCGAACCAGCCGTCCTCCCAGGTCTGGGTCGCGGCCGCCGTCGTGTTGCCGACGGGACGTCCCACCGCGTTGTACTTCTCGTAGGCGCGGGCCAGGTACGTCTTGACGGTGCTCAGCGAGATCGCGGGGTCGAACTGGCGGCCGATGGCCTTGATCGGCACCCCTTCGGAGGCCAGGCGCAGGCAGCGCAGCTCGTGCGCGGACAGCGCCGGCAGGTCACCGGCCTCCTCGATGAGGGCGGCCGCCATCGCCGACGACGGCGACCATCCGGTCTCGTGGATCTCGACGAGGGTCTCGAAGTGCTTGTCCGGCGACTCGTCCTTGAGGGCCAGGCCACGCGCCCCCGCCTGCATGGCGAGGCTGATGGGGACGCGACGGTGGTCCGCGGTGAACGCCAGGCAGGAGATCCCCTCGGCACTGAGCTTCGCGATGGTGCGGTGACCGGCGAGCTCACCGTGGAGCATCAGGTCCACCATCGCGACGTCGGGCCGGTTGGCCAGACACCACTCCTCGAACTCCTCGGGGTTGGTGCTGGAGAACTGCACCTCCAACTCAGGATGGTCGTTGCCGAGGGCTGTCACTGCTCGGCAGATGAACTCGTGGTCATCGAGAACAGCCACACGAATGCTCAACGTCTTTCCTCCTCGCAGACAAGCTGGGTGAAATCTGGATCGGTCACCAAGATTCTTGCACCAGTGAGCAAGCTCTGCTGGCCGATGGTGAGTCCCGGTTCGGCGATGGTGACCATCAAGGTGCCCTTTCGGCGCGTGATCGTGAGGCGTTGCCCGGTCTCGGGGTCACCCAGCCCACGCAGGATGTCGGCCAATCGGATGGCTTCGGTTTCCTCGATCTGTTCGATGTCCAGCATGCACCCCCACCCGGCGCGACGCAGCACGTCGAGCGCGGCGGCGAGGCGCATGCCGTCCGGCCACATGCGCAGCGCATCCCGGAGTCGGGACTCGGCGTGGCGTGCCTCGACACGGACGGCGGGGTCGGCGGGGTCCGCCTTCCCGGTGTGCAGCTCGGTGAACAGGGGGCCACAGATGCGTTCCAGCTCCCGCAGCCACAGCTGCTGTTCGGTGATGCGGGCCACGCGGAGTTCCTCGGACATCAACAGTTCGGCGCGCTGCTCGGCGGCCTGGTGGGCCCGTTGGCTGAGCACCGACATCACGAGCACCACCCCGAGTGTGATCAGTGCCCACACCAGGGTGGGGATCAGTGCGCCCAGCCCGAGCGGGGGCCGATAGCCGCCGAGCCACCCGAGCGATCCGATGGTGGCCACCAGCACCATCCCGGACATCAGGAGCGTGACGAGTCTGCCGTTGCGGCCGGGCAGCGCCACCAGCATGAGGGCACCTGCCATGGGGGCCACCCAGAGTTGCGCACCGTCGGGGGCCAGGGAGGCCAGGCCGTGGTTGATCACCAGCACCAGCATTCCCCAGCAGACCGCGACGATGGCCTCCCGGGCGCGCAGGCCCCGTCGCTGCAGGATGAGCCGGATCAGCAGCAGCAGTCCGGCGGTGGCCAGCAGCATCGGTCCGGCGACGAACAGGGTCGAGGCGGGTGGGGTGAGCACCAGCATGATGACCGAGGCGACGATGGCGGGGAAGGGGGTGAGCGCCAGGAAGCGACGTCCCGCCGGGCCGATCCGTGTGGCGTGGGGAAGGGGTTTCCAGGTGAGCGTGACCTCGGTGCCACTGACGTCGGAGCGGATGTCGGCCTGGCCGCCGATCTCCAGCATCCGGCCGTGGATGCCGTCGCGGATCCCCATCCGGGCGCGAGGCACCTCATCCGTGTCGAACCCGGGACCCCAGTCGGAGATGGTGATGATGCAGCCGTCGGAGGAGGAGGTGGCCTGCACGTGGGCGGTGCCGTTCGGGACGTGTCGGGCGACGTTGCGGGCGGCCTCGCGGGTGGCCTCCGACATGACGCGGGTGACCCGGCCGGGGAGGGCACCGCGGTCGTTGACCTTGAGTTCGACGGGGCAGCCGACCCGGGACAGGGCCTCCTCCAGGCTCGCCACCAGTGGGGAGGAGTCGGGGTCCGGTTCGGCCCCGATGATCCCGGCGCGGGACTCCTCGGTGAGGCGTTTGACCTCGTCGCGGGTCAGTTTTCCGCGGCCGCTCGCGATCTGCTGGAACAGGTGGAGCAGGGTGTCGTGGACCCGACGGATGTTCTCACGTCGGGTCTGGGCCAGCAGCTCGGTGCGCTGTTCCTCCAGCTGACGACGCACCCCGTCGGCGGCGGCATCGGTGGTGTCGCTGATCTGGGCCCTCATGGCCAGGTCGGCCAGGAGCACGGTGACCAGCCCGCTGAGCAGCAGCACGAGACCCATGACGACGTCCTGCCAGCCGCGTGCGACCACGAAGACCAGGGCGGCGGCCCCGGCCAGTGCGGCCACGGCGCTCGCCACCCCGAGGCTCATGAGCCGCCTGGTCGCCCTGCCCGAGATCTCGCGTTGCATCGCCCCGCATTCTTGCATGCCGGACCAACACGACGTCGATCCCCCTGCCCCTGACGTCGATCCATGGTCCCCGTACACCTCGCCATCCGGGGCACGGATCGCAGCGGGAGGGCACCGGGCCGTCGGGAGGATGCGGGCGGACGTCCTTCACCTGCGGGTCGTGACCAGCCGTGCTGGGAACAGATCACGACTGGCCACGGCAATCACGGTTTCCAGGCCTGACCACGACCGGACCGGTAACCTTGGTTCATGGAGACCATTCGCTGGGGAATCGTTGGGGCCGGTCGAATGGCGGGGACCTTTGCCGGAGACTTCGCCTTCGTCCCGGGAGCCGAGCTGAGCGCCGTCGCGGCTCGAGACCTCGGGCGGGCCGAGGAGTTCGCACGACGCCACCGGGTGCCGCAGGCGTTCGGGGACTACCGGAGCCTGCTGGAATCGGATGTGGACGTGGTCTACATCGCCAACACCCATCCACAGCACCACGGCGTCGCCCTGGCGGCCATCGCGGCGGGCAAGGCGATCCTGGTGGAGAAGGCCTTCACGGCGTCGCTGGCCGGGACCCGGGAGGTCGTCCGGGCGGCCCAGACGGCGGGGGTGTTCGCGATGGAGGCGATGTGGACACGTTTCCTGCCGGCCTTCGCGGCGGCCCGCGAGGTGGTGGCCTGGGGCCGGATCGGCGAGGTGTTGGGGGTCAGCGGTGACCTGTGCGCCCATCGACCCTACGACCCCACGGATCGGCTCTGGGATCCGGACCTGGGCGGTGGCGCACTCCTCGACCTCGGGGTGTACGTGGTCTCGGCGGCGCAGGCCTTCCTCGGTGAGTCACGGCAGGTGATGTGCGTCGGCCGGTTCGCCCCGAACGGGGTGGAGTCGGCGGCGGCGATCACCATCGGTTACGCCAGTGGTGCGACGGCGTCGCTCAGCTGCGGTTTCGACGTCCATGGGGCCGGGCGGTTGACGGTGCACGGCACCAAGGGCTGGGTGGAGATCCACCCGCGGTTCCATCACCCGACCACCATCTCGGTCCACCGCTCCGGTGTGCTGCCCCGCATCATCGAGGCGAAGGCCGTCGGTCGGGGCTACGCCCACGAGATCATGGAGGTGGGCGACTGCCTGCGGGCCGGCCACCAGCAGTCCCAGGTGATGCCGCTGGCGGACACCGTCGAGGTGATGAAGGTGCTGGACGAATGCCTGGCCCAGCTCGGTCGGCCTCGGCAGGAGGCCGCGCCGGAGAGCTGAGCCCGGCAGGCCCTCAGATTCGCCCCGCGACCCCACGGCGGCAGGCGGACATGCGTCCTGTCCCGGTCGTGGGGCTGGTGCCCCGGAGCAGGAGTCGCGTGCGAGGCGCGCCAAGGACGTCGGCAGGTGACGGCAGGCCGCCGACGTCCTGGCGTTCTTCACCTGCGATTCGCGCCCGACCCGGGCGAAGGGGCCTGCCTACGAGCACCGTCCCGCCTTCCCCGTTTCGCCTGTCCTGGGGTGGAATTGCCTGCCCAAAATCGAATTGCCTGTCCAATAAGACAGGCAATTCGAAACAAGACAGGCACACCGTGTCCAAGGCAGGCGAACCGCGTCACCCGGCTGGGCGATCGGGCCCGATCAGGGTCGAACTCAGCACGACCTCCCGGGGGTGGGCAGCAGCGGCAAGCCGTGCGACTCGCCGCCGGTCCGGGAGACCGACCGCAGCCGCGGGTAACGGGCCCGGATGGTGGTCTCGATCCGCTGGTGGAGGGTCTGCCCGGAGGCGGGGCAGCCGTCGCAGGCTCCCCCGAAGTCCAGCACCACCGACTCCGCGTCGTGGTCGACGACCCGGATCCTCCCGCCGTGACTGGCGATGTAGCCGGCCAGCTCCCCCTCGACGACGTCGCGGGCGATGAGACCCAGCAGATCGGCCGAGCCGGGCTCGATCTCCCAGCCGTCCAGGTCGAGGGCCGCGGTGATCGCATCCCGGATGCGGGGTCCGTGCTCCAGCCACGTCTGGTCCGGCGCGAGCCAGGTCCACACCCCGTCGGCCTCGAGGAGCATCCGGGAGATCACCCCGTACTCCAGCAGCGGTCCGAGCGTGCCCGGCGCCCGACGGACCTCCCCGACGGCCAGGTCCCCGGTCCTGACCACCCATCGGGCCGCCAACGGCTCCCCGGGGACCAGCTGCGCGTGGATGGGCCGCGGCGCGGTCATGACAGGCCTCCGACGACGAGCTTCGCGATGAAGGCCATGCCCCAGGCCAGCACCCCCATGTAGGCGAAGGCGATCACCGACCACCGCCACGTCCCCGTCTCGCGTCGCATGATCCCGAGCGTCGAGGCGCACTGCAGCGCGTAGACGAAGAAGACCAGCAGCGCAGCGATGGTACCGGGGGTGAACACCGGCTCCCCGGCGTGCGGCCCCTCGGAGTGGGTGAACTCCTCCAGCGCGGCCCCCGGGTCCTCCGGGTCCTCGGCAGCGGCCAGCTGACCCATCGTCGAGACCACGACCTCCCGGGCCGCCAGCGACGACAGCACACCGACGTTGACCCGCCAGTCGAAACCGAGCGGTTCGAAGACCGGACCGACGAACCGGCCGACGGCGGCGCCGTAGGAGTTGTCGAGGGTGTGGGCGGTGACGGCAGCCTCGTCGCCGACGTCCACCCCGGCCGCGGCCATGGACTCCTCGGAGTGCATCGGGAAGCTGAGCAGTGCCCACAGCACGATGGTGGTGACCATGATGATGCCACCGACCTTCCTCAGGAACGCCTTGCACGCATCCCACACCGCCAGCAGCACGGTGCGCAGGCTCGGCAGCCGGTAGGAGGGCATCTCCATGTAGAACGGCAGCTGCTGGCCGCCCCGGCCGACGATGCGCTTGAACACCCAGGCCGCGAGCATCGCGGAGACCGCCCCCAGCAGGTAGAGCCCGAACATGATGGCCCCCTGCGCGCCGAACGGTCCCCATTTGAGGTCCTCGGGCACGAGCATCCCGATGAGCAGCACGTAGACCGGCAGCCGCGCGGAGCAGGTCATGAGCGGGGCCCCCATCATGGTGGCGATGCGGTCCTTCGCCGACGGCAGGGTGCGGGTGGCCATGATGCCGGGGATCGCGCAGGCCATCGACGACAGGAGTGCGACGAAGGCGCGTCCCTCGAGGCCAGCCATGCCCATCACCCGGTCCATGAGGAAGGCGGCCCGGGCGAGATAGCCGGAGCCCTCCAGCAGGGAGATCATGAGGAACAGCAGCGTGATCTGGGGCAGGAACACCACCACCCCGCCGACGCCGGCGAAGATGCCGTCGGCCACCAGGGAGGCCAACCAGTCGATGCCGATGAGCCCCCTGGCCTGTTCACCCAGCCACAGCATCGCGCTCTCGAAGGCGTCCTGGATGGGGGCGGCGATGGTGAAGATCATCTGGAAGAACACGAACATCGTCGCGAAGAAGATGAGGGTTCCCCACACGGGGTGCAGCAGGATGCCGTCGATCCGCCGGGTCCGCTCGTCGGTGCCGGGGGCGCGGTGCTTCGCGGCCTCCAGCACCGACGTGGTCCAGGCGCTGATCCCCTCGGGGTCGGTGGGGGGCGCGACGATGGGCGCCGGCCAGGCGTCCACCTCACCCAGTGCCCGGGAGAGCACCTCGACGCCTCGTCGTTCACCTCCGGAGACGGGGACCACCCTCACCCCGACGGCGCGGGACAGGGCGTCGACGTCGATGGAGCCACCGCGTCGGGCCAGTTCGTCGGTGAAGGTGAGCACCACGAGGGTGGGGCGGGCGATCTGCTGCACCTGGGCCAGCAGCCCGAGTCCTCGGCGGAGCTGGGTGGCGTCGATGAGGACGACGTGTCCGGCGATGGGCTGGTCGACCGCGGTGCCGTCGGCCAGGGTCTGTGCCACGACCTCCTCGTCGGGGCTGATCGCGTCCAACGAGTAGGTGCCGGGCAGGTCCTCGATCATGACGTCGACGTCACCCAGCCTGTGGCGACCCTCGAAGCGGGCGACGGTCACGCCCGGGTAGTTGCCGGTCTTGGCGCGCAGCCCGGTGAGGGCGTTGAACAGGGTGGTCTTGCCGCTGTTGGGGCTGCCGATGAGCACGAACCGACGCAGCGTCGCGTCGAGGACGGTGGTGGTGGAGTCGTCGTGGCAGGTCATCGTGTCACCTGGATCCGTGAGGCCTCGGTGCGGCGCAGCACGATCTCCGTGCCGCCGACCTTGAACATGAGGGGGTCGCCGAGGGGGGCTCGACGTTCCAGCTCGCAGGTCAGTCCCGGTGCGAAGCCGAGGTCGAAGAGGCGACGACTGACGACATCGTCACCGATGAAGCCGACGATGGTGGCGCTGCTTCCCGTCTCCAACTCGGCCAGGGTGCCGTGAGGTTCGGTTGTCTGGCTCATGCCAGAAAGTTAGCACCGGCTGGCCTTGCCTCCCGGGGTGGGGTCCCCTAAGTCCTACGGGTCGTCGTGGTCCCCGCGTGCCGGTTGCGCAGGCACCGGCGGGGTGCGGTCCGCTGCCACGGGCCCACACCGGAACCTTCCCCACTGGTCGAGCCGGGGTCCCGAGGCGTCGGCGCGAGAACCCGCCTCGAGGCCCGTGACCGTGCGCAGGGGTGTGGGGTCAGACCCCCAGGCACCCGAGTCCCGGCACCGGGTGCCAGAGGTCTCGACACGGCTCCTCCGCACACTCCGGGCCTGCTCGACCAGCGGGTTGCGGTCAGGAGATGCGACCCAGCACGACCGGGCCAGGGGTGACCGGGGTGTCGGAGTACTCCACGGCGCCCTCGAGCGCCGCGATCCCGCGTTCGAGACGCTCCGGGGTGGCGGTGTGGAGGGTGAACAGGGGAGCCCCCGTGGTGACGTGGTCCCCGGGCCTGGCGTGCATCTCCACGCCGGCGACGGCCTGGACCGCGTCCTCCTTGCGGGCGCGACCGGCCCCCAGCCGCCACGCGGCCACCCCGACGGCCATCGCGTCGAGCCGGGCGACGTGACCGTCACGCTCGGCCACCACCACGTGCTGGTGCTCCGCGACCGGCAGCGGCGCATCCGGGTCGCCTCCCTGGGCGGCGATCATGCGTCGCCACACATCCATGGCGCGCCCGTCGGCCAGTGCCGGTGCCGGGTCCACGTCGGGCTTCCCTGCGGCGGCCAGCATCTCGCGGGCCAGGGTCACGGTCAGCTCCACCACATCCGCTGGTCCACCACCGGCCAGCACCTCCACGGCCTCCCGGACCTCCAGCGCGTTGCCCGCGGTCAGCCCCAGCGGGGTGTCCATGTCGGTGAGCAGGGCGACGGTGTGCACCCCGGCCCCGGTCCCGAGGTCCACCATGGTGCGGGCCAGTTCCTCGGCGCGCTCGCGGGTCTTCATGAAGGCGCCGGAGCCGACCTTCACGTCGAGCACCAGCGCCCCGGTGCCCTCGGCGATCTTCTTGCTCATGATCGACGACGCGATGAGCGGGATCGCCTCGACGGTGCCGGTGGTGTCACGCAGCGCGTACAGCTTCTTGTCGGCGGGGGCCAGCCCGGACCCGGCGGCGCAGATCACCGCGCCGACGGCGTCGAGTTGGGCCAGCATCTCCTCGTTGCTGAGTGCGGCCCGCCAGCCGGGGATCGACTCCAGCTTGTCGAGGGTGCCGCCGGTGTGCCCCAGTCCGCGCCCGGACAGCTGTGGCACCGCGACGTCGAACACCGCGACGAGCGGTGCCAGCGGCAGGGTGATCTTGTCGCCGACCCCACCGGTGGAGTGCTTGTCGGCGGTGGGGTGACGCAGCGAGGAGAAGTCCATCCGCTCACCGGAGGCGATCATCGCGGCGGTCCAGCGGGCGATCTCGTCGCGGTCCATCCCGTTGAGGAGGATCGCCATCGCCAGGGCCGACATCTGCTCGTCGGCGACGACGCCGTCGGTGTAGGCCTGGATCACCCAGTCGATCTGGTCGTTGCTGAGCCGTCCGCCGTCGCGCTTGGTCGTGATCACCTCGATGACATCCATGCGCAGCAGTCTTTCACATCCCTCCCGCCCCTTCCCTGTCCCGATTTCCTCCGGTTCCCTCCCGTCCCCTCCCTCCCGTCGCCTCCCGTTGCCTCCCGGAGGTTTGCCTGCCTTGTTCCCGCTTCGCCTGCCCTGGACACGGTTTGCCTGTCTTGTTTCGAATTGCCTGTCTTATTGGACAGGCAATTCGATTTTGGACAGGCAATTCCACCTCAAGACAGGCAAACCCGGGAGGTCTGGCGGGGACCCGCTGGGACCCGCTGGGATCCATGGGGTCCCAGGGACCCACCGCGGGTCGGGCCACGTCGGGACGGAGGGGGCACCGGTGCACCAGTCCGCCTTGATTAGGATCATCCCGTGACGAATGAGATCCCGACGGCGGCCCGTCGCGCCCGCTGGGGTGTGGTCGGGTTGTTCTGGCTGAACGGTGTGGCGTGGTCGTCGATCCTGCCGCGCTATCCGGAGATCAAGGTCTCCCTGGGGTTGAGCGACCAGTGGTGGGGCGTGGTGGTCGCCGTCGGACCGCTGAGTGGGCTGCTGGCCGGGATGTTCACCGCGTCGCTGATCCGCCGGTTCTCCTCCGCCAACGTCGCCATCGCCGCCCAGGTGGTGGGGATCGCGATGCTGATGCTGCTCGGCAACGCCCCGGCAGCGTGGGTGTTCGCCACGGCGATCTTCTTCATGGCGGCCCTCGACTCGCTCACCGACATCGCGATGAACGCGCACGGCCTCAGGGTGCAGAAGCTCTACGCCAGGCCGATCCTCAACGGCTTCCACGGCTGGTGGTCGGTGGGGGCGGTGTGCGGTGGCCTGATCGGCTCGTCCGCGAAGCAGCTCGGGATCCCCATCTGGGTGCAGTGCCTCATCGCGACGGTGGTGTTCGCGGCGATGTCCCTCGGCACGAAGCTGCTGTTGCTGCCGGGACTGGACCACGACGTCGAGGCGCACGCGGCCTCGCGGCAGGAGCGTCGTCGCATCCGTCCCGCGCTGTGGCTCAGACTCATCGCGCTGGGACTGCTCGGCGCCAGCGCCGGGCTGCTGGAGGACACCGGCGGCACCTGGGGGGCGATCTACCTGGAGCGGCAGTTCGACGTGATCCCGTTCCTGACCGGGATGGCCTTCGTCGCCCTGCAGGGGATGCAGCTGGTCGGACGGTTCACCGGCGACGCCCTGGTGGCCAGGATCGGGGCCATCCCCGCGACGGTGCAGGGCGCGGTCCTCGCGGGGCTCGGGATGGGGGTCGCCCTGATCTGGCCGACCCCTGCCAGCACCATCCTCGGGTTCGCCTGCATCGGGTGGGGCATGGCCACCATCATTCCCTCGTCGATGCACGCCGCCGACGAACTTCCCGGGATGGGCCACGGGGACGGTCTCATGGTGGTCACGTCGATGATGCGGCTGGGTTTCCTCACCGGACCGCCCCTGATCGGCATGCTCTCCGAGGCGACGGAGCTGAGACTGGCCCTGTGGACGATCCCGGTCTTCGCAGCGGTCATCCTGCTGCTCAGCCCGTCGCTGCGGCCGGTCAGCCGGTGACGCCCACGCCCCTGCCGCCGCCCCCACAGCCCGTCGGCATGCGACGTCCCGACGCTCCTTCCCTACGGCTCCTGCTCGCGACGGCGGGAGGGGATCAACCTCCCGACGCGGACCCCCGGGTGGGCGCGACGAGCATCTCCTGCGGCTTCAACCCCACCGAGGTGACGACCTCCTCCCGCTGCCCACCGGAGTGGGTGAGCGTGCCGTCGCCGCCGAGCGTCAGCTGGGTGGCGTGATGGCTCAGGGCCTCCTCGACGCGGGGCAGCAGGTGCTCCAGCTCGAACCACTCCACACCCTCACCAGGGGCGTGCACGACGGCGGCGAAACCGATGCCCAGCTGCTCGGCCGCCTCACGACCGGCATGGTGGAGCCGCACGTGGTCGGGGTGCCCGTAGCCCCCGTCGTCGTCGTAGCTGATGACCAGCTCCGCCTGGATGTGCCGCAGCCACGCCACCAGGTCCGCCACGACCTCCCCGAGATCGCTCTCGCACAGCGAGTCCGGTTCCGCATCCGCGGCCGGCCCCGCCAGTCCGGGGTGGATCCACTCCATCCCGGAGTCGCGGTAACGACGCCCCGACCCCACCGGGGCATCTCCCAGGAACGCATGCCCGACGAACCCGAGGCTGGCGACGGCCCCGGCCAGCTCGAGGCGTCGTCGCTGCTCCAGCTCCGGGGTCCCGGCCAGCTCCGCCAACGGCCCCGGCACCACCTCCCCGCGCTCCCCCCGGGTGGCGGTCAGCAACCACACCTCGTGCCCGGCGGCCACCAGGTGCACGGTCAGTGCCCCCGACCACAGGGACTCGTCGTCCGGGTGGGCGTGGACGAATGCGATCCTCACAGCAACCTCCGATACTGCTCCAGGGTCCGGGTGGCCGAGACCCGCCACGTCATGTCCAGGGCCCGTTGCCTGCCGACCCGCCCCAGTTCGGCGCGACGTCCCGGGTCGGCCAGCAGCCGGGTCAGCGCCGTACCCCACGCCCACGGGTCGTGGGTGGGGATGAGCAGCCCGGTGTGGGTGTTGCAGATCGCCTCGGTGAGGCCACCGGCAGCGGCCGCCAGCACCGGTACCCCGGAGGCGGAGGCCTCGAGCGCGATCAGCCCGAACGTCTCCGAGTGCGACGGCACCAGCATCACCGATGCGTGCCGGATGATGCGCGCCAGCGACTCGCGGTCCTGCCCCGGCATGAAGTGCACCCGGTCCTCCAGCCGCAGTTCCTCGACCAAGCACCGCAGTTCACGCTCGTAGTGGCTGAAGTCCGCCGATCCCTGACCGACGATGAGCAGGTCCGGGCGCTCGTCACGGGGTACGACGGCGAGTGCCCGGATCGCGACGTCCGGTCCCTTGAGCGGCTGCAGCCGGGCCGCGAACACGACATATCCGGGGCGCACCCCGTCGGGACTCCAGGTGCTGGTCGCGGGGTGGAACAGGTCCACGTCGACGCCGGGACGCACGATCCGCACCCGTTCCGGCTCGGCGCTGCAGCGCCCGATGACGACCGCCGCCTCGTGGTGGGAGACGCACAGCACCAGGTCGGACTCCTCCGCGCACACCACCTCTCCGGTGACCCGGGCGGGCGATTCGGGGGGTTCGCCGTCGCGCAGGGGTGAGTTGGGGTGCGCGGCGACGGAGTGGAAGGTCATCACGTGGGGCACCCCCCACGTCCTCGCGACGGGCAGGGCCGCCACCCCGGACATCCAGTGGTGGGAGTGGACGATGTCGTAGGGGGTGAGCCGGGCCAGACCGTCACGGAACTCGTCGATGTGCTGGTCGATCCGGCTCTTCGGCAGGGGGGCAGGCGGGCCGGCCGGCAGGCGCCTGAGGGTGACCCCGGGCGCGACTTCCTCGAGGGCGGGCTGGTCCGTCCCGGAGTACCGGGTGATGAACTCGACCTGCACCCCGAGCTCCCCCAGGGACCGGGCCAGGGCCATGATGAGCACGTTCATGCCCCCGGCGTCGGCGGTCCCGGCGCGCTCCAGGGGGGAGGTGTGCAGGGTGACGAACGCCACCCGCAGTGGAGTCTGACTCATGGCGGGCTCCTTCCTGCCGTCCGTGCATCGATGGTAGCCACCGTCTCCCCCGCACCGTCGCGTCTGCCTCATCGTCCGGGTACGAATCCCGGGTGAAGAACGCTGGCCCGCCGCCCACCGACGCGCGGGGTCCTCGTCCGGGATTCGTGCCCCGGGGAGCGGCGATCCCGTGGAATGAGTCCACACTTCCCACAGCACATAGGTTTGCCTTACCATTGCTGTTCCCTCTGCCCTGTCTCAAGAACGGAGCCCCTGTGCTTTCCAGAAGGACCTTCGGCGCGTTGCTCGCCATGGCCGCCACGGCCGGTGTCACCGCCTGTTCCAACACCTCCCCCACCACCACGAGTGGCTCGGCCTCCGCGACGGGGAACTCCTCCAACGCCGCGGCCAGCGGCAGTGCCTCCTTCCCGATCACCATCAGGCACGCGTTCGGTGAGACCACCATCGAGAAGCAGCCGGAGCGCATCGCGACCGTCGCGTGGGCCAACCACGAGGTCCCGCTGGCGCTCGGCATCGTCCCCGTCGGCATGTCCAAGGCCACCTGGGGTGATGACGACGGCGACGGCATGATGCCCTGGGTCAAGGCCAGGCTCGACGAGCTGGGTGGCGAGCCCCCCGTCCTGTTCGACGAGACCGATGCCATCGACTTCGAGGCCGTCGCGAACACCGGTCCCGACGTGATCCTGGCCTCCTACTCCGGCATCACCCAGGAGGACTACGACACCCTGAGCAAGATCGCGCCGGTCATCGCCTTCCCGAAGGTCGCGTGGGGCACCACCATGAACGAGATGATCCAGCTCAACTCCGAGGCCATCGGCCTGAAGGAGCAGGGCGAGACCCTGATCACCGAACTCGCGGACCAGGTCAAGGACGTCGCCGAGAAGCATCCCGAGCTGAAGGGCAAGAAGGCCGCCTGGGCCGCCTTCAGCGCCGACGACCTGTCCAAGATCACCATCTACACCGGTCACGACCCGCGTGCCACCTTCCTGGTCGAGGCCGGGCTGGCGATGCCCGCCGTCGTGGAGGAGCAGACCACGAAGTCGGAGTCCTTCTTCGCGGAGCTGTCCTCGGAGCAGCCGGAGCTGTTCGACGACGTCGACTTCTTCCTCATCTACGGCACCGAGGACAACGCCCCGCTGGTCGCCGCGATGCAGGCGGACCCGCTGGTCGGCCGGATCAAGGCCGTCGCGGAGAACCGGCTGGTCTTCCTCGGCAACGGCCCGCTCGGCGCGGCGGCCAACCCGTCGCCGCTGGCCATCCCGGCGATGCTGGATGAGTACTTCACGAAGATGGCCGAAGGCGTCAAGTGACCTCAGCCACCACCTCGTCGAGGCGTGAGGTGCTTCACGCCTCGACGGGGCGCAGGGTCGGATGGCTGGCCATCACCCTCGCTGTCATGGCCGTGCTGGTCGTGACCTCCGTGATGTCCGGGGTGCGGATCATCGCCTTCAGCGACGCCGTCGACGCGCTGCGCGGTCTCGTCGAGACCACCGATCAGGCGGCGGCCGCCACCCGTGTCCCCCGCACCCTGCTGGGTCTGCTGGCCGGGGCCTCGCTGGCGGTCGCGGGGGGCACCATGCAGGCCGTCACCCGCAACCCGTTGGCCGATCCGGGCATCTTCGGCGTGCTGTCGGGTGCCTCACTGGCGGTGGCCATCGGGATGGCGTTGTTCAACCTCAACCACCCCCACGCGACGCTGCTCGTCGCCGTCGTCGGCTCCGCGACCGCCGCCCTGTTCGTCTACGCCGTCGGGTCGCTGGGGCGCGGCGGGGCGACCCCGCTGAAGCTGGCCCTGGCCGGTGCCGCGACCTCCGCCGCTGCCTCCTCCCTGGTCAGCGCGGTGATGCTGCCGAGACTCCAGGTGATGGACTCGTTCCGGTTCTGGCAGATCGGTGGCCTGGGCGGTGGCACCTGGGACCGGTTGGCGCTGGTGACCCCGTTCCTGCTGCTCGGCCTGCTCATCTGCTTCGCCACCGCGCGTGGGCTGAACTCCCTGGCGCTGGGCGACGACGTCGCGACCGGGCTGGGTGAGAACGTGATGCGCACCCGCCTCGTCGCCTCCCTGGGCGCGGTGATCCTGTGCGGCATCGCGACGGCGGCCTGCGGGCCGATCGGTTTCGTCGGCCTGGTCGTCCCGCACATCGTGCGGTTGCTGGTCGGCCCCGACCACCGGTGGCTGCTGCCCTTCTCGGCCCTGGTCGGGGCGTGCCTGCTGGTCGCCGCCGACACCCTCGGTCGGGTCGTGGTCCGGCCCGAGGCGGTCGAGGTGGGGATCATCACCCCGCTCATCGGTGCCCCGTTCTTCATCCTCATCGTGCGACGCCAGAAGGTGCGTGAGCTGTGACCGCAACCCTCACCCCCACCGATCTCCGCGCCTCACGCCGTCGCCGGAACCGCTCCCACCTGAGGGTGGTGGTGATCCTGGGCTGCTTGGTGGCCGCACTGTGGGTGGCCTCCCTGATGATCGGCGACATCTTCTACACCCCGGATCAGGTGTGGCGGGTGATCCGTGGCGAGACCGTGCCGGGGGCCAGCTTCACCGTCGGGCAGCTGCGGTTGCCACGCGCCACCCTCGGGCTGCTGGCCGGTCTGGCCTACGGGGCCGCCGGGGCGACGTTCCAGACCCTGCTGCGCAACCAGCTGGCCTCCCCCGACATCATCGGGATCTCCGCCGGGGCCAGTGCCGCCGGGGTGTTCGGGATCGTGCTGCTCGGCTGGTCCCAGACCCTGGTCTCCGGGTTCTCACTCGTCGCTGCCCTCGGCACCGCCCTGACGATCTACGCCCTCAGCTTCAGGGGTGGTTTCGCCGGGACCCGGCTGATCCTCATCGGGATCGGGATCTCCGCGATGCTCGGCTCCGTGGTCAGCTGGGTGCTGTCGAAGGCCAACCAGTGGGACCTCGCCACCGCCACCCGCTGGCTGACGGGCTCCCTGCGCGGTGCGACGTGGGCGCAGGTGCTGCCCCTGGCCGTCATCTGTGGCGTCGTGCTGCCGGTGATGTGGCTGTCGTCGTCGCGGCTGGCGGCGATGCGTTTCGGCGACGACACGGCCTCAGGGCTCGGGGTGCGGGTGCGTTCGGTCAGGCTGTGGACGATCATCGGGGCGGTGATGCTGGTCGCCGTCGCGACGGCCTCCTGCGGGCCGGTCGCGTTCGTCGCGTTCATGGCGGGTCCCATCGCGATCCGGCTCAGCCCGTCCGCACCGTCGCAGGTCGTCCCCGCCTCCCTGGTGGGGGCGGTGATCGTGCTGCTGTCCGACCTGGTGGGTCAGTACCTGCTGGGGACCCGTTACCCCGTCGGTGTCATCACCGGTGCGCTCGGCGCCCCGTTCCTCGTCCACCTGCTCGTGCGTGCCAACAGTGCACACCGTTCCTGAGAGGCTGCCATGACCACGCAACGTTCCCTGTCCGCCGCCGGCCTGGCCCTGGGCTACGGCGACCGGCTCGTCGTCGAACACCTCGATCTCGACGTGGCACCGGGGAGGATCACCTCGATCGTCGGTGCGAACGGCTGTGGGAAGTCGACGCTGCTGCGGGCGATGGCGCGGCTGCTGCCGCCGCGTGCGGGACAGGTGATCCTCGACGGCAAGGCCCTGCACACGCAGCCGACGAAGGAGGTGGCGAAGGTGCTGGGGCTGCTGCCGCAGTCGCCGACGGCACCGGAGGGGATCGTCGTCGCGGACCTGGTGGGGCGGGGCAGGCATCCGCACCAGGGGATGCTCGGCCGGTGGAGTCCCCGCGACTACGAGGTGGTGGCCGAGGCCCTGGCCGCGACGCACGTCACCGAGCTGGCGGAGCGGCCCGTCGACGAGTTGTCGGGTGGGCAGCGGCAGCGGGTGTGGATCGCGATGGCGTTGGCGCAGGAGACCGACATCCTGCTGCTGGACGAGCCCACCACCTATCTCGACGTCGCGAACCAGTTGGAGATCCTGGACCTGGTGACGGACCTCAACCAGCGCAAGGGCACCACCGTCGTGATGGTGCTGCACGACCTGGGGTTGGCGGCGCGGTACTCAGACCATCTGGTCGCGATGCTGGGTGGGCAGGTCGTGGCCTCCGGTGAGCCGTCGGAGGTCGTGACGGTGGAGACCGTGCGTGAGGTGTTCGGGATCGAGTCGGTGGTGATGCCGGATCCGGTCTCGGGTGCCCCGCTGGTGATGCCGATCGGTCGGCACCACGTCACGATGGGTGAGGTGGCGTGAGCCGATTCGTCCCGGTGGTCGCGACGGTGACGCAGGTCGAGCGGCTGTCCCCCGGTTTCGTGCGGATCACCTTTGCCACACCGCCCGGGTTCGGTGGCTCGGGGCCGGTGTGGGATCAACGGATCAAGGTTCTGGTGCCCGGGACCGCCGGGGTGTTCCGCCATGACGGCCCTGACTGGTACGAGGTCTGGTCGGCGTTGCCGGAGGCCGAGCGGGGTGCGATGCGCACCTATTCCATCCGGTCCCTGGCGCAGACAGCACAGTGTGCCACCGTGGTCGTCGATTTCGTGCTGCACCTGGCACACGGTGCCACTGGTCCGGCGTCGGCCTGGGCTGCCTCGGCCGCTGTCGGGGACCAGGTGACGCTGGTCGGGCCGTCGGGTGGGGGCGAGCGGGTCGGGGTGGAGTTCGCCCCGGGTGGCGCGGAGCGGCTGGTGCTGGCCGGTGACGAGACGGCGGCCCCGGCGATGGCGCGCATCCTGGAGGACCTGCCGCGCGACGCCTGCGGGGTGGCGCTCATCGAGGTGCCGACGGCGGCCGATCGGGTCCCCATCGACGCGCCGTCGGGGTTCGAGGTGACGTGGCTGCCACGTGAGGGGGCCGATCACGGTGCGCTGCTGGCCCCGCGGGTGCTGTCCCTGGCCCCGGGGGATGGTGGTGTGGGCGGGGTCGTCGCGGGTGAGGACCCGGAGGAGATCTGGGAGACACCCACCTATTCGGGGCTCGGTGAGGAGCTGCCCGGTGCGGTGGCGTCGTCGGGCACGTACTGGTGGATCGCGGGCGAGGCGGGGGTGGTCGCGGGGCTGCGCCGCACCCTGGTCCGCGACCACGGCATCGAGCGTTGCCGGATCGCGTTCATGGGCTACTGGAAGCGCGGCCGGGCACAGGGCTGACCGCCGCCGGTCGCGCCCGCCGTCAGCTGCCCTCATCGGTGAGTCGACCGGTCTCCACTGCAACGTGCCCGGGGAATCAACGCTCCATCCAGCGCACATCATCGAGCACGAATCACAGGTGAAGGACGACTGCGCGTCGCATGTCGACGGCGGTGAACGGGTTTTCTTCCGCGATTCCTGCCCGTCTCCGCCGCCGGGCGAGTCCCCTGTCCGCTGGTCGAGCCCCGGAGCGTGAGGCGGAAGGCCCTAAGCTTGGGCCATGACTGGGACGCATCCGAACCTCATGGCCTCCGACGTGGTCGTCCACCTGCCTGCCGACCCCGCCGCTGCCCTCATCACGCAGGGTGACCTGCTGGAGGCGGCCGCCTCGTACCCGTCGTCGTCGCTGTGCTGGGCGCTGCTCGCCGAGCGGAGTCTGGCCGAGGACACCCTCAGCAGCACCCTCGCCGCCTACGCCTACGCCCGCACCGGCTACCACCGCGGCCTCGACCAGCTGCGTCGCAACGGCTGGAAGGGTTCGGGACACGTGCCGTGGGAGCACGAACCGAACCGCGGTTTCCTGCGGAGCCTGTGGGCGCTGAGCGTCGCGGCGGGCCGGATCGGCGAGACCGACGAGCAGCAGCGCTGCGCCCAGTTCCTCCGCGACTCCTCCGAGACGGCCTGGCAGGAACTCGCCGGGGCATGACCGGTTCGCCTGCCTTGAGTCGGAAACGCCTGCCTTGTTTCAAATCGCCTGTCTAGTTGGACAGGCGAGCCGCTGTTAAGGCAGGCGAGCCACATCCAACACAGGCGAACCCGAGACAAGACAGGCGAGCCGAAAGGGGCCTCACGGGGCTGAGCCAATTGTTCGCGCCGCCCTTTCCACTACTGCTCACACGGGGTCCGCGGCCTGCGGAGGGCTCGACCAATGGAGGAAAAGGAGCGGGCTCAGGCGGTCCGACCTCCGCTGGCCCGCTCGTGGGCCGGGTCCCCGACGACCCGCTCAACCCTGTTCGAGTACCCCCAGGCAGCGACGTAGCGCGGCCTGTTTCGCCTCGTCCTCCCGGATCGACGGGGCGAGCCGCCGGTCGTCGTCCAGCAGTGAGCGCATCCGGGTCCTCAGCTGCTCCATGGCCTCCGGTTCCTGGTCCCTGAGCAGCCCGCACAGCGCCACGGCGTGGTCCGGCCCCTTGTGGTTGGTGAGCAGGTCGCGGATCACCATGGTGGCGGTGTCCTCCGGCGACAGCGGCCACTGCCCGCCCAGCCGGAGCATCACGGCCCCGCACTCGGCCCGGTCGTACTGCGCCTCGGCCACCACCGTCGCCAACCGTTCCACCAGCCCTGCCCGGGCGGTGTCATCGACGCGGTCACTCCATTCCGACGCCACCCGGGCGGCGTCACCGACGAGGTGGTTCTCCGGCGTGACGAGCCCGACGACGCGGTCCCAGCCCTCGGCGACGGACATGGCCCCCGCCTCGACGAGCCCCTTCAGCGCCGCCACCTGCTCCTGCTCGTGGTCACTGTCCGTGAGGATGCCCTGCCACCAGGCGACGAGTCGCGGATGGTCACGCTCCGGGAACTGCTCATCGACGTCCTCGTGGTGCCTGCCCTCGGTGGCGGCCAGGGCGGCGAGCCAGTCGTCGAGAAGCCCGGTGTGCCGGGCGAGGGCGATGAGGTCGCGGGTGTCCTCGGCCTCGTCGCGGATGCGTTGCAGATCCGCCTGGGAGTCGGCCCAGTGCGGGTTGAGCGGGTCCCGCCGTGTCGCGGCGGCCCGCAGCGGTTCCTGCAGCTCGGCAGGCCAGGTCGCCGCCCACCGCGCCATGCTCCACCACGTGAACTCCTCGCCCTGAGGGTCGAGGACCTCCAGCGCCTCACCGATCAACGTCGCGAGTTCCCGCCCCGGAACCACACCGGCCTCCGCCAGGGCGGTCCCCAACGGCGAGTGCACATCGGTGTCCTCCGACGCGTACAGCTCGGTGTCCTCTGCCTCGTCCCGATGCTCCAGCGCCCAGCGGATCGCGGTTTCCGCATGCCGCTCCCACCGGGGATCACCGGCCTTGGCGAGGACGAGGGCGGCGCTGGGGTGCGGCTGGCTGAGGAGGATCTCGCCGTCGAACCGCGGCGCGGCGAGGTCGATCGCGTCGAGCACCTCAGGGGTGCGGGGCAACCTCAGCAGCAGGTCGAAGTCGTACTCACCCACCTCCTCACCGCTGGTGAGGAACTCGGCCAACCGGGACACGACGGCCGGGGTGATGGAGCGGGAACGCTCAGCCGCATCGAGCAGCCCGTGGGCGACCCATTCTCTCATGAAGCAGTCGATGCCCCATCAAGGAAGTGCTTTAGACGCACAAATAGCCCACATGAATAACGCCCTTACACTCATCATCAATAAAAACACGACACATCTCATGGCCCCCAGGGGATGTAGCCGTCAAGGCTCCTGACCAAGGTCGGCTCCGTCAGATCATTCCCATCATCCGATGGCAGGATTTTCCAGTCTCCCTCGACCCAGACAAGATGGACAGCCCAGGCCAGTTTGTAGCCCTTCGAGCTCTGGCTCACCGTCTCCACCAGGGCCGAGCTCCCGTCATAGGTCAAGATACGAAACGCGACGGTCTGAAAACTCTCCGGCTCCCGTGGAGTCTCAGTCGAGGGCTGCTTCAACTTCTCCAACCCTGCATCTCGCCCAGGACCCGGAGCAACCCCAGTCCTGACGAACTTCTCATCCAACGCATCAGAAAGCTGCTGAGGAATCGCCCTGTAGTTTGCGAGGGCAAGGACCGCTCCGGTGGGGGTGCGGGCATAGCAGTGGCGGTAGCCGTCGTCATCGATGACGGCGGGACCGTGCCCATCCACCGCTGGCACCCAAGTGGTGCCGAAGCGTGTCCAGGTCGAGTTTGGGGCTTCGGTGAGGGTTCCGGTCATCTCCACGGCGGTGAGGCCGCACCAACTGGCCCCACTATCAGCAGCGCTTTCTGAAGCTGCTGGGGTGGCGGCCTCGGATGTGGGTGCGGCGTCAGTGGCTGGGGTGGACGCTGCAGGCGTGCTTGCGGCAGGCTCGGTACGCGCTCCGAGGTTGGAGACGATCACGAAGATGGCCAGGACGACGATGGCGGCGACGACCACCATCGAAGGGATCATCCACTTCGAGGGTTTGGACATCTGTTCGCTCATCATTTTCCTTCCTCACTCAAGTCAGGGTCATCGTCACCAGCAGTCGGTTCAGAGGACTCACTCATCGGCATCAATGATGAGCCGGTTGCACGCAACTTCCTTCGCTTCATCATCATGACTCCCGTACCAAGCAGGCCCAGGACGCCAACCACAGTGAGCACTAGAACCCAGATCGGCACGCCCGAGTCGACTCGCAGAGGAACACGGAGTCCAACGAGTGCGTACGTCTCATCATAACCCTCAAGAACCAAGTGGTGTTGGCCAGCCGAGAGTTCTGGAAGGGTGACAGTCGCCTCGATGGTTCCATCCTCATCGACTTGCGGCGAGGCGAGCAACTGTGACTCTGATTCGACCGTGATACGCACATTGGTCCCCGGCATGAGACCGGTGAGGCGGACGGTCACCTCACCAGTGGTTGTCACAGGAACAACGGTCTCGCTGACCACCAGCTCGCCCGATTCCTTGGGCGGGAACAGAATGGGATCAAGAATCACACTGTTGACGATCACAGGTTGCTGAACCATACGAATCAGCCGATCCGTCAGGGATTCAGGCTCTTCCTTCGGGAGCTCGACATCTGGATTCACGGGGACCCTCTGAGACCATGTGATCAATCGGTTTGCCCATGCTCGATGCCCTTCCTTGTTGGGATGGAACATCTCCTGTTTGGCCTTCGTCATGAAGTCGCTTAGACCGCGCCACCCTGCATCAGTAACGGTAAGACGGACGAAATATGAGTCTGCTTCACAGATGCTGTGGCCAACAGCAAAGTCGCGCACCGAATCTGCATAGAATACTGGGTAACCAGCATCGGCCGCCTCTTTCACGCTGCGTTCAATCTTAGCATTCAAAGCACCTAGAATTAGCTCACTCGCCGCGATTTCATCCCTAGAGAAACCAATCTTCGACGAATCCACCCAGTCCATGGAAGATAATTTTTCCCACGAAACCAGCTGCTCCAGCTCAGCAAGTTCTCCCTCCCACCATTGCGCCCCGTTACACTTCCCTCGACTCTTGTCCCACAAGGGATTTGGGTAGGGTGAGACGATAATCGGAGCATACACGCCACCTCGCGCAGACACCATCTCCGGAGAATTAATCATCTTGGAAATTTCTTGGTATGTCTTGGCGTAACCTGGAAGAGATTGTATTCGACGAGAGTACTCCTTGAATTCTGCCCCATTGTTGGCGCAGTCCGCCAAGAAGCACTGAAGCACTATGTCAGCAAACCCGATATCATTTCCACCAATAGTCAACAATACCATGTCAGGAACACCTTCACCAGCAAGGAGACCTATCTGATTCGGCTGCTTTTCATGGCGTATGAAACCAGTCATCTCATAACGCGTGGCCCCGGAACAGGCCAAGATTGTCGTGTCGTCATCAAGAGCCTTGCCGTAGGCATTCTTCGAACGGTGACACACCATCCCTTCCTCCTCGGGCAGGTAATCACCAGCTCCTTCTCCAGAACTGTAGGAGTCGCCAAGAACCACAGGGCTTCCCGTACGTTCAGCGAGCACTGCTCCTCCATCAGATCGCTTCAAGGGATCGTTGGTCAACTTCACTGTGCCCTTCTCCGAGACTGCTCCCAAGCGGCGGGAGCCAGCCAACACGGCCCAGTCCACGGAGCCGGTGAGTCCGCTTCGAGTTCCCACCGTCCACAGCTTGGTGACGGTCTTCCCAGGCGGTATCGCTTCCAAGCGCTTGTGAGGTGCGGGCACGAAGGGAACAAGCGTTGAATCACTCATGGACAACAACAGGCTTGCATCAGACACGGATTCACTGCCAGGGTTGTGGATGCTGACCCGGAAGTGGATCAGTTCTCCGGCTTGCACAATTTCTGGAGCAGCAACTGTCAGCTTGAGTTTTGCAGGTTGAAGCGCTTCCAACTCCTTGGCCAGCTCACCGGCCTCCTTGGCGTCGGCATAGGTCCCACCGGTCACATTTGCGATGCACTGGAGTTCACCCTGCCCACCCTCTTCGATGTCGAAGGCAACCGCAGCCACGGTCAGATCGAATCCAGAATTGACCACTTCCTGCGCCACCTCGCACGGTGGAGGCCCACAGTTGGCCTTGCCATCGGACACCAAGACGATGGTAGCCTTGTCATACCCTTGATCCTTGAGCGAATCAGCAACATTCTTCAACGCAGGACCTGTCGGGGTGTCACCATTCGCAGTGAGCAGTTGAATCTGGGCCGTCACATCCGTCACATCCGGATGTTCTTGTGGCGAAAGATTCTCCACCCAGCCACCAGGCATGCAGCCATCCTCTGAAGCACCTCCAGGATAGGTCCACAGACCAACTGGAAGACCTTTGCGCCCTTGCACAAGGTCAGCCATGGCTCGTTTTGCCGTTTCAAGCTTGACAGTTCCCGAGGAGTCCTGTTCAGCCATCGAACCCGAGACATCGAAGACAATCACCAGCGGCTGTTCATCAGCAAACGCCACCTTCTGTGGAGCGAGAACAGTCATGGCAAGGAGCGCCAGCAAGAAGAGAGTCAACGCCTTGGTCTTCATCGCCGCTTCTCCAAGGTCTCGATCTCCTCAGGGATACCCTTGACCAGCATGTCCCCAAGCATTGCTGAACTTTGCTTTTCTGAGATCACTGCGATCTCCAGCCTCAGAACATCTTTGACAGACACTGACACCTCAACAGGATTGGCATAGGTTGCCGTTGCATTGACCAGCTCTTTCCCATCTCCAGTGATGATCACCTGGACAGCAGCATCAACCTTTCCCCTGTCATCCACACCGATAACACCGGTCAGCTGATGCACCTTCCTGTCCAGCAACCACACGCCAGTTGACGGATTTTGACTGGTACCCGAACGACATTCAGTGGAGTTCGGGTACCCCCGACCATTGATCCTGCCGTCCCTGCCCGAGCAGCCACCATCCGCCATCTTCAACTGCGCCAAGTAAACAGCGGCACCAGGCTGTGCAACCACAAGATTGACCACCGCCGGAAGGACTTCACCAGCCGACACACTGGCCTCGAGGACCGTGCCTGTGCGTGCCGCCAGATCGAACCGCTGCTCCACAACAGCCTCCACGCCCAATGTCTTGAGTCGATCCACTGCTTCAAGCTCGCTCATCCCGACCAGATCCGGCATCGTCGCCTGTTTGCTGACTTGGAGCTGGATTCGTGCAGCAACCTGCTCACCCGACACCGGATCCTGAGAGATGACCAAGCCAGCCTGGCCACCCCACTCAACCTCCAACACATCAATCAGGTCAACGTCCGCCCCGCCGTCGACAATGACCTGTTTCGCATCCGGCAACGGTAACCCTCGCAGGTCAGGCATCGCGAACCCATCCGACTGCTCCAATGCCGGAATCTCGATCACACTGGGCCCAGCAGTGGTCCGTCCTGCCTGAACACGGTCATGTACACCCCATCCCAGAATGACCCCCAAAGCGAGGCAGGAAACCGTCCAGAGAGCGAAAGCTGCGAGCGAGATCTTCCGAAGGGCAGTTCTCGTCTTCGCTTTCTTCCCAACACCTCCGCTTCTGTTGACTGACCAGAATTTTCTTTTTCGTTCCTTCGTTGCCGAACCTGACACGCTGGTTGATTGCTCAACAATCTGAGTCGTGTCACTACCTTGCACATCGGCCACAGATGCGTGCTGCTGAGAGTCTTCTTTGCCCGGCCGAACTGGAAGTATCGGGCCATCTGATCTGGCTTGTTGCGCTCCGCGACCCTTAGCATCCGGCGACGAACCTGCTGGTTGATCAGACATCATCATCCTCCGCCCTCGTGAAACAACCGCCGACAACTGCGCCGACCTTGATGGCTTCACACTATCGGAACATACTGGCTCAGACCACATGGCCTCCACTCATTCCCACGAGCATGAACGTTGCCCCAGTCCATGGACTGGCCGTCACCGATGCTCGACCCCCGCCGCCCGTCTCGGCTCAGGCTCCTCGTCTGCGGGCCCTGCGGGCTCGTTCCTTGGGCAGGAGTTTCACCATGTCCTTCTGCCGCGTCATCAGTTCGGCGATCTGGGTCTCGTAGAGGTCCAGGAAGGTGCCCTCGAGCACCCGTACCTGGCCGTCGATGACCTCGACCACCTCGTCCAGCACCTCGCCCGCCCTGATCCGCAGGCCCCAGAGACGGTCGGCATCGCCGTCGACCTTGAGCAGCGGCAGCACATCCGTGACGCCCCAGTCCAGCAGCCACTCCCAGGCCCGCGAGATGGTGGCCCAGTCCGGCAGGGTCTCGTGCTCGATCCCCAGCAGCACCAGTCCCCGCCAGAAGGTCCAGGCCGGGGCGATGTCGAACTCCTTGCTGTACGGCCAGACCTCCTCCCTGGCCTCGATGAACAGCCCGTTGGTGCGCTGGCAGAACCTCACCAGCCATTCGGGCAGCTGCGCCCCGACGAGACCCGCCACGGCCTGGACCGCCTCGTCACTGGCCGGTTCCGCACAGATGGGTTCGAAGGCGTTCTCATCGACGGGATCCAGGATCTTCCAGAGTCGGTCGTGGAACTCCTCGAACTGCATGGGTCCTCCTCGTCGTCTCGGACCTTCAGCCTAGCGATCTTCAGGGGTGAAGATGTCCTCGATCCTGAGCTCGAAGGCCGACGCGATCTGGAAGGCCAGTGGCAACGACGGGTCGAAACGTCCTTTCTCGATGGAGATCACCGTCTGCCGGCTCACGCCCAGCAGATCCGCGAACCGCTGCTGCGACAGCCCCTGCGCCTGCCGCAGCTCGGCCACCCGGTTCCTCACGACCGCGCCTTCTGGAAGAGGTAGGCCACACCGAAGCTGCCACCCAGGACCACCAGCACCCCTACCAAGACCTGGGAGATCACCACATGCCCGGCCCAGGTGGCCACGAGGGAAGCGGCCCCGACAACCACGAGGGTCACATGGAACGCGACGGTCGCAGCCCGCCCGTACCAGTGGTTCTCGATGGAGACCTCAGGGCGCTTCACCGCTCCCTTCACCGTCGAACGATCGACGACGAGCACCGCCACCAGAGCAACGACGAGCGGGGCCAAGAACATCCCGTAGATGAGCCCTGCGACCCACTTCAGCGGGCCGTCGGGGTTGTTCACCACCACATGCCCGACCCCGTACGCCATGCCCAGGACCACCCCCACCGGGATGGCGATGCGCATCGTCGGGACTCCTCCGAAGCGGGAACGTCCCCACCGGTACTGCTTCTGCTCGTTCGACATCTCAGGCCTCCTCACCGTCGGAATGTACAGGAGACTTTACAGTCAAGCTCCCTTGACAGTCAAGCGAGCTTGACACAAGGTTCTCGTGCCCGACGACCCGGCAGCCGAGATCCTGCTCCACCCGCCACTTCTCCGCTGGTCGAGCCGGACCGCGAGCGGTAGCGAGTCGTCCGTGTCGAGACCCCCGTAGAACTCCCTGCCAACCCTCACCCGGTCTCGACACGGCTCCCTCCACTGCGTTCCAGGAACCGGCTCGACCAGCGGAAATGTCAGTGCTCAACGCCAAACTGGGAGAAGAACACCAAGGAGGCTCCATGATCGAAGCGTTGAACGGACTACTGAAGACTCTCCGGGACTGGCGGCACGACGGAAGCCAGGCCTATGAACTGATCTGCTGCGCCGCCGCCGTTCTGACACTCATCTCATTCGCGACTCAGCAACCGCCGAGCAGGGTTCTGGCCGCAGGAGTGCATCTGCTCGGCGCAGACACCGTGGCGACTTGGCTGACCTCACACATCCCCCTCCTCAACGCAGGACCGTTTCCCGAGGCAAGCGCCGCGGTGGTACTCGTCATCGCAGTTCTTCTCCTGATGATGATCACCAAGCCATTCTTCGACGCCGCCCTGGACAACGTCTCAGTGGATCTCCAGATCAGGGGGTTGGTGTATTCACGCGCCGCAGGTACTTTCTGGATCCTCCTCATGATCGCAGCCCAGCTGGCTCCGCTGAACTGGGACACACTCACGCTGATACCGCGGACGCCCCTGTTGTCCACCTTTGCCACGATGATCGTTGTGGCGGGGGGCACCTTCCTCTGGGTGGCACACGTCAAGAAGTCACCCACCGTTGGCGAAGGCTGTCCCCGAATCGTCACCAGCGGGAAAGCCCTGCTGATGACTTTCGCAGCACTGTTGGCAGCTCTTGTCGCCCCATTCATCGATGTGACTCACTGGGCTTCCACTACGGAGTCTGCGATCCTGCGTGAAACGAAACGTGATCTGGCTGCCTACAGATACAGGAAGCCCTCAGGGGCCGTGCCCTTGGAACGCGTCCCTGAGTGACAGCCATCCCACGCATGACCCGTGAGTACGGCCCCCGACCTACGCCCGGTGCCTCCGGATGGTCTCGATGATCGACGGGCGCAGCTCGGCCACGGAGATCACCCGGTCCACCGAGCCGACCTCCACCGCCCGGTGGATCGAGTGGACGGCGTCGAACTCGGCCGCGATCTCGCTGATCTTCTCCGCCCGCACCGTCGAACGCACGTCGTCCAGCTCCACCTGCAGCCTCGCCCGCTCCTCACCGACGGCCTCCCGGAGCTGCCCCTCCAGGTCGGCCACCCTGGGGTCGGCCGCCGTGCGCTTCGCAACGTCCCCGGCGAAGACCACCGCCGCCGCCGGGGCACCGCCCAGCACCGACGCGAACGACCCCTCCAACGCCAGCACCGTCATGTTCGCGTTCAACTGCTTGCTGAACACCACGAACGCACCCCCGTGGTACCGGGAGATCACGACGAAGACGATGGGCCCGTCGAAGTTGACGATCGCCCGACCGATCTCCGCGCCGTACTCCAGCTGCAGGTTCCGCATCGACTCCGGCGACCCGTCGAAGCCCGACAGGTTCGCCAGCACCACCAGCGGCCGGTTCCCCGACGCCGCGTTGATGGCCCTGGCCACCTTCTTGCTCGACCTCGGGAACAGCGTCCCCGCCGTGTACGACTCCGGCCCGTCCGACGGCGGGAACCCGGCCCTGGCCACGGGCTGCGACTCGATCCCGATGAGACACACCGAGTCCCCACCCATCCGGGCATCCGCCACCACCGCCGTCTCCGCGTCGGCCATCCCGGCCCAGCGCTCCGTCAGCGGACCGTCCGCATCCACGACGGCACGCATCACGCTGCGGATGTCGAACGGCTTCTTCCGGTCCGGGTTGAGCTCGACGGAGAAGATCTCCCCCACCGTCTCGAACTCCGAGCCCGGCAGCACGTGCGGCGACGACGACACGTCCCGGTCCACCGGATCCGACGACGGCGACCGCCTCACCCCGGTCTCACCGGGCGCGACATACGTCGCGTCGTAGTGCTCCATCAACACCCGGAAGGCACCCGGCAGGTCCTGCGCCCAGTACTGGGCCTGCCCGTTGGGGCCCATCACCCGGTCGTAGCCACCGATGCCGTGGTTGTCCTCCGCCGAGACCCCACCGGAGTAGTCCAGCGACTGCTTGCCCGTGAGCACCATCGCCGAGTCCGGCGTCATCACCAGGATGCCCCGGGTGTGCATGAGCATCGTCGCCTCGGCCGCCCAGTAGGGCTGCGCCCCGACGGTGATGCCCGCGATCACCATGTTGATCTCGCCCCCGGCCTGGGTGAACTCGACGATCCGCTTCAACGCCCCGCCGACCCAGTCCATGTTCTCGGTTCCCGACGTCATCGACACGCGCGCCCCGGAGCTCAGCGCGTACCACTCGACGGGCACTCCCAGCTCCTCGGCCAGGTCCAGCGCCGCGATCACCCGGCGGCACTCCGCCTCCGCCAGTGCCCCGAGCCCCTTCGTCGGGTCCCCGGCCAGCACGACCCGGGTCACCCCCTCGGGGTGCAGCGGCGTCGGGGTGGTGACCCGGGCGCAGATGATCCCGGCCGTGTTGCGTCCCGACGGCCGGTCCACCGGCACCAGACGGTCCCCGTCCAGGTCCAGCTCGACGACGCTGCCGCCGTCGCCCGCCAGTGTGGCGGCCAACTCGTACGGGTACACCAGTCCACGGCTGCGGGCCCGCAGCACCTTCGCCCGGTAGTCGTCGAGGGGCTGCAGCGGCGCGGTCGGGGGCTCCGCGATCTCCACCCCGACCGCCCCGGACAGCAGCCGGTGGAACCGCACCGCCAGCTCACGGGACTCACCGTCGACGACGAAGGTGCCGTGCACCACCACCTCCTCGATGCCGGTGGCCTCGGTCAGCGGGGTGATGCGGTGCTGCAGGTGCTGGGCCTCGCGCGGGTCCAGCTCCAGCCTCGGCCACACGTGCACCCACACGTGGTTGAGGTGGTTCGCCGACTTGCGGACCCGACGGATCGACTCCAGGCAGTGCTCGATGGCCCGTTCCACGTACGGCACCGCGACCACCCGGCCGCCGTCGTCACGGACCACGGCCTCCTGCCGCACCTGCGCCATCGCGATGAACCGGTGGTCGCTGGCGTTGCCCTTCGCCCGGGCCGACAGCAGCAGCACGTCGTCGGGGGCGGGCAGCCGCTCCAGGTCGAAGTGGCTCAGCCGCCACAGGTCGAGGCGTCTGGCGACCATCGGGTGGTGGTCGCGGATGATCTCGTCCTCGACGAGCCCCTCCCCCCGCCGGAGCGTCACGTAGGTGACCTGGCCGTCCGGGCTGCACAGCGCGACGACGACCCGTCGCACCGCATCCGGCAGCCACGCCCCGAGCCGGGAGCGCAGCTCCGGTTCGTCGCCGTCGTGGGTGAGGTACAGCTCCACGACGACGTCGGCGGCTTCGGCCCGGTCCGCGACCAGCGTCGCGATGGGCCCGTCGGCCCCCAGTTCGTCACTGCCACCGAGGGTGGAGATCAGCTGCGAGGTGCGGCCGTCGACGGTGTACTCGCCGACCAGGACGGGGCGTCCCCCGACCTCCTCGACCCGCGGTTCCAGCCCGAACGGGCCGTAGTGCTTGCGGGCCAGGACCTCCAGCATCGGCTCGGGTCCCCGCGCCCCGCGGGCCAGTCGCACCGCGAGGGTGACGTCGTTCTTCTCCGGCACCGCGACGAGCCGGGCGATGCCGTCGGCGTAGTCGGGACTGCCCGGGTCGGCGGCCAGAGACTCGACGTCGTCCAGCATCTGGCTCCAGATCTTGGCGCGTTCGGCCTGGACGACGGGCTCGTCGAACCAGCGGAACCGCACGGAACGTGCCAGGTCGGCCAGGAAGGGGTGACGCAGCTGGGTGGCCTGCTTGAGGCGTTCCAGGTGGGCCCGGGCGCGTGTGGCACGGCTGCCGGTGGGGGCGGTCTCGGTGAACCAGCGCTCCAGGATGCCCTGGATCAGCCCGAGTCCGGCGCGGTTGTCCTGCTGGGTCCAGAAGATGCGGAACACCGCCTCCTCCAGCTGCGGGCTGCGCTCCAGCGAGTCGACGCCGTGATGGGCCAGCACCCGCGACAGGCGGGTGGTGAAGGTGGCGGGCAGCCCGGCGCGTTCGACGTCGAGGGTGGTGAGGAAGGTATGGAGGTGTTCCCGGTCGGAGTGGACACGCAGCTCGGTGCGGGCCTGCTCCCCGGCGGGACGGTTGCGGCCGAGCTCGGTGATGTCGGAGAACGTCGCCAGCAGGGCGCATTCGGCACCCAGCACGTCACCACCGTCGGCGACGAAGGCCTCACGGGCACTCAGGTAGTGCTCCAGCACGTCCGGGGCGGGGTCGAAACCGAGGACGACACCGGTGAGGTCACCGAGGGCCTCCCGCCAGGCGCTCTCCGGGTCGAGGCGACGGGGTGCGGGCAGGGTGAGGGCGGTGCCGGTGGTCTCCTCGTGGATCTCCCCGACCGGTTCCAGCCTGAGCAGCGGGGCGAGACCCTCCACCTGGGTTCCGGGTTTGACCAGCACCTCACGGATGCGGGCGGCGAACGGTGCGACGAGCGCGGTCTCCATCTTCATGGACTCCAGCACCACCACGACGTCCCCCGCGGCCACCTCGTCACCGGCGGCGACGGGGGTCGCGACGACCAGCGCCGGGGCGGGGGCACGCACCACCCCACCCTCGTCCCGGGAGATGCGGTGGGTGACGCCGTCGACCTCGACGAGGTGGATGGGGCCGTGGGTGGCGACGAGCAGCCGGTGACGCTGGTCCTCCACCTGGATGCGGGAGTGCACCTGGTCGAGGTGCTCGACGGTGACGCGGACCGCACGTTCACCGTCGTGGACCCGGAAGTCCTGCCAGCCGATCCGGGAGACGGTGAACTGATGGGTCCGGCCACGCAGCTTGAGGTCGATGGTGGCCCCTGCGTCGTGGGAGACCTGGGGGCGGCCGCCACGGGCGGTCTCCAGCAGCCGCTGGACCTGTTGGCGTTCAGTCTCCTGGTAGGCCTCGATCGCGGCGGCGACCAGCGCGATCTCGCTGTACCGGTCGGCCACGAGTCCGCCGTCGGCCCGGGTGCGGTCGATCCAGGAGGTGTCGGCCCAGCGCACCCCGGGAGCGCCGACCACCTCCGGCTGGTCGAGCAGCTCCAGCACGAAGGACTTGTTGGTGGCGCCGCCCGCGATGACGACGCTGGTGTCGGTCAGTGCCCGTCGCAGCCGGGCGAGGGCCTCGTCGCGGGTGCGGCCGTGGGCGATGATCTTGGCGATCATGGAGTCGAAGTCGGCGGGGATCTCGTCACCCTCCGCCACACCGGTGTCGATGCGCACCCCGGGGCCTGATCCGAAGCTGAGCCGTTCGATGCGGCCGGGGGCGGGCGCGAAGTCGCGGTCGGGATCCTCGGCGTTGAGGCGGGCCTCGACGGCGTGGCCGGACTCGACGGGCCGGTCCCCGAGCGGCTGACCTGCGGCGATGCGCAGTTGTGCCTTGACCAGGTCGAAGTCGCAGGTGACCTCGGTGATGGGGTGCTCCACCTGGAGGCGGGTGTTGACCTCGAGGAAGGCGAAGGTCTGCTCGTCCGGCTGGTACAGGAACTCCACGGTGCCTGCTCCCTTGTATCCGACGGCGACGGCGAGGCGTTCGGCGGCGGCACGCAGCTCGTCGGTCTGGTCGCTGCTCAGCAGTGGGGAGGCGGATTCCTCGATGATCTTCTGGTTGCGGCGCTGCACGGTGCAGTCACGCACCCCGAGCGCCCAGGCGGTGGTGCCGTCGGCGATGAGCTGCACCTCGACGTGGCGGGCGCCGGTGACGAGGCGTTCCAGGAAGACGGTGCCGGAGCCGAAGGCGCGCTCCGCCTCGTCGCGGGTGCGCTGGTAGGCCTCGGTGAGGGCCTCGGGGGAGTCCACCAGGCGGATGCCGCGTCCGCCACCACCGGCGGTGGCCTTGAGCATGAGCGGATAGCCGATGCGTGTCGCGGCGGCGAGTGCGTCGTCGAGGGTGTCGACGCCACCGCCGGACCAGGCGGCGACGGGCACCCCGACCTGCTCGGCCAGCAGTTTGGAGCCGATCTTGTCGCCGAGTCGTCGCATGGCCTCGGCCGAGGGACCGATGAAGGTGATGCCGAGGGATTCGACGCGTTCGGCGAAGTCGGCGTCCTCGGCGACGAAGCCCCAGCCGACCCACACGGCGTCGGCCCGGACCTCGACGAGGACGCGGGTCAGCAGGTCGTGGTCGAGGTAGGGGCGGGCCGAGGCGGGGCCGATCGGGTGGGCCTCGTCGGCCTCGCGGGCGAACATGGCGGTGCGTTCGGCGTCGGTGTGGAGGGCGATCGTGGTGATCGGGTCCGCGCCGGACTCCGCGTTGAGGTCACGGACGGCGTGGATCAGGCGCATGGCGGCCTCACCACGGTTCACGATGGCAATGCGTCGAAACATCGGGCCTCCTATCCGGTGTCCCCCAGACTCTTGCAGGCGCAGGGGCCTGCTGGGAACCCCGTCGGCACGGATTGCGGGTTCACACCACCGGATCGCGCTCTGGATTCAATCTCGGCCCGAAATCTTGTGGGGACCCCACAAATCGACACCTTATGTCATTTTAGCGAGTTGTCGGGCATGTTCTCGCCAAAACGCATACCTGATCACCCACAATGCAATCAATCTCTTCCCGACTGTTGGTACGACACGGCTCCCGCGGTCGTGAAGTCGACCTCGAACCCACCTGGAGCGACGGGGTGTCGCACTCGATGAGCGCTGCCTGACGGGGCTGAGAAACATCACACCGTCGCCGATCAGTTCACCTTCTTGAAATGTTTCACCACGCCTGTTGCCTCCGGGACTCCCCGCTGATTTCCTGTAAACTTGTCGGGCTGGATCACACGGAGGGTAGGGCCATGCCGAAGAGGAAACGTCACGCCGAGCTGAAGCGGAGACAGGCTGCCTCCGCACAGCCGGTGAAGCCGCCCTCCCACCGTCGCGCCACCACCGAGGAGGACGCCCGCGAGCTGATCTCCCGCCTCACCTCACCGGAGCGGGACACGCCCCTGGTGATGATCTCGCACACCGACGACAACACGACGTTCACCGATCCGGAGAAGGCGGCCGAGCTGGGTGCCGAGGTGTGGGTGATCGACCGCGAGACCTCCTTCGCCATCACCGACACGTTCGGGCGTGAGCTGACCGTCTACGACGGCGCGAGCCGTATCTTCCCCGTCGGAACCGCCTGGCAGGACGACCCCTATGCGTCGCCGCGTTTCCTGGCCACCGAGGAGTGGCACCGGGAGAACCAGGAGAAACACCTGCTGCAGGACCTGAGGAAACTCCTGGAGCCACCTCCCTCCTCGACGTCGGACCCGGGCGACACGGCGGCTGCACCGCCCTACCGTCTGCTGCGCACCCCCGCAGAGGGCGCCGAGCTGGCCCGGACCCTGCTGGACGGCAGCCGGCCCCACCCCGTGGTGGTCATCACCAGTTCCCGTGGCGCGCCGGGCCCCTTCGTGGACCCGGTCCCCGTCGCCGAGGAACTCCACGGTGTGGCCCCGGTGTTCGTGATGGCGACCGGTGCCGTGACCTGGGCCTTCTCCGATCTCCTGCCACCGGCCGGGGACGTCTACGGCGGCGCCTCCCGGGTCTATCCGCCGGGCGACGGATGGGTGAGCGACGTCTACCAGGCACCGCTCCACTTCGCGCAGAGCACGGCCGACAGTGAGGCCACCGGCAACCGGCTCATCGCGGAGGCGCTGCGCTGGGCCGAGCCGTCACAGCACCAGACAGCACAGTTCCGTGGCACCGTCGAGGCCACCGGTGTGGTGCTGGGGACTGTGGCCGGGCAGGCCATCATCGGGCTGGACAAGGGTGGTCAGGCGCATTCCTGGCCGGAGCTGGTGGCCAACAACGTGTCGACGGAGCGGTTGTTCGTCAAGGGACAGCGCGTCACCGGCAGTTTCGACCACACCAACCGCTCCTTCGTCCCGAAGCGGCTGAGTGCCGCAGAGGCGTTGGCCGAGGTCAGCGTCGACGACGTGGTGCTGGTGCGGGTGGTCGGGATCGGGCCGGACAGCGGCACGGTGGAGCCGTATCCGGACTTCCCGATCCGGCTGACCCCTGAGCACGTCGTCCCCTCCGACCCCACCGTCGACCTGCGGAGCGTGGTGGCACTGAACGAGGTGCTTCCGATGCAGGTCATCGCGTGCGGCCCGGAACCGGAGCAGTGGCGGCTGGGCAGTGTGGTCTCCGACGATGTGGTCGCCTCCCGGACCATCTCCCTGCTGCCGGGTGGCCCGGCATGGTTGATGCCGACGCAGGCGGACCTGGAGGTGGAGGAGGAGCCGACGCCGCCTCCGGTGCCGCGCCCGGCCCCGCCCCGGGTGGTGGCGTCGCCGTCGCAGGAGGAGCCGGGTGAGCTGGACCAGCTGCAGGAGGAGAACCGTCGTCTGCTGGCCCAGCTGCAGGCCCAGAATGCGGAGATCACCAAGCTCCGCAACCGTGTGGAACAGCAGCAGCGGCGGGTCACGAAGTTGCAGCGGGAGAAGGGGCAGCGTCGTGACATCGACTCCGAGGCGGCCCGGATCCTCGAGAACGACGCCCGACTGTTCGCCGACCCCGCGAGACAACTGGAGTTCGAGGTGGAGATGGCGTGGCTGCGTCGCTTCCAGGAGTCGGAGCGCAACAGCAGTCGTCGTCTCATGAACTGGAGCATCGGCGAGGGTTTCCTCGAGTCCTGGGATCAGGTGGAGGGCATCGAACGCCGCAAGGTGGTGGATGTCATCGTGGAGGTGCTGACCGATCTGGCCCCGGAGCTGCCGGGCCGCGAGGTGCATCAGCTGCGCTCCGGGCAGGGTGGCGACGATCCGGTGCGGACCCGTGGCAACCAGGTTGCGTGGCGGGTCTCACTGCAGGTGAACACCCCGGGCGCCAGGCGGCTGCACTACTGGCGCGGCCCGGAGGGGATCGAGCTGGCCAGCATCCGCCACCACGACGACTTCCGTACCTGAGCCTCAGCGCCCGGTGTCGGGCAGTCCTGGTCGAGGCCGGGTACCGGGGTCAGGCCGCACGGGCGATCTCGGGTCCGGCACCCCGGTCGGCACCGGGGTCGTCGGCTGCGGTGTCGTCGGTGACGGTGTGCTGGTCGGCGACGGCAACACCGGCGGGACCCCTGTCGGTGCCGGGCTGGCTGTCGGGTCGGGGTTCACGGTGGGTGGCTCGGTCACCGTTGGCTCAGTCGCCGTCACACTCGGCGACGGCTCTGTCGGCGATGTGCTCGGAATCACCGTCGGCAGTGGCGACACGCTCTCCGACGGCGAAGCTGTGGGCTCAGCCGTCGCAGTCGGCTCCACTGATGGCGACAGGCTCGGCGAGGCCGAGGGTGTGGGTGATGCCGTGACCGACGGGGACGGACTTGGTGAGGGAGTCCCCGAAGGTGTCGTGGAGGGCGTCGCTGACGGGCTCCTCGTCGGGGTCGGAGATGAACTCCTGGTCGGAGAGGCACTCGGTGACGGTGACGGGCTTGCTGTCGCAGAAGGGGAGATCGAAGGTGACGGGCTGGGGCTCGGTGAGGGCGCGGGCGGGTCTCCCTCGATCACTCCAGGCTGATCCTCCGTCGGGTGGCCCGGAGTCGGGTCACAGGTGTCCCCGATGCCATCCTTGTCGTAGTCGGTCTGCCCGTAGTTGTACACCTCAGGGCAGTTGTCCCTGGTATACGGGGTGGAGTCACCATCGTTGGTGATCATCGCATCCGTGGTCGTCGTCGCGGTGGCACCGGTCTCGCTGGTGACACGCAGCGTGATCTTCCCGACTGTTGAGCACTGCATCGCCCATCTGAAGAATTGGAAAATACTCGCCAAGGGCTACCGAGGGCGCCTCAAAGAACTCCCCGCCATCATCCGGATCGTCACCCAACTCGAACTCCTGAGAACCCAATGAAAAGAACCCCCATGAATAACGCCCTCAGACTCCCGATCATTGGCGCATGTGCTCGGAGGCAAGTCGCGCGAAGATGAGGGTGTCGGTCCATTCGCCCTTGCTGAACCAGTCCTGGACGTGATGTGCTTCGAGCCGGAGCCCGACACGACGAGCCAGTGCTGCCGAGGCGCTGTTGCGGGCATCCATCTGCGCGGTGATGCGGTGGAGCCGGTAGTGGTCAAACCCGAGGGCGAGTACTGCTCGGACGGCTTCGCTGGCGAAACCTTGCCCACCGTGCGCAGGGTCGAGAACCCACCCGATCTCGCCTTGACGGTGCTCGTGATCGGTGAGCCACAACGCGACGTCTCCGATCGGGACGCCGTCATGCTCGATGACCAGCGCAAGCGCGCCAGTCTCGCCATCGATGTCAGTCTTCGCTAGGCGTTCGGTGAGCTTGTCGTGGGTGACTTCCGCGGTCCATGGCTCGTCCAGCAGGTAGCGGGCAACGTCGGGTCGCGAGTACAGCTCGTGAAGCCATTCGGCATCGTCGGCGTTATGCGGACGGAGCCGAAGCCGCTCCGTCGCCAACGGCCACTGGGCGGTGGGCTTGAGATCGCGCCGGTAATGGAATAGTTCCTCGCGCTGTCCTGCGGGCGTGGTCCCGACGGCTCGCTCGACCTCATGGAACCCTGCGTTCGTCAAGCACCGCTGGGAGGCCTTGTTCTCCAGGAGCGTGCGTGCTGTCAAGGTTCGCAGTCCACTGTTGCGTGCGAAGCGCGATGCCAACTCCAGGCCCCGACGAGCGTGCCCTGCTCCCCGCGCATCCGGATGAATCCAGAACCCGACCTCGGCAGCCTCGGAGCTGACGTCGAAGAGCACCAAGGAGCCCACAAACCGGTCCGTCTCGGCGTCGGCAAGTGCGAGGACTGCCAGCGTGCCGGACGACAGACCCTCAGCAACCTCGTCACGGATCATCCGTCGCACGGACTCGGGGGTGTAGTCGGACTCGGGCAGGTGGCCGAAGCGCCGCACAGCTTCATCCTTGGTGCCGGCTGCATACGCGTCTGCGTCCAGCTCAGAGAGGGGGCGTAGGCGAGTGTTCTCAAAGGTGATCGGGAGGGTGGTGGCATCCAGCATGCGCTAAACCTAACATAGAATGGATTGGTCTGCCATAGGTTTTGTGGACAGTAACGAAAATCATGTTTGATTTAGGGCGTTATTCATGGGGGTTCTTTTCATTGGGTTCTCAGGAGTTCGAGTTGGGTGACGATCCGGATGATGGCGGGGAGTTCGGTGAGGCACCCTCGGTAGCCGGTGGCGAGTATTTTCCAATTCTTCAGATGGGCGATGCAGTGCTCAACAGCAGCACGGAGACTCGCGATGGTCTTGTTGAATGTCTTCTCCCACTCGGTGCGGGGCTGGTTCGGTGTTTTCCTGACCGGTGTCGTGGCAGTGGTTGCCGTGTAGGCACTGTCAGCGATCCAGCAGGCCTTCGCTTCGGCGAGGAGGTCACTCCAGCCGCACTCATGGATCACCCTGGCGTCATGGCGTGCTCCGGGGAACGTCTCGGAGACCGCCACGAGGTCACCCCGGTCGGTTGCTGCGACCTGGATGCCTCGACACTGGACCTTCCGTTTCCCGGAGTGGTTTGCAGCTGCTTGCCCGCTGGCTGGGCGGTTCCCGGTCGGGACGAAGGTGCCATCAACCAGCAGAAGGTGCCCCTGGTCGATGGCCTCCGTGAGACCTCCACCGCTGAACACCAGTACCGTCTCCAACAGCTCGGTGATCCGCCGCCTGATCCGGCAGATCGTGGGCTGGGACACCCCGACCAGGTCAGCGATCACCATCTGGGACATGTTCTCACCGCAAGCATCAAACAGATCACCACCTGCTTGTACAACCCGATCTTGTGCCGGGTGAAGTCAAGCCCCCGCCCTTGGGCGACGTCCCAGACCCGGGCCACGATCTCCTGAATCACTGCCACTGGGAGACCTGTAGTAGAATCGTAACGCATCGACTGCTTCCTCGAGAACGGATAGTTTGCAATACCCATTCTCTCGCGAAGCAGTCGATGCCCCTACCCGGGGGTCACCTCTGCTATACCGTTAACCCCCATGAATAACGCCCTTACTCCTTTCACGATTGCTCAGTCAATGTGATGCGAAAATCATAGTCAGGGTATTCTTTTTCGCATCGGTAGGAATCCGTGGAAACACGTAGACTGACACGATACCCGTCTATAATTTTCCACGCTTTGGCGTAGCTGGGGGCCGCTTCCTCAAGGTTCTCATTCCACTCATACTGTCTGGCGCTGGACATTACTTTCTCAAAAGCCTCTCTTGTTGGAATACTGAGCTTGTAGCAGCGAGTGATGCCTGGTGGGGAAGGTTTCGGGCTGTCGTTGACCGTCTCCACCGTCCCCAGCAACTCCAGTCCATCCCAGCTCACCGAGGCCATCGGGTCGGCCTTCAGTGCCTGCATGGCCTGCTCCCAACCCGACTCCTTGACGCATCCGACCACCAGCAGGCACACCGCAACCACCACGGTCGTCACTGACCGCCAGTAGCGCATCATCGTCACCTCCGCCCTGAGTACGAAGCCATCGTAGACACAGCCATGGCGCTACGGCCAGAGAGTGAGGCGGATGTGCTGTCGGCCAGATGGCTATGCAGCTGGCTGACAAGCAATTCTTCCTCGAACTTGGAACCTCAGGGATGGTCTGCCACAGGCTTCGTGGACAGCGACGAAAATCATGTTTGATTCAGGCTGCTGCCTGATTGTTGTACCATTCACTGTGGACTTCTGGACGAATTCACCACCACCTCAGGCATTCCATCCGACATGCTGACATGGAACCGGCAGGCTCTGGCCACGCACCTACGAGACACCTACGCCATCGTCGAAACCGACAACTGGTGCCACGTCTTTGAGAAGTGACGCAAAGGACTGGACTTTCCAGGCGAACCAAGCGTCAATGGAAGATGCCGGGGAGACAGGCTCGGCAGGGAAAGGAGGACCCCAATGGCACAGCGAAAACAAAGCACAGGAACACCACGCAGACGACGCAGTGCCCTGAGCGACTTCGAGCTGCTCCTCGGTCTGGACGGCGTCGCCCCGATAGCCCAGAGCGACATCGCCGACGGCGCGGAAGCCGTGCTGTACCTGCGGGTCTCCACCGCCCGCCAGATGAACACCACCATCAACATCGACGAGGACGGCAACTCCATCGCCACCCAGCGCGAGGCGGGTATCAAGCGGTGCGTGAGGTTGAAGGCCCCCATCGCCCGCAAGTTCGTCGAGCCTGGCACCTCGGCCCAGTCCATCGCCAAACACCCGGTGTTCAAGGAGCTGCTGCGCTACGTCGAGGACAACCCCCAGATCGGGTACGTGGTGATCTACATGCGGTCCCGAGCCTTCCGCAACTTCACCGACGCCGCCATCGCCAAGCGGGTGCTGGCGACCATGGGGGTGAAGTTGGTTTCCGCGAAGGAGGAGTTCGGTGAGGGCTACATGGGTGATGCCATGGAGGCCATCACTGACATCATGAACGAGGTTCAGGTCCGGCAGAACGGCGAGGACATCTCGAACAAGATGTGGCACAAGGCGCAGAACCGCGGTACCATCAGCAGAGCCAAACTCGGCTACCTCAATGTCCGCAAGGACTTCGACGGTCGACTCACCAACACCATCGACATCGACCCCGAACGCGCCCCCATCATCCGCTGGGCCTTCGAGCAATACGCCACCGGCGAATACAGCCTGGCCGCACTGGCCGCAGAACTGGAAAAGCAGGGCCTCACCACCCGACGCACCACCAAGCAGCGCGGACACCCCCTCTCCCGCAGCCAACTCGCTGCCATCCTCCGCGACCCCTACTACATCGGGAAAGTCAGCTTCAAAGGCGAAACCTGCCCCGGACGCCACACACCCCTCATCACAGCCGACCTCTTCGAGCGCGTCCAACACGTCCTCGACACCCGCAGACGACGCACCCACCGCGACACGCGCCACCACCACTTCCTCCGAGGACTCATGCAATGCAGCCGCTGCCACGCAGCCGGTCGCGAAAGCCAACTCATCTACACCCAACCCATCAACCGGGCCGGACAGACCTACCAGTACTACGCCTGCATCAACCGCCAACATCCGGACTGCGGCCTACCGCATCTACGGGTGAGCGATGTCGAGGACGCACTCGCCCAAGAAGTCGCTGCTCTGCGACTGGCTCCCGAAGTAGTGGCACACCTACGCAAGGAGATCACCGAGAGCCTGGAAAACCGACAGATCGTGGAACGCGAGGCCAGACAACGCCTCCGCAAAGAACTGGCCACACTCGACACCAGAGAAGAACGCCTCCTCGAGCTCACAGCCGACGCCGCACTTGACACCACCCGACTCCGCAAACGCCTCCACGACCTCCGCACCCGCCGCGCCGCCACCACCGAACAACTCGACCACACCGACCACCACCTCAAGCAGGAAACCGACCACACCCTCGCCTACCTCACCCTCCTCGAAGACCCCGCCAACTTCTACAACACCGCCGTCCCAGCCGTGAAACGCAAACTCCTCACCGCCTTCTTCTCCCACATCTGGCTCGACGACGACGGCCACACCACCACACCCACCACCCAGCCCCACCACACCATCACAGCCCTCCACCACGCCGCCCAAGCCAACCCCACCAGCAGCGAGCAGACCACCCCCGAACACCAAAAAAGCGCCGGACCCCAGTCCGACGCCTCCCCGTCAACATGTTCGAACGAGGACAATATGGTCGGGGTGACAGGATTTGAACCTGCGGCCTCGTCGTCCCGAACGACGCGCGCTACCAAGCTGCGCCACACCCCGATGGCAAAAGAGCCGACGACAATGCTAGCCCACCCGGGCGGAGGAGTGAAATCAAGGCTAGTGTCGGAGGATGATCGTCACCGTCCCTGACCAGAACCTGCTCGACGCCCTCGTCGCCCACACCCCTGAGGACCAACTCGGTGTGACCCTCCGGGTGTGGGACTGGAACCGCCCCGTCCGCGATGTCCTCGGCGACGAGGCCGACGACGTGGTGTGCACCATCGTCCCCTACTTCCGGGCCGCCCCGGAGTGGCGCTCCCTCACGGACCTGCCGAGACTCCGCCTCGTCCAGGCCCAGTCCGCCGGCTACGACAACCTGCTGAAGATCCTCCCCGACGGCGTCCACCTGGCCAACGCCTACGGGGTCCACGACGCCTCCACCTCCGAACTGGCGGTCGGGCTCATGATCTCCGCCCAACGTGAACTCCCCCGCTTCGCCCGTGACCGCCGCTGGCAGGTCGCCACCACCCGCTCCCTCGCCGACTCGCGCGTCCTCATCGTCGGGGTGGGAGCCATCGGCGACGCCATCCGCCGTCGCCTGGAGCCCTTCGAGGTGCAGATCACACGGGTCGGACGCGCCGCCCGCGGCGACGAGCACGGCACCATCCACGGCATCGACGAACTGCCGGACCTCCTGCCCCACGCCGACATCCTGGTGCTCATCGTGCCCCTGACCACGGACACCCGCGGCCTCATCGGGGCCGAGGAACTGGCCCTACTGCCCGACGACGCGCTGGTGGTCAACGTCGCGCGCGGCCCCGTCGTCGACACCGACGCGATCACCGCGGAGGTCACCTCCGGACGGCTGCGCATGGCCTCCGACGTGTTCGACCCGGAGCCCTTCCCCGACGACCACCCCCTGTGGCAGGCCGACGGCGCCTTCATCACCCCCCACATCGGTGGCAACTCCGCCGCGATGCTGCCCCGGATGGTCGCCCTGCTGGCGGATCAGCTGCCACGGCTCACCGACGGTCGTCGTCTCCAGCACCTGGTGGCCTGAGGCCCCGCTCATCTGGTCGCCGACGGCGTGGGGGCCGGTCCCTCACTCACCCCCGGGAGGTCCTCCGTCGGGTACCCGGGGGTGTCGTCGCAGGCATCCCCGATCCCATCGTTGTCGTAGTCGGTCTGCCCATGGTTGTTGACCTCGGGGCAGTTGTCCCGCTCATAGGGCGTCGAGTCACCGTCGTTGGTGATCATCGCCTCCGTCGTCCCGATGGCTGTGGCCCCCGTGGGTGAGGTGACGCGCAGTGTGATCTCACCCACGAACTCCTTGTCCCAGGTGTAGGTCAGCATCGGCTCGGTGCTGGTCTCGTCGAACTGTTGATCGCCGTCAAGGTCCCACTCGTACTTCACGAGCTTTCCAGCGGAGCTGTAGGACCCCCGGGCGTCAAGTTCGAGGGGCTCCCCGATCTTGTGGGCGTAGGACCCCTGAATCCAGGCCTGAATCTCCTCCGGCTGATCTCCGGTGGACACATCGGGTGTCGACGCCTCCGTGGTCGCCGTGACGGAAGGAGAGGTCGTGGCCGAGTCGGCCGGGACCGCGATCTCCGTCACACCACAACCCGTCATCAGCGAGCAGACCACCAGCACTTTGAACAACGTCATGCACCTCATCGTCGCCTCCACGACAGTTCGCGATCCACACGAGGATAACCCGCTCACCACCTCTGCGGGGGCGAACCCTACAATGGAGGGATGGACCCCCTCACGACGGCGTTTCCCCCGTTCGGCCTGCGCATCCGACACGACGACATGACGCTGCGCCTCATGCGGGACGAGGACTTCCCCGAGTACCTCGACCTGCTGAGCGGGCCGATCTTCCCCGACGACTCCGTGGAGTGGATCTTCCCGTGGTACGAGGCGCCGGTGCGCGAGCGTCGACGCAACGCCGCCCAGGCACACTGGCGATTCCGGGCGGAGTTCTCCCCCGACTCGTGGGTGCTGGGTTTCGGCGTGTGGGTCGCAGGTGAGCTGGTGGGCTGCCAGGACGTGCTGGCCACCCAGTTCGCCAGGCGTCGGGTGGTGGACTCCGGATCATGGTTGGCACTGGCCCATCACGGCAAGGGGTGGGGTGTTCGGATGCGCAAACTCATGCTCCACTTCGCCTTCGACCATCTGGGTGCCCGGCGGGCAGAGTCGGCCGCGGTGATCGGGAACGAGGCGTCCATGGGCGTCTCCCACAGCGCCGGCTACCGGCCGAACGGCATCCGCACCGAGGTGCACGGCTCCCGCACCGTCGAGCTCCAGTACGTCTCCGTCACTCCCGACCAGTTCAACCGGCTCGACGGCGAGGTCGTCGTCGAGGGCTTCAGCGACGAGCTCAGGTCGATGATGGGCGCCCTCTGACGACGATCGCCCGTCCCCACCCGAGCACGAACCGCCGGGGTCTCAGGCAAGCCCACGGGGCGGGGTGGGCCCCGCCGCGGCACATGCGACGGCGGGACTCACCGTGACACGACCTCAACCCTTGATGCAGAGCAGGGTCTGCAGCCTGGCCTCGACCTCCACCAGGTCGGACTGGGCCGAGATGACATCGTCGATGTCCTTGTACGCCCCGGGAATCTCATCGACGACCCCCGCGTCCTTCCGGCACTCGATGCCCGCGGTCTGCGCCGCGAGATCGTCAGCGGTGAACCGACGCTTCGCCTCATTCCTGGACATCCGCCGACCCGCCCCGTGGGAGGCGGACTGGAACGACGCCTCGTTGCCCAGCCCCCGCACGATGTACGAGCCGGTGCCCATCGACCCCGGGATCACACCCATGTCACCCTTCCCGGCGCGGATCGCGCCCTTCCGGGTGACGATGAGCTCCAGGTCGTCGTAGGTCTCCACCGCCACGTAGTTGTGGTGGCAGCGGATCGGCTCGTCGAACCGGATCCTCGGGATGCGATGCCTCAGCTCGTCGCAGATGCTGGCCAGCATGACGTCGCGGTTGAGCAGCGCGTACGACTGCGCCCACCACAGGTCGTGCAGATAGGCCTCCATCTGCGGGGTGTGGCTGAGGAACACGGCCAGGTCACGATCGACCAGCCCCTTGTTGTGGGTCAGCGACTGCGCCACCTCCATGTGCTCCAGGGCGAGCTTGTTGCCGATCCCACGCGACCCGGAGTGCAGCGTCACCCACACCCGCCCGTCGTCACCGGAACACAGCTCGATGAAGTGGTTGCCGCCACCCAGCGTCCCGACCTGGGCGATGGCCTTGCCCTCCAACGAGCCGAACCGGCGGGAGATGTCGTGGACCCTGAGGTCGTCGAAGGCCTTCGACATCTCCGTGAACCTGCGCCCCAGGTCGTGGTGCCGGTCGATGCTCCGGGAATGGGTGCGGTGCTGCCCGTTGCCGACGGGGACACCGCGCTCGAGCCCGTGCCGAAGCCCCGCGAGGTCATCGGGCAGCTCCTCGGGGGTGAGACTGGTGCGCACGGCGGTCATGCCGCAGCCGATGTCGACGCCGACGGCGGCCGGGGCCACCGCCTGGTGCATCGCGATGACGGAGCCGACGGTCGCGCCCTTGCCGTAGTGGACGTCGGGCATGACCCGCAGCCCGTGGGTCCAGGGAAGGTGGGCGACGTTGCGCAGCTGCCGGATCGCGGCCTCCTCGATGCCGGCCTCGTCGGCCCACATGAGGGTGTTGTCGGTGCCGGTCAGGGGCACCGGGAAGGTGGACATGGTTCTACTCCTGTTCGTGGATCTTCATGACAGGGGTACGCCGACACCTCTCGCCCGACGGCGGATCAGTGGGTGGCAACGAGAGGGCGGGACCCGGGATTCAGCGATTCTTCGCGGAATCGAGGCGGCGGATGGCAGCGCTGAGGAACGACTGCTGCACCCGGGTGGGGCTCTGCATCCGTTCCATCATCCGACCTCTCGTGGCAGGTGCCGTCCTGGCACCGTCGAACAGGATGACAGATGACGGCCGGGGTCCGCAAGGAGAGACGGTGTTCTCAGCCATTCCTGGCCACCGGAGGCCGGTCTGGGCGCGAGGAATGGCAGAGAACACCGATTCACTCGTAGATCCGGCCGAGCTCCAGCAGCTGGGCCAGGAGCCGCCACCCCCAGACGACGGTGAGGCCGTGGTCCTCCAGCGCTGCGGCCCCGCACTCCAGCAGGGTGTGGGAGGTCGCGTTGTACCAGGTGTTGCCGGTCGGTGAGGCCACTCCCCAGCCCACCTCCCCCAGCCGCCCGGCCTCGGCCAGCCGGTGGAGCTCGGCGGCCTGGAAGGCGATCACGGCCAGGGCCTCGGCGTGCCCCGTCGGGTCCGGTTCCCCGGGCGGCGGGGCCGCTCCGGGCGGCCACTCCAGCTCCGGCGGCTGGGTGATGTGACGCCAGGCCTCGTCCATCGGCGGCGCATCCGCGACCAGGGCCGCCTCCAGCAGGGCCAACAGCATCGCCCTGGTCGGGACGCCCGGGCCTACCGCCTCGACCAACGGGTGAAGTGCCCGAAGCCAGTCGGCACCGTCGCGGTCCGGGTGGGCGGCGGTGAGCGCTGCGATGCCCTCGGCGACCTCCGCCCCGGTGCTGCGCACCCCGTCGCCGGGCCGCCCATGGGTGCCGAGCAGGGTGACGAGGTCGTCGCGGGTCATCTCACCCAGCCCCATCGCACGACGACCCCCGAAGCTGCGCTCCCAGAACACCGGGTTGGCGGCGACGGCCTCCAGCACATCCAGCTGGGCGGGGCTGGGCCGGTCCGGGAGGATGCGCCAGGGGTCGTGCTCGGGGTGGGTGGGGAGGCTGATGACGATCAGCCACTGCCACGGCCCCAACGCCAGGGAGACGTGATCCATCCGTTGCAGCCACGCGACGACGGCCGGGACCACCCGCTCCAGGGGCGGCTTCATCCGACCCAGCTCGTACACGGCCTCCTCGGCCACGGCACAGGAGGCGACGACGGCCTTGACGAGGACGTCGAGGGTGGCTGGATCCGGGCGGCTGAGCGCCGCGAACCCCCTGACCTCGAGGTCAGGGTGGTCGAGGAGCGGGGTGAGGTCCTCGTCGAGCTCGTGCAGTCGCCACAGCACGTCGATGAGTCCCGGACCCGGGTCGGCCAGCTGGGCGTCGAGGTCGCGCCGCAGCCCGGCGGTCACCTCCACCCGGGCCTGTTCGGCGCCGGGCAGGGTGAGCCACGGCACCAGGACCTCGGTGGCGTCGCGGCTGACCTGATCCTTGCCCCGGGTCAGGGGCAGCAGGAGGGCGACGACGTCGGGCACCAGGTCGATCAGGCCCACCACCTGGTTGCGCCACAGCCTGCGCCACAGTTCCTCGTCGCAGCGGCGTCGGGCCTCCAGGGTGGGGAAACGCTCGGTGCGGATCACCAGCACCTCGTCCACGATCCGGTTCCATGCCGCGACGGCGTCGTGGTCGATGGGTTCGCCGGGGCGCACCGGCTCGGTGGGGTCGTCGAGCTCGTCGTGGATGCGACGTCCCAGGTGGCAGAGGTGCCAGATGAGCTCGTCCTCGAATCCCGCCTGGATCAGGCGTTCGGTGGGCCAGGTGTGCATCGCGTCGACGAGGACCCGGAACGCGGCCGGGGTGCCGAGGTAGAGATTGCCCTGGTGGAAGAAGGAGGCGTCGAGCAGGTGCTCGGCAGCGATGAGGGCGTCGCGGTCACCGTCGAGGAGTCCTGCGAGGATGGCCACCTCGCGGGAGGTCACGAACCCGTAGGCGTGGTCGAGGTGGGCCCAGTCGGTGGTCTCCAGGAACTGGCGTGGGTCCATGGCCGGAATCCTACGGGCTGGCCCGATGCAGATTTTGGAGACGACATGTCTCCAAGTTAGGATGGGTCGGTCGAGTGCGCGGTGAAGGTCTGCGCCCGAGGAGAGGAAGCCCCGTGGAAATCCTGCGCGGAATCGTCGTCATCTGCCATCTCGTGGGCTTCGCCCTGCTGCTCGGCGCCTTCGCGGTCGAGGCGTCCAACCGTCGCCTGCGCATCACACCCGTGATGCAGTGGGGCATGGCCCTGGCCCTCGCCACCGGCGTCATCCTGGCCGCCCCGTGGGGTCTCGACGGCCCCCTCAACCACGCCAAGATCGGCATCAAGCTCGTCGTGCTCATCGTCATCGGTGCCGCCCTCGGGATCGCAGCCGCCAGGCAGAAGCGCAACCAGGAGGTCCCCGCCGCCCTGTTCTGGGCCATCGGTGGCCTCACCCTCCTCAACGCCGCCATCGCGGTGCTGGTCTGACTCACGACCGGAGCACGACCAGGCCGTCGATGAAACCCACCCCCAGGTGAGAGTCGGGGAGGGTGGACAGGGCCTCCGGCAGCCCCTCGACATCGATGCTGCCCGCAGCCTCACCCTCCCGGGTCCACAGCCTGACCACGGGCTCGCTCCCCGCCGTCGCGATGAGATCGCCGACGCTGGCCACCAGGGCGACGTCGCCGTCGGGTTCGGGCCGGAACTCGGCCACGAGACGCCACGGCTGGACCTCCCACAGGCGCAGCCAGCCGTCATCCCCGACGCTCACGAGCTGCTCGCCCAGCCGGGCCAGATCGAGAACCCCACCCTCGTGGGCGTCGAAGGGCTCCCCGACCGCGCAGCCCTGGTCGAGGGACCACAGCCGGATGCCACCCCACCGTGCGGCGGTCGCGACGAGGTCGCCGGGAAACGCCACGACGCCGTCGTCCCACTGCCCGACCTCGAACCGGGCGACCTCCTCCAACCGGGCGCTCCACACCACGGCCTCGCCGTCACCGACGGTGATGTTCCCGTCGTCGGGCAGGGGTGAGCAGTCCTCGATCAGGCTCCCGGTCGGCTCGGAGGACTCATCCGACGGCGACCCGTCGGTGCCCAACACGACGAGCCGATCCTCCACCGGGACGACATACCGTCCCGCCGCGACGACGAGTCCGGCATGCCCGAACGTCGCGCCGATCGCCCGGTCGAGAGGTCGACTCGGGTCCCAGACCCGCACCACCCCACCGCTGTCGATGGAGGCGAGCCGGGCGCGGGAGTTGGCACCGGTGAAGGCCGTGAGCCCGCGGACCTCCCGATCAGTCCAGGAACGACGACGGCCCCGCAGCACCTGCGGTGCCTGCTCGTTGAGTGTTGGATCCCAGATGCGGATGTCGGCGGCGTCGCTGCCGGTGGCCAGCCGCAACGCCCCGTCGTCGGTGACGAAGAAGACCGCCGAGCACAGCCCGTCGGGGACGTCGAGGAGGCCAGGTCCCGTGTCCTCCAGCTCCCGGGAGACCCCGGATGCGAGGTCGTGGACGGCGACGGTGCCGTTGCGGCTCACCGACGCCAACCGGACCCGCCCGTCGGCGTCGGTGTGGACGGCGGTGGCGGTGACGAGGTCCTCGTGGTCGAAGTCGGGGGCCGGGAGTTCCTCGCCGGTGAGCGGGTCCCACAGCCGAAGGGTCGAGAAGTCGCGGGTGAGGATCCGGGGGCGGTCCCCGTCGAGGAACGCCGAGGGCTCCGCCAGCCAGTGGCCCGGAGTCTCGATGACCCGGAGCTGCTCCCCGGTCCCGGGGTCCCAGATCCGCATCGTGTGGTCGTCGCTGACGGAGGCCAGCCGCGGCCCGTCGGGGCTGGGGAAGGCGACGACGCCCGAGATGCAGTAGCCGTGCCCCATGAGCGGTTCGCCGATCCGCTGCCCCGTGCGGGGGTTCCAGATCCACACCGCGTTGTCCGGGGCGTCACCGACGGCGGCGATCCGCGGCTCGCCGTCGCTGGTGGTCCACGCGGTGATGGCTCCCATGGTCTCGCCGTACCCGGTGATCGGCTGGCTGACGGCACCGCTTGCCGGGTCCCAGAGGCGGATCACCTCGTCGTCGCCGCAGGTCGCCAGCAGCAGTCGGCCGTCGGGGACGGTGACGTGCGTGATGGCCTGACCCGAGTCGTCGTGGGACCCGACGACGGTGTGGGGCGAGACGGGCAGACGGTATCCGATGACCTCCTCAGACATGCGGGAAGTCTACGGTCCGCATCCACCCTGCTTCCCCATTGCTCCCCAGCAGGGTTCGCCTGCCTTGGACACGGTTTGCCTGCCTTGGACGCTGTTCGCCTGTCCTCGGTGCGGTTCGCCTGTCTTGGGCACGGTTCGCCTGTCTTGGGCACGGTTCGCCTGCCTAAAATCGAATTGCCTGTCCAATAAGACAGGCAATTCGAAACAAGACAGGCACTTCCCCCTCAAGGCAGGCAAACCCGTCACAAGGCAGGTGAAACCATCCAAAGCAGGCGAAACCAGGTCCTCAGACAGAGGCGCGGAGGTGAGCACGAACCGCCGGGCCGCCTTGACTGAATCGTTTCAATCAAGCTCTCAGGGAAGCAGAACGGCGATTCGTGCCTGTTGGGGCCAGGATCGACGACGCCGATCGGGAGGGTGGGACCACATCCGGGAACAACGACGCCGGCCGAGAGGGTGAGACCACATCCGGCAACGACGACGCCGGCCGAGAGGGTGAGACCACATCCGGCAACGACGACGGCAGAACCAGAACCGAGGAACACCCGCCAGAATGCATGGGTAGACTCAGGCCAGCATCACGTAGGGAAGGAAACAGTCGTGAAGATCGCTGTCATCGCGATGGGCAAGATCGGCCTGCCGCTGGCCGTCCAGTTCGCCGACATGGGCCACGAGGTCATCGGCGTGGACGTGCAGCAGAGCGTCGTCGACAAGGTCAACGCCGGCCAGGAGCCCTTCCCCGGCGAGGCCCACCTGCAGGAGAAGCTCTCCCAGCTGGTGCCCGCCGGCCGACTTCGCGCCACCACCGACTACTCGCAGGCCATTCCCGGCGTCGACGCGATCGTCATCGTCGTGCCACTGTTCGTCAACGACGAGACCTGGCAGCCCGACTTCGGCTGGATGGAGGCCGCCACCCGTTCCTTCTCCGAGCACCTCACCCCCGGCACCCTGGTCTCCTACGAGACGACGCTGCCCGTCGGCACCACCCGCAACCGCTGGAAGCCGATGATCGAGGAGATCTCGGGACTGACCGAGGGCAAGGACTTCCACCTCGTGTTCTCCCCCGAGCGGGTCCTGACCGGCCGCGTCTTCGAGGACCTGAGGAAGTACCCGAAGCTCGTCGGCGGCCTCAGCCCCGAGGGCACGCGCAAGGGCATCGAGTTCTACGAGCAGGTGCTGACCTTCGACGAGCGCCCCGACCTGCCGCAGGGCAACGGCGTGTGGGACATGGGCACCGCCGAGGCCGCCGAGATGGCCAAGCTCGCCGAGACCACCTACCGCGACGTCAACATCGGGCTCGCCAACCAGTTCGGCAAGTTCGCCGCCGCCCACGGCATCGACGTCCACAAGGTCATCGACGCCTCCAACTCGCAGCCCTACAGCCACATCCACCGGCCCGGCATCGCGGTGGGTGGCCACTGCATCCCCGTCTACCCGCGCCTGTACCTCTACACCGACCCGGACGCCACCATCGTGCGCACCGCCCGCGAGGCCAACATGACGATGCCGGAGTACGCCATCGCGCTGGCCGAGGGGGCCGTCGGTGACCTCACGGACAAGCGCGTCGTCGTGCTCGGCGCCTCCTACCGGGGCCGGGTCAAGGAGACCGCCTTCTCCGGGGTCTTCCCCACCGTCGAGGCATTGCAGGCCCGCGGTGCCAAGGTCACCGTCCACGACCCGATGTTCACCGACGACGAGCTCAGCTCCCACGGTTTCACCGCCCACCACCTGGGCGATGGCGTGGACGTGGCGATCCTGCAGGCCGACCACCCCGAGTACCAGCAGCTCACCCCCGCCGACCTGCCCGGCGTGCAGGTGATCGTCGACGGCCGGGGCTGCCTCGACCAGGAGGCCTTCAAGAGTGTGAAGTTCTTCCGCATCGGGCAGGGCTGAACCACCGGCTGAGGCTCCGGGGCCTCAGGGTGTGATCGACGGCGGGGCCGCATCGGCCTGCAGCCGGACCAGGTGCTCGTTGACGGCGGCGAGCAGTTCGGCGGTCTCCGTGTCCAGTGCCTTGAGTGCCTTCCGGCGGGCGGCTCCGGTGTTGCCGTGCCACGCCAGGTCGCTCCTCATCCGCAGTGCCTGCGCCTGACGGCGCCACATCGCAGGCTCCGTGGCCTCGGCTTCGATCTCGGCAACGGCATCGGCGGCGACGTCGATGGCGTTGATCCTGGCCTCGACCCGTTCCTTCGGGCTCGCGGCCTTCTTGAACTTCGCGATCGCGGCGTCAATGCCTCTGCGCAGTTCCGGGTTCTCACGAAACTCCTTCAGCAACGCGACGGTGGTGACCACGACAGGAGTTGTGGCCTTGACGAAGGTGGAGAACTTGCCCATGCCCCCAGTCTAGGAGCGCTGCCGGATCGGGATAGGGTTGGCGGGACTGCTGGCCCCGGAACCCGGGACCCAGCCGTCGACCATCGTGACGGGTGCACCGGCAGCCCGGCTGTCGTGGACCAGAGAAAGGACCAGTGATGCGCGTCGTTCACCTCAGCAGCGTCCACGACATCACCGACACCCGCGTCACCCACAAGGAGTGCGGGGGGCTCGCCGAGGCCGGGTACGACGTGGCGCTCATCAACACCCACGACGGCGACACCACCGTCGCGGGGGTTCCCGTGATCGGGCTCGGTGCGCCCCGCAACCGCCTCCACCGGATGTTGGTCAAGACCTGGGCGATCTTCCGCCGAGCGCTGAAGGAGAAGGCCGATGTCTATCACTTCCACGACCCCGAGCTGATGGGGGTCGGGCTGGCGCTTCGGCTGTGTGGCAGGAAGGTGGTCTACGACGTCCACGAGGACGTGCCGCTGCAGATCATGAACAAGACCTGGATCCCGGGCTGGGCGAAGCGACCGCTCGCCGGAATCGTGACGGTGCTGGAAGGGCTCTCCGGGCGGCTGCTCAGCGGGATCGTCGCCGCCACCCCGTCGATCGCGGCGAAGTTCCCGGCGAACAAGACGGTGGTGGTGCAGAACTTCCCGGAGAAGGGCCTGGCCACGGAGCGCAACGAGACCCCCTTCGAGGAGCGCAGCCACGCGTTCATCTACGTCGGCGGGCTCTCGGTGCAGCAGGGGCTGTTCGAGATGCTGGAGGCCGTCGCCCGGCTGCCCGAGAACCAGCGCGGCTGGGTCGCGGGGAAGTTCAAGCACGAGCGGGAACGCGCCGAGGCCCACCCCGGCTGGAGCCACGTCGAGTACGCGGGCCTGGTGCAGCGTGGGCAGATCGTCGCCGGGCTGCGCGACGCGCAGGTCGGGATCGTGCTGGACCACCCGATCAGCAACTACGTGGAGGGTTACTCCACCAAGATGTTCGAGTACATGGCCTGCGGCCTGCCGGTGCTGTGCTCCGACTTCCGGCTGTGGCAGGAGATCATCGGGGAGGCCGACTGCGGCATCACCGTCGATCCCTTCGACACCGACGCCGCGGCCGCGGCCCTGCAGCGGCTGCTGTCCGACCCGCAGGAGGCGGCCCGGATGGGCGAGAACGGCCGCCAGGCCATCCTGAGCCGCTACAACTGGGACGTCGAGTTCGAGAAGCTGCTGGGGCTGTACGAGCGGCTCTGAGCTCAGCCGGTCGAGGTCAGGCCTTCGAGGGCCTGGCCCACCGCGCGACGGAGGAACTGGGACCGCGACTCCCCCAGCCGGTCAGCAGCGTCGTCGACAGCACGGATGCGGGAGGCCCCGAGCCGGAACGAGATGGTCTCGAATTCCTCGTCGTGGAGCCGTGGCCGACCCGGGATGGGGGTTGACGTGTGTCCCGGCCACGTTCCAGCCTCGTGCTGAGCTGCGATCTCCTCCAGCTCGTCCTCGGTCAACTCGACGTCGTGACCAGTCATCCTCATCTCCTTTCGGCCCCGAACCCGGGCGGGGATCAGCCCGGGCGGGTCCACTCAATCGTGTGGCGGAAGGCAACACGTCTTCGCAGTCTCGCTCCCGGCATCACACGGGCAAGGGCACGACGCAGTTCCGCGACCCCGAGGGCGGGCTCACGCGTCGGCACGGAGTCCGGCACCGCCTCATGCCGCGGACGGGGATGCCTGAGCAGACCGATCACGGGGTTGGTCACGGCGGAGGCGAGGTCCCAGACGTGGTCGACGGGGGTCCGCGTGGCGGCCAACCCAACGGCCAGGAAGCGGCCGCCGGGGACGAGGAGTTCCCTGACCCGCCAGAGCGCCTGCTCGACGTCGAGATGGTGCAACACCGCCACCATGCAGACGAGGTCCAACCCCGGAGGCAGATCGGCCAACGGCGTCGACGTGACCGCGACGTTCGACAACGCCTCGGTTCGCTGCGACGCCTCCGCCAGCATCGCTTTGTCGACATCGGTGCCCGTCACGTGCTCGAAATGCGGGGCCAACGTCACGAGCAGCTTCCCCTGACCACAGCCGACATCGACGGCACGCTTCCTTCCCGACGGCAGGTTCCGCAGGATCCATGGGTGGAAGTACTCGTTGTGGCTCCAGGGGTGTCGGGCATTGAACTCCCGCAGCCTTTCCGCGACACCCAAGACCAGCTCCTTCCCACCCACCAGCGATTCTGCATGACGATGCACCCATGATGCGCGTCGTGGCGCCTCCCGTCAGGGGGCCACGGAGCGTCCCGCCACGGCGATGAGGGTGCGGCGCGGGAGCAGCCGCGTGACCACCCTGGCGACGAACCGGGCAGCCGGGCCGTCGACGAAACTCGGCCTGTCGGAGCGCAGCGCCCGCATCGTCGCATCCAGCAGCTGGGCCGTCGTGCGCTTCGGCCCCGCCGCGGCCGCCTCCCCGGCGACGTCGAAGAAGGCCGTGTCCGTGGCGCCGGGGCAGACCGCGAGCACGCGGATGCCGTGGTCCCGGTTCTCCGCCCACAGGGCCTCGGTGAAGGACAGCACGAACGCCTTCGACGCACCGTAGGTGGCCATGTGGGGGATCGGTTGGAACGCCGCCGTCGAGGCGATGTTCACGATCGTCCCCGCGCCGCGCTCACGCATCGGGGGCAGGAAGCGGGCCGTCAGGCCGACGAGGGTCGCGCAGTTGAGTCGGACCATCTCCTCAAGGCGTCGGGGGTCGGCGTCGTGGACGTCGCCGTGGAGCCCGAATCCGGCGTTGTTGACCAGGATCTCCACGTCGCACCGTAGCCGTTGGACCTCCTCCCACAGCCGCTCCCCCGCATCCGGGCGCGACAGGTCGAGGGCGACGATCTCGACGTGGACGCGATGTCGTTCCTGGACCTCGTGGGCCACGGCGGTCAGCCGCTCGACGTCGCGGGCGACCAGGATCATGTCATGTCCCTCGGCAGCGAGTCGACGGGCGAACTCCGCGCCGATCCCCGAGGAGGCTCCTGTGATGAGTGCAGTCATGCGATTTTCCATACCAATCAGTCGGTTTTGTTTTTGTGCGTGGCTCCGGGTGGTCGACGCCGGGCCGGGGTCCGGGCGACCGTCAGGGAGTGACCATGCCTGCGAGGAGCAGGTCGACCATGAGTCCCGCCTGACGCTCGAAGGCGTCAGCCCCCACGGAGCCGATGGCCTCCGTCGTCGACTTCAACCCGTCGAAGGCGGACACGAGAATGAGGGCCGCGTCGTCGGCGGACAGTTCCTCGCGGATCTCCCCCGCGTCCTGACCACGAACGATGATCTCCGCCACCAGGTCGACCCACGCCCGGAGCGGACCATCGTCGTCCGGCCCGCCCCCTCGGATCTGGGCCGCGAGCCGGACGACGCTCCAGCTGGCGTCCTCCTCGGCCGCCAGCCGCCCGAGGAGCCGCCCCAGCCCCCGCACCTGCGCCAGCGGGGAGGCGTGGCGGGCCACCTCCTCCCTCCCGAGGACGAGCCACGTCCGCTTGTGGTCCTCGACCACGGCGCGGGCCAGCTCCTCCTTGGAACGGAAGTGGAAGTACAGCGCCCCCTTGGTCCGCCCGGTCGCCCTCACGATGTCGTCCATCCGCGTCTCGGTGTAGCCGCGCTGGGCGAACACCCTCGACGCCGCGGCGATGATGTCGCGACGCGACGCCTCCCCCTTGGGCCCTGGTCCGGTCATGGCACCTCCTGTTCCGACCGCGATTCTAAAAACCGACCATTCGGTATGTCAATTCCATCGCGCCGTATCCCGTGCAGCCACGGTATGGTTCAGGGGTCGCCCCAACACGAGAGGTACTCGATGCAGCAACCGAAGAGGATCCTGGTCCTGGCCCCGCACACCGACGACGCGGAGCTGGGTGCCGGTGGCTCCATCGCCAAATGGCTGGAGGCCGGGGTCCACGTGCACGTCGCGGTGTTCTCCACCGCCGAGGAGTCCCTGCCCGAGGGGTCCCGCCCGACCCAGCTGGCCGACGAGTGCCACGAATCCCTCGACGTGCTGGGGGTGCCACGCGAGAACCGGACCATCCTGGGCTACCCCGTGCGCAAGCTCAGCTACCACCGGCAGGAGGTGCTGGAACACATGGTGCAGCTGGGCCGCGACATCGACCCGGACTGGGTGCTGGTGCCCTCCGGTGCCGACCTGCACCAGGACCACGCCACCATCCACGACGAGGCGCTGCGGGCCTTCAAGCACAAGACCCTGCTCGGCTACGAACTGCCGTGGAACCACATCACCTTCTCCGCGTCGGCCTTCGTGACCCTGGAACGCCGCCACCTGGAGGCCAAGTGGGCGGCCCTGACCAAGTACCGGTCGCAGCTGGAGATGGGACGCCCCTACTTCACGCCCGAGTTCCACGACTCGCTGGCCCGGGTGCGTGGCCTGCAGGTCAAGAGCGACTGGGCCGAGGCCTTCGAGCTGATCAGGATCGTGCTGTGATCGTCACCGTCCACCAGCCGAACTTCGCCCCCTGGACCGGCTACTTCGACAAGATGGTCCGTTCAGACGTCTTCGTGCTGCTGGATTCCGTCCCCTTCACCAAGGGCGGCTACCAGAACCGCGTCAAGGTCAAGGGGCCAGCCGGGCCGCAATGGCTCACCGTCCCGGTGCAGACCAAGGGACGCCTCGGGCAGCTCACCCGCGACGTCGAGACCAACGAGCTGCTGCCGTGGCGCGAGAACCACATCAAGACGACGCGGACCCTCTACGGCCGCTCCCCCGGGCATGACACCGCCTCGACGATGCTCAGCGAGGTCTACGCCAACCCGACGACGAACCTCGCGGATCTCTGCACCGACCTCATCACCCGCCTCCGCGACCACTACGCCATCCCGACACACCTGGTGCGCGCCTCCGAGCTCGAGGCGACGGGGTCGTCGTCACAGCTGCTGGCCGACATCGTGGCGGAGCTCGGCGGGGACACCTACCTGTCCGGCCCGTCAGGACACAACTACCTGGACGAGCAGCTCTTCCGGGACCGGGGTATCGAGGTGGACCACCACTCCTTCACCCCGACGCCGTACCCGCAGCCCCACGGCGACTTCGTCGGAGGGCTCAGCATGCTGGACCACCTGGCATCAGGCGCCGATCCCTGGTGGTGAACAGTTCAGTGGTCGGCAACAGTCGGAAAAGCGATGGTTGCCGACCACTGTGATCAGCTCTCCGGGCGCTCGAACTCCACGCCGTCGAGCCCCTCGGAGGCCTGCTGCAGGTTCAGCTGGCGGGCCGCCTCGGCCGTCGACTGCTGGGTGAGCTTCGCCATCGACTCGGGATCGGAGCCGTCGACGGTCTCCAGCAGCGCCGGGTCGAGTGGCGGCACCTGCACCCGGCTGATCAGCTCATGACTGGTGGCGGTGCGGTCCTCGTCGTCGCTGAACAGCACCTCGTGCATCTTCTCGTTCGGCCTGAGCCCGGTGAAGATGATCTTGATGTCCTTGCCGGAGCGCTTGATGAGGCCCTTCGCGACGTCGTGGATCTTCACCGGCTCGCCCATGTCCAGCACCAGGACATCGGCGGGCTCACCGATCGCGGCGGCCTGCAACGTCAGCTCACAGGCCTCCGGGATGGTCATGAAGAACCGCGTGATCTCCGGATGCGTGACGGTGACCGGGCCACCGGCCTCGATCTGCGCCGTGAAGGTGTGCAGCATCGACCCACGCGAACCCAGCACGTTGCCGAACCGCACCGACAACCAGGTGCGCCCCGTCCTCCTCGCGTAGTGCGCGGTCAGCTCCTCCGCCAACCGCTTGGTCTTGCCGAGCACACTCGTGGCATCGGCCGCCTTGTCGGTGGAGATGTTGACCAGCCGGTCCACGCCGTACTTCTCCGAGACCCTGAGCACGTTGAGGGAACCCAGCGTGTTGGTCTTCCACCCCTCGAGGGGATACTGCTCCAGCATCGGCAGGTGCTTCAGCGCCGCCGCGTGGAACACCACCTCGGGCCGGTGGGCCGCGAAGACCGCGTCGAGGGCCTCCATGTCACGGATGTCACACAGCACCATGTTCGGGGTGTCCAGCAGCCCCTGGTTGAAGATCGACAACTGCGTGCCGTGCAGGCCGGACTCGTCGCGATCCAGCATCACCAGTTCCTTCGGCCCGAACCGGTAGATCTGCCGGGCGATCTCCGACCCGATGGACCCGCCCGCACCGGTGACCAGCACCACCTTGCCGGAGAGATAGTCGGCGATCTCCGTCAGGTTCGTCTTGATCTGGGCGCGACCCAGCAGGTCCGTGACGTCCAGGGTGTGCAGACTCGTCACCGACGCCCGCCCGCTCACGATGTCCCGCGTCGACGGCATCATCAGCACCTTGAGATCAGCCGAGTCGGCCAGCGCCGAGACCTCCCGCTTCAGCGCCTGCTCCGCCGTCGGGATCGCCAGGATGATGGTGCGGACGTTCGCGCTGCGGCACTCGTCGATGAGCCGGTGCCGGTCTCCCAGCACCTTGGCCCCCGCCAGGTGGAGGTTCTTCTTCGCCGGATCGTCGTCGATGTACCCGACGATCTCGAACGGCGCATCCGGGTCGCCGTGGATCAGGCGGCCGAACTGTTCACCCGCGTTGCCCGCCCCGTAGACGATCACCCGCTCCGCATCGGGCCCGGACCGGGTGGTGCGGGTGGCGGCACGGAACAGGAACCGCCCCGCCGCCATCATCACCAACGCCGCGAACGGCACGGTGAACGTCATCACCCGGGGATAGCTGACCGGACCGAACATCATGAAGCACAGGGCCAGGAAGATGCCGACGGCGGCCCCGATCAAGGACAACAGGATGGCCTCCTCGAAGGAGGCGACGCTGTGACGCCCGCGGTACAGCTTGGTGACGTAGCCGAGGGACAGTTGCAGCAGCATCGCCGACCCGGCGTAGATCAGCACCAGCTGGGTCTGCTCCTCCGACAGGTCGAAGCCGTACCTCGTCGCCACCAGGGCGAACGCGGACGTCGCCCATGCCAGCAGGTCCCACAGCGCGAGCCCCATGCGGGTCCAGCGCACTCGGTTGGTCTGCACGTCAAGCCTCCAGCGTGTTCGTTCCGGGTTCGGACATCGGATCAACCTTACCGTCGGCCGCACGGCCCGTGACACCCCATCCGGCAAGGCCGGCGAAGATCACCAGCCACCACACGAAGGTCACCCCCGGGTTGCGGAACAGGTAGGTGTCGAAGAAGAACGCGGGCACGACGGCGACCGCCGCGACCAGCCCCCACCGCCACGGCTCGTCGCCACGACTGCGGACCGCGGCCCAGCAGATCGCGACCAGGATCGCCGCCAGCAGCAGCATCCCGATCACCCCGTGCTCGACCAGCACCGTGAGGAAGGTGCTGTGCGCGTGCCCGAGGATCTCACCGCTCATCCCCGCCATGCCGTACAGCCCGTTCTCGGAGGCCCACAGCAGGTCCGCGTCCACGGCGAACCACGGCCACACCCGGGCCGTCCCGGCACCACCGAGGATGCGCCCCCAGTCCTCGGCCCAGAACCCCAGGGCGATGCGGGTGGTCGCCGCCCGGTCCGGATCCCCCAGGGTGAGCAGCCTGCCGAGCAGGTCGGGGAAGACCAGGGCGACGGCGAGGACCAGCGCCAGCAGCACGCCGCCGATGAGCATCAGCTCCCGCCTGCCGACCCGGAGACGACCCGTGCCCGCCAGGACGACGGCGACGATCACGGCCACCGCGACCCCGGCGCGGGAGAAGGTCAGCACCACCAGCACCGCCAACCACACGGCCCCCAGCAGCAACGGCCGGCGTCGCCGCCTCGTGACGCGGGCCGCCGCGACGAGGAGCACGGCGGCCAGGACCAGGGCGACGCTCAGCACCGCCGGACCGCCCAGCCCGGACCCGAGCCGGTTGAAGCCGCGCGGGTGGATCAGGGCGCGCACCAGCGCCACCGTCGTCCCCACCGCGACGGCTGAGGCCAGGGCCACCAGCCAGCGGTTCAGCAGCCGGGGTGGCACGGCCGCGACCAGCAGCCAGGCGAACCCCGCCGTCGTCACGGCCTGCAGCAACGGCACCCAGGCCACCCACTCGGGCAGACACTTCTCGAACGGCTCCCCGGCACGGGTCAGCAGGCAGCGCGGGACCCCGATGGTCCTGATCGCGCACCAGGCGAACATCGTGACGGTGGCGGCGACCACCCACCGCGACCCGTCCACCAGAGGTCGTCGCCCCGCCGCCCAGGGCAGCAGGATGAGCCCGACCAGCAGGGCCGGCGCCGCACCGAGCAGCCAGGCGGTGATGCCGACGGGGTCGTCGATCATCACCTGCTGGCCGTTGAAGAGGCTGGCCACCAGCACGACGGCGGGGGCCGAACACCCGAACAGCGTCGCCACACGTCGCACGTGGTCACTCCTTCGCGGGGACCGACAGATCGGGGGTGCGTCCCTGGTCGTAGGCCCGCGCCGCCCACAGCGCCAGCAGACAGAACACCGCCAGCAGCCCGGCCATCGCCCACGAGACCACGGCCATGGTGGAGACGATGTCGCTGTGGTGGAACGCCAGGATGTACAGCGGGGTGACCATGTAGGCGATGCCGAACAGCAGCATCACGCCCTGCTTGTGGACGACGATGAACAGCATCGAGATGGGTGAGGTCGCCAGGTTGAGGAACAGCCACGGCACCAGCACCGCCGCGATGGGACCGACCAGGTCGAACGAGGGGCCGAGCACCATCGGCAGCACGACGGGGGCCAGGAAGTGGATCAGGGCGAACGGCACCACCCCGATGGCCAGGGAACGCAGGATGGAGGTGCGCACCAGCCGGAACATCTGGCCGCGCGGGGTGACCGCCATCTTCTGGAAGAACACCTGGGACAGGGCGCCGTTGATGAAGCTGAGGGGGGCCTGGATCAGCAGCCAGGCCATGCCGAAGTTCCCGACCTCCGCCTTGCCGAAGACCCGCGCGTTGAGGAAGACGATGCCGTTGAGCCGGATCGCGTCCACCAGGGCGTTGGGGCCGTTGACCAGCGGCATGCGGATGTACTTGCGGGCGACGTCGCGGCGTCTGGCCGTCGTCGGCCCGGTGATCTCGCCCCTGGTGACGAACAGCAGCCGGAGCAGCGCCGCCCCGACCCCGACGAACTGGGATGCGACGAGCCCCACGACCCTGAGGTTGAGGGCCCCGAGGCCGAGCCGCGGACCGACGATGGCCAGCGACTGGAGCATCTGGTTGCTGCTGGCGACGGTGTAGTACTTCTTGCGGTTGAGCCAGTAGCCCAGCACCGTGACCTGGGAGGTGAGGAACACCAGCGGCCCGGCCAGCCACAGCCAGCCGCCGAGCTCCGGCACTCCCAGCCAGGTGGCGACCTGGCCGCCGAGGACCAGCAGGAGCAGCGAGCTGAGCAGGGACACGACGATGTTGCACCGGGTGGCGAGCGAGACCAGACAGCGCGCCTCGTCGTCGTCGGCGGCGGGCACGATGGCGAGGTCGTAGCGCAGGGCCGCGACGGTGACCATGAAGGTCACCAGCGACAGGAAGACGTTGAACACCCCGAGCTGCTCGGAGGAGTAGAGGTGCGTGATGAACGGCTGCGCCAACAGGTTCACCACCTGCGCGAAGGCGGTGCCGGTCATCAGGGTCAGCACGTGACGCAGGAATTCACGCCCGCTGAGGAACTGACCGATGCGTGAGGCCCGGATCCTGCCCCGGATCCCCGACTGGGCAGGTTCAGGGGTCCCGGGGGCTTCAGACATGGGCCACAGTGTAGACGCTCGCCCTCGGGCCACGAGAAGGGCAGACCCGGTCCCGGACCCGCTGAGCACGAGGTCCGGCCCGATGTGCCGGGGGTCGTGTCCCTCCGACTGGTCGAGCCGGCCGGGACCTCGGGACGGGCTCTCGCGGAGGGGCCGCAGGGCCGGGCGAACCGGGGATGTCGGCCCGGGTGGCAGAATGCCGACCATGTCCTCATCCACCTGGCACAGCCGCGCCCTCGCCGTCGTGGCCCTGGCACTGCCCCCCACCGCCGCTGCCGGACCGCTGTTCGGTGTGGGCCAGGCCCAGCTGTTCCGGGTGCTGCTGGGGGTCACCCTGCTGCTCGCCGTCGTCCCGGTGCCCCGCAGCGGGCGACGCCTCCCCGCCGCCTTCCTGGCCCTGGCCGCCCTGGTGCTCGTCTCCGCCGGGATCACCCGGCTGTGGCCCGGCTGGGACGACGGCGGCCTGGTGGAGCTCGCCTCCCTGGTCGCCGGACTCCTGCTGGCCGCGGCCCTCGCCCGGGCCGGGACCTGGCGCTGGCTGGCCCTCGGGGTGGTGCTGACCGTGCTGGGACAGGCCGTCGTCGTCATCTGGGAGGTCACCTCCGGGCTGCACCTGCCGACCTTCGCCCTCACCTGGGAGGACGACCGCTTCATGGGCATGTGGTTCCAGATGGCAGGCACCTTCGCCAACCCCAACCAGCTGGGCCACCTCCTGGTCGTCGCCTTCCCCGTCACGGTCGCGGTGGTCGCGACGGAGCGGTCCTGGTGGCTGCGCGGCCCCGCCCTGCTGGCGGCCCTGCTCTGCCCGTGGCTGGTCCACGAGACCGGTTCCCGGATCTCCCTGCTGGTGCTGCTGGTCGAGATCAGCGCCGTGCTGCTGCTGGTGCGCCACGGCTGGATGGTGCTGGCCGCCGCGGCCGCGGCAGGGGCCGCGACGCTGCTGCTGCACCCCGGGGTGCTGACCGCCCTGCTGCCCGTCGACGAGGGGGAGATCAGCACCGACGACCCCCGACTCAACCTCGCCGTCAACGGTGGCTGGATGCTGCTGCGCACCTGGGGACTCGGGGTCGGCCCCGGGCAGTACGGGGCCTGGACCCTGCTGCCGGAGTCCCCACGCGAACCCTTCGGCCTGACCAACCCGCACAACGCCGTCGTCGAGATCGCCTCCCAGTACGGGATCGTCGTGGCAGCAGCCCTCCTCACCGTCGTCGTCGTGGTGCTGTGGTGGGCCCGGCAGGCCTGGCGACGGGGCGAGCGCACGCAGCGGTTCACACCACTGGCGGTGTTCCTGGTGCTGGGGCTGTGGCCCGTCATCGGGATGACGAACAGCACCTGGATGCCGCTGTCGTGGAGCGTGCTGGAGCTGGGGCTGCTCGGGGCGGTCGCGGCGAGGCTGGCTCAGGACCGCGGGGACGTCCCTGCCCCGGACTGACCCAGGGCCCGGCGAAGCCGCAGCAGCCCCACCGCCATCCGCCACACGTCGCCCGGCCGCAGCCGGGTCGCGTGCTGGCCCTGCCGGCTGGTCAGCACCACCGGGATCTCCGTCACCGCAACCCCCTGCTGCTCGGCCAGCGCGACGACCTGGGTGGAGCACAGGTACCCCTGCTCCGTGATCCGGGACACGTTGTCACGCAGCCAGTGGCCGTCGACGATCAGTGTTCCCTGCGTGTCCCCGACCCGCGACCCCAGGATCACGCCCCTGAGCACGGAGAAACCCCTCGTGGAGACGCGACGCAGGAGACCACGCTCCACCACCGAGTCGGGGTGGGCCTTCGAACCGATCGCCAACCCCGACCTGGGCTGCGCCCACCAGCCGTCGATGTCGCTGGTCCCGAACGGCAGGTCATCAGCCGTCAGCACCACCCGGTCCGCCCGAGACGCCTCGATCCCGCGACGGTACGCCGCCCCCATCCCCTTCCCGGAGCGGAGCACGGCGACGGTGAAGGTCTCGGATGCGCACTCACCGGCCAGGCGCGTCGCCAGGTCGTGGGTGGCATCGGTGGAGGCGTTCTCCACGATCAGCACCCCGGTGTGCACCTCTCGTCCGGCTCCCCAGTCCCGAAGAACCCGGACCGTCTCCTCGAGCACCGTCTCGGAGTTGTGCGCCGGGATCACGAACTCCACGGTCCCGGGACGCGGCACCGGTTCGGCCTGCGGGCGGGTCGCCTGCTCCGTCGGGAAGACGAGGAAGCGGTACAGCGGATAGTTCCACACCGTGGTCATGAGCGTGCACAGGATCTTGGCCACGGCGGTCGGGACCCCGAGGCCCTCCACCAGCAGCTGCATCACCAGTGTCGTCGCCGCCCAGTTGAAGCCCACCAGCATGAGGTACTTCACCAGCGAGGCACCGATGTTGCGTCCGCCCTGGAAGGCGAAGGAACGCTGCAGGGTGAAGTTGACCACGAATCCGGCCCAGTAGCCGCAGGCCACCGCCAGCCACAGGGCGATGCCGAGATGGTCGCGCAGCACGACGGTGACCACGAGGTCCACGACGAAGGCCAACCCACCGACCCCGACGTACCGCAGGATCGTGTTGCGCCACAGGGAGACCAGCGCACCGGTCACACCGGCCTGCCCGGTTTCATTCGTCCTCGTCATGTGCATCTCACCTGATGAATCCGTGTCCCATCAGTTCATCGAACATGGCCGGTCGGAGATGATCGGGGTGAACTGCACCGAATCGTCGAGCCCATGGTACACACGCAGCTGCTCGTAGGTCCGCTCCACGTGGGGTGGCCAGTAGTACCACGTGAGATCCCCGCAGGGCAGCCGTTGCGGGATGAGGATCTCCGAGATCTCGCCGCGCCGGGCCTGAGCGATCTGCTCCTCCACCTCGTCCCAGGCACTGCGGTTGACCGCCAGCTGCGTCGCCGAGAACACCGCACCCTCCACGCCGACGAAGACCTGCACCCCCAGCAGCATGGCCGCGAGGTGCTGTCGCCGCAGCAGCGGCAGGAGGTCCGCCGCCAGGACGGCGGCCAGGAACCCGAGCAGCAGCAGTGCCGCCAGGCTGGCCCGTTGCAGGTGCCCGAACTCGGGGCGGGCCAGCAGCACCGTCACCCCCAACGTCCCGAGGAAGGCCGCCGCCACCAGCCCGGGCAGTGGACCACACCGCTGCGGGATCCGTCGGAGGGCGAGCCACACGACGACGCCGAGCAGTGCCACGCTCAGCGCCAGGATCACGACCTGGTGGGGGCGGGTCAGGTCCCGCAGCTGCGGCACGCTGTCCGGCACCATGTGCGCGACGGCGTACCGGAACCGCCAGGACACCAGGATCAGGAGCCCCAGGAGTGGCAGCACCGACCAGGCACCGACCCGTCGCATCCGGGACTCGTGGGCGTGCCCCGTCAGCGCCAGCACCAGCACCGCCGCGATCACCAGCACCGTGAGGACCAGGTAGTAGGTGTAGTGGTCGCTGAGCGCTGCGGCGGCCCGCTGCAGCTTGTCCACCACCCCGACCAGGCCGTCGGCCTCCAGGCTGTGCTCCTCACGGTCGGCCCGGTTCCACAGTCCCGGCGCCTGCACCTTCAGGTACATCCCGTAGCAGGTGGGCACGACGACCAGCAGGTTCCGCCAGTCCCGCCACTGCCGTCTCAGCCACCACAGACCGGCCGCCACCAGGCAGCAGCAGGCGATGCTCACCATCTCGTGCATCACCATCGTCACCACGATGACCGGGGCGGCCAGCACCTCCCAGATCACCGACCCGGGCCTGCCGGAGACGCGCCGCAGGAAGGGCAGGAAGGCCAGCAGGGCCAGGTTCACGGGGATGACGTAGTTCCACACCGCGGCGGCCAGGAAGATCGACTCGCCGGCCAACCGGTGGTGGGTGCCCACCATGACGAAGGGCACCAACGCGAAGAGACCGAACTCGGCCCAGAACCGGTTGCGTGGCTCGTCGTCGTGCCCGGGGCGCGCGATCCGGTACCACAGCCACATCAGCACCGTCATCAGCACGTAGGAGACCGCCATGATGAGGCGCATCACCGTGTCGCCGAGGGCGAAGTAGACAGGGCCCAGACCGTCCGCGAGCCTGCCGTTGTACCGGTACCAGGCGTCCTCCATCACCTTGCTGATGCCCTCGCGGGTCTGTGCCCCACCGGGCAGATTCGACGCCGTCGCGAAGAACCGGTCGTCGCCCATGAGGACCGGCAGCCGCCACAGCAGCACCCACACCACTGTCAGCAACGCGACGGCCAGCATCAACTGCACCCATCGGTGCCCTCCACCTGGCCTCGCCGCCCGGCGGGCACCCGTCGTGCTGGTCATGTCCCCTCCGAGATCGGTCAGCTCGACACAGTACCGAGAGGACCCCCCACTCTGCAATCATCCGGTGCCGTCTTCTGCCATGCGACGCCGCCCCGTAGGCTTGGCCGCATGGCCACCCATCTCCCGAACCGCCTCGTCTACACCACCACCATCCCCGGAAGCGCCGCCGGGTTGCTGCGCGGGCAGCTGCAGTGGATGGCCGAGCAGGGCTGGGACGTCCACCTGGTCACCTCCGACGGCCCGGAGCTCGACGTCGTGCGCAGCTGGCCGGGTGTGACCTGCCACGTGCTCGAGATGGAACGTGACCCCTCCCCCGTCAAGGACCTGAAGGCCCTCGTGGAGTGGGTGAGGCTGCTGCGCAGGCTCCGTCCCGGGGTGATGAACCTCGGCACCCCCAAGGCCAGCCTGCTGGGTGGCATCGCAGCCTGGTTGACGAAGGTTCCCCGCCGCGTGCAGATCGTGTGGGGGCTGCGCCTGGAGGGTTTCACCGGGGTGAGGAAGGCGGTCTTCTGGGCCTTCGAGGCCCTCACCATGGCGACGATGACCCACGTCGTCCCGATCTCCGACAGCCTGAGAAACCGGATCCTCGCCCTGCGGCTGACCCCACGGCGTCGTCTCACCGACGTGGTGGGCTCCGGCAGCAGCAACGGGGTGGATGCCGCCGCCATCCAGGCCGGGGCCAACCGGGAGGCGACCAGGCAGCGGCTCGGCATCGGTGAGGACGCCTTCGTCGTCGGTTTCGTCGGCAGGCTGGTGGCCGACAAGGGCATCCCGACCCTGATCACTGCCCTGCAGGATCCCCGGCTGGCGGATGTCACCTGCCTCATCGTCGGCAACGAGGAGGAGGGTGGTCTCGCCGATGAGATGCGTGCCACGCATGTCAACGTCATCTGGGCCGGGTACGTGGAGGAGCCCTGGGGGGAGCTCTCGGCGATGGATGTGTTGACCCTGCCCACCAAACGGGAGGGCTTCCCGAACGTGGTGCTGGAGGCCGCCTCGGCCGGGGTGCCGACCGTGACCACCCGCGCCACCGGGGCCGTCGACGCGGTGATCGACGGCGTCACCGGCATCCAGTTCGACTTCGGCGATGCCGTCGCCCTGGCCGATGCGTTGGTGCGGCTGCGGGACGACCCCGAGCTGAGGGCCAGCATGGGGCAGGCCGCGCGACGACGTGCCGAGACCGAGTTCGCGCCGACGCGGGTGTGGCGCGGCGTGGACCGGATCCTCCGGTCCTGAGTCCGGCTACCGTGCCACGTCGCGGTACTGCTCCTCGTAGGCCAGGGCGCAGGCATCCGCGGTGAACCGCGCCGCCTCAACACGACCCCCCGCCGCCAACCGATCCGCCAGACCCC
>NZ_RQZG01000012.1 GCF_003859805.1 Arachnia propionica
AATACTCGCCACCGGCCACCGAGGACGCCTCAACGAACTCCCCGCCATCATCCGGATCGTCACCCAACTCGAACTCCTGAGAACCCAATGACAAAAACCTTCGTGAATAACGCCCCAACTTTCGTTCAAGATTTGACTCCTGCAGTCCGGATCATCTATGGAAGACCGGGACCTGATCGGTGGAGCGGGCGTCGTCGAGGGTGTAGCCGTCCTCGGCGAAGTCGTGGAGGGCGGCGACGGTGCGGACCCGGTTCCGGATCAGCCAGGCCGCCATCGTGCCCCGGGCCCGCTTGGCGTGGAAGCTGACCACCCGCGGTACGCCGTCGCGGCCGCGGTCCTCGAAGCGCGGGGAGATCACCTTCACGCCGAGACGCTCGGGATCGACGACACCGAAGTACTCCTGCGAGGCCAGGTTGACCAGCACCTGCGCGCCCGGCGAGGCGGCCAGGTCCTCGGCCAGCAGATCGGTGACGGTGCTGCCCCACCAGTCATGGAGGTTCCTGCCCCGCGCCGTCGCCAGCTTCGTGCCCATCTCCAGCCGGTGCGGCTGGATCAGGTCCAGCGGGCGCAGCAGCCCGTACAGTCCGGACAGGATCCGCAGCGTCTTCTGGGCCTCCGTGAAGTCGCGCGTGGTGAACGACTGGGCGTCCAGGCCCTGGTAGACGTCCCCGGCGAAGGTCAGGACGGCGGGGCGGGCGTTGTCCGGGGTGTGCTCGGGGTCGAAGTCGTGGTAGCGCGCCGCGTTGAGGTGCGCCAGGTCGTCGGAGATGCGCATCAACGCGGCGATCTCCTGCGGCGACTTCTCCCGCATCACGTCGATCAGCCGGGCAGACTCCGCCACCAGCCGCGGTTCGGTGTGGTTGCGGGTGGGAAGCGGGGAGGTCAGGTCCAGGGTCTTGGCGGGCGAGATGACAGCGAGCATCCCTCATTGTGACTGGTCGGGGTCGAAAGATCGAAACTGGTCTGGGAGTCCGGCGAGGTCAGGACTATCGTGATCGATGGAGGCGAGGACGCCTCCATGAGCGGGCATCACATGGGGAATGAGGACAACATGGACGTGCGACCGGGACTGACCGCCCTGACGTTGACAGCAGTGCTGCTGGCTGGCTGTGGCGGTGGTGGGAACCAGGCCGATCCGGCCCCGACGTCGGCTGCGACGGCGGGGAGCACCACGACAGCGGCGACGACGTCGACGACCGGTGCCGGGGACTGCCCCGACCTCGCCGTCGATCCCGGCTGGTACGGCGACAACCACCAGAGGCTGAGCGAGATGCTCACCCGGCTGGGCACCTGCGGTGGTGCCGGTGACGTCGCCTCCGGGGCCCCACTCGCACTGTTCGACTGGGACAACACCGTCGTCAAGAACGACATCGGGGACGCCACCACCTACTGGATGATCGCCAACGGCAAGGTGCTGCAACCCGCCGACTGGGCCACGGTCAGCACCTGGCTCACCCCGGAGGCGGCACAGGCACTGACGACGGCGTGCGGGGCCCTGGCCGAGCCCGGCCAACCACTGCCCACCGACACCCCGGCGGGGATGGCCTGCGCCGACGAGATCCTCGAGGTCTACTCCGACGGCGAGACCACCGCCGACCTGAAGGCCTTCGCCGGGTACAACGCGCGACGGATCGAACCTCAGTACGCCTTCGCCGCGCAGCTGCTCGCCGGGTACACCGACGCCGAGGTGATGGACTTCGCCCGTCAGGCACGCGACCAGAACCTGAACGCCCCCGAGGGCACGCAGCAGCAGGTCGGCAGCGAGGACGTCACCGGTTGGGTGCGCCACTACGACCAGGTCACCGACCTGATCCAGGTGATGCAGGCCCGTGGTTTCGACGTGCGGATCGTCTCCGCGTCGTCGGAGCCGGTGGTGCGGGTGTGGGCCGAGTCGCTCGGGCTCGAGGGGGACAAGGTGATGGGGGTGACCGTCGTCCACGACGGCGACCGGCTCACCAGCACCCTCACCGCGTGCGGTGGGGACGAGACGTCGATGACCTACATCGAGGGCAAGCGGTGCCGCGTCAACGAGCAGATCTTCGGCATCACCGGTCCGGCCGCCTTCGACCCGGCCCCCGAGGACAAGCGGGCCGTCTTCGGCGCGGGGGACTCCGACACCGATGTCTCCTTCATGATCGACGCCACGGAGCTGAGGCTCGCCATCAACCGCAACAAGACGGAGCTGATGTGTCACGCCTATGACAACGAGGACGGCAAGTGGCTCATCAACCCGATGTTCATCGATCCCGAGGACCAGGAGGACGATCCCTACCCCTGCTCCACCGCCGGTGAGATCCTGCCCGACGGCGGGAAGGGTCCGCTGAAGGACATCGCCGGGAACCTCATCGAGGACCAGCAGGACACGGTCCACCGCTGAGCCTGACACGCGGGAAGCGATCGTCGTCCCGGGATGGGAACGGGGAGATCCTGACGGGGCGGTCGACGGTGCTCCCCACCCCCGCGCCCCAGACACGACTCGCAGATGTTCGACGGTTCGCCGCCGATTGCGGGGTGGAAGCAGAGCGGCGGTTCGTGCACCACCGGGGCAGCACCCACCCTCCGGTCCCGGTCACAGCGCCGCGACGATGTCCGCGACCTCCACGACGACGGTCTGCTGGCTGCCGTCAGGCCCGGCCCAGGTGGTGAGTGCCAGGTGCCGTCCTGCGCGCCCCGCGTGATGGAACGGGGACATGGTGTACTCGCTGTCACGACCGAAGATCTCGCGGGCGGTGACCAGCGGGAAGCCCTCGACCTGGAGTTCGCGCCCGAGCGTCAACGTCGCCGGATCGAAGGTCCAGACGCGGCCGTCGCCGCTTCGCACCAGCGCCAGGTCCTCGGTCAGGAAGGTCTCCCAGAAGCCGACCCCGTCGACCTCGTCGAAGATCTCCGTGTCCCCCTCGGCGGTGACCGTGGGCCTCACACCCGCCCAGTCGCAGCTGAGGTAGCGGTGGTCGTCGTTGTCCCACACGAGGGCCCGCCGTCCCGACGGGGACCACGCCACCTGTGCCCGATCCTGGCGGGGGAACAGCTGCGTGGCGCGGACCTCCTTCCGGCCCACCCCCTGGGTCAGGGTCAACAGCCACGACCCGATGCCGTCCTGCCCACCACCGAGGTTCAGCATCATCTGCTGCGCGCCCGGCGTGGTGGTCACCGTGACGACATCCAGCTGCGTGATCGACGCGAAGAACGGGTCCATCATGTCCGCCACCGCGACGGCCACGCCGTTCGTGGCATCCAGGCAGTGCAGTTTGATGTGCTCCGGCTCCAGCCGCTCCACCACCCACACCAGCGAGCCGTCCAGGCCGGGACAGACCTGCTCGGCCTCGAGCGGACTCACCCAGCGCTCGGCCCAGGACTCGGCGTCGCGGCACCGCAGCCCGTCACTCTCCTGGGCCACCAGCAGGTCACCGCGCACCGCCGCGACCACCGGCCCCGACGCGCAGTCCAACCGGTGACCGCGCTCCTCGAGACCGTCGTCGACGACCCTGGTCACCGAGCCATCGGCGGCGAGCAGCAGGGTGCGGTCGTCGGTCAGGACGGCAGGGATCACGCGATGTTCCCCGGTCAGGACCGCGACGGGGGAGCAGGAGATGGGTGAGGACGAGGAGGAATCAGGCATGCCACCCATCGTGGCGGCAGACGTTGACGCTGTCTTGACAGCGGTTTGTCCGTCACGTTCGGACATTCTCGAGGCCGAGATCACGTCGTAGATCATTGTACTTTCGGCCAGGTGAGACATGTCCACCGCGGCCCCCGGGGTGGGAAACCTTGATCCCGGGCCGTAGTCTGGACCCCATGTCTGAGGAGAAGAAGAAGCCGAAGGCCCGCCGCAGCAAGTCCCGGGCACGGAAGATCCTGGGGCGGATCGCCCTGGGCTTCGTGGCCCTGCTCATCGTGCTCGGACTCACCGGGGTCGGCACCTTCTTCTACCTCTACTCCACCACCAAACTGCCGGACCCGAACAGCGACTTCACCACCAACACCACCTTCCTCTACTACGACGACGGCAGCACACAGCTGGGCTCACTCGCCGTCCAGAACCGCGTCACCCTCACCTACGCGGAGATGCCGCAGGTGGTCAAGGACGCAGTGATCGCAGCCGAGAACTCGTCGTTCTTCACCGATCCCGGTTTCTCCCTCACCGGCATGGCGCGCGGCATGTGGAGCATCGCCCGTGGCGGCGAGGTGCAGGGCGGTTCCACCATCACCCAGCAGTACATCAAGATCCTCTACCTCAACTCGGAACGCAGCGCCCAACGCAAGATCCGGGAGCTGATACTCGCCATCAAGATGGGGCGGGAGGTGCCGAAGGAACAGATCCTGGAGGGCTACCTCAACACCATCTACTTCGGGCGCGGCGCCTACGGCATCGAGGCCGCCGCGAAATCGTACTTCCTGAAGCCGGCGGCGGAGCTCAGCCTCGCCGAGGCGGCCACGCTGGCCGCCATCCTCAACAACCCGGCCGGGTTCAACCCATCGGGCGGTGACAAGCACCGTGAACGCCTGCTGGGCCGCTACCAGTACGTGCTGAAGCAGATGCTGGCCGAGGGATACATCACCCAGGCCGAGCACGACGCCAACCAGGCCGCGCTACCGGAATTCCCCGAGGTGCCGAAGTCGAACCGCTACGGCGGGCCGAAGGGATTCCTCATCACCCAGATCGAGTCCGAGCTGGACGCCCTCGGGTTCAGTGAGGAGCAGGTCCAGGGTGGTGGTCTCCACGTCACCTCGACCATCAACGAGGCGATGCAGAACAGCGCCGTCGAGACCGCCCAGAAGTACACCGAGCAGGCCGCCGCCGACGCCTCGACCCCGCAGGACCCGGCACAGCTCCACATCGGCATCGCCTCGGTGGACACCGGCACGGGCGGGGTACTGGCCCTCTACGGTGGGCCCGACTACGTGGAGAACTCCCGGAACTGGGCGACGACCCCCCGCCCGGCCGCGTCGACGTTCAAGACCTTCGCCGCCGTCGCTGGGCTGCGCAACGGGTACTCGCTGGACAGCATCCTCAAGGGCGACACCTTCACCCCGCGCGGCGACCCGAAGCCCGTCCGCAACGAGTTCAGCCACCAGTACGGTGACGTGACACTGCGCAGGTCCATCGCCGAATCCATCAACACGGCCTTCGTGGACATGACCCAGGAGATCAAGGACGGGCCGCAGGAGGTCATCAAGGCCGCCAACGACGCGGGCGCGCCGGAAGGTCCGGGCTGGGACCCGAACAACCGCATCGCGCTCGGTGCGGCGGAGGTCAGCCCGCTGAACATGGCCAACGCCTACGCGACCCTGGCCGACGGCGGGAAGTACAAGCCGACCCACTTCGTCGCGAAGGTCACCGACCGGCACGGCAACATCCTCTACGAGGCGAAACAGGAGCCGGCGCAGAACATCGACGCGAACGTCGCGGCCAATGTCACCGACGCCCTGACCTCGGTGGTCGAGGAGGGCACCGGCAAGAAGGCCTCGGCACTGAAGCGGCCCGTCGCGGGCAAGACCGGCACCAACGGTGTGGGCGACGACATCACCTCCGCCTGGTTCGTCGGCTACACCCGGCAGGTCTCGACGGCCGTGATGTACGTGGCGGGCGACTCCGGCAACGAGGACCTCGATCCGTACAAGCGCCCGCAGGACAAGACCTTCTTCGGGTCGTCCTACCCGCTCATGACGTGGGTGGATCACATGACCACCGTCTCGGAGGGGATGGAGGTGCTGGACTTCGACGCCCCGAAGAAGATCGACGGCAGGTCGGCCTCGCCCAGCCCGTCGTCGACGGTGGTCCAGCCGGAGCAGCCGACGGAGACCGAGACCCCCACCGAGAGCCCGACGGAGGTCCCGACCGGGGGGCAGGACCCTGAACCCGTCCCGACGACGCAGGCCCCGACGAGGGAACCGAGCCGGGAGCCCTCGGAGACGCCGAGGGAACCGAGACCGACGAAGGAACCCACGCAGTCGGAGGCCCCGAGGCCGAGTCGCACCCCGACCGAACCGGCCCCGGAACCCAGCTCGACCAACAACGAGGGGGAGAACGAGTAGCGCGACGACCACGCCGTCGCCCGGGCCGCGGTCGCCCACCCACGCGCTGGTCGGGGCCGAGTTCCCCGGTCACCCGCAGGTCCGAGGGGCTGCTGCCCGACGGTCCGTTGCCCACGGACCCACACTTTGTGGACACGAATCGCAGGTGAGGGACGACAGGACGTCGGCAGGGGTGGGTGGCTGCGGGGCCACGAGCTGAGATGGGCGGCAGGGCTGGCCCACCCCTTAGAGTTTCCCCATGAGGAATGCGCTGGTTGCCGGGCTCGGGGGGCCGATGGGGCGGTACGCCCGCCCGCGGGGCCAGTGGTTCAACCCGCTGCGGTGGAGCCTCGTCGTCGGGGTCGGGCTGTTCATCGTGCTGGCGCTGCGTCAGGTGCCGTGCGTGCAGACCAGCTCCACCGAGACCGTCAACGCGTTCATCCGGTTGTGCTACTCCGACATCACGGTGGCCTGGACCAATGAGCACTTCGGGGCGGGGGACTCCCCGCTTCAGGGATCACCGATGCTCCACCCGCCCCTGCTGGGGCTGGTGCTGCTGCTCGCGGTGCGGCTGACCCTGGTGCTGCGTCCCGGCGACCCCGGCCTGACCCCGGGCAGTCCGCAGGCCGTCGATCTGCAGCTGGCCCAGGCGCAGGTGTTCCTCGCCGTGATGATGCTGGTGCTGTTCGTCAGCTTCCTCGTGGTGGTGGTGTGTGTCAGTTTCCTCGGCCGTGGCTCCCGGGAGTCACGGGTCCCCGGTTGGGACGGGATGCTGGTCGCGGCCTCCCCGGTGGTGCTGGCCTCCGGGTTGATCTCCTACGACCTGCTGGGCATCGCCCTGGTGGCGGTGGGACTGCTCCAGTTCGCCAGACGACGGCCCGCCGTCGCCGGACTGGTTCTCGGGCTGGCCGCCGGGGCCTCGTTGCTGGCGCTGACCGTGGCCCTGGCCGTGGCCTTCACCATCGCCCTGCGGGGCAGGTCGCGGCAGCTGATGCAGTTCGTGTTGCCGACGGTGGGCAGCGTCGTCGTGGTGAACCTGCCGCTGCTGGTGTGGCAGCCGGTGGCCCTGCTGGAGTTCTACCGTGCGGAGATGGACAAGGAGGTCGGCTACGGGTCGCTGTTGTTCGCGGGCAGGATGGTCGGCTGGGAGGTGCGCTCGGCCGGCTCGTTGGGTCTCCTGCTGACCAGCCTGACCCTGGCGTGTCTCATGGTGTGGCTGTATCTCAGACACCTGAGGCCACGCGTCGGCGTCGTCATCGCCCTGTTCGTGTTCCCGACGGTGCTCCTCGGCGCGTCCTACGGGCCGCAGACCTCGCTGTGGCTGCTGGTCGTGCTGGTGCTGGCCAGGCCGTACCGTCTCGAACTCGTGGCCTTCAGCGTCACGCAGGTGCTCTACTGGGCGGCGGTGTGGGGGTACCTGGCCGGGCACCTCAGCAGCAACCCGAACCTGTACTTCCTCACCCTGCTCATCCGGGTGGGGGTGGAGATCTGGATCTTCGTCCGGTGCGTGCGCGATGCCGCCCATCCGATCCGCGACGGCCTCCGCACCCCGGGCATCCCGGACCCGATCGGCGGCGTCCTCAACGACGGCGAGCGGCTCGCCGGCATCGACGGGCCGCTCCTCGAGACAGTGCCCGGGACCACGGGAATCCCGGACCGCCACCGGCCGTGAGCCCTTGCCCACGGCAGTAGGGTTGATGGGTATGGGATCACGAGCCGTGTCAGGGCCGCTGGGCCGGGTTCTCGGGGCCGGATCGGTGCGCAGCGCGCATCTCGGGGTCGTCGCTGCCCCTGTCGAGAAGGTCTGGGAGGCCCTCGTCGCGCTGCGCTGGGACGACCTGCCCGTCGGCAGCGTCCTCATGCGGCTACGAGGGCTCGGCCGGGTCACCGACGACGTCACCTGCCTGGACCTGTTCGCCCCGTACGCGGTCATGCTGCAGGAGGCGCCCCGCTCCTGCGTTCTCGCGATGATCGGGAAGCCGTGGTCGCCCGTCCCGCGCACCCGCCGCGTCGGTTCCTTCGACGACTTCGTCGCCTTCGACGAACCGGGGTGGCTCAGGTACGGCATGGAGTGGTGCCTCACCCCCACCGACGACTCCCGCACCCTCATCGAGACCCGCACGCTGTGCCAGCCGACGAGTCGGTCCGCCGCGGTCCTGTTCCGCGCCTACTGGACCCTCATCCGGGCCGGGAGCACCCTGATCCGCAGGGAGATGATCGCCGCGATCCGCAACCGGGCCGAGCGGGAGTCATGAACCTTCCCTTCCTCATCGCCGGTCTCCTGCTGCTCGCGGCCTGCGCGGTCCACGTCGTCGCCGGGGACAGGGAGCAGCGCCAGCTCCGCCCCGCCACCCGCGACCACTTCGGCCATTGGCTCACCGGACGCTGTGTCTTCCACATGGCCAGCATCGACCTGCTGGTGCAGGGGGCGGTCATCCTGCTGCTCGGTCTCGAGGTGATCCCTTTCTCCTGGGCGCTGGTCGCAATCCTGCTGGTCCTCCAGGTGGGCTACCTCATCGCCTGGCTGGTCACTCTGGTGGCATCCGGGGCGAGGCGGGAGGACTACGCTCGACAAGCCCAGTGGGCCTTGTTCCTCGTGGTCGTGGTACTGCTGTCGGTGGGGTGGGCGATCCACTGACCGTGAATGTCTGACGAATGTACTGCTTCTGGTTCCGTGCGTACGGTCACCAAACGCGAGCTGAACCAGGACACGGCCGCCACCCTTCAGCAGGTTGACGACGACAATGACGTCATCGTGACCGAACGAGGCAGGCCACGCTGGCGGATCAGCACGGTCGATCCCGTGAAGGACTGAATCAGTTCCAGCGCAACTCGTCGAAGGTCGTGGTGGTCAGCCTGCAGGTGACCGGGACCTCGTCGCCGACCTTCACCCCCGGCTCGGCCCCACCGACGAACAGCATCGAGGCGTGCATGTGCGGGGGCTCCGCGAACGGCCGCTTCTTCCCGGCGACGGTGAACGGCGACAACGACATGCCCACCGCGTCCAGCATCCCCTGCGCCACCGTCACCCCACGCGACCTCAGGCTCTTCTGCGACGGCGGGGCCGCCAGCGCGACCCCGTGCGCCGTACCACCCGAGACCACGACGATCCACCCGTCGCGGGAGGCCCGCATCTGGTGGTAGCCGTGGCGGCTGCCCCGCGAGGTCCGGTGCACGTCCAGCACCGTCGCGGTGGTGGTCAACGCCGTTGGTTCTCCCATCCACAGCCTCGTGCCCATCCGCATCCGGGTGCGCACCCCCAGATGGGTGCGCAGCCTGCGGTAGTCCAATGCGTTCAGGTGGGACACCCACACCGCGCCACGCTGCTGCGCGACGGCGGCCGAGGCCAGCTGCTGCGCCTCGGCCAGCACCCCCGTCGGCGGGAAGTGCAGCGACCAGCCCTCGAAGGTCAACGACCCGAGCCCCACCGAGGCGATCTCCTCGGCCGTGATGCCGTGCCGGTTCATCGAGGTCCTGATCTCCACCAGCACCCGGGCCCTGGGGTGTGACCGCGACACCTCGTCGAGGTCCTCCAGCCGTGAGATGGTGGAGATCACCCCCGGGTCCTCCAGCAACGCCGTCGCGACGGGGTCGAAGGGGCGCCACGGGTTCAGCACGACGACGTCACGACTCCACCCGGCGGCCCGCACCACCGCGACCTCCTGGGCGATCCCGACGGCGATGCAGTCGTCGTTCATCCGGGCGGCCTCACGGGCCAGCACGTCGAGGCCGAAACCGTACCCGTTGCCCTTGGCCACCGGGACCAGACCGGGGAACTCGTCGTGGACCGCCTTGACGTTGGCACGCCAGGCACGTGTGTCGATGTTGAGGCTGAGAGTCATGTCACCGTCGCTTCAGGTACTGCTGGAAGGCGAAGTACAGCAGGGGATTGATGGGTCGGTCCCACTCCCCGACGTGGGCCACGGCCTCGCCGCCCGTGCCCACCTTGAACTGGATGAGGCCGATCTCCGGGTCGTCGGCGGAAAGCCCCTCGGTGATGCCACGCAGGTCGTAGACAGTTGCCCCGGCATCGCGGGCGTCACGCATCATCTGCCACTGGATGGCGTTCGAGCCACGCACCTCCCGCTTCGCCGTGGTGGAGGCCCCGTAGGAGTACCAGGCGTGACGGCCCACCCGGATCCAGGTGGTCGCGGCCACCAGGTCACCCTCGTGCTCGGCCAGGTAGACCCGCATCCGATCCGGGGTCTCGCCGTTCAGCGCATCCCACATCGTCTCGAAGTAGCCGAGCCCCCGCCCGGTGAAACCGTCACGGGCCGCGGTCTCCAGGTAGATCTCGTGGAACCGGGCCAGGTCCGCGCGTTCCCCACGCGTCACCGTGACCCCCATCTTGTCGGCCTTCTTGATGTTGCGCCGCCACAGCTGGTTCATGCCCTTCAGCAGCTGCTCATCGGTCAGTGCCCCGCCGTCGGCACCGGTCAGCCGCACCTGGTAGTTGAACTTCGGCTGACCGGCGGCGAACCCGTGGCCCTCCCCCTGCGGCTGCCAGCCGAGATGCTCCAAGGAGCGGATCAGGCGGGTGCCGACCAGCGTCGTCTCGTCAGGGGTCGCCTCCGAGAGCACGGAGATCTTCTCGTCCGCGATGGCCTCCTTGACGGTTGGGGCCAGCCAGCGACGGTGCACCACCGTCGGGCCGATCCTGACCGCGAACGCCTTCTCCCTCCTGGCGTGGGCGACGAGCGCGTCCAGGTGCTCCGCCACATCGGGGCGTTCCCAGTCCAGCACCGGACCCTCCGGCAGGTAGGCCAGGTGACGTCTCAGCCTCGGCAGCTGCCTCAACAGGATGAGACCGACGCCGGTGAGCACGTCACCGTCGAAGAAACCGATGGACTGGCTGCGCCACTCGGGCTTGACCTGTCCCCAGGCGGGAAGCTGCAGGAAACTGGCCTCGCCGCGCGCCTCGATGAACGCGAGGTGTTGGGCGGCGGAGATGGGGCGGACGGTGATGCTCACGCCCCAAACCTACCGGCTTCCCGGGTCTGCTCGCCTACCGGTGGAGCTGGGAGCGGATCTCCTCGGAACTGCGGACCACCGCCACCGCCACCTCCAGCGCCACCCGGAGCGCCGTCGCCACGGCGAGGAACAGCACCGCGGAGGTGAACAGCCGCAGCACACCGGTCCCGGCGTCGATGGTGAAGGCCCCGATCGTGTCGGTGAGCAGCAGCACCCCGAGGGCGATGAGCAGCACCAGGTACGCGATCTTCACCGCACGCAGGGTGAGCAGTGAGCCGAACGTGAAGTCGAACAGGGACCGGAAGTACACCGCGACGGGATTGGGGGCGGGCGGAGGCGGCGGGGGAGCGGCCGGGGCCTGCTGCTGTTGCTGGGCCGGGGTGCCCCAGGCCTCCATCGCCTGCTGGTCCCACACGTTGCCGGTGGGCTGGGACTGCTCCCACACGTTGCCGGAGACGTTCGGGTCGTAGGGTTGCTGGTTGCTCATGCACCAATCCTTCCGAGGAGATCGAGGGGATCACAAGAACCCTTCCATGGTTCGGGGTGGCAGCGACACCCGAACGACGCCGCCACCCCGACACCTGGCCAAAGGAATGTCAGACCTGGATGTCCTTCAGGTCCTCGCCGATCCGCATCCCGTAGAACGAGCGGTACACGAAGTACCCGGAGACCAGCAGGAACAGCCCGGCCAACACGTGTGCCACCGTCCCGGCGCCCTGGGCGCTGATCGCCACCGCCAGCTCCACCGCCAGCAGCCCGAACAGCGTCGAGAACTTGATGACCGGGTTGAGCGCCACCGAGGAGGTGTCCTTGTAGGGATCCCCGACGGTGTCGCCCACGACGGTGGCGTCGTGCAGCCCGGTGCCCTTCGCGGCGAGATCCACCTCGACCAGTTTCTTGGCGTTGTCCCAGGCCCCACCGGCATTGGCCATGAAGATGGCCTGGTACAGACCGAACAGGGCCATCGCGACAAGGAACCCGATGAACAGGAACGGCTCCGCGAAGGCGAACGCCAGGGTGGCGAAGAACACCCCGAGGAAGATGTTGAACATGCCCTTCTGCGCGTACTGGGTGCAGATGGCCACCACCTTGTTGGAGTCCTCGGGGGAGGCCTTCGTCTCACCGTCGAGATGCATGTTGGTGCGGATGAACTCCACGGCGCGGTACGCCCCGGTCGTGACGGCCTGCATCGACGCACCGGTGAACCAGTAGATGACCGCCCCGCCCAGCAGCAGCCCGAGCAGGAACGGGGCGTGCAGCAGCGACAGGTTCTCCAGACCCTCCGTGAGGCGGTTGGTCAGCCCCATCATGATGGAGAAGATCATGGTGGTGGCCCCCACGACGGCGGTACCGATGAGCACCGGTTTCGCCGTGGCCTTGAAGGTGTTGCCCGCGCCGTCGTTGGCCTCCAGGAAGTGCTTGGCCCGCTCGAAGTCCGCATCGATGCCGTACTCGCGCTGCAGGTCGTCGTGGATGCCGGGCAGCTCCTCGATGGTTGACAGCTCGAACACCGACTGGGCGTTGTCGGTGACCGGACCGTAGGAGTCGACGGCGATGGTCACCGGCCCCATCCCGAGGAAGCCGAAGGCCACCAGACCGAAGGCGAACACGGCCGGGGCGATCATGATGGCATCCAGACCCAGCGTCGAGATGAGGTAGGCCAGCCCCATCAGTGCCGTGATGGCCAAGCCGATCCAGTAGGCGGAGAAGTTGCCCGCCACCAGGCCGGAGAGGATGTTGAGGGAGGCCCCGCCCTGGTTGGAGGAGACCACCACCTCACGGGTGTGCCGGGCATTGGTGGAGGTGAACACCTTCACCAGCTCCGGGATCAGGGCACCGGCCAGGGTGCCGCAGCTGACGATGAGGGACAGCTTCCACCACAGGCCGTCGCCCAGCCCACTGATGAGCATCGCCGAGGTGACGAAGGTGAGGATGATGCACAGCACCGAGGTGATCCACACCAGGTTGGTCAGGGGCTTCTCGAAGTCCATCTCGGTGGCGGTCGCGTACCTGGCCCGGGTCATGGCCGCGTTGACGTAGTAGGAGATGCCGGAGGCCACCACCATGACGGCGCGGATGACGAAGATCCACACCAGCAGCTGGACCTGGACCAGGGGGTCCGAGACCCCGAGCAGGATGAAGGTGATCAGTGCCACCCCGGTGACGCCGTAGGTCTCGAAACCATCGGCGGAGGGGCCGACGGAGTCGCCGGCGTTGTCCCCGGTGCAGTCGGCGATCACACCCGGGTTGCGGGCGTCGTCCTCCTTGATGTGGAAGACGATCTTCATCAGGTCCGCACCGATGTCGGCGATCTTGGTGAAGATGCCGCCCGCGATGCGCAGTGCCGAGGCCCCCAGCGACTCACCGATGGCGAAGCCCAGGAAGCAGGCGCCCGCGATCTCCCCGGGCAGGAACACCATGATGACCAGCATCATCGCCAGTTCCACGGAGATCAGCACCATGCCGATGCTCATCCCGGAACGCAACGGGATGTCGTGGCACGGGTAGGGGCGTCCCGACATCGCGGCGTGCGCGGTGCGCGAGTTCGCCAGGGTGTTGACGCGGATGCCGTACCAGGCCACCGCGTAGGAGCCCCCCATGCCGATGAGGGAGAACAGGATCACCACGGCCGTCCTGCCCACCCCGAAGTTCGCCAGGAACAGGTAGTACACGACGATGATGGCCGCGATGAACGCCCACAGCAGCATCAGGAACCGGCCCTGCTGCTTCAGGTACGTCCTGCAGGTGTCGTAGATCAGCTCGGAGACCTCACGCATCGCCTGATGGGCGGGCATCCGCTGCAGCTGCGCGTAGGTGAGGATGCCGAAACCGAGCCCCAGTGCGCACACGATGAGCCCCAGCCCGAGCAGGGTGCCGCCCGGCAGACCGAGCAGCGTCACGGAGTTCAGGTCGGGCAGCTGCAGATTCGCCTCGCCCCCGACGTGCCCGCCACCACCGCCGCCGGTGGAACACCCGGCAAGCGTCGCCACACCGACCGCCGCTCCGGGAAGCGCCCAGCGCCGTCGTGGGTTGCCAGCTGTCTCTGCCCTCCTGGGCTCCTCGGTCATCGTTGCTCCCTTGCAGTGTGGGGGCTCGGCTGCCGTGCCGAACACCGTGGTCAGGACTCTACGCCTGTGCCCTGACAGAAATCATCGGGGGTGTGCATCGGGCAGCTGACCTGCGCGGATGCAGGGTCGGGCATGATGGTGCCGTTGTCTTCAGGAGGTGTTCGATGACGAGGGTGTGTTTCGAGCTGCAGGTCAGGCCGGAACTGCTGGACGAGTACATCGCGCGGCACAGCCCGGTGTGGCCGGAGATGCTGGCCGAGATCGAGGCCGCCGGCCGCAGGAACTACTCACTGTTCCTGGCCGAGGGCGGCAGGCTCGTCGGCTACTACGAGACCGACGACGACGAGGCGGCGCAGGCGTATCTCGCGGCCTCCCCCGTCGCGGCGCGGTGGGAGGCGGAGATGTCCAGGTTCTTCGTCGGCCTCGACACGCGGGCGGATCAGGCCGCCACACCGCTGCGTGAGGTGTTCAACCTCGCCGATCAACTCCAGACGGCGCGACAGGCGGGGTGAACCTCCCGTGGGCCGAGGCCGCTCGGCCCACGGGAAGCGGGGTCAGGAACCAGCGACGATCTGGTCCAGGGCGTTGGTCCACTTCGTCTCCAGCGCCGTCACGTCGGCGTCGGAGGGAAGGTTCTCGTGGCTCAGGTCGAGCCGGGTGCCATCACCCTCGGTGTGCAGCTGCAGGTCCACCAGGGTGGCGGGAGCGCCCTCAGACCCGTGCCATGAGAAGCGGATCTGCTCCAGTGGGTGGAAGCTGCGGGTGATGCCGTAGGTGCCGTCGGTCGCCCGCCAGTCCTCCCCCTTGTTGCCGAGGACCCCGCCCTCGCCGAGGAGGGTGGCCTGGCCCTCGGGTCTCATGATGAAGGCCCACACGTCCTTGAGCGGGGTCTCGGTCACCCGGCTCACGACGACTTTGGTTTCGCTGACTGCCTCCGTGGTCTCCATGATGTGCCTTTCGTCCACTCCGGGCGTCGACTGTGGCGTCCGGTGCTGCCAGCCTAGTGGCTGCTCCACGGAACGGAAGGGGCAGGGACACAAAAATGTCGAAGAACTGGAAGAACGTGAAGGGTGGGTGGTCAGTCCTGCGGGGTCCGGCCCTCCAGCACCCAGGACAGGAACTCGCTGAGCTCGCCGGTCTCACCGTCGCGGCCGCCGCGCCCCACCTGCAGCGACGGGCGACTCGCCTCCAGCTTCACGCCCTTCAGTCGCGCCATGAAACCTCCCGGCACGATGAGCACCTGGTAGCCGCCGTCGGTGTCGATGGCGATGGAGCGGTTCTGCCGCAGGTACCAGCCCTGCTTGTCGGTGCGGACGACATGGCCGTCGAGGGTGGTGGCCTGCAACGGCACCGGGGCGATGCCCGCGGCCCTCGCGTCGCGGATGAACCGGTCGATCAGCACCTGCGCCCGGGACGCCTCCAGCTCGGCCGCCTGCTCCGCCAACTCGAGGCGACGCAGTGCGTCGGCCTTCCGCTGTTCCCGATCGTCCATGGGGCAAGCCTACGGTGGTGGGGAACAGCCGTCCATCATGTGGTACGCCGTGCTAGCGTGGGGCATGGCGACGACGCGAGAACGGATCCTTGAGGCAGCCTGCGGGATCGCCCGGCGTTCCGGGCTGAGAGCGGTGACGGTGCGGGCCGTCGCGACGACGACCGGTGTGGGGATGGGAACCCTCCGGCACCACTTCCCGAGCCAGGGTGGCCTGCACGTCGCGGTGCTGGAACGCATGCTGGGCGAGGACATCGACGAGTCCCGGCTGCAGGAGCCCTCCCTGACCCCGGCGGAGCGGCTGACGGCCTGCCTCCAGCAGTTCCTGCCCGAGGAGCCCTGGCGGCAGCAGATGTGGTTCGACATGCACCGGGCCGGGACCGGACCTGAGGCCAGTGGGGCCACCCGGGAGCACCTGGCGGGTGTCACCCGTCGGCGACGGACCCTGGTCGAGGCGTGGCTCACCCGACTGGTCGACGACGGGGCGAGGCTGCGCGCCCGGGAGCGCACCAGCAGGTTCCGACCCGCAGCGGACCCGCTCGACGTGACGGAGGCGGCCCTGATGCTGACCTCGGTGGTCTCGGGGCTGTGCCTCGACGTCCTGACCGAGGGGTCCGGGGTCACCGTCGATCAGGCGCGGAGCCTGCTGGCCCGGGTGGTGGAGGACCTGATCTCGTGAGGTCCGGCAGCTCTCACACGGCCCGGAGCTTGGCCGGGTTCCGCACCAGGTACAGCGCCTCGATCCGACCCTCGTGGATCCCCAGCCAGACCACCTGATCCAGGGCGCCGTCGACGAACACCAGGTGGGCATCCGCCCGGTTGAGGTGGGCCGGGGCGATGGTGACCCGACCCGCGAACCTCGCGCCCAGACCCGCCAGGAACCGCGCGACCTGCTCGGAGCCCACCACCGGGCGACGAGCCGCGGCGACGGCGCCGCCGCCGTCGGAGACCAGGGTCACGTCGGTGGCCAGGAGGTCCACCAACTGCGCCACCTCCCCGTCGCGCACGGCGGCGAAGAAGCGTTCCACCAGCTGGCGGGTGGTGGCGTCGTCGTGGGTGAACCGGGGGCGACGGCGGGCCGCGTGGGCCCGGGCCCGGGAGGCGGCCTGCCGCACCGCGGCGGGGGAGCGGTCGAGGAATTCGGCCACCTCGTCGAAGCTGAAGGCGAACACGTCGTGCAGCAGCAGGGTGGCGCGTTCGATCGGTGACAGCGCCTCCAGCGCCACCAGCAGCGCGACCTCCACCTCTGCCGCCCGCTCCACCGCTTCGTCTGCGCCGTCGCTGGTCAGCACGGGTTCGGGCAGGTAGGGGCCGACGTAGTCGGTGCGGGAGGTGCGCAGCCGGTCGATCGCCAGGTTGGTGGTGATGCGGGCCAGCAGGGCGCGTGGGTCGCGGACCTCCGTCGTCATCCACACCCGGGCCAGGGCCTCCTGTGCGATCTCCTCGGCGTCCGCCCACGAGCCGGTGATGTCGTAGGCCAGCCGCACCGCCAGGTTGCGGTGTCGTGACGCGTCGCTCATCGTGGCCCCCTCGCCCACATGGCCGGGCCGTAGAGGTGTGGGAGGCGGGCGGGGACCAGCCAGGCGGCCCGCGAGATGAGCTCCTTGGCCGCAGCTCCCATCCGTCCGGTGACGGTGCGGCCGGTCGGGGTGCCGTCGGGGTTCAGGGACTCGTGGCTGCCGACGCCGCGGCCCAGCGAGAGAAGGCGCTTGTCGTAGCCGAAGTCGAGGGGCTTCGGGGCCTGGCCCGCGAGGCTGGCCAGCACTGCGTCGGCGACGGTGGCCCCCATCGGCATGGCGGAGGCGCAGCCACGGTGCAGCCAGTCGCGCCCGGCCACGCGCACCGCGTCCCCGGCACCCCACAGCCCGGGCTGCGGCTGGCCGTCGCGGAGGATGCGCAGGAACGGATCGACGGTGAGGCCCCGGGTGAGGGGCTCCGGGTCGGGGCCGGTGGCGTCGATGGTGAGGTCGCCTCCCCGGGACTGCTCGGTGAGTTCGATGCGGAGCTGGCCGAGGCGGGTCGTCAGCTGGGTCATGGCCCGGGGTGCGAGGTCCGGCAGGTCGCGGTGGACCAGGGACACGGTGAGGTCGGGGCGTGCGGCCGCGATCTCCGTCGCGGTCTCGATGCCCGTCAGTCCTGCTCCGATCACCTCCACGGTGCCTGAGCGTAGCCGGGAGAGTGCGTCGCGGAGGGTGAGGGCGGCCTCGAGCGAGTCGAGGGAGCCGGGCCGGGCCACTCCGTGTCCGCAGGCCAGCACGATGTGCTGGGCCTGGAACTCGCGACCGTCGGCGAGGTGGACCCGGCCCGGAGACACGTCGACGACCTCGCCGCGGGCCAGGTCGGCGCGACGGTGGAGCCGTGTTCTCAAGGGACATGCCACTTTGTCGACATGCCGGGTCCCGGCGACGAGCTGGTGCAGCCGGATCCGGTCCACGGCCTTGTCCCGGCGGTCGATGAGCAGCACCCGCGCGTGGCGGGCCATCCGATTGGCGGCCAACAGGCCGGCGTACCCGGCCCCGATCACGATCACATCCATACCCATGCGACGATGCGGGCTCCCGTTGTGTGACATGCGGGTGTTCCTGGCTGCGACTCGGCACGCCACGTCCATGGTTACCGCTGGTCGAGCCGGTTCCGGAGATCTGCGGAGGAACCGAGTCGAGACCTCTGGTGCACGGTACGGGGACTCAGGGTCAGCGGAGTGCTCGGGGCCTGCCACGGACTTCGTGCGCTCGAGGTCTGGCGTGAGCAGCGGCTGGGCGGAGCCCTCGTGGGCTGGGATGTACCATGCCCTCAGGCGGTGTCGTCCTGGTCTGGGTCGCCTGCTGTCAGCTGCTTCACCCCGCATGGTGCGGAGCCGGTGAGCCACAGTGGTGCTGTGAGCTCATCATCGCAGGGGTGGCGAACATGGGCTGCGAGGCGATCGAAGAATGTGGCGAGGGCAGTTTGCCACTCGGCAACGTCATCATCGGGTTTGATCACGAACGAGTCCGACCGGTTCTTCCAGCACAGCTCCAAACTGAGTCTTCCGTCCTTCTCCTTGGGGTCGCTGATCCGGAGGTAGCGCAACTCGCTCAAGTCGTTGGTCTCGCCCAGTACTCCATTTTTCTCCAGGTCCTTCAGTCTTGGGGCATGGAACATCTCCTTGCTGAGCACCAAGAGGTGCTTGTCAGCAACCGCCATCGCAACCAAGGTGTCCTTCGGGGCAAGTTCTGCGAGGCCCAGAGCCGCAAGCTTCGCCTCGGGGGAGTCCGGCTGGGCCCCGACGAGCACTGCATCCTCTGGCACCTGGATGGCCAGCTGGGGCAGGAGCTGCTCGAGCCCTTCCAGCAGACTGAATGGTTCCTCCTTGGCCTTCTTGTTGGGGAGGAGGGAGAGTGCCATTTCCTTGACTTCCCCGGCTTTCTTTTCAGCCTTGTGACGCAAGGATGGTTCGAGCAGTTCCTGTCTGAGTGCGGTGCGATGGATTCGGGTGCCGCATTCTTCAATTACGGTGGAGTCCTTGAAGTGTTGATCGAATGTTATTTCCAGGGAAACGCGTCTGCTCTCAGCCGGTTCTTGCTGAGCGAGAATCCAGTTGATCCGAAAGCGCACATCGGTGGCGAGTTGTGCGGCTTGCATGTGGTCGAGAACCTGTTGCTTCTCGTGGTTGGTGGCGTTTCGCTTGGCTGCTTGGTGGTCCTTCAGTGTGTTGGTGAAGAAATCAAAGGCCTTGCTGATTGATGATTCTGCGTCTCGCAGTTGAGCTTGCAGATGTTCAGGAATCTGGCCATTTCCATTGACATGTTTGAGTGCTTCCAGAATTTTCCCGGCGGCAAATTTTAGACTGCTCCTGTGTTCCTGTTCCAAGATGTCAAGAATCCGATCCAGCTTTTGCTCCACGCTGCCGATGCGTTGTGAGAGAGCTGTCATCTGCAGGGTGAGGGCGAACAAGCTCGCTGCAGGACCGAGCGCGGACAGCACTGTGGCGGCCTGAGCTCCGGTGGCGGGCAGCCACCCGACGTGTTGCGCGATCTTTCCGTTCTTGAGCAGGACGCCACCGAAGGCGCCATTCACCTTCATCGCCTGTGCGCCAGCAGACATGGCCTCGAGCGTGGAGTCGGTCAGGCGCACGATCCCTGCGGCGTGGGACAAGCCGTTCCACACTTGCGCGACAATGTTCATGCCGCTGGTGAACGTGGCTGTCAGGTTGCCCCAGTTGACCTCTCCAAGCTGTCCATCCTCCTCAATCTCGAACTGACTGGCCTCCTCGGCGTTTCGGGTGAAGAGGACGCCCACGTCGGGGCTGATCGGTATGACAACTCCTTCAGGGTCGTTCGGCGATGAGGCCATGATGGGTTCTGCTGTGCTCATGCCCCCACTATGGCACTGGACCAGCGATTCCGCAGGGAGCGATCCATGGTGATGCTCAGGGGTGAGAATCAACGAGCGAAGGGGCTGTTCCCTACACTGTTGCGATGTTCTCAACCCAGTCAGCCCCGGTGCCGGAGGTCGACCGTGCGTGATCCGAACACCCTGTCGCGGACCCTCGACCGGATCGACGGGCACGGCTACCCCTCCTACCGCCAGCTGCGGGGGCAGCACCGGATCGGGTCGCTCACGCTCACCGTCGACCACGTGGCCGCCGATCCGTACGCGCCGCCGTCGCGGATCCGCCTCATCCTGGACCGTGAGGTGGCGGGCATCCCCGACGACCTCACGCACGACCCCGCCGGGCGGGTCGCGACGAGCGACTTCCTCACCCGGACCTTCGCCGAGGTCGCGCGCAGGACGGTGCCGAGGCCGACCGGCACCGGCAACAGTGGCCTGGTCCACATCGGAACCCCCGGCCAGGAGGTGCTGGAGCGCACCAGCGTGCTCATCGCCGACGACCGCGTCGAGGCCCGGATCGACGTCGGCCTGCCCGCCTTTGGCCGCCGGATCGACGGTCGCGGTGCGGGTCGGCTGCTCATCGACGTGCTGCCGCGCATCGCCGAGCAGTCGCTGGTGCACGCCAACCTGGGCCAGCAGGCCTTGCGCGACCACGTCGTCCTCCACCGCGACCAAGACCACCTGCAGGGCCTGTTGGCGGAGCGGGGGCTTGTCGCCTTCGTCGGGGACGGCGCGATCCTGCCCCGTCGTTCCGGCGACTCCGACCTCCCACTGGCACACCGTGCGGTTCCGTTCGTCAGTCCGGATTCCCTGCGCGTGAGCTTCGACCTGCCCAGTGGTCGGCGAGTGACGGGAATGGGCATCCCGGAAGGGGTGAGCGTGATCGTCGGCGGCGGCTACCACGGCAAGTCCACCCTGCTGCGGGCCCTGGAGCGTGGCGTCCATCCCCACATCGCCGGGGACGGCCGGGAGTGGGTCATCACCCGTGCCGACGCGGTGACGATCCGCGCCGAGGACGAACGGGCCGTCACCGGCGTGGACATCTCCCCGTTCATCACCAACCTGCCGACCGGCGTCGACACCCGCGTCTTCTCCACCACCACGGCCTCCGGCTCCACCTCGCAGGCTGCGAACCTCGTCGAGGCACTGGAGGCAGGGACGAGCACCCTCCTGATCGACGAGGACACCTCGGCCACCAACTTCATGATCCGCGACGACCGGATGCGGCAGCTGATCCCGGCCAGCCGGGAACCGATCACCCCGTTCGTGGAGCGCATCCGGCCCCTGCTCACGGAGAAGGGAGTCTCGACGGTGCTGGTCGCGGGCGGCTCCGGGGCCTTCTTCGGGGTGGCCGACCACGTCATCGCGCTCCACGCCTACGAGGTGAGCGACGTCACCGCTGAGGCCCACCGCATCGCCGGAACACCTCCCGGCGACAGCGCCCGGGTGTTCACCGGGTCACCACCACGGCTGCTCACCCGGGGCTCGCTCACCCCGTCGCGCAAGGGGCGTGCGGCCCGGGCACGAGGCAGGGGCGCGATCCAGTTCGGCGACGAGATGATCGACCTGACGGCGGTGGCGCAGCTGGTGGATGCGGCCCAGACCGAGGCCATCGCCCACGCCCTCGACCGCATCGTCGACCTGGTGAGCAGTCGCGAGATGTCCCTGGCCGAGGTCGTCGTCGAGATCGGACGCCGCATCGACGAGCACGGCCTGGACTGGCTCTCCCCCTTCCAGGGGCATCCCGGCCACCTGGCCCGGCCCCGTCGCCATGACATCCACGCCGCCGTCAACCGGTACCGACGCCTGCGGCTGGGGCGGGGACACTCCGACCCGATCAGCTGAGAGCAGGATCACCTCGGCCCTGTTGTTCCCGAGCGGCCTCGATCAGCTCGTAGTTGTCCTCCGCCCACTGCTTCAAGGGCAGGATCGCCTCGAGCAGCGAACGACCCAGCTCGGTCAGGTGGTAGCTCACCGAGACCGGCACCGTCGCCACGACGCTGCGGTTCACCAGCCCGTCGGCCTCCAGGTTCCGCAGGGTCTCGGTGAGCATCTTCTGCGACGCCCCGGCAAGTTGTCGGTGCAGTTCCGCGGAGCGAAGGGGCGTGCTGCTGTCCCCGAGGCGGCACAGCACCAGCATCGTCCACTTGGTGCTGATGCGGGCGAACAGCTTCTGGCTGGGACAGTTGGCCAGGTAGGCGTCGAAGGCTCGCTTCTCCGACTCGCGACGCTGGGCGGCTGTGCTGGTCGGCATGGGTTCTCCTGGGTGGCTACGGCACTTTGAAGTGCCCTCTTCTGCAAGACGGGGACCACGGCCATCGTAGGTGGGAGTCAAGAAAAGGAGGACATCATGAGAGCAGTCATCAGCAGGACCCCGGGGGCACTCAGCCTGGCGGAGGTTCCCGTCCCGCGTTCCGACGCCGGGCAGGTCCTGGTGCAGGTGCACGCCAGCGCCCTCAACCCGGTGGATGCACAGACCCTCGACGGGTTCTACCACGACCTCGGGATGGTCACCCAGAGTGACGGCGTGGGGCTCGGCTGGGATGCGGCCGGTGTGGTGCTGGAGGTGGGCCCGGAGGTGGCCGGTGTCGCACCGGGAGATCGCGTCGCGCTGCTCAGCCACGGTGTGGACAAGCCACTCGGTGCCCTGGCGGAGCAGGTGGTGGTGCCGAGTGAGGCCGTCGCCCCCCTGCCGGGCCAGCTGCCCTTCGACCTGGCGGCCACGGTGCCGCTGAACGGACTCACCGCGTGGCAGGCCGTCGACCTGCTGGGGGAACCGGATGGCAGGCTGTTGGTCACGGGGGCCGCGGGCGCCGTCGGCGCACTGGGCTGCCTGTTCGCCAGGGAACGGGGCTGGGAGGTGGTGGGCCTCGCACGGCCGGGCGACGAGACCTTCGTCCGTTCCCTGGGGGTGGAGTACACCGCGGGGCTGGAAGGGCTGACCGTGGACGCCGTCCTCGATGCCGCGGTGATCCCCGAGCAGAGCCTCGACGTCGTGCGTGACGGGGGCCGCTACGTCGGGGTGATCCCGCCGGCCGTGCCGGAGTCACGTCGTGGCATCAGCCCGACGGCGGTCTTCGTGCAGCCTGACGCGGCGCTGCTGCAGACCCTGGTCAACCGTGCAGGACAAGGCGAGCTGCCACTACGGATCGCCGCACGCCTTCCGCTCGATGACATCGAGGAGGCGCTCGCGCTGTCGCGCACCAGTGGGCTGCGGGGTCGCGTCGTGCTGGTGTAGCTGGTGGTCCAGCAGAGAAGCGCTGCAAACGTGCGGCGCGTTGCTCTTGAGAACGCTCCCATCAGCAACGCTCCGCACGTTTGCAGCGCTTTCGGGGTGGAACGCGGTGAGAACACGGATGTGTGGCCCTCGCTACGATGGGCACACCTGCGATCCCGAGGAGCGACGATGACCAGTTGGCGTGAGTTCGAGCCGGCACTTGCCGAGGTACTGCCCAAGCTGCCCGACGGTGCCCGCCTGGTCATCAGCGGGTCGAGCGGACTGGTCCAGTTCATCCGCGATGCCGCCGAGTTGGTCGTCGAGGTGTCGAACGAGTCCAGCGAGGACCAGCCCCGGCTCACGGACCGGGGCTGGGTGATGATCGACTCCTGGTCCGGCATCTGGCGTCGCACCTTCCCGCATCCGGCCACCGGCGACGACGCGGGCACCGTCGTCGCCGAGACCGGCTACGTCCTCAAGGTGGTCTTCGGCTGGACCGGGCTGGCCGATCACACCTATGCCTCGTGGCGGGAGGTCAGCAAGAGTTTCCTCGGATTGTTCTCGAGGACCGAGGAGAAACCCCTCAGCTGGCCCAGCCTCGGCCTGGCCCGGACCCGCGAGGACGGCCCCATCAACGACTGAGCCTCTCAACCGCCACTGCCTGAGGACACTCCGGCACCCGGGAACTCCTCGTCAACGTCACCAGGTCCACTCCTGGCGACTGCACCCCCTTGATTTGCCTGCCTTGTGATGGTTTCGCCTGTCCTGGGGCGGAAATGCCTGTCTTGTTCGGGTTTACCTGCCTTATTGGACAGGCAATTCGATTTTGGGCAGGCAAACCGTGCGCAAGACAGGCGAAACGGTCTCAGGACAGGTAAACCCGAACAAGGCAGGCGAAAGCGGAACAAGACAGGCGAACCGTGCTCAAGACAGGCGAAACCGGTTGTCACGGGATGACGGGCAGGGGATGCCCACGGGCCCGGGCAGGACAGCGGGCATTCCGCCGCCGGTCGGGCCGAGGGCACCTGGCGTCTCGGCGTCGAGCCCCGGTGGCGCGGTGCTCAGGACACCTGCCGACCCGACAACTCCGGACGACTGGGTCGAGCCCCGGTGACGGGGTGCTCGGGACTCGCCACCGGGCCTCGACCGCGACCTCCCCGCGCTCGCCTCCCCAGGTGCGCAACGCGGGGACGGCCGTGAGGACGTGCTTCTCAGCGCTGCTCGATCGGCACGTAGTCGCGCTTCGGCTGGCCGACGTAGATCTGGCGGGGACGACCGATCTTGCGCTTCGGGTCGGCGTGCTCCTCGCGCCACTGGGCCAGCCAGCCGGGGAGGCGTCCCAGCGCGAACAGCGCGGTGAAGTACGAGGCCGGGAAGCCCATCGCCTCGTAGATCAGACCCGTGTAGAAGTCGACGTTCGGGTACAGCCGACGCTCGATGAAGTAGTCGTCGTTCAGTGCCGTCTCCTCCAGCTCCAGCGCCATGTCCAGCATCTGGTTGTTCTTCCCCGACGCCCGGAGGATCTGGTCCGCGTGCGACTTGATGATCCGGGCACGGGGATCGTAGTTCTTGTAGACGCGGTGGCCGAAGCCCATCAGCCGCACCCCGGAGGACTTGTCCTTCACCTGGGAGACGAAGGTCTTCACGTCCAGACCCTCCTCCTTCAGGTACGACAGCATCTCCAGCACCGCCTGGTTCGCGCCCCCGTGCAACGGACCCGACAGGGCGTTGACGCCCGAGGCGACGGCGGCGAAGATGTTCGCATCCGACGACCCGACCATGCGCACCGTCGCCGTCGAGCAGTTCTGCTCGTGGTCGGCGTGGAGGAGGAACAGGGTCTCGAAGGCCCGCACGACGGCGGGATCCAGGTCGTACTCCTCCTGCGGCGTGCCGAACGACAGCCTGAGGTAGTTCTCCACGTAGTTCAGCTTCGTCAAGGGGTACAGGAACGGCTCACCCACCGACGACTTGTAGGCGTAGCCGATCAGCGTCGGCATCATCCCGAGCAGCTTGAGGGTGGAGATCTCCACCTGCTCCGGGTCGTGCGGGTCCAGGAACTGCCGGTTGAACGCGCCCGCACCGATCACTCCCGCGCTGAGCACCATCATCGGGTGCGCACCACGCGGGAAGGAACGGAACAGCTCCCGCATCCGCTCGTCGAGCATCATCCGCCGCATCACGTTGTCCCGGAACTCGTCCAGCTGCGTCTGCGTGGGCAGCTCACCGTAGATCAGCAGGTACGCGACCTCCAGGAACGACGACTTCTCGGCCAGCTGTTCGATGGGGTAGCCGCGGTACCGCAGGATCCCCTTCTCGCCGTCGATGAACGTGATCTCGGACCTGCACGAGGCCGTGTTGACGAATCCGACGTCCAGGGTGGAGTTGCCCGTGCTGCCCAGCAGCGTGCTGATGTCGTATCCGTTGTTGCCCTCGGTCGCCTCGACGACCCCGAACTCCAGCTCGGCGTCGCCGTGCTTGAAGGTGGCGGTATCAGTCATGTCTCCGGTGAACCTTCCTGCTGATGGCGACGGTGCGATGTCGCCGTTGTGCTGCCTGCCATCGGTGGCGTGCGCCCAACCATACAGCCCAACCGGTGGAAGTGAATTCTTCGCACGCGAAGCGAACAACTCCGCCAGCAGTCCCGGAGGATGGGTAGCGTGGCCCTGTGAGCGATACCGACGGCGACGAGGCAATGGCCCTGGGGCACCGCAGGGTCACACGGGGCAGGGTGCTCAGCTGGTGCCTGTGGGACTGGGGGACCCAGCCCTTCGCCACCGTCATCACCACCTTCGTCTTCGGTGCCTACATCTCCTCCGGCAGCCTCTTCGGCACGGGTGAGCACGACGACACCCCGGCGGCGATGCTCGGTGTCGCGACCGCCGTCGCCGGGGTGCTGATCGCGCTGCTGGCCCCGGTGCTGGGGCAGGGCTCGGACCGCTCCGGCAAACGGATGAGGCACCTGATGTGGCAGACCTTGGCGTTGGCGGTCCTGTCCGCGGCACTGTGGTTCGTGGCACCGGAGCCCTCCCACCTGTGGCTGGGGTTGGTGCTGCTGGGGCTCGGCAACGTCGTCGCGGAGGTGGCGAACGTCAACTACTACGCCTCCATCGAGCGGGTCGCCACGCCGGAGACCGTCGGTCGGGTCTCGGGGCTCGGCTGGGGGATGGGGTATCTCGGTGGCATCGTCATCCTGCTCATCATCGTCGGGGCCTCCGGTGGTGACGTGGATGCGACGGATGTCCGCAACGCGATGCTGCTGTGCGGGGCCTGGACGGTGGTCTTCACCATCCCGATCTTCCTGGCCATCAAGGATCATCCGGTGGCCTCCCCGCCGCCGCGGCAGGGCGTGGCCGCCGCCTATCGGGAGCTGTTCGCCTCCATCCGACGCATTTACCGGGCCTCGCCGCACACCATCTGGTTCCTGTTGTCGTCGGCCCTGTTCCGCGATGGTCTGGCCGGGGTGTTCACCTTCGGCGCGGTGCTGGCGGTGAAGGTGTTCGGGTTCTCCCCGACCGAGGTCATCATCTTCGGTGTGGTGGCGAACGTGACCGCGGGGATCACGACCATCGCCTTCGGGCACCTCGACGACCGGATCGGTCCGAAGCGGGTGATCCTGATCTCACTGGTCTCCCTGGTGGTGCTGGGGGTGGCGATGTTCGTGCTCCACGGCGGCGGGCAGTGGGTGTTCTGGGTGTTCGGGCTGCTCATGACGGTGTTCGTCGGCCCGGCACAGTCCGCGTCGCGGTCGTTCCTGGCCCGGATCATCCCGGAGGGCCACTCCGGTGAGGTGTTCGGGCTGTACGCGACGACGGGGCGGGCCGTGTCCTTCCTGTCGTCGACGATGTGGGTGCTGCTGCTGTGGGTCGGGTCCCTGCTGGTCCCGGTGGGCGAGTCGGCCGTGCACTTCGGGGTGCTGGGTGTGGTGCTGGTGCTGGCGGCCGGTCTGGTGGCGTTGCTGCCGGTCAGGGAGGACGGGCACAGGACGATTTGAAAGTTGTTGAAGCATCAATTATCATTGAGGCATCAACCACTGAACGCAGGAGATGAACATGACCGTCCTCACCGACCTCAACGCCGACTACACCCTCGACCCCACCCACACCAACATCGGGTTCGAGGTGCGCCACGCGATGATCACCAAGGTCCGCGGCCACTTCGAGGCCACCGGCACCGCCCACCTCGTCGGGTCCGACCCGGCTGCCAGCAACGTCAGCATCAGCCTGGACGTCGCCTCCGTCGACACCGGCAACAAGGACCGCGACGCCCACCTGACCAGCCCCGACTTCTTCGACGTGGCCCAGTTCCCCACCATCGACTTCCGCTCCACCGCGGTCGCCCTCAGCAACCCGACCGAGGTCGAGGTCACGGGTGACCTGACCATCCACGGCACCACCCGTCAGGTCACCATCCCCATGGAGCTCACCGGCGTCGCCGTCGATCCCTTCGGCAACGAGCGGGTCGGCTTCGAGGGTGGGCTGACCATCAAGCGCTCCGACTTCGGGCTCACCTGGAACGCCGCGCTGGAGGCCGGCGGTGTGCTCGTCTCCGACAAGGTCAACCTCGTCTTCGACGTCTCGCTCATCAAGGCCTGAGTCGTATCACCCGTTGCCCCGTGTGGCCCTGCTGTCATCCGTGACGGCGGGGCCACACGTCATTTGAGGCCGACGGGGGTGGCGTCGGTGGAGGCCGAGTCGAGCACTGATCCCAGCAGTCCGGGGAAGCGTTCCTCGAGGTCGGCGCTGCGGAGACGGACGTAACAGCGGGTGCCCTCGGCGCGGGTGCGGGTGATGCCTGCGCTGCGGAGGGTCTTCATGTGGTGGCTCAGGGTCGATTTCGAGACCGGGGCGTCGAGTTCGCCCCACTGGCGTTCCTGCCCGTCCGAGAGCAGGGAGACGATGCCGAGCCGCAGGGGGTCGGACAGTGCGGAGAGCACTCGGGTGAGTGAGAGTTCTCCCGTCGCCGGGTGCTTGGTGTCTGGCGGGGGCATCTCGTCATTGTAGGAGGGGGAGCGGTGAGGGTGGAATCCGTTGCGGTCGCCCCTGGCCCCTGGTGTCGCCAGAACTCCTCGACTGTCCCGATGTTCTTCGTCGTCCTGCCCTGCCGGGAGGACGTCGTGGTGGCCCCTGCCCCGGTCCTGTGCCCTGTGTGATGATGCGCGCGGAAGAATATTCGACGATGGTCGAACATTGGTTATCATGTTTTGTGTTCGTCGAACATCGAACATGCTTGCTCGTCCACAAGGGGAACCATGCGTCAAGACTGGTCCTGACTCACCGCCCTGTTCATCGCCGCACTGGCCCTCGGCACTGATGAATTCGTCATCGCGGGGGTCCTGAACACCGTCGCAGCGGACCTCCACGTCACCGCAGGGGCTGCTGGGCAGCTCGTCACATCCTTCGCCCTCGCCTTCGCGCTGGGTGCCCCGGCGCTCGCCGTGTGGGTGGATCGTCGCCCGCGTCGTGTCGTGCTGCTCGCAGGACTTGGCGTCTTCGTGCTGACCAACATCGGATGTGCCCTCGCCCACGACATGACATCCCTCATGATCGTGCGTGTCCTCGCAGGCCTCTCGGCTGCGGTGGTCTCGACCACCGCCTTCGCCACGGCGGCCGAGGGGGCACCTGAGGGCAGACAGGGGAGATACCTGGCCGTGGTCACGACAGGGCTGACGGTGGCTCTGTTCACCGGGGTCCCCGTCGGGACCTGGCTGGCCGAGGTCCTGTCCTGGCGCACGACATTCGTGCTCATCGCAGCCGTGGCGGCGAGCTCCGCGCTGATCGCCGCGGCGACGATGCCGCGCCTGCCGGGGTCCGCCCCCAGCACCCTCGCGGAGCGGTTCGCCCCGTTGCGCAACCCCGGCGTGCTGCGCATGGTGGTCGCGGTCCTGGCCTGCGGTACCGGAGGCCTGATGTTCTACACCTACCTCGGGCCGATCACCCTGCACACTCTCGGGACCGACGCGCCGTTGCCGTTCCTGCTGCTGGTCGTCGGGGTCGTCGGGCTCGGATCGGCCCTTCTCGGCGGTCGTCTCACCGATCTCCACGGGGCCCGGTGGGCACGCCTGATGATCCTCGGAGGTCATGTCCTCGCGCTGGCTGCGCTGACCGTCATCGTCCAGGTGACGGCCCCGGTGTGGTGGTTCGGTCCCGGCCTGGCGGTCTGGGCCGTGTTCGCCTGGGCCCTGAACCCGCCGTTGCAGGCCAGCACCATCGCAGCCGCCCCGGAGGCCGCGATGACAGCGGTCTCCTTGAACGTGTCGGGCCTCTACCTCGGTGCTGCCGCAGGCGGTGCACTCGGCGGGTTCCTGCTCGATCGGTCCAGTGCGCCCGTGCTTCCCGCGGTGGGCGTGATCGCCCTGGGCGTGGCGTGGCTGATCGCGGCCCCGCGGCACACGAACGAGCTGGAGCGGTCCCACGCAGCACCGTGCTGACGTGGTTGCAGGAGGGCGTTGGGGTGCCTCGGATAGGCTGGGGACATGTCTGAGTGGTTCACCATCGATGAACAGGTGTGGCAGGAGGAGGCCGTCCCCCTCATGCCCATCTTCATGTTCTTCGACGGCTACCTCGACGCGGGGCGGGTCGGTGCCACCGTCATCGAGACCCTGCTGGAGCACTGCAGACCGAAGCTGCTCGGCACCTTCGACTGGGACCTGGTCCACGACTACCGGGCGCGTCGCCCCGGGATGCTGTTCGACACCGACCACTGGGTCTCCGTCGAGCAGCCGGTGGCGCGGCTGCACATCGCCAACGACGCCGACGACGAACCCTTCCTGGTGTTGCGCGCACCCGAACCGGACCAGCGCTGGAAGCTGCTGGTCAAGGAGTTCGAGAAACTGTTCTGCAAGCTCGACGTCGGGATGATCGTCAGCGCCCACGGCTTCCCCATGACCCTGCCGCACACCCGCCCCACCCCGCTGACCGTCTACTCCAACAGCCAGGACCTGCGCGTGCCCAACCCGCGCTGGGTGGACCGGCTGACCATCCCCGCGTCGTTCATCTCCTACCTGGACTTCCACCTGGGGCCGATCGGGATCCGCACCCTCGGCGTCGGTGCGCACGTGCCCCACTACCTGGCCGGTTCCTCGTTCGGACAGGCGGCCGCGACGGTGATGCACCACCTGGCCGATGCGACGAAACTGAGGCTGCCGACCGATGAGCTGGACCTGGAGGCCCAGGCCAACCTCATGGCCATCGAGGCCGACACCGCGAACGACGAGACCGCGGCGGAGCTGCTGGCGCAGCTCGAGGAGCAGTACGACCGCTACTCCGAGGCCACCAGCGAACTCCTGCCGACCGCCGATGAGCTCGGTGCCGCCGTCGAGAAGTTCCTGGCCCAGCAGAACGACGACCCGCCGCAGGGCTGAGCGCCACGCGTGCGGAATCGTGTGAACTTCTGGCCTGAACGCCGGTGAGCGGTCTAGGCTGGGTCCGGTCGTCCAGGTCAGGGGGAAGTCGTGAAGGACATCGTCGTTTTCTCAGGATCCGCCCATCCGGGCTTGGCGGACGAGATCTGTGGTCATCTCGACATCCCACGCTCCCACGCGCGGATCTCCCGGTTCAGCAACGACTGCCTGCAGGCGCAGCTGCTGGCCAACTGCCGACAACGTGACGTCTACATCGTGCAGCCGCTCGTGCCGCCCACGCAGGAGCACCTCATGGAGCTGCTGCTGATGATCGACGCGGCGCGCGGCGCCTCGGCAGGGCAGATCACCGCCGTCATGCCGCACTACGCCTACGCGCGCTCGGACAAGAAGGACGCCTCCCGGATCTCCCTGGGTGGCCGCCTCGTCGCCGACCTGCTGGTCACCGCCGGGGTGGACCGGGTGCTGACGATGGCCCTCCACGCCCCGCAGGTGCACGGGTTCTTCTCCTGCCCGGTGGATCACCTCACCGCTCTCGGGGTGATCGCCGATCACTACCGCAGACGCGATCTCAGCAACCACGTGGTGGTCTCCCCGGACCTCGGCAACGCCAAGCAGGCGACGCTGCTGGCGCGGCTCCTGGGATTGCCGGTTGCGGCGGGGAACAAGCAGCGGCTGGCGGACGACAAGGTGGTGATCTCCTCGATCGTCGGCGATGTCGCGGGCAAGAAGGTGATCGTGCTGGACGACGAGATCGCCACGGGCGGGTCCATCGTCGAGATCGTCTCCAAGGTGGTGGAGGAGGGCTGCGTGGAGGCCTCCGTCGCCTGCACCCACGGCCTGTTCACCGGAAAGGCGGTGGAGCGGCTCACCACCGCCCGGCACATCGCGGAGGTGGTGACCACGAACACCGTACCCGCGCCCGAGAACTTCCCGGGCCTGCAGGTGCTGAGTGTGGCCTCCCTGTTCGCGGAGGCCATCGCCAGGATCCACGAGGGGCAGTCGGTGTCGAGGCTGTTCAACGGGGTGGACCCGGCCTACGCCCCGCCGCCGGAGCCGGAGGGGCTGTTCTGAGTCCTGAGGCCCATCAGGCAGATGGTCCGGTCCCGTCGAAGGGGTGAGATCCTCACCGCGCCGGGACATGGCAGCACGAATCGCAGGTGAAGGGCGGCAGGGCGTCGTCATCGTCCGGCGGGTCTCCTGCCCCGGTGGCCCGTGGGTCGGGCCCCGGAAGGCTAGTGACGCGACTGCCGGATGCGCGCCGCGACCTCGCGCCAGGTGGGGACGACGACGCCGTGTGCCCGCATCTTGGTGCGCAGCTGGGCCCGGGTGATGTAGATCCCGGCGATGCCTGCGGCGAAGAAGGGCAGCTGCAGTGCCATCGCCAGGTTGAGCTGGGCCGGGGTGTAGTCGCCGTCGGGGGCCAGCCAGCCCAGCACCGTGCCCATCAGCAGCAGGCACAGCGTCGCGCCGGTGAAGGAACCGGCGATGACCAGGCCGTTCGCGGCTCCCAACCGGTGGGCGGGCAGCAGGGTGCGGGGGTAGTCGAAACCGATGCCGGTGCCCGGACCACCGGCGGCCATCGCCAGCACCAGGGTGATGAGCAGCCACCAGGGGACGGGGCCGGGCCACAGCAGCGCGATCCCCCAGGCGACGACGTGGGCCCCGATGACCACCAGGGCCAGGTTGCTGCGCCGGAGGGGGTGCCGGGCGGTCAGCCAGCCCAGCAACGGTGCGAAGAACATCGAGCCGAGGACGGTGAGGCTGAACAGGAAGGCGGCCTCGGTCTCGGAGCGGTGCTGGGCGACGATCAGCCAGGGGATGCCCCAGATCATCGCGAACACGTTGACGCTGAAACCGCTGGTGAGGTGCACGAAGAAGCCGAGCCGGGTGGCGGGGTGTCGCCACGCGTCGACGATTCCTCTCGGGAGGTCACGGATGCGGTCCTCGGCGGGGAGGGGACGTGTCGCCCCGGCCGGGACGTCCTTGACCAGCAGGGCGCAGCCGACCGCACAGGCCAGTGAACAGATGGCGGCGACCAGGAACGTCGTCGCCCAGCCGTGCAGGGAGTGGAGCGGCAGCAGCAGGGCGACGGCGGCGATCTGCCCCAGCTGCCCGAGCAATCCGGAGAGCTGGCTGAGCACCGGCACCCGCGGGGCGGGGAACCAGGCCGGGATGAGCCGCAGCACCGCACCGAACATGCAGGCGTCGCCGATGCCGAGCAGCACCCGGACCGCCAGGGCCAGGCCCAGGGAGTCGGTGAAGGCCATGCCGGTCTGCGCCACCGTCATGATGAGGGACCCCGCGACGAGTACCGCCCGCGCCCCGTAGCGGTCGATGAGGACGCCGACGGGGGCCTGGGTCACGGCGTAGACGGCCAGCTGCACCATCACGAAGGTGGAGACGATGCCGATGCTCGTGTTGAAGTGCTCGGCGGTCTGGATGCCGAGTGTGCCGAGGCTGGTGCGGTGCATGATCGCCGTCGCGTAGGCGAGGATGCTGATGGTCCACACGACCCACGCCATGCGTTCGTTGCGCACAGTTCCTCCCGATTCTCGGGAAGATTGTAAGGGCTGCCCCGGGGTTCGGTGACGCAGATTCCTCGGCCCCGGGACTCGGCCCCGGGACAGCGCATGACCTCCGGGGTGGTGCCCGGAGCAGGTCTCGTGGACAGCACCCCAGCGTGACCGGTGTGGTCCGGTGTGTGCCGGATGGGTGGGTTCGTGGTCACGCGGGGCCGGGCCGGGGCGCTTTCGCCTGTCCTGCTGTGGGCTCGCCGGTCCTGATGTCGGCTCGCCTGTCCTGCTCCGGTTCGTTTTCGCCTGTCTTGTTCGGGTTTGCCTGTCCTGGTGTCGGTTCGCCTGCCTTAAATCGAATTGCCTGTCTAATAAGGCAGGCAAACCCGAACAAGACAGGCAATTGATGATCAAGGCAGGCGAACCGGAACAAGGCAGGCGAACCGGGCCGCCTCGGATTCCAGGAAACCCACCCCGGGATGGGGCGAGGCGGTGGTGCGGGAAGGCCGGTGTGCGACTCGGGAACATCCACGCTCGGGGCCTGCAGAGGTCCCCAGCGGGTCGTCGTTGTCTCACTCGCTCCCGGTGAGGGCCTTGATCCAGGCGGGCTGCGACGGTGTCGTCGTGGCGGCGATCTCCTCGGCGGTCACGTCGCAGGCGGCCTTCTTGCCGGGGCCGGGGCCGAACTCCCGGCCGTCGAAGACGTTCTTCCTGACCCACTCGTAGTAGGCCTTGTGGCGGGGGGTGTCGTAGGGGTTGTCCTTCGCGCAGCGGGCGACGTAGTAGCCGACGGTCTCGGCCAGGATCTCGGTGTCCTTGCTCCCGGCGTACTCGCTGAAGTGCCCTTCCTTCTTCGCAAGGGTCTGGAATTCACGCCAGTAGGCCGGGTTGCCGAAACGGTCGGAGTTCCAGGCGTGGGTCAACTCGTGGATGACCAGTCGGGACAGCTTCCCGGGGTCCTTGTCGTCCATGACCTCGGCCCACTTGGCGAAGTCGAAGGTGACGTGACCGCCCTTGGTCAGCGACCAGTCGCCCCACGCGTAGCCCCGGATGGAGCCGGCGTTGAGTCCGACCTGCCCGTTCTTCTCGGTGATGGTGGCCATGAAATCGGTGCAGGCGACGGCGTCGAGCGACTGCCACACGATGCGGATCTGTTCGCGGTGGGCGTCGCTCCAGCCGTTGCCGGTGAGGGTGAGCCCGTAGTTCGCCGCGAGTTGTTCCTTGATCTTGGTGATGGAGACGTCCTTGCCGGGCCACGGATGGGTGACGGGGCACGGCGCATGGATGCCGACGGCGGAGGGGCCGACGGGTGTGTCGCTCTCATCGGCGGTGGCCCGGGAGCCGAGCACGACGCCGGTGAGGACCATGACCGTGATGGCCAGGCACAGCGCGAGCTTTCGCATCCTTCTCCATTCACTACCCCCGGGGAAGAGTCTCTCAGGATTCTCAGGAATGTCAACCCGCCGGGGGGTGTTGCGCGTCACGACGGCGCATCCCGGCAGCCATCCGCCGCTGGCCTGATCGCCGCCCCAGCCGCTGGTCGAGGCGGGTCCGGAGCGTGCAGAGGACCCGTGTCGCGACCTCTGGCCCACGGTGCGGGCCCTGAGACGGGTGGAGGCCTCGTCGAGGAGCGCTCCTCTCGGGCAGGAACCGCCAGGGAAGAACCCTCTCGCCGTCGACCACCTGAACCCGCCGACGGTGAGACGTCCTGTGCCCGCGAATCGTGCTCCGGGGAAGGGCGGAGAAGGGGCACGTCGGGGGGTCAGTGGCTGAGGGGGTTGGGAGGTGCCTGGGCGTCGACCAGCTGGCGGGTGTTGGCCGACAGCAGACGGTCGAGGACCACGGAGGCGGCCCCGACGCTCTCCGAGGCGTGCGGGGAGGATGCGGAGGAGATGCTCACCTCGCGCGCCGTGCGCAGCACCGCCCGGGAGTTGGTCACATCTCTCAGGTGCGGCAGGGTGACCTCGGGCAGCAACGGCCCGTACGGCCCGCCGAGCACGATCTCACTGAGGTCCAGCATGTCGCTCAGCGTCGCAGCGGCGGCTCCCAGGTGTTCCCCCATCCGCACGAAGAGGGCTTCCACCGACGGCTCGTCGGCTCGGGCGCAGAGCCTGCGGAACTGCTCCCCGACCTCACCCTGGCTCCGTGGCTCGGGCTCATCGGAGATCCCCAGGGTCCGGGCCTCACGCACGATGCTCTCCGGCAGGGCCAGCTGCCCCAGGGTGCCGGGGGTGCCGCAGCAGGGGCAGGGGGTGCCGGAGGAGGCCACCCTGAGGTGCCCGATCTCACCGATGTTGCCGGTCATGCCCAACTGCACCTCCCCGCCCGCGACGAGCCCGAAACCCACGCCGGTGCCGAGGTACAGGTACCCGAAGTCCCCCGAGCCCCGTCGCAGCCACTTCTCGCCCGTCGCGGAACAGATCACGTCCTTCTCCACGAACACCGGGCAGGCCAGCCGCTGCGACAGCGGGGAGCCGAGGTCGATGTTGCGCCAGGTCGGCATGGTCGGGGGATCGAGCACGATGCCGTTCATCAGGGGACCCGGCATCGCGATCCCCACGCCGACCAGCCGGGGGTTGATCAGCAGCGGATCGCCCAGCAGTTCCTGCACCGTCGTCTCGATCTGGGTGACGGCGGCCTCGGGGTCGAAGTCGTGGGAGGTCGCGGTGGCGGTCTCCACCTGCGGCTGGCAGGTCAGGTCGACGACGACGCCGTGGACCATCACGGGGTCGACGTGGATGCCCACCGCCAGCATCGCCAAGGGAGTGGTCCTCAGGATGGTGCGGGGCTTGCCCATCCCGGCGTTGTGGGTGCCCGCCTCCTGCACCAGCCCCTCGTCCAGGAGGCGACGGGTCACGCCGGAGACCGTCTGGGCCGACAACCCGGTGGCCTTGCTGATCTCCACCCGGCTCACGCCGTCGGGATGTCGCCTGATGCAGTCGAGGACGACGCTCAGGTTGTATCCCCCGAGTCGGGGCAGGTTGATGCCCTGATGCATGAGGCCATTGAACCATGGGACGGCTGTGCCGGTGCCGCGGTATGGGATAGTCTCCGCGACATGGCCACGTTCCAACTGCACCGGACCGATCATCCCGCCCCCGACGCCGAGCGCGAGGCCGTCGTCGCCGATCCGGTGTTCGGGAAGCACTTCACCGACCACATGGCGGTGGCCGACTACACGGAGGGACGCGGCTGGCACGACCTGAGGATCGTCGCCACCGATGACTTCCGGCTGCACCCCGCGGCTGCGGTGCTGCACTACGGGCAGGAGATCTTCGAGGGTCTGAAGGCGTACCGGCACGCCGACGGCTCGGTGTGGCTGTTCCGGCCGGAGCGCAACGCCTCCCGGTTCGTCTCCTCGGCCCACCGCCTGGAGATGGCCCCGTTCCCTGAGGAGGCCTTCCTGGCGTCGCTGCACGAGCTGGTGGAGCTGGAACAGGCGTGGGTGCCGCAGGGCGACGGCGAGCAGTCGCTGTACCTTCGGCCCTTCCAGATCGCCAACGAGCCGTATCTCGGGGTGCGCGAGGCCAAGAACTACATCTACGGGCTGTTGGCGACCCCCGTCGGCGCGTACTACCCGGCCCCGGTGAAGCTGTGGGTGACGAAGAACTTCACCCGTGCCGCCCCCGGTGGCACCGGCACCGCGAAGTGTGGTGGCAACTACGCGGCCTCGCTGGCGGCGGCCAATGAGGCGGCGGCGCACGGCTGCGGTCAGGTGCTCTACCTCGACGGTGCGGAGCATCGTTGGCTGGAGGAGTGCGGCACCATGAACTTCATGATGGTGACCAGCGACGGTGAGCTGGTGACCCCGGCGCTCGGCTCGATCCTGGAGGGGGTGACCCGCGACTCGCTGCTCAGGCTCGCCGTCGATCACGACCTGAGGCCCGTCGAGCGGCAGATCTCCATCGACGAGCTGCGCGACGGTGTGGCCTCCGGCCGGGTCGTGGAGACCTTCGCCTGTGGCACGGCGGCGGTCATCACGCCCATCGTCGGGTTCAACTCGCCGGAGCACGGGGAGCAGCAGGTCGGCGACGGTGAACCGGGTCCGGTGACGCAGGCGCTGCGGGCGCACCTGCTGGACATCCAGTACGGCCGGGCCGAGGACGTCCACGGGTGGATGAGGAAGGTCTGCTGAGGTGATCCGGCCCGTGATCGGGGTGCTCGGCTACGTCCGGCAGGGTGGTCGGGTGCTGCTGGTGCACCGCAGTCGCGACGGTGACGACCACCGGGGCAAGTGGATCGGGCTGGGCGGGAAGCTGGAGCCGGATGAGGACGTGTTGAGCTGTCTGAGGCGGGAGCTCAGGGAGGAGGCCGGGATCGAGGTCCGCTCGGCTGAGCTGCGCGGCACGATCTCCTGGCCGGGGTTCGGCTCGGACGGCGCGGACTGGTTCGGGCTGGTCTTCGTGGTGGACGACTTCGACGGGGAGCCGCCGGGGCGCAACGACGACGGGCCGCTGGCCTGGGTGCCGGTGGCCGAGGTGATGGACCTGCCGATGTGGGAGGGGGACCGGTACTTCGTGCCGCTGGTGCTGGATGAGGATTCGCGTCCGTTCCACGCGGTGATGCCGTACCGTGACGGTGAGTTGGTGGCCGACGCCGTCGTCCTCTCCCGCTGATCCGCCCTCTCGAACACCCGACGTTATGTCATTTCAGTGAGTTCTTGGGCATGTCATTGACAACATGCATACCTGATGCCCGAGAACGTGATGAAACGGGGCGGTGCGACCTGCCAGCGCACCGCCCCTTGCCTCGGGATCGACCGGTTCAGCCCTGCCGGGCCTTGAACCGGGGGTTCTTCTTGTTGATGACGTAGAGATGGCCTCGGCGTCGCACGATCTGCGACCCGGGCTGCATCTTCAACGCGCGGATGGATGCTCTGACCTTCATGACTGACACCTCCTGTTGAGAAACGTTATCATTCTCTCTCGTCGTGGTCGAGTCGAGAGGATGTGCTGCGCTGTGGGCATCGATGTGGTGGTGGTGGGAGCCTGTCTGCCGGAGAGGCGACGCTGTGCGGCCAGTCTGGCCGAGATCAACGTCATGTCCCTGATCACAGCCGACCAGCTGCGTGGACACCGCGACCCCGTCGTCGCCGCTGCACGTGAGGCCCAGCTGGGGGAGGCCGTCATCGAGTTCCCCGACGGCGTCTCCCTGCCCCGGGTGATCGGCGCCCTGGCCGACCCGGAGGGACCGACCCGACTGGTCGAGATCATCTGCGTCGTCGACGCCGCCCACCTCATCGCGGACCTGAGGGGGATGGACACCGTCACGGAACCGGTGGGCGACGGCCCCGCCCCGGTGCGCTTCACCACCCGGGCCCGTGCGGTGTGCGCCCAGCTGGAGTACGCATCCACCGTCGTCGTGGTGGGATGGCGGAACACGGCTGATCTCGACGTGGTGCTGGCCCTGATCGCCCACCTGGGCCCACAGGCCCGGATCGAACTGGATACCGGGGTGGGCGTCGTGCTCGACCGGGAGCGTCCCTACACCGTCGATCAGGACCGGCCCGGGTGGATGGCGCTGCTCAGCGACGACCTCTCGCCCCTGCACGCCCACCCGCGGGTCCAGGCCTTCCGCTACGAACAGGTGCGACCGCTGCACCCGGAGCGACTGCTGGCCACGCTGGATGCGATCTCGGGGGAGCACTACGGCACGGTGCTGCGCTCAAGTGGCTTCTGTCGGCTGGCGACCCGCCCGGGCGTGGTGGCGCAGTGGGATCACGTGGGAACGGTGATCGCCTTCGACCCCGTCGCCGTGGACACCGCCGACGAGGAGGTGCTGGCCATCGGTCAGGACCTGGGGATCATCGGGGTGGACCTGGACGTCACAGCGCTGACCCTGGCCCTGGACGCCGCGGCCCTCGACGACGGTGAACTGCTGGCCGGGCCGAGGAGGTGGCGTGAGCTGCGTGATCCGCTGCCCGCCTGGCCCGACCCCAGCCGTCGTTGATTCTCAGGGACGATTCAGGGGAAGTCCCTCTTCTCCCGCGCGGGAACGGGGGCACACTGGAGGAACAGGTGCCCGAGGAGGAATCATGAACGACTGGAACCACGACGAGAGCCAGCAGCAGGCTGGGGAGCACGATACCCACGCCGAGCAGGTCTTCGGCGACGAGGCGGAACAGGCGACGGAGACCGTCGACGGTGAGGTGGTCACCGAGCCGCACACCGATGAGGAGAGGAAGCCCTTCGGGGAGGACGCGGCGAGGTTCGTTGTCGACGCCGGCTATGCCATCGCGGGATTCGCGGGGCTGGTGGGTGAGAAGGCCAAGGCGTTCTACGACGACCAGAAGGCCGAGTACGCCAAGACCCATCCGGAGGTCGACGCGCCCGGTGCCCGCCAGTTCCTCGAGCAGCTGGGAACGCACCTCAACAAGTTCGTCGACGAGATCAACAAGGGCTTCCGCGAACTGAGCGAGAAGGGCCGTGACGTGGTGAACCGTCGCTCGGGGGAGACCTCGCAGCCGGAGGAGACCACCCCGGAGCAGCCTCAGGACCACTGAGCCACTCCTGTCCGACCGGTGGAGGGGAAACCGAGGGTTTCCCCTCCACCGGTCGTGTCGGTTTGTTCGGCTCCTGCTGACGCCGTGTCGTCGTGGTGTTCCGGAGCGAGGCCCGGCGGCCCTCCATGCTCGCCCGCATGTCTGATCTGTTCACCGAGTCCCCGATCACGGCTGCTGAGCGACGAGAACTGCGGCACCCCGGGGAGCGTCCTGCGCTGGTGGTGGCCGGGGTCGTGATGGTGCTGGCCGTCGCGCTGGTGGTGCTGGTGCTGGTGGCGTTGCCCATCGAGGGAGAGTTGGGGGAGGAGGCCACGGGCCTGTTGGGTGAGGTGGGCCTGGCGATGATGCTGCCGATCAGCCTCATCCTGCTCCGGGGGATGCGACGTGCCAAGCCGCGGGCCAGGGGAGCTGCCATCACGGCGGAGCAGTACCCGCAGTTGCACGAGATGATCGTGGCGGCGGGGCTCAGTCGGGTGCCGTAGGCCTACCTGGTGAGCGACCCGTCGATCGAGCCGTGCCGCAAGGACCACGGGATGCGGGACGTGGTGGTGATCGGCACGGACTTCTTCGCCGGGTGCCGGGAGAACGACCAGTGGGAGGCGATGCGGTTCATGGTGGCGCACGAGGTGGCGCATCCACGCCCTGCTCACCCCGGGGGCCAGGGGTCGGGTCCTCTGGCCGCTCCGGGCCAAGGGGTGAGTCCTTCCGCCAGCACACCCAGCTGTCGATGTCGGGACCTCCTGGACGTGCGGGGGACCTTGTCACGATCCACGGCAGTGAGCAGTACACGATGGGCTGGCGTGATGCGGAGTCAATTCCCGGCATCGAGCTGAAGTGCAATGATGAGGTGGATCCGTGGCGGGTTGAGCGTTTCAACGGTTGCGGGCCCGAGAGCCCAGGACTTCGGGAGGCAATGAGTGAGGAACCGTTTCGGCATCCCGGTGGTCTGTGGCCTGATGGCCGCCGTCGTCACGGTGCTGTGCCAGCTGCTGGCGCACCCGGCGCCGTTCCATCCCAGCCGACTGCTCAGCGTCGCCACCACCGACCCCCTGGCCGCCCTGCTGGCGGAGCGTGACCCGGCCTTCCTCTTCACCACCGCGGCCGACCACTACGACGGCACCTACTACGTGGCGGTGGCGCTCGACCCCTTCGCGACGGGGCAGGCCCACGACCTGATCGACCTGGCCGCGTACCGCTACGGGCATCCCCTCCACGGGTGGGTCGCCGGGCTGCTGTCCCTCGGGCAGCCCACGCTGCTGCCGTGGGTGTTCTGGGGGTTGAGCGTCGCATCGACGGTGGCGGCCGCGGTGCTCATGTCGGCGCTGGCCCGCAGGCTCGGTGGGTCGCCCTGGCTGGGGCTGCTGGTGTGCTTCACCCCCGGGCTGCTGTTCAGCGCCAGCACTGCGCTGACCGAGCCCGGGCAGGTGGCGCTCATCTGCGCGCTGCTGCTGGCCTGGCACCGCGAGGAGCGCTCCTGGCCGGTGATCGCGACCCTGGGGGTGGCGGTGTGCCTGATGAAGGAGCAACTCGTGCTGGTCCCCGTCGCCCTCGGGCTGGCGGAGCTGCTGCGCTGGATCCGCACCCGCACCATCGACTGGCGGCCCGTCCCGCCGCTGCTGGCCGGTCCCGTCGTCCTCGCCGCCTGGCTGCTGTACGTGCGTTCCCGGTTCACCGCCGAGCAGAGCACCTATGACGACGGCAATGTCGGTGCCCCCGTCGTCGGCTGGTTGGAGACCTTCGACCTGGCCAACCAGATGCGTGTCGGTGATTTCCTGTCCTCACAGATCGGGTCGACGGCGGTGCCGGGGCTCCTCGCCGTCGCGGCGGTGCTGGTGGTGGCCTCCGTGGTCGGCCTGGTCCAGCGCAGTGCACTGGGTCTCGTGGTGCTGCTGCAGAGCGTGCTGGTCTCGACGCTGGGGTGGCGCACCCTGCTGTACCCGCACGAGATGTTCCGCATCCCGTCGGTGACGCTCAGTCTGGCGGCGCTCCTGCTGGTCCTGGCCGTCACCGGAAATGCGGCCCGGTGGTCGCGAACCGTCGACAGGGCGACGATCCACGACCACCGGGAGTAGGTCGGAGCAGGTCACTTCCAGGCTGTGATGAATTCCTGGGTGGTGGCCGCCACGTCGGCAGCGCTCGTGGCCGGGATCATGGTGCTGGTCAGGGTGCCACCATGCGCATCGGTGAAGCAGGTGTAGACCTCGTTGCTCGCACCGGTGTCGCTCAATGTTCCGCAGACCGAGCTGCCATGGGTCTCCAGGTTCTTGAGGGTCCCGGCTGCGGCATCCTTCCCGCCGGGAAGCTCGATGAAGACGACGCTGAAAACCGTGAATTGACCGCTTTGGGTGTAGACCTTGGCCATCGTCTCCGTGCTGGTCGTCTCGTCTGTGTCGGGGCCGGTGGTGAACTGGCCGAACGAGTCCGGGAACGCCGGAACATTGGAGTTCGTCCCGGTGGTCGGCTGCTGGCCGGCCGTCGCGGTGGTCTCCGTCGGCTTCGACGTCTCGGCCGGCGTCGCGCTCTTGGTGGGTTCGGTGCTCTTCGTCGGCTCCTGGCTGGTCTCGCTCGGGGTGCTGCTCTGCTGGGCGGTGGAGGGGGCGGTCGTCTCCCCACTCTTGCCCTTGGTGACCAAGTAGAAGCCGAGCCCACCGAGCAGGAGCACGATCACCACGACCAGGACGATCACGAGGGGGTTGACGCCGCGCTTCGCAGGGGGTGCGGTGGCCTCGTGCATGCCGTACGCCTGGGCGTAGGGCTGCTGGTCATATCCGGGCTGGCCGTATCCGGGCTGCTGGCCGTATCCGGACTGCTGGTCATACCCGGGCTGCTGGCCGTAGGGTGACTGCGCCGACTGGTCGTAGGGCTGCTGGGGGTACGGTTGGCCCTGCTGGGGGTATGGCTGTCCCTGCTGGGGGTACGGCTGTCCCTGCTGGGGGTGACCACCCTGGTGCGGGTAGCCCTGCTGGGGGTAGGGCTGTCCTTGTGGGGGCTGGTTTCCCATCGGGCCGTTCGGCTGTCCGCCGCCGGGCCACTGGTTGTTGCTCATGGACACCATGCTAAGGGGCAAGGGGCCATCCGGTCACCAGCGGCGGGATTGGCGTACGGCACCAAAGGCGTGGTAGTGTTCATCCTCGGATCAACAATCCGATGCGCGAGTGGCGGAATGGCAGACGCGCCGGCTTCAGGTGCCGGTGCCCGCAAGGGCGTGGAGGTTCAACTCCTCTCTCGCGCACGATGAGAACCCCCGGTGGAGCCGGGGGTTCTCCCATTTCCGGACGTCCAGCCCCACCACCGCAGGCCCAGTGCCTGTCACTCCCCCCGTCACGCCCCGTCGGTTCGCCTGTCCTGGATCGGGTTTGCCTGCCTTGTTCGGAATTGCCTGTCTTGTTGGGCAGGTAATTCCGAACAAGGCAGGCGAACCGGCCGCAAGGCAGGCGAACCGCGGGGTGGGTCGGTGGGAAGGCGGTAATAAGCTTGGTCCGTCAGGGAAGGAGGACGACGTGGACCAGCCCGCCGTCGAGCTGCTGCGTGACCAGAGTGCGGCCTGGCGGCTGCTGCGAGCCACGAACAGCCCCCTCATCCTGTCCTTCCTCGGTGGTTTCTTCGTCACCGTCAACCGCGGCGCCACCCCCGCCCACATCGTCGCCTCGGCCCTGGAGGACCATCTGTTCGCCCTGGTCGACGGCGACGAACGCTACCCGCGCCCACCCACCCAGTACCTGGAGGAGTGGGCCGCACCCGAGGCCGGGTACCTCCGCCGCTTCTACCCACCCGGCCACGACGAGATCCACTACGAGGTCACCCCCGCCTTCGAGAAGGCCTATGCCTGGGTCGACTCCCTCCAGGCCCGTTCCTTCGTCGGCACCGAGTCACGCCTCCACACCGTCGTCGACCTGCTCCGCCAGATCGTCCACGGCACCGATGCCGACCCCACCTCCCGCCTGGCCGAGCTGCAGCGCCGCCGTGACCTCATCGACGCCGAGATCGCCGCCGTCGAGGCCGGGCAACCCCCCATCCTCGACGACGTCAAGGTCCGTGACCGCTACCAGCAGGTCGCCACCACCGCCCGCGCCCTGCTCAGCGACTTCCGGGAGGTCGAGGAGAACTTCCGGCACCTCGACCGGGCCGCCCGCGAGAAGATCGCCGGCTGGGACGGCACCAAGGGGGACCTGCTGGCCGAACTCGTCGGCTCCCGCAGCGACATCACGGGCTCCGACCAGGGCCGCAGCTTCCAGGCCTTCCACGACTTCCTGCTGTCGGGCAGCCAGCAGGAGGAACTGAGCACGCTGCTCTCCCGCGCCACCGACCTGCTGGGACCCGACGCCGACCAGCGGCTGCGCACCATCCACCACGACTGGGCCGAGGCCGCCGAACGCACCCAGCACACCGTCCGACAACTGTCCGAACAGCTCCGGCGGTTCCTCGACGACCAGGTGTGGCTGGAGAACCGGCGTGTGCTGGACCTGGTGCGCGGCATCGAGGCCGCCGCCCTCCAGGTCCGCGACGCACCCCCTGAGTGGGGCATCGAGATCGACCTGCCCGGCCTGCCCATCGTGCTGCCCTTCGAACGTCCCCTCTACGAACCCCCGACGACGGCGGACGTGGTCAGCCTCATCCCGCCCGTGGGGGACGACCCCCTCGACGACGAGGCCCTGTTCACGCAGCGTTTCGTCAACGCCGCCCGTCTGGCCGAGCTGGTGCGGGGCGTCCTGCCGCCGAGGTCCTCGATGCAGCTGGAGGACATCGTGGACCTGTACCCGCTGGAGCAGGGAGCCGCCGAGATCGTCGGCTACCTCAGCATCAGCGATGACGAACTGAGCGTGGAACTCGACGACGGCGACGTCACTGTGCTGGACTACCCCGACGAGCACGACGAGCAACGATGGCGTCGGGCACGACTACCGAAGGTGACGGTGAGACGACGATGAGTGTGGAACCCGAGGTGAGCCGGGCCATCATCAAACTGATGCAGGGAGTGGTCTACCGGGAGGTCGACGAGGACACCTGGGGCACCCTGGAGCGCGCCTCCGGGGCCATCCGCGACCACTTCGCCGACATCGGGGTGGACGTGGTGGTCGCCGACGCCGAGGGCTTCGCCTACCTGCGTTCCCGCTCCGACGACGGCGACGACGAGCTGCCGCGACTGGTGCGTCGCCGGGCCCTGACCTACAACGTCTCCCTGCTGCTGGTGCTGCTGCGCAAACGCCTCGCCGAGTTCGAGTCCCTGTCCACCGATTCCAAACTGGTGCTCACCGGGGAACAGATCGTCGACCTGCTGCGCACCTTCCAGGCCGAGACCTCCAACGAGGCACGCATCGCCGATCAGGCCGAACGCACCGTCAAGCAGGTGGCGGACCTCGGGTTCCTGCGCCCGCTGCGTGGGGAGCCGGACCACTGGGAGGTGCAGCGGGTGCTCAAGGCATTCGTGGATGCGGAGACGATGGCTGATTTCGAGGCGAAACTGCGGCAGTACGCGGGGGTGGAGTCATGAGCGACGCCCTGTTCCCCACCGTCGAGCTCGGATCCGCAGGACGTGCCGGGTACCGGCTCAAGCACCTGGAGGTGTTCAACTGGGGCACCTTCCACGACCGGGTGTGGCGGCTGACCCCCGACGGCGAGACGGCGTTGCTCACCGGGGACATCGGCTCCGGCAAGTCCACCCTGGTCGATGCCGTCACCACCCTGCTCATGCCCGCCGGGAGGATCGCCTACAACAAGGCCGCCGGGGCCGATGCACGGGAACGCACCCTGCGTTCCTACGTGGAGGGGCACTACAAGTCGGAGCGGGTGGAGTCCTCCGGGCGTTCCCGTGCCGTCGGGTTGCGCACCGACGGCACCACCTACTCCGTGATCGTCGGGGTGTTCAGCAACGACGGTTTCGACGAGACCATCTCGTTGGCCCAGGTGTTCCAGCAGCGTGACCCGAAGGGGCAGCCGTACCGGTTCTTCGTCACCGCCACCAGGGCGTTGGACGTCCACACCGACTTCGGGCACTTCGGCACCGACCTGAAGGCCCTGCGGAAACGGCTGCGCTCCGACCCGGAGGTCACCCTCTTCGACGACTACCCGAAGTACGCGTCGTCACTGCGACGGCTGCTCGGGATCCGCTCCCAGCAGGCCCTGGAGCTGTTCCACCAGACGGTGTCGATGAAATCGGTGGGGAACCTCAACGAGTTCGTCCGGGACCACATGCTGGAGCCGGCGGACGCCTCGGGTCGGGTGGCGGGCATCCTCAGCCATTTCGACGACCTCACCAAGGCCCACGACGCGGTCAGACGGGCCCGGGAGCAGCTCGAGGTCCTGACCCCGCTGGTGGCCACCAGTCAACGCTACGACACGGCGCTGAGCAGCCGTGAGGCCGGTCAGGCGCAGCTGGAGGCGGTTCGGCTGTTCGTCGCCGAGCATCGCGCCCAGCTGCTCGCCGACGAGGTGGCGGCCTGCGTCGTCGAGGAGACCCGGCTGGAGTCGCAGTGCGATGTGGAGCGGCAGCGTCGCAAGGCCCTGGAGCGGGAACGGGAGACCCTCATCGAGGAGCGCAGTGAGGCGGGCGGCAACCGTATCGGGGAGCTGGAGCGTCTCGCCCGCGACGCCCGCACCGAGGCCGGGACCAGACTGCGATGGCGGGGCGCATTCGACGACGCCGTCGGCAAGGCCGGCCTGGCGCCGGTCGGTGACGCCGACGCCTTCGCGGCCCTGCTCGCGACCACCGGTGAGCTCACCGCCGGGCTGGTGAGTGCCCGGCAGCAGGTCGAGGCCCGGCGTGGTGACGCGGAGGCCCGGGTGCGTGACCACCGTCGTGGCCTGGCGGAGGTGGCGCGGGAGGTCGAGAGCCTGGAACAGCGCAGCAGCAACCTCCCCGCTGAGCAGGTGATGCTCCGTGAGCTGCTCTGCGACGACCTGGGCTTGACCACGGACCAGCTGCCGTTCGCCGGGGAGCTGCTGGACGTGTCACAGGAGCACGGCCAGTGGCGGGGAGCTGCGGAGCGGGTGCTGCGTGGTTTCGCGCTGTCGCTGCTGGTGCCCGACGAGCACTACCGTGTGGTGTCGGCGTGGGTGAACGAGCGTCGTCTGGAGCTGCCGGGGCGGGACGGTCGACGGGTCGGAGCCCGGCTCACCTACGAGCGGGTCTCGACGCGACGCATCCGCAGCCAGGCGGAGCCGTCGCCGTGGCTGCGGTTGGCGGACTGCCTGGAGGTCCGTGACGGACCGTTCGCGGCGTACCTCGAGCAGGAGCTGCAGCGGCGTGCCGACCATCGCTGCGCCGAGGACCTGGCCGAGTTCCGTGACTTCCACGTGGCCAGGGCCGTCACCCGCCAGGGGCAGGTGAGGAACGGGGACCGGCACGTCAAGGACGACCGGCACCGTGCCGATGATCCACGACGGTGGGTGCTCGGCTGGGGCAATGAACGCAAACTGCAGGTGCTGCAGCAGGAGGTCGCGGAACTGCAGCAGGCGGTGCGGCACGCGGAGCAGGAGGTGTCGGCGGCCCGGGGTGAGCTGGAGCAGATCCAGGGGCAGTTGGACGCCCTGAACCGGCTGGGGGAGTACCGTTCCTGGACCGATCTGGACCACGAGGAGGCGACGGCCCGTGCCCAGGCGGCCGAGACCGAACGGGCACGGCTTGAGGGGGCGTCGTCGCGGCTGGTGGAGATCACCCGTCAGCTGGAGGCCAACTCCGGGCGCATCGCGAGGACCGATGCGGTGATCGAGGAACTCACCAAGAAGGTGGCCCGGTTGGAGGGGGAGCGGGTCAAGGCGGAGCAGGCGAGGGCGGCTGACGACGCCCGCGTCGCCGCGCACCCCGATCCGGAGCGGGCCAGGGCCAGCTACCCGGCGCTCATCACGCAGCTCGGGACGATGCCCGCCACCTCGGCGGCATGGGAACCGGCCAGGGAGCAGCTGGAGGACGACCTCGGGCGTCGGATCGAACGGCTGCACCGGGAGCTCGGCGGGTTGGGGCAGGGTCTGCTCGCCGGGATGAACGAGGTGCTGCGGCGCTGGCCGGAGCTGAGGGTGGACCTGGACCCGGCCGTCGAGGCGCGGGACGAGTTCGTCGCGCTGCACCGGCAGGTCAGCGACGACGACCTGCCCCGTTTCGAGGAGGAGTTCAAGCAGCAACTCAACACGAACACGGTGCGGGAGTTGGCGCAGTTCAACGCGTGGTTGCGGCGGCAGGCCGAGCAGATCGACGACCGGGTGGCGCACATCAACGAGGCGCTCGGGGCCATCGACTACAACCCGGGTCGCTATGTGCGGCTGGAGAAGCAGAACACCAACAACAGCGACGTGATCGCCTTCCGGGAGGACCTGCGGCGTGCCGTCGATCACGCCCTGTCGGGGGACCACTACTCGGAGCAGCGGTTCCTGGACGTCAAGGCCATCATCGAGCGGTTCCGGGGTCGGGAGGGGCATGCCGAGGCGGATCGGGCGTGGACCCGTCGCGTCACGGATGTGCGGAACTGGTTCGTGTTCTCCGCCTCGGAGCGGGATCACGACACCGACGAGGAGTGGGAGCACTACTCCGACTCCGACGGCAAGTCCGGCGGTCAGAAGGAGAAGTTGGCCTACACCATCCTGGCGGCGTCGCTGGCCTACCAGTTCGGGCTGGAGTGGGGGGTGGAGCGCTCCCGGGACTTCCGGTTCGCCGTGATCGACGAGGCCTTCGGGCGGGGCTCGGACGCCTCGACGCGGTACGCGTTGACGTTGTTCGCGAAGCTGGGGTTGCAGTTGCTCATCATCACGCCGTTGCAGAAGGTGCAGGTCATCGAGCCGTACGTGCGGGCCATCGGGTACGTGGACAACCCGGGTGGCACCAATTCGCGGCTGCACACCATGACCATCGAGGAGTACCGGAGCAGACGAGGCAGGCGTGAGCGATGAGGACGGCATGGTCCGGGCCGGAGGCGGTCCGGGTGGTGGTGCAGCGTCGCTGGAACAGCGGTGAGCTGTTGCGTGCCCACGCCGCCGGGGAGGAGTTGGTGCCGATCCGGGTGCCGTTGAAGGGGCCGCGTGCGGCGGAGGTCGCGGACCAGTTGGCGCGGATCGAGGCGTGGATCAGCAGGCTGGAGAAGGCCTCCGGGGGTGGGGACTGTTTCGAACTGGTGTGGAAGCAGGTCGGTGGGCGGCGGTTCCAGCGGGAGCGGCTGCCCAGCCACGCCGTCGTCACGAGCCTGGAGCAGGCGTGGCGGCTGCTGGGGTCGCGGGCGGAGGTGGACCGGTTCGACGAGGTGCTGGCGCTGGTGGCGGGGGTCCCGACGGTGCGGGCGTGGGTGCTGGAGCATCCGCTGCGGGCGTTGCGGATCGACGACTGGCGGGCGCTGCTGGCCACCTTCACCTGGCTGGACGGGCACCGGGGATCGGGACGGCACCTGCGGGAGATGAGTGCGCCGGGGGTGGACACGAAGTTCGCGGAACGGCACCGGGGTGTGTTGGCGGAGCTGCTGCGGGTGCGGGGCTCAGCGACGGGTTTCCTCGACGATCTGGGGCTGGGGCGTCGCCCGGAGCTGGTGCGGTTGCGGCTCGGGTCGGGGCTGGGGTGGCTCGGGCTCAGTGAGGTGGCGGTGCGGGCCGAGGAGCTGGCCCGGCTGGAGTTGACGCCGTCGCGGGCCCTCATCGTCGAGAACGAGGTGACGTATCTGAGTGTGCCGGTTCCGGATGACGGGGTGGTGCTGTGGGGACGCGGTTTCGACGTGGACCGGGTGGGGCGGTTGCCGTGGCTGGCGGGTGTGGAGGTGACGTACTGGGGTGACATCGACACGCATGGTTTTGCGATCCTGAACCGGTTGCGTGGCTGGCTGCCCGAGGTGCGTTCGGTGCTGATGGATCGGGAGACGCTGCTGGAGCACCGTGACCAGTGGGTGCGTGAGGGACGCCCGACGGTGGCGTCGCTGTCCAGGCTGAGCCCTCAGGAGGGGTTGCTGTACCGCGAGCTGGTGGAGGACCGGTTGGGGAGCAGGGTCCGGTTGGAGCAGGAGTTGATCTGCTGGCCCTGGGCCCTGGAGCGGCTGGGCTGAGTCCTGCGCAGGTGTTCGGTGGTTGGCAACAGTCGCTTTGGCGACTGTTGCCAACCACCTTGAGTCATGACCATCCGATGGCCGGGTAGAACAATGTCTCGTTGGCCAGTCCCCAGGACGTGACCGCGAGGGCCTCCGCATTCCCCAGCAGAGGTAGTTCGGCGATGATCGTGCCGGAGCCCAGGTTCCGCAGGTGGAGGGTCGCGTCATCGCTCAGGGTGTCCTTGTCGTTGGGGCCTGAGTACAGGACATTGCCGAAGATGGCCCTGGCCCGAGGAGGACGCTCATCCAGACCGGCCGTGACCCTGAAGTCGGGCGCTGGGGCTCCCACCCGCCACACCCACAACGAGCCTCCCTTCTCGTGGTCCGCGGATCCGATCAGTGCCCGGGACTCCGACCAGATCTGTGGGGGCCTGAAACTGACCGCGCCATGGCTGGTGATGTCCTGCAGATCAATGGTGGCGTCATGACGCAACGACGTGACGTGGACCGCCTCGTGGTTCCACTGCTCGGTGTCGTCGTCCACCAGATCCGCGAAGTACAGCCATTCACCCGCCACGAACAGCGGCATCCAGGCACCCACCTCGACCACGCTTCCCGTCAGCGGAGCCACCACGACCCGGGTGCCGTCCTGGCGGGTCAGCACGATGGCCTCGCCGAGGACGTGGTTCATCACCGGGGTGGCGTCCGCGACGACGTCGTGGGCATCGAACCGCACGGAGAGATCGCTCGTGACGAGCCGGACCGCCACGTGATCCCCGGGGGCCTTGAGCGTCGTGGTCCCGACCAGCACCAGTTCTCGTCCCGTCTCGTCGAGGCTCAGGGTCAGGGCGCGGATGGCGTGCGGGTCGATCCCCTCCCGGATCTTCACGGTGGCCGCGACGGCGCCGTCGCCCAGCCCCACCTTGACCACGTGCAGGGCGTACCGGGACGCTGCTTCCTGCACCCCCACCACGAGGTAGGCGTGTTGCTCGTCCAGCACCGCCCGACCCGCGGTGAGTGGCCGACCGCGTCCGTCCTCCTCGACGGGGGCCCCGGGCGACGGTGTGACCAGGGCGTCGAGCTCCACCTTCTCGGTGGCGAAGGTGCCGGAGTCATCGAGCTGGAGGATCCAGGTGCTCGGCCCCTTGACGTTGACGACCGCGGGAAACCATGCCTCCTCCTGCCCCCTGGGGTCCTTCTCCCCTCGCAGCACTGCACCGCACAGCCAGTGGTGCCTCACGGCGGTGATGCGGGTGGCCACGGGAGCGGTTGGCCACGTCGGCGCATGTCGGAACGAGGTGGGGACGACGAAGGAGCCCGGCGGTTCCGGAGGCGGGGAGGTGGAGGCCGACGGTGCCGGTGGGATGTTGGGCGTGGGAACGGTCTCGGGAATGGCGGGGGTGTCGGCGCAGGCCGACAGGGCGGAGACGGCCCCCACCCAGAGGAAGTGACGACGACGCATGATGCTCCTCAGGAAGGACTGGACGTGGGGGACGGCGTGGCTGCCCCCGGTAGCCACTGCGTGGCGCGGTAGAACCGTGGGCCCTTGATCGTGTCCGCGTCGAGGACGCCCCAGGCAGTGACGTGCACGTCGTTCAAGGGAGCATCGGCGGACCACTCGAGCGGGAGTTCCTGATCGCTGCCCAGCGGTTGGATGACCAGGAGGTTCTTCGTCTTCTGCTGTGCATCCGTCTCCCGGTGCCAGAGGTAGAGTGCTCCTTGGTGGAAGCCCGCGGACAGCAGGTCCCCGTACGACTTCAGGGTGACGGTCCGGGTGGGGGTGTCGGAGTCCGGCTGATGGATGGTCAGCGGCATTCCACTGAGGTCCCTGACCGACACCAGCGGATCGATGAACACGCTCGGCCAGGAGGGGTACGGCAAGGACGTGCCGCCCAGGTGGGCTGGGAGGGACTTCTCCTGCCCGGTGAGCACGTTTCGCATCACATGGGTCTCCCCGCCGCGGGTGCCGGTGGTCTCATACGACCAGCCACCCATCACCCGACCCACCCTGCGGTCCGGCTTCTGAAGGGTCTCACCGTTGGTCAGGAAGACCACGAGTCGTGCCTGATTCGCTCCCGTGTGCACCGCGATGGCCTGGCCCAGAGGAGTGACGATCGGGTCCCGCTGGTGTCGCAGGAGTGAATGGGCGTCGAACTCGACCCCCAACGTCCCGGCACTGACCCGCAGCCCCAGCCAGTCGGCCCCGTCGGTCAGCCTGTTGTCGTGGGCGACGAGCAGTGCGGTGCGGTCCTCGTTGAAGGACAGCTGCAGTTCCTCGTGGAGTTTCTCGCCGGTCCTGCAACGCTCGCCCAGGGTCACCGACCCGACCACGGCCCCGTCGGCCAGGTGGATCTTGAGCAGCACCAGGGCAGAGCCCTTCTCGAGGACCTCGGTGATGTCCTGGTCAGGCCTCTCGAGGGGGACCACACCCATCGTCACGTACGCGTGGGTGTCGTCCATGACAGCGGGTCCGGGGAACAGCACGGTACGGGCGGTTCCCGGGGAATCCCCGTGCCCGTCGGGGCTCTGCGGGGTCACCTTGACGGTGGTCCAGGAGCCGTCCTCGGTGAGGGAGACGGCCCGCGTCGTCGGTCCTGTCACATCGACGACCACCGGGGTCCACCCATCGCGGAAGATGTGCCTCAGCTCCGGAATGACCATGGCTGCCGTGAGGTACTGGTTCCTGATCCCGGTCATGACCACGTCCGCCTTGGCCCCGGGCCATGCGGATTTCTTCTCGAATCCCCAGGGGAGACGGCCAGCGGGGTCCGAGGAGCCCCACCCGAGCCACGAGCAGCCGCTGAGGCCTGTCAGGGCCGTCCCGGCGAGGGCCAGGGTCGTGAGGAACCTCCGGCGGGGGAGCAGGGGCCGTGCCGTCGTCATCGTCGCCCTTGCCTGTTTGCCTGGAAGAAGGCGCCGTGTCCCCGGGAGGTGATCGCGACAGGACCGGTCGGCGGGTGCTCGGTCTCGGGCAGGACCCCGGGCTCGGTGTGGGTGAGGGTGTGGAAGGTGCGACGGTGCATGAGACCCCTGTTCTCGGGCCCGACGTCGGTCGTGGGCCTTTCAGGCATTCTAGGGAACCAGGAGGTCACCTCGACGCCCGGTCACCATCGCCATGTCTCCGCGGAGAGGCAGTGGCCGTTGAGGGCGATGTTCGTGGAGTTCTCGAGGGGTGGCGGCTGGTTCGCGGAGCAGCCCCCATGGACGGCGGCACTCCACGGGACGGGGCGTTCCTGCGCCGCCCAGAGGGCCTTCGTGGTCCTCTCCTCGGGTGCCCGCAGCGCGATCCTCCCGTCAGTGTCGTGCTCCTTCAGGACCAGGTGGGGGTCCTCAGGTGCTCCCACGCGATGCAGCGAGTTCCCCCGTGATGTCCTCGGGAACCGTCGCAGGATCGATCACCTCGCCGGTGAGGACGTGACGCCCGTGACACCCCGCCCCCATCAACAGGCCGGAACCGTCGGCAGTGAGGCTGAGGGTGGGGCTGACGGCCTGGAACCCCCCGATGCTCCGACCGACCTCGACGTGTGCCACGACAGTGACATCGCTGAGCCGTACCGTGACGAGGTGGGCAAGGCCCCGGACCTGCTCCGGCTTCGTGCCGGTGGGCATCCCTGCCACCACGAGGAGGAAGGCGTGGGTGTCGTCGAGCAGGGCGCCGGTGGGTGCCAGCGCCTCGCCCATGAAGGGGTGGTGCTTCTCCGGGCCCCAGCGGCCCTGTGCACCTGGTCGAGTTGTGTGAACAGGTCGGGGAGATCAGTTCTCCCCATCCGGGAACCGCCAGCCGGATCCTTGATCAGGAGCCATGTCGTCGGTTCATCGAGGTCGACCAGCGCGGGGCCACGACGTCCTGTATCCGGCTGCTGCCCAGCGGCATCCAGCCGATGCCGCCACACGGACGGTCCCGTCGAGGGGCGTTGCTGGTGGGGTCGGCGCGGACCTCCGGTCACAGTGGGGGTCGTCCCGCAACCGCATCATGTCGAACGCGTACCCGGCCGGGATCGGCGACGTGTGCCCAGGATGTGCTGCCGACGGCCCCGATCCGGGGTGAGACGACCGGATCGGGGCCAGCAGGGGCGAAGGATCAGAGGTTGGCGGCAGCGGCGAGCAGCGTCCTCGCGCTGACAGCGAGCCCCTCCTCCTGGCCGAGGGAGGAGTCCTCGTGCTCGATGTTGACGTTGAGGTCCGGGTTGACCCGCTGCAGGGCCTGCAGGAAACGGGTCCAGTAGTCCACGTCGTGGCCGTTGCCGACGGCGACGAACCGCCACGCCGGGTCCTCGGGCCAGGCGTTGCACCAGAACCCGATGCCGGTGGGGACCTTGCCCGGATCGTCGGCGGGGACCCGGGTGAAGGAGGTGTCCAGCACACCCCGGTAGCTGGCCCCGGGGAAGATCTTCGTGTCCTTCGCGTGGACGTGCCCGATGTGGGCTCCCAGCCGCTCGATCACGTCGATGGGTTCCATCTGCTGCCAGAACAGGTGGGAGGGGTCCAGGTTGACGTGGATGTTCGTCGTCCCCGCCTCCGCGATGAAACGCTCGAAGGTCGGGGTGTTGAACACCACGTTGTGCGGGTGCAGTTCCCAGCACACCTTCACCCCGCGCTCGGCGGCGAACCGGTCCACCTGCTGCCAGAACGGGACGAGCACCGACCACTGGTGGTCGAGGATGTCCAGGTCCACCCCGTTCCACGGGTTGACCACCCACGACGGGTACTTCGCATCCGGGTCGGACCCGGGACAGCCGGACATCGTCACGATCTCCGCCACCCCCAGCTTCGATGCCAGGTCGATGGCCTTGTACACGTCCTCGGCATGCTTCGGCCCGACCCCGGGAAGCGGGGAGAGCGGGTTCCCGGAGGCGTTCAACCCGGACAGGGTCATGCCCCGGGAGGCGAACTTCTCCAGGTACTCCTGCCGGGCCGTCTCGTTGCCGAGCAGCAGATCGACGTGGGCGTGCGGGCTGGGGATGAAACCGCCGACGTTGACCTCGGCCCCGCTCAATCCGTTGGCGGAGAGGATGTCGAGGACCTCGTCGAGGTTCCGGTCCTGCAGGCAGGCGGTGTAGGCACCGTAGGTGAAGGCCATGGGATGCTCCTGATCAGTCGATGGTGATGGTGAGGCCGTCAGCGGCGGCACTGCGGGCGATGGCGTCGGCGATCCGCAGCTCACGGTGGCCGTCGGCGAACGACGCGCAGGGCGGCAGCGCGCCGTCGGTGACCCCCGCCACCTGCTGCAGGAAGGCGTGGGCCTGATAGGTGAACTGTTCGATCTGGGTGAAGCCGACCCCCTGGAAGGCCATCGACGACCCGTTGGCGAAGTACGGGAACGACGGCCCGACCAGCACCTGGCGAGGCCCGCCGAGACCTACCGGGGAGGAGGAGTCGGTGAGGGTGATCTCCCCGGCCCGGGCCATGTCGAAGTCGGCGCGGCCCTCGGTGCCGATCACCTCGAAACGCAACGAGTTGGGGGTGCCGTGGGCGATGCGGGAGACGGAGAACGTCCCCACCACCCCTGACGCGAAGCGTGCGGTGAACGTGGCCACGTCGTCGTTGGTGACGGGCACCAGTTCACCCCCGGAGGCAGCGGTGACCCCGCGACCACCCATCACCACCCCTGACGGGGTCGGGCGTTCGGTGATGACGGTGGACAGGATCGCGCCACTGACGGAGACGATCGGGCCGCAGACCAGCTCGGCCGCGTCGATGAGGTGGGAGCCGACGTCCCCGAGGGCGCCGGAGCCCATCGGGCCGGTGTAGCGCCACGCGATGGGGGTCAGGGGATCGACACCGTAGTCACAGAAGTAGGAGCCGTTGAAGTGGCTCACCGTCCCGAGGGTGCCGTCCTGCACCAGTTCCGCGATCCGCGCGATGCCCGGGTTGCGGCGGTAGCAGTACCCCAAACCGGTCACGACGTCGTGGCCGGCCTCCAGCTCCGCCATCGCGGCGGCGTCGTCGAGGGTGTCGGCGAGGGGTTTCTCGCACAGCACGTGCTTACCGGCCCTGACCAGGGCCTCGGCCATCTCACGGTGCAGCGAGTTCGCCACCACGATGGAGACGATGTCGATGTCGTCATCGGCGACGATGTCGCGCCAGTCCGCGGTCGCGTGCTCGTAGCCGTAGGCCTTCGCCGCCGATTCGGCGAACGGCAGGTGCTGGTCGGCGATGGTGGCCAGTCTCAGCCGGGGGAGGTCGGAGTCGTAGATGGTGTTGACCTGCCGCCACGCGTTGGCGTGGGTGCGGCCGGCCATGCCGGCGCCGATGACGGCGACCGAGAGCGTGGGGGACATGGGAACCTCTCTCGACGGTGAGCGCTGGGGCTGTGCCACCATCATCCACCCGGGATGGGCAAAGTTCAACTGGATGTTCGGACAAACTTTGAGATGCGCGCCACGCATCTCAGATGGTCACCTGCTCCTCCCCGTGGGGTGGGGGAGGGGATGCCATGTCAGCAATCCGGTGGTATTGTATGGACAAAGCTTCAGGTGTGAGGTGTGCCCCGACGCCGGGGTCACCCCAGGCTGAACCACCTTCGAGAGGAAACCCATGCCCACCATCTCCCACTGGATCGACGGCGCTCCGTACGAGGGCCAGCCCGACCACACGATCCCCGTCGAGAACCCCGCCACCGGCAAGGTGACCGCCGAACTGCTGTCGGCGAGCAGGGCTGATCTCGACCACGCCGTCGCCTCCTCCCGCGCCGCCCAGAAGAAGTGGGCCAAGTACTCGCTGGCCAAGCGCACCGCCATCATGTTCAAGATGCGTGAACTGGTGCTGGCCAACCAGGACGAACTGGCCCGCGCCATCGTCGACGAGCACGGCAAGGACTACTCGGACGCCATCGGAGAGATCCAGCGTGGCCGCGAGACCCTGGACTTCGCCTGCGGTATCGCCGCCGCGCTGAAGGGCGAGTACTCCTTCGACATCTCCAGCGGCGTGGACATCCACACCATCCGCCAGCCCGTCGGCGTGGTGGCTGGCATCTGCCCGTTCAACTTCCCCGTGATGGTGCCGATGTGGATGCACCCCATCGCCATCGCCACCGGCAACGCGTTCCTGCTCAAGCCCGCCTCGCCGACCCCCACCGCGTCGCTCATCATCGCGCGCCTCTACAAGGAGGCGGGGCTGCCCGACGGCGTGTTCAACGTGCTGGCCGGTGACCGCCAGCTGGTCTCCGACATCCTCACCCACTCCGGCATCGACGCGATCTCCTTCGTCGGCTCCACCCCGGTGGCGCACATCGTGCAGGACACCGGTGTGTCCCACGGCAAGCGGGTCCACGCCCTGGGCGGGGCCAACAACCACGCCATCGTGATGCCCGACGCGGACCTGGAGTTCGCCGCCCAGCACATCTCCGCCGCCGCCTTCGGTGCCGCCGGTGAGCGTTGCATGGCGCTGCCCGTGGTGGTCGCCGTCGGTGGGGTCGGTGACCGGCTGGCTGAGCTCGTCGCCGCGAACGGCGCGAAGATCAAGGTGGGCTACGGCATGGATGAGGGGGTCCAGATGGGCCCGGTCATCACCGCCAAGGACCGCGACCGCATCGTCGGGCTCATCGACGACGGTGAGGCGCGCGGTGCGAAGGTGGTGCTCGACGGTCGTGGATGCAAGGTCGAGGGCTACGAGGACGGCTTCTGGGTCGGCCCGACGGTGCTGACGAAGGTGCCGCTGGACGCCCCGGTCTACAAGGACGAGGTGTTCGGGCCGGTGCTGTGCATCGTCGAGGCGGAGAACTACGCCGAGGCCATCGAGATCGTCAACGCCTCCGAGTTCGGCAACGGTGCGGCCATCTTCACCAACGACGGTGGCTACGCGCGTCGGTTCCAGCTGGACGTGGAGGCCGGCATGGTGGGTGTCAACGTGCCGATCCCGACGCCGGTGGCGTACTACTCCTTCGGTGGGTGGAAGGAGTCGCTGCTGGGTGACACCCACATCCACGGCCCGGAGGGTGTCCACTTCTACACGCGGGCCAAGGCCATCACCAGCCGGTGGCCCTCGGAGTCCGGCGCCTACGCCGCGACGATGAGCTTCCAGCGCGAGGAGTGAGCCAGAGCTGAGAGCGCCGGGGAGGTCGAGAGGCCTCCCCGGCGCTCTGTCGTCCTCCCAGCTGGTCGAGCCGCGAAGCTGAGCGATCGTGTCGAGGCCTCCGGGACCCGGTGCCGGAACTCAGGTGGAGCGGAGACCTCGCCGGGTCTCGGCACGGTTTCCTTCGCAGGTTCGCGGCCCGGCTCGACCAGCGGCGGGAAGGTGCCGTGGCTGGTCGTGGGTCGGCTTCGTGGGGGCGATGGTGGGTGCGGCAGGTGGGGTGCCGGGTGGGCGACCGATGGGTCGGGCAAAGGTCTCGAATCGGTAACGTTTTCCGCCCGGAGAGGGGCCACTGAACTTGGCTCTGGCTACTGCAGATGCCGTCGATGAGAGGTTCTTGAGCGGGTTTGTGAGAGCGCTTCCATCCTGGCGAGAAGTGCGGTACTGTCTCCTCAACACACACGAGGAGGTGGCATGACCAGAGTTCCCGCCCCGGGCGTCGATCACGGCATCCCGGCCAGCAAGCGGTGGCGCTACGGCGAGACCCCGTGGCGCGACGTCCCACCGTGCCCGCCTGCCGCCCGCGTCATCGTCGACAACGACTTCGCCGGTGACCCGGACGACCTGTACCAGCTCGTCCACCACCTGCTCTCGCCGAGTGTGGAGGTCGTCGGCGTCGTCGCCTCCCACCTGCGCGACGGCGACCCCATGACCGATTCATCCCACACCGCCACCGACGCCGAACTCATCGCGCTGGACCTGCTGGCCCGCATGGGGTGCGAATCCACCGAGCTCATCTGGCGTGGCGCCGAGCAGGCCCTGGCGGACTGCGAGACCCCGCAGGACTCGCCCGCCGCCCGCCGCATCATCGCCGAGGCCCTGAGGGACGATCCTCGCCCGTTGTACTACGCGGCCGGTGGTGGGCTCACCGATCTGGCCTCGGCCATCCTCATCGAACCCGAGGTGGCCGAACGCCTCACCCTGGTGTGGGTCGGAGGTTCCGAGTACGCCGGGCTCGGCGACCCGCCGCCCGGTGCGATGCCGATCGAGTACAACCTCATGATCGACGTCAACTCCGGCCGTGTCTGCTTCGACGCGCAGGACCTGACCATCTGGCAGGTGCCGCGCGACACCTACCGGCAGGCCATCATCTCCGAGTCGGTGCTGCGGATCCGGCTCGGCCAGAGCGGACCGTTGGGCGCGTACATGTACCGCGAGATCAAACAACTGCTCGACGACTGCGCCGCCGCCGGGCAACCCGTCACGGGTGGCTACGACATCGGCGACAACGCCCTCGTGCTGCTCACCGCGCTCCAGACGGTCTACGAGGCCGACACCTCGTCGTCGCGATGGATCGTCAAACCAACACCTCGGATCATGGAGTCCGGGGACTACCGACCGATGCACGGCACCCGGCCCATGCGGGTCTACACCAGCATCGACATGCGCCTGATCGTTGAGGACCTGTGCCTCAAGATCGAGGAATTCGCCAAGTGGCAGGCCGACGTCTGAAACCCCGGACGACAGCACTGTCGAGGAAGTGAATCCACCACGGTTCCCCGGTGACACCATCGGGAAATCACCAGACAAGAAAACCAGCGGAAACAATCCACTGAACAAGGGAGTTCCCAATGACAATCAGGAAGAAGGCACTCGCGCTGGCCGCGACCACCGGCGTGCTGCTCGCGATGACCGCATGCGGTGGCTCACAGAGCGGAGACGGCGACGGCGGACAGGTCACCCTCACCATCTCACTGTTCAACGACTTCGGGTACGAGGAGCTGTACAAGGAGTACATGAAGCAGAACCCGAACATCAAGATCGAGGAGCAGCGCACCGCCCAGGCGACCAACGCCCGCGACGACCTGAACACCAAGATCGCCGCCGGGTCCGGGCTGGCCGATGTCGTTGCCGTCGAGGGTGACTGGATGCCAGAGCTGGTCCAGTACGATGACCAGTGGGTCGACCTCAGCGGCGACGACGTGAAGGACCGCTGGTTCGACTGGAAGGCCCAGAAGGCCACCTCCCCGGACGGCAAGCTGCTCGGCTACGGCACCGACTCCGCCCCCAACGCCATCTGCTACCGCGCCGATGTCTTCGCCGAGGCCGGGCTGCCGAGCGACCGCGAGGAGGTCGCGAAGCTGCTGGAGGGCGACTGGGAGAACTACTTCAAGGTCGGGGCCGACTTCAAGGCCAAGAAGCCCGATGTCGCGTGGTTCGACTCCAGCTCGGTGGTCTTCCAGGGCATGATCTCGCAGATGCCGAACGCCTTCGAGAACAGCGACGACACCCCCATCCCGCTGGACCAGAACGCCGACATGAAGAAGGTCTACGACCTCATCAGCGCCAACATGGACCAGTCGGCCCACCTCGTCGCCTGGACCGATGACTGGACCGCTGCCTTCCAGGGTGAGCCGAAGTTCGCCACCACGATGTGCCCGAGCTGGATGGCCGGTGTCATCAAGGACCAGGCCGCAGGCGTCACGGGCTGGGACATCGCCCCGGTCTTCCCCGGTGGCCCCAGCAACTCCGGTGGCTCCTACCTGATGGTCCCCACCCAGTCGAAGCACCAGGAGGAGGCCAAGAAACTGGCCGACTGGCTGACCGCGCCCGAGCAGCAGCTCAAGGCCTACAAGGTGAAGGACACCTTCCCGAGCCAGAAGAAGGCCGTCGAGTCCCCCGAGATCGCTGACTCCAAGAGCGAGTTCTTCAACGACGCGCCGGTCGGCAAGATCTACGGTGACATGGCCTCCAAGATCACCGTCCAGCCCTTCACCGGCAAGCGGTACGCCCAGATCCGTGGCATCGTCGGTGACGCCCTGGGACGCGTCGACACCGGTGCTGCCAGTGCTGAGGACTCCTGGCAGCAGGCCTTGGAGCAGTACAAGAACGAAGTCAAGTGACCATCGTCCACCAACACGGCTGAGGGCACCCCGCCCGGGGTGCCCTCAGCAAGGGGAATGACATGACAGTGACATCCAAGGAGCAGCCGGAGCTGGCAACGCAGTTCCCGGCCCCGAGACTGCGCATGACCGGCAGCGAGCGGTTCAACCGCCTCGACATGAAGGTCAGTCCCTATCTCTACGTGGCCCCGTTCTTCATCATCTTCGGGCTCACCGGGCTCTTCCCGATGCTCTACACCGCCTTCATCTCTGTCCATGAATGGCATCTCATCAAGGGAAATCAGGGTTTCGTCGGATTCGAGAACTTCTCCTCCGTGCTGGGGCAGCCCAACTTCTGGAAGTCACTCGGCAACACCTTCTCCATCTTCGTCCTGTCCTCGATTCCCCAGCTCATCGCGGCGGTGCTCATCGCCGCCGCACTGGATGCCAACCTGCGCGCCAAGACCTTCTGGCGGCTGGGGGTGCTCATGCCCTACGTCGTCACCCCCGTCGCGGTCTCGCTCATCTTCGGCAAGCTGTTCGCCGACCAGAGCGGCCTGGTCAACGCCCTGCTGGCCGTCGTCAACCAGAATCCCGTCGGATGGCACGTCGACCCACTGGCGGCGCACTTCGCCATCGCCACGATGGTCAACTTCCGCTGGACCGGCTACAACACCCTCATCATCCTGGCCGCCATGCAGGCCATCCCCCGCGACCTCTACGAGGCCGCCATCATCGACGGGGCCAGCCGGGTACGGCGATTCTTCTTCGTCACCATCCCGATGATCCGCCCCACTCTCATCTTCATGGTGCTCACCTCCACCATCGGTGGACTGCAGATCTTCGACGAGCCCAAGACCTTCGACTCCAGCGGTCGGGGAGGGCCTGATCAGCAGTGGATGACGTTGACGATGTACCTCCACGACATGGGGTGGGGTGCGACACGTGACTTCGGCCGGGCCGCTGCCATCGCCTGGCTGCTGTTCCTCATCGTCATCGCCCTGGCCGCCGTCAACTACCTCATCGTCAGGCTGATCTCCTCGGAGGAACCGGGGGCGAACAAGCGCAGGAACACCCGTCGCACCAAGGAGGTCTCCGCATGAGCCGCGACCAGATGTCGGCCCCGGCCATCGAACAGTTCGCCGGGAAGGGAGCGGCACGGGCCGCCCGCCGTCGCGCCATCCGCAACGGTGAGGTGCCGCAGTCCAGGGGCGCCGCATTCGGGGTGGATCGTCGGCCGGGGATCTTCACCTACCTCTTCCTCGCCATCGTCGTGGCGGCCTGCTTCGCCCCGCTCTACTACTCCCTCATCCTGGCCTCCCACACCGGTGCCGAGGTGGCCCAGAAATCGCTGCCGTCACTGTTGCCCGGTGGAGAGCTGCTGGTGAACCTGCAGCGGGTCTTCGAATCCGACATCAAGATCTGGCAGGCGGTCTGGAACTCCGTCATCGTCGCGGTGGTCACCGCCGTCTCGGTGATGCTCACCTCCACCCTGGCCGGCTTCGCCTTCTCCAAGCTGCGCTTCAAGGGAAGCAACGCTCTGCTGGTCTTCATCATCGCCACCATGGCCGTCCCCGCCCAGCTGGGCGTGGTGCCGCTGTTCATGATCATGGCCAAGCTGGGCTGGGTCGGTGAGCTGCAGGCCGTCATCGTGCCCGGTCTGGCCTCGGCCTTCGGGGTGTTCTGGATGACCCAGTACCTGCGCGGTGCCCTGCCCTACGAGCTGGTGGAGGCCGCCCGTGTCGACGGCTGCTCCATGATCCGCACCTTCTGGCACGTGGCCCTGCCCGCCGCCCGCCCCGCCATGTCGATGCTCGGCATGTTCACCTTCGTGGGCTCGTGGACCAGCTTCTTCTGGCCCTTCATCGTCCTGGGCTCGAAGAACCCGACGCTGCCCGTCGCCCTGACCCTGCTGCAGGGTCGCTACTTCACCGACTACTCACTCGTCATGACCGGGGTCCTCATCACGACCGTCCCGCTCATGATCCTGTTCATCTTCGCCGGTCGGCAGCTCGTCGCCGGTGTCATGCAAGGAGCTGTCAAGGGATGACCACCTACGAATTCCCCGAGGATTTCCTCTTCGGGGCCGCCACCGCCGCCTTCCAGATCGAGGGCGGGGACGTCGACGGGCGCGGCCGCTCCGTGTGGGACGCGTTCTGTGAGCAGCCCGGCCGCATCCTCGACGGCAGCAACGGGCTCATGGCCTGCGACCACTACAACCGGATGCCCGAGGACGTCGCCCTGATGAAGGAGCTGGGGCTGAACGCCTACCGCTTCTCCACCTCCTGGGCCAGGGTCTGCCCCGACGGGAGGACCGTCAACCCCAAGGGAGTGGACTTCTACTCCCGGCTCGTCGACGAGCTGCTCGCCGCCGGGATCACGCCCTGGGTGACGCTGTTCCACTGGGAGACCCCGGAGGCGCTGGAGCTGGAGGGCGGCTGGACCAACCGGGAGACCGCCCACCGGTTCGCCGATTTCACAGGCGTCATGGCCGAGGCCCTCGGTGATCGCGTCGAGACCTTCACCACCCTCAACGAGGCCTGGTGCGCCTCCTTCCTGTCGTATGCGGGTGGGGTGCACGCGCCCGGCCGGGTGGAGCCGCGCGCCGCCGTCGCGGCCGCCCACCACCTGCTGCTCGCGCACGGACTGGGGGTGAAGGCGCTGCGGGCCGCCGGTGACTTCCAGGTCGGCATCACCGTCAACACCACCTACTCGCACCCCCACGACCCCGACAACCCGGCCGACGTGGACGCCGCCCGTCGCGTCGACGGTGGGTTCATGCGATTCTTCCTCGACCCGATCTTCAGGGGTTCCTACCCCGCCGACGTGCTGGAGGACATGGCCGAGGCCGGGCTGAAGGAACTGGCCACGCCCGAGGACCTCGCGATCATCCATCAACCCATCGACGTGCTCGGTGTCAACTTCTACAACGGCTCGGTCCACGCCGGGGCCGAGCCGGGCGCGGTCCGCGAGGTCACCGTCGATGAGCACGGGTACGAGCACGCCTCTCCCATGGTCGGCAGCGAGACGGTGCAGCCGAAGCTCCGCGACCTGCCGCAGACCTCGATGGGCTGGGAGGTCCTGGCCGAGGACTTCCGGCTCACGCTGGAACGCATCCACCGCGACTACACCGGTCCCGCCGGGATCCCGATCGTCGTGACGGAGAACGGGGCCGCCTACCGGGACGTCCCCGACGAGAACGGCTTCGTCGACGACACCGACGATCGGCTGGCCTACATCCGGGACCACCTCGTCGCGCTCCACCAGGCCATGGCCAACGGTGCCGACGTGCGCGGCTACCTGGTGTGGTCGTTCCTCGACAACTTCGAGTGGGCGATGGGCTACACGGAGCGGTTCGGGATCGTGCGTGTCGACTACGACACCTTCACGCGCACCCCGAAGGCCAGCGCCCTGTGGTACGCCGATGTCGCCCGCACCCACCGGTTCGAGGTGCCGTGAGTCGCGCACTGTTCCTGGGTGGGCCGGGCAACATCTCCGAGTCCACCATCGCGCGACTGCTGGAGCTGGGCTGGGAGGTCGCGGTGCTCAAGCGCAGCCCCGGCGGGCTGCTGGGATTGGACGTCCGGGTCTTCCAGGGGGATCGCGACGACGAGACGGCGCTGACCGAGGCCTTGACGTCGTTCACCCCGGATCTGGTGGTGGACTGCACCTGCTTCACCGTGGAGCAGGCGGCGACGGTGATCCGGGCGCTCGGCGCGCACCCCGTCGCCCGGCTGGTGTTCATCAGCACGGCGGATGTCTACGGATATCCGTTGAGCCGGCTCCCGATGCGCGAAGAGGACCCGTGGCGGCCGCCGACCAGCGAGTACGCGGCGTCGAAGAAGGCCATCGAGGAGCTGTACCAGCGGGCCTGTGAGGAGATCGGGGCCCGGTTGACCATCGTGCGGCCGGGATACTCGATGGGCAAGTCGTTCGCGCTGACGGCCTTCAGTCTGAAGGCGACGGGGCTCGTCTCCCGGCTGCGGCAGGGGCTGCCGGTGTTCTCGCCGGGTGACGGCACGACGCTCATCGACGCGGGAGCGGCCCACAACACGGGGCTCATGGTGGCGAGGCTGTGCGAGGTGGAGCCGCAGGAGCTGGCCTACAACTGTGCACACCCCACTGCGGTCACCTATGACGAGTACCTGCGGGTCTTCGGCGAGGCCGTCGGGGTGGAGCCGAGAATCGTGCACATCCCCACGGACGTGCTGTACGCCCTGGACCGGCCCGAGGTGGAGCAGAGCCTGCTGCGGGACCTCACCAGCCACCACCTCTACTTCAGGGTCGACCGCTTCCGTGAGGAGTTCCCGGACTTCCGTTGGGAACACTCGCTGGTCGATGCTGCCCGCGACCACATCACCCACCAGGAATCCCTCGGGGCCTTCGCGGAGCCGATTCCGCCGGGCTTCGAGGACCGCGTCGTCGACGCCTGGCTGGCGGGCTTCGACGACCTGCGCTCAGGCCTGCTGGCACGGGTCTGACCCAAGGCTGCGCCCGGCTCGACTTCTCTGCCCCCCTCGGTCGAGCCGGGCGCTCTGTGCCGGGTTTTGGCGCCCGGGACAGACTGGGACCGGGAGGAGACATGTTCCGAAGACGTGGAGCCGAGGCCCGAGACCTGCTCGTCGTGGTGCCGACGGTGCTGGTGCTGTGGGTTCTGCCGTTGGTGTCGGCCCGCCTGACCGGGAGGTCCTGGCAACTCCACCTCGGTGATCAGAGGGTGGAACCGGTGCCGACCCCGGAGTGGTTGTTCTGGCTCGGGGTGCTCCTGGCCGCAGCTGCCGCCGTCTCCGCCTTGTTGCGGCGACGCTTCCCGATCCCGTGCTTCGCCGTCGCCCTGACCGCGACCCTCCTGGCCGGGGTGCTGTGGCTGTCCTCCGATGTCGGGGTGCTGTTCGGGCTGTGCTTCGCGACGGTGGCTGAACACCATGGCCGACGCAGCATGTCACGCTGGTCCGTGGCCGGATGCGTTGCGGCGCTGGTGCTGTGTGTGGCGCAGGCCCTCCACATGATTCAAGCGTCCAACCTGTACTTGGCGCTGACCGTGCGTTGGGGGGATGTGTACCTCTGGTTCGCCTCCGATCACCTGATGCTCGCGGTCCTGGTGCTGGTCGGTTCGTGGCAGCTGGGGGTGCGTTCCCGCTTGCTCAAGGAACAGGTGGCGCGGGAGGCGGTGCTGGCCGAGCGGCTGCGACTCCGACGCGAGATCCACGACGTGCTCTCCCATTCGCTCAGCACCATCGGGGTGCGGGCCGGGGTCGCGGTGCAGGTTCCGGGACAGACGAAGGAGACGCTTCTCAGTCTTCTCGGCGAGATCGAACATGACGCCCGGGAAGGGCTCCGACAACTCCGGGAGATCCTCGATGAGGACACCTGCGCTCCTGATCGAACCTTGCGGCCAGCCCTCGACCAGGCGATGCATCAGGTGCGGGCCACAGGTGCAGTGGTCCTCCTCGAGGACGGGGACAAGATTGCGGACCGGGCGTTGCCACCCGCCGTCGCCCTCACGGCACAACGGCTCATCCAGGAGTCCCTGACCAACACCGTGCGTCATGCCCGAGCCCAGCACTGCTGGATCACCCTGGCGAGTTGGCCGGGTGGGATCACCGTCCGTGTCGTCGACGACGGTGTGGGAGTTGCGGACCTGAGGCCCGGCCATGGGATCAGCGGGATGCGGGAGCGCGTCGAGCAGTGCGGTGGGAGAGTCAGTTTCAGCAATGTGTCCGAAGGGACCGGTTTCCAGGTGGAGGCACGGATCCCGGTGGGGAGGCGGTGATGAGCCTGAGGATCCGAGTCGGTCTCGTGGACGACGAGGCGGCCCTGCGCGGGGCGATGCGGATGCTGGTGGACAGCGACCCCGGCATGGTGGTCGTCGGGGAGGCCAGCGACGGGGCAGCTGCCCTGGAGCTGGCGCGGGAGACACATCCCGATGTGCTGCTCATGGACGTGCAGATGCCCGGCATGGGTGGCCTGGAGGCGGCGCGCAGGCTCGGAGAGTTGTCCCGCGGGCCGCGCATCATCATGCTCACCGTCTTCGACCTGGATGAGTACGTCCAGGCCGCGCTGGCAGCCGGGGTGGCGGGGTTCCTGCTGAAGAACAGTCCGCCGGTGGAAATCCTGCACGCCATCCGGGTCGTCCATGCCGGGAATGCGCTGCTGGCTCCGGAGGTGACACGACGACTCATCGGTCGGATGGCGCCACGCGATCCAGCGGTGGCTGAGCGGATCGCCGCGCTGACCCTCCGGGAGCGTGAAGCGCTCCGGCTCGTCGCGCAGGGCCTGTCCAACGACGAACTGGCGGCTGGGCTCCACGTCACCCCTGCGACGGCCCGCACCTATGTCGGGCGGCTGCTCGGCAAACTGGGGGCCAGGGATCGCGCCCAGCTGGTGGTGATCGCCTACGAGGGTGGGCTGATGTAGTCGCTCCTGTCGGTCGACCCCGTGTTCCGGTGGTCGAGCCGGACCGCGAGTGCCAGTGGACAGTCCGTGTCGAGACCCCTGCGCCGTGTGCAGGGAATCGGGCCAAGATGTCATCATCTGACGACAGTGATCGGTTTTTGACCACCGGTTTTGTCGCTCCTGCGGGACTGTGTACCTGCGTCGTCGCTGCTGGGATGGATTCCTGACGAAAGGACAGCCAGCCCATGCAGCAGACGACATCAGCGGCCCAGGAGCGGATCAGGGTTCTTGACGTGCTCCGGGGGATCGCGATCCTCGGCACCTTGGCGAGCAACATCTTCGTCTGGGTGGTGTTGCCCGGGGACGAGGTCCTGTTCGCCGAGAACGTGCAGATGGTCACGGTGGACCCCCTGCGGGCCGTGCTCGGGCAGTTCAGCAACGGGAAGTTCCTGGCGTTGCTCACCTTGATGTTCGGCATGGGGTTGTTGATCCAGCACGACTCGGCGCGGAGTCGTGGCAGGCGGTGGCCCCAGGTCTACATCTGGCGCGCGGTGCTGCTGTTCCTGGACGGGGTGCTCCATTACGTGCTGGTCTTCCAGTTCGACGTGCTGATGTCCTATTCGCTGACCGGGATGGTCGTCGCCCATCTGCTGCTGACCAGTCCGCGCACCCAGCGCGTGGTGTGGATCGTGGCGACCTCCATCCATCTGGCCATCGTCGTGACCTACGACTTCCTGACCTATTTCCGCAAGGACGTCCTCGAGGCGATGCTGGGCGCCGAAGGGGAGGCGGAGAGGCACATTCCAGCCACCTGGTGGGAGGGGGTGGTGGATCGGGCCACGAATCTGCTCCACAACCGGATGGAGGCCTTGATGATCCTGCCGATGACCTTCTCGACGTTCCTGCTCGGGGCGTATCTGCTGCGGCGCGGGCTCTTCCGGCCGGAGGGGGCCAGGATGAGGCGTTGGCTCATGACGGTCGGAGCCCTGGTGTTCGCCCTCGACATGTTCCTGGTGGTGGCTCCCGTCGTCACCCCGCTGCCCTTCGCCCCGACGCTGAGCCACCGCTACCTGCTGCCGGTGTTCGTGGCGCTCGGTGTCGCAGCCGCGGCAGCGCAGTTCTACCTGACCCGGGAACCGGGCTGGGTGGGTCGTCGCCTGGAGGACGTGGGGCGGATGGCGCTCAGCTGCTACGTGGGCCAGAACGTGGTGTGCATGTTCCTGCTCAGCGACTGGGCACTGAACCTCGACGGCCGGTTCCCGGCCTCCTTCGGGGCGGGCACCATCGTGTCCTGCTTCCTGCTGGTGGCCCTGATCCTGCTGGTCTTCGCCCACCTCTGGCGACGGCTCCTCGGCCAGGGACCGCTGGAACGCCTCTGGGCGGTGAGCTACCGGGCGGCCATGCGTCTGACGCCGGGATGGGGTGCCTCGAGGTCCTGAGGCGTTCTCAGTCAAAGGGGGCACGAGCTCTGTGGTCCGGCGATGTCAGTGCCGAACGCCTTCCCCGCCACGTCGCTCGGGCAGAATGGCGATACATGTCGTCGAGCGTTCCGGAGTGAGGTTCACACTGATGCGGGTCCCAGCTGATTTCTCGACCATGATCCTCGGTAGGGAGGGCGAGGCTGCCCGGGAGTGGTTGGAGTCGTTGCCGGGTGTCATCGAGGACCTGCTCGACCGTTGGTACCTTCGCCGAGCAGGTTCACCGTGGTACGGGATGTGCGCCGTCGTCGTGCCGGTTGTTGGTGAGGACGGTCGTCGCTGTGTGTTGAAGGTGACCTGGGTCGACGACGAGACCCGGCTCGAACCCGTCGCCCTGCGCGAGTGGGATGGACGTGGGGCGGTCGCGTTGCTCCGTGCTGACGAGGAACTCGGTGCCATGTTGCTGGAGCGATTGGATGAGCGCCGAGTCCTGCTGGAGGTCCCGGTCCAGGAGGCGCTCGACATCGCCGCCGAGCTTCTTCGCGCACTGCGTGTCCCTGCTCCCCCTGAGCTCACCGGCATCGGTGACATCGCCGCCCGGTGGGGCGCTGAGTTCCGCAAGAAGTGGCGGCGACTCGGTCGACCATGCCCGGAACGGCTCCTGTCCTCGGCTGTCGAGGTGTGCGGGGAACTCGCCGGTTTGGCGTCGGAGTCCTGGCTGCTGCACGGGGACTACCACTACGGCAACATCCTCGGTCGTGGTGACGACGCGTGGGTCGTCATCGACCCGAAGCCGCTCAAGGGAGACGCCGCGTACGAGGTGGTGCCGCTGCTTCGCAACCGCTGGAGCGAGATCCGGGGCGGTGGCGGGACGACGACCACGGTGCGGCGACCGCTGGAACGGTTCGCGGACGTGGCCGAGCTGGAGTCGTCGGCCGTCAGTCGTTGGTGTCTGGTGCGCAGCATCGGTGACGCGATGTGGTTCCGGGAGCAGGGGTTCCAGGATCGGGAGGAGATCTCGTGGGACATCGCCGGGACGATGTTCGCGGATCTGTAGGTGTCGCTCGTGGCACCGAGATGCGAAGCGAGGGTCGTGGAAGGGGCGCGGTCGTTCCAATCGCGCCACGGCTTCGGGTCCAACGGTGTCGCCCACACCTGCTCAGGGGGTGCCGCGATGAATCGTCGATGGGTGAGCCCGGCCTCCGGCGAGGGCGGTTCCGCGTCGTGGAACTCCAGGCTCTCGGGGTTGACGTCGAGGGCCGACAGCACCTCTGCGATGCGCCCGGAGGGTTCCTTGAGGAGGGCCGAGAGGAGGGCGACGTCCGGCCGAGGAGCGGTCGCGGCCCGCTCCAGCAGGTGTCGCACACCGTACCGGTGGCAGAACTCACCGCGGTTGGGACCGCGATGTGACGGGCCTCAAGCCGGGCCGGGGGTCATGAGGTCTGCGCTGCGCTGGCGATGTCCGTGGCGAAGGTCTTCAGTTGCTTGGTCACCACCCGACGGATGTACCACATCGCAGCGGGGAGGACGATCTTGCGGAAGGCGAAGTTGGTCGGCAGCTCAGAGGTGTCGAAATCGGTGAGCTCCAGCGTCAGGGTCAGGTCGGTTCCCTGCTCGTGGGGGTCGAGGGTGAGACGCAAGCGGTGGGGAGGCGTCGTGCGGTCCTCCGGGTCCACGGTGTCCCACCGGAGTTCTCGCACAGGTTTCTCAACGATGAGCAGGTGCTCGCTCCTGGTGTCGTGCGTGGTGACGGTGACCAGCCAGCGACGTTCAGTCCGGGGGTCGTTCCAGGTGATCGGCACGCCCATCGGGTCCAGCTCGCAGTGATCGAAGAAGGAGCTGGCCCACTCGTGCAGGCGGGTGGGGTCGGAGACCACGGCCCACACGGTCTTGGGCGAGGCAGGTATGACGCGCTGGTGGGTGAACTGCACCTCGTGGGGAATCCCCTTCAGGGCGGGGAGCCGCAGGTTCTCGTAGGTGATGTGAAGCTCCTGCAGCACCTGCTTGACCCGCTCGGATGGGTCCTGGAGCAGGAGCTGGAGCAGGGCGACATCGGGGAGCGTCTGGCTGGCGGCCCGCTCCAAGGTGGCGCGGATCCCGTCCCGGTACCTGGCCTCGCCAGGTGAATCCTCCTCGTGGTGGGGCGTGTGGATGCGTTCGCACGCCTGACGGGCTGCCTCGAGGGTGACGCCCTGCTGTCGCAACGCATCGCTGACCGCACCGTCGAGGCCCAGCAGGGCCAGCAGCAGGTGGTCGGCATCGACCTCTGGGTGGGTGGAGCGCTGCTGTTCCTCCTCCGCCAAGGCGCTGATCCGCTGCGTCCAGTCCGTGCTCATTCGATGCCTTCCGTGTTCTCCGCCATTCTTCGTGCCGGGGAGGCCCCGTGTGGCCCAAGAATGGCAGAGAACACCGCGCTCTCGGGCGGGGACGGAAGATGTCAGGGCTGGCTGGCATCATCTGGTGCAGTCCACGAGGAGGTACCCGATGTCCTGGGGTCCAGATGAGTTCCTCGCCCTCGTCGGTGGGACGGGGATCGATGAGGCCATCCGCGCTGTCCGTCAGCTGTCCGACGACGACCGTTCGGCTGCCGCCACGGGGCTGAGGAGGGCGCTGCCCCGGCTCGTCGAGGACATCGAGCCCGCCGTGCTCATGGTGGTGGCCGCTGGCATCGGGGCCAGCCCGGCCGAGGTCGTCCCGATCATCAGGACGGGCCTGCTCGGGTACCTCATGGACGACCCCGAGCACCTGGACCTCGTCCGGGATTCCTTCGCCGCACTCGGTCCTGACTGGGCGTTGGAGCTGCAGCGCAGGCTGCCCGGTCGCGACGTGGACTGGTTCCATGTCTGGTTGCTCGATGAGCTGATCCTCGCCCACGACCTGCCGCTGCCGACCCACCCCGGGTTCTGGCGGGAATGGCACTTCGGCGACGTGACCCCGCGGCCTGGCCGACGCTGGCAGGAGCACTTCATCGCCGCCTGTGCCGTGCCGAATGGCCTCGGCTGGAGGGACACCGACGCCTCCGGGTTCCTCGCCCGGCTGCGGGAGCACATGGCGGTGCTCCGTGCCGCGGAACCAGTCGACGACGAGGCTCTGCTGCGGGCGCTGATCGAGGTCATCGCTCGCGGGGACGCGCGTGGCCCGCAGCGCACGGCACTCATCTGGGCGGAGGGGCTGGGGCTCGATCAGCTGTTCTGGGAGCGCCCCGACCTGTGGCTGCCTGCTCTCCCCGGTGCCGACGCGGCCGTCGTCGCCCGCGTCGTCGAACGGCTGCCCCAGCTCGACCTCGACGACGACCAGCTCACGATGCTGGCCACCGAGGTGCTGACCCGCCCACAGAGGACCCCGAAACGGGCCGTGGTCAAGGCCCTGGAGCGGGTGGCGGCGCCGTCGGAGCAGCTGTTGGAGGTGGTGGCGGCTGCCGCCCACGATGTGGATGCCACCGTGGCCAGTCGGGCCGCGACGTTGCTGGAGCGTTGGGGCCACGCCGCGACGACGGTGAGGCTCGGGCTGTGGCGGGAACCGACGGGGGCTGTGGTGGCGACGCCGGTGGTGCCGCTCACGGAGCCGGAGTTGTGGGCCGAGCTGGGGGACCTCCTCGCCGAGTCCGGTGAGGACGACCCGCTCCGCCACGAGCAGCTCCTGGCCGGACTCGTCGCGGTGGGGTGGGACCAGGGGCGTGAGGCGGTGTGGACCCGGTTGGGGGAGCTCCTCGAGACGGCATCCGAGAAGGTGCAGGAGCAGGAGCTGCGGTGGCTCATCCTGAATGACCGCCACGGCACGTCGAACTTCGACGACGACCCCGACGGCGAGGGCTGCCGACAGGAGTGCTGCCACCCCAGCATCCTGGCCGACCAGATCATCAGCGTCCGCCACGAGGTCCACACCGGTGAGTTCCGGATGTGGGTGCAGCGGGCCCCGCTCAGCGAGTTCGTCGGCTGGCGCGCCCGCGAGGCCCTGGAGGCCATCGGCCGGGTGCCCTGCCTGTTGTCCACACCGACCCACACCGGGAACCGCGTGTGCTGGCAGGAGTTCCGGCAGCGGGTGGGGCGCTTCGTCGAGTGCGGCCAACCGTTGCTGCCCACCGATCTGCTCGTCGGGCTCGCCCGGATCGAGGGCATCGGGGACTGGGCGGATCTGGCGGAGGTCCCCGTCGGTGAGCAAGGGGTCGGGGTGGGGGAGGTGCTGGAGCTCTGGCTGCAGTTCCATCCGCCTGCCGAGCTGCGGTTCCGGGACGCGGTGGGGACCGTGACGCAGGCGCCGCGACGAGGCGTCGAGATCGAGGGCGATGAGCTGCGGGCCGCGGACCTGGTGGGCAACGGCAGCTCGTGGAGTCGTACCTTCTGGCCTCGCCCGAGGGTGCACGGTGAACATGCGGCGGCGATGGGATTCCTGCCCGCCCATCCATCGCGCCCGGCCGTCGAGGTGCTGACCCGACTTCCCGAGGTGGGGGCCGCGACCACCACCTCTCACCTGGAGCTACTGCTCGGTTCCGCGTTCCAGTGTGGGCCGGTGACGGCCCTGGCTGCCGTGGCCGCCGTCGATCACGTGACCCCTGCCCACCGGGACCGGATCGCCGGTGCCCTGTTGGCGGCCTGGGATGAGGGCCGGCTCTCCCCGGAGGACCTCGCGGAACCGTGGCGGTGCGGCTGGGCCGACGAACTGCGCCTCGGCTCCCATCAGCGTCAGGTGGCCCTGCTCGTCGCGCTGGCGGAGGCGACGGGGTTGGCGCTGGTCTGGCCGTCGTTGGTGGCGCTGGCGGAGCGCGTCGCGGCCCCGGAACGTCCGCCGAGCAGCGCCGGGCTGATCCTGGAGACGCTGCTGCGCTTCCTACCGGAGGTAGCCGGACACGTGACGGTCGATCTCCCGAGCGTCGCCGCGCTGGCCGGACGCAAGGGCAGCTCGAAGGCGATCAGGACAGCGCGTCTGGTTGCCAATGCGGTGCAGATGAGGGAGGAGACGGAAGAATCCTGAGATGAAACGTTGTCAGATATAGTTGTCTATGCGCGATTTGTTTCACCAGGGAGATGGTCATGAGTGTGGTGACTCCAGCCTCGGCGGCAAAGAACGGCCTGTCTCGCAGTGGCCTCTACCGTGCTGCACGGGCAGGGAGGTATGACCGGATCGCTCGGGGTGTCTATCTGTCCTCGGCAGCTGTTGCGGACTGGGACCTCGTCGAAGCGGCGGCGCGGCGCCCAGATGCGACGATCTGCCTCATCTCGGCGCTCGTGCAGCACGACCTGAGTGATGCCATCCCTGAGAGCCTTGATGTGGCGATCCCCCGTGGGGCTCGGCCTCCGGCGACCAAGGCTGCCATCGCCTGGCATCACTTCGATGTGGCCAGCTTCGAGCTCGGGCGCGTGGACATGGTGATCCCCGGTGTGGACCTGTCGATAGGTATCTACTCCCCTGAGCGCTGCATCGTGGATGCCTTCCGGTTGCGCGGCCAGTTCGGGTACGAGACAGCACGCGACGCGCTCAAGGAGTGGCTGCGGCGCGGTGGCAAGCCAGCTGACCTGATGGATATCGCGCAGCAGCTGCCGAGGGCAAGAACTCCTGTCCTGCGAGCCTTGGAGTTGTTGGCGTGACCCGAGGGGAAGAAGTGTTCCGTGCCTTTCAGGCGAAGGCACGCTCTGATGCTGCCAGACAAGGCGGTCCGACTCCGACGCAGGAGTACTTGACCCGTCATCTCTTGGAGTCTTTCCTTGACCGACTCAGTCACTCCGCGCACGGCGAGGGACATTGATGCCAACGCTGTCGGCGCAGAAGTTTCTCCTGAGTACTTGGCGCATGTGCTTGTTGACCTGGCGCGGATGTCAGAAGAGGACGGCGTGGAGTTTGATCTGGGCTCCATGAGTGTTCAGGAGATTCGTGAGCAGGGTGAGCATCCTGGCTGCAGGGTCCGCCTACGGGCTACCATCGGCCCATGGCAGGGAGTGGCTGCATGGGACGTCACCACAGGAGCCCCGATCATCCCTCCGCCACGGCTAGTGACGATTGATCGCCTGCTTGGTGATCCCTTTCGAGTGCGCGGCTACGCTGTGGAAGGCATCATTGCGGAAAAGGTTGTCACCATCTTTGGGCGTGGAATCTCCAGCACCAGATGGCGAGATCTGGTTGACATCGTGCGGCTCTGTGAGCGTGGTTTTGATTCCGGAGAACTGCGGCGCTCGGTCGAGAAGGTGGCTCAATTTCGTGGAGTTCTCGTGGGAAGCGTTGCTGAAACTCTCAAGGGATACGGAATGGCGGGACAGCGAAAATGGGCGGCATGGCGGCGTAAGGAGGGGCTTGAGGCTGTCAGTCAAGCCAGTCTGGAAGATCAGGCCATGCTGGTGGCGGGGTTCATGGACCCGATCCTCGGAAAGCAGGCGTAGGGGGCGTGAGGGCCTCTCGGCGGAAATGCTGACAGATGGGTGGTGCCTGTGGGTGAAGTTGTTGAGCTCAGCTGATCCCCCTGCTCGCCAGGTGGGCGTCGATGACGGTGCCGAGGTTCTTGGGTGCCCCTCGCGCCCGGTCGGTGAGGTGCTGACCCGGCCGCCCTGGACTGGGGTGGTTGTTGCGTGCCGTGGCGTCAGTCCTCCTGCGTCCAGTCCTTGAGGGTGGTCGGGGTGCCCTGGGCGAGCCACTTCGACAGCATCTCCGGGGCCAGGAGCTCGTCGATGACGGTGAAGGCCAGGCCGATCAGTCCGGCCCGGTCCCCGAGGGGTGAGGTGACGATGAGGAGCGAGCGGGTGGCCAAGGGCAGGGAGCGCGCCAGCACGGCCCGTCGGATGGTCGCCAGGTACAGGTCGAGCGAGCGGCCCACCCGCCCGCCGACGACGACCACCGACGGGTTGAACATGCTCACCATGCCTGCGAGCGCCTCCCCGACGGCCAGGGCGGATCGGGACAACATGTCGATGGCGACGGGATCGCCGAAGAGCGCGGCCTCGACGATGAGGCCCACGTCGAGGGGTCGGTCGGCCTCGAGGGCACTCCGGAGATGGGTGCTGCGGTCATCCCGGGCCAGGGTCCGGGCGTCCCTGACCAGCGCGCCACCCCCGGCCAGGGCCTCCAGGCAGCCGTTGTTCCCGCACCGGCAGACGACGTCGGTCCGGGTGCCGACGGCCAGGTGCCCGATGTCGCCCGCAGCGCCCTGCGCGCCCCTATGGATCCGGCCTCGTGAGAACAGCCCGGAGCCGATGCCTGTCCCGACCTTGACGTAGATGACGTCCTGGTGCCCTTGGGCCACCCCGGCACGCACCTCGCCGGTGGCCATCGCGTTGACGTCGTTGTCGACCCACGCGGCACACCGATAGCGTGCCTCGAAGAACTCCCGGACGTCGAAACCGTCCCACCCCGGCATGATCGGTGGGGCCACCGGCTTCCCGGTCGCCCATTCGACGGGGCCGGGCAGGCCGATTCCCACGCCCCACACGGATGCGGCGGGTAGATCGCCCAGCAGCCCGTCCAGCAGCGCACCGACATACCCCAGGGTGGCCACCGGGCCCTCCTTGACGTCCACCGGGGCCTCCAGCGTCGAGACGAGGTGGCCGGAGAGGTCGGCGACGCCGACCTCGCACGTCGTGGCCCCGATCTCGGCCACCAGGATGTGTCCCGCGTCGGCCTTGAACCGGAGTTCCCGAGGGGCGCGCCCGCCCGTGGAGGCCCCCAGCTGCCCTTCGGCCAGCAGGCCGGCCTGGATGAGCTGATCCACCCGGTCGGCGACCACGTTGCGGGCGAGCCCGGATTGGCGGCTGATCTCGGGACGGGTCCTGGCGCTGCCCAGACGGACCAGGTTCAGGACGTCCGTCAGGGTTCGCATCTGCTCGGACACGGTGCTGAGAAGGGGTTTTGGGTCCACTGCGCTCACCTTTCAGGTCATCCGTCCGGAGGTGCCCTGGCTATGACTCACTCGTGCAACACGGCCCGGAGTCTACCAAGAGTTGACTTTGGTCTTTCAGATACTTAAGATCGCATGACACAAGCCAAAGCAAGCCAAAGGAGTCACATGCTTAGGTTCATCAGTCCCCTCATTCGCCCCCTGGCCGTGGTCGCGACGTTCGCGGTGCTGCTCACGGGGTGCTCCACGAAGGGCGGGGCCACCTCCACCTCCAACAGTGAGGTCGACGCCAAGGTCGATGCCGCGCTCAAGAAGCTCGAAGGTACGGTCCTCAGCAAGGGGCCGCACGACGAGGAACCTGCCACGGCCGACACCGCAGAGCTCAGCGACGACGAGATCGCCGAGGTCAAGGCACTGGGGGCGACGGCGGCCATCGTCATGCACTACGGCGGAAACGACTGGTCCAACGCCCAGGTGGATGGTCTGCGCGCCGAGTTCGAGAGGCTCGGGATCGAGGTCGTCGCGGTGACCGACGCGAACTTCAAACCCGACAAGCAGGTGTCCGACATCGAGACCGTCCTGAGCAAGGAACCGGACATCATCGTCTCGATCCCCACTGACCCGGTGGCGACCGCGTCGGCCTACAAGAAGGCAGCCGACGCCGGGGTGAAGCTCGTCTTCATGGACAATTCGCCCCAGGGTCTGAAGGCAGGCGAGGACTACGTCTCCGTGGTGTCGGCGGACAACCACGGCAACGGGGTGGTCTCCGCCCATCTCATGGCCAAGGCGCTCGGTGGAGCGGGCAAGATCGGCGTGATCCATCACGAGGCCGACTTCTTCGTCACCACGCAGCGTCACGACGGGTTCACCTCGACGATCAAGGCCGAGTACCCCGACATCGAGATCGTCGCCGAGCAGGGCATCGCAGGCCCCGACTTCGCAGGAGACGCCCAGGCCGCTGCCAACGCGATGCTGAACCGGCACCCCGACCTGGCCGGGATCTGGGCGGTGTGGGACGTGCCCGCGGAGGGCGTGATGGCCGCGGCCCGGGCCTCAGGCCGCAAGGACCTGAAGATCGCCACCCAGGACCTCGGGAAGAACGTGGGCATCGGGCTGGCCAAGAACGAGCTGATCGTCGGGCTCGGGGCGCAGCGTCCCTACGACCAGGGGGTCACCGAGGCCAGGTTGGCGGCCGGGGCGCTGATCGGGAAGGAGGCGGCCCCCTACGTCGCCCTGCCCGCCCTGCCCGTGCAGCACGCCAACGTGCTCGAGGCCTGGAAACAGGTCTACCAGAAGGACGCCCCGGAGGACCTGGCCGGTGCCTTCGAGCAGTGAGGCCGACGCGACGGTGAACACACCATCTCGTCAGTGACAAGGAGGAAGTGATGACTGTTCGTCCAGACCCCGAACCGGCTCCCGTCGAGCCATCCCCCCTCGTGCAGATGCGTGGTATCAGCAAGTCCTTCCATGGTGTCCCTGTGCTGGTCGATGTCGATCTCGAGATCCTGCCCGGAGAGGTCCACGCACTCGCCGGTGGCAACGGCGCGGGCAAGTCCACGCTGATGAAGATCCTCCAGGGGGTCCACCCCCGGGATGCCGGTGAGATCGAGATCGACGGGCGGCACGTGGAGCTGAGGTCGATCCATGACGCGAGGGCGGCCGGAATCGGGATGGTCTTCCAGGAGTTCAGCCTGGTTCCCAGCCTGACCGTGGCCCAGAACATCTTCCTCACGGCGGAGCCCACCGGGACCGCTGGGCTGATCGACGACAAGGAGGCACGACGCCGAGCGGCCCGGCTCTTCGAGGACATGGGGGTGGCCATCGACCCCGCGGCCACCGTGGAGAGCCTGCCGACCGCCCTGTGGCAGCTGACCGAGATCGCCAAGGCCCTGTCCCGGGAAGCACGGGTGCTGATCATGGACGAGCCCACGGCCAGCCTCGCCAGGCATGAGGTCGAGGCGCTGTTCGAGCTGATCGAACGCCTCAAGCAGCGGGGCATCTCCACCGTCTACATCTCCCACCGCATGGACGAGGTCTACCGCATCGCCGACCGCATCACGATCCTTCGGGACGGGAAACGGCTTCTCACCGAGCCCCTGAGCTCCGTGACCCCGGAAGAGATCGTCGAAGGGATCGTGGGGCGACGTGTCGAGGGGGCCCTCGAGTACCGGGAACGGGAGCAGGCCGTCGGCGACGACGTCCTGCTGGAGGCCGTCGACCTCCGGGCGGGCAACCGGGTCAACGGGGTCTCGTTCCAGCTGCGTCGCGGGGAGATCATCGGGTTGGCGGGCCTCATGGGCAGCGGCCGGACGGAACTGGCCCGCTGCCTCTTCGGCATCGACCGCCCGGACTCCGGGGAGATCCGTGTCGACGGCCACGCGGTGGATGTGCAGAGTCCCCGCGCAGCGGTGGCGGCAGGCATGGCCCTCATCCCCGAGGACAGACGCGACCAGGGCCTGGTGCTCGATCACTCGATCCGAGAGAACATCCTGCTTCCCCTCCTCGACCGCGTCCGCTCCGGTCCACTGCTGGATCACGGCGCGGGGAAACGGCTCGCCGCCGACCTCATCTCCCGGTTCTCGGTGAAGGTGGTGGATGCCGACAAACCGGTTCGGACCCTCTCCGGCGGCAACCAGCAGAAGGTGGTGATCGCCAAATGGCTCGGTACCGAACCCAAGGTTCTCATCATGGATGAACCCACGGCCGGTGTGGACATCGGGACCAAGTCCGAGATCGTCACCATCATCCGCGGGCTGGCGGACTCCGGGTGCGGTGTCATCGTCATCTCATCCGAGTACCCGGAGCTCCTTGCGGTCAGCGACCGGGTGCTGATCCTGCGCGGAGGTCAGATCGTGAGGGAACTCGAGCGATCTGAGATCCCGGACGAAGAAACTCTTCAACTCGCTGTACTAGGAGTCTGACACATGTCCAATTCAACAACCGCGTCGCCCACGACCGAGGGGGTGCCGCTGCTGGCGCGAAGGCTCAGTTCGCTGGACTGGCGTCGCTACATCATCTACATGGCCTTCGCCGTGGTGTTCCTGCTGTTCGCGGTGACCCTGGGGAACTCCGGTTTCCTCTCCCAGAACAACCTGCTCAACATCTTCCGTCAGACCGCGACGATCTCGGTGATCGCGGTGGGCATGACCTTCGTGATCGCCTGTGCCGAGATCGACCTGAGCGTCGGGTCGGTGGCCGGGTTGTCGAGTGTGGTCAGCGCGATGACCATCGCGTCCTACGGGCTGATCCCGGGGATCATCGCCGGACTCGCCGTCGGGGCCGTCGTCGGAGCGACCAACGGTGCGCTGGTCAGCCTCCTGGGGATCCCGTCGTTCCTCGTGACCCTGGGCATGCTGGGCATCGCCTTCGGTGTCGCCCAGTGGATCACGGCCTCGGCCCCGCAGCCCATCCTCGACGACACCTTCAACACGATCTTCGGTGGCGGCGACATCGGTCCGATCCCCGGACTGATGATCTGGATGATCCTCGCGGTGACGGTCGGTGCGATCGTCCTCAACCGCACCAGGTTCGGGCGCCAGGTGCTGGCCACCGGAGGGAACCGCACCGCAGCGGAGTTCACCGGGATCAACACCAGGCGGATCAAGTTCTCCGTCCTCCTGATCTCCGGAGTCGCGGCATCCCTGGCGGGCATGCTCTACGCGGGACGACTCCAGTCGGGGCGTTTCCAGTGGGGCGCCGGTGATGAACTCTCCGCGATCGCCGCCGTCATCCTCGGAGGAACGAGCCTCTTCGGTGGTTCCGGCGCCATCGTCGGGACCCTGATGGGAGCCCTGCTGATCGGACTCATCAACAACGGACTGATCCTGGCCGGTCTCGACTCCAGCCAGCAGCAGGTGATCCGTGGCGTCATCATCATCCTCGCCGTCGCCCTGGCCCGGAAGAAGTGATCCCATGACCAGAGAGAAGATTCGTTCCGGCATCATCGGGGCCGGGTTCATCGGAGGCGTGCATGCCTATGCGGTACGGGCCGCCGGTGGGCGACTGACCCGCATCGCCGATGCAACCTTGGAGTCCGGCCGGAAGGCCGCCGGGCGGCTCGGTGCCGAGGAGGCGTCGGCCTCCCCCGAGGAACTCATCGCCTCCGACGACGTCGACATCGTCCACATCTGCACCCCCAACGTCACCCATGCCGCGCTCGCGCAGCAGGCCATCGCCCACGGCAAGGCCGTCATCTGTGAGAAACCGCTGGCGACGACGGTCCCGGATGCCGAACGGCTCACCGAGCTGGCCCGTGAGGCCGGAGTCCTGACCGCCGTCCCCTTCGTCTATCGCTTCCATCCGCACGTGCGGGAGACCCGGGCCCGGATCGCCGCAGGTGATGCCGGTCGGCTGTGGATGCTGCACGGCTCCTACCTGCAGGACTGGCTGTCGCGCAGCGACGACACGAACTGGCGGGTCGACCCTGCAGTGGGGGGCGTCTCCCGGGCCTTCGGGGACATCGGTGTGCACTGGTGCGACCTCATGGAGTTCGTGACCGGACAACGGATCGTCCGGCTCTCGGCCCGAACGGCGCAGGCCTTCGACAACCGTTCCGGGACCGAGGACGGGGCGGTGGTCATGTTCGAGACCGACGGTGGTGCCTCAGGATCGCTGGTGGTCAGCCAGGTCTCACCGGGGCGGAAGAACCGGTTGTGGTTCTCCTTCGACGGCACGGACGCGTCCTTCTCCTTCGACCAGGAGTCACCTGAATGGCTGTGGGTCGGACGGCGTGAGGAGAGCTGCATCCTGCCGCGGAACCCACTCACCGAACACCCGGGGGCCGGGAGGCTGTCCCGCCTTCCAGCCGGTCATCCGCAGGGCTACCAGGATGCCTTCAGCGCCTTCGTCGCTGATGTCCACGAGGCATTCCGAGGAGGTACCCCTGATGGCTTGCCCACTTTCGACGACGGCCTGCGTGCGGCCCGGATCACCGAGGCCGTGGTGGCCTCATCCGCTGAATCAACGTGGAAGGAGCTGATCCCATGAAACTGGGATTCCTGACAGCATGTCTGCCCGACCGATCCCTGGCGGAGATCGTGTCCTGGGCGGCCGACGAGGGTTTCGAGGCCCTCGAGGTGGCGGCCTGGCCGGCGCTCGGCCACAGACCGTTCACCGCAACGCACATCGTCGCCGAGAACTTCGGGACCGAGCAGGTCGATCAGGTGCAGGAACTGCTCGCCGACAAGGGGGTCGACATCTCCTCCCTCGCCTACTACGACAACAATCTGCACCCCGACCCCACCGAGCGGCAGGCGATCAACACCCACGTCCTGGCCTGCATCGACGCGGCCGCGCTGCTCGGTGTGCCCACCGTGGGCACGTTCATCGGGAGGGACTGGACCAGGTCGGTCCGGGAGAACCTCAGCGAGGCCGAGGAGGTTTTCCGGCCGCTCGTGGACCGTGCCGGTGAGAAAGGGGTCAAGCTCGTCATCGAGAACTGCGTCATGGAGGGCTGGCACCCGGACGGCTACCCGGGCAACCTCGCCTATTCGCCGGAGCTGTGGGAGTGGATGTTCTCGCTCGGCCTCCACCTCAACTTCGATCCCAGTCATCTGGTGTGGATGGGCATCGACCCGGTGACGGCGATGACGCCCTACGTGGATCGCATCGCCCACGCCCAGGCCAAGGACATCCAGCTCTTCCCGGATCGGCGTGACCGTTACGGCTGGCCCGGTGTCACCGTCAATCGGCAGGACCCCTGGGACGTCGGCTGGTGGCGGTACCGGGTGCCGGGACTGGGCGAGGTGGACTGGAGGCGAGTCGTCGACGCCCTCTACGAGCACGGATTCGACGGTGTGCTCTCGGTGGAGCACGAGGACCCCGTCTGGGGAGGCACCGAGGTGAAGGTCAAGACAGGACTGCAGATCGCGCACCAGACCCTGCGACCACTGATGGTCGCGTGAACAATCAGGAAAGGAAACATCATGAAACTGGGCTACTGCTCAATCACCTGGGGCGGAGTGGTGGGCCACCCCGCCGGGGTCACCAGCGTCAAGGACCTCTTCTACCGGGCCAACGGGGACACACTCCAGGCGGTCCGGGAGATCGGCGAGGTGGGGTACCGGGGTGTCGAGATGTTCGACGGCAACGTCGCCGAGTTCGAGGGTGACCCGCGTGTCCTCACCGATGCCCTGCAGGCGGCGGGACTGGAACTCGTCAGCGTCTACACGGGGGCCAACTTCATCTACGCCGACATCCTTCCCGACGAGCTGCACCGGGTGCGTCGTGCGGCCCAGCTGGCTGCCAGCTTCGGCGCGAAACGGCTGGTGGTCGGGGGTGGTGCCCGCCGGGCCGCAGGCACCACCGATGAGGACTACGCCCGGCTCGGCGAATCGTTGGATGTCGTGTGCGACATCGCGGAGGAGCACGGTCTGGAGGCCAGCTACCACCCGCACCTCGGCACCATCGTCGAGAACCCCGATGAGATCGAGAGAGTGCTCGGCAGGAGCCGGATCGCCTTCTGCCCTGACACCGCGCATCTCGCGGCCGGTGGTGGGAACCCGGCCGAACTCATCCGGAGGTATCCCGATCGGGTCAGACACGTGCACCTCAAGGACTTCCGGCCGGACCCCTTCGGGTTCCTGCCGCTGGGGGCCGGGGTGCTGGATCTGCCCGACATCATCTCCGCCATCGCCGAGGCCGACTACGACAGCTGGCTCATGGTGGAGCTCGACGAGTACGACGGCGACCCGCAGGAGGCCGCCCGCATCAGCAAGGACCACCTGACGAAGGTGTTGGCCGAGGCCGGCATCCCACTCGACTGACGGACAAGAACGGACAAGGAGCAACAGACATGCAGGAACTCAACGTGGGACTCATCGGCGGCGGTTTCATGGGCAAGGCCCATTCGCTCGCGTACGCCGCGATGCCGATGTTCTTCTGGCCGGCACCGGCCATCCCGGTGCGCAGGATCGTCGCGGAGGCCGACGCGGAGCTGGCGGCCACGGCGGCCAGGCGATTCGGGTTCGAGCGCTCGACCGCTGACTGGCGTGAGATCATCGAGGACCCGGACATCCATGTCGTCGACATCGCCACCCCGAACAACCTGCACGCGGAGGCGGCCATCGCGGCAGCCCGGGCCGGCAAGCACATCATCTGTGAGAAGCCTCTGGCCCGGACCAGTGAGGAGGCCAAGGCGATGTACGACGCGGTCAAGGATGCGGGCATCGTCCACATGGTCGCCTTCAACTACCGCCGCACGCCCGCGGTGATGCTGGCCAGGAAGTACATCGAGGAGGGGGCCATCGGGAAGATCCTGAGCTTCCGCGGGACGTATCTCCAGGACTGGAGCGCCGATCCCGACTCCCCGCTGTCGTGGCGGTTCCAGAAGTCCATCGCGGGCTCCGGCACACTGGGTGACATCGCCACCCACGTGATCGACATGGCGCGGTACCTGGTGGGTGAGATCGCGTCGGTCAACGCCATGATGACCACGTGGATCCCGGATCGCCCGGTCCAGTCCGGAGGGGCTGACCTGCTCGGGACCAGCAAGGATTCTGACGGTCCCCGCGCCGAGGTCGATGTCGATGACGAGGTGATCACGATGCTGAGGTTCGCGGACGGTGCCATCGGATCGCTGGAGGCGACCCGGAATGCGTACGGGCGGAACAACTTCATCACCTTCGAGATCCACGGAACCGAGGGCTCGATCCACTTCAACTACGAGCGACGTGACGAGCTCCAGGTCTGCTTCGCCGCCGACGATCCGGACCGTCGGGGATTCCGTACCGTCTACACGGGCCCGGCGCATCCCTGTGGTGATGCCCTGTGGCCGATTCCCGCGCTGGGGATCGGGTACGGGGAGACGAAGATCATCGAGGCGCACGACTTCTTCAAGGCGATCGTCGAGGGTGGTGCCGTCAGTCCCAACTTCGCCGATGGCTACCAGATCGCGTTGATCGACGACGCCATCGTCGAGTCGGCGGCGTCGGGCAGCTGGGTCGAGGTGCCCACGGTCGAGGGCTGACCCAGGTGCGGTGTTTTCTGCCATTCTCCCTGCTCGACGGGTCCCTGTCGGCGAGAAAATGGCAGAAAACACCGGTGGTCGGCCCTCAGCTGATCCCCCGGCTGGCCAGGTAGGCGTCGATCACGGTGCCGAGTTCGGCGATGTCGGCCTGCTCGTCTCCCGTGACGGTGCCGAGCAAGGGGAGGGTGCCCCGGAACAGGGCCGTGGCCTGGCGGGCCGCCAGCTCCAGTTCGGCGCGGGGGAGGGTGGGGTTGCGAGCGGCCAGCAGGTCGACCAGGCGGGTCGCGAAGGCCTGGTTCGCGCCGTCGACCTCCTCACGCAGCTCCTCGGGCAGGTTGGGGTGGGCGTAGATCATGGTGAAGGTCGCATTGGCACGTTTGAACTCGGCCAGGGGGGCCAGGAGCGCTGCGATCATCCCGTCGCGGGGGGTCGTGGCGTCGATGGTGGGCCACACCTGGCCGTAGACCTCGCCCAGCCGTGTGAGGTAGTCCCGGACGACGGCGTGCAGGATGTCGGTGCGGTCGCTGAAGTACTGGTACAGCGAGCCGGGTGAGATCCCGGCCTCCGCAGCGATCGCGTTGGTGGTGGCCCGGTCCACGCCGTCGCGGGCGAAGACCACGACGGCGGCCTCGATGATGGCGGCCATCCGGGCCAGGCCGCGGGCGGAACGCTGGGTCGCCACAGTTCCTCCTTGTGAATGCAAGCAAAAGCTCGTACAGTGAATGCGAGTTGATGCTCGCATTGAGAGGATAGCGCAGTGAACCGCACCATCGGCACCCTGGAGACCTTCCCCATCGGCCTGGGCTGCATGGGCATGACCATGTCCTACGGCCCCGTGGACAAGGCGGAGGCGGCGGCGACGCTGCAGGCCGCCGTCGACGCCGGGGTCACCCTCTTCGACACCGCCCAGATGTACGGTGGTGGTCGCAACGAGGCCTTCATCGGCCCGCTGCTCGCCCCGTACCGCGACCGGGTCATCCTGGCCACCAAGACCGGCATCCGCACCCGACTGGGTGGGCTCCCCACCGGCCTGGACGGGCGCCCCGAATCCATCCGCAGGGGACTCGACGGCTCGCTGAAGCGGCTGCGCACCGACCACATCGACCTGCACTACCTGCACCGCGTGGACCCGAAGGTGCCGCTGGAGGACAGCGTCGAGGCCCTGGCCGACGGTGTGCGGGCGGGCAAGGTCCGCCACATCGGGCTCAGCGAGGTCACCGGCGACCAGCTGCGCCGCGCGCACGCCGTCCACCCCATCGCCGCGGTGCAGATGGAGTGGTCGCTGTTCTCCCGCTCCCTGGAGGACGACGTGCTGCCGGTCGCCCGGGAGCTGGAGGTGGCGGTCGTCGCCTACTCGCCGCTCGGGCGGGGGATGCTCACCGGCTCGGAGGCCGCGACGACGAAGCTCTCGCTCCTCGACTACCGTCGTTTCCTGCCACGCTGGCGCAAGGAGAACCTGACGGCGAACCTCCAGGCCGTGGAGCTGATCCGGCAGATCGCTGCCCGCCACGACGCCACCCCCGGGCAGGTCGCCCTCGCCTGGGTGCTGGCCCAGGGCGACGACGTGATCCCGATCCCCGGTTCCAAGCGTCGCCGTCACCTCAAGGAGAACCTCGAGGCCCTGCAGCTCGGGCTCGGCCCGGACGACCTGGCCGGGCTCGACCGGATCAGGGCCCAGGGTGACCGGTACGGGCGCCTCGGGGTGAGCGCGGAGGAGTGAAACGCAACGGGGCCCGGATCGCTCCGGGCCCCGCAGTGCTGGTTGAGGATCAGCGTCTACGGTTCTTCCGCTCGTCGATGATGATCGCGACGACGATGATCGCGCCCTTGACCACCCACTGCCAGTAGGTGGAGACACCCATGAGGCTCAGACCGTTGTTGATCACACCGATGATCATGGTGCCGGCCATCACACCCCAGACGGTACCGATGCCGCCACTGAAGGAGGTGCCGCCGATGACTGCGGCGGTGATGACGTCGAGCTCCATGACGAGACCGTAGGTGGGCGCACCGGCACCGGTGCGTGCGGTGAGGATGATGCCCGCCACACCTGCCAGGAGACCGATCAGGGCGTAGATCTTGAACTGGGTCTTCGGCACCGAGATACCGGAGACCTTCGCCGCCATCTCATTGCCACCGATGGCGTAGATGTGACGGCCGAAACGCGTGCGGTTGAGGACGAACCACATGATGACGGCGGCCAGCACCAGGATGAAGATGGGAGTGATCCCCGCACCGATCAGGTTGAACTTCCAGGCCACGTTCGAGATGGGGCGGCCGTCGGAGTACAGGTTCGCAGCGCCACGTGCGGCGGTCATCATGCCGAGGGTCGCGACGAACGGCGGGATGCGGAAGATCGCGACCAGGCTGCCGACGACACCGCCGACCAGGGTGCCGACGAGCAGGGCGGCGATCACGGAGACGAAGATCGGCAACCGTGGCAGCCCGGCGAAGAAGGTGCCCTCTCCCGGGACTTGGGCGAGTGAGGCCGCGACCACGGCCGCCAGCGCAGCGGTGGAGCCCACGGACAGGTCGATGCCCTTGGTGATGATCGCTGCCATCATGCCCAGACCGATGATGCCGATGGGGGCCACCTGCACCACCACGTTGAGCAGGTTGGTCGGCTGCAGGAACCGACCACCCGTGATGATGCCGAACAGGATCACCATGCCGAGCAGGATGAACAGGATCGAGTAGGTGCGCAGGAAGTTGCCCCAGTCGAATCGGGCGCTGGGGTGGGAGATGCTTGCGGTGTCAGACATTGGTGTTTCCTTCGAACGCGGCGGCGTCATCGCCTCCGGTGGCCAGGTGCATGACGGATTCCTGGTTCGCCTCCTCGCGGGAGAGCTCACCGGAGATGCGCCCCTCGTGCATGACGAGGATGCGGTCGCTCATCCCGAGGACCTCGGGGAGCTCGGACGAGACCATGATGATTGCCTTGCCCTCCTGGGCCAGCAGGCACATCAGACGGTGGATCTCGGACTTCGCACCGACGTCGATGCCTCGCGTCGGTTCGTCGATCATGAGCACCTCGGGCAGGGTGAGCAGCCAGCGGGAGATCAGTGCCTTCTGCTGGTTGCCGCCCGAGAGGTTCTGGATCAGTTGGTGCAGCGACGGCGTCTTGATGCGGAGCTTCTCACGCTGCTCCTCGGCGTCGGTCCTCATCCTCGAGACGTTGAGGATGCCGCTCGGGCTGTACCGGGGCAGGGCCGCGGCGGTGATGTTGTCACTGACCGACAGCACCCCCATGATGCCGTTGAGCTTTCGGTCCTCGGTGAGCAGGGCTATCCCGGCCTTGATCGCGTCCGCGGGCTGTTTGATGTCCAGCTTCTTGTCGTCCAGCCAGACCTCACCGGAGTCGGCCCGTTCGATGCCGAAGATGGTCTCCAGCACCTCGGTGCGCCCGGCCCCCATGAGACCGGCCAGACCGAGGATCTCGCCTCGACGCAGCTCGAAGCTGACGTCACGCACCAGCTTGCCCCGGTTGAGCCCCCGCACACTGAGCACGACCTCCCCGATCTCGGCCTCCAGCTTCGGGAACAGGTCCGTCAGCTCGCGCCCGACCATCAACTGGATCAGCTTGTCACGGTTCAGCTCCTTGGCCTCGTACGAGCCGACGTGCTGGCCGTCGCGGAAGACGGTGATGTCGTCGGAGATCTTGAAGACCTCGTCCATCTTGTGCGTGATGTAGATGATGGCGACACCGAAGTCGGTGAGCCGTTTGATCATCCTGTGCAGGTGCGCCACCTCCCGCTCCGGGATGGCGGAGGTGGGCTCGTCCATGATGATGATCTTCGCGTCGTAGCTGATGGCCTTCGCGATCTCGACCATCTGCTGCTTCGCCACCGTCAGGTTCTTCATCCGAGTGCGTGGGTTGATGTCGATCTCCCACTCGTCGAACAGCTCCTGGGTCTTGTCGATGATGGCCTTCGGGCTGAGCAGCCCGAACCGTCCGCGTTGCTCACGACCCAGCCAGATGTTCTCCGCCACCATCATCTCGGGAACGGGGGAGAGCTCCTGGTGGATCATCGAGATCCCGTGCTCCAGCCCGTCCTTGGTGTTCTTGAAGTTGACGATGTCGCCGGCCAGCTCGACGATGCCCTCGTCGGGGGTGTACATCCCGATCAGGCACTTCATGAGCGTCGACTTCCCGGCCCCGTTCTCCCCCATGAGGGAGTGGACGGTACCGCTGCGGACGTCAAGGTCCACGTTGTCCAGGGCCACGACGCCCGGAAAGGTCTTGCGGATGCCCTGCATCCGCAGAATCACCTCGTGCATGTGTTCTCCTTCGAAGATGGAGTCTCAGCTACCTGAGGCCTGCTCATCGGTTCCGGTACTGGTCCATGTTCTCGGGCGTCACCAGCTGGTAGGGGACGTTGATGACATCGTCGACGCGGTCCTTGTTGATCATCGTGATGGCGGTGTCGACGCTGGCCTGACCTTGCCCCTTGGCGTCCTGGAAGACGGTGACCTCCAGTTTCCCCGCCTCCATGGCATTGAGGGCATCCCCGGTGGCGTCGACCCCACCGACGACCACGTCGTTCAGCTTCCCGGCGTTCTCAAGGGCGGTGATGGCACCGAGCGCCATCTCGTCGTTGTTGGCGCAGATCACGTTGACCTCTGCTCCGGACTGCAGCAGGTTCTCGGTGAGCTCCAGGCCCTTCTCCCGCTTCCACAGGCCGGTCTGGGAGAACACCACCGGCATGTTGTACTTCGCGGCGACCTCCTCGCAACCCTTGGTCCGGAGCTGGGCGGCCTCCTGGCTGGTGTCGCCCTGCAGGATGGCGACATTGCCCTTGTGGTCCACCAGTTTGGCGAGTTCCTCCATCTCCAGCTGACCGGAGATCAAGGAGTCCGAGCCGACGTAGGGGATACCGTCGGGAAGATCCTTGGGGCGGCGGTTCACGTAGATCAAGGGGATGTTCTCCGCCTGCGCCTTCTGCGTGATCTGGCTGGTGGTGGCGGTGTCCTGCGGCAGCACGATGAGGGCGTCGACCTTGTCGGTGACGAAGGTCTCGACCTGGTTGAGCTGGACCTCGATCTTCTCGTCGGCCGAGACGACCGTCACCTGGACGACCTCCTTGCCGGCCTTGTCGTTGATCTCCTTCGCCCGGGCCTCGATGGCGTTGGCGACGTTCTGCAGGAACTGGTCCAGCAGGGGGAACGAGACGCCGATGCGGATCACCTTGTCGGTGTCCTTCGGCAGGACCGGGTTACCGGGGGCGTAGTCCACCGTGGTGGTCTGGCCGTCCGCGGCGTCGGGGGCGGGGGCGGGATCATCCGTCCAGCCACAGGATGTCAGGGCCAGGACGGCCCCCATCATCGGCGCCAGGAGCTTCAGTAGTCGCTTCATGGTTCTCACTTCCTTGTGTGGCCTCCCGGCCGGGGTGCGACCGAGCAACGGGTTGATCCTCCCCCACCGGGGCCATATATGTCAATACAAATGGCCGGTTTGTTACGTCAGGGTGCCCTTCAGCCCTTCAGCTCCTGCTCGATCCGTTCCCGCATCCGCACGTGGATGGCGTCGGCATCCTCCTCCCAGCCGAAGACACACACCGAGACGGGGCCGTCGTAGGAGATCTCCCGCAGGTAGCCGAACACCTCGTCCCACGGCACCTCCCCGTTGCCGATCTCGTTGTGCTGGTGGATGCGGGCGTCCACGCCGGGCGGGTTGATGATGTAACGGTTCCCGACGTTCGCCAGGTGGTTCCACACATCCGCGATGTGGACGTGGCGCAGCCGTGGCCCGGCGTACTCCATCATCGCCCGCGGATCGCCACGGCCCTGGGAGAGGTGGAACATGTGGGGCAGGCAGAACTCGTAGTTCAGCCACGGCTTGTTGACCCCGCGCACGATCTGCACGGCCCGCTCATTCGTCTCGACGAAGTCGTACGGGTGGGCCTCGATCGTGCACTCGATGCCACGCTTCTCGAAGTCGGGGATCAACTCCTCGATGGAGCGGTAGAACTGGTGCTCCGACTTCAGCGGCTCGTTCGGGTCTCCCGAGAACTCGGTGGCGATGAGCGGCACCTCCAGCTCCTCCGCGATCTCCAGGAGGCGACGGAAGTTGCGGACCTGCGCCTGCCGCTCCTGCTCGTCGGGGGAGGACCAGTTGAACACGGGGTTGAACGTCCAGATCTTCACCCCCGACTCGCTCATGGCCTTCTTGACCTTCGCGATCTCGACGTCGTCGACCTTCGGGTAGTGGTGCCACTCGTGGAAGTCGGCGCGCGGTGACAGCTCGATGTACTCGTAGCCCAGGTCCGCGGCCTTGAAGCACTCCTCGGCGACGCTGAGGTGCGGGTGGTACATCGACGGGTCCAGCAGGATCTTGACCATGTTCTCTTCTCCTCAGGCGTAGAACTCGGGTTTCGGCAACATCTCGACGTCCACCCAGCCGTCGACCTCCAGGGCCTGCACCCCCGCGTCGCACACGGCGGCGGCCGCGTAGCCGTCCCAGCTGGACGAGCCGGTGTGCCGGTCCTTCGCGACGGCGGTGATCCATTCCTGCACCTCGCGCACGAAGGCGGTGCCGAAGCGCTGGTTGTGGTCCATGGTCAACCGGTTGCGCCGCCCCTGCAGGTCGGCGCGCTGCACCAGTTCCTGGTCGCCGAGCCGCACCGCACCGGTCTCACCCACCAGTTCGCACTGGATGTCGTAGCCGTACTGGCAGTTGACGAACACCTCGTCGTCGACCCGCACCCCGGAGGTCGTCTCCAGGATGAGGATCAGCGGGTCCTGCAGGTGCGGGAACCGGTGGCTGGTGCGTTTCGGTTTGTCGACGCGGACCCGGGTGAACTCCTCACCCAGCAGCCACCGCATGGTGTCGATCTCGTGGATCGCGGTGTCGTTGATGGCCATGTCCCAGGTGTACGACTCCGGCACGGTGGGGTTGCGGTGGGCGTTGTGCACCATGAGCGCCTCGCCGATCTCGCCGGCGTCGTAGAGGGCCTTCATCTCCTGGTAGGAGGGGTCGAAGCGGCGCATGAAACCGACGGTGACCAGGCGCTTCCCGGCGTGCTGCTCGGCGGCCATGATGCGTTGACAGGCGTCGGCGGTCGGCGCGAGGGGTTTCTCGCAGAACACGTACTTGCCCGCCTCGATCGCGGCGATGACGTCCGCCTCGTGGGCGGGGCCGTGGCTGCAGATCATCACCGCGTCCACGTCGGGCGAGGCGATGAGCTCGGCCGAGCTGCCGAAGGCCTGCCCGTCGATCATCCCCGCCACCTTGACCGCGTTGTCGGCGTTGAGGTCCGCGACGGCGACGACCCTCCCGCCCGCGATGACCGAGTGGATGCGGTGGATGTGGGCCTGCCCCATGCCGCCGGGGCCGATCATTCCGATGCGCAGTGTCATGTCACAACCTCACTTCACACCCAGGCCGATGGAGGCCAGGTACTCGCGGACCTTGATGGCGTTGGGCAGCGGGTAGGAGGGGTCGCAGCCGTACATGTCCTGCTCGCAGATGACGTAGAGCTCCTTGTCGAGGTCGGCCAGCGCCTCCACCAGGGACGGCATGTCGGGCTCCCCCTCCGGCGGTGGCACGGAGCATCCCGCCTTGACGGCCTTGACGAAGGGCCAGTCCTCGTCGTGGGCCTGCTTGACGATCTTCGGGTCCATCGCCTTGATGTGGACGTAGGAGATGCGCTCCGGGTAGTCCTTGATGAGCTCGATGTTGTCGGCCATGCCGTAGACGATGTGCCCGGTGTCGAGGCAGAAACCGACGTACTCGGGGTCGGTGGCCTGGAAGATCCGGTCGATGTCCTGGCGGGTCTCGATGTGGGAGTCGCCGTGGGGGTGGAGGACCAGTTTCAGCCCGTAGTCCTCCTTCATCATCCGGCCCAGCCGGTTGGCATTGGTGATGTAGAGCTCCCAGGCCTCGCCGTCGAGATGGCGGACATCGGTGAACTCGCCGGTGTGTTCGTCGCGGAACATCGGTGGCAGGTGGACGACGTACTCGGCGCCGACGGCGGCGTGGGTCTCACCGACCCGGCGGAACAGCGCCTCGGTGTCGGCCCAGGCCTCTGCCTGGTGCAGGATGCCCCAGGCGGTTCCGGCGACGACCCGGAAGCCGCGGGCCCCCATCTCCTCGGCCAGTCGCCTCGGGTCGGTGGGGAAGTAGCCGAACGGGCCGGTCTCCATCACGGAGAACCCGGCCTCGGCCATCTGGTCGAGGGCCTGCTCCCACGGGATCTGCAGCGGGTCCTCGGGGAACCACACACCCCACTGGTCGGGGCACACGCCGAGGGTGAGCTTGTGGTAGCGGGGGTCGGGGTTGCGGGACTTGTCCATCATTGGCCTTCCGGGTGATGCGCGTCTTCGGGCAGCTTCAGCGTAGGCAGCCCAAAATGTTCTGTCAATTGATCTACACGATGTGGACGCGCGGGTCCGTGGCGTCGTGGACGTGCTGTGAAACCCGGATCACGGGAGGTTGCGTGGTGCTGCTAATGTGCGGACAAACAGCGCCGGAGTGGGTGCACAGAGTGGAGGTCGACGTGGAACACAAGGTCATCGGGGTCGGGGTCATCAGCCTGGGCTGGATGGGACGGCTGCACACCCGCAGCTATCGTGCCCTGAGGGAACGGTTCCAGGATCTCGGGGTCGAGGTGCGGCTCGTCGCGGCCGCCGACGCCCAGGAGAGCGTGTGCACCGAGGCCGTCCGGTCCCTCGGCTTCGAGCGGTCGTACCGCGACTACCACGAGCTGCTGGCCGATCCCGAGGTCGACGTGGTGAGCATCTGCTCCCCGAACTTCCTGCACCACGAGATGGCGATGGCGGCGATCGCAGCGGGCAAGCCGTTCTGGATCGAGAAGCCGATGGGGGTGAGTGCCGCCGAGTCCAAGGAGATCGCCGAGGCCGCGGACCGGGCGGGACTGGTGACCGCCGTCGGGTTCAACTACCGGCACACCCCGGCCATCCAGCGGGCCCGGCAGCTCATCCGCGACGGCAGGCTCGGGCGGATCACCAATGTGCGATGCTGGCTGATCGCCGACTACGCGAGCTCCCCGACGGGGCCGCTCACCTGGCGGCACAGCATCGCCAAGTGCGGACACGGGGTGCTGGGTGACCTGCTCAGCCACGGCGCGGACCTGATGCAGTACCTGGTGGGGCGGATCGACGCGGTGACGGCGACGACGGCGCAGTTCATCACGGAGCGTCCGATCCCCACCAAGATCGGGGTGGGGCACTCCGGCTGGGAGGTCTCCGACGAGATGGGGCCGGTGGAGAACGAGGACCTCGTGGCGGTGCTGGCGAAGCTGGAGGGCGGGGCCTTCGCCACGCTCGAGGCCAGCCGGATCGCGGTGGGGCCGCGCGCCGAGTACGTCATCGAGGTCTACGGCACCAACGGGTCGCTGCGCTGGAACTTCGAACACCTCAACGACCTCCAGGTCTGCATCGGTGGTGACCAGGAGTTCCAGGGCTACACCCGCGTGATGGCGGGTCCGGAGTTCCCCCACTTCACCACGTTCCAGCCCGGTGCGGGCACGTCGATGGGCTTCGACGACATGAAGGCCGTCGAGGCGTCGCTGTTCATCCGCTCGGTGGTCACGGGCCAGCAGCTGGCCCCGTCGGCCTCCGACTGCTGGGCGGCGGCGGAGATCGACGAGGCGGCGGTCCGTTCGGCGGCCGATGGCCAGTGGCACCGGGTTCCCGAGGTCACCGGAAGGACCACCTGGGCCGACTGAACAGGCTGCCCGCCTCTGGTGGGTCAACCCCTCGTGGCGCACTGGAAGCGGGAGCCCTGGCGGCCAGCCACACGGCAACCGGAACCGCAGTGCAGATGAGTCCCGCCAAGGAACCGATGGTCGGCCATGGGAGTGCGGGGTGCCCCGGCAGATTTCTCTCGTCAGCCACTGCTCCGAGCCAGATGGCGCCGGCACCCAAGCTGGTGGTGACCACTGATGACAGGATCAGTCCTCTGCCCGTCCAACGGTGGATTCTGCCTCTGTGCATGTCTCCCCGATTCTCATTCAGTTGCAGGAATTCCTGACGTGCCCCAGGTACCTCCCCCGTTTCCTCCAAGGTCAACGGTTCCGGGAGGCGTGTTCAGGCAAGCGCCAAAATGGCTCTGGCCAGGTACTTCACTGTTCCCTGCGACGATCCGCCCTCGCAGTGCATCCGCCAAGCCGCGACGAGGACATCACGAGGTGCCGACATCGTCCTTCGGGACGCAGCAGGCCAGTGGTGGAGCATGGTTCGTCTCATCACGAATCGCCGAGAAAGGTGGTCGGGTGCCACAAGACGACATCGGGGGATGGTGCTTGGCCACTCCTGCGCAGGAGGTGGTGCGGTCACGGTTCAGCACGCCGCGATCCCCGGCGACCGGTGACCAGCCGCGCCACCAGCAGGATCCCCGTGCTGACCACCGCGCCCGCCGCGACCACCAGACCCAGGACCCGCATCCGGGCGGGCATCAGGTCGGGCGCGACGGCCGGTGGGGTGACCACCTCGGCAGGTGACGGTTCGACGACGGGGAAGCGTGGGTTCTGCGGCCCCACCATGCCACCGTCGTTGATGAGGGCCAACGCCGCGTGGGGCGCGACCAGGCCCCAACCCAGCACGTCGTCCCGCGCGCCACGGTTCGTCCGCAACGCCGTCGCGAGGATCCGGTACTCCCAGTCCGCCGGGGACTCCCCAGGATGGGCCGCCGCGACCAGGGCCGCCACCCCGCCCACGTACCCCGTCGCGAACGACGACGCCGGTTGAGCGCCTGCCAGCACACAGTCACCCCACTCCAGGAACGTGGTGAGCACCTCTGCCCCCGGTGCCGCGACCTCCACGTGTGGGCCGTGGACCACCGCATCCGACGGGACACCGTCGAGGGAGGTCGCGGTCACCGACAACACCTCCGGGTAGGCCGCCGGGTACCGGGGGCCCGTGCGGTCCCGGCCCCGCTCCACGTTTCCCGCAGGGGCCACCACCAGCGCGCCCAACCCGGTGGCGTGGGTGACGGCCTCGTGCAGCTCGGGTGAGTCGACGGTGGCCGCCAACGGCACCACGACCACCTGCGCCCCCTGCTCGGCCGCCCACCGGATGCCCTGCGCGGTCAGTTCCGGTGTCGGCTCCGGCACGTCGCTGTTGCGGTCGCCGGTGTAGACCCGCACCGGCAGGATCGTCGCCTCCGGGGCCACGCCCACCAGCCCCGATCCGTCGACGGCCCGTGCCGCGATCTGCCCCGCGACGGCGGTGCCGTGCCCCTGCACGTCCACCCGGGCGTCGCCCTCCCCGGTCAGGTCGAGGCCCGGCAGCACCGCCTCGCCCAGGTGCGGGTTGTCGGCCGCCACCCCGGAGTCCACGACGGCGACCGTCACCGCCCCGCGCGTGAGCTGCCACGCCCGCTCCATCCCGAGCACGCCCAGCGCGGCCGGTGGCCCCGCCACCCAGGAGGTCGTCCCCACCTGGCAGTCCTGGGGTTCCTCCGCGAACGCCGGGAACGGACAGGAGGTCGTCAGCACGGCAGCCGCCGTCCCGAGCAGCGCCGCGACCCGACGCATCACCGCACCCCCACCGTCGCCCACGCCCCCTCCGGGTCGAGGGTGGTGCCCGGCGGGATCAGCCCGGTCCACTCCGCCGGGAGATCGACGATGCGTGCCTGCTCGTAGCCCAGCCGTGACAACGACTCCTCGGGGGAGTTCCCCAGCCCGTGCACCAGGCCCAGATCGGAGACCAGCATCACCTGCCCCAACTCGCCACCAGCATTCGCCCGCACCAGCGCCCCGGACCCGCCGAGCACGGAACTGGATGCCCTGTCGGAGCTCAGTTTCTCCTCGACGGTGCCGTTGCCGGGCAGGGCGGCGGCCAGGGCGTTGCGTTCCATCGATCCCAGCAGGGTCAGCGGTTCACCGGCCGCGTCACGGCTGAGGCTGGCGCAGGGGATGGCATCCGGCGGCACGACGTCGTGGATCTGGGTGGGCCAGTCCGCCGGGGCCAGGCCCGCATGCTCCACCTCCAGGCCGGCCATGTCACTGACCGAGGCGGTCAGTGGTGCCGACGACGGGTACAGTTTCGCCGCGACCTGGCTCAACGGGGCCGCCCGTCCCGCCCCGGTGATGACGTAGCGACGACTCGCGGCACCGTCGCCGACCTCGACGACGCTGCCCACCACGGCCTCGGACAGCGCCGGTGGCATGTCAGCGGCGGGCTGCCCCGCATCCGGGACGCTCAGGGGCTGCAGCACCGAGCCGGGTGGGAACAGGGCCAGCCAGCTGGCCGGCACCGTGACCGGCGGGGTGGTCTCCAGCCCCAGTGCCAGCAGCACCGCCGTCCGGTGCTCCTGCGGGATGAGGTGCCTGACCCCGTCGGTGACCAGGTGCAGCTGGTCCTCGGTGCTCACCACCGCCGCGTCGCGTCTGACGTGCCCGGTGGGAAGATCCGCCACCCAGGTGTGGGTGCCGGAGGTCAGGGGGCAGGACAACCACAGGTCGGAGCGCAGGTCCTTCGCCGACGGGACGTCGTCGGGCACCCCGGTCAACCCGATGGGGGCACCGCGGGTGATGCCGTCGATGGTGTCGGCGGAGACCTCACTGGTCTGGTACCGGCCACGCTCCGCCAGCAGCTTCGCCGAGGTGATGTTGGTCACGGGGTGGAGCACCGCGTCGATGCTGTAGTAGCGCGCCCCGGAGCCCTTGACGACGATGAGGGTGGAGTTGTGCCAGTCGCGGGGCAGCTTCGGTGACAGCCAGCCGAGGATCACCGCGACCAGCAGCATCACCGCCACCAGGGCGACACCCACCATCATCGGGGCGAAGGCCGAGCGGGGCTCCACCTCCTTGCCCTCGGGGACCCCCGAGGCGAAGGCGGTCACGAGGCGTTGCCGGTTGTACTTCTGGGCCTCCAGGATCTCCTTGTGGGAGGGCATCAGAGGATCCCCCACACCAGTGCGGCCAGGGGAAGCAGCGCCAGCAGCGCCACCACGCCCACCGCGTCGACGACGCGGGCCCATGCGGGGCGGTGGGCGGGGGAGACCACGTTGACGGCCAGCACCAGCCCCGCCGTGACGAGCAGCGCGCCCAGCAGCCACGGCAACGCGGCGGGCAGGACGAGGTTCGTCGCGATCGCGGCGACGAGGGTGAGCACCATGCCGGTCAGCACCCCGATCAGCACCTCCACTGACGACCGCAGCGCCCGGGTGGCCAACATCAGCGCCACCCCGGCGGTGGCGAGCAGCGCGATCCCTCCGGCCGAGGTGCTGAGCAGTGGTGCCATGATCAGCAGACCGACGCTGCTCCCGGCCTTCAACGAGATGACCAGGGTCCTGGCCAGGGCGACGGCGCGACCGACGGTGGCGCCGTCGATGCGGGACCGGTCGTCGCGGGTGCCGAGGGAGACCGGCAGACGTGCGATGGCGACCCACGGTGCGCTGAGCGAGATCACGACCAGCAGCGCCACGACCAGGGCGCCTGCGGATTCCGGTGGGGTGTGGCCGAGCTGGATCAGGCCACCCGCAAGCAGGAGGGAGAGTCCCGTGGTGAGCGGTGCGGCCAGGGAGGCCTTGAGTTCGGCGGGGAGGGTCAGCAGGGCCGTCGCGCCGAGGGCGAGACCTGCTCCTGCGGCCATCAGGGGGAGGGCGAACCAGGGACCGGAGGCCCACGCGAAGGCGCTGCAGCCGAGCAGGACGGGGACGGTGTGGCCGAGCGCCAGGGCGCCGGAACGGTTGGGGATGCGGGCGATGACGGCGGTGGCCAGGGTGGTGAGCCCCGCTCCTGCGATCCCGATGGTCGCGGTGAGGGTGACGTCGCGGCTGCCCGTCGCCAGCAGCACGGCCGCCAGCAGCACCAGGCACGCGGCGCAGTGGGCGGACAGCTGCACCGAGTCCTGCTCGCTCCACGGGGTGGAACGGTCGGCTACGGCGATGCCGACGGCCTCGACCAGGTCGTCGTAGCGCTGGTCGTCGGGGCTCTCGCCGGTGACGTCCAGCATCAGCAGCGCGCCGGCCCTGATGCCCTGCTCGGGCAGGGAACGTGCCTGGGAGAGGACCCGCCCCGAGGCGGTGCGCAGTGTGAAGCCCCGGGTGGCGGAGGTCGGGTCGAGGGAGCTGACCGCTCGCACCATGCCGGGCAGCAGCTCCGCGACGGCGATGTCCGGGGGCACACTGAGGTCCACCTGTTCCCCGTGGGCGGTCACGGTGATGGGCAGCAGCTGTGGCAGATCGGTGGATCTGGTGGACGACATGGCTCCTCCTCGGGCTCCAGTGTGGCGGGTGAGGAGGCGGGGTTGCCACCCGGTTGGCCCGAAGGAATCGACACCGATCCACCGTCGCCGCGTCGTGCCTTGTCAGGGCGAGATGTGTGAGGTGTGTCGATTCCTGGGGCAGAAATCTCCCGGACAGGACTTTCGCGATGACCCCTTTTGGCCGTAAGTTCATGGCTGTCACCGCTCCAGGCCACCCCGGCGTGGACGGATCTTCGACGGAGAGGACAGCCATGGCAGAACAGATGAGAGTCGTCGATCAGGCGCTGGTGTCAGCGGCCAAGCGGACCGAGGAAGTCGCGGCATCCGTACGGACCAAGATCGATACGGTCGTGAGCCACAAGGGGGATTCGACGGCGGGTTGGGGTGGCCCGGCGGCACTCGCGATGCAGGCGACCGTGGATCGCTGGGCGGAGGCCGCGCGGCCCATCGTCACGGCTCTTGAGGAGCTGGCGGGCAAGCTCAGGATCACGGATGCGGAGAACGTCCGCACCGAGGAGGAGCAGACCGCGGTGTACACCCAGATCCAGAGCCGGATGGGCTGAGACGAGAAGACAGGGAGAACGAGCATGAGCACTGGTGAGATCAAGGTCAACTACTCGTCGATGGAGGCCCTCCGGGGTGGTCTGCGGCAGCAGTCCGCGGAGATCCAGACGCAGCTGGACGATCTGGAGGCGACGGCCAACCAGCTCTGGGGCAACTGGGACGGCGACGCGAAGGAGGCGTTCGCCCAGGCCAAGGCGCGGTGGAGCGCCTCGATGGCGCAGATGCACGAGATCCTGGGCGACACGGAGGCGAAGGTGGGTGCCTCGGCGATGCAGTACGCCGACACCGACCGGGCCAACGCGCAGCGGATGCTCTGACGACAGGGATCAGGCGCGGCCCCACGTGGTGACGTGGGGCCGCGCCTGCGTCGTGTCGTCGGACTGATCGAACCGACCCGTCGGACTGACCGGACCGACCCGTCGTTTCGCCGCCCCGGGTCAGAAGTGCCTGTGTTGCTGCAGTTTCGCCTGCCTTGGGTGGGGTTTGCCTGCCTAAAATCGAATTGCCTGTCCAATAAGACAGGCAATTCGAAACAAGACAGGCACTTCTCCCTCAGGACAGGCGAACCCGTCACAAGGCAGGCAAACCAGGGGGAGGTGAGGTGGGGGAGAGGCGAGGTGGGTGAGGTGGGAGGTGGGGGAGAAGGAGGCAGGGCTGGAAGTATGGGGTGGGCCAGGTCCGTTGGGGGCCGGGCTCATCGCGGGATCACGACAGGTCACCTGCGGTGATCCGCAGCAGCACCCCCTGCACCACGATCTGGGTGCCGACGCTCACCCGGGTGCGTTCGCCCGGGGCCAGGCGGTGGCGTTCGCCGTTGCGGTGACGCAGTTCGGAGCCGTGGGCGGAGACGTCCTCCACCCACACCCCGCCCTCGGCGGGGGAGAGCACCAGATGGGTGCGCGACAGCGACTCGGGCGCCTCCGGGATGGGGACACTCCTGGCATCCGGGGCGCTGACCCGCGGGGAACGGCCGACGTACAGCGTGACGTCCACCGGGACGCGTTCCCCCGTCGGCAGCACCAGGTGCGGGACGACGGGGCGGGGCAGCATCGACGACGGCGGTGCCCAGATCGACTCCGCCGGGGCGGGGGACGCACTCCGGGACGGCCCCGGAGCAGGGGGTGCCACGGGCGTCGGGGACGGCGCCGGAGTGGGGATGGTGGCCGGGCTGGGTATCGGGACGGGACTCCACGGCGACGGTGCCGTCGCGGCCGTCCGGGTGGGTCGGGTCACCACGGCGACCCGAGGCGGCGGGGAAGCGGTCTGCGCAGCCCGGGCCCGACGACGTTCGGCTCGCTGTTCGGCCCGCTGCCAGGCGTCACGTCGCAGATCGATCGCCTCACTGCGCAGCAACCCCAACCCCAGACCGGGGGCGCGCGTGCTGCCCTGCCGCACCCGGGCAGCACCGACGACCAGGCCACCCGGGCTGCGACCGGAGTGGGCGACCACCAGCAGCAGCACCACCATGGCCTCCAGCGCCGTCAGGGTCACGAGCACCACCGAACGGCTCAGCCACCACGTGGTCCAGGCGACGACCCCCAGCAGCATCACGTCCAGCAACGGGCCGACCCACTGCTGCACCGTCGTCGCGGGAGGGAACTCCGGCCGCTCGTCGGGAGCGACGGCACCGGTCATGACATCACCCGCCACATCGTCTCGAACAGGTGCCCGGCCAGGACCGCGGCGGGCAGCACCAGCTGCAGACTCGTCCGCTGGGCGAGATCCCCGATGTGGCCGAGCCACGCGGACTCACGCCCCCGGGTCATGACCACCACGCCCAGCCCCGATGCGACCGCCAACCCGACGGCGACGGCGGCCGCTGCGTGACCGCCGAGCCCCGTCAGCACCCACGACGAGGTGAGCAGGGCCATGACGACGGCCACCGCGGCCACACGGGGCAGGATCCGGGTGAGCCGGTCGCGCGAGCCCCGCGGTGTCAGCAGCAGTCCCAGGCAGGCGCACAGCAGCAGGACCAGGCCCGCCCAGCCGGCAGGGCTGCCGGGCCGCGCGAGGGTGGCGGCGGGGAACGCGGTCACCGCGGCCACCGTGGAGGCGGTCAGCAGCAGCAACTGGCTGCGGGCCTCGGCGTCCCGGAGTGAACGCCTCACCCGGGGGCCGGTGATCCTGGCCGGGGGCAGCACCTTCGGGGCCCGCACCGTCGCGCTGGAGGTGGTCACGGCGGGCAGGTGGAGCAGTTGCGTCTCGGGTGCCCGGAACGCCAGGGTGGGCACCAGGCCGATGCTCAGCGTCGCCGCGGCCAGCAGCAGCGCGGCCAGGGTGGGCAGGTGCACGTCGGTGAGACCGGCGACGGTGAAGGTCAGGGCTGAGAGCCACCACACCACGGCCGTGGCGGCCGCCAGCCTGCTGCGGTCCAGCGCCCAGACCAGCAGGGTCGCACCCAACGCGGCCCACCCCACCAGGGCCGCGACCATGAGTGCGGTGAAGCCACCGACGAAGGGCACCACCACCACGCTGGTGACCCCCAGCAGCGCCGTGACCGTCGGGAGCCCCCACGGGCTACGGCGCAGTGTGGCGGGCAGCAGCGCGACCACCAGCACCGGCCCACACACCACCGCCGTCGCGGCCCGGAGCCACCCCGGGACCGGCCACCAGCCCAGGGCGGGACCGATCAGGAAGGTGATCTCCGACGCCGTGACCACGCTCAGGGTGAGGGCCGTCACGATGGCGGCCGGCACCCAGTGGTGTTCCCCGGCGGATGCGGCAGAGTGTTCAGCGGGGTCGGTGTCGCCCCGGGCGGCGACGTGCAGGAGGGTGCCGGAGGCCAGGTCGTGCCCCAGCCGCATGCTCGGGGTGACGGCACCACCGTCGGCCCGGGTGACCTGGAACGGCCCCTGCGCGGGCACAGCGCCCAGCATGTGGATGACCGAGCCCACCGTCGTGCCCTCCGGGACGGCGACGTCGAAGGTCCGGGCACCGCACCGGATGGTGGTGGACGTGAGCGTCGTCGCCATCCGTTCCTCCCTCGGGTCGTCGCGGTTTCCCACTGTGGCCGGTCAATGCTCTGACGATAGTATGTGGACACCTCCGGCACCGCCCACAGGCGGCCGAAACGTGCGAGAGGGCGGTACGGACAGTGGTGCGACCCACGCGGGATGATCTGTCGAAGGCCCCTGAGCTGCCGTCGGGCACCATCGAGGTGCAGTCCCCACCGGACCAGGTGGAGGCTGCCGGGATGGGCAACGTCCTGGCGATGGCGCTTCCCATGATGGGCTCGATGGGGGTCATGGTGTTCATGGCCTTCTCCCAGACCCAGAACACGCGGATGTTGCTCATGGCGGGCGGGATGGTGTTCGCGATGCTGGGGATGGTCGGTTTCAACATCCATCGGCAGGTGGCCACGCATCGGCGGAAGGTGGACACGACACGTCGTGAGTACCTGGCCTACCTGACGCAGACCCGCGCCACCGTGCGGACCGCTGCGAGACGCCAACGTGACTACGTGGGATGGCACCTGCCGGAGCCGGACTCCCTGGTGCTGATCACCCAGGAGGGGAGCCGCCTGTGGGAGCGTCAGGTGTCCGACGAGACCGCGACGCAGGTGAGGATCGGCTCGTCGACGCAGCCGTTGTCGATGGAACTGGTGGAGCCGGAGCTGCCGCCGTTGGCGAAACCGGACGTGGTGTGCCTGTCGGCGATGCGTCGGTTCATCGACACCCATGCGACGGTGGAGCGGTTGCCCTTCGGGGTGATGCTGGGAGACTTCAGCCGCATCGAGGTGGCGGGTGACGCGTCAAGGGCGCGGGCCTCGATCCGCGCGATGATCGCCCATGGGGCGACGCTGAGCAGCCCGGATCTGCTCCGGGTCGCGGTGCTGTGCGATGAGGCGGCGAAGAAGCACTGGGAGTGGGTGAAGTGGTTGCCGCACGCCCGCTCCGAGAAGGTGGGTGACGCACTGGGCGGGGCCAGGATGGTGACCTCGGACCTGGTGGAGCTGACCCGGATGCTGGGGGAGGAGTTCCTGACACGTGGGGCGTTCCAGCCGCGTGGTGAGGGCACCCCGTGGCCCCAGTTGATGCTGGTGCTGGACGGGGTTGAGCTTCCCGCGCTGCACCCGTTGGGCAGGCCCGACGGGGTGGCGGGGGTCAGCGTCGTGACACCGGTGACGTCGTGGGGAGCGTTGACCTCCCGTTTTGTGCTGCGCCTGATCCTGCGCGGTGGTGACGGTGCTGGGGCGGCGAACCTGGAGCTGCTGCTGCTGGACCAGCAGCCGATCCACGCGGTGCCCGACCTGATGGAGGTGCCGCAGGCGGAGGCGGTGGCGCGTCGCATGGTGGCGTGGACGAAGGAGTCGCGCCCGGAGACGGACTCCCCGGTGGGCAAGCCGGACCCGAAACGGTCCCAGGACCTGATGGAGCTGATCGGGTGTGGTGACATCCGTGACTTCGACCCGGAGCGACGGTGGCGTCGCCGGGAGGGCCGGGATCTGCTGCGGGTGCCGTTCGGGGTGACCCCGGAGGGGGCTGCCGTGGTGCTGGACATCAAGGAGTCCGCGCAGCAGGGGATGGGGCCGCACGGCCTGCTCATCGGGGCGACGGGGTCGGGCAAGTCCGAGGTGCTGCGCACGTTGGTGCTCGCGATGGCGTTGACGCACGGCCCGGACCAGCTGAACTTCGTGCTCGTCGACTTCAAGGGCGGGGCGACGTTCGCGGGGATGGCGGACCTGCCGCACGTCTCCGCGATGATCTCGAACCTGGAGTCGGAGCTGTCGCTGGTCGACCGGATGCAGGAGGCGCTGCGCGGTGAGATGGTGCGTCGGCAGGAACTGCTGCGCCGTGCCGGGAACTACGCCAATGTCACCGACTATGAGCAGGGTCGGCTGGCGGGGGTGCACGACGGACCGCCGTTGCCGGTGCTGTTCATCATCCTCGACGAGTTCTCGGAGCTGCTCAGTGCGAAACCGGAGTTCGTGGAGCTGTTCGTCGCGATCGGCCGGTTGGGGCGTTCGATGGCGATCCACCTGCTGTTGTCGTCGCAGCGGTTGGAGTCCGGAAGGCTGCGCGGGCTGGACTCGCACCTGTCGTACCGGATCGGGCTGCGGACGTTCTCCGGCGCCGAGTCGCGCGAGGTGCTGGGGGTCACCGACGCCTACGACCTGCCACCGTACCCGGGGGTCGGGTATCTGAAGACCGGCACGGAGCAGATGGTGCGGTTCCGGGCGTCGTACGTCGCGGCCCCGCCCCCGGCTCGCAGGGGTGGCGGTGGTGAGGCGCGTCCGGGCGGGGCGGTGCAGATCCTGCCGTTCACGACCGGGCGGGTGGATGGACCGGAGCCGACGGCGATCCCGGAGGAGCTCCCGGTGGCGGGCGATGACGTGTGGCGTGGCCGCTCGCAGATCGACATCGCGGTGGCACGGATGAAGGGGCACGGAACCCCGGCGCACCAGATCTGGTTGCCGCCGTTGGAGGTGCCGGCGACCTTCGACGAGTTGATGCCGGATCTGGTGGCGGACCCGGTGCTGGGGCTGCACTCCCCGTCGTGGCGGGCGAAGGGGCCGCTCAGGTTCCCGGCCGGTGTCGTCGACCTGCCGCTGGAGCAGCGTCGTGATGTCCTGGAGTTCGACCTCTCGGGGGCGAAGGGGCATTTCGGGGTGATCGGTGGCCCGTTGGCGGGGAAGTCGACGGTGCTGCGTTCGGTGGTGATGGCGCTGAGCCTCACCCACACCCCGCAGGAGGTGCAGTTCTACATCATCGATCTGGGTGGTGGCACGTTCACGCCGTTCGAGGGGGCCGCGCACGTGGCCGGGGTGGCGTCGCGGGACCGGCGGGACGTGATGAACCGGATGCTGGCGGAGGTGGAGGCGCTCATCGATGATCGGGAGCGGTTCTTCAGGCAGCATCGGATCGATTCGATGGAGAGCTACCGGACGGGACGTGCGGAGGGCAGGTTCGACGACGGGTACGGTGACGTGTTCCTGGTGGTCGACGGCTGGGCGACGTTGAAGACGGATTTCGAGGGGATGGATGGCCGGATCATCGGGCTGATGGGCCGGGCGTTGTCGTTCGGGGTGCACGTGATGGTGGCGACGAGCCGGTGGATGGACATGCGGCAGCAGGTGGCGGATGCGCTCGGGTCGCGGGTGGAGCTGAGGCTGGGCGACTCCTTCGACTCCCAGTTCGACCGGAAGGTGGCCGGGACGGTGCCGCACTCGCGTCCGGGGCGGGGCCAGGATGCGGGGCACCATCATGTGTTGTCGGCGTTGCCGAGGATCGACGGTGACCCCGATCCGGGAACGTTGGTCAACGGGGTGACGCATGCGCTTGCCGCGATTGCGGAGGCGGCGCCGTCGCCGGGGCCGAAGCTGAGGTTGCTGCCGACGATGGTGTCGTTGGACGAGGTGCGGGCGCTCAGCACGGACCCCGGGCGGTTGGCCCTGGGGGTGGAGGAGACCCGGCTGGGGGCGTGGACCTTCGATCCGCGTCGTGAGGGTCACCTGTTCGTGTTCGGGGACGGCCGGTGCGGCAAGACGTCGTTCCTGCGCGGGGTGGTGCAGGAGGTGATGCGTCTTGCCACCCCGGATCAGGCGCAGTTCTTCGTGGTCGACTACCGGAGGTCGCTGCTGGGGGATGTGCCGGAGGAGTACCTGGCGCAGTACCTGACGAATCCGGATCAGACCGAGGGGTACGTCAAGGAGCTGGCCCAGTACCTGCGGAGTCGGCTGCCGGGTGCGGGGGTGACGACCAAGCAGCTGCGGGAGCGTTCCTGGTGGCGTGGCGCCGAGGGGTGGATCATCGTCGACGACTACGACCTGGTGGCGACACAGTCCGGCAATCCGCTGGCGGTGCTGCAGCCGTTGCTGGCTCAGGCCCTGGACATCGGCTTCCACGTCGTGATCGCGCGACGGATGGGCGGGGCGTCGCGTGCGATGTACGACCCGCTGCTGCAGGGGCTGCGGGACCTCGACGCGACGGGGTTGATGATGTCCGGGAACCCGGATGAGGGGATGTTGCTGGGGCGGGCGAAGCCGTCGAAGCTCCCGGCGGGTCGCGCCCAGGTGTTCCACCGGGATCTGGGCCATTTCATGGCTCAGTTGCCGTTCTGCCCGCCGGTGGAGTGAGCGCCGCGGGTCGGGGAGCTGGGGGCGGTCTTGTCCGGTGCTCCCGGGGGCCGTTACATTGGTCCTGCTGTTGGCAGCGGACTCGATGAGGAGGTGTGGTGTCGGATCTGGTGTTTGACCGTGATGCCGTGGGGGTCAGTGCGAAGCGGGACTGGACGGATGCGGCGACGATCGGTGAGATCGCGGGGTCGTTCGTCGGTGTGACGGTCTCCGGGGTCGCGACGCCGGTGGGTGAGTACCTGGCCTCTGGTGCCTCGGCCTTGGAGGCTGCGGTGGGTCGGTGTTTCACCACGGTGCAGATGATGGTGGCGGAGTGTTCTGATGCCGCTGCGATCCTGGGGTCCGGGCAGGAGTCGGCGATTGTGGACATGGATGCCACGGAGAGCGCCAGTTCTGGGGCGTATCAGCAGATCAGCGAGCGGATGGGAGGTCCGACGTGGGTGCAGCCGATCTGATGCCGCCGCCGGAGGGTGTGAACCACATGCGTGCCGGAGGGGTGGCCACGATGCTGGGGCAGGTGGTGCGGCGGTTGTCGGACACCCAGGTGGCGGGGTTCCAGGGGGAGGTGCCGGGGTGGATCGGTGAGGCGGCGGATGCCTACACGGAGTCGATCCGGGCCTTGGGTGGGAAGGTGAGGGGGATTGCGGGTGCGATCGGGGTGTGTGCGTCGCACCTGGAGGAGTGGTCGGTCCAGGTGGGGGATGTGACGGTGCGGGTGGTGCCGGAGCTGCATGAGCGGTATGAAGAGGCGCAGCGCGTGTATGAACGCAGGATTCAGGCGCTGAACGACTGGATGCGTGGGAGCAAGGGCGGTGTGTTCGAGCCGCGCGACCCTGAAGAGACGTCCATCTTTGAGTGTTTCCTTGCGGATGCGGAGCGTGAAGCGGCGCAGCAGGAGGTGTTGACTGAGTACAAGAGGGTGATGACGGAGCTTGATGATCTGGCGGCTCGTGTCGCGACGGCGATGCAGGCGGTGCTGGATCAGGAGATCGGGGTGGATGGTTGGACCGAGAGTGGTGGCAGCCGGGCCGAGTTGGCATCGTTGTTTTTCGATGACATCCCGCTGGTGGATGCGCAGACGGAGTACGAGTTCGCCCGGGAGCAGGCGAGGGATGCGGCTGACTACTTCGACGATCATGAGACGGTGGACGCGGATCGGGTGGTCGAGTTCTATGACAGGTACAAGGATCGCTTCGATGATCCGTACTTCATGACCGCGCTGAACGAGTACGTGTCACCGGAACAGATCCTGCAGTTTCTCAGTGATGCTGATCACATGCGGTGTGGGGCGCCATATGAGTTCGGGGAAGCATCGACGACTGATGAATACCGGGATGTCGTCGAGGAGTTGGCTGCTGGCCTGGGGTATGCGTTCGTGATGTCGACTGGGGGTATTGATGCGGCTGCTGACCCGAATCGATGGGAAACGTATCAGGCGTTCCGGCCGGGGTTGCTGACGTCGGGTGGACTGACGATGGAAGAGCTGTGGCAGCAGCGTGCGGAAGAGTGGAAGACAGCGGGGAACGCAAGACTGGACATGGATCGGTACAACCAAGCCATGGCTGGCAACATGAGCAGCGCCGACATCCAGCGTGACCAGGGCTATGAATATCTTGGGCTCATGTTTGCGGCTGCGGGAAACAAGTATCAGGGCTTGGCATTTGGGCCAGACTTTTTCGAAGAGCCTGAGGCTGGGCAGTCAATTGCTGAGGACCTGTTGATCTTCGAACACCGCTACTACTCGGACATTGAGAAAGCTCAGGGGCCTGGTGTGCAGGATCATCAGGATCGGCTCATGCCAGAGATCACGGTGGACGGTAAGCGGGTCCGTGCTGGTTTCGTGGAGGGAATGTTCTCGCTGATGGACGCACCGGTGGTCCCTGAGCATGGTCCGGCGAGGATTCCGCGGTCATGGCAGGGATTCGAGGAGGCTGATGCGAAGCGATTCGATGCGGTTCAGGAGTTCATGCTCCGTGATGTTCCGGAGGAACTGGATGTCGCGGAGACCGAGGATGATCCGATGACCATGACCCGGTACCTGACCGGACATCGCTGGAGCCCACACCACATCCCGCCGGATGGTGGGGATGCCTTGGGGAGGCTGATCGCTGAGCTCTCGGATTTCGGCACGAGACATGTCGCCACCGAGGTGATCGGGGATGAGCGGGGGGCGTGGTTCGACAGCAGGCAGCGGAAGGCTGCCGTCGTGGCCGCAGAGTTCATGGAGGGTTATCAGGACGGTCTGGAGCGCTCGGGACGCAACGCTGTCACTGGGCGGCATGATTTTGGTGAGGGCAACAAGGCGCTTCGGAACTGGTCTGGGCAGATCCTCGCCCCGTACATCTCGGACATGGGGGAGTCGATCTCCGCTGGCGGTCTCGGTGGGGATGAAGGTGTCACCGTGGTCCGTGACGACTTGCGGGATCGTCCCAAGCTGCTCGTGTCTCGAGGCTTCTTGGAGAAGCTGCGTGGCTATGATGGGATCTTCACCGACATTGCCCTGGATGACAGGGTCGATGTCAATTCAACTCCGGACGATCCAACGGATGATGTGATGCCCCATGGGAAGCCCCCGGCCAGTGAGGTCCTGATGCATGCAGCCTTCCAGGGGTATGAGGAAAACCTGTGGCATGCGTTCCGGGCGCCGACCAAGGATGATCCTGAACTGCTGGAAGGTGTTCTGTGGCAGGCGGGGGACAAGGAACTGAATGAAACCCGGAAACAGGATGTGGACAAGGTCATTGACGACTCCGCGAGTGTGTTGCTGCTGATGGATGCCTCTGATTCGGATGCTGATGTCTCGATCGGAGAGGCCAAGGACGCGATGAAGCGCCGGATCAAGGCGATGGCGGAGTTCGTTGTCGGTGGCACCAAAGTTGGTGGTGCCCTTGGTTTCAGCAAATCGGCGCAGCCGTGGGTGGATCGGGCCTACCACAAGGCGGCCAACGACGCCATGACGGACATCTTTGCGGAGAATGCTGCTGCTGATGCGCGAGCCAAGAGGGCAGAGCACGATGATTCATTGGAAGATGTCATGAAATCCATCCTGGCTGGGGTCGTGTATGAGGGCGGGAGGCTGCGTGGACATCCCGCTGAGTCCGGGGAGGTCCCAGTGGACTTTGTGAAGAGGGCTCAGGTTGACCATCAAGATATCTCAGAGAATATGTTCGCCGAGAGGTGGTGGGACACCCACCCCAAGGCCCGGGAGGCCTACAGAACATATCTGAGTCAAAGGGATGGGTTTGGCGCCGGGTATGACGAGCTCATCAGCGTGGTCGATGAGAAGTTGAATGACGAGAGGCAGGAGTATGCGGAGCATCCGAGTCGTCAGAGGAGGAGGTGAGTGGGGCGTGGCACTCCGGTTTCGATGGCCGGGTCGTGTGGTGTGGCCTGTGGTGATGGTGCTGGGGGGTGCTCTGTGTCTTGCTGGGTGTCAGGTGTTTCCGAAGGAGGAGGCTCTGCCGAACAGTTGGGCGACGCAGC
>NZ_RQZG01000013.1 GCF_003859805.1 Arachnia propionica
TCCCATGAGGAGCGGATCATGGCGAGGCACGCCTGCCTTCACGGCGCGGGGGTACCAGCGGGGCAGCAGGACGCGGGGAAACCAGATGAAGTAGCCAAGAATGAAGATCAAGGCGCAAGGAAGGGCTATCAATCCGAGAAAACCGCCAGCTTTATGGGGTAGAATTGACTTCAGTGTGGCTAGTGCCATGCAGAGGGCAAATATTCCATTGTAAAACAGGGACAGGGAGGGGCATGAGCCCCCGGAATAATGGGTGGTGAAGCGAGGCCTAGGTTCGCTGTATGCCTTCCATCCAAAGTGAAAGGAGGCCAAAGAGGCACCGAGGAAGATTGTTCCAAGAAATGCCATTCCGAAGGATTCGGTAATTGGAGCCTGGGTTTCAAGGGGTATCATTTGAAGATTTCCTTGAGTCCGGACCAGATCCATTCTCCCACGTCTCCGGCCAAGTCGCCGACTGTTCGATCTTCTCCTGTGGGGATGGCCATGATCAAGCCGACTCCAAGGCCAGCGATGACGCCGACCGGTCCGCCGATAGTTGCTCCTGCGGCAGCTCCGAGGCTGACGGATGCGAGGACTTCACTCGCTGCTCGTACCGTTCCGGTTTCAGCCACCTCGGCCTTTCGTTCGCTCTCGGTGAGTTCGGGCCTTTGTTCGCGGAGTTTTCGGTCGGCCTTGGCGTACTCGTCGACGAAGGTGAAGGTGGTTCCGACGACGAACATGCTGCGGCCGAGGATGCGGCCTCCGAGGGTGGTGGCGTGTCTGATCTGTTTGGTCTTCTCCAGGCCTATGCGCCCCTTGGGCTCCCTGATGACCTCGGGTGCTCCGTACTTTCCGATCTCTGGTCCGAGAACTGCTGACTTCATGTTGCTGAAGAACCGCTCGAGGAAGCTGCCCTCCTTGGGAGCCGAGCCCCAGTTCATGTGATAGTGCCTGTTGTGGCTGACCCAGAACGGAATCTTGATTGGAACCTCGCCAACGTGGAAGACGAAACGGGAGGTGACCTTGGTGATGTCCACCTTCGCGGCATCCCCGAAGGCGCCTGCCACGGCGCACACCTGCTCCCCGGTGAGGGTGAGCCAGGCAGGGTGCCCCTTCTCCGGCAGGCCGTCGTTGCCGATGGCCTGCAGCTTGTCCCGGCATTCCTCGATGGCGTTGCGGTACTTGGACGTCAGATCGTTGACCCTGCCCTGGAGGGAGGTCCCCTCCTCGTTGTAGGCGGCGAGCTCGACCGGGTCCTCGGGGGCGACCCTCTCGTGATGCCTGACCACCTCGTGCAGCAGCGACGAACGTTCCGCCCTGAGCGTGGCGATGGCATCCCCGAACAACGTCATGGCGGTGCTGACGCTCAGACAGCCGTCCGAGGCCTGGTTCCCCGAGGTCTGGGCCGAGTCCAACGCCGAGTACATCAGCTCCTGATGAGGGCTGTTGTAGCAGGCAGTCAGCCCCAGCCAGTGGTGTCGGGCGGTGTCGATGTCCTCGGAGAAACCCGCGCCATGCTCCACGAGCGCTGCAGCGGCCTCGAAGATGGCCACGCCATCCGGCCAGTTCTTCAACCCGTCGGTGTTGATGATCATACTGGCTTCCCATCCGTGACCCGGAACTCGTCGACGCCGTGAGCCGCACGCTCAGTGCGATCCGCCATCTCATGGTCTGCCGCCTGGATGGCGGAGACCGCCGACCGTCCACCTGCGACGGCATTGCTCACCTGCTGCTCAGCCCCGGTCATCCCGGGCGTGAGCACCCGGTTGTACACGGCGTTGAGCGCTGAGGCCAGAGCAGCACTCTCCCCGACACACAGCGCCCCCAGGGAGTCGATGTCGGCAGAGACCAGGGAATGCTTCTGCGCCGCCTGTGCTCGTTCCCCCTCCGTCCTGGCGAACACCGCACGACAGGACGCGGCATCCACGTTGTACCAGGTCATGGCTGATCACTCCTTCTCGGCGATGGTGGCGGTGAGACGGAACCAGAGCGGCTCCTCGGGATCCTGACGGACGGAGACCTTGCGCCGGAGGTTCCGCAACGACGACGAGACCCAGTTCAGGGCATCCCCTCGCTGCGGGGTGTGGAGCCAGTTGAGATGGGGCTCCCCCTCGGCATCGGTCAGCGACATGTGGTGCCACGGCTGGCGGAGGAACTCCGCCACGTCACCATCCGCCGGGCCGGGTGGCAGGACATCCCGCTCGACCTTGGCCTGCAGATCGGCCCGGCTGATCTCCAACTCCACGTCCATCCTCCAGGCAGGAGTGATCCTCGACCAGGCCAGCAGGATGCGGAACAGGTCGTTGGAGTGGCAGTACCCCATCAGGCGGTTGCTGGGCTGCTCGGGATGCGGGGCGATGAACAGGGTGCTGGAATCGGTCACCCAGAACTGGAACTCGCGCGGGAAGCGGGCAGCTGCCGTGATGGTCCAGCCCTGCCCACTCAGGATGTGATCGGCGTACCAGAAGCCGGCGGCGTTGAAGGTCCCGTCGGGTTCGACGAGATCCGCCGCCATCAACTCATCCCTGGCCCGACCGGTGAACGGGGGGAAGGCGCGAGTGCTGACGGCCGTGACGAAGGCCTCAGTGGTGTGGCGGCTGAACACGAGGGGTTCCGTCGCCAGCACCAGGGGTGGTGGCTGGACCACGGACAGGTCCTCCCGCGGTGCACCGTCGCGGGCAGTGGCCCAGGCATCCAGTCTCACATCGGGTACCTCGGAGCTGCCGGGTGGTGCGACGCGTTCAGCCGGGGGCATCGCCTGCAGGGTCGCCAGGATGTCCTGGTGGGGATGACCCGGGTGCCATTCGACGAAGGGCATCGTGAGGGTCAGCTCGGCCACCACCTGGTCGACGACGACGAGCTCCTGGATGGTCAACAGGCACAAGGAGATGCCCCGGGTCCCCTCCGGGGCCACCGGGGTGAGCAACCACAGGCGACGGTGCTCCACCCCGTCGCGGATGAGGGCCTCCACCTGGATCACCATGGTCCCGGGGCTGGTCTCGGTGACGCCACGGAGGTTGGCCTGGCTGATTGATGCCAGGGTGTCCGGACGGTGTTCGATCCGGGACTCCCGCAGCACCACGTTGGGGGTGAAGCCCAACTCTCCGGTGGGGGCGGCGGCGATCACGCAGCCCGGCTGCCGGGTCTCCTGCCAGCCATCCGGGACCTCGCACCAGAAGGCCGATCCCACCAGTTGCATGCCTGCTCCTTCGACGACGTCTGCCGTCATTCAACCAGAGGGCAATTGCCTTTGGGAAGGACAACCGGAGCAGGCTGGGTGAAGGGTGAGCACGAAGTGGCGGGTTGCGTGCACGAGGCCCCGGGTGTCAACGCTGCCAGAAAAGCAGAACGGCGATTCGTGCCCGGTGTGGTGGGCTGGGGTTGGGCTGGCGGTGATCCGGTGATCCGGTGATCCGGGGGTGGGACGGGGTGCGGGGGGTGGGATCAGCCGAAGCGACCCGTGATGTAGTCCTCGGTGGCCTTGTGCTGCGGATTGTGGAAGATCCGTTCCGTCGGCCCCACCTCGACCAGCTGACCCGGCTCACCCTGGGCCTTCAGGTTGAAGAACGCCGTCTCGTCGGAGACCCGGGCCGCCTGCTGCATGTTGTGCGTGACGATCACCACCGTGTACTGCTCCTTCAGCTCATGGATCAGGTCCTCGACCGCCAGCGTCGAGATCGGGTCCAGTGCCGAACACGGCTCGTCCATGAGCAGCACGTCCGGCTTCACCGCGATCGCCCGTGCGATGCACAACCGCTGCTGCTGCCCACCCGAGAGCCCCACCCCGGCCTTGCCCAGCCGGTCCTTCACCTCGTTCCAGAGGTTCGCCCCCTTCAACGCGGTCTCCACCGCCTCGTCCAGCACCTGCCTGTTCTTCTCGCCGTTGAGTCGGAGTCCAGCCGCGACGTTCTCGTAGATCGACATCGCCGGGAACGGGTTCGGGCGCTGGAAGACCATCCCGACGATCCGCCGCACCGCCACCGGGTCCACACCGGGGCCGTACAGGTCCGTGCCGTCGAGCAGCACCTGCCCCGTGCAGTACGCTCCCGGGATCACCTCGTGCATCCGGTTCAGGGTCCGCAGCACCGTCGACTTGCCGCACCCCGACGGCCCGATGAAGGCCGTCACGGTGCGCGGTTGCACCACCAGGTTGACCTGACTCACGGCATGGAACCTGCCGTAGTGGATGTTGAGGTCCTTCACCTCGATACGTTTCGACATTGTCTCCCTGCCTTCACTTCGTCCTCGCGGCGATACGCCGGGCAACCAGGTTGAGCACCATCACGATGAGCACCAGGGTGAGTGCCGCCGCCCACACCCGGTCCGCCCCGGGATCGCCCGCCGGGGCCGAGATGCCGTCGTTGATCATGGTGGGCAACGCCCCCATCGAGTCCCCGAACGGATCGAGGTACAGGTACTTCGCGTACCCGATGAGGATCAGCAACGGGGCGGTCTCACCCATGACCCGGGCGATGCCCAGCACCACCCCGGTCAGGATCCCGTTGAACGACGTCGGCACCACGACGCTGAGGATCGTCCTCCACTTCGGCACCCCCAACGCCCAGGCCGCCTCACGCAGTGAGTCCGGCACCAGCTTCAGCATCTCCTCGGTGGAACGCAGCACCATCGGCAGCATGAGCAGCGCCAGCGCCAGCACCGTCGCGATGGCGGAACGTGAGAACCCGAACGTGGTGATGAACATCGCGTAGATGAACAGGGCCGCGACGATGGAGGGGACACCGGTGAGGATGTCCACCATGAACGAGACCAGCCGTGCCGCCCGCGTGCCGCGCCCGTACTCGACGAGGAAGATCGCCCCCAGCATCCCAACCGGCACCGCGACCACCGCGGTCAGGATCCCCAGCAGCAGCGTGCCGTAGATGGCCTGGAGCGCGCCCCCCTTCGTCTCCTTCGAGGTGGTGTTGTCCAGTGACGTCGTCCACCACTGCAACGAGAAGGAACGGATGTCGCCACTGCCCTGGTCCGTGACGTGGACCACGGTCTCGGCGGTGACGGGGTAGGTGGTCGGCACCCGGTAGGTGTTGACCCGCTCCCCGACGGCGACGTGCCTGCCTCCGTGGGGGAACAACCACCGCAGGCCCGGTTCCGTGGGTGAGGCATCAGCCCGGGCATCCTGCTCGGTGCCGCACCGCTCGGTCGGCACCCGCACATTGTGCTGGTCGACGCAGACCACGTGGTGGTCCGGTCCTCTCGTGAACAGCAACGGCGCGCCCTTGACCGTCACCGAGACCAGGATCCACAGCAGCGGGATCGTCGCGACGACGACGGCCAGCCACACCCCGAGCGTGGCGAGGTTGTTCTTGAAGGTCCTGATTCCCGACGGCGCACGCAGGTCCAGACCGGGGGGCGGCAGCGTCCGTCCACTCATGAGGTCCTGGCCTTTCCACGTTCGGCGATCACCCGGGCGACGGCATTGACGGCGAAGGTGAGGACGAACAGCACCAACCCGGCGGAGATGTAGACGCCCGCCTTGTAGGGGGTGTCGAACTCCGGTGCGTTGCGGGCGATGATCGAGGCGAAGGTCTCACCGCCGCTGAACACCGACACGTCGAACTCCGCCACCTTCGACAGGATCAGCATCACCGCGATGGTCTCGCCCAGTGCCCGTCCAAGCCCCAGCATCGCGGCGGCGATGGCCCCGGAACGCCCGTACGGCAACACCGCCAACCGGATCACCTCCCATCGGGTGGCCCCCAACGCCAGGGCGGCCTCGATGTTCTCCCGCGGGGTCTGGGCGAACACGTCGCGGGTGATGGCGGTGATGATGGGAAGGATCATGATGGCCAGCACCAGCGACGCCGTGAACACCGTTCCGGGAGAACTCACCTCAGCGGTCCCGAACAGCGGGAACCAACCGAGGGTCCGCTCCACCCAGTGCGCCACCGGCTGGACGGCCGGACCGAACACCTTGATGCCCCACAGTCCGAAGATCACCGACGGCACCGCCGCCAGCAGGTCGATGACGAAGGCGATCACGGTGGAGACCCGACCCCTCACGTACTGGGTCAGCAGCAGGGCGAGGCCCGTCGCGACCGGCACCGCGATGAGCAGGGCGAACAGTGACGACAACACCGTCGTCCACAACAGCGCCGCGACCCCGAACCGGGGCGGCGTGGCGGTGGCCCTGAACTCGGTGGCGGTGAAGAAGTTCGCGGCGTTGTCCATCAGGGGCTGCCAGGCGTTCGACAACAGGAAGACCCCGATGACGAGCACGATGAGCACGATCAGCCCTGAGGAACACCAGGCGGCCCCACGGAACAGGGTGTCGCCGAGTCGGCTGGTGCGACCCAGCGTCACACCGGCGGGTTCCTGCGAGAAGGAGGTGTGGTCGCTCACGCGATCTCCGAGATGGTCTGGGCCACCCGCTCCCTGAGGGAGTCGGGCAGCGGTGCATGGCCGAGGCTCTCGAGCGAGGCCTGGACCTCGGCGGAGGCGAAGTGGGTGAGGAAGTCCCGCAGCAGGGCAGGGTTGTCGCCCCCGGCGGAGCAGACCACCTCGTAGGTGGGCATCACGGCACCGTAGGTCCCGGTGCCCGGGGTGTGGTCGAGGCTCAGGCGCAGGTCCTGCCCGTCGCCGATCCCGGCGGTCTCGATGGCGCGTGACGCGGTCGAAGCAGTGAGTTCCACCCCGTCGAGCCCGGCCACCGTGATGTCCCGCTCCAACGCGGCCCCCCATTCCATGTAGGAGATCGCTCCCGGGGTCGCGGTGACGGCCTCTGCCACCCCGGCCGACTTCTCCTTGCCCTCCCCGGTGGTCGCGGCCCATGCCTTGGCGGGGGTGTGTGGCCAGGCATCCCCAGCCGCGTCGGCCAGGTAGGAGGTGAAGTTCTCGGTGGTTCCAGACTCGTCGGCGCGGTAGAACACGGCGATCCTGATGTTCGGCAACGTGAGCTGCGGATTCTCCTCGGCGATGACGGGATCGTCCCAACGGGTGATCTCGCCGTTGAAGATCCGGGCGACGGTCCGGCTGGACAGGGTGAGGTCCGTCACGCCGTCCAGGCGGTAGCCGACGGCGATGGGGCCGAAGACCATCGGGAGGTTCCACGCCTCGTTGCCGTTGCAGCGTCGCCTGGCCTGTTCGGCCTCGACGGCACCGTCCTTGACCTCGGTGCGCAGCGGGGCGTCGGAACCCGCCCAGTCCACAGCCGAGCCGAGGAAGGCCTTGATCCCGGCGCCGGACCCGGAGGAGGTGTACTCGACGGTGGTCCCCGGGCAGGCCGTGGTGTAGCTCTTGATGACCTCCTCGAGCACGGTCCGCTGCGAGGATGCGCCCTCGCCCTTGAGGGTGCCCCCGGGACAGGCGAGGTCTGCCGCACCGGGCACGGGGCGAGGGGAACGAGGCGCCGGGGAGAGGGAGTCGGCGGAGCAGGACGTGACCAGCAGCACGGCACAGACCCCGAGGGCCGCGGTTGCGCGCAGCGCCATGACGGTTCCCTTCCAGGCAGAGGAGCACGGACCACCAGGGTCCGGGAGGGACATCGTCCCCCCGGGAGGAATCTACGGGGCGAAGATGACCGGTCCCACCCGGTTGGGTGAACATCCGGTGAACAGTTCTCAGCCCAGCCAGCGGGACAGGTTCTCGGAGACGAACCCGTCGTCGCTCAGATCCGGGTGGTCACGTCGGACCCGCCTGATCTCCTCGGCCTGACCGGGGGAGAGCGAGGCGTGAGGGTCGAGACACCAGGTGCCGCGCATCAGACCCTGCTGCCGAAGGTACTCGTGAACCCCTGCGATCACCCCGCGGAAACCGTTGCCGGGGTCGAAGACGGCCTGGTTGAGGTCGACGACATCCGTGGCCAGCGCCCCCAGTCGGGAGGCCGCGACACAGTCGCCGTCGAAGGCCAGGTGGGCCAGCTCCAACAGCCCGACGGCGGCCTTCGTCCCCACCGCCCACTGGCCGAGCAGGCCACCGACGAAACGCAGCTGTTGGCCGTCGATGCGGTACCGGTTCAGCAGGTCGGCGACGATGGCGTCGTCGTTGCCGGTGTAGAGCGCCACCTCGTCGGCGCGGCCGGAGGCGGCGACCCCTCGCACCAGCTCCAGGGTCTCGTACCGGTCGAAGGGGGCGGCCTTGACCGCCACCACGGACTCGATCCGGGTGAGCTCGGCCCAGAAGTGACGATCCAGTCGGGGACCTCCGATGGCGGCCTGGAGGTAGAAACCGATGACGGGCAGCACCTCGCCGACGGCGCGGGCCCGGGCCAGCAGGTCGGCAGGACCCGCTCCATGGACCTTCGGGCTGAGCAGCACCGCGTGGTAGCCCAGGTCATGGGCCAGTCGGGCCTCGGCCAAGGCCTGCGGGGTCGGTCCGGTCACGCCCGCGATCCGCACCACCTCGTCACCGGCCCGGGCGTCGAGTTCCTCCGCGGCCAGCCGCAGCACCGGCTCGAGGAGACCGTGTTCGGGGTCGCGGATCTCGAACTGGGTGGTGTGGACGCCGACGGCGAGACCACCGGCCCCGGCGTCGAGGTAGTAGCGGGTGAGCGCGCGTTGGTACGGCTCGTCGATGTCCAGTGCCTCGGTCAGGGCCAGGGGATGGGCCGGGATCACCGTTCCCCGGGCCAGGGTGCGGGCGGCCGCCTCGGGCAGGAGTGCGGTCATCTCAGAACTTCCCGTCCCGCACGGCCCACTTGGTGGGCTTGGCCGTCATCGGCAGGCCATCCCTCACCCAGGCAGCCTGCCACTCGATGAGCTGGTCCGCGTCGACCGGTGAGGGGCCGAACAGCTCCCGGCAGCGGGTGGCGTCGCTGAGCAGGGCGGTCGGCTCAGGTTCGCCGTCGAAGTGGACCTGATGTCCCAGCAGGTCAGCGAGACGTGTGGCGATCCGGCGCACCTCGAGCAGCTCCGTGCCGGTGAGGTTGAGCGTGAACACCTCCGCGTCGGCGTGCCCGAGGCTGCGCAGAATCACCTCGTTGGCGTATCCCTGCCACACGATGTTGACGCTTCCGGTGTGCAGTGGGACGGGCTGGTCGGCCATGATCTGCGTGGCGAGGTCCGCCAGCACCCCGTAGCGCAGGTCCACCGCGTAGTTCAGCCGGATCACGCTGAGCGCGGTGCCCCAGGTGGCGGCGGCGAACTGGAACACCCGTTCGCGGCCGAGGCAGGACTGGGCGTACTCGCCGACCGGGTCCGGCGGGGTGTCCTCCGTGGCGCCGCCGGTGGCGGGGGAGACGAAGGGGTAGACGTTCCCGGTGGACATCGCCACGATGCGGGAGTCGCGGTAGCGGCGGGCGATCCGGCCGGGCAGGGCGGCGTTGACCTCCCAGGCCCAGGACTGGTTCCGGTCGGCCCCGAACTTCGCTCCCACCATGTGGATCACGTTGGGGGCATCCGGGAGTACCGAGAGGTCGTCGTGCTCGACGAGGTCGAAGGGCATCACGGTGATGCCGTGGCGCTCGAGCTCCTCACGGTGACGGGGGTCTGAGAACCGGGAGACCGCGACGACCCTGTCACCGTCGCGCCCGGCCGCGTCCAATCCCGCGCGGGCCAGCCGGGCCAGTGAGGGGCCCATCTTGCCGCCGGCCCCCAGGATGACGATGTCCCCGGAGCCCTGGCGGAGGTCGTCGACCAGGGCGTCGCCGGGGGTGGTGAGGGCGTCATCGAGTTCCGTCTCGGTGGTGAAGGTCCTCACAGCCATGTCGTCACCCTTCCTCGCGGACCGCTGGGTAATTAGCATACCAAGATTTGATAATCCATGTCACGGCCCTGCTCAAAAGAGGGTCAAGTTTGTTGACTTGAATGTGGCAATGCGTCAGGCGGTGGGCTTGAAGGTCTCCGTCGCGAGCACCTTCCCGTCGGCGACGTGCAGTCCCCTGACCTCGGCCACCACCATCGGGGCGGCATCCAGTCCCAGCCCCGCGTACATCTCCGGCAGGACCGGGCGGTGGCCACAGACCGCGGTCGGCCGATCCAAGCCGGCCAGCAGCTTCGCCATGTACTTGCGCACCGCCTTCGGGTTCCTCGACCCCGCCTCCTCGGTCAACGCGTCGACGGTTCTGATCGTCAGCCCCGTGGCCTTGGCGTAGGGCTGCAGGGTCTGGACGCACCGCTCCGAGGAGGAGCTGATCAGCTGCTCGATCCCGAAGGCGGCCAGCAGGTCGACCAACCGCTTGGCCTGCCGCCGACCCCGCCCGGAGAGACGACGACGTTGGTCGTCGCCACTCCAGTGCTTGCGCTGCATCGCCTTCGCGTGACGCACGATCAGCAGTGCATGGGTGTCGGCACTGCGCACGGCCTGCGCGATGAGCTCCTGCTCGGCCGGGTAGGTCGCCTTCGCGATGGCCTCCTCCACCGGGAACCACGTCACCGCCTGGACCTCCTGGTCCGGTCTGCGGTTGCGCTGGCGCCTCACCCGTGCCCGCCAGTAGTGGGAGATCTTCGGGCCCTTCGGGGTCTCGTAGCGCACACTCGGCAGTCGCAGGTCGAGGACGGCCTCCACCCCGGTCTCCTCGTCGATCTCACGCAGTGCGGTCTCCGGCAGTAGCTCATCGGCCTCACCCTTGCCCTTCGGCAAGGACCAGTCGTCGTACCGGTCACGATGGATGAGCAGCACCTGCAGTCCCTGGCTTCGTTCCCGCAGGATCACGCCCCCGGCCGCGATGATCCTGTGCTTCCTGCTCATCGGCTCCGCCTCGACTTGGTGCGACGGATCAGCTCCTCCTGGAGGTCCAGAAGTGGCTGACCGTCGGCCCCCGTGGTGACCGATGACCAGGTGTCGTCGTGCAGCTCCCACCGGACCGTGCCGTCGTCGAAGGCCAGGGTGAACAGCTCGTCGATCTGTGCCACGTGCCGTGGGTTGGCCAGACCGACGATGGCCTCCACGCGACGGTCCAGGTTGCGGTGCATCAGATCCGCCGAACCGATGCCGACGTTCGGGCGGCCACCGTTCTCGAACCAGTAGATCCGGGAGTGTTCCAGGAACCGCCCCAGGATGGAACGCACCCGGATGTTCTCGCTCAGCCCCTCGACCCCGGGCCGGATGGTGCAGATCCCCCGCACCCACACCTCCACCGGGACCCCTGCCCGGGAGGCGCGGTACAGCGCATCGGTGACCGCCTCGTCGACGATGGAGTTGACCTTGAACCGGATCCGGGCAGGCCGACCCGCCTCGAGGTTGCGGATCTCCTTCTCGATCCGGGAGACCAGCCCGGCGCGGATCCCGTGCGGGGCGACGAGCAGCCTGCGGTACTCGGTCTGCTGGGTGATCCCCGACAGGTGGTTGAACAACCGGGCGACGTCGTCGGTGATGATCGGGTTCGAGGTGAGCAGTCCCATGTCCTCGTACATCCGGGCCGTCTTCGGGTGGTAGTTGCCGGTTCCGATGTGGGCGTAGCGTCGCAGCCCGTCCGGCTCCTCACGCACCACCAGCGACAGCTTGCAGTGGGTCTTCAGCCCCACCATCCCGTAGACCACGTGGACCCCGGCCTTCTCCAGCTGCCGGGCCCACGAGATGTTGTTCTTCTCGTCGAACCGGGCCTTGATCTCCACCACCGCCAACACCTGCTTGCCCGCCCGGGAGGCGTCGATCAGGGCGTCGACGATGGGGGAGTCGCCCGAGGTGCGGTACAGGGTCTGCTTGATGGCGAGCACGTGCGGGTCGGCGGCCGCCTGCTCGATGAAACGTTCCACGGAGGTCGCGAACGAGTCGTAGGGATGCTGGATGAGCACGTCGTGGCGACCGATGGCCTTGAACATGTCGGCGGGTGAGGCGGATTCCACCTCCGCCAGGTCGGGATGGGTGATGGGCAGGAAGTTCGGGTACTTCAACTCCTCCCGGCGGGAGTCCCCCAGCGCGAACAGCCCCGTCAGGTCGAGCGGGGCCGGCAGGTGGAACACCTCCTCGGCGGTGACGTCCAGCTCACCCAGCAGCGTGGTGAGCATGGCCTCGTCGATGTCCTCCTGCACCTCCAGACGCACGGGAGGACGCCCCACCTTGCTGCGCAGCAACTCCTTCTCCAGGGCGTAGAGCAGGTTCTCGGCATCGTCCTCCTCCACCTCGATGTCCTCGTTGCGGGTGACGCGGAACGTGGTCTGACTCAGCACCTCCATGCCCGTGAACAGCTGCCCCAGGTGGCGGGAGATCACCTCCTCCAACGGCAGGAAACGGCCCTCACCCAGCCTCACGAAACGCGACAGGTTGGTGGGCACCTTCACCCGGGCGAACTGACGGGCCCCCGTCGCCGGGTTGCGCAGCAGCACCGCCAGGTTGATCGACAACCCCGAGATGTAGGGGAACGGGTGGGAGGGGTCAACCGCCAGCGGGGTCAGCACCGGGAAGATGTGATCGCTGAACAACGCACGCATCGCGTCCTTCTCCGCCGCGGTGAGCAGCTCCCAGGTGAGGATCTCGATGCCGTTGTCCTTCAGCGCCGGGCGGATCTCGTGCTGGAACAGGTCCGACTGCGCGGCCACCAGCTCCTTGGTCCGGGTGAGGATCCGGGACAGCAGCTCCCCGGGCATCGCCCCGGTGACGGTCGGCACCGCCACCCCGGCCTGGATCCGACGTTTCAGACCGGCCACCCGGACCATGAAGAACTCGTCCAGGTTGTTGGAGAAGATCGCGACGAACTTGGCCCGTTCCAGCAGCGGCACCCGCTGTGAGTCCCGGGCCAGGTCGAGCACCCTGTTGTTGAAGTCGAGCCAGGCGAGTTCCCGGTCGAGGTAGCGGTCATCAGGCAGGGGGTTGCTCATGATCTCTCCTGGCGGTAGTTGGTGTCGGTGGCGAGGACCTCGAATCCGGCATGCCGGTACAGGGAGACCACCCGGGCCTGGCTCGCCTCGACGTAGAGCTCCACCCGGCGGCACCCGATGGCGTCCAGGTGGGCCAGTCCGGCCTCGAGCAGGCCCCGGCCGATCCCCCTGCCCTCGAACCCGGGGTGGACCGCCAGCACGTAGACCTCCCCGGTGCTCTCGTCGTGGCGTTTCGTCCAGTGGAACCCGACGATCCGGTCGTCGACGTGCGCGGTGAGCAGCCCCGCGGGGTCGAACCAGGGCTGGCGTGCCAGCGCGTGGAAGTCCGCCAGGGTGAGGCGACCCTGCTCCGGGTGATGGGCGAAGGCCACCCGGTTGACCTCGACGACCGCCGCGGCGTCCTGCTCGGCGAAGGGTCGGATCCGGTACCCGGACGGCGGACGGGGCTCGGCGTCCTCGGCCGCCAGGTCACGCCCCATCCGCAGCAGCTCACGCACCGGGAACAGGCCCACCCGGGACGCCAGGGCCCGGGCGGCGGGCAGGGTGCCGAATGCCCACACCGAGTGCCGGGGGCGTTGCCGCAGCGCCTCGGTCAGCAACCGGGTGCCCAGCCCGTGTCGGCGCTCCGCGGGGGCGACCGCCACGAGGACCGTCCCGTCGTGGTCGTCGATGACGGCGACGCCTCCCGGGACCTCGAGCACCTGTCCGGGGCGGTCACCTGCCAGGACCAGACGGGCCGAGTCGTTGAGCGGGTGCACGCCGTCGACCTCGAGGCAGGCGGAGGCGATGTCGTGGGCATCAGTCATGGGTGTCCTCCCAGGGGGTTGCCAACCGGTAGCCGACGTTGCGGACCGTACCGATGAACTGGTCGTACTGGCCGAGCTTCGCGCGCAGTCGCCGGATGTGCACGTCGACGGTGCGGGTGCCGCCGAAGTAGTCGTAGCCCCACACCTGGCTCAGCAGCACCTCACGGGTCAGGACCTTCCCCTGGTGCTGCACCAGATGACGCAGCAGCTCGAACTCCGTGTAGGTCAGATCCACCGGCTTCCCGGCCACGGTGACCTGGTACGCGTCCTCGTCGACCCGGATCGGGCCGACGCTCAACACCCGCTCCGCCTCGCGACCGTGCATGAGCAACCTCACGCGTGCCCCGAACTCGGCAGGCTCGCAACCGTCGAGCACGAAGTCGGTGAACCCCCAGTCGCCGCCCAGCAGCGCCAGGGCGGATCCCGTGGTCCACAGCAGCACGGGGACCGGCCCGGTGGAGCGGATCACGCTCAGCGCCGTGCGGGTCCAGGCCAGGTCGGTCCGGGCATCGATGACGACGACGTCGTGATGGGGAAGCTGCCGGAGGGTCTCGTCGATGCTGCTGGTCACACCGTGCCCGTGGTCCAGCAGGGGGAGAGGAGAAGGGATGGAACCGTCACGGGAGACGACGAGCACCGAACCCATGACACACCTCCCATCAACCCGGCGGGACCCAATCGTATCGTCGTGTCGCCTGTGTGAGGTCGGCCCTTCGCGGAACGAGCATCCTCTACCATGTCTGCATGTCCAACCGTCTGCCCGATGAGTACTTTCGGCAGACCCCGAGCGAACCCAAGGTGCGTTCAGACACTGCCGGCCCCGACCCGATCCCCGGACCGCTGAGGCGGATGCAGGGGATGCCCTTGTCCCTGGTGATCGCCTGTGCGCTGGCCAGCTTCCTCATCGGGTTCGCCGGGATGCGTTCCGTGCTGCTCCACGGTCAGGAGGTCACCCCCACATCGATCCCGAGCATCTCCTCGGCGCAGGCCAGGCCGGCCGTTCCCTACACCGGGCGCGCCCGCGCCGTCAGGGCACTGGACGTGACGAGCACCTGCACCGACGGTGCCGAACCAGGGAACCTGCTGGACGCCATGGTGGAGACCATCTGGACCTGTCCCGGGTCCGGGGTGGAGGAGTCCATCACCTTCGACCTCGGAAAGCCGGTGGAACTCGTCGGGGTGAGGTTGGCGACGGGCAACCCACTCGTGCCCCAGGGAACCACCAAGGAACGCATGATCACTGCGGTCAGGTGGACCTTCGACGACGGGTCCTGGGCGTCGCAACCACTCGGCGGCGTCGCAGATCTGCCGCAGGAACTCCGGTTCCCCAACACGGAGACCGGCAGGGTCACGCTGACCATCGTCTCCGCCACCCAACCCGCCGGTGGGGTGGACCAGGTGTCCATAGCGGACGTCGAATTCCTCACCACGATGTGAGAATGTCCAGGCCCGTCGGGTGAAAGGTGGGCGCTGGAGGCGCTCATCGGGCTGCCGTCGAACTGCGATGACTGTAATCTCTGACGCGTAGTCCCTGCGGCCTGACAAGGAGCCACCCCATGCCAAGCGTCCTGTTCGTCTGCTCCCGGAACAGCGGGAAGAGCCAGATGGCGGCGGCACTGATGCGCGAACGATCGGGCGGTCGGGTGGAGGTGTTCTCGGCGGGCACGAGACCTGCCACCGGCATCCCGGAGGAGACCCGGGCCAGTCTGGGGCGTCTCGGGGTGCACCTGGACGGTGAGGCCCCCAAGCCCGTCGATCCCGAGGTGTTCAACACCGTCGACAAGGTGGTGGTGATCGGCTACGAGGCGGTGGTCACAGCCAACCCGGAGATGCGGGGCACCATCGAGACGTGGCACCTGGACGAGCCGTCCGCGCACGGCATCCAGGGTGAGACCCGCATGGACCTGATCCGCGACGAGCTGGACGACCGCGTGGTCGCTCTGCTGCAGGAACTGGGGATCAGCTGATCAGTCCCAGTTCTCCGTGTCGATGAGGATGGTGAACGGTCCGTCGTTGACGGAGGCCACCTGCATGTCCGCTCCGAAGCGACCCCGTGACACCGTCGCGCCCAGTTCCTCCAGCGCGGCGGCGTAGGCCTCCACCAGGGGCTCCGAGACGGCACCCGGTGCGGCCTTCGACCAGCCGGGACGGCGCCCCTTGCGGGTGCTGGCGTGGAGGGTGAACTGGCTGACCACCAGGATGGGTGCGTCCACGTCGCTGGCGGAGACCTCGCCGTCCAGGATCCTCAGGCCCCACGTCTTGCGGGCCAGGGCCTGCGCGACGGCGAGGTCGTCGCTCAGTCCCACCCCGAGCAGCACCAGCAGGCCGGGGCGGGGCAGGTGGGCGATGACGTCACCGTCGACCGTGACGCTGGCCGACGAGACCCGGGAGATCACTGCACGCATGGGGCATGTCTATCACTCGAAGGTGATGCCCTGCTGTTCCAGGTTGGCGATTACCTCGGCGAAGCCATCTTTCCGGAAAGGGGCCACTCTGTGTGGCGGCAGACCTGCTGTGGTGGCGACCACGCTCGCGAACCACGGGGTGATGAACCAGCGGTCGTCGTACTGGATGAGTCCGATGGCGAGCATGTGGCCGGAGTTCAACTCGATGAGGACCTCTGAGGTCGCCTGTGCTGAGGTGACGCGCTGCTCCTTCTCGAGGATGGCCTTCAGAGCGGGACCGTGGTCGGCGACGACCCGCAGCTGCTTGATCTCCAGATCCTTCAGGTGCGTGGCGTCGAATGTGGCGAGGATCTCATCAGGGGAGGCGTGCACCGGTCTGTCGAGATCCACCTCCTTCGTGGCGGTCAGCGTGGCGAGCTGACGGGTGACGATGGTGGTCGCGCCCGAGCGGAACTGCTGTGTCCACAGCTCAGTGGTGATCTCGCCCTGCAGGGGGAGCGGAGAAGGAGAATATGGCTGGTACACCCAAGTCCCGTTGAACTGATCAAGGGCTGCCTTGATGTCGTAGTGCTCGACCAGGGTGGTGCTGGCCTGGGCCTCGATCAGCTCCTGCACCTGCCCCTCGCCGAGGGCCGTGACGTAGAACTCGGCGGCCTCCCTGGGTGAGGCGAACGACCGGTCGGTGGACGAACCGGTGGGGTGCGTGATGTGCAGGACGTTGAAGGCGAGACTGACGATCAGGGCCAGCGCCAGGAGCGCCGTGGTGATGACGAGGCCACGACGTGGTCTGGGCGTGGTCGGCAGGGCGGACGCGGGATGAGGTGTCGTCATGGGGGCAGTGTAGGAAATCACCGGGACATGGGATCGGTGGGGACGGATTCTGTCGGTGCAGCCGGGTATCGTTGCGGGGCATGGGCATGATCTCGGTCTGGGTGCTGATCGTCGCCGCCGTCGCGGTGGCGGCTGCGGCGCTGTGGCTGGTGATCGGCCAGGTGACCAGGTGGAAGGACTGACATGGCAGAACTCACGGGTATCGACATCGAGGCCCCGGAAGGGCTCAACCCGGAGCTGATCGCGCTCGGCTGGCTGGTGGGGCGCTGGGAGGGCAGCGGCAACGGCACCGATGAGCAGGGCAACGACTTCACCTTCGAGCAGATCATCGAGTTCAGCCACAACGGTGGCAACTACCTGTTCTACGTCTCCCAGGCCTTCGGGATGTCCGACGAGGGCAGGTTCGACCAGCCGTTGGGCATGGAGACCGGGTTCTGGCGCCCCAAGGCGGATGCCTCGTTGGAGGTGACGCTGACCAACTCCGACGGCTGGACCGAGGTGTTGCTCGGCAAGATCCAGGTCACCCGCATCGACCTGCTGACCGACGCCGTGGTGCGCACCGAGGGGGCGCTGGTTCCGCACACCGCAGGTCAGCGGCTCTACGGCAAGGTGGAGGGCGACCTGATGTACGCGCTGGACCGGGCCACCACCGAGCATGAACTGCGGCCCCACATGTGGGCACGGCTGAGCAAGCAGTGAGCGTCACCGTCGAGAGCGGGGTCGATCAGGGCCTGGCCTGGCACTTCGGCAACCCCGTCGCCGAGGCCAGAGCGGTCGCGGCGGGGGGCGCCGTGGTGGATCTGTCGAACCGTGACGTCATCCAGATCAGGGGTGTGGACCGGCTGGCCTGGTTGCACTCGCTGACCAGCCAGCACCTGACGGAGCTCGCCCCGGGAACACCGGTCGAGATGCTGGTGCTCTCCCCGAACGGGCACGTCGAGCACGTGCTCAGTGGGGTCGACGACGGTGAGAGTCTCGTCGGCTGGACCGAGCCGGGCCGGGGTGCCGCCTTGGTGGACTTCCTGGAGCGGATGAGGTTCATGATGCGGGTGGAGGTCTCGATCCGCGACGACCTGGCCCTGTCCTGGGTGGGCGATCAGGTGGCGTTGCCCGAGCAGTGGGTGTCGTGGCCGTGGCTGGGGGGACGGGCGGTGCTGCGCCCCCGGGACGAGGCGTCGCCCGAGGGTGTGATGGCTGGAACCTGGGCCTTCGACGCCCACCGCATCGCCGCCGGGGTGCCGAGGATCTTCGTCGACACGGACCACCGGACGATACCCAACGAGATCGGCCTGTTCGGCACCCACCTGGACAAGGGCTGCTATCGGGGGCAGGAGACGGTGGCCCGGGTCCACACACTGGGGCGGCCGCCGCGTCGGTTGGTGTTGCTGCACCTCGACGGGTCGGCCGAGGCCCTGCCTGCGGTCGGGGCGCCACTGGTGCGCGATGGTCGGGAGGTCGGTTTCGTCGGGGCGTCTGCCAGGCACCACGAACTGGGGCCGATCGCCCTGGGCCTGGTGAAACGCAACGTCCCCGTCGATGCCGCGCTCACCGTCGACGGTATCGTCGCCGCACAGGAGGTACTGGTGGACCCGGAGGTGGGGCTCCACGTCAGGCCGCGCCTCGGCTGAGGGTTGACCATGCCCCTGCGCCCGGGTGGGCACGAACCGCTGGTGCACTTTTCCGACAGCGTTGAATCACGCCTTCGTGCAGGCAACCCGCAGGTTCGTGGCTCACCCGGGTCGGCTGGTCAGAGGACGGCGAGGGCGGCCTCGTAGTCGGGCTCGGTCTTGATCTCGGGAACCTGCTCGGTGTGGAGGACCTTGCCCTGCTCGTCGAGCACGACGACCGCGCGCGACAGCAGACCCTCCAGGGGGCCGTTGACCATGGTGACCCCGTAGTCCTCGCCCAGGGTGGTGCGGAAGTCGGAGGCGACGACGACGTCCTCGATGCCCTCGGCCCCGCAGAACCGGCTGAGGGCGAAGGGCAGGTCGCGGGAGATGCACAGCACCTTGGTGTTGGCCAGTCCGGCGGCGCGCTCGTTGAAGGTGCGCACGCTCTGGGCGCAGACCCCGGTGTCCACCGAGGGGAAGATGTTGAGCACGACGCGGGAACCGGCGAAGTCCGAGAGCTTGATGGCCCCGAGATCGGTGCCGACCAGTTCGAAGTTCGGAGCCGTCGTCCCGACCTCGGGGAGGGAACCGTGGGTGCGGACGGGGTTGCCGCCCAGGGTGATATCAGTCATGCAAGCATGATGACTGATCCGCCCAAATCATGGAAACCGACATGAACCCTCCGGGTGGACCCCTGGGGGGCAGAGTGACTCCGGGAGGGCCTGATGCAGGTGTTGCGGTGCGGGTGAACGTGACGCGGACCCGGACGAGCGGGACTTCGAGATCGCCGTCGGGGAGGTCGTCAGCATTCCTGTGGCGGGGACCAACAGCAGTGCCCGGACGGCTCCCGAGGTCGTCGAGGTGACCGGGGCTCGGGCCTGTTTCTTCGGGAACGGCCAGGAGGAATGCTGGCAGATCGGCGAGCCGACGACCTGCACCGTCGTGGTGAGGTGAAGAGCGACCCCTGATGCGGGCAGCGGAGAATGGGAGCGTGAACAACACCCGCAGATTCCTGCCCTCCCTGGTGGTCGCCGCGGCGGTGCTGTGTCTGCCGTCGTCGATCTCGTTCCTCGTCATCCCGCTCGCATTCCCGTTGCTGTTGGTGGGGTGGGCACTCGGGCGGCAGCGAGAGGGAGGGCATGACCTCTGGTGGGTGCTTGGGATCATGGCCATCATCCTGCTGGGTGTGGTCACTGCGTGGCTGTGGTTCACCGTCGACCCGTACGCTGAGGAGCCTGCTCACATTGACATGTTGTTCAGGATCGTCGCGTCCGCGACGGCGGGGTACCTCGTGTGTGGGTTGACGTTCTTCCTCCTGCGGCGCAGGAGGGCGGCGCGCAGCTGACGGGCCGGTGGTCGTCGGTCAGTCGAGGAGGGCCAGGATCTCCCGGGTCAGGCGTGCTCGGGCCTGAGGGCTCATCGGGGCGGGTCGGGTGCTCTCCTGACCCCAGGAGCCGTCGGCCGCCATCCGTGCGATCAGGCAACGCAGGGCGAGGGTGTCGAGTTCCTCGACGGGGGGGCTCGTCGGGGAACCAGCGATGGTTGACCCGCTCCCACGGGGCCAGCCAGTAGGGCTCACCCCTGGCTTCCAGGATGAACTGCAGTTCCACGGTGTTCGGGGTCTCGAGGGCGACACGGATGTAGCCCCGGGTCCGTTCCGTCAGGCTCGCCGATTCGGGCTCCTTCCCGGTGGCCTCGAGGAGTGCCTGGTCGAAGCGGGCGGCGAGGTGTTCGTGGATTCCGGCGATCAGGGCGTGCTTGCTGGGGAAGTGGTAGAGCAGGCCCTTCTTGGTCACCTTGGCCTGTTCGGCCACCGAATCAAGGGTGACAGCGCTGGTGCCGTGCTCCTCGGCCACCGTGAGGGCAGCTGCGATCATCCTGGGGCGGCCTGGCCGTACTCGTGCTGCCGATGCTGCTCATCGCCATCGACGGGATGGTGCTGATCTTCGCGCTGCCCGAGATCGCGGCCGACCTCGAGCCATCCGGTGCCGAGCAGCTGTGGCTGCTGGACATCTACGCCCTGATGCTCGCGGGACTGCTCGTCACCATGTCCTCGCTCGGTGACCGTTTCGGACGTCGCAGGGCGTTGCTGATCGGAGCGTTCTTCTTCGCCGCCGCCTCAGTTGCGGGGGCGATGTCCACCGAGCCCTGGATGCTGATCGCGGCCCGCGCACTGCTCGGTGTCGCGGGGGCTGCGATCATGCCGGGGACGCTCTCCCTGATCCGCAACATGTTCCTCGACCGCGACCAGCGAAGCACCGCCATGGCCGTCTGGTCCGCGGCGGGGGCGCTCGGAGCCGCGGCGGGGCCGATCGTCGGCGGCTGGATCATCGAGACCTTCAGCTGGCACGCGGCCTTCCTGATGAACATCCCGGTCATGGTGCTCCTGCTCGTGCTGGCGGCGGGGGCCGCGCTGGTGGCGCTGGTCAAGCGGTTCCCCGCCTCGGTGCTCGTCTCCATCGGGGTCCTCGTCACCGCTGGGGGGCGCCATGCTGCTCGCCCTGACCCCCGAGACCAAGCCCTGGCAGAGCGCCGTCGCCCTGTGCCTCGTCGGCCTCGGGGCCGGTGTGGGGATGACCCTCACCAATGACCTCATCATGAGTTCGGTCCGCCCCGAGCAGTCGGGGCAGGCCGCGGCGATCAGCGAGACCGCCATGACGATCCTCGCGACGATCCCACCTCACCGCGCACCCTCTTACTTGTCGGTCATGATCGACAACCAGGCCATGTTGACCTGTTTTGTCGACTATGATCGACAAAACGGAGGGAGGGCGTCGTCGTGGAACGGATCGTTGATCGGCCCCGCTACCTGGAACGCATCCGCCCGTTCATGGATGTTCCGGTGGTCAAGATCCTGACCGGGGTGAGGCGCTGCGGGAAGTCGACGCTGCTCGACATGGTGGCCGATGAAGCCGCCGTCAAGGACCCACAGGCCAGGCAGGTGAGACTCAACCTGGAGTCCCGGGAAGGGCTGGACATTCGCACCGCATCCGCCCTGATGGAGCACCTGGGTGCGCTGCTGCCGGACAGGAACGCCCGGGCCCACGTCTTCCTCGACGAGATTCAGCAGGTGCCGGGATGGGAGGACGTGGTCAATGCGTTGCGGGTGGACTGGAACTGTGACCTCTACCTCACCGGCTCCAACTCCACGATGCTCGCGAGCGAACTGAGCACCCATCTGGCCGGGCGTTTCGTCGAGTTCCCGATCCGCCCCCTGGCCTTCAGGGAGTTCGTGGAGCTGCGCCACCCCGACGGTGCCACCCGATCCGAGACCCAGGAGCTCTTCGAGCGTTACCTGGTCCTGGGAGGATTCCCGGTGCTGAAATACTTCGACGCGGACACGCAGGCCGCAGTGCAGTACCTCGACAGCCTGCTCGACACCGTCGTGGTCAAGGACGTGATCGAACACTTCTCGATCCGTGACGTGGACATGTTCCGGCGGATTCTGCGCTACTGCGTCGCACATGTGGGGCGGACCTTCTCCGCCCAGTCGGTGAGCAGGTACATCAGGAGTGAGGGGCGCTCGGTGAGCGTGGACACCGTGCTCGCCTATCTCAGACACTGCGCCGAGGCCTACCTCGTGGACAAGGTGCCGAGGCTGGATGTCGTCAGCAAGCAGCTGCTGCGCGCCGACGAGAAGTACTACGTGGTGGACCAAGGGCTGAGAACCGCCCTCGGCTTCGACAACCGTGCTGATGTGGAGCTGGCGCTCGAGAACATCGTCCACGGGGAGCTGCGGTCGCGGGGCTACACGGTGGAGGTCGGTTGGCGTGGGGCCAAGGAGGTGGACTTCGTGGCCCGGCGCGGGGAGCGGACGTGGTACGTGCAGGTCAGTTACCTCCTGGCGGACCAGGCGACGGCGGGCCGTGAGTTCGGCGTCCTCGAGGCGATCCCGGACAACCACCCCAAGACGGTGGTCAGCATGGACCCCATCACGCGGGGCCGCAACGGCATCGAGCACGTCAACATCGTGGACTTCCTGATGGCGGACCCGTTGAACGATCAAGGGAGGATGAACACCTGGTCCAAAGGCCCGGCCACCAGGTTTCAGGGCCGTGCACAGGGGTAGGCAGGTGATGAGGAGCCGTGGGCAGAGAATGGGACCATGTTCGATGATCTGGGTTTCGAGGTCCCGCTGCCGCGCTCACCTCGACGGGTGGTCTCGCTCGTGCCGTCCTTGACCGAGGCGATCGCCGTCACCCTGCCCGGCAGGCTCGTCGCGGCCACCGACTGGTGCACCGCACCGACAGGACTCGACGTCGTGAGGGTGCGGGGAACCAAGAACCCCGATCGTGCGCTCATCACGAGGCTTCGACCCGACCTGGTGGTGGCCAACCAGGAGGAGAACCGCAGCGTCGACGTCGCGCGTCTGCGGGCCGCCGGTGTCCCCGTCTGGGTGACCCGCATCGACTCGGTGTCCGACGCCCTCGCCAGCTTCGGCCGACTGTTCAAGGAGGTCTTCCGGATCCCGGAGGTCAGCTGGCTGGATGCGGCACGTGAGGTCTGGGCGAGGCCTGCGCGCCTGACGGGCAGCGTCGCCGTTCCCGTCTGGCGTGACCCCTGGATCTGGGTGGGGCAGGGCACCTATCCCGACGACGTGCTGCGTCACCTCGGCCTGACCAATGTCGTCGATGAGATGCGTTACCCGCATCTCGACCTCAGCGACACCCTCCGACGGGATCCCCACCTGGTGCTGCTGCCCGATGAGCCCTACCCGTTCACCGGTACCGACGTGCCCGCGCCAGCCCCGTCGTATCCGGTGACGGGACGGTCACTCTTCTGGTACGGGCCCGCCATGGTGGAGGCCAGGGGCCAGCTGGAGGCGGTGCTCGCTCGTGGCTGATGGTGGAGCTCCCACCTGCTCCCGAAATCGTCGAGGTCGGTCAAGAACACCGACTGATCGTTGTCGATGAACCCTCTGGTCCCGGTCCCGGGCCTGTGACACCCTTGGGTCATGAACCAGAACCTGCGTGAGTTCATCGACATGGTCCGTGACCAGGGCTACACCGTCGGGGACGTCCATGGCGAGGACCAGTACCTCATCGATCCGCTGGGCGATGCCGTGGAGACGTGGCGTGACAAGTACCCCTACGACGAGTTGTTGAGCCGGGAGGAGTACGAGGCGGAGAAGCGGCAGCTGCAGATCGAGCTGCTGAAGTTCCAGTACTCCGCGCAGGACAACGGTACCAAGCACATCATCCTGTTCGAGGGACGCGACGCCGCGGGCAAGGGTGGGGCCATCAAACGCTTCACCGAGCACCTCAACCCGCGCGGTGCCCGTGTCGTCGCACTCAACAAGCCGAGCGAGACCGAGCGGGGGCAGTGGTACTTCCAGCGCTACATCAAGCACCTGCCCACCGCGGGGGAGATCGTGCTGTTCGACCGCTCCTGGTACAACCGGGCCGGGGTGGAGCGGGTGATGGGGTTCTGCACCGATCAGGAGTACCAGACCTTCATGCGTCAGGCCCCGCTCTTCGAGCAGATGCTCATCGAATCGGGCATCACCGTGACCAAGCTGTGGTTCTCCGTCACCCAGCGGGAACAGCGCACCCGCTTCGCCATCCGACAGCTGGACCCGGTGCGACGCTGGAAGCTTTCCCCGATGGACCTGGAGTCGCTGGACCGCTGGGAGGACTACACGGCGGCGAAATCCGCGATGCTGAAGCAGACCGACACGGAACTGGCCCCGTGGTACCGGATCAAGTCCAACGACAAGAAACGGGCCCGGCTCAATGCGATGCGGCTGTTCCTGGAGAGCCATGACTACGACGACAAGGACGCCTCCGTCATCACACCGACCGATCCCCTGATCGTGCAGCGGGGTCGCAAGAAGTGGGCGAAGCAGAATGCCGACGGCGAGATCGTCCAACCGGAGGAGAACGAGGACTGACTACTCCTACAGTGTGCGAAGGATGGCTGCAGGGTCCCGGGTCGCCGCGTGCCATGCGGGATAGGCCGCGGCACAGATTCCTGCCACCACGCTGATGGTGAGCCCGCCGATCACAGTGCTGAGTCCAAGGCGCAACGGCAGGTCGTGAACCGTACACAGTGCCCACGTGGCTGCCACTCCCACACCGACGCCGAAGCAGCCGCCAAGGAAACCGATCAGCAATCCCTCCATGGTGAACATCCGCCAGATGGAGAGCCGACTGGCGCCCACGGCACGCCGAAGGGCGATCTGTGGTGCACGATGCTGGACTGAAAGGAACAAGGAGATGCCGGCGGTGGTGGCCGACAGCACCAGGATCACCGTCCCGACGACGGTCAGCAGCTGCGCCAGGTCATCGCGCACCCCGGCCTGCAGTTCGCGCAGCTGGGCGACGGCGGAGACCTGGAAAGCGCCGGGATTCTCCGGTGCGAGTGCGACGGGTGCGGCCTGCGCCACGGGTTCGGCGAAACCGGGAAGAGTGGTGACCAGCCAGTAGCGCTGATCGGGTTCGGCCAGTAGTGCTGAGCACCCGGCGGACAACAGGATCTCCCGGTCGGCAAGCACGTCACCGATCGGAGCCAGTGTCGCTGCCACGCTCACTGGACGGCTGTTGAGCAGGACGCTGATGCCGACCTCGGCCGAGGCGACTCCAAGTTCCCCTGCGGCTTCAGCGCCAAGAGCAGCCACGCAGCCGACCTCAGGAAGATCGAACACGTCGAGGGAACCGGTCTCTGCCACCCCGCCACGTAGCGCGATGCCCGATGCGTTGGTCTGCACGATGTTTCCGGTGAATCGTGGCCCACCAGGCAGTGCCAGGCGTTTGACCTGGTTCGCGGTCGCGGAGTGAAGACTGACCGGAGCGACCGCACGCACCCCGGTCAGCTGTTGCAGTCTTGTGAGGCCATCCTCGGGGGCAGTGCCGTGGAAGTGCTCTGCGGACAGTGACGCAGGTGGATGGACCCGCACCTCACTGCTGCCAGTGGCTGTGAGCTGGGTCACCACGGCTCCGGTGGTGCTGGCGGTCAGGCCGATGGCCGAGACCAGAGCAGTGATCCCGAGAATGTAGGCCAGCAACACCCAGATGACGTGTCGGGGATGTGTCACGACGGCGGTGGCTGCCTCCTGGAATTCATGGTGCAGCTCGGAGAGCAGCCGGGGGGTGACGGGCGGGGCCTCAGCTTCGCGGTCCTCCCGGGCCCTCGAGTCCTCGCGTGTGGTGGTCCTTCCGTCATCGGCGACGACCCTGCCGTCCGAGAGGCGGATGATGCGGTGTGCCCTGGCGGCGACCTCCGGGTCGTGGGTGGCGACGATCACCGTCGTTCCGGCCTCGTTGACCTCGTGGATCAGGTCGAGCAGCCGGGTGGTGTTGTGCTCATCGAGAGCCCCGGTCGGTTCGTCAGCCAGGAGCAGGTCAGGGCGGGTCACCAGGGCGCGGGCCAGGGCCACCCGTTGTTTCTCCCCACCGGAGAGCGATCCCGCCCGGTCGTCGATCCGCTCGATCAGTCCAACCTGTCGAGCGGCCGTCAGCACACGGTCACGAGTTTCCTCGGTGGTCATGCCCTGGACCCGACAGGGCAGTGCAATGTTCTCGGAGACGGTGCGCTCGCCCAGCACGTAGGAGTTCTGGAAGACGAAACCGATCCGTGTCCCGCGTAACTGGTTCCGCTGCTGCCCGGTCAGTTCAGCACTCCGGTGGCCCATGAGGCTGAGCGTGCCGGAAGAAGGTTCGGCCAAGAGGCCGATCAGGGACAGCAGCGTCGTCTTCCCGGAGCCGGAAGCACCCACGACGGCGACGAATTCTCCTTCCTCGATGCGAAGATCCACATCGGCCAGGGCATGGCCGCCACCATCGGGCAAGGATTTGCTGAGCCCCTCAGCCAGAATCGAGGTAGCCATGGTCAACCGTGCACCAGGACTGCGGTTCCCTCGGCCAGGTCTCCTGGCTGCAACACCACCCAACCGTTGGCCTGGCCGGTTGGGGTCACGTCATGTCGTCGAGTTTCGTCCTCCACCACCATCACGTAGGCCTGGTTCCCATCCATGCGTAGGGCGGTGAGCGGAACGGCGGGGCGGTTCTCGATGGGTTCGGTGTCGCTGATCGTGACCCGTTGCCCCGTGGAGATGGCAAGACCTTCCGGAACCGAGACCGTGATGTCGTGACCTGCGGGTACCCCGGTACCGGCCGCCATGAACTCGGAGACCGCGGTGACGGTGCTCGTGCTTGATTTCCCGGCGGAGTCGGAGATGGTGACCTCAGTTCCCACAGTGAATGTGTCGCTCTGGAGCAGGTCGGCGCGGGCACGGAACACCGGCGCTGCGGTGCGCACCTCGAGCAGGGGGTGCTCCGGGTCGAGGGGGTCCCCGGCGCCAGCGGCGGCGGTGACGGTGGCCTCATCGCCGGGAAGTCGCAGTCCTTGGGAGTGCAACAGCACCACGTCGTCGCTCTGTGGTGGGGCTCCTTGCGAGGTCAGCAGTTCGTTGACGGCATTTCGGGTGGCTGCATCGGCCACGTCGTCGGCCTCGGCCAGGACACCGCGTGCCACGAGCACACGTTCCAGGGCGGCCACGTCGGCCCCGTGGTTCCCGACGGTGAGGTCACGGTGGAGTGGTACCCAGTTCGGCAGGGCGATGATCACGATGCCGGAGACCTCGGCTGCCACGTCACCCATGCGCACGGGATCGCCGGGAGCCAGGCGTGGCACTGTGACCACCATCGGGTCGGGTTGTGGGGCGGGGGAGAGTGCGACAGGGTCGGCGATGACGACCTCAGCCGTGAGTGAATGGCGCTCCCGCTCCGCTCGTAGCTCCACCGTCGCGGTGACAGGGACGACACGGCGCGCATTCTCGATGGCCGAATCATCCACCGATGGATGCAGCATTGCGACGGCGAGGGCTCCGGTCAGTGCCCCGACGGCGAACCCGATGAGCCAGCCGAATGGTCGCCTCATTGGATCCCCACCTCGGCCAGGATTTTGTTGGCCCGTGCCACCCGGGAATCGGCCTCTGCCTTGACGCTGAGAAGTTCCGCCCGGTGCTCTCGGATTAGGTCTGTCTGAAAGTTGGCGACGAGGTCGCCGAGGCGTTGGGTCACCCCTAAGAAATCGCTGCACTGGGCCTCGACCAAGGCGGCCCTGAGCATGCTCTCCTCGTCCTCGGCAGGGAATTCGACATTGCGCAGGGAGCTGTCTGAATCCGTTCGGTGACCCTTTTCGGTGACACAGGAGGCACGCTGGGAGATCAGAGCGGTGAATTCCTCGGTTCCTTCGGCCCGTTCCAGGGATTCCCCGTTGATCTCCATGAGCAGTGTTGACGCTGAGTCCGTCATGCTGCTGTGCACCGGCTGCAGGGTCGTGAGAGGGTCGCGCTCTAAGCAGGAGGAGATGGTGGACTCATCCGCGTCGATCCAGCTTGGTGGCTCGGGACCTTCGGGGAACGGTCGCCAACCGTGTGCCGCGATGTAGTCTGCATTCCAGAATCCGAACAGCCAGTGCGTGGCCCAATGGTCCGGGCGCAGTGGCTCGATGGCCCGACGGGCCTCGGCGACCACGTCATCACTGACCCGGTCCTGCCTGGTGACGCACCGGGCGAGCTCGATGGAGGCTGCGGCCTCCACCCGGTGGATCTCCGCCCTGCTCATGCCGTAGGCGTCGATGGGAAGGGTGATGTCCGAGGACTCCCAGTCCAGCACCGCAGCCCGGGTCTCCACCGGGGATGGGTCAGGCTCAGGCTTTCCTGGCTGACAGGCAGTCAGCATCAGCAGTACAGAAGCCCACAGCGTGGTCCACCTCATAGGCCGGAACAATGCCCTTTCCAGCTTTCCAAGTTGTTGTTGAACCTGCTGCTCAGGGAGGAGATCCCGGACTGCTTACGAATGGTCAGCTGCGATCCTGTGAACTTCTTGTTGGTCCACATGCGCTGTGTCCAGACCGAGTTGTTCCACACCGATGAGGTTCGGTTGTTCCAGCCTGCCAGGTCATGAATTTGGCAAGGGCCGTTCGTGGTTGAAGAGAGGGGGGCGATGGGGTTTCCATACCTGGCTCCATCCCACAGGCACCCGACAGCGCCTGAGTTCCAGCAGTCGGAGGCGGCCGCGTGGGCGGGGGCTGGCGTGCCGAATGAATGCAGGCTGAGCGCTGCAACCACTGTGAGAGTGGCGAGGAGTTTTTTCATCCTTGACATGGCTTCTCCTTGAGTTCCTCCTGGGGAGGAAGCTACATCACCCGCACAGGGAGGGCAAGGTTGTGGTGAGATCTCTGGCCAAAGGTCATCTGTTGCTCCGGCTGGGGCCTCACGGCAGCGAGGTGAGCGCGTCGACGACCTCCTTCAGGGGGCGCAGACCGGTGTTGTTGATGCGCTGGGAGATCGCGGAGGCGGAGACCCCCTCGCGGGCGGCCAGGTCCCGGTTCGACAGACCGCCCCGGAAGTCGCGCCAGGTGCGGCGTGAGCCCTCCCTCAGGTCGGCGAGGTGAGCATCGAGGAGTCTCAGCAGGGGATCGACCAACGGGTTCGCGACGGCGCGATGGTCGATGAGGGCGGTCCGGGTCGTGTGGTACCCCGGGCGGAGGGCGAGGGCCTTGGCCGTCACGATCGCGTCCCGGGCGTTCCACCAGGCCGAGCCGTCCTGGATGCCGCGTCTCGCATCGACCACCTGGAGCTCGCCTCCCCCCAGGCCGACCCTGAGCTCCGCCGTCCCCAGCAGTTCGTCGCGCAGCATCATGGTGGCTGAGACGGCGTCACCGAGGGTGGTGTAGACGCCCTGGAGCTCGTCCCCGACGGTGACCCGCAGTGGGTCGAGGGCCACCACGGCGGTATTGGTGGCCGTGATCGCGGTCAGGATGGCGTCATGGACGACGGCACGTCGGGAGTCACGGGAACCCACCACATCCCCGAGCAACGCCACACATTCAGAAAAAACCTGAACTTTACTCATATAAAGATAATAACTTAACTCGTGTCGGTGAGGGTGACGGTCACGAACCGCTGGTGACAGACGGTTCACCGTCGTCGGCGGGGGCGGTTCCAGCGTTTTCCTCCGTGATTCGTGTTCGGGGAGCGCTGCTGGGGTGGGGTGCGAGAAATGTCGGTCCCGTCTGGAACAGTGGGGACATGAACCCCATCGTGTGGAGCGTCGTCCTCGTCGCAGGTTTCCTGGCCGCCACGCTCGCCGGGACGCCGGTGATCCGTGGCCTGTTCAAGGTGGTCGACTGGCAGATCCAGCGTGCCGCCGCCCGACGGGAGGCGGCCGTGGCGGGCAGTGGCGGACCCGAGCTGGTGGACCTGAGGCTGGAGAGAGCGGGCCAACAGATGCCCGGTGGCACCTGGATCGGCCTGCTGGAGCGGGTCGGCATCTACACCTGCATCGTCGCCGGGTTCCCGGCAGGCATCGCCATCGTGCTCGGCGTCAAGGGATTCGGCCGCTACCCCGAGCTGAGCACTCCCGACGCCGCGAAGAGTGAGCGTTTCATCATCGGCACCCTCGGCAGCACCCTGTGGGCCGGGGCCTGGGCGGGGGTGGTGCTCTGGATGCATGGGTAGGTCCTGGTGCACAGGTCACGCCGGGCGGCGGCGCGCCGGACCGGATGATCCGTTTCCTCGCCATCGTGACCAGCACCCTCCAGTGCCGGAGGCAGCTGGTCAGTGATCACCTCACCCAACCCGTCAGGAATGTCCTCACCCCGACTGCACCTCCACAACACGGCCCAACCACTATCGTGGGGTCACTCGTCTGGAAGGATCCGCATGAAACACCTTGTCGTCGGTGCCTACGCCGCCCTGCCCGCTGAGCGTGCCGATCAGGAGCGCTTCTACGACGAACTGGCCGGGCGCGGACTGGCCGAGGGTTTGGAGATTCCCTTCGTGGACACCCTCCACACGGATCCCGAATGGTTCGCCGCCCAGGTGCAGGGTAGGTTCACCCGCTCGGTGGTCACCGCTATCCCCGGAACGATGCAGCGGGTCTGGCGCGACGCCACCTTCGGGCTGGCCTCACCCGACGAGGAGGGCCGGGCCCGCGCCGTCGCCTGGGTCACCGAGATCCGTCGCGCCGCCGAGGACCTCAACCAACGCCTCGGCGAGCAGAGCATCGCCTGGCTGCACATCCACTCCGCCCCCTCGGTCACCGCCGACGGCGCTGCCTTCGCCCGCTCCCTGACGGAGCTCACCGAGGCCCAGGGCTTCACCACGGAGCTGGTCATCGAGCACTGCGACGCCCACGACCCGGCCATCCCGGGCGAGAAACGTTTCCTCAGCCTGGAGGCCGAGCTGGAGGCGGCCCCCGGATTCGGGTTCGCGGTCAACTGGGGTCGTTCCGCGCTGGAGGCCCACGACCCGGAGCGCCCCCGCCACCACGTCGAGACCCTGGTAGCCCGGGGCAGGCTGCGCGGGCTGATGTTCTCCGGGGCCGGAGCCTCCGACACCCGGTGGGGAGCGGCCTGGGCGGACCTCCACCTGCCCCTGTCCAGCGACGAACCCAGCTCGCTCATGACCCCGCAGCGGGTGGCCGAGTGCCTGACAGCAGCGGGGGACGTGGCCTACACCGGGGCAAAGGTCCAGGCCCCCTCCGACGCGGACGTCGAGACCCGACTGGGGGTCATCGCCTCGGTCATCGACCTGCTGCGCTGACCTCGGGTGATGTCTCGGGGATCGGCGGTCGCCCCAGTGTGACCGCAGTGGATTCCGCCTTGTCTGCGTGGCCTTTTCAGGTGGTCTCGTGGACGAGGACGGTCTTGCCGAGGGTCGTGCCGCCACGCAGTGCGGCGAGCACCCGTGGGGCGTCCTGGATCGGAGCCTGCTCGGTGAGGTGCACGGTGATCTCGCCGGTGGCCACCAGGTTCAGGGCTCGGCGCAGGTAGGAGCCGACCAGATTCGGATCAGCTGCGGAGAGGGTGCCGAGGTTGAATCCGAGAACTCCGATTCCGCCGAACCACAGCATGTTGCTGCTGATCCCCTGGTCTCCGGCCTGGGCTGCGTCCCCGACGGCGAGGAGTCTGCCGCCCAGCCGCAGCAGTCCCAGGCTTGTCCGTCGTCCCGGGCCGGAGACAGGGTCTGCGATCACGTCGAACTGATTTGGCTTCGCGTTGTCGATCTCGGCGCGAAGCCAGACCTCGTCATACCCCAGGTCGAGTGCAGCCTGTCTTTTCTCCTGGCTGCCGACGACCCCCACGACGCGGTCGGCACCGAGGAAGCGGGCGACTTGCCCGAACTGCGATCCGAGCCCTCCGGCGGCAGCGTGGACGAGCACATGCTCACCGGGAGCCAGGTGTGCGATGCGCTCAAGCGTGATCAGAGCGGTGGTCGTGTTCGACGGCACCACTGCTGCCAGGGCAGGGTCCATGCCAGCCGGTAGTGGTGCCACGAGCCCGGCCTGGGTGACGGCAACCTGCCCGTAGCCGCCTCCGTCGTTGATCGTCAATGCCGCGACCTGATCGCCGGATGTGAACCCGGTGACGCCCTCGCCGAGCGCACGTACCCGGCCGGAGACCTCGATCCCCGGGACCCAGGGCAGGGGAGCAGGAACGAGCCCGCCTGCGAACAGGGCTTCGACGTAGTTCGCCCCAGCGAACTCGACATCAAGTGAGATCTGTCCCTGTTTCGGCTCGGGAGTGGGGACTTCGTCGTAGCTCAGTGCATCAGGCCCGTCGTAGCTCGTGATCTGTACAGCCTTCATGTACTGCATCCTTCCAGAGTGCAAGTATACTGAATTATATCAGGTTACTTACATCAAGTGGGGGGTGCGTCACTGAAGGCAGCATGCCGCCCTCGGCGCCACGAGGTGGGCATCATCCAGACAGAGCTCTCGCCACCGAACGGAGCTATGAGTTCTCCTGCTCGCCGGGGCCGCCTTGCAGCGAGGCGGTGGCCCGTCGCAACAGGTCACGCAGCTGAACACGTTCCGCATCGGTGAAGGTCTCACCCAAACGCTGCTCGATTGCTCGTGGTGCCTCGTCTGCGCGCAGAACAAGGGCCTCGCCCTCAGGAGTCAGGGAGACCACCAGTATCCTGCGATGCACCTTCGAGGGGGTCCGGGTCACGAACCCCTTGGCTTCAAGTTTGTCAAGTGTCTGACTCATCGTCTGCGCCGTGACCGCCGCGACCCGCGCGAGCTGAGCCGACGACTGCTCAGGCATGTAGTACAACGACATCAACACCGCATACTGTGCCACCGTCAGACCGAACGGGCGCAACGCCTCGGACTTCGCCGTCAGCAGTGCCTGCTCGGCTGCCTTGATGTGCGACCCGAGCCGGGCGGCGGAGTCCTCGGCGAACTCCTCCTCGCCACGTCGAGGGTGAGTCAGGCGGAACGAGGGGGTATCCGTGTCGGTCACCTCATCAGAATAAGGGGCAACACGAACTGGCGGGTTGCTTGCGCGAAGTGCTGATGTCAACGCTGCCAGAAAAGCAGAACGGCGATTCGTGCCCATCAAGGCGCGTTGGGTCGCAGCCCCTTCGAGGCCACTGGGCCACAGTGGTCTCGAGTGGTCGTTCTCCTGACTGTTCAAGACCACTTCAGCCCAGTGGTCACATCCCTTGTGGGACGGAGCCCAGGCAAGCGGAACGGCGCTTCGTGTCCTGCGTGAGGGGAGGGTTTGCCCGGCTCATCCCATGCGCATCCTCAGCCCCGTTTGAGGCGGGCGCGGTCCTTCTGGCCCAGCACCACCTTGCGGATGCGCACCACGGCTGGGGTCACCTCCAGGCACTCGTCGGCGGCGCAGAACTCCAGCTGCTGCTCCATCGACATCAGCCGCGGTGGGATGAGGCGCTCCAGCTCGTCGCCCGTCGAGGAGCGGATGTTGGTGAGCTTCTTCTCCTTCGACGGATTGACGTCCATGTCCTCCGGGCGCGGGTTCTCGCCCACGATCATGCCCTCGTAGACCTCGGCACCGGGGCCGACGAACATGGTGCCGCGCTCCTGCAGGTTGAACAACGCGTACGAGGTGACCACACCCGTGCGGTCGGCCACCAGCGACCCCGTTGGGCGGGTACGGAACTCACCCGCCCACGGCTCGTAACCCTCCGCCACGTGGTTCATGATGCCGGTGCCGCGGGTCTCGGTGAGGAACTCGGTGCGGAACCCGATCAGCCCACGCGCCGGGACCAGGAACTCCATCCGCACCCAGCCGGTGCCGTGGTTGACCATCGTCTCCATCCGGCCACGCCTGAGCCCCATCAGCTGGGTGACCACACCGACGAACTCCTCCGGGATGTCCACGGTGAGCCGCTCGATCGGCTCGTGGACCTTCCCGTCGATGACCTTCGTCACCACCTGCGGCTTGCCGACGGTCAGCTCGAAGCCCTCCCGGCGCATCATCTCCACCAGCACCGCCAGCTGCAGCTCACCTCGACCCTGCACCTCCCAGGTGTCGGGACGCTCCGTCGGTTTCACCCGGATGGAGACGTTGCCGATCAGCTCCTGGTCCAGGCGTGCCTTCACCAGCCGGGCGGTGAGGTGCTTGCCGGACCTCCCGGCCAGGGGAGAGGTGTTGATGCCGATCGTCATGGAGATCGACGGCTCGTCCACGTGGATCAGCGGCAGCGGCTTCGGGTCCTCCGGGTCGGAGAGGGTCTCGCCGATGGTGATCTCCGGGATCCCGGCGATGGCGACGATGTCGCCGGGGCCCGCGCTCTCGGCAGGCACCCGATCCAGGGCCTTCGTCATGAGCAGCTCGGTCAGCTTCACATTCGTGACGGTGCCGTCGGCCCGGCACCACGCCACCTGCTGGCCCCGCCTCAACTCGCCCGCCACGACACGGCACAGCGCCAGTCGGCCGAGGTACGGGGAGGCGTCCAGGTTGGTGACATGGGCCTGCAGGGTGGCCCCCTCCTCGTAGGTCGGGGCGGGGATGTGCTCCATGATCGTGGCGAACAGTGGCTCAAGATCCTCCCCGTCAGGCATCGCGCCGTCGGCGGGTTGGGTCAGTGAGGCCCGCCCGGCCTTCGCGGAGGCGTAGACGATGGGGAAGTCCAGGGCGTCGGAGGCGTCGTCGTCGAGCAGGTCCATGAACAGGTCGTAGGTCTCGTCCACGACGGCGGCGATCCTGGCGTCGGAACGGTCCACCTTGTTCACCACCACGATGAGCGGCAGCTGCTTCGCCAAGGCCTTGCGCAGCACGAACCGGGTCTGCGGCAGCGGCCCCTCGGAGGCGTCCACCAGCAGCACCACACCGTCGACCATCTCCAGGCCCCGCTCCACCTCACCACCGAAGTCGGCGTGCCCCGGGGTGTCGATGATGTTGATGGTCACCTCGGTGCCATCGGTCATGCGGTGCCGCACCGCGGTGTTCTTGGCGAGGATGGTGATGCCCTTCTCCCGTTCCAGGTCCATCGAGTCCATCACCCGGTTGTTGACATCCGAGCCCTCCCGGAAGGCGCCGGACTGCCAGAGCATGGCATCCACCAGCGTGGTCTTGCCATGGTCGACATGGGCGACGATCGCGACGTTGCGCAGATCGGATCGAATGGGCATGCGGACTCCTCGGATCGGTTCAGGGCCGCCGAACAGTGTAGAGGCCACCGGTCCGTACGCCGGGCGGCGCGCGGGGAGCCGGGATCGGGGTGAGGAGGCTGGGGGCCGATGTGCTGCAGGGTGCGGCTCAGGCGAGGAGATCGCGCTGCGCCTCGAAGAGCTGCCTGGCCACCTCCGGGTCGGGCGGGATGCTGCCGTCCAGTCCCGTCACCCGGATCACGATGCTGGTCCCGGAGACGACGCCGACGAGGTGGTGGGAGCGCTGGGTGACCTGCTGATCGGTGAGCGTCGACACGCTCACGTGGGTGACGGCGTAGACCTCCTCGGCACCGTCGACGGCTGCCTCGGTCACCTCCTGGGTCAGATCAGTGGTGATGCTCCCCCACGTCGCCTTCACGGTCGGGCACCTCGTCACGTGATCCTTGAACATCGCGGCGAAGGAACCCTCGGCCAGGGTGACCTGGCCGACCAGGGTGTCGCTCAACCCGATGGAGGCCGCCAGCGGTCTCGGCATGTCGGTGAGGTTGCACCCGGCAGGCTCGACCTCGCTTCCCGGCTGGCTGATGCCGATGTCGGAGCCCTCGGGGGCCGCCACCAACGTGAACCCTGCCCGCTCGCCCACCAGGATCTTGTCGGTGACCTCGGAGGAGGGCTGGACGTTGCCGCCACCGGAGGGCACGGACCCCGTCGGGGACTCCATCGCCGACGGGGAGGCCGACATCGGCTGCGCCCCATCGGTCGTCGGGGAGCTGTCCGGCGACCGTGGTGCAGGGGAGTTCTCCGACGGTGTGGTCCCACCCCCGGAACAGGCACCAAGGCTCAGGGCCAGGGCGGCCATCGAGGAGATCGCGAGGAGTGGGGACCTGGCCTTCACGGGTCCCTCGTGTGAAGGTCGCTTCCGGGGGTCTGCCACCTCAACGGGCCGCCGCCTGCCTGGCCGCCATGGGGCCTGTCGCCCGGATGGCCGCCAGTGCGGCCTCCCGACACTCGTCGAGGGTGACGGCCGCCAGTGCGGCCCGCACCTGTTCGAGCGACTGCACGCTCATCGACAACGTCGAGACCCCGAGCCCCACCAGCACCGGGGCCAGGTCCGGCATCGCGGCCGCCTCACCACAGCAGGAGACCGGCCTGCCGAGTTCCCGACCCGCCTCACCGACGGCCTGGATCAGCCTCAGCACCGCGGGGTTCCACGGGTCCTGCAGCTCCGGCACCCCCGTCGCCATCCGGTCGATGGCCATGGCGTACTGGGTGAGGTCATTGCTGCCGATGCTGGCGAAATCCACCTCGGCCAGGATCTCCCGGGCACACAGGGCCGCGGCCGGGACCTCGATCATGACCCCGACGTGCCCGAGTCCGGCGGCTCGGGCCAAGGAGGCGAACCGGGCCGCCTCGGCCGGCGTGGAGATCATCGGGGCCATCACCCACACCTCCGCCCCGCTCATCCGCTCGGCCATCGCGATGGCCTCCAGCTGCCGCTCCAGCACCTCCGGAGCCAGGGCGGCGGTGCGGAACCCACGGATCCCCAGCGCCGGGTTCTCCTCACCGGGGGTGGTGAGGAAGGGCAGTGGTTTGTCGCTGCCCGCGTCGAGGGTCCGCACCACGACCTTGCGTCCCGCGAACGGGGTCAGGACCTTCGCGTACCCCTCGGCCTGCTCCGTGACACCGGGTTCCTCCCGGCTGGCCAGGAAACCGATCTCGGTGCGGAACAGCCCGACCCCCTCGGCCCCGGCACGCTGTGCCACCTCGGCCGCCCCCGCGGAGGCGACGTTGGCGTACAGCCCGACGGCGACACCGTCGGCGGTCCGGCCCGGTGCGGTGAGCGGCTGGAGCACCGCCGGGGTGGTGCGTGCCCCGGCGCGCTGGGCCTCGTCCGGCTCCACCACGACCTCGCCGGTGCCGCCGTCGAGGAGCACCGTCGCGCCGTCGGGGATGTCCAGCGCGTCGGTCACCCCGACCACCGCGGGGATGCCCATGCTGCGCGCGAGGATGGAGGTGTGGGAGGTCGGGCCGCCGTCGACGGTGATGATGCCGAGGCACCGTTCGGCGGTGAGGGTGGCCGTGTCCGCCGGGGCCAGGTCCTGGGCCACCAGGATGAACGGGGTCTCGCTGACGGGCACCCCCGGCAGAGGGCGGCCCGTGAGGTGACTGACCGCGCGGTCGCGGATGTCGATGAGATCGGTGACCCGCTCCGCCAGCAGCCCACCCGAGGTCTGGAACTCCACCACGACCTCGGAGACCGTCTGCCACAACGCCGACACCCCGCCCGCGCCGTCGACCCCGACCCGGTCCAGGGCGCGCCCGCTCAACATCGGGTCACGCGACAGCGTGGCGCTGGCCCGCAGGATCTCCGCGACCTCCGGGGCGGCACCCTCGGCCTGCTGCTCGTAGCCCGCGGCGGTGGTCTCCAGCGCCTCGGCCAGGCGACGGCGCTCGTCCGGGATCTCCGCGGGGGACAGCAGGAAGTCCTTCGGAGGTTTGGTGGCGGGACTGGTCATGATCCGGGCCACACCGACGACCCGACCACCACTGACCCCCTGCGGGCCGGTGGCACTGGGGGCGGGTTGTTGCTGGACGGCCGTCAACTCCCCGAAACCGTCACGGATCAGTGCGATCACGGCGGCGACGGCCTGATCCGCCTCAGCACCGGCCGCCTCCACCCACACCCGGTCCCCCTGCCGGGCACCGAGCCCGGCCAGGGACACGGGTGAGGTGCCCTCGGCCTCACGGCCGTGGCAGAGCAGCCTCAGCCGACAGTCGAAACCGGAGACCGCCGCCACCACCTGGGCCACGGGCCGCACGTGCAGCCCGGACGGGTTGACCAGCGTCGCCGAGTCCTTCGCCGTGGCCTCCCAGGCCGAGGGCTGCGCCGTCGGGGCCGGGGGAGGCTGATCCCCGAGGGCCTCCAGCTTCGCCTCCAGGGCGCGGCTGGCCTCGGTGGCGACCTCCTCCAGCCCCGCACCGGTCGCGGCCCGCACCACCGCGGCCAACATCCCCTCGACGAAGGGGGCGGCGACGATGCGCACCTGCTCCGGGTCGGAGTCGATGAGGTCCAGGGCGAGCTCAGCACTCAGTACCGCCGAGCCGAGATCGACCAGCACCACCACGCCCGCGCCCCGATCTGCGGCGGTGATGGCCTCCGCGACGGCGGTGGCGTCGGTGCCGAGCCTGCCGTCGCTGGTGCCGGCGGCGACGAGGACGGCCGGCTGCTCGCCGTGGACCATCTGCAATGACAGTTCGACGGCGGCATCCGCGAGGGCGCGGCTGTGGGAGACCGCGACGATCCCGACCCGGCTCATGGGTTCACCCTTCCTGCAGGGTCTCGGCCAGCGCCTGGAACATCAGGGCGGTGGAGGTGGCCCCCGGGTCCTGGTGACCGGCGGAGCGTTCCCCGAGGTAACTGGCCCTTCCCTTCGTCGCGACCATGTCGATGGTCGCCTCGCATCCGGCGGCGGCCGCCTCCGCGGCGGCCCGGGCGGCAGCGGCGGCACCCTGGTCGGCGGCCTCGGCGAAGGCGGTGACGGCGGGGGTCAGGGCGTCGACCATCGTCTTCTCCCCGGTGGTGGCCTTGCCCCGCGCGGTCACCCCGTCGAGTCCGGCCCGCAGCGCCTCGGCGAAGGCGTCGACGAGCACCCCGTCGTCGGGCAGTGTCTTGCCCATGCGCAGGAAGAACGTGCCGTAGAGCGGCCCGGAGGCACCCCCGACGGTGCTGATCAGCGTCATCCCGACTCCCTTGAACAGGGCGGGCAGCGGGGCGGTGGGGTCGAGCTGTTCGACGGCGGCCCCGAAGCCCCGGGTCATGTTGGCCCCGTGGTCCGCGTCACCGATCGCCGAGTCGAGGGTGGTCAGCATGGTGGCGTTCTCCGCCAGGAGGTCGAAGAGACGGTTCAGCCAGGAGACGAGCTGGTCGCGGTGGATCATCACAGCCCCCACCGAAGTCCGGAGGTGTTGACCGGTGCGTCCCACAGCGCCAGGAGCTCGTCGTCGACCTCCAGCACGGTGACCGCGCATCCCGCCATGTCGAGGCTGGTGATGTAGTTGCCCACCAGGTTGCGTTCCACGGAGACCCCGGCCGCATCGAGCAGGGCCTTGACCTCACCGTACATGAGGTACAGCTCGATCAGCGGCGTGCCGCCCATGCCACCCACCATGACGATGGTGCGCTTGCCCCGGAAGTCCCGGTCGGCGAGGATCGGCTCGACGAGCTGGCGGGCGATGTCCTTCGCCGTGGCGAGGGGCTCGCGGTGCCGACCCGGCTCGCCGTGGATGCCGATGCCGATCTCCATCTGGTCCTCCGGCAGGTCGAAGGTCGGCCTGCCCGCCGCAGGGACGGTGCAGGAGGTGAGCGCCATCCCCATGGAGCGGCCCTGCGCGTTGACCCTGTTCGCCACGGCCAGCACCTGGTCGAGGTCCCTGCCCTCCTCGGCGGCGGCACCGACGATCTTCTCCAGCAGCACCGTCAGGCCGACGCCGCGCCTGCCTGCGGTGTAGAGGGAGTCCTGGACGGCGACGTCGTCGGCGATCACGACGGTCTCCACCCGCACGTCCTCCTCAGCGGCCAGTTCGGCGGCCATCTCGAAGTTCAGGACGTCGCCGGTGTAGTTCTTGACGATGTGCAGCACGCCCGCCCCGGAATCGGCGGCAACCGTGGCGGCGTGGATCTGGTCCGGGGTGGGGGAGGTGAACACCTGCCCGGCACAGGCGGCGTCCAGCATGCCGACGCCGACGTAGCCGCCGTGGAGGGGTTCGTGACCGGAGCCACCACCGGAGACCAGCGCCACCTTGCCGGGGCGGGTCGGCTCGGCACGCAGGATGACGCGGTGCTGGTGGTCGATGCGGACGCGGTCGTCGCTGGCCTCGATGCCGCGCAGCGCCTCGGCTATCACGTCGTCGGGGGAGTTGATGAGCTTCTTCATGGACCTGCTCCTTTGCGGGTGGGTGGGGAAGGGACCTACCCATGATGCTGTCCTGAAATGGCTCCGGGTTCAAATGCGGTCCTCGCGCCTGCACGATCGTGAGCCCCGACGACGGTGAGGCTGCACCAAGGTGCAGGGCGTCCCTCGGCCCCGCTCCGGGTAGACTGCGGTGGTAAGGCCCCGGCTTTGCTGGGGCTTGTTCTGCGTCCAGGAGGATTCAATGCCTAGTGTTGTCGTGGTCGGAACCCAGTGGGGTGACGAGGGCAAGGGCAAGGCGACCGACCAGCTCGGCGACCGCGTCGACCTGTGTGTGCGTTACTCGGGTGGCAACAATGCCGGACACACCTTGGTGGTTGGGGGCGAGAAGTTCGTCATGCACCTGCTGCCGTCCGGCATCCTCAACCCCGGCACCACCACCGTGATCGGCAACGGTGTCGTCGTCGATCCGGACGTGCTGGCTGAGGAGCTGGAGATGCTGTCGTCCAGGGGGGTGGAGGTGCCGCATCCGCTGATCTCCGCGAACGCGCACATCATCACCGAGTACCACAAGGTGATCGACAAGGTGACCGAACGGTTCCTCGGCAAGCGGCGGATCGGCACCACGGGGCGCGGGGTGGGGCCGGCGTACTCGGACAAGGTGAACCGGATGGGGATCCGCATCCAGGACCTGTTCGACGAGTCGATCCTGCGCCAGAAGGTGGAGGCCGCGCTGGAGCAGAAGAACCAGCTGCTGGTCAAGGTCTACAACCGTCGTCCGATGGAGGCCGACGAGATCGTCGAGGCCCTGCTGCGTCACGCCGAGTCGATCCGTCCGCACGTCATCGACTGTGGTCGGTTCGTCAACGACGCCCTCGACCGTGGTGAGGTGGTGCTCTTCGAGGGGGCTCAGGCGCACCACCTGGATGTCGATCACGGCACCTACCCGTACGTGACCTCCTCCAACCCGATCGCGGCGGGGGCCTGCACCGGGGCAGGGGTCGGGCCGACCCGGATCGACCGTTCAATCGGCATCGCGAAGGCCTACACCACCCGGGTGGGGGAGGGCCCGTTCCCGACGGAGCTCCACGACGAGGACGGCGAGCGGTTGCGCCAGGCCGGTGGCGAGTTCGGTGCGACGACGGGGCGGCCGCGTCGCTGCGGCTGGTTCGATGCGCTGGTGGTGGAGCAGGCCACGAAGCTCAACGGTTTCACCGACATCTTCCTCACCAAGCTGGACATCCTGTCGGGTTGGGAGAGGATCCCGGTGTGCGTGGCCTACGACGTCGACGGGGTGAGGCACGACCACATGCCCATCACCCAGTCGGAGTTCCACCACGCCAGGCCGATCTACGAGGAGCTTCCGGGCTGGAGCGAGGACATCTCCGGCTGCCGCACCTTCGACGAGCTGCCGGCGAACTGCCAGGCCTACGTGCGTCGCCTGGAGGAACTCATCGGCTGCCGCATCTCCGGGATCGGCGTCGGCCCGGGTCGCGAACAGTCCGTGGTCATCAACGACCTGATCTGAGCAGACGCGGGGTTTTCTGCCATTCCTCGTGGATTGACCCCCGCCGAGGGTCGAAGAATGGCAGAAAACCCCGCCAGCTCAGAAAGCGACGAGTCGTCGCTTTCCAGTTTCTAGCCTTCGTAGATCGCGGTGCTGTGGAGGATGGTTCCGTTGGCCCTGCCGTCCTCGTCGCCGAAGCCCCCGTCGGTCACGTGGTACGTGGCCATGGTGTACTTCCCGTCGGCGCTCGTGCCGTAGCTGACCTTCCCGGTGAGGTCCTCCTCGACCGCCCGGTTCACGACGGTGGCGAGCCTCAGCCGACCGGTGTCCGGGTAGAGCTTGGTGAGTTTCAGGGTCACCCTGGTGGTGTAGCCGGTGGCCGGCTGCTGGTTGTCGCAGTTGATCCTGAGCCGGACAGTTTCACGCACCACGTGGTCATTTCCCAGGCGATGCGGGGCGTACGGGCTGCTGCCGCCTGCGATGTTGAGGCATTCCTCGCCGAAGGTCAGGGCGACGGTGCTGCCAGAGGACTGCTTGATCGGCAGTCTGCGAACCGGGGCCTTCGTGGCCGGGGCCTGCTGTTTCTGCCACACCCGGACGTGGTCCACCTCCATGACGGCGGGGAGTTTGTCGAGCGATTGGTTGGCGTCGCTGTGGGGTCGCAGATAGGTTCCGCCGACCGCCATGTTCAGTCGGAGGTAGAACGGGATGTTGAACGGCCCGGGGTGGGACGTGGCATTCGGGGAGCGGAAATTGTCGATGGTGTGGAACAGTTTCCCGTCGAGGTAGTACTCCAGCTTTCCGGGCTCCCACTTGACACCGTAGGTGTGCCACTGGCCGACGTCGGCGACGGGGGCGTGTCCCGGCTGCTGGCGGCGCTTGGAGTCGTTGATCCCCCAGTGGGCGTTCGCGGCGATGAACTTCTTGTCGAAGCCCTTGGCCTCGAAGACGTCGATCTCGCCGCTGCGCGGCCACGAGCCGTATGTGCTCTTCTCAGGACTCATCCAGAAGGCCGGCCACGTGCTGCTGCCATTGGTGGGCAGCTTGACGCGTGCCTCGAAGTAGCCGTAGGTCCAGGAATGCCTGTTCTTCGTCTGGAGGAAACCCGAGGTGAAATCCTTGACCTGGCCGCCGCACCTGGTGCCGGGTTCGTGGAGAGCGGTGATCTTCAAGGTGCCATTGCCCACTGACACATTGTCGCTGTCCTTGGTGTAACAGTTCTGCACCCCGGATGACCCCCAAGGGCCGGTCTGGTATTCCCATCTGCTGGAATCTATTTCACTGCCGTTGAATTCATCCTGCCAGACCAGAGCGTAGTTCTGGTCCACTGGCGTGGTGTTGGCCCGTGCCCTCTCGACCGCTGTGTCGGTGAACAGTGTTCCAGCCCCGATCAGGCCTGAGATGAGGGCCAGGGTGGTTGTTCTTCTCATCAACTTCCGAATCCGATTCATGGACTGAAGCTAACATGGACCGCGGGTTCCTGCGACCCATGATGGAGGCTGCTCATGGCGGTTCTCGCACACCATTTCGCCCGCAGGCCGAGCTCGGGCACGCAGCGCCTGAATGTCGGGACCCGGGGAGCATCCGATGGATGCCGTTGCCGGGAGCTCGACGCCACGGGCTCATGCACTCGCGGCCCGTCAGCTCTGCCACCACTCGGCCGGGACCGTCGCGTTGTCGCCGTTCCAGGCCAGCCGGAGCGCCGGGGCGCCGTCCTTGGTCTGGGTCAGCATGATGCCGATCCTCGACGCGGTGCGCTGTCCGGGGAACCAGCCGAGTTTCATCTCCCAGCCGGTGGGGGAGAGTCTGGTTCTTCGGCCACGTTGCAGGTCCTCGTGGAGCCAGGCGACGGTCTCGGCCAGTTGCCACGGGGCGAGTCGGGCCAGGAGTTGCCCCGCCGCGGTGGTGTGATCCGGATTCGCGAGCGCTCCGGGTGCGGTCGGGAGGCCCTGCAGCAGCCTCAGCAGCGGCATCTCCACCTGCACCCGGGCCAGCTCGCAGGCCTGACCCCACCGCCCGGTGGCGAGGAGCTCCCGGCAGCGGCGTTCCAGCGCGGTGGCCGACGGCGGTGTCACGGCCGACCACAGGTGCGGGTGGCGGGACCAGTTGTGGCGGACGTTGTGCCGGATCTCGTCGGAGACGGCGACGGTGAACGAGGGCATCTGCTTCAGCGTCGGGGCGCTCGAGATCATGACGCAGGGCTGCCGTCGGCCCCGTGCCACCTCACCGATGGTGGCCAGCAGGACCTTGGTCCTCGGGGCGAGCCGCCCTCGTGCGTCGCGTGGCCAGTGCTCCGCGATCCGCCGCACGTCCAGGTCGGGAAGCTCCAGGTCCACGGTGCCGAGCGACGGGTCCATGACCAGTGCCACGTCGTCCGGGACCGGGTGGCTCGGGGCTGGAGCGGGTGGGGTGATCCGCACCTTCGCGAGGCTGCTGCCCGCCGCCGGGTCGAAGTTCGCGGCACTGACCAGTCGCTCCACGAGGCAGGAGAGGTCGTGCTCCATCCAACCGTTGTGGAGGAGCCCACCATCCGGGTCGGTGATCGACCATCGGAAGTGCCACACCGTCAACGGATCGGGGGTCACGACGAACGGTGGTCCCTCGGGAAGCCCTGCCTCCAGGCCGGGGTATCGCAGTGACATCTCACCGGGGCTCGAGAAGGCCGCCACGAAAGCCTCCACCCACGCCTCGGCCTTCCCCGGCACCGTGACCTCGAGCCGCCCCGGCTCCGTGCCCGGACCGCACCGGGTCTCGGCTGGCAGCCGTCCGGCGGTCACGGCATCGGTCACGACGCGGCGGATGTGTTCAGCGACCGTTTCCATGGGCAGGAGTGTAGGAAGATCCGGGACGTTCGTCACCACATGGGCTGGCACAAGCCCCGGGTGACGACGAGCGATGAGGAGCCGGGGGCTCCGCCGGCAGAGATGATCAGTGGCCAGCCGTCCGGGCCCAAAAGCGCGCACAGCGCCGTCACCGGGCCGTCGTGGACCGGGTACGGGTCATCCAGCGGCGTTCCGGATGCGGGGTCCCACAGGCGGATGGTCCCAGCGGTGTCACCGGTCACCAGCCCGGTGGAACCGTGGACGTCCACCGGGAGGACACAGCTGATGGCTGCGCCGAAGGAGTTGAGCAGGCCTTCTCCCTCGATGAGGACGTCCACCCGGCCCGCACGTAGTGCGAGCCTGAGCCGCAGCCCTTCGACGGTGAACGGCTGCTTCCTCGGCAGGAAGAACCCTGCCTGGTCGTCCACGGTGCCGAGGAGACGGTCCTCGAGCGGATCGACGAGGTGGACCCTGCGGTCAGTCATCGAGACGGTCACCATCGGACGGATGTGGAAATCCGTGGTGGCAAGCGCCGTCACGGGACCGGTGACGCAGCTGAGGCGACGGTGTTCAGGGCAGGGCAATGGTGCCCCAACCGTCGTCCAGACCCAGCGCGAGTTCCCCCTCGACGAGAGCGGCACCCCACACCGTGACCCCCAGATCGCAGGTGCTGGTCACGGCACCGTCCTCACCGTGGACGACGAGCAACCCAGCGGTACTCACCGAGACCAGGCGCGGGCCGTCAACGACGAGGGCGCGGATGACCGAGGTGTGGGCGGTGATCGCCTCACCGATCTGCTCTCCACTTCCCAGGTCCCACACCCGGATGGTGTGATCACCATCCGCCGCGGCCAGCCGCCACACCCCATCCGCGGTGCTGAACGGAGCAAGGTGTTCCACCGAGTCGCTGTGCCCCCAGAGCCGCCCTTCGACCATCCCGAACAGCGGCCCGGGCAGGGGAGCTCCCGTCGTCGGCTCCCAGCAACGGATCCGTCGATCATCCCCACCCGAGACCAGCCGACCATCCGGGAGGAAGGCCAGAGCGGTGATGCCCTCACCCGGATCCTGCCACGAGGCCAGGAGCCTCCCGGAGGAGAGGTCGTGGACGGTGACCGGCCGGTCGTCCCCCGCCGTCGCCACCTGAGCCTCGCCGCTCACCGCCAGCGCCAGGGTGATGGCGTCGGGACCATCCGGCAGGAGAATCGGGGAACCGATCATCTCACCGGTGCTCGGGTCGAGGACGGTGAGGGTCTCGGGGTCCTCCAGCAGCACCAGGCGACCCGACCGGGCGACGGCGTCCTCGACCCCGTCACGGCGGAACACGACGCCGTCGTCCTCGAGGTCGTGGATGGTCAGGCCGTCATCACCGAGCAGTGCCACCCGAGCCGAGGACAGTTCGACGACCCGGCGCACAGAGGTGCCGATGTGCCAGCGCCTCGACCACGTGGGCAGCGCAGGTGTGATCTCCACGTCCCTCCTCAGGCCTGGGTAAAGTCGACGACGGCCCAGCCGTCCTCCAGACCGAGGGCCAGGCGACCGTCCGGCAGGGCCAGCAGGCTGAGGACGTTCGCCACCTCGGAGGCCGAGCCGGGACGACGGGGGCTGACCGTGGTGACGCGCCGCCACCCGTGTGGCTCCCACAGCTCGATCCGGTCGTGGAAATCCAGGGCCAGGTGATCGCCTGCGGGGAAGGCGCTGCGCAGCCCGCTGCCCGGTTCCGTGCCGAGGGTCACGATCTCCTCACCGGCCCGGATGTGCCACACGGTGGCTCGCCCGCCGGAGTCGACGCTGATCGCGACGGGACCGACCCCGGGGAGGTCGGCCATGGCCGCATTCCAGTTGGCCTCCCAGCTGTGCAGCAGGGAACCGGAATCCAGGCTCCAGCACTCGAGGTCCTGGTCCAGGACGGCGACAGCGAGCCCACCACCGTCGGGGATGAACGGCAGCAGCGTGGTGAACTCCGGGGAGACCTGGACGTCGCGCCCGACCCGTTCCCCCGAGTCGGGACACCAGGCACGGATGGTGCCGTCGCTGCTCCCGGCGACCAGCAGCGTGTTCCCGGCGCGGCTGGGCAGGGTCTCCAGCGCGACGACCCGGTGGCCGACGAGTTCGAGCGGCGGTGCGTCGGACTCGCCGGTCGTGGCGTCGATCAGGTGGATGTGCCCGTCCTCGGCCACGGCCAGCCTCGGACCGGAGGCGGTCTCCAGCCCGAGCACGGCGACCACCGGACGGGGGGAGTCGCCGAACTGGACGGGGTGCCGTACCAGATGTCCCTCCTCGGGGTCCCACAGCTGCACCGAGTCGATGTTGAGCGACGACACCAGGCGTGGTCCACCATCGATGTCGAGGCAGGTCAGTGAACGGGCCGCCTCGCCCAGGAGGGCGTGACGGGAGGCGTCGGGCAGCGCCTGGAACGGGCCCACCAGCAGGGCCCCGGTGTCGGCGTCCCACACCCGCAGCACCTCCTCGGCGGTACAGGTCACCACCTGGACCCGTCCCTTGACGGTGTAGCTGGCCAAGGCGACGGTGCCAGGGGTCGCCTCGCCGAGATCGACGGCATCGGGGGCCGTGATTCGGCGGTAGCGGATCCGGTGCCGCATGCGTGATCGTCCTGTCGTCCGGCATCAGGTTGTGGATTGAACCGAGGCTACCGGGTGCCGTCGCGTCGCGGGGGCGGATGTTGTCAGCCAGTAGGCTTGAGGACATGAGTGTGAGCTTCCGGGCGGTCGTCACACCCCACGGTCCGGCCGGGGGCATCGAGTTGACCGAGGAACAAGCTGCTGCCCTCAGCGCGGCGAAGCAGCCACCGGTGGTGGTCACGATCGGGCAGCACAGTGTGCGGGCCCGGGTGTCACGGATGGGTGGTTCACCGTGTGTCTTCCTCAGCAGGGCCAGCCGGGCAGCGCTCGGGGTGGAGATCGGCGACGAGGTGGAGGTCACCGTCGCCCTCGACCTCGGGGAACGGGTGATCGTCCCACCACGCCCCATCCAGGAGCGGCTCGACGCCGATCCGGCTGTGCGGAAGGCCTGGGAGAAGCTCTCCTACAGTCACCAGCGGGAATGGGCGATGGCGGTCGACGACGCGAAGAAGGATGAGACCAAACAACGTCGCGTGGACCAGATGGTGAAGAAGTTGCTGGGCTGACTCAGCGGTTCAGCTCCAGCCTGAGCCAGCCGTCCCAACGAGTGAGCGCCAGGGAACCGTCCGGCAGCGCTGCGATGACGTGCGCGTCGACCTCTGCATGGGAGAGTTCCTGACCGGTCTCCGGGTCCACGTGGTGGAGGGTGCCGATGTCGGTGAGGTACACCACCGTGTGGTCGGGCAGCGCCGTGACCGAGATCGGGGAACCGCCACCTCGGGGCATCCAGCTGACCAGCAGGGTGCCGTCGTCGCCGTCGAACAGCAGCAGCTCGCCGTCCTCGGAGGCCGCCGCCACCCGGGGCCTGCCCCGCCGGGAACGGAACGCGACCAGACCGACCACCCAGCCATCGCACACGTGAGCCGCGACCTGGCGGCCCTCGGCGTCCCAGAACCGCACGGTACCGTCCTGACCACAAGTGACCAGGCGACGGTGCCCGGCCCGGTCGCTCCAGGCCACGACCTGGCGCACCTCGTCGTCATGGTCCATCAACGCCCCGACCTGCCTGCGGGTGCTGGGGTCCCACACCCGGACGGTGCCGTCCTCACCACCGGTGGCGATCAGGAGCTGTTCTCCCTCCCGCCACGCCGTGACGGCCAGGACGCCGGGATGTTGGTCGTGGGCCAGCCAGGAGGCGATCCTGTCCTCGGGGTCCGTGGCCGCGCGATCCCAGATCCGCACCGTGCCGTCGCCGTATCCGACGACCACGCGGGTGGCATCCAGCGCGACCCCGCACAGCGCCTCGGCCTTGGAGGTGAGTGCCGGTCCCACCGCGTGTCCCTCGGCCAGATCCCACTCCCGCACCCTCTTCCCCTCGCCGAGGAACACGTGTCGGTCATGGGTCGGGACCAGCCAGGTGCTCCTCCCGACACGGTGGGGCGGCACCTCGGACGAGCCGTCGGTGAACGTGATGGCCTCGCCCTCCCTCTGGGCCAGGGCGAGGCGGCCATCGGGGCACCGCGTTGCGTGGGTGACATGCCCGAACGGACCGACGAGTGGGCCTGTGACTAGGTCCTTGGTGGTGGCGTCCCAGGTGTGGGAGGTGCCGTCACCGGACAGGGCGAACAGTCGCGGGCCGGTGGACTCGGGCAGCACCAGCAGCGGATCGACGGAGTGCAGCCCGGGGGCGGTGATGGTGTCGACGAGCTCCCCGCTCAGACCGTCCAGCACCGCGATGGACTGCTCGGTGACCCGGCCGACGGGAACCGCGACCCGCACGTCCTCGCCGATGCGCCACGCGGCGACGGTGGTCAGCGAGCGTTCGATGGGCGGTCCCGGGGGCGTGAACGTGGTCACGAGTCGACGCCGCTTCGCGGTGGGTTCCCAGACCTGCAGGCACCCGTTGCGGTGTGAGACCGCGAGCAGCTGACGGCCGTCGGCGGTGGTGACGGTGGCCAGGCCGGAGACGCCGAATCCCTGCCCCCGCAGCGGGGAGTCCAGCCGCTTCCCGGTGGTGGCGTCGCGGACCTCCACCCCCTCGGTGTCGCTGGCGAAGGCGATCAGGACCCGACCACCCTCGGTCCACGCGGCGAACGGGGTGAAGGGGGAGTGGCGGGTCCTGAGACGTCGAAGCTGCTGACCGGTGACCAGGTCCCACACCGACATCTCGCCGTCGGGATGAGCGAGCGCCACCTCGAAGCCGGACAGCAGGCACAGGTTCGAGACCCTCTCCCCGACGGTGACCCGGGCGGTGATCTCCCCGGAGGCGGTGTCGATCACCCGGAGATCCCCCTCGAAGGAGACCGAGACCAGACGTGACTCACCGGTGGGGGTCTCCCAGGCGATCATCTCCTGGGACGTCCCGGTGCCCTTGATCGTGACCCCGGTGTGATGGGCGCGTCGTGCGCGTCGGGCGAGCCGCCACGGCCCGAGCACGACTCCGGGGACCAGCGGATCGGTCCATCGTTGCAACTCGTCGGTCATCGCCCCTCCCTCGCCTGTGCGCCAGACCCGGCACATGCAAAGGTAGCGCTGAGCCGGATCCTGTTCTCAGCTCTGCGTGGGGGATTTTTGGAGGACACGGCGCACGGGGATGCGGCGACGCCACGGGACCGGACTGTGCCGCATCCGGCGGCACACCGGCCAGGTCAGCTCCCCAGTCGGGAACGGATCTCGGCGGCGCAGCGAGCTGGGCCATCCTGGGTGCGGAACAGCTCGGCCATGCGGGCCGCCGCCTGGTGCGTCGCCCGGTCCTTGAGCAGCCACGTCACCGCTTTCGCCCAGTCGGTGCGTGCCGCCTGCCTGCGTGTGACGAGCCTCGCATTGCCGAACTCCACGCATCGGGTGACGTTGTAGCGCTGCTCGAACTGCAGCGGGATCCCGATGAAGGGCCAACCGCTGGCGCAGCTGGTCTGCACGGTGCCCTCGCCGCCGTGGGTGATGGCGACGTCCACCAGGTTGCCGAGTTCGTGCACCGGCAGCCAGTCCGTGACGTGGACGTTGCCCGGCAGCGCGGCGATGTCCTCGTCGCTGAGGTAGAGCCTGGTCGGGGAGAGCACCGTCACGTCGGCCCGGGAGAGGCCGTGCAGCACCTGCAGCGCCAGGCCCCGGTTGGCAGAGCTGCCCATCGCCACCAGCACGACGGGCCGCCCTGCGTCACGGATCCGGGCGACCTCGTCGGGGATCGGGAGGTCGAGCTGCGCGTACAGCGGGCCGACGGCGACGTGGGTGTCGTCGAGGGTGCACCAGTCCGGGATGAGCTCCGGCGGCGAGGCCAGCAGGTTGACGTCGGCGTCGATGAACCTCACCATGCTCCGCGGCAGGTCCAGACCACACTCCTCGGCGACGGTGGTGAAACTCCGCGGGATGGGGATCGCCCGGGACAGCACGGTGCGGATGAACCACGCCCAGCCGCGATCCGTGAACCGCTGCCAGACGGTGCCGGTGGGCAGGAACCCGGTACGGCGCATCTGGGTCATGTGGGGCAGCGAGTAGGCGAACGGTTTGGCGTAGTACAGCGGCACCCCCTCGGCGCGGGCGGAGATCAGCTGCGTCACCGTCGTCCCGATGACAACCGCCTCGGGGCGCAACTCCCGGATCAGCGCCCGCTCGGAGGCGACACGTTCCCGCACCATCGACGTTGTGAACGGATGTTTCCATCCGCGGCCCTGATCCAGGGCCAGGGCCATGTCCCCCTCCTCGTCGGTCAGCACGGGAGTGAGGGGGCGGTACTCGAATCCCGTGTCGAGGATGGGGGCGATGAAGCGGTCGGAGAAACCGGCGAAGACACAGCGGAACTCCGGCAGCCGACGGGCCACCTCCACACAACGGGTGACCTCCGCGAAGTTGAAGGTCTCCGGGGCGAACAGCAGGGTCCTGGTCATCGTCACCTCACAACATTGGTCCCACGTGCCATTGTTCCGGAACAAGAGAGACAATGCGGCAGCCTGGTGACGCAGGTGGGTCGCTCAGCGGGCCAGGATGAGATCGACGGCGTCGGTGTGGTCCTGGCCCTTCGTGCGCATCTGGTCGAGGCGGTCGGTCAAGGAGGGGATGAGGCCGGGGGCGCGGGTGGCGAGGATGTGGATCAGCAGGGCGTCGCTGGCGTGGTCGAGGAGGGGGCGGGTGGCCTCGGGGTCGAACTGGGCGAGCAGGGCCAGGCAGTGGTCGCGCAGCCGTGGGTCGTCCGTCGTCTCGTGGTACTCGCGGAGTGTGGCGATGCGTGTCGGCCCCAACTTCGGCAGGCCGCCGATCATCCGGAGGTGGAGATTGCTGGTGCGGTGTGCGGTGCCGTCGGCCATGGCCTCGTCGAGTCGGCGGAACAGCTCGCGGGGACCGAGACCGTAGGTGCGCCACGACCTGCGCACGCCGTCGCCGAGGATGTCGTCGAGCCACGCCTCGTACCAGCTGAGGAAGTCGTCGCCGACGATCTCGGGTGGGCCGTCCGGGAAGTCGTGCTCCCAGTTCGAGGAGATGACCGAGCCGCGTGCAGGTCCGGAGAGGATGAGGCCGTGGAAGTCACTGCAGCCTCCGCAGGTGAGGTAGAAGACACCGTGATGGATCCTGTCGAGCAGCTTGTCATGAGCCTTCTCGGAGAGGCCTTTGGTGCTGCCGAAGGTGCGTTTCCACTGGTCCTCGGTGAGGGAGCCGATGAGGGCGTCACGCTTCATCAGCTTCCTGCGGCGACCGTGGTCCTTGCGTTCCAGGGGCATGAGTCCGTAGATCGGTCCGGCCCCGAACCCTTCGTGGAAGTAGCCGGGGCGACCACGTCCGCCGTCGCCGACCTCGGTGACGAAGCGGACGTAGGAGTCGGGGAGTTGGATCTGTTTCCGGGCCTCGTAGCTCCGGACGGTGTCGATGCCGAGGGGTGGATGGAGGATGTAGTCGTGATCGGCGGCGCCGGAGTAGTCGCGGAAGTGGTCGACGAGGCGGGCGACGGCGAGCTTGCGTCGGATCCTCTCCGTTGGACTGGCAATGTCGTCGAGGGGGAAGGCCATGGACGAATCGTGGCACAGGTGCCAGCCGGGATCACACGCGACGGATGAGGTCGACGGCGTCGGCGTGGTCCTGGCTCTTCGTGCGCATCTGGTTGAGGCGGTCGGTGAAGGAGGGGGTGAGGCTGGGGGCGCGGGTGACGAGGATGTGGATGAGGAGGGCGTCGGTGGCGTGGTCGAGGAGGGGGCGGGTGGCGTCGGGGTCGAACTGGGCGAGCAGGGCCAAACAGTGGTCGCGGACCCGCTCATCCCTGGCTGTTCGCCGGTACTCCTGCAGCAGGGCGATCTGCTCCGGGTCGAGGCCGGGGAGGCCGCCGATCAGCTGCAGGTGAAACCGCTTGCGTCGCGCGGCTGTGTCGTCGGCCACACCCGCCGCCAGGTCGTCGAAGAGCTGGCCGGGGCCGCGGCCGGGGTCCCGCCATGCCCGGGGCACCCCGTCGCCGAGGGCATGGTCGAGCCAGGCCTCATACCAGGTGAGGAAGTCGTCCGCGACGATCGCGGGCGGGGTTTCCAGGAAGTCGCCGTCACCCATCGCATGGATCACCGACCCGGCCAGGGGGCCACACAGGATGAGACCGTGGAACGCGCCGCAGCCGCCCTCGCTGACCGGGAGGACGGCATCCTGGATCCGTGCCAGGATGTCCCGGTCCGGGCGGTCGGCCCCATGGAAGACGCTGCGCCACTCGTCGTCTGTCACCTCGCCCGGCGTGATCGTCTCCTGCCAGCTGTGCTCCTCGTGCTCGAGGGGGATGATGCCGTGGCCGGGGCCGGCACCCAGGCCGTCGTTGGTGTGTCCGGGGTGGCGAGGTCCCCCGTCGCCCACCTCGGTGATGAAGCGGACACAGGCCTCCGGAAGGGTGATCCGTCGTGTGGCCTCGAACCGTCGAACGGTGTCGAGTTCCAGCGGTGGATGGAGGACGTAGTCGTGGGATGCCGCCCCGAAGACGTCGCGGAAGTGGTCGACGAGGCGGGCGACGGCGAGCTTGCGTCGGATCCGCTCCGTCGGACTGGCAATGTCATCGAGGGGAAGGGCCATGGGAATGCTGCTGCGCGTGGATCAGACGGTGGGGTGGTACGGCTTCGCCTCGCCGAGCGGCATGCCCGGGCCAAGTTCCGTCCAGCGATCGGCGAAGGCCACGTGCACCTCGTCGAGGTCCTCGTCCTCCTCCGGCTCGTCGTCATCGTCGTCGAGGTCCTCGTCGTCGGCCATCTCATCGGGGTAGTGGTGGGCGACGACCTCGTTGCTGTGCCACCACCGGAACACGAAGTCGGTGAACGAATCCGCCACGCAACACCACGGGGCCTCGGTGATCCTCTCGTCGTCCACGTCCCGGCCGAGCGGGTACGGGGAGGCGACGATGCGGGAGGTGCCGTCGGGAAGCACGAGCAGCGCCCAGTGCAGCATGTCCTGGTGATCCCGCATCAACGCCAGGAGACGACCGCCCAGCCCCTCACGGAACTCCTGGCCCAGGTCGAACTGCACGAAGCTGAACGTCCGCAGCCGCGTCCACAGCCCACGCTCGAAGAACTCCCGGATGTCCTTCGGGCACTCGGCCAGGGCGGGGGAGGAGAGCGCTCCGGAATCGCAGTTGCCCATGTGGGTGGGCCACTCGGGACGCTCCGCCAGCCAGTCCCATCCCGCGGGGGTGGGAATCCCGAGGGCATAGGGATACCCGACGTAGAACGCGACCGTTGCGGCGGCGTCGACCTCCTCGGGGTTCTGGACGGAGATCCACAGGTCCTGCGTTCGGGTCAAGGTCGTCATGGACTCAACCCTAGGGGGGTGCTGATGGGCGACATCCACGGCGGTCGTCTGTGTGACCCCATCCGGGCACCCTCTCATGGGTCGCAACCATCGGGTCAGCGGTGCCGCCAGTTCGCCACTTCTCCGTTGGTCGAGCCGGACCGTGAGCATCAGCGAGCCGTCCGAGTCGGGATCTCCGCAAGGGCCCTGCGATCTCTCACCAGGTCTCGACACGGGCCCCTCCACTGCGTTCCGGATCCAGGCTCGACCAGCGGAAGGAAAGCACCTCGGCGGGACCCCGTGACAGGTCCTAGGCTTGCCCACATGTATCGGAGTGTGGCGGTGGCGGGGTACCGCAGTCTCAGGGAGATCGTCGTCCCTCTCAGGCAGGTCACCGTGGTGACCGGAGCCAACGGGGTCGGGAAGTCGAGTCTCTACAAGGCTCTGCGGTTGCTGGCCGCGTGCGGGACTGGAGAGGTGATCGGGGCACTCGCCCGGGAGGGCGGTCTCAGCTCGGCTCTGTGGGCCGGTCCCGAGTCCCTGACAGCGGTACGACGGGGGCAGCCGCTCGACGGTGCCAACCGAACGGGCCCCGTGTCGCTTCGACTCGGGGTCGGAGCTGACGGGTTCTCCTACCTCGTCGACCTCGGCCTGCCCCAGCAGTCCCACCACAGCGCCTTCAACCGCGACCCGGAGATCAAACGCGAGGCCGTCTGGGGTGGCCCCGTCATGCGGAAGGCCACCCTCGTCGCTGACCGCCGAAACGGCCACATCTCACTGCACGACGCGGCCGGAGGTGAGCCGTCGTCGGTCCCCAGCCATGCGTCGATGCTGTTCGAGGTGCCGGAACTACGGCCCCTGCGTGACGACCTCGCGTCGTGGCGTTTCTACGACTCGCTGCGCACCGACGCCGCCGCCCCGGCCAGGCGACCCCGGATCGGCACCCGCACCTGGACGCTCTCCAGCGACGGGGCGGATGTCGCCGCCGTGCTGCAGACCATCGTCGAACACGGCCGCACCGACCTCGACGCCCTCGTCGACGACGCCTTCCCCGGCAGCCGCGTCGAGATCCAGGTGGACAACGGGGTGTTCGAGCTGACCATGACCCAGCCCGGGATGGTGCGCCCCCTGACCGCCGCTGAACTCTCCGACGGCACCCTGCGCCACCTCATGCTGCTGGCCGCCCTCCACGCGCCGCGCCGCCCACCCCTGATGGCCCTCAACGAGCCCGAGACCAGCCTCCACCCCAGCCTCATCCCGGCCCTGGGGCGGCTCATCGCCAGCGTCACCGACACCCAGGTCGTCGTCGTCACCCACTCCGCGGCACTCATCGACGCCATCGTGGCGGCGGTCGCGGATCACGCCGTCGTCGAACTGGTCAAGGACCACGGCGAGACGGTGGTCAGCGGACAGCAGCTGGGGGATCGGCCACCGTGGAACTGGGGAGGTCGCTGACCCGACTCGCTCCAACAGGATTTCGCCTGTCTTGGGTGGGAAATGCCTGCCTTGTTCGGAATTGCCTGTCTTATTAGACAGGCTATTCGATTTAAGGCAGGCGAACTGTACTCAAGACAGGCGAAACCGCTCAGGCAGCTCGATGATCGCCCAGCCGTCCTCGAAGCCGACGGCGAGCGCCCTGTCGGGCAGGGCCGCCAGCGACACCAGCCTCACCCCGAGATCGGCCTTGAACAGTTGCTCCCCCGTGGCGAGGTCCCAGACCCGGATGATGCTCCCGTTCCCGCAGGTGGCAAGCCAGTCGGAGCCCGCCGGGCCTGCCAGTGGGACCGCCTCGGTCTGGTCCTTCGAGCCCGCCAGTTGGGGCTCGGACGGGGTGAGGTCGGCATCGGCGATCCGCAACCCGGTGAAGGTGAAGTGCTCGGCGAGCCGGATGAACGCCAGCCTCCCACCCGGCAGGACAACGGCCTCATCGAAGAACCCGTCGCCCGGCACCGGGTGGGTGCTCCTCTCGCCCGTGGCCGGGTTCCAGATGATGAAGCTCCGGTAGAAGATCATGCCGATCCTGGCCCCGTCCTCGCCCGGCAGCCAGACCACGTGCTCCACGTCGTCGTAGCCCTCCTCGGTCAAGGTGAGGGAGTCCAGCTTCTCCCCCGTGGCGGAGTCCCGCAGGTCCACCGTCGGGCCCAGGCCGCGACAGGCCAGCCTGGTCCCGCCGGGCTCCGGATCCAGGCAGGAGTACTGCTCATCCGTGTGGAAGGAGTGGGTGACCGCTGCCTGCGTGGGGTCCCACACCGTCACCTGACCCTCCTCGTCGAGGCGCAGCAGGGTGGCGGTTCCGTCCGGGCCGACGTGGACGGCGTGGTCGTCGATGTCACCCTCGAAGGCATGGACCAGGGCCCCGGTGCTGGCGTCCCAGACCCCGTTCAGGGTGGCCAGCAGCCCGGCCCCCGAGCCCGTCGGAAGGTGTTGGACCAGCCCCGGGTAGCCCTCACACCCGGTGAAGTCCTCGGGCCGGTGGTCCCGCGCCTCGGCGAGATCCCAGATCCGGATGGTGCCGTCGGTGCTGGCCGCAGCCAGGGATCGGCCCTCATTGAACACGACCAGGCGATCCACTCGCCCGACGTGGCCGGTGGGGAACTGGTGGAGCACCTTCCCCGAGGCGAGGTCCCAGATCCTGATGGCCGGATCGTCAGCGCACACCACATTGTTGGAGACGACGGTGACCAGCCGGGTGGCGCCGTCGTCGTCGAACCAGGTGAGTGTGGACACCTCGCCGCCCTTGTGCTTGAACGGCTTGCCGACCCGCTCCCGGGTGGCCGGGTCGACGAGCAGGACACGCCTGTCGTCGTGGACCACCGCGAGCAGCCCGTCGGGCAGCACCGTCAGGGCTCGGCAGGAGTCATGGGGCAGTTTCACCACGTTCCCGTGTTTCTCGCCCGTGAAGGGGTCCCAGAACTGGATGAAGGAACGGTCCTTGTGGAAGTCGGCGGCCAGGGCCGACAGCAGGGGCTGTCCCTCGACCTGAAGGAAGGTGAGGTCGGTGAGGTCGCGTTTCTTCTCGCGGATGGGTGTGCCGATCTGCTCCCACGTGGTCGCATCCCAGGTGAGGATCAGGTCGTGGCCCTTCCTGCCGTAGCACAGTGCGGAGACGAAGGCGCGTCCGTCGTGGCGCCAGCTGATGACCTGCCGCACCGCGTCGACGTCGACCTGGGTCGGATTGCCGACCTGCTCACCCGTGACGGGGTCCCACACCCGCAGGGTGGCGTCGTCGCTGCCGGTGACGATCCGGTCGTCGACGAGGCAGAGCCCCAGGATGTTGGCCTCGTGCCCCTTCAGCCGGGCGAGCTGTGTGTTGGTGCTGGGGTCCCAGATGCGCACGGTGTGGTCGTCACTGCTGCTGACCAACAGCTCCCGACCGTCAGGGGCCGTCACGGCGACGAGGTTGGTCACCCACTTCTTGTGGCCACGCAGCACCCGGTGGGGGACGGCGGGGAGCCTGCGGGCCGCCCGAACCCGCCACCGGGTGGGGTCGGTGGCAGGCGGCAGGACGGGGGAGAAACGGGCGGCCTCCAACTGTGCTCGGCCCTGAGCATCATGCGCTTTCATCACGGTCCAAGAGTGTAGAGGCGACGGTTCCTGCCGTCGTGTGAGTGATCACGAACCGCCGCTTTGCCTCCACGAGCCGCCGATGTCAACCCTGCCAACGAAGCAGAACGGCGGTTCGTGCCCATGGGGTGGGGGGTGAGTGTCCGGCTCGCGGAGGTTCCGGGGGAAGGCACGGACGGTGAGGGACGTGGGGGAGGGGAGGTCAGGTCAGGTCGATGATGGCCCAGCCGTCGCTGAGCCCCACCGTGACGCCCCCGTCCGGCAGGGCCGCGACCGTCGTGAGGTGGGTGCCCAGCTGCAGGAATCGAGGCTCCGCGTCGGCATCGCGGACGGCCACCGTGCCGTCCCGCCACCCGGCGACGAGACGACCGTCCCGAGCATCCAGACCCTCGATGGGTTCGTCGATCTCGTGACCCTCCAGCAGGCGTTGCCGGGCGGGGAGGAGTTCCCGCCCCCACGCACCGGCCACCACGTCGAGGAATCGGACGGAACCGTCGGGGCAGGCTACCGCCGCCCCACCGTCGAAGCCCACCACCCACGGGGCCGTCACCGTGTCGCCGTCGGGGATCCTGACCGGCTCCCCGCATCGACGACCCGTCGCGGCGTCCCGCACCTCGACGATGCCGGACAGGTGGGTCGCGACGACGCGGTCACCCTCCGGGGTCTCGACCATGACCTCGGCGAACGGGTGGTCGGACAGGTCGCGGGGAGGCGCCACGTCGAAGCGATCACCGTGGGTCAGCAGCACGCCGGGGAACCCGACCTCCACCGCCACGGGGTCCCGCACCTGCCGTCCCGTCCTGACATCCCACACCCGCAGCGTGTCGTCGTGGGAGGCCGTGGCCAACAGCTCCCTCGTCCCGGCCACGGCCACGACGTGTTCCGTGTGCCGATCCGTCACCTCCCTGACGCGGGCATCGGGCGCGACGACCCGGAGCTCGTACTCCGTGGCGACGGCGACGTGGGGCCGCCCGGCCTCGTCCAGCCAGGCCGCCACCCCATGGACCGGGTCCCTCGGGCCCACGGGGATCCGGGCCGTCTGTGTGCCATCGCAGACGACGGTGAGCCAGCCCTCATCGTCGCCGAGGACAGTGATCTGACGACCGTCGGGGCAGCCGACGGTGGCGGTCACCGGCCAGGGGAACGGGTCGTCTGCCGCCCGGACGAACGGCACCACCGCCAGCTCCTTGCCACTCCAGGCGTCCCAGGTACGGCGGGTGCCGTCCTCCTCGCTCCAGCTGACCACGCGGGGAGGTCCGTCGAGGATGGTCTCCAGCTTCCAGATCGGCCCCTCATGACCCGGCCAGCTGCCAACCGTGGTACCCGTGGTCGGGTCCGAGACGTGGATCACCCGGTCCCAGCCACCGGTCGCCAGGAGGGGGCGGCCGTCGGGGCCGGGAAAGCAGGTTGCGGCCAACTCCGCGTCGGAACTCCCCGACGGGTACTGCCGCACCAACGTCGCCGTCGTCGGGTCCCAGACCCGCACGTCGTCGTCCTGACTCACCTGGGCCAGCAACCACCGACCATCGTGCTGGAAGGCCACCACGTCCATGGCCAGGCACTCCCAGCCGGAGGCGAGCCCCAGATGCGGCACCTGGGGTGCACGTACCGCCGCGCGGACCCGCCAGGCGCCGCCGTCGGGTCCCCGGTCCGGGCCGTCGGTGAACCATGCGGCGGCCAGCTGAATCATGCCCGGCAGGTCGGCGGGGTCCGCGTCGTGGAACCGATTCCCCAAGGCCCGTCGACCAAGTTCTGCGGGGCTCACCGGCTGGCGTCCCAGGCTGCGATGACCCGGTCCCAGACCTCATCATCGGTGCGGCTGGAGTCGGTGGCCTCCCCGGTGGTGGTGGACTCCAGGTACAGCTTGGCCTCCGGGAGACCGGCGATGCGGAAGGAGATCCTTGTGGTGCCAGCCCAGGGCAGGGTGCGAAGCAGTCGGAAACCCTCTTCCCATTCGGCCTCGGTGGCCTCCGGGTTCAGGGTCACCCCGCGAGGGGCGAAGTCACTCCACCGGAGGTCCACCATGCCGTGCCTCTGGGCCTCGCGCAGCGTCGGAAGGATTCGTTTCAGCTCGGAGCCGTGCCCTGAAGCCTTCACCACGGTCTTTCCCCCTTCGGCGCACTCGACCACCAGCTCGGTCACGTCGGGGATCGAGGCGATGGCCTCGGCGCAGTGCTCGACGGCGATTGTCAATTCGACCGTGCCACCGATGGAGACGTGTTCGACGCCGGGAACAGCCAGCAGCTGCTCCAGCAGCGGGTAGGACTCCTTCAGGGAGGAAGCGGGGTGGAGGGTGAACCGGTCGGCGTGGACGGCCTCGGCCCTGCCCAGGATGTCCAGGGCCCTGCGGGCTTCGTCGAGGCTGACATCACCCAGCCAGTACTCGTACTCCTGGTAGCGCTGGGGCCTGATCCCGGCCTGGTGGAGCCGTGAGACGGCTTCCTGCTGGGAGCGGATCCGATGCTTGTCACCGGGGCCGACGAAGGAGACCGACTCGGGGTCGGGTTCGAGGGTGCGAAGCACCAGCTTGTGATCTTCTGGCAGGTCGTCGGCGGATGCGAAGTTCACCGGGTCGTGGTGGGTCAGCTCCTCGATCGGTATGGTCCTCGAACCATCCCTCCTGAGATGCCGTGCGGCATCCTCCACCTTCGCCAGGTCGGTGAAACCGATGCGTCGAGCCGTTGACGTCCCGGGGAAGGGGGCCGTGGCCCACCCCCACAGCTGGTGGGCGAGTTCGTCGCTGTCGCGGGCATCGAGCTGCAACTCGACCTTCCCGTCGTCCTGTGGCCAGGACATCCTGGCTTCCAGGTACCGGGGATGCTCCATGTGCTCGGTCAGCTGTGTGAACTCGAAGAAGAAGCGTCGGGCCGCCTTGGCATCGGGTACCTCGACGCTGACCCGCGCCCCCACCACAGCGGAGGGAGGGGTGTCATCCCGTCTGGTCACCTCGTATTCTGCCTGCCAATCGGACGTGGCGGCCCACTGCTCGATGCGTTGCAGGGCTTCTTCCTCGCTGAGCTTCGGAGGTGAGGTGCAGGCCCCGAGGAGCAGCAGTGGCACGGCGACGAGCAGGCGCAGCAGTTTCATGGACCCACCCTATGCAGGCGTGGGTCCATTAGAGTTCACGGCGTGACCACTGTTCTGCTTCTCGGCTCCGGTGGGCGCGAGCACGCGCTCGGCCGGGCCCTCGCACCCGACAGCACCCTCCACGTCGCGCCCGGCAACCCGGGGCTCGCCGGGCTCGGCACCTGCCACGACGTCGATGCCAGCGACCCCGACGCCGTGGTCACCTTGGCCCATGAGGTCGCCGCTGACCTGGTGGTCATCGGCCCCGAGGCCCCGCTGGTCGCCGGGGTGGCGGATGCGTTGCGCGAGGCCGGGTTCCCCTGCTTCGGTCCCTCGGCCGAGGCCGCCCGGCTGGAGGGCTCCAAGGCCTTCGCCAAGCAGGTGATGGAGGCGGCCGGGGTGCCGACGGCCACCGCCCGGGTCTGCACCACCGCCGACGAGGCCGAGGCCGCCCTCGATGAGTTCGGGGCACCGCACGTGGTCAAGAACGACGGCCTGGCCGCGGGCAAGGGGGTCGTCGTCACATCGGACCGTGCCGCCGCCCTGGCCCATGCGAAGACCTGCGGCACGGTGGTCATCGAGGAATACCTCGACGGCCCGGAGGTGTCCCTGTTCGCCATCTGCGACGGCGTCACGGCCGTACCGCTGCTGCCCGCCCAGGACTTCAAACGGGCAGGCGACGGCGATACCGGCCCCAACACCGGCGGCATGGGGGCCTACTGCCCGCTGCCCTGGGCCCCCGAAGGGCTCGTGGACCAGATCATGGCCGAGGTGATCCAACCGACACTGGCCGAGATGAGGCGACGCGGTACCCCCTTCGTCGGGCTGCTCTACGCCGGGCTCGCCCTGACCGGCCGGGGGCTCAGGGTGGTGGAGTTCAACGTGCGTTTCGGCGACCCCGAGACCCAGGCCGTGCTCGCCCTGCTGGAGACCCCGCTGGTCGACGTGCTCGCTGCCGCAGCCCGGGGCGAGCTCGCCACACTGCCCCCGCTCTCCTGGCGCGACGGTGCCGCCGTCGTGGTGGTCGAGGCGGCTGAGGGCTACCCCGGCACCCCTACCGCAGGGGGTACCATCGCGCTGCCAGCCGACACCGAGCAGGCCTGGACCGTCCACGCGGGAACCCGCATGGAGGGAGAACAGTTCGTCGCCTCAGGCGGGCGGGTGCTCGGCATCGTCGGGCTGGGGGAGGACCTGGAGGCCGCCAGAACACAGGCCTACGCGCACCTGGCCCAGGTGGACTACGCGGACGGCTTCCACCGCTCGGACATCGGCGTCCCGCACTGAGCTCGCAGGAGGAAACGCATGGGACGAATCACAGTGATGCTTGACGATGCAGCAACCGTTGCTGCCCGTGAGCTGGCCCAGCGGGAGCAGCTGACCTTGGGTGGGGCCGTCTCCACGCTGGTGCGTCGAGGAGCCAGGATCAGTGACGAGTACAGGGAGCCGACAACCAGCGAGTTCAGCCAGCTCGGACGCCGACCGGGTCACCGGCTGACCAGTGAGAACGTCCATGCCCTGATGGATGAGGACATCTGACGACGCGACACCCTGTGTTCAGGGGAGGGACGCTCACCACGACGCTGTGCCGCGGATCAGGGGTCCGATCTGGCCAAGAAGTCCCGGGTACCTGGCCTGTGTCAGTGTGACGTCACGAAAGGGGCTCGCCTCGAGGACCGTCGTCGTGTCCCGGCACGGGTCACACCCACGGTCAAGAAGCTTCGTCAGCGGGGTGGCGAGACGCTGGATGCGCCGGGCCCACGTTCCAGCAGGTGCTGCGACGTGTTCACTGACATGCATCACACCTTCCGGTGTGAGGACTCGATGCGCCTCACGCAGCACCTGTGCCGGGTCATGGACGGAGCACAGCACCGTGGCGCACACGATCACATCGACGCTGGCGTCCTCGAGCGGGATGGCCTCGGCCGGAGCAGTCAGCAGCCGGGAGCCGGAACGCTCCGCAACACGGCTGCGCAAGCTGCTCGTCGGGTGGGGCTCCAGTGCGATCCATCGAGTCGTGGCAGGTAGCAGCCGTCCCAGAGTGCCGTTGCCAGCCCCGAGGTCGAGGACCGTTCCTCGGCACGTCGCCGCGACGTGGGCCAACCACTGCTGATGTGGCACAGGCCCTCTGGGACTCCGGGTGGCAGCCATGTCACCATGATATTTCACGCTGTGGGAACCCCCGTGGGTGAGCTCCGGCGCCTGCCGAGCCTGTGCTCCCCCTCAGCGGGTGGCCTCCGCCAGCGGTACCTCCGGGTCGGGTTCATGGGTGATGCGGTTGCGGATGTCGCGTCTGACCACCTCGATGGACCACACCCACAGGATGTGCCCGAAGCACTCCGAGAAGTGCTCGTCCCAGGTCTGGCCACCCTCGACCCACGGGAACGGGGTCGGGACCAGACCGGTGAGAGGCATCAGCAGCACGTGGAAGAAGATCCACGCCAGGAAACCGAAGACCGCGCCCTGCCACAGCTTGATGCGTGGGAAGTACTCGGCGACGATGCAGTAGAACAGCGCGATCACGATGGAGAACGCGAAGTGGACGATGAACGAGTAGATCGGCCTGGGGTTCCCGTTGAAGAAGATCAGGGCGTGTGACTGCTCCGGGCTCATCCCGAACCACAGCTCCAGCATCGTCTGCGGTGGGTTCGTGGCGTCACGTTCCGGCGTGCGGGGTGGGAACGGGACCTCCCAGCCGAACTTGACGATGGCCGAGAACATCCCGGCGATCAGCCCCACCAGGGCCGCGACTCCGATGCGGCGCCTGGCGGGATCGGTGTGACCGAGCAGTCGAGGGATGAGAGCGGACATGAGACCTCCTGTGGTGCGTGACCGCGACGCCGGACGACACCGTCACGGCCACTCCTGAGTTCAGGATGCCGGGACGACAAAGATGTCGCCATCGTGGAGATGACACGTAGGATGGCGGGGTGAGCACGCTCACGATGCCGACCATCGACACGAGAATCTGCGTTCCACAAGGTGCTTCGACATCCCGAGGTGATTTTCCATGCGTCGTCGAGATCTGCTGCAGTTCGCCGCCGTGGCCCTGGCTGCCGGGCCGGCAGGCTGTGCTGCCCCGCGACCGGAGACCACCGAGTCTCCCAGCCGAGCCGTGACCACCCCCGCAGGCACCGTCTCCCCGATGAACCTGCCGGAGACCACCGCACCCCCCAGCGAGGACGGGGCCACCCCCGCGAGCACTTCGTCCCCGACGAATCCGCCGGAGACCACCGCAGTCCCCAGCCCGGGCACGACCCCTCAGTTCCGCAGCAGCGACGGTCTCGTCAGCCGATACCGTTTCGACGAGGCCCCGACCAGCACCCGACCGACCGGGATCGTGATCTATCTCCACGGTGACGGACACGGCGAGTTCGAGCCCGGCTCCACCGTCCTCGACGACTACGCCGCCGTCGCCCGGGACAACGGCATGTCCATGCTGGCCCCCCTCACCCCGGACCAACGCACCCACACCTGGTGGCAGGACGAGTCATCCGGCCACTGGCTGCGGGAGCTGATCGACCACGTCAAGGCCACCCATGACATCGACGACTCCCGGGTGTGGCTGGCAGGTTACTCCGGTGGCGCCGAGGTCATCACCAACGTCCTGTTGCCGGACCATTCCGACCTGTTCACCGGCGGCGGGGCCGTCCTGGTGGGCGGGGGCAGTCTCGACTCCGAGGTCGTCTTCACCACGCAGCCGAGCCCGCAACTGAAGCAGGACTTCGTCATGACCTGGGTGGTCGGTGAGCTGGACACCCCGGGCCGAGGCGGCGCGGACGGCGATTTCGACGCCCTGGCCGAGACACAGGCCGCTGAGCAGGCCTACCAGACCCTCGGCATGACCCACACCGCCGTCGAGGTCCTGCCGGGGGAGACCCATGTCACCTCGGCGGATGACGGTGCCCCGGCTCTCAGGCGTCTGCTCGAGGTCACAGGGCGTCGATGAGGTCACGCAGGGACCGTCTGCTGGCACTCATGCCTTGGTCTCGACACGGGTTCCCTCGCTTCGCATCGGGACCCCGGCCCGACCAGCGGAAAAGCGACATCGACAATGCCCTGAGCCTTGCCCCGTGGCATGGTCCGTCGGCATGTCCGACATGCCCTACACCCTCGACCACGACCCGTGTCACATCGCTGGCCCGGAGCGCGTCATCCGGATCGACGGGTGAGCCAATAGAGTTGGGGCCATGAGCGTTCCCAATGTGCTGGCCACCCGTTACGCCTCCGAGCAGATGCGTGCCATCTGGGCCCCCGAGGCCAAGGTGATCGCGGAGCGACGGCTGTGGCTGGCGGTGCTGCGCGCCCAGCGGGACCTCGGCGTCGACTTCGGAGGTGCCGATGCCGACGAGGTGATCGCCGCCTATGAGGCCGTGGTCGACCAGGTGGACCTGGCCTCCATCGCGGCCAGGGAGCGCATCACCCGTCATGACGTCAAGGCCCGCATCGAGGAGTTCAACGAACTCGCCGGGCACGAGCACGTCCACAAGGGCATGACCTCGCGCGATCTCACCGAGAACATCGAGCAGTACCAGGTCCTGGAATCGCTGCGCATCATCCGGGACCGGGTCGTCGCGGCCCTGGCGAACCTCTCCCGGCTCGCCGTCGCCTGGGCCGAGCAGCCGATCACCGGGCGCTCCCACAACGTCGCGGCCCAGATCACCACGCTCGGCAAGCGCTTCGCCACGGTTGCCGACGAGCTGCTGGTCGCCCACCGTCGCCTGACGGAGCTCATCGAACGCTACCCGGCACGAGGCATCAAGGGGCCCGTCGGCACCGCGCAGGACATGCTCGACCTGCTGGGCGGTGATGCCGACGCCCTGGCGGAACTGGAACGCCGGGTCACCGCCGAACTCGGCTTCGCCACGGTCCTCACCTCCACGGGGCAGGTCTATCCCCGCAGCCTCGACTACGACGTGGTCACCGCACTCGCGCAGACCGCGGCCGCCCCGTCGAACCTCGCCACCACCATCCGGCTGATGGCCGGGCTGGAGCTCGTGACCGAGGGTTTCAAGGAGGGGCAGGTCGGCAGCTCCGCCATGCCCCACAAGATGAACACCCGCTCCTGCGAACGTGTCAACGGGATGGCGGTCATCCTCCGCGGGCACGTCGCGATGGTCGGTGAGCTGGCGGGCGACCAGTGGAACGAGGGGGACGTCTCCTGCTCCGTCGTGCGCCGTGTCGCCCTGCCCGATGCGTTCTTCGCCCTCGACGGGCTGTTCGAGACCTTTCTCACCGTGCTGGCCGACTTCGGGGCCTTCCCCGAGGTCATCGCGGCCGAACTCGACCGCTACCTGCCGTTCCTCACCACCACCAAGGTGCTCATGGCGGCGGTCCGCAAGGGCGTGGGGCGTGAGGCGGCCCACGAGGCCATCAAGGAGCACGCCGTCGCCGTCGCCCTGGAGATGCGGCAGGGCCTGGCCGTCAACGATCTCCTCGACCGGCTGGCCGCCGACGACCGCCTGCACCTGGGCCGGGACGAACTGGGAGCACTGGTGACCAATCCGCTGGACCTGGCGGGCACCGCAGGTGCCCAGGTCTCACGCATCGCCGATCAGGTGGCGGCCGTGGTCGCCCAGCACCCCGAGGCCGCCCGGTACCGCCCGGGTGCTGTGCTCTGAGCACCCTGCCTCCCCGGAGAAAGGGGGAACCCCTGGCGAGGGTCGTTGGGAACCCTCACCAGGGGCTTCGGAGATGGGCGGTCTCCGATTCGGGATCACTGCACAGCGATGATCCCGGTCTTGGGGAGCCCCGGAGCGGGCTTCGGGGCCGAGGCCGACGGGGCCGGGTTCGGGGACTGTTTGGTGGTGATGGTCCCGACGGTCAGGTAACCGGGGAAGTCGGCGTCCTGGTTCGCGTTGGCGAACCGGATCGGGGCCCCACCCGGCATCGCGTTCGGGATCCTGACCGCGACGGTGCCGACCTCGGCGGGCAGCGTCGCCGTCCACTCCGCCTGCTTGTTCTCCATGAGGGAGGGCAGGTTCGCATCGATGGTGGTGCTGGAGAGCACCTTGCCATCGGCGTCCAGCACCGCGAACTCCACCGGCCAGTCGTAGTAGAACGGCGCCACACCGCGGTTGGTCACGCGCAGTGAGATCGTGGCCTTGTCGCCGGTGGTGGTGATGCTGGCCTCGGTGGCGGCGAAGTCGTAGCCGAGCGAGGCGTGCGCGGCCTTCGCCTTCTCCAAGGGCTCACCGGTGAAGCCGGGGGACCACGCCCGGTGGTTGATCAGCCAGGAGGCGTGGGTGCCCTTGACCGCCTCGTCGAAGTTCTCCGGCTTGGCGGGCTCCGGGCACGGCTGTGCGGGATCGAACAGGCACAGCTGGATCTGCGGGTAGATCTCGCCGCCGATCGGCTTGGTCATCCAGAGCTTGTCCATCTCGGCCTGCTTCATCCGGCTCATGAAGTGCCAGTCGATGGTCGGCAGGGTGGAGAACGCGAACGAGTCGTCGTGGAAGCCGACGTCGATCTGGGCCAGGTCCTTCATCGGTTGGCGGTTCAGCAGCCGGGTCTTGTCGAAGGCCTGGTCCCAGGCCTTGTAGAAGCTGAGCTCCACGTCACGCGCGGGCATCCAGTCGGCGCGCGTCGGGTTCAGGCCGTCGTTGTCCTCGCCGTTCATCGGCCAGGTGTGCTGCTCACCCCAGAACCCCACCAGACCGGTGGTGATGAACCCGATCCGGGGATCGCCGTCGTACTTCGCGCCGAAGGCCGCGACGAAATCGGTGATGAGGGCACGGATGCGGGAATCTTCGTAGTCGGGTGAGAAATTGATGCCTTCGGCCTGGTTGCCGATTGCGGATCGGATCTTGCCGTCCTCGTCGACGATGTAGGCGCGGGAACGGTCGATCCCGCCCGGACCCAGCAGGTAGTCCGGGACACCGGTCTCCTTCTCCGGGTAGTCGAGGTAGAAGCGGAACGCGGCCTGGTGGCCCCGGGAGCTGATGGCCGCCAGCTTGGCCTCGAACTCGCTCCAGTCGTAGGTCTTCTCGCCCTTCACCACGGCATCGAGTGGCAGGTAGAACCACTCCATGGTGTGGGGGAAGGCGTCTGCCTTGTCGCCGAGCTCGTCACCGAAGGGCATGAATCCCTTGAGGGGGTTGTCGGTGCGGGCCGCCGTCGTCGCCAAGGGCTTCCAGCCCGTCTGGTCGTCTGCTTGGCTGTGGGTCAGGGGAACGGACAGGGTCAGTGCGGTGGCCGCCAGCAGGGCAGCGGTACGCAGTCTCAGCATGGTTCTCCTTTCTCAAGGTGTGAACACCGCCACCTCCGGACCAGTGGCAGCGCCGCCCGGGCCGGAGATGACCTCAGTCCACCACAAGATCCCCCCCTTATGCAACCCATTGACTTAACATGTAAGGGGTGCTTCAATAAGCGGCATCCTCGGGATTGCTCCAGAGTCGGAAGGGCCCGAATGACTGCTCCAGCCGCATCCAGCACGGCTCGCCACACACGACGACGTGTCCCCCCATCAGCTCGAGGACACACCGTCGCCGCCATCGTGCTCCTCACCCCGGCCCTCCTCGGGTTCCTGGTGTTCTGGATCAGCCCGGCGATCCGAGGTTTCGGCTACTCCGTCACCGACTACAACCTGCTGAACCAGGGGCGCTACGTCGGTGCCGAGAACTTCCGCAACGTCATCGGTGACGAACAGGTGTGGGAGTCGATGCGGATCACGGTGGTCTTCGCCGCGGGCAGCGTCATCATCACACTGGGGCTCGCGATGCTGCTCGCCGCGCTCATGCAGCGGCTGCGCGCCAGGACCTGGGTGCGTGCCGGGCTGCTGCTGCCGTGGCTGGTGCCCAATGTGGCCATCGCGCTCATCTGGGCATGGCTCCTGGACGCCAACGTCGGTTACCTCAAAGGAGTGCTCGACCGCATCGGGACGGCCCTGCAGCTCGACCTCCTCATCAACTTCACCTTCTTCAACAGCGACGCGGCGCTCAACATCATCATCCTCATCGGGGTGTGGTCCGGGGTCGGCTACACCGCCTTGCTGCTGTTCGCGGGCATGATGCAGGTGCCCGTCGAGTACTACGAGGCCGGGGCCATCGACGGGGCCACCGAGACCACGATGTTCTTCCGCATCACCCTGCCCCTGATCCGACCCGTCATCGCGCTGGTCGTGGTGGTCTCACTCATCGGTTCGTTCCAGGTCTTCGACCTGGTCCAGGTGGGCTACGGCAACAAACCCATCCCTGAGGTGCGGGTCATCTACTACCACATCTACCAGCAGGCCTTCGACTTCCTGAAGATGGGCCACGCCTCCGCCATCGCCCTGCTGCTGGCCATCGTCCTCGCCGTGCTGACCCTGCTCCAGCTGCGGCTGCTGCGTGCCAACCGATCGGACCTGGCATGAGAGGACGACACACACCGCGCCCCAGCCGTGCCCTCGCCTGGACGATGCTCGTCATCGCCCTGGTGGCCACGGCCTTCCCGTTCTACTGGATGGTCCGTACCGCACTGACCCCGGCTGCTGAGCTGGTCGCCGACTCCGGGAAGCTGTGGCCCACCAATCCGACGTTGATCAACTTCCAGCGTGTGCTGGGTCTGGTCTCCCGCGAGGAGGCCGTCGCGGCAGGGGGCAGCGGGGCCTCGATCAACTTCCCGCTCCACACCCTCAACTCCCTCATCTACGCCGGTGGGATCGCCGTCATCCAGACCATGGCCTGCGCCGGTGCCGCCTACGCCTTCGCCCGGCTGCGTTTCCCCGGCCGCGACGTGCTCTTCCTCGTCGTCATCGGTGGTCTCATGATTCCCGGGATCTTCACGCTGCTGCCCAACTTCACACTGATCCGGGACCTGCAGCTGATGAACACCATGCTCGGGATGATGCTGCCCGCCATGCTCATGTCCCCCTTTGCCATCTTCTTCCTGCGGCAGTTCTTCCTGTCGCTCCCGGTCGAGGTGGAGGAGGCGGCCATGCTCGACGGTCTCGGCCCACTCTCGAGGTTCGCCCGGATCGCCGTGCCGATGAACATCGGTCCCATCGCGACGATGGTGCTCATCACCTTCGTCGGGATGTGGAAGGACTACCTCTGGCCGCTGGTGGTGGGCCGCAAGGAACACACCCGACTGCTCACCGTCGGACTCAGCGTCTTCCAGCAGCAGTCCCCCAACACCGCCCCCGACTGGACCGGACTCATGGCCGGCTCCACCCTCTCGGTGCTGCCCGCCCTGCTCATCCTGGTCTTCCTCGGCAGACAGCTCGTCCAGTCCCTCAGCTTCTCGGGGAACAAATGACCCGACGTGACCGACGAACCAAAGGAGATTCACATGTCACTGCGCAAGATCACGGCCGCTCTCGGGGCGCTCGCCCTGGCCATCGGGATGGGGGCCTGCAGCAACCAGGGAGGTGACCCGGGCGGCGGTGGTGAGGTCACCCTGCAGTACTGGCTGTGGGATGACACCCAGCTCCCGCTCTACCAGCAGTGCGCCGACGACTTCACCGCGAAGCACCCGAACATCCGCATCGAGATCACCCAGACCGCCTGGGGGCAGTACTGGACCAACCTCACCACCCAGATCGCCTCCGGTGACGCACCCGACGTGTTCACCAACCAGGTGTCCTACTACCCGCAGTTCGTGGCCAACCAGCAGATCCTGGACCTCACCGAGCGCATCGACCAGGCCGGGATCGACCTCACCCAGTACGCCGAGGGCTTCCCGGAACGCTGGGTCCTGGACGGCAGACGCTACGGCCTGCCCAAGGACTGGGACGCCGTCGGACTGCTGTACAACGTCGAGAAGGCCGAGGCCGCAGGATTCGATGCCGAGAGGATGAACAACCTCACCTGGAACCCCACCGACGGCGGTACCTTCGGCGAGTTCATCCGTGCCACCACCGTCGACGCCGAAGGTCGCAACGCCAACGACCCGGCCTTCGACAAGGACAACGTCACCAGCTACGGCTACTACCCCGAGTGGAGCGACGGCGCCGTCGGGCAGAACGGGTGGGGCAACTTCGCCCACGCCAACGGGTTCACCTACACCGACCAGCAGGGCCTGCCCACCGAGTTCAACTACGACTCCCCGGAGCTGGTGGCCACCGCGGCCTGGCTGCAGCGGCTCGTGAACGACGGTCTGGCCCCCCGGTTCGACCAGCAGTCGTCGCTCGGCACCGATGCGGTGATGAAGAACGGCACCGCCGCCTCCACCATCCAGGGGTCGTGGACCATGGCCTCCTACCTGGGGGAGGACTCACCGGTGAAGTTCGCCTTCGCGAAGCTGCCCACCGGACCCAAGGGACGATTCACGGCGACCAACGGTCTCTCCGACGCCATCTGGTCGGGAACCGAGCACCCGGACGAGGCCTTCGCGTGGGTGACCCACCTGGCCTCGAAGGAGTGCCAGGACAAGGTGGCCCGGGGAGCGCGCGTGTTCCCGGCCCAGAAGTCGTCGACGGAGATCGCGATGACCGCGTTCAGGGAGAAGGGATACGACCCGACGCCGTTCGTCGAGATGGTCGATGCCGGTGAGACCTACCCGGTGCCGCTGCTCGCCAAGGGGAACGAACTGAACGAGGTGATCCAGGATGCCATGGCCGAGGTGGCCCAGGGGGCCGACCCACAGGGCACCCTCACCAAGGCCAACCAGGACGCCCAGGCCCTCTACGAGTAGGAGACCACGTTGACCACCAGCACCCCGACCACCGCCCCGTCGTGGGCGCCTCCTGCCACGGGACTCGAGGAGACCTATCTGCGAGGTCCCCGGGTGGCGCTGCTCCACGGCATGCCACCCGAGGCCGAGGCGTATCGGAGTGGACACAACTCGTGGTCCCCGGCGGGGTGGCGGGGACTGGCGGAGTCGCCGCTGCGGATCGCCGACCAGCAGCGGCGCACCACCGCCGATGACGACCGCTGGGACGACCCGGTGCGGCACCACTCGTCGTGGATGCTGGTGGTCAGCGACGGCGAGCAGGCGGTGCTGCTCGGGGCGTTGGAGGGCGACACCCCCCGCACCCATGCCGATCTCGACGTGCTGAGCGGATGGACCGAGACCGGGCAGCCCGGACTGTGGGTGCTGCTGAAGGGGCCGGAGCTCGCGGTGTTCGAGCGTTACCGGGTCCTCCTGGCCGCGCGCCACGGGGTGCGGGACCGGGACCCCGGCACCGTGTGGTCGTCGTGGTACTCCTTCTACGAGGACATCTCCCGATCGAGGATGGAGGAGGTGCTGGTGGAGCTGCCGGGGCTCGGGTTCGACACCTTCCAGATCGACGACGGCTGGCAGGACATCGTCGGTGACTGGATCCCCAACCTCAAGTTCCCGGAGGGCATGGCGAGTCTGGCCCGGGCGACGCTGGACCAAGGGCTTCAGCCGGGGCTCTGGCTGGCCCCGTTCATCGTGCTGCCCGACTCGCGGGCCTTCCGGGAGCGACGCCAGATGCTGCTCACCGACTCCCGGGGCGACCCGGTCGTCGCCGGCAGCAACTGGGGGTCGCGGTACTTCACCTACGACTACACGCGTGACGATGCCCTGGAGTACCTGGCGGAGCTGATCCACACCGTCGTCGGCTGGGGGTTCAGCCACCTCAAGCTGGATTTCCTGCAGGCCGCGGCCGTACCGGGGCGGCACCTCGTCCCGACGGATCGGGAGGCGGTCTACCGCACCGCCATCGAGACCATTCGTCGGGCCGCCGGGGAGGAGCCCTTCCTGCTCGGCTCCGGGGCGCCGGTGTTCGCGTCGTTGGGGGTGCTGGACGCGGTGCGCACCGGCCCCGACGTCGCCCCGATGTGGACCAACTACGCCACGGATGACCCTTCGGACGCGTTGGCCCGCAACGCCCTGCGCAACGCGGTGGAGCGGTTGTGGCTGCGTGGCCTGATCGGGATCGACCCGGATGTCGTGTTCGCCCGGCACGCCAGGAACCTGTTGGACGAGCAGCAGATGCAGTGGTTGCGGGATGCCGCCACCCTGTCCGGCTTCCGGGGGCTGTCCGATCCACCCGCATGGCTGACCGACGAGGAACGCGACGACCTGCGTCGCTACCTGGGGCCGCTGCCCGGGAGCACCAGACTGGGGCGCCACCGCTTCCTCATCGAGGACCGTGAGGTCGACTTCGCCCCGGCCCTCCACGGCGCGGCCAGCCGGTACGCGCTGTGACCCTCAGCGCAGGAAGTGTTCCCGCAGCTCCGTGGCCACCGGTGGGATGCGTTGGGGGGTGGCGCCGGTTCTGATGCTCTCCGCGGCCTGGATGCCGACGGCGGCGGCGTACCAGGCGCCGAGCGGGGAGGCGTCGGTGGGGGAACCGGTGCGCACGAACCGCAGGAACTCCGCGATGCCCAGGGACTCGGCGTCGCCGACGTCGTGGATCGGGAACTCGGAGACGGGGCCGGGTGCCTCGTCATGTCGCCACAGCCGGATCATGTCACCGAGGTGATCGAGCCGTCCCGTTGAACCGGTGACGGTGTGGACACAACGGTGCTCGGAGGTCAGCAGGTGCTGCTGGTAGGAGGCGAGCACCCCGGAACGCAGCCGCATCGTCACCATGGTGGTCTCCCTGGGGTGCTGCGGGGAAGCCAGGCCGATCACCTCGGTGGTCTCGGAGTCGGCCAGCCAGTGCAGCACGTCGATGTCGTGACCGCTCTGTCCCAGCAGCGGATCCAGGGGGTGGGGATCGCCGGGAGGGATGAAGCGGTGACACTCGATGCTGCGCACCTCTCCGACCACCTTGTCACCGATGAGGTCCCGCAGGTGCCGAACCACCGATTCGTGCCTCCTGGGCTGGCCCGCGTACAGCCGGGTGCCGTTGAGACGGGCCGCGTCGAGGATGCGGGTGCAGCCGTCGATGCTGGTGGCCAGCGGGGCGCTCAGGTGGACGGGGATGCCGGCCTCCAACAACTCCAGGGTGACCGTCTCGTGGAGGTCCCCGAGGCAGGTCACCAGGGCGGCGCCGATCCCGGACTCGATGAGTTCCCTGACCGAGGTGTACACCGGCAGGGTCCGGCCCAGCACCTGGTGCACCCGTGTCGCGGCTGCCGGATCGGGGTCGCAGGCCCCGACGATCACGGCACGGTTCTGCTCGGACTCGACGTGACGGGCCAGCCGGGCCTGCACGCCGAGCCCCACCACACCGATCCTGAGGGGTTCGGAGACCACGACGGCATGACGGTGTGCCTCGGACCTGCGCCGATCGGCGTGGGCGAGGTGGACGGCGCTGATCCGGTCCAGTCCCGTGATCACCACGGGATGACGGGTCCGGGAGTTCAGGAAGTGGGACTCCGCGTCACGCAGCGCCAGGGACAGCGCCCCGATGGTGGAGGCCGCGCTGCCCAGCTCCCCGTGCTCCATGTCGAGTTTCGGGGCGGTGGTCAGGCGCATCGCCTTGAGGTAGCCCCACACCTCGGTCGCGGATCCCGCATCCGTGAGGTCGCTGGTGGAGATCACCGTCACCGTCGGGTCGATGGCCGAGGCGACGGTGCCGATCGCCGCTGCGGCCCGCAGCGCCCAGTTCGTGGGCTCGGTCTCCGCGTCGAGCCGGGCCCGCAGCTCTCCGTCGAGGCTGTCGTTGATCTCCCCGGCGTGCCAGCGGTGGCCACGATGGATGTCGCCGTTCAGGATCAGTCCGGTGCGGAACCCGGCGAAGAGACGGATGTGCAGGAGGGTGTCCGTGAGACGGATCCGACCATCGGTGACCCGGGTGGCGAACTCGCCGTAGGCCGCACTGTTGATGTCGTTGTCGGCACGGAAGGGGAGGCCGGTCAGCGCCGTCAGCTGCTGGGTCAGGGGGAGGGAGTGCCACTGGGGGACCGAGTAGCTGCGCAGGATGGTGCCGTCACCGTCGACGATGCCGGTGGTGGAGGCGAAACCGCGGATGGCAGGGCCGTGCTGCGGGGACAGCGACGCGACCAGGTCGTCGATGTGTCGGCAGAGCTCCCCCAGCCGTTCCTCACGACCGTGCTCGATCAGCTCCACGATCTCGGTGTGCAGCACCTCTCCCGCGATGGAGGCTGCGGCGATGGAGAGCTCATCGCGTTGGATGTCGAGGGCCACCACGAAACCGTGCCCATCGGCGAAGGAGTAGAGGGCGGCGGGCCGGCCGGCCCCGGTGCTGATGGCGCTCTGCGCGATCAACCCGACGGTCTCGAGATCCGCGACGATGAGGCTGGCCGTCGGCCGCGAGATGCCGGCGTCCTTCGCCAGCTCGCCGAGGGTGGCCGAACCACGGGCCCGTAGTGCGTGGAGGAGGCGCCGGGCGCGTTGGGCGCGGTCCTGTGGGCCTGCGTCCGTACCCATATCACTCCTTGCGATGCCGTGTGTGCTGAGTGGCGGTTGGCCTGATCCGATCTCCTGATCGGCCCGACGTCTGTCCAGTCTCCCACAGTCGCCCCGTCGGGACCCGGAGCTGCTCCACGGGCACGTCCAGCACGGCACGCTGCAGTGACGAGTCGCGGGGAAGGCCTGAGAGGTCCACCGGCTGCAGTCTCAGCTCGGTGTGGAAGACGAAGAAGAACGCGTCGCGCGGGTCCGGTTCGCCGTCGTCGATGATCTTGAAACGCCGGGCGAACCGGGCCAGGTTGGACTCGGGTGGGAGGGCGTCGATGACGAGTGGGTCGAGCAGCCAGGAGGTCAGCCGGAACTCCTGGGCGGGGTGCTCCGGGAAGAGACGGGGAACCAGGACCCGGGCAGCATCCAGCGAGGCGTCCACCAGGTCAGGGGTCAGGGGACCGGTCTCGGGGATGTGGACGCCGACGAAGGGCACGTCATCCTGCTCGAGGGTGTACTGGAGCCGCCCCAGCCACAGGTGGCGACCGGAGAAGTTGGCCACGCACCAGGTCTGGGCGCGCAGACCGAGGAAACCGAAGACCTCCTTGAAGACGTGGACCTGCTGGCCGAGATCCGCGAGCGTGGCCCACGCCAGGTCGTCCGGCAGGCCGCGCGCGGTCAGGAAGTCGTGGACGTCCTGCGCGACGGCGATCAGCGCCAGCAGGGTGACCAGACCCTCCTCGAACGAGGCGGTGCCGTTGTCATCGCGCACCGGGAGGTCGTCGTCGTGGAACCGGCCGATCCGTGCCCTGAGCTGCTCGGCCAGTGCTGCCACCCGGGCCAGCCGCTCCGGGTGACGGGGGAGGGAGTCGATCAGCTCCCGGCAGCGGGCGGCGTCCTCGTCACGGAAACCCAGTCCGGCCAGGTCAGCACGGTTCAACGCTCCAAGGATCACACATCCAGCCTAGACGGGTTCCTCGGTGCGTCACGTGACCACTGCCCGGCAGAACCTCGTGACGGGGCCTAGGCTTGGCCCGTGAGTCAGTTCGAGTCCCTTGGTCTGCCATTGCTGCACGCAGGCAAGGTCCGTGAGATGTACGCCCTGGCGGACGGTGACGTCCTCATGGTGGCCACGGACAACATCTCCGCCTTCGACCACGTGCTGCCGAGCCTCATCCCGGACAAGGGGGCGGTGCTCACCCAGCTGTCCCTGTGGTGGTTCGAGCAGCTGGCGGGGCTGGTGGCCAACCACGTCGTCGGCGTGGACGTCCCCGAGGCCGTGACCGGGCGCGCCCTCGTCGTGGAACGTCTGGAGATGGTGCCGGTGGAGTGCGTGGCGCGCGGCCATCTCACCGGCTCCGGGTGGGCCGAGTACCAGAGGTCGCGGACGGTGTGCGGGATCCCGCTGCCCGCCGGGCTCCGCGACGGGGACAGGCTGCCGGAGCCGATCTTCACCCCGGCCATCAAGGCCGAGGTCGGCGGGCACGACGAGAACGTGGACCTCGCCACCGTCGCACGGCTGCACGGGGAGGACCTCGCCAGGCAGCTGCGGGATGTCACGCTGGAGCTCTATGCGACCGCCGAGCGGATCGCATCCGCGCGTGGCATCATCCTCGCGGACACCAAGCTCGAGTTCGGGCACCGCCTCGACGGGACGCTGGTGCTGGCCGACGAGGTGCTCACCCCGGACTCCTCCCGGTTCTGGGACGCCGAGGCCTGGGCGCCGGGGCAGTCCCTGCCCAGCTTCGACAAGCAGTTCGTCCGCGACTGGCTGGCCAACGAATCGGGGTGGGACCGGGTCTCACCCCCGCCGCGGCTGCCCGAGGAGATCGTCGCGGCCACCCGGGCCCGCTACGTCGAGGCCTTCGAGCGTCTCACCGGACGGCCCTTCTGACCGGTCACCGGTCGACCTGCTCGGCGACGAAGACCCAGGCCTCCTGGCCGGAGGCGAGCTTCACCCAGCGCTTGGTGAACAGACCCTGGTTGACCTTCTCGATCGCGGCGAGCTCGGCATCGCTGATCTCGTAGCGCATCCCGGCGATGAGGTCGTCGGCATCGCCGGGCACCGCGGCGGGTTGCCGTTCGATGCGCAGTGTGCCCGCGACGCGTTCCGGCACCTCGACCAGTGTCAACCGATGTCCCGGCAACGAGTCCAGGTGACCGCTCAGGCGTCGCCCGTAGACCTGCTGGTGCACGTGCTCCTGGGTGAAGGCGCCGTAGGAGAACACCTGCGTGGTGCAGGAATGGACCGCGGCGCTGGCCGCCACCTCGAGTCGCGAACACATCAGGTCGATCGCCGCGGGCAGGTCGACGGCGTGCTGGGACTCCTCGATGGCCCCGGTGACCACCGCGGTCGCCAACTGCTGCTCGGAGAGTCCCTCCACCACCACGCTGATGCCCCGCCGCCGCAGTGTGCGGGTGGCCTCACGGAGTGCCTCGGCTCCGGAGGCGTCCATCACGTGCATCCGGTGGGCCCGGATGATGACCCCCGCGACGTCGGGGGCGGTGCTGACGGTGTCGATGAAGCGGCGGGCGTCGGCGTAGAACAGCACGCCGTCGATGCGGTAGACCGCCACCTTGTCGTGCAGCTCGTGGGTGGGGAAGTCCACCAGCCCTGACGGGGTGTGGGCGGGCAGGTGCTCGCGTCGCACCGAGGTGGTGGCGGACATGTGCCTGAGGCTCATCACCGCCGCCATCATCACCCCGAGCAGCACCGCGATGATGAGGTCGAGCAGGACGGTGGTGATGCAGGTGGCGAGGAAGGTGAGCCGGTCCGCCCGGGTGGTGCGCCAGATGCGAGCCGCGATGCGGACGTTCATCATGCGCGTGGCGGTGAGGATCAGGACCCCGGCCAGCGCGGACAGCGGGATCAGTGCCACGACGGGGCCGAGCGCCAGGATCACCACCAGCAGCACCAGCGAGTGGGTCACGGCCGCGAGCCTGGTGCGCCCTCCGGAGCGCACGTTGACGGCGGTCCTCGCGATGGCCCCGGTGGCGGGAAGACCACCGAACAGGCCGGAGCCGATGTTCGCGATGCCCTGCCCCAGCAGCTCCCGGTCCGGGTTGGTGCGTGGCACCTCGGGAGCCAGACCGTCGGCGACACGGGCACTGAGCAGGGACTCCAGGGCGGCGAGGGAGGCGATCGCCACCGCGGGTGCGGCCAGCTGGACCAGCAGGGGGAGTGAGAAGGCGGGCAGCGCCGGGGTCGGCAGACCGGTGGGGAGGGCACCGATGGTCGCGACGGGGAGATGGGTGCCCACCGAGACCGTCGTCGCCACGACGATCGCGATGAGGGAGGCGGGAAGGTGCGGCCACAGTTTCTGCACCAGCAGCTGGGTGGCGACGACGAGCGCCACCACGACGAGCGGGGCCACGGATGTCGGCCAGTCCACCCGGGTGATCGTCAACCAGCTGGAGAGCAGCGTCGATTCCGACTCCCCCTTCGGGGCGTCCAGGGCCAGCGGGATCTGCTGGAGCGCGATGATCACACCGATGCCGAAGGTGAATCCCTCCACGACGGGCCAGGGGATCAGGTCGACCACCCGGCCGAGACCGGTGATGGCCATGAGCACCAGCAGGACACCGGCCATGACGGCGAGCAGCGGGACCGTCGGCAGACCGTACTGCGCGATGACGGGTAGCAGGACCACGGTCATCGCTCCCGTCGGCCCGGAGACCTGGAGGTGGGAGCCGCCGAGGAGCGCGGCCAGGACCCCGGCGATGACGGCCGTCACCAACCCGGCGCTGGCGCCTGCCCCTGAGGCCACCCCGAACCCGAGGGCCAGTGGGAGTGCGACGATGCCGACGGTGAGGCCGGCGAGCAGGTCGCGGGGCCAGTGCCGTCTCAGTCCGTGGTACTCGTCGGCGGTGGGGACCAGGCGACGCCAGGGCGTCAGTGGGACAGTCAACCGGGCGATTCGCACGCGCCGGATTGTACTTTCCGCCCGGCTGGGGCGTGGAGTGGCCGTGCGGGTTTCCCTTGTAACGATTCATCTCGGCGCGAGTCCTCCATGAACCGTCGGGGAGGCCCGATAGGGTGGACACCATGCCACGTGTCGTAGTCAACGTCATGCCGAAGCCGGAGATCCTCGACCCACAGGGCAAGGCCGTCACGGGAGCGCTGAAGCGCCTCGGGTTCGAGGGCATGACCGTGCGCCAGGGGAAGCGCTTCGAGATCGAGGTGGAGGGGGAGGTGACCCCTGAGGTCCTCCAGCAGGTCGCGAATGCGGCGGAGAAGCTGCTGGCGAACACGGTCATCGAGACCTTCGAGGTGGTGGAGGGCTGATGACCCGCATCGGTGTCGTCACGTTCCCGGGGTCGCTCGACGACCACGACGCGCTCCGGGCGGTCCGGCTGAGCGGGGCCGAGGCGGTGCCACTGTGGCACGCCTCCGACTCCATCGACGGGGTGGATGCCGTCATCCTGCCGGGGGGCTTCTCCTACGGTGACTACCTTCGTTGCGGGGCGATCGCGCGGTTCAGTCCGATCATGGGCACCGTCATCGACGCCGCGTCGAAGGGGGTCCCGGTGCTCGGCATCTGCAACGGTTTCCAGCTGCTGTGCGAGGCCCATCTGCTGGAGGGGGCCATGATCCGCAACGTGGACCAGCACTTCATCTGCAGGGACCAGCGGCTGCGTGTCGAGACCGTCGACACCACCTGGACCTGTGCCTTCACGCGTGGCCAGGAGATCGTCATCGCGTTGAAGAACGGTGAGGGGAACTTCCAGGCCGCGCCCGAGACCCTGAAGAAGCTCGAGGACAACGATCAGGTGGTCTTCCGCTACCTCGACAACCCGAACGGCTCGGCCCATGACATCGCCGGGATCACCAACGAGCGGGGCAACGTCGTCGGACTGATGCCGCACCCGGAGCACAACGTGGAGGCCCTGACCGGGGCGTCGTTGGACGGTGCGGTGTTCTTCCACTCCGCCATCCAGTTCCTGGCCCAGACGGTCTGAACCGGTGGCGCGACGTCGTGGTGTGAGTGAGCTCCACGAGACCTTCGCGCGTGAGACGGCCCCGACCTCGCCGCTGTGGGAGCAGGTCTGTCTGTGGGTGACCCGGAGTCCCCGCATCCGCACGCTGCTGGAGCGGCTGCCCGAGGACAGGTGGCAGCCGAACCTGTTCCTCGGGGCGCTGAAGTACCTCAGGCTGCACGAGGAGTTCGACGCCGGGGACGACTGGTACTTCGAGGCCGTCGTCGAGGACCGGTGGGAGGAGATCCGGCAGCTGATCCTGACCCGACGCACCCAGACCAATGAGGCGGGGCGGTGCGCGGTGCTCGCGCCGATCCTGGCGGGCCTTCCGCAGCCCGTCCATCTGCTGGAGCTCGGTGCCGCCGCAGGGTTGACCCTCCAGCCTGATCGCTACCGCTACGACCTCGGCAACGGTGTGGTGCCCGGCAGCCGCGCCGACGAGGGCGCGCCCGTGCTGGCGACGACGATGACCGGTCGGTCCCCGGCCTCCCCGGAACGCCTGGTCATCGGGGAGCGCCTCGGGGTCGATGCCCGTCCTGTCCATCTCGGCAAGGATGACCTCGCCTGGCTGCGGGCGTTGGTGTGGCCGGGGGAGGAGGACCGCGAGGAGCAGCTGGTGCTGGCCGCCGGGGTGCAGCGGCAGCACCCGTCGCGGATCCTGCAGGGTGTCCTGCCGGAGGCCTTCGTCTGGCTGGACCGCGAGATCCGGGCGTGGACGGAGCTGCCGGGCAGCGTGGTGGTGATGCACTCGGCGTTCGCGATGTACCTGGAACGCGCCGAGCGTGTGGGGCTGGTCCGGCACCTGACGGGGCTCGGGGTGCGCCACCTGAGCTTCGAGGGGCCCCGGATCATGCCGGGGGTCTCCGCACCCGATCCCGGCCGACCGCACTTCGTCGCGGCCCTCGACGGTCGGGCGGTCGCCGTCGCCTCCCCGCACGGGCGTTGGGTGGACTGGCTCTGAGCCATTATAGTGTTGCAATGACAAGAATTCGTGACCTGCGAGCAGCCCAGGCCCGCGAGACCGTGACCATCCTGGAGCGCGGCACCTACACCAGCCCGAACGGGGTGGTCGTGGACCTCAGGGAGGAGATCGCGCGGGCCGTGACCGGCACCGTCGAGTACGCCCCGGATGCCGATCTCCCCAGTCCCGCTGCGACGACCCCGAGGGTACGGATCGAGGTGACCCCGGAGGGGACCTTCGAGGCGGCCCGTCGACTCCGCGACGAGAACCCGGTGGTGCTGAACTTCGCCTCCGCGAAACACCCGGGCGGTGGTTTCCTCGGGGGAGCCCAGGCACAGGAGGAGGCGCTGGCCCGCGACAGCGCCCTCTACGTCTGCATCAAGGACCGTGGGATGTACCGGATCAACCGATCCCGCGACACCCTCTACAGCGACGCCATGATCCACTCCCCGGAGGTTCCCGTGATCCGGGACGGCGACGGCACGCTCCTGGACGAGCCGTGGCTGACCGCCATCATCACCGCCCCAGCCCCGAACGCCGGGGTGTGGCTGGAGCGCAACCCGGGTGGTGCGGACCTCCTCGAGGCGACGCTGCGGGAGCGCGCCCGCAGGGTGCTCGCCGTCGCCCACCGTCACGGCCACGACAGCCTTGTGCTCGGGGCGTGGGGATGCGGGGTCTTCCGCAACGATCCCACCGAGGTGGCGACGGTGTTCCGAGATCTCCTCGCCGGGCCGTTCGCCGGGGCCTTTGGCCACGTTGTCTTCGCCGTCCTCGACCGCACCCGGGATCAGCGCGCCCTGAAACCCTTCCAAGAGGTTCTCACGGCCTGAGAGGGAGCGCGGACAGGAGAATCCACTGGGGTCGCCCCGGTGTCCCCTGGCTGCGGACCTCCTTGAACGCACGGTCCAGTGCGCTCCGCGTCGTCAGCCCTGCCCGGAGGCCACCGTGGCGGCGCTGGTTTCGCCTGTATTGACTCGGGTTCGCCTGCCATTCTGGCGGCTCGCCTGTCCAACGAGACAGGCGAATCGAAAGAAGGCAGGCGTTTCCGATCCAACGCAGGCGAATCCGTTGTCGGAAACCCGGTCAAGAGGATGCGCGGACAGGCCACGCATCCTCCAGCGCCGTCATCGTTTCGGTCGTGGTGTCGGTGGCATGACCAGGGAGCGCCAGCGGAAACCGCGGTCCTGGGAGGCCAGGGCCGTGCGGTAGCGGTGCCTCGCCGCGATGGAGCGTCGCACCTCCCTCGCCACCCGGGAGAGGAACAGGCGTCGGTACAGGTCGTCGATGAGGGTGGAGGCGGCGAAGGAGACCCCGGAGAACAGGGCCAGGATGAGACACACCCGGAACATGGCCCGGTCCAGGCCCACCTCGATCCCCAGCATGGTCAGGGGCTGCGATTCCCGCCCGGTCCACTCCCGGATGAGTTCAGGGGTGAGGGTGATCGTGCCGACGATGGCGAACACCGCGAAGGTCGCCAGGACGAAGACCGTGATCTGGATCGCCTGGACCGCCACGGCCACCATCACCAGGTTGATCCGTTCGGCGAGGCGCAACTTCTCGCGGGTCGGCGGGATCCCGGCGAAGGGCGTGTGTTCCAGCAGCGGCGCATGCTCCTCGTCGGTGTCCTCGTCGTCGACCATGTCGATGCTGCTCGGCAGGACCACCAGGAAGGCCAGCCCGATGAGGAAGAAGCCCAACGCCGTCATGCGGGGTTTGCTGATGGCAGCACTGATCTGCCAGAGCTCGTTGGTGAAGAAGACCAGCAGGACGGTCAGCAGCAGCAGGGGCAGGGTCCGGGCCACCGCGGGCAGCGCCCGGGTGATCTCCCGGAGCGCGCGTTTCGTGGTCCAGGCGATGACCACACCGAAGTCCAGCCAGGCCAGAGCGAACGCGATGGCCAGAAGCCCCAGCCGTTCGGGGAATGTCCAGTGCAGACGGAGCCCCTGGGTGATCTCGAACGGCAGGTCGGCCTCCAAGGGGGTCACCGTGAGTCGGAGCTCACCGGCGGGGACCAGCAGTTTCGTGATGACCGCCAGCCCAACCAGCCACAGCGTCCACACCACGACGTCGACGGTGATTCGGCCGATGAGGGGGAGCCGCCGCTGGAGCCGCCACACCAGCAGCCCCATCGGGATGGCCAGCACGATGAGGGCCATCACCCCCACGATGGCGATCACCACGCGCGGATGCTCCACCAACTCCCTCAGCGGGATGGGATGGTCGGTGGTGAGGGCCGCTTCCGCCCACAGGGAGGCGATTCCCACCGTCAGCAGGGAGACCAGGATCGCCGTCGTGCGGGGGATGACGCCACGCAGCCGACGCCGCCCGGGCACCATGTGGGGCAGTCCGTTGTGTCGCAGCCAGTCCTCCAGAAGACTCAACGAGGCCATTGGCGAATTCTAGGCCCTGCAGGTCACTGCTTCTCGGTGTAGCTGATCCCGGCGGTGCCGACTCCCTTCAGGGAGCCCCGGTGCTCGACGACGGGGGTGGTCCAGCCGCTGCCCTTCAACTGGTTCCCGGAGATCCGGATGCCGGTGAGGTTGCCGACAGCGGGTTTCGTGTCGTTCGGACCGAGGGTGACCTCCGCCCCCAGGTAGAAGGGCTGGCCCGTCGTCGCAAGGGTGTTGCCCACGAAGGAGATGTTGCGCAGGTCCTCGTGTCCTCCGGCGAAGTCGACCTCGGTCTTGGTGCCGGGCCGTACCGTCCGATTCCCCTGGTAGGAATGGGGGTTCGGGTTCATGCCCTGGGAGACCGCGGACCGGGTGTCCCAGATGGACTCGGCCGCGGCGACGGCACTCCCGGCCTTCCCGATCAGGGTGTTGTCCTCGAAGACGGTGTTGTGGGAACCGGTGGCCACGTACATGAACCAGCTGGGTCTGGCATCCCCGTGGGCCTCCACCCGGTTGCTCCGGAAGGTGTTGTTCGTGCTGCCCTGGTAGGCCTGCAGCAGTCCTTGGCCGTGGGCGCGTCCCGTGCTGATGCGGTTGTGCTCCACGACGTTGTGTGACGAACCGTAGGCCAGGTGGATCGCCGAGGACTCACTCTCGGTGAAGTCGTTGCCGCGCACGTGGTTGCGGTTGGAGCGGTCCTGCATCGACAGGTTGCGCTCGTTGTTGGTCGAGGTGTTCCCCGTGATCGTGCAGTCGGTGGCCCCGGACAGCGCGATGCCGTAGTAGCCGCCGTCGATGCGGTTGCTGTCGATGACGACCCTGGAGGCCTCGTGTTCCGGTGTGGCGATCTGCCCGGTCTCGCGGAACCGGTCCCAGGCGGCGGAACGCGGCCCGGTGAAGCGGTCGTCCTTCGGGTGGCTGGTCACCGAGATGGCCTGGCTGCCCGCCGTCGCCTCGGCGCCCTGGGGACCCGAGATGGTGTTGTGGTGGATGCTGATGTTGCGTACCGGTCCCTGGTTGGCCACCACGTCGATGGCCCGCCACGCCGAGTTCGTGATCTCCAGGTTGCTGATGGTGACCTCCGTGACGGAGGCCGCCAGCACCCCTCGGGTCTGTTCCGCCGATCCCGAGAGGTCGATCCGGACATCGGTGAGGGTGGTGCCGCTGGAGTGCGTGGCGAAGCGGAACACGTTGCCGGGTTCCCCCGTGGCGGGGAGCTTGGCGACGATGGTGGCGCCCTGGCCGTCGAGGAAGGGGAGACCGTCCGGCAGTTCCAGCTCCGCCGTCGTGACATAGGTCGCGCCCGGCTTCAGCCGCACCCCGATCCCCTTCGAGGCGGCCTCGGCGATGACCTCCTTCAGGGAGGCGGTGTCGTCGCCACCTCGTGGTGCCGCATCCAGGGCTGCTGCCGGGAGGTGTGGTCCGTGGAGTGGCTCCGCAGCGCTGGAGGTGGCTGGCCACAGCAGCGTGCCGACAGTCAGCAGACACAGCGCTGCGAGGGTGATCGGGGTGAGGCGGGACGGCTTCATGGATGGCTCCTGGGGCTGGTCGTTGTCGCCACGTTAGCCCGATGACCTGGCTGGGACGAGGGCCGCGACCACATGGAGGACGTGGCCGTTGACACGACGGCGTGGCATCCGGAGCGGCAGCGTGGTGTCGGGCCGGGGCGCAGGATAGATTGGCGTCGTGGTAGACACCGTGGCTCATGCAATGGACACCCCTGACCTGGAGCAGCCGTATGCGGCCCTCGGGGTGAAGGACGAGGAGTACGCGCGGATCCGCGAGATCCTCGGCCGTCGTCCCACCTCCGCGGAGCTGGCGATGTACTCGGTGATGTGGTCGGAGCACTGCTCCTACAAGTCCTCCAAGATCCACCTGAGGCGTTTCGGGGAACTGAGCCAGGACACCCCCCGCGGCCCGCTGTTGGCCGGGATCGGGGAGAACGCCGGGGTGGTGGACATCGGGCACGGTTACGCGGTCACCTTCAAGGCGGAGTCCCACAACCATCCGAGCTTCGTCGAGCCCTACCAGGGGGCGGCCACCGGGGTCGGCGGTATCGTCCGTGACATCCTCGCGATGGGGGCCCGGCCCATCGGGGTGATGGACTCGCTGCGGTTCGGCCCACTGACCGCCGATGACACCCGGCGTGTGCTGCCCGGGGTGGTCGCCGGGGTGGGTGGCTACGGCAACTGCCTGGGGCTTCCCAACATCGGTGGTGAGGTGCAGTTCCACCAGAGCTACCTGTCGAATCCCCTGGTCAACGCCCTGTGCGTCGGGGTGCTGCGGCACGAGGACCTGCACCGGGCCTTCGCCTCCGGGGTGGGCAACAAGGTGATCCTGTTCGGGGCGGCCACGGGTGGCGACGGCATCGGTGGGGCCTCCATCCTGGCCTCGGAGACCTTCGAGGAGGACGGCCCCGCGAAACGCCCGAGCGTGCAGGTGGGCGACCCGTTCATGGAGAAGCTGCTCATCGAGTGCACCCTCGAGCTGTTCCGGGCCGGGGTGATCCAGGGCATCCAGGACTTCGGGGCGGCCGGCATCTCGTGCGCCACCTCCGAGCTGGCCTCGGCGGGCGACGGTGGGATGTCGGTGGAGCTGGACCTGGTGCCGTTGCGTGACCCGCACCTGGCTCCCGAGGAGATCCTCATGAGCGAGTCGCAGGAACGCATGATGGCGGTGGTGCAGCCGTCGGACGTCGAACGTTTCATGGCCATCTGTCGCAAGTGGGACGTGGCGGCCACCGTCATCGGTGAGGTCACCGACGGTGATCGACTGGTCATCCACTGGCACGGCCAGTGCATCGTCGACGTCGATCCGAGAAGCGTCGCCCACGACGGCCCCACCTATGACCGTCCGATGCAGGAGCCCGCGTGGCTGTACGGGGTGGGCGCGGACCGTGCCGAGGCCCTGCCCCGGGACAACACCCCCGACGGCGTCGTCGCCGCCCTCAAGGCGGTGCTGGCCCACGGGAACATCGCGGACAAGTCGTGGATCACCGACCAGTACGACCGCTACGTGCGGGGCAATTCCATCCTGGCGCAGCCTGAGGACGCCGGGATGCTGCGCATCGACGAGGAGAGCGGGTTGGGGATCGCGCTGGCACTGGACGCGAACTCCCGGTTCACCTATCTCAACCCGTACCTGGGGGCGCAGCTGTCGCTGATGGAGGCGTACCGCAACGTCGCGGTGACCGGCGCGGAACCGGTGGCGGTCACCGACTGCCTGAACTTCGGCTCCCCGGAGGACCCGGAGGTGATGTGGAGCTTCGTCGAGGCCATCAAGGGTCTGGTCGAGGCCTGCAAGGAGCTGGGCATCCCGGTCACGGGGGGCAACGTGTCGCTGTACAACCAGACCGGCACCACCCCCATCCTGCCCACCCCCACCATCGGGGTGATGGGGGTCATCGACGACGTGGCGCGGCGGATCCGCTCCGGTTTCGCGCACCCCGGGGACGGCATCTGGTTGCTGGGGGCCACCCATGAGGAGCTGTCGGGCTCCATCTGGGCCGATGCGGTGCACGGCGGTCACCTGGGTGGGGTCCCCCCGAGGGTGGACCTGGCCGCGGAGAAGGGGCTGGCGCACGTGCTGCGGCTCGCCGCCCGGGAGGGACTGGTCACCTCCGCGCACGACCTCAGCGAGGGCGGGCTCGCCGTCGCGCTCGTGGAGTCGGCACTGCAGGGTGGCCACGGATTCCGGGTCGGTCTGGCCGGTCAGGACCCGACGGTGGCGTTGTTCTCCGAGTCGGCGTCGCGGGCCGTGGTGAGTCTGCCGGAGTCGTCGGTGGAGCGGATGGTCAGCGTCGCGGAGGAGCACGGCGTGCCGCTGGTGCGGATCGGCGAGGTGCTGGCGGAGCCGCAGGCCCAGGTCGCGGGGTTGTTCGACCTGCCGCTGGCCGAGCTGCGAGCCGTCTGGGCAGCCCCGATCCCTCAGGCCATGAAGCACTGAGAAGGGCTCTGCGGCCTCCGGTCGTTCTCCACGGCTCGAGACCTCTGGCACCCGGCGCCGGGACTTCTCGAGTGAGAAGAAGTGTCGGTCTCGACTGATAGCTTTCGGGCATGTCTGATCTGCTTGTCCGTCCGTCGTCGGCGCCGTCGTACTCCCGATGGGTCGCCAAGTTCGTGGCGGTGCAGCAGCGCCTCGAGGAGAGCGGGGCGTATCCGCCCGGGGCCAGGCCTCGTGAGGTGGACTGGCGGCTCAAGGAAGCGGCGGGCAGCTGGGCGGCTGCGATGTTCTGCCTCCTTGCCTGGCACGGCGACGAGGTGCTGGCCGACATCGAGCGGGCGTTGGGGGACCGCTCCAGCAACGAGGACGCGACGAGGCTGTTGGCCGGGATCGGGAGTCGTGCCAGCCAGGATGCGTTGCTGCGTCATCTCGACCATTTCCGGGTGCGGGAGGCCGTCATCGGCAATGCCAGGCGGTGGCCCGTCGACACCTTGGAATCCCTGCTCGCAGCGGGTTCCCGGCGGGGCCAGCGCACCGCGGACCTGTTCCAGCTGCTGGCATGGCGGCATCCCGAATGGGTGAGAGCCCTGCGTGGCGTCGGCGACGACCCGGCCATCGACCGGCTGCTCGCCCCGGAACCAGGCCGAGACGCCGAGCCGGGGGAGTGGGAGGCGCTGCCGAGTCCGTCGGAGGAGACGACGGTGCCTGCGTGGCTCAACCCGTACCGCCTGCCGCGTCTCGTGCTGCCCTCGGGGCGGGTGCTGCCGATGGCGGAGGTGCCGCGTGTGGTGCGGCTCATCACCGAGGGCGGGAGCCTCGATCTGTTCACCCCGGCCAGCCTCGCGGCCTTCCTCGCCGATCTGTTGGAGCAGTGGCTGGCCCAGGGTGGCAAGGGTGATGCCTGGGTGGTGACGGCTCAGAGCAGGGGCGGGGACGCCAACGCCCGGGCGCTGATGAAGGCGATCCGCTGGTTCCGGGGGAGGCTGCATCGCGTCGCCGCCTACGAGGCGATGGCGTGCTTGGTGCAGCTCGGCACACAGGAGGCGCTCATGGGGTTGGGGGAACTGGCCCAGCAGGAACGCTGGAACGATCTCAAGGAGCGGGCCGAGGTCGCACTGGAGGGGATCGCGGCTGAGCGGGGCATCAGCGTGGCGGAGCTGGAGGACGTCTCGGTGCCGGACCTCGGGGTCGGCACGGATGGGCGGATGACACTGGATTTCGGGCCGCGAAGCTTCCAGGTGCGGGTCGGTCACGATCTGACGGCCCGGGTCAGTGACGCCTCGGGGAGGACGTTGCGTTCGCTGCCCCGGGTCGGGGCCAAGGACGATCCCGCCAAGGCCCTGGCCGCCACGGCGGAGTTCCGGGAGCTGAAGAAGCAGCTCACCGCGGTGCTGCGCATCCAGGGCGCTCGGATGGAGGCCGCGATGAGCAGCCGACGTTCCTGGACGGGGCAGCAGTTCAGGCAGGTGTTTCTCGCCCATCCGGTGATGCGCTGTGTGGCGCACCGGCTGCTCTGGTCCATCGACGGAGTACACACCTTCCGCGTCGATGAGGACTTCCAGCCGGTGGACCGGGACGAGGCCCCGGTTCAGCTGTCAGCAGCGGCGCGCATCCAGCTGGCCCATCCGATGGAGGTGGAGCTGGAGCAGTGGGCTCCGGTGCTGGCCGATCACGAGATCATGACCCTCGTCGAACAGGTGGGGCGTGGCGTGTACCGGGAGGTTCCGGACCTGGTGGGGGAGTGGGTCTCGGTCGGTGCCCTGCAGGGGCTGATGGCCCACGGCTGGCAGCGTCGGGTGGGCGACGGCGGCTGCATCGTCGCGCTGTACCGTCCCGTCGGCGATGGGGTGGTGGAGCTCGGGATCGACTGCGACGACTGGGTGATGGGGCTCCGGCCACCGAGGGAACCGGCCCGGCGCACCGGGGTCGCCCTGTCCGGGGACCCGGCGAGGATGGATCCCGTGGTCCTCAGCGAGACCCTCCGGGATCTGGCCCGGTTGCCGTGGCGTGAGGGAGTGTGACTCGGTTTGGGTCCTCAGGGCCGGAGGCCGTCGGGGTGTCAGGTCAGCATGGCCGGATGCACCACCTCAACTTCCGAAATGGTGCGAGGGAAATCCCTCGTGCTGTTCGTGAGGAACGCGTCGGCGTCGGTTTCCACTGCGGTGGCCAGATGAACCGAATCGGCTGTCCGAAGCCCGTGATCAGGACATCGGAGTCGAACGCGATGAGTGTCACCTGCGTGATCGTTCCGCTCGAATCCCGTCAACGAGTTCGTCGGCACGCTCAGGCGAGAGCCCTTGAGCCGGGATGGGCTCAGTACGAGCCCGATCCAGCAGAGCGGCAATCTCATCGGCCCTCGCCCACGCGGAGGAGGCGCGACGCGCGCGAAGCACCCTCGGATGCACCAGGACGGCCGCGACCTTGCCGTGTCGGGTGATCTCGATCTCCTCACCCGCCTCAACCCGGGCCAGCTGTTCGGCGAAGGTCTGGCGGGCGACGCTCATCGACACGGTAGCCATGTCAAAAGTGTACATTCCTGTACACAATTCTCTGCGGCTCAGGAGGGTGGGGCCTCGGCGGAGGCCTCGGGCTGGTCGGTCTCGGTTTGGATCCTGAGGGCCGTGATGAACTCACGGTAGAGGGCGTCGCGTGCCAGGAGCTCCGGATGGGTGCCGCGGTCTCGGATGCGGCCCTGGTCCAGGACGATGATCTGGTCGGCGCCCAGCACCGTGGACAGGCGATGGGCGATGGTGAGGACCGCTCCGGTGGCGGAGGCCTGCTCGATCACCTGCTGGATGGCAGCCTCGGTGATCCCGTCGAGTTGGGCCGTCGCCTCGTCCAGCAGCAGGATGTCCGGGGTGCGAACCAGGGCGCGGGCGACGGCGAGTCGTTGCCGCTCCCCGCCGGAGAGGGTCGATTCCATCACGTCGGCCTCCAGCTCGCCCGGGAGTTCACGCACCTTGTCAGCGAGGTGCACGGCCTCCAACGCTGCCCACGCCTCGTCGTCGGTGGCGTCGTCGGCGCGGAACAGCACGTTGTCCCGGATCGTGCCCGGGATGACGGGGGTTTCCTGCTCGACATAGGCGAAGCGGGAACGGACCTCGTCGATGGACCAGGTGTCGTAGGGGCGGCCGTCGAGTTCCAGATGCCCGCTCACCGGGTTGATGAGCCGCAGCAGCAGGGAGAGCACCGTCGTCTTGCCCGCCCCGGACGGGCCGACGAGGGCGGTGTGGCCGCGCCTGGGGATCTCGAGGCTGATCTCGGACAGTGCGGGGGCGGGGGCATCGAGGTACCGGGCGGTGACATCGCGCAGGGCGAGCACAGGGGCAGCCGGTGAGGCCGGGACGGGAGCAACGGCGGGGGTCGCCGTCGTGTCCTCCGGCACCATGTCGGCGGTCTCGTGGATGCGGGCTGCGGCCGCGAGGCCGGTCTGCAGGGAAGTGAAGGCATCACCGAGGGTCATGATGGGTTCGACGATGTTGAGGGCATAGAGCAGGAAGGCCACCAGGGTGGACACCGCCAGGTCGCCGCTGCTGACCCGCCAGGCCCCAAGACCCAGCACGACGATGAGGGCCAGCTGGGTGCCGCCGCTCGCCGTTGCATCGATGAGGGCGGAGTACCACACCGAGCGGACGGAGTGCCGTGCAGAGTCCTCGGCGTGCCTGGTGACGCGGGCGATCTCGCGGGCCTCGGCGCGGCTCGACTTCACGGTCCGCAGCGCCCGGAGCCGCCCTTCCAGCCCTGCCCCGAGGTTTCCGATCGCCTGCTGGGCCTGCTCGGTGGCCTTGCCGACGCGCGGCAGCAGCACGGCGAACAACGCACCGATCACCACCACCGAGGCCAAGGTGGTCAGGAGCAGCTGCCAGTCGAGCACGGCCATGAGGGCGATGGTGCCGACGAGGGAGACCGTTCCGTTGACGAATTGCACGATCGCAGAGCTGGCTGCTGAGCGCAGCAGCACCGTGTCGCTGGTGACGCGGGTCACCAGTTCCCCGGTGCGGAAGCGCTGCACCTGCTCGATCCGTGAGGAGAGGAACCGGTGGATCAACGACCGGCGGGCGTCGAGCACGATGTGCTCAGCCAAGCGTCCCAGCAGGAACGACTGGGTCAGCCCGGCGATGGTTCCCACGACGAGCAGCGCGACGAGCAGGGTCACCGGTCCGCTGAGGGATGCGTTCGTGCCGAGGGAATCCAGCACGTGTTTCGTGGCCAGTGGGGTGGCCAGGGTGACCGTGGTGGCGAGCAGGGCAAGGATGAGGCCCAGGCTGATGACCCCCACGTGGCGTCGGGCATGGGGGAGCAGAACCCCCAGTTTGTCCCGGAAGGATGCGGTCTGGCCATCGTGGTTGTCGGTGACGGTCACTGGTTCTTCAGTTGTTCCCATCAGGTCCTACCCAAGTCATCCAGCCGAACAGGGCCCCGAACGACCATCATGGCTTCCACCTCAGCGCTGCGGTTGCTCTCAGCAGCGCCCACGACAGCAGCCAGCCTGCGCTCAGGATGGCTGCCAGGGTGACGGGGAGGGCCAGCTGATGGGCGAGGCCGAGTACGGCCAACGGTGGGAGCAGGGCTCCGACCAGCATCACCAGGCTGGTCGCGAGGTGCCGGGTGACCAGTCTTCGGCGGGAGGTGCCGAGGTGCCAGTAGTGGAATCGGGCTCGTTGCCCACGGGTCTGTTCGCCCAGCCGGGTGGTGGCTGCCTGGATCACCGCCACGACCACGATCAGGAGGGCAGCCACGGCCAGGAAGGAGGTCAGCACCTCGCCGACGGCGGTGGCGACCCGGGTGTTGGTGGTGACCTGTTGGTACCAGCCGACGGCTGCGCCGACGATGGCGAAGGCGCTTGCGGCCAGCCCCGTCAGCAGGGTTTCGGCCAGGCTGAGACCGATGAGGCGACGGCGACTGCCCAGGCGCCCGGTGAGGAAGGAGGCCGGGGGACGGTGGGGGTGGGTGGCCGTGGTGGCGAGCACCGCCATGACCAGGAACAGGCCAACCATCCAACGCAATCCCCCGGGGGCCAGCAGAATTCCCGTCACCGTGGCGGCCAGGACGAGGAGCAGACCCGGCCACTGGGCCAGCAGCGTCCACCGGAACCTGGTCCAGTGGGACCAACCGAGTGATACCAGCAGGGCGTGGTCGGCGGTTCTGCGGGGCCGGGTCAACAGTCCGACCCCGATCAAGAGGACTCCTGCGATGGTGATCGCCGCGGCGAACAGCATCATCACCACCTGGGCCGTGGTGGTCTCGCTCCAGGTGACCGCCCCCAGGGTGGTGAAGTTCTGGGTGACCCAGCCGAGGTCCCCCACCTGTTGCGGGATCTCGGGGTCGGTGGTGCCGAAGGCGTACTGCGGCACCCACAGGTCCACCGACTGGAGGGAGGCCCCCGCGACGACGAAGGCCTCAAGCCCCATGCCCCGCAGCTGTGCCGCGACGGCGTCGATCCGGGGCATCGCCTCGGCGCGGGAGAGACCATCCAGACCTGCGACACGGATGCGCACGGCTGAGATGAAATCCTCGTCGGTGAGCTCCTGGGCACCCTGCAGGGAGACGATGGCGGAGGAGGGTTGGGCTGCCAGCCCTTGGGCGTTCCGGGCCGGGGTGAGCATCTGCCCGCTCTCCTTGACCCTCACCAGGGCAGGATCGTAGGCGCCGAGCGGGACGTAGCTCGCGCCGCTGTCCAGGTCCTGCGGGGTGTAGGTCCCCACCTCGAACGGGGCAGCCCCGGTGTGTTTCCCGTACAGGCCGATCGTCATTCTTCCCGGGGTGGTGCGGCGGTAGCTCTGCTCCTGCCCCATGCCCGTCCCGTCCGCTGACTGGAATCCCAATTGTGTGATGGGATGTCTGAATCCTTGCGGGGTGACGGTGAATGAGACACCTGAATCCGAGGTTCTCGGTTCCAGGTCGAGCGGGGTGAGGCCTTCGCTGTTGTACTGGATGATGGCGTAGCGTTCCAGGTCTTGGGAGAAGGACTGATCCCCGGTCGGCCACCCGATCTCCAGCTCTCCACCGTTGAAGGGGCGGGTCGCGGCGGCGAGGTCCAAATGAAGGTCTCCGACGTGCGCTGTACCGTTGTCACTGATCTGATCGATGCTGACCGCCAGGTCCGTCGGTGCGTAGGGTTGCGTGTTGCGCAGGAATCCGACGAAGGGACTGTCCACGCCGTACCAGCCCATCAGTGCGGCTCGTTGTCCCTTCTGGGAGCCCGGGAACTCCGCGATTCGTGCCTCCAGCAAAACAGTGTCGTCAAGTTCTTTCACCATCCCATCGGAGTCAACCTTGCTGAATCCATTGACCGTCACCGGGCCGTGTTCCCGGGTCACCTCGTCGAATTCTGCCAGTGGTTTCAGGAATTCCCCGGCATCTGCCAAAAGATCGGCCTCAGCAATCGGGTCCACCGTGAAGATCGTCGAGCGGGGCACGGTGACGAGCCACCAGGAGAACTCGATGCCCTGCTCGCTCACTGTTCCATCGACGGTGAGCACGGGGTCATCTGTTTCGATGATCACACCCTCTGTGGAATATCGGCCACCCTTCCCGGTCCAGTTCGTGTGGTCGATCTTGACGGTGTTCGTCCGCTCCATCACCAGTCGGTCGCCCAAACCGTCGTCCCCGGTGATGGTCCAGGTGATCTGGAATGTCGTCACCGGGTCAGGGAGTTCTGACCACGGGATGAAGAACAGTGGCCAGTTCATCACATCTCCTGTCGATCCCAGGAAACCGATGGGGGCCGCGACCTCGACGTCGTGCACTGAGCGAATCTGGTCGAGCTTTTCCAAGGACATGGTTGGGGTGGTGACGCCTGTGAAATTCGGGTCAAGCAGCGGTAGCCCTTGGGCGTCGCTGCCTGGGGAAAGTTGCTTCTCCAGGCCGGGGGCGGTGACGAGGATGTCGTAGCGGCCCCGCCAGGCGTCCTCGTAGACCTCGGCTGTGAGGCTGGAGATTCGCGTCGCACCGAGAACCACGGCGGTGATGAGGAGCGCCACCAGGCACCATGCCGCCACCGCCAATCGGTCCAGTCGAGGTCTCACAGTTGCACCACCTGATCGGCGGCCTCCAGGATCACCTCGTCATGGGAGGCCACCACCACGGCCACCCCTTGCTCAGCAGAGGTTCGCAGCATGTCCCTGACCAGATGTGCCGCCTCGGCATCCAATGACGCGGTGGGTTCATCCAGCAACGCCACCACGGGCTGCTTCGCCAAGGCCCGCGCCACAGCGACCCGCTGCCGTTCACCCCCGGAGAGGGTGCGTGCTCGGGTCCTAGTGAGCTTTCCCAGACCTAGTTCGTCCAGATACCTGCGGGCCGCTTCCCGTGACGCTCCACCCAACCGGACGTTGGTCTCAAGGGTCTCCTCCTCAAGTACCAAGGCATCCTGGCTGGCGTATCCGAAGCACTCCCTGCGCAACTGCTGCCGCTGCTTCTCCCTCAAGGCAGCCAGCGTCTGCTCGCCCCACCACACGGTCCCGGCAGAGGGCTCCTGCATTCCGTAGAGCACTCGGAGCAGGCTGGTCTTGCCCGACCCGCTGCGCCCTGCGAGCGCCAGGAGATCCCCTGGGGTGACAGTCACATCCAGGTCATGAAAAATGGTCCGCTCAACGCCATTGGTGATGTGTTCCAGCCCCAGGCCGACGCATTTCAACGGGGGTAGGGAAGAGTTCAGGATGGAACCATCGGCCATGGAGGCACTTTACCTTCATCGACTTCGTCAGGTGATGAGGGCGTACTGCACCCGTTCCCAGGCATCCCGCTCCAGGTCAGGGATGACGGGTACCTCGGGTGGGTCGAGCCACGGTGGAGGTGGTTCCTCATTCCTGGGTGTCAGGTCGGGGCGGCGGAGCCGGATGGTGCCTCCCCAAGCGGTGACCAGATACTCGAATCCGGCTGGGGACTTCCAGCGGATCACCCCGGGGGCGAGCTGGGTCATCAGCCAGCCGCCAAAGGTCTTGGCGCGGTGAGTGCGCCGGGACAACGGGGCGAGGTTTCCCCATCGGGTCGAGCCGGGGGTGTCCTGGTCATGGGGGATGGTGTGGTCGATGTCGCAGCTGCGCGACGGCACCGCCCCGTAGGGGAACATGTCCACCGGCATGAGTGCGGTGACGGCGGTCCACAGTGCCACCGACGGATCATGACCATCGTGTGGGGTGATCCGCCACGGGTTGATCACAGGGCGGACGGTGACCTTCGAGTCCTTGAGGAATTCTGGGAGCTGGGTCGTCAGGAGGGAGCCCCAGCGCTCGATCTCCGCCACCCCACAGCTCTCCTCGGCGTCACTCAGGGCGGGATCGTCGGCGTCGATGTGGACCACCAGGGTCACCTCAGGAAGGGCGTCCTGCCCGCAGGCCTGCCTCGCGAGAAGACCAACAGCAGCGGCACGACGTTGCGACATGGTCCCGGACCCGGCTGGAATCGTCGCCGCCACAACGGACAACGCGTGGTCGAGGTCCACTGCGTCACGAGCAGCCAAACGGCCGTACAGGGCACAATGACCATCCTGGATCTGGTCGATCCACACGTACCGGTCCTCACGAGCACCGGCCTCACGTTCTGCCGCGGCGGCCGGGTCCGCCCGGAGGATCCACCCGGTGATCCTGGTCCGTACCCGCTGCCACGAATTGGTGCGCATCGCAATGCTCAGCTGATGGTCCAGCCATCGTGCCCCGGCAGGACTGAGTCTGGACACCCCGGGTCGATGGATCACCTCGGTGACCTGCCACCAGCGGAGTTCACCCTGGAGGAAGGTCTGCCACAGGAACGGGAACCGCTCGCGGACCGAGATCACATCTGCGATCCGGCAGATTGCCGCCCGGGGTGACACCCCGAGGATTGCGCCGATCTCCAGTGCAAGGAACTCGCCCACTCCCGCAGAACCGTCGCCACCCGGAGAGGCGCACGCCTCGAACACGTCCTCGACCTCAGCCTGATCGATCCGGTACACGTCGATCGCCCGGGCGATCGCCAACACCTCACCCACCTCCGCGGCACGCAACTGCGCCGTTGCATCAGCCAAGGCGTCGAAGGCCTCAGCAGCGCTGGTGGGAAGGGGAGTGTTCATACCGACATTCTATTCGATGATTCGTTCGAAGACAAGGTGTGGTCGAGACTTCTGCTGAAAATTTTTCTGTCTCCGACTGGAGGCGGTGACAATCCCGAGGAATCCTTGCGAGGTCTCGACGATCGGGTGCTGGATGCCTTCAGTCCGACCAGTGGAGAAAGGGCAACCCGAGACCTGCGCGACGCCGTGTCATCCCGCTGCCCTCCGGCACATGCCGGATCCGCCCTGTCGGGTCAGGGCACGGCCGGTTCCCGGCCCGTCTCGAGCCACAGTGGGCGGATGTGATGCGCATACCGCGTCGCGAGGTCCGCGTCCAGGATCCCGGCCCACGTGGCCAGCCGCTGCACGGCGGCCAGCCGCACCGCCACCTCGAGCGGCTCGTGCAGTTCCTCCGGATCACCCCAGCCACGCAGGTAGGCGTCCGCCGTTGCCCGGCGGTCGCGGGCGTGATGCAGCAGCACCCGCATCGACGCGAACGGATGCGCGATCACGGCGTCGCCCCAGTCGGCGATCCGTGGGCCGGGGAACGTGTTGCCCGGATGGAGATCGTTGTGCTCGATCCCGAGGGGCAGACCCGGATCGACGCTCACCCACCAGGCAGTCATGTGCCACATCGCTGCGCATGCGGCCTCCCGCTCGGCCTTGTCGGGCCGAAGGGGATGGTTCCCCGGGAGGCTCGCGGCGATACCGTCCAACAGCTGCGCGAGGTTGTGGGCGGCGTGCTCGGGATCGAACACCCTGAGCGGGAGCTTGGTCAGCTCGGCGAGTGGGGTGGCGCGCTGGATCCTGCCCAGCGCCTCCGCCAGCCCCACCGTCGGGTCACCCTCCCCGGTCGCCAACGACGCCCCCGCGTCGGCGGAGACGATCCAGCCCGCCGGGTGGTGGGCGTGCATGGGCTGCACATCCCGCGGGGCGTGTCGCTCCAGCACCTCGCGCAGCGCGGCCTCACTCCTCAGCCGTGGGTGCGGGGACTTGAACCAGAACCGGCCATCATCGGTGTCGATGATCCAGTTCTCTCCCCAGGCCCGCTGCCGCACCACTGTGACGCGGAACAGACGGGACGTCGGCCACAGGTCCCTCAACCAGTGCCTGGCCTCCTCCCGCCAGTCCCCGGTCGATGAGGTCACTGGGCGGCACTCGTCGGGAGGCCGTGGGTGGCCTTGATGTCTCGGATCATCCCGAACCGCTCGACGGCGTGGGGGAGGGCCACCTCCTTCATGTAGGTGGCCAGCTCCGTCTCGCCCAGCTGCTCCAGGTGCGCGATGACGCCCTTGATGTCGTCGGGATGGCGGTTCTGGCTGGCCTTGGCCTTGCCCCGCACCTGCTCCACCGTCACCTCCACACCGACGATGGCGCGGGCCATCCTGCGCAGTTTCTCCTCCCCCACCATCTCCAGCACCTCCGGCTCCTCCAACCGGGAGGTCAGTGCCCGGGCCGCCGCCAGCGCGTCGTCGGGGGAGCTCAGCACCCTCACCGGGCCGTTCAGCTGGATGGTGAGGTAGTCCCAGGTCGGCACGTTCGGCAGTGCCTCGTTGCTCGGATACCACAGGGGTGAGACGTAGGAATCGGCCAGGTCCAGGATCACCAGCCCCGGCCCGGTGATCGGGGTGGTGGCCTGCGGGTTGTTGCGCACCAGATGTGTCACCAGCACCTGCGCCCCGCCCCTGTCCTCCAGGTGGAAGGGCACGAAGGTGGCCCTCGGGCCGTCGTCGTGGACCGTCACCAGATTCCCGGCGCGCACCTCGGACAGGTAGGTGTGGAGCCGCTCAGGTGGGATCTCGTAGTGTTTGGCCACGTACATGGGTGTGACGATACCCGGGAGGACTGAAACCCGACGAGGGGGTGACGGCGTCTTGACGGGTGTGAAGGTGGAACTGGAGCAGCGCAGCCTGGAGGAGTTCATCTCCGAGCGCGGTCGACGTCTGCTCCGCGCCGCCTGGCTGCTCACCGGGGACGCCGGGCACGCCGAGGACCTGCTGCAGACCGCCCTGGCCAAGTGCTGGGACCGGTTCGAGGACCTGGGCGACGACGCCACCTTCGAGGCGTACCTGCGCACCACCCTGCACCGCACCTACATCTCGTGGTGGCGGAAACGATCCTGGACCAGCGAGAGCCCGACGGGGCAGAGCCTTGACGTGGCCGCGCCGGAGACGACCCGCGAGGCCCGGCTCGATCTGTACCGGGCCCTGATGGAGCTGAGCCGTCCGCAACGCTCCGCCATCGTGCTGCACCATCTGGAGGACCTGCCCCTGGCGGAGGTGGCGCGCATCCTGAAACTGCCCCTCGGCACCGTCAAGACCCACATCCACCGTGGCGTGGCGACGCTGCGCCAGTCCTCCCACCTGACCCAGGAGGTGACGTGATGACCGACGACCTCACCCGTGACCTGGACGCCCTGGTCCCCGAACTGGACGCCAGCACCGTGCTCGACGGTGCGGCCCGCAAACGCCGTCGCACCCGTCGTCGTACCGCAGCCCTGGCCGGGGCACTGGCCATCGCCGTGCTCACCCCCGTGATGATGGGTCTGGGCTCGGTGATGCGCTCCTCACCGCAGCCCGCATCCAGCCACAGCGGTACCTCCGCCCCCGAGCCGGATGCACGTGGGATGTACGACATCAGCGATCTGATGGAGGACCAGGCGTTCCATCCGGGACTGGAACTGATGACCCCGGAGTGCCAGGAGGCGATGGCGGCCGCCGTCCACCCCGAGCGGGTGCCGCTCGATGGGCTCCCGGACGGGGCGACGCGCGTGTGGTTGTGCGGAGAGCTGGAGACGGACGGGATCAGGCAGTGGATCGGGCCACGAACCCCGCTCACCGGTCATGCGGTCGATGCGGTCGCGGCCATCAATGCGCTCCCGGCCGGGTCGAGTGAGGCCGAGGAGTGCTACGGCGCGGACAGTCGCCGCTACCGGATGGTGGTGGAGTACGCCACTTCCCGCCACGTCATCGATGCCCACATCGGGCACTGCGACAGCGTCGGTGGTACCCGGAGCGGGGCGAAGGAACTGCTGAAGGACCTCAGGGGCTGGTTCAGCGTGGAACGGGAACAAGCGACCGATGTCCCGGAGCCTCCCGGCTGTGCTTTCCTGGATCCGTACCATCAGGGGCAGACCTACCCGTTGTTCCCCATCGCCGCGTCCGAGATCACACGAGGACTGGCCTGCGGCAGGTTCAACAACGGTGAGGCCGAGGTCGCCGACGAGCTGTCGGAGGAGATCGTGACCGCACTGCGGGATGCACCGTGGCACCTGTCGCAGGACTCACAGCCCTTGATCGACAACCGGGGCCTGCTCGTCGTCGAGAACCGCCAGGGGGAAGTGCTCACGGTCTTCCGTACGCCGGAGGGCAGGCTCTGGATCCCGCAGCAGGGACTCACCTGGACCCCGGACCCGATCATCGCGGAACGGTTGAAGGACCTGTTCGCCGAGCTGGGCCACGGGGTCATCAACGCCAACCCGTGCCTCAACACCGCGTACTCCGGTGACGTGGACGACAGCGACATCGTCGCGATCCACATCTGTGCTGAGTTCCCGTGGGTCCCGGAGGGGTGGCCCGGACTGGGCTCCTACACCCTCCCGGATGGCCTCACCCGGAAGATCACGGAGGTCTTCCCCGCCCAGGCCGTCCCCGGCCAGCAGGACGACCTGCGGCCCGAGGACCTGGTCGTGGCCGGTGCTCCCCACCTGCTGCTGGTGGACTCCAAGGGGGTTGGGCTGCTCCTGCTCCCGGGGTCCGACAACACCTTGGTGGATCCCCTCAACAACAGGAGCTGGCGCGTGCCCGACCACCTGCGCATCCCCCTGGAGGGCCGAGGCCTGCTCTTCCCCTGAAACGCTGACCTGCACCGAACCGCTGTGTTCTGGGAGGATGAGGTCCATGTCTTCGTATCCGCTGAAGCCAGGACTCGCGGCAGTCGCTCTCGTGCTGCTGCTGAGCGGGTGTTCCGGTGCCACGCCGATGAGTTCGGCCCAGTCCGGGACACCCACGGCACCGGAGCCGGCCCGAAGCACCGGGGTCACACAGGAGGGTGAGTCCATCGAGTTGCCGACCGGCCCCCGGACGACCACAGATCCGGCCCCGACCACATGGGAGCCCTCTCCCGAGTCGGCCAGCCCAGCGGCGGAGACGAGCACACCTGACGATGACGAGGACGACGACAAGGACGAGGCCGACAGCGAGCAGGGGCAGGGGAGCTGCAACGGTGATGTCACCGTCGATCAGGTCGGCGAGATCCGCCATCTCACCGGGCAGTGCGGCACCGTCACCGTCACCGCAACCAGCGTGATCCTGAACATCGAGGCGGCGGAGAAGGTGGTGGTGCTGGCAGGCTCCAGCAATGTCACCGCGGAGCAGGCCTCCCGGGTGGAGGTGCTGGGGAACTCCAACATCGTGAACCTGAACTCGGTCGGTGACGTCGTCATCGACGGGAACTACAACACCGTGACCATGCAGCACCGCAGCGGTTCACTGCGCGACAACGGCTCGTTGAACATCGTCAACGGCTGATCAGGGTCAGGCGCAGAACTGGTGGTGAACCCCGGTTCCCCGACGGTTCACCACCAGCATGTCGTGGCATCAGCCCTCGATCAGCTTCATCCGTTCCTCGTCGTCGGCGAAGACCTCCGTGAGGTTCTCCTTGGTCACGACGATCGGGTCGAGCTCGAAGATCGCGACGTCCTTCGCGCCGTTGTTGAGCATCTGCGACTCCCCGGTGAGCTTCTCACCCCGCTGAAGCGTCTTGACCATCTCGACGGTCTTCGCGACCATCGCATCGGTCGGCTTCGCGGTGGTGGAGTACTGCTTGCCGTCACGCACGAGCAGCACCGACTCGTTCTCCGCGTCCAGCCCCGTGGTGACGGGAGCCTCCTGACCGGCCTGGGCCGCGGAGGTCAGCACGGACCGGGCGATCCCGTCGTTGGGGCACAGCACCCCGTCGATCCGCTTGTCGGCGTAGAACCCGGAGAGCAGGGAGTCCATCCGGGCCTGGGCCTTCGCGTTGTCCCACTCGGGAATCGCGGCCTGGGTGAAGTCGGTCTGTCCCGAGACCACGGTGATGGTGCCGTCGTCGATCTTCGGCTGCAACACCGTCATCGCCCCGGTGAAGAAATTGGGGGCGTTCGGGTCGGCCGGTCCGCCACCGAACAGTTCGACGTTGTAGGGACCCTCCCCCTTGGTCTTCCTCAGCCCTTCCAGCAGGGACTCGGCCTGCATCTCGCCGGTGCGCACCGAGGAGTACTGGATCACCGCGTCGACACCTGTGGTGTTGTCGATGGTGCGGTCGTACCCGATGATGGTGATGCCCTCGGCCTTGGCCCGTTCCACGACGGAACCGAGCTGGGTGGAGTCGATGGGGCCGACGACGATGACCTTCGCTCCCTGCTGGATCATGGTCTCGATCTGCTGTTGCTGCTGGGGAACCTTGTTGTCCGCCGACTGGATGAGGGGCTTGAACCCTGCAGCGGTCAGCTGCTCCTGGAACTCGACCTCGGCCTCCTTCCAGTTCTGGCTGCCCAGCCACGGCAGCGCGACCCCGATGGTGGCGTCCGCGGCGAACCCGGAGGCCTCCGCCGCGGAATCGGTCTCAGCAGTGCGGCCACCACCACAGGCGGTCAGGCCGAGGGTGGCGGCCACTGCGGCCACCAGGAGTTTTCCTGCCTTGAACTTCATGAGGGGTTTCCTTTCCGGTTGGGTCAGGCCTTGTCCACGGCCTGAGGTGTGCGGGAGTTCTTCATCAGCAGCCCGATGATCGACGGCCTGCCCTGCTGCTTGTTCCTCACGTCGAAGGCGACGGCCACCAGCAGGACGAGGCCCTTGATGACCTGGGTCTGGTCCGAGCCGACCCCCATGAGCATGAGTCCGGAGTTGAGCACCGCCATCACCAGGCCACCGATCATGGAGCCGACGACGGTGCCGATGCCGCCGGAGACCGCGGCCCCGCCGATGAACACGGCCGCGATGGCGTCGAGCTCCCACATCGTGCCGTCGCCCGGTCCGGCCGAGGTGGAGCGCCCGACGAACAGGATTCCGGCGATGGCCGCGAGGAAGGACATGTTGAGCATCACCAGGAAGTAGGTGCGCTGGGTGTTCACACCGGACAGCGCGGCGGCGGCCTTGTTGCCACCGACGGCGTAGATGTGGCGACCGAAACGGGTGCGCTGTGTGATGACGTGGTAGACGATGACCAGGACCACCAGGATCACACCGGGGATCGGGAACGATGTGCCGGGGCGTCCACTGCCGAACAACCAGGTGGCGTAACCGAGGACAGCGGCGACCAGCAGGATGCGGACCGTCGTCATCCACATCGGGTACTGCGAACCGCGGGAGAGGATCTTGGCGCGACGCTTGACCTCGGCCCAGGCGAACCAGCCGATGCCGAGCAGGCCGAGCAGCAGCGTCGAGTTGTTCATCCTCGTGAAGGCCGGTCCCCACTCGGGCAGGTACCCGGCACCGAAGAAGCTGAACTCGGACGGGACGGGGACCGAGATCGACCGGGAGATCCAGATCACCAGGCCGCGGAAGATCATCATGCCCGCCAGGGTGGTGATGAACCCCGGAATCCCGATCCGCGCCACCCAGAAGCCGTGCCAGGCACCGATGAGGACGCCGAGGACGATGCCGAGCAGCAGGCCGACCCACCAGGGCAGGCCGTGGGAGGCGATGCTGATGGCCACGCACATGCCGACGAAGCCGGCGACGGAACCGACCGACAGGTCGATCTGTCCGATGACGATCACCATCACCATGCCGATGGCGAGGATCAGCACGTAGGCGTTTCCGGAGATCAGGTTCTGGAAGTTGGACGAGGTGAGCATCCGGCCCTCGGAGATGACCTGGAACACGGCGACCAGGGCGATCAGGGCCAGCATCATCGTGTACTGCTGGAGGTTGCTGCCGAAGAGTTGTCTCAGGGTTTTCATCACTTTCCTCGGGGCTCAGGCGTGGGTGGAGGTGGTGGTCATGCGACGCATGAGGGATTCCTGGTCGGCCTCGGCGGCCGCCAGTTCGCCGGTGATCCGGCCTTCGCAGATGGTGTAGATGCGGTCACAGATGCCGAGCAGTTCCGGCAGTTCCGAACTGATGACCATGACGGCCTTGCCCTCGTCGGCCAGGGCCTGGATCAGCTTGTAGATCTCGTACTTCGCGCCGACGTCGATGCCGCGGGTCGGCTCGTCGAGGATCAGCAGTTTCGGTGAGGGGTACAGCCATTTCGACAGCACCACCTTCTGTTGGTTGCCGCCGGAGAGGGTGACCACACCGACGTCGACCGAGGGGGTCTTGATGCGCAGGTCCCTGCGGTACCTCTCGGCGACGTCGCGTTCCAGTTCCGGCTGGATGAGGCCACCCCGGACGATGCCCTTCAGGTGGGCCGAGACGATGGTCTTCTTGATCGAGTCGAGCAGGTTGAGGCCGAGGACCTTGCGGTCCTCCGTGACGTAGGAGATGCCGTCAGCGATGGCCTGGGCGACGGTGCGAGGCGCGATGGGCCGACCTTCCATCGCCATGCTCCCGCCACGCCAGATGCCGTAGGAGCGGCCGAACAGGGAGCGGGCGAGCTCGGTGCGGCCAGCCCCCATCAGGCCCGCGAAGCCGACGATCTCGCCGCGACGGACGTGGAACGTCGAGCCCTTGCAGACCATGCGGCCGGGCACCTCGGGATGCTCCACCTCCCAGTCCGCCACCTCGAACAACACCTCGCCGATGTCCGGTTCGCGGTGCGGGTAGCGGTTCTCCAGGGAGCGACCCACCATCGCACGGATGATGCGGTCCTCGTCCACCTCGCCCGCCGTCACCTCGTAGGTCTCGACGGTGCGTCCGTCACGGATGACGGTGACGGCGTCGGAGACGGCGGCGATCTCGTTCAGCTTGTGGGAGATCATGATCTGGGTGATCCCCTTGCCCTTCAGGCCGCGCATCAGGTCGAGCAGATTGGCGGAGTCGTCCTCGTTGAGGGCGGAGGTGGGCTCGTCGAGGATGAGCAGGCGGACGTCCTTGGACAGGGCCTTGGCGATCTCGACGAGCTGCTGCTGCCCGACCCCCAGGGTCTTGATCGGGGTGTCGGGGTCGAGGTCGAGGCCGACCCGGGCCAGCAGGTCGATGGTGCGGTGGCGGGCCTCGTCCCAGTCGATCAGTCCGCGTCGGGTGATCTCGGATCCGAGGAAGATGTTCTCGGTGATGGACAACTCCGGCACCAGGGCGAGCTCCTGGTGGATGATGACGATGCCCTGGTCCTCGGAGGACCGGATGCCGCTGAAGCGCATCGGTTGGCCGTCGAGGAGGATCTCACCGTCGTAGGTGCCGTGCGGATGGACTCCGGAGAGGACCTTCATCAGGGTTGACTTCCCGGCACCGTTCTCGCCGCAGATGGCGTGGATCGACCCCTTGTGCACCTGCATCGTCACGCCGTCGAGAGCCCTCACACCCGGGAACTCCTTGGTGATGTCGAGCATCTCGAGCAGGACGGGACCGTGGTTCATGCCTGGTCTCCTTTGACTGTCACGGGTCCGGCACCCACGCCGAACTCTTGCCTGGAACCCTAGGAGCAGCCCAGCTTGGCGTCAAGACTTAAATCCAAGAGTTATCAAGTCGTGATCAATCCGCATGCAGGGCGTGGCGCGAGAGATGGCGGGATCAGCTGTAAAATACCTTGTCAGTCAATGTTGAGGAGGATTGATTGCAGAATTCTGTTGAAGAGTTGACTTCTGGAAGGAAAGGCAAGGTTGAGGGGCGGTGGCATCAGGTCAGGATGCCGCGTCCCTCAACAGTGGTAGCCTCGAACGCATGTCTGATGGCGCGGCTGCACCTGGCTCCCAGGCGTCGCTGCGGGAGGCGAACAGCCAACGCATCGTTGAAGCCGTGAAGCTGTACGGCCGCATCACCCAGGTGGAGCTCGCCGCCGCAACCGGCCTGTCCCCGGCCACGGTCTCCAACATCGTGCGGCAGCTCCTGGTGACCGGGGTCGTCGAGACCTCCACCACCACCCGGTCGGGCCGTCGCGCCCAGGCGGTCTCCCTCGTGCGCTCCTCGAAACTCGCTGCGGGAGTCCACATCGGGCGCCGTGCCGCGACGGTGCTCATCGCCGACGCCTCCCAGCAGGTCAGTGACCGGCAGCACCTCCCGCTGCCCACCGACCATCGTCATGACACCACGTTGGACCGGATCGCGTTGCTGATCCCGGAACTGGTGGAGCGGGTCGGGGCCGACCCGAGCGATCTCGGCGGGGTGCAGGTGGCCCTGCCCGCCACCCCTGTGGGTGCCGGACGGGCCGGGCTGCCCGGCTGGGACGGGGCCGATGTCGCGGGCACCCTGGAGCGACGTCTCGCGCAACCGGTGGGCCTCCTCACCGAGGCCGAGGCCGTCGCCGTCGCCGAGCACCGGTTCGGCACGCTGCGTGGAGTCGGGACGAGCCTGGTGGTGCGGGCCGGTCATGTCGTCGACGGCTGCATCCTGATCGACGGTCGGATCCATCGTGGCTCCGGCGTCGCCGGATCACTCGGGCACCTGAGGGTCGATCACGCCGGGCGGATCTGCTGGTGCGGGGCCAGGGGCTGTCTCAACACCGTCGTCTCCAGTGAGGCCCTGGCGGAGGACCTCCGCGTCAGCCATGGTCCGATGACCCCCAGGGGCATCGTCGCCGCCGCGGGGAAGGGGGACCCGGGGTGTCGTCAGGTCCTGGCGGATGCCGGAGCGGCCATCGGATCCGTGGTCGCCGATGCAGCCTGCCTGCTCGGGCTGCAACGTGTGGTGGTGGCCGGGGAGCTGGCTGTGGCGGCCGAGGTGTTGCTGCCACCCATCCGTGACGCCCTGGCCGCGCGCCCCATCCTGGCCGCAGGGCTCGAGGTCGTCCCGGTGTCCTGCGACGACCCTGAGGCGAGAGGCGCGTTGGCCCTGGCCCATGACGGCATCGACCCGTTGGGGACAACCCTCGAAGGAGGATCGTGATGACAGCACCTCTGTTGGAGATCCGTTCCCTGTCGAAGTCGTTCGGCGGGGTGGAGGCGCTTCAAGAGGTGGACCTCGTCGTCCATCCCGGAGAGGTGGTGGCACTCGTCGGGGACAACGCGGCGGGGAAGTCGACGCTGGCTCGGGTGATCGCAGGCATCCTGCAGCCGGATGCGGGGCAACTCCTCATCGACGGCTCGCCCGTGGTGATCCCCAACGCCCAGGCCGCCTTCGCGCTGCGCATCGCGAGTGTGTTCCAGGCCAATGCGCTGCCGGAGAACCTGGACGTGGTCTCAGGCGTCTTCCTCGGACAGGAGCGGACCACGGGCGGGCTGCTGGACGAGGCGGGCATGGAGGCCGAGGCCCGGCGTCACCTGGGCCGACTCGGCAGCCGGATCCCTGACCTGCACGTGCCGCTGAGGACCCTGTCGGCAGGGCAACGACAAAGTGTCGCCATCGCCCGGACCCTCGTCACCGAGCCGCGTCTGGTGGTGCTGGATGAGCCGACGTCCTCGCTGTCGGTGGCCCAGACCGCCGAGGTGCTGGGCCACATCGAGGACCTGCGTGAGCTGGGGCTCGGTGTGATCCTCATCTCCCACAACCTGGCGGATGTCCGCGCCGTCGCCGACCGCATCGAGGTGTTGCGGCACGGACGCAACAACGGCTCCTTCGGTCCGGAGAGCAGCGTCGACGACGTGATCGCGGCCATCACCGGGGCCCGGCGGGCGCAGTGAGTCCCGACCTCACCGGATGATGTCGTAGCGGGCGAGCTTCGCCCGGTCCGCCTTGCTGGTGGAGCCCTGCAGGGCCAGCAGCTCCGAGTAGATACCACCGGAGGTGGCCAGCTCGGCCGGGGTGCCCACCTCGTCGATCCGGCCGTCACGCAGCGTCACGATCCGGTCCACCGACGAGATGGTGGACAACCGGTGGGCGATGATCAGGGTGGTACGTCCCACCATCAACTCCTCCAGCCCCGCCTGGACGGCACGCTCGGCCTTGGAGTCCAGCGAACTCGTCGCCTCGTCGAGGATGAGGATGGGGGCATCCTTGAGCAGCGCCCGGGCCACGGAGATCCGCTGCTTCTGGCCCCCGGAGAGCTTCACCCCGCGTTCACCGATCTCCGTGTCCAGACCCTTCGGCAGTTTCGCGATGAAGCCTGCGGCGTTCGCGCGACGGGCCGCGGCCATCAGCTGCTCATCGGTGGCGGTGGTGCCGTAGGCCATGTTGTCGCGGATCGTGCCACTGAACAGCGACGCGTCCTGGAACACCGTCCCGATCCGTGCCCTCAGTTGCCGGGGAGGCACCGAGTTGACCGGGATCCCCTCCACCCGGAGCCTGCCCGAGGTGACGGGATAGAGCCTCATGATGAGGTTGACCAGGGTGGTCTTGCCGCCACCGGATTCCCCGACGAAGGCGACCCGTTCGCCGTGGGCGATGCTGAGACTGATGCCACGCAGCACCGGGTCCGCATCGTCGCTGTAGGCGAAGCTCACGTCGGAGAACTCGATGGCAGGGACGTCGTCGCGCCACGGCACCTGGTCGATCTCCAGGTCCCCGAGCGGCTCCTCCGGCTCATCCATGACCGTGAAGTACTCGCGACTGCCCGCGATGGCACGTTGACTGGTGTCCACCAGCCAACTCATCGACGCCACCGGTTCCCGGGCCATCGCCACCAGCTGGATGAGCAGCACCATCGCCCCGACGGTGAACACGCCCTGTGCGGTCTGCACGAAGATGATGACGTAGATGACGAAGAACACCAGGTCCAGGGATCCCCGCCGGGCGGTGTCCATCAGGTGCCAGAACCTCGACTGTGCCGTCGTCGTGTCGACGGTGCTCCGGTAGAGCGTGCCGAACCGCTCCAGCTCGTGACGCTCCGCCAGGAATGACTTCACCACACGGGCCTGCCCCACCACCTCGGCGAACCGGCCCCCCGCGATGTCGTAGGCCTCGTTCTTCTGGTGCTCCCACACCTGCCATCGCTTCGACGTGAGGGTGGTCAACCACACGAACAGCGGATAGATCACCACCAGCAGCAGGGCCAGCCACGGCGAGTGGAGGCCGGTGATGACCAGCACGGAGGCGACGGTCAGCACCAGCGGGAAGAAGGCACCTGCGAAGGTCTTGAGGAAGTCCGTCACCGCGGTGATGGAGCGGTTGAGACGAGAGATGATGGTGCCGGTCAGCTCGTTGTCGTAGTAGCTGAGGGGCAGCCGAAGCAGCTTCTCGTAGTAGCGCTGCGACAGGATCACCCGCAGCCGGGCCGCCGAGAGGTCACCCCAGTAGCCGGTGACATTGGTCAGCACCGAGTTGGCGAGGCTCACCACGAGGATCCACACCGCCAGCCACACCAGCTCCGTCGTCGATCCGCCGGTGCCCTGCACCATGGCGACCACGACGTCGATGGCACGGGCGATGATGAACGGTACGAGCAGGGTGGTGCCCGTGATGGTGATGGCCCCCAGGGTGATGCCTGCGAACACGGGCCACAGTTCGCGGGTGGTGAGGAGGATTCGTCGGATGCTGCGCACCCTGCCAGCGTAGAGTGCTCGACCGTGGTCACCGTCGCAGGGGGTTGTCGCAGTCCTGCGACGATCCGGTCCCGGGCCGCAGCCGGGCGGCACTCTGGTGTCACCGAGGAACGAAAGGAAACGCCATGAAGACCCTCACCCTCCGCACCGGGATCGCTGCCGCCGCCGCTGCCGTGCTGCTGGTCACCGGGTGTTCCGCCAGCGTGGACGCCAAGCCGGCGGATGCCCCTGCGCCGGAGGAGCTGAACAGCCAGGCGCCGGTTGTCGAGAGCCCGTCGCCGACAGGGGAGGCCTCAAACGAGGGGACCACCATCAAGGTGCCGGGGGTCGAGATCGATGTCGACAACGGGAAGGTCTCCGCGCCGGGGGTGGAGGTCGATGCGAAGAACGGCAAGGTGACGGCCCCCGGTGTGGAGGTCGACGCGAACGGCCAGAAGGTCACCGTCGACACCCCTGCCGACGGTGGTGAGACCACCGCAGCAGGTGGTTCGAGCTGCAACGAGCCCGTGGTGATCTCCGAGGACGGGGCCTTCGTCAGGCTGACCGGGGACTGCCCCTCCATCACGGTGAGCGGCAACAACGTCAACCTTGGTTTCGAGAAGGCCGGAACACTGAACATCACCGGCACGGAGGGCTTCATCCGAGGACAGGAAGCGGGCACCGTCACCATCGAGGCCGATGACAACAACGTCGGCCTCGGGCAGGCCGGCGACCTCATCGTCTCCGGCAGTGAGAACTTCGTCAGGGTCGGTACCAGGACCGGTGAGCTGAAGAACAGCGGCAAGGCGAACAACATCGGCTGACCCCCACGCTGGGTCTGCCCCGGGATGGGTGAGACGTGTCGGATCAGATGGTCCCCTCGTCGTGTGGTCGGCGCCCTCCCCATGACCGAACCGAAGCAGACCCGGACAGGCCGCCCCGTGGACACGGGGCGGCCTGTCGTCATGGGTGCTGCAAGGAGTTGTCGCAGTCCTGCGATGATCCGGCACGCTGTCCGG